>CAVWSE010000001.1:0-372218 GCA_963757455.1 uncultured Actinomycetota bacterium
AACACCACGTCGCGCGTCGACTTCGGCTGCGACCCCGGCGAGTGGGTCGACGTCTGGAGCGCCACCGGCATCAGCCATCACTGGGCGCTGGGCGTCGGCAACCTACTGCCGGAACTGCGTGCCACCGCCGACCTGCTCGACATCGAACTCGTCGAAGTGGCCCTCTGAGTAACCGTCCGAACGCACGAGCGAAAGCAGGCTTGTCTCATGAACGATCGCGACAGCGTCCTCGACGCGTTGCGCCGCCAGCGCATCGAGCTGCCCTCGTGGGCGTTCGGAAACTCAGGCACGCGCTTCAAGGTGTTTGCGCAGCAGGGCGTCCCGCGTGATCCGTTCGAGAAGATCGCGGACGCGGCGCAGGTGCATCGCTACACCGGCGTCGCCCCGTCCGTCGCCCTGCACATCCCGTGGGACAAGGTCGACGACTACGGCAAGCTCGCCGAGGCTGCCGAGGATCTCGGCATCACGCTGGGCACGATCAACGCCAACGTGTTCCAGGACGACGACTACATGCTCGGCAGCGTCACCAACCCCGACCCCCGCGTGCGCCGCAAGGCTGTCGACCACCTGCTCGAGTGCATCGACGTCATGGACCAGACCGGATCTCGTGATCTGAAGCTGTGGTTCTCGGACGGGACGAACTACCCCGGCCAGGACAGCATCCGCGCCCGGCAGGACCGTCTTGCCGAAGCACTCGCCGAGGTGAACGAGCGACTCACGGGTGACCAGCGCCTGATCCTCGAGTACAAGCTGTTCGAGCCGGCCTTCTACACGATGGACGTGCCCGATTGGGGCACGTCGTTCGCGCACTGCCTGCAGCTCGGCGAACGCGCGAAGGTGTGCGTCGACACGGGCCACCACGCGCCGGGCACCAACATCGAATTCATCGTCGCGTTCCTGTTGCGCGCCGGAAAGCTCGGCGCGTTCGACTTCAACTCCCGCTTCTACGCCGATGACGACCTGATGGTCGGCTCTGCCGATCCGTTCCAGCTTTTCCGCATCCTGTTCGAGGTGCGCAACGGTGGCGGCCTCGACGCCGACACCGAGATCGCCTTCATGCTCGATCAATGCCACAACATCGAACCGAAGATCCCGGGCCAGATCCGATCGGTCATGAACGTGCAGGAAGCGACTGCGAAGGCCCTGCTCGTCGACCTCGGCGTACTTGGCGCAGCTCAGCGATCCGGTGACGTCCTCGGAGCGAACGCTGTGCTGATGGACGCGTACAACACCGACGTGCGCCCGCTGCTCGCCGACCTGCGCGCAGACCTCGGTATCGACGCGGACCCGATGGCGGCCTACGCCGGCTCCGGCTACGCCGAGCGCATCGTGGCCGAACGTATTGGTGGACAACAAGCAGGTTGGGGAGCATGAGCAACACCGTTGATGAATTGATCGCCCGCTCGAACCGGTTGGGAAGCGATCCCCGCAACACCAACTACGCGGGCGGCAACACGTCCGCGAAAGGCGTCGAGACCGATCCGGTGACCGGGCAAGCGGTCGACCTCGTCTGGGTGAAGGGTTCCGGCGGTGACCTCGGCACGCTGACGGCGTCCGGGCTGGCCGCGCTGCGACTCGATCGACTGCGTGCCCTCGTCGGCGTGTATCCGGGAGTCGACCGCGAGGACGAGATGGTCGCCGCGTTCGACTACTGCTTGCACGGCAAGGGGGGCGCGGCACCGTCCATCGACACGGCGATGCACGGCCTCGTCGCCGCGCCGCACGTCGATCACCTGCACCCGGACTCGGGCATTGCGCTCGCGACGTCGGCTGACGGTGAGCAGCTCACCGCCGAATGCTTCGGCGACCGTGTCGTCTGGGTGCCCTGGCGGCGTCCGGGTTTTCAGTTGGGCCTCGACATCGCCGCAATCGCTGAAGCGAATCCGCAGGCGATCGGTTGCGTGCTCGGCGGGCACGGGATTAGCGCATGGGGCGAGACGAGTGAGCAGTGCGAGGCCAACTCGCTCGAGATCATCCGCTCGGCCGAGCAGTTCATCCGTGACCGCGGCAGGCCCGAGCCGTTCGGCCCAGTTGTGTACGACACGCTTCCCGAGGAAGAGCGACACGCCCGCGCGGCGGCGCTCGCACCGGTGATCCGCGGGCTCGCCTCGACCGATCGTCCGCAGGTCGGTCACTTCACCGATTCCGACACGGTGCTCGAGTTCGTCGCGCGTGCCGAGCATCCGCGGCTTGCTGCGCTCGGGACGTCCTGCCCCGATCACTTCCTGCGCACGAAGGTGCGGCCGCTCGTCGTCGACCTGCCACCCACCGCCACGGTCGACGAAGTCGTCGCGCGGCTACGTGAGCTGCACACCGCCTATCGCGACGACTACGCCGCGTACTACGACAAGTACGCGAGCGCGGATTCGCCGCCGATGCGCGGCGCCGACCCGGCGATCGTGCTCGTCCCCGGCGTCGGAATGTTCAGCTACGGCAAGGACAAGCAGACCGCACGCGTGGCCGGCGAGTTCTACGTCAACGCCATCAACGTGATGCGCGGTGCGGAAGCCATCTCGAGTTACGCGCCGATCGACGAGTCGGAGAAATTCCGTATCGAGTACTGGGCCCTCGAAGAGGCGAAGCTGCAGCGGATGCCGAAGCCGAAAGCGCTCGCCACCCGCGTCGCACTGGTGACCGGCGGCGGTTCAGGTATCGGCCGCGCCATCGCGCACCGCCTTGCCGCCGAGGGCGCCTGCGTTGTCGTTGCTGATCGCGACACCGAGGCGGCGGCCACCGTTGCCGCGGAGCTCGGGACGACCGACGTCGCCGTCCCGGTCAGCGTCGACGTCACCGACGAGACGCAGATCGCCGACGCACTCGCGGCGGCTGCCCTTGCGTTCGGCGGCGTCGATCTCGTCGTCAACAACGCCGGGTTGTCGATCAGCAAGCCCCTGCTGGAAACAACGATCGCTGACTGGGACGTGCAACACGACGTCATGGCTCGTGGGTCGTTCCTCGTCGCGCGCGAGGCAGCACGCGCGATGCAGGCCCAGGGCATGGGCGGCGACATCGTGTACATCGCCTCGAAGAACAGTGTCTTCGCCGGACCGAACAATGTCGCCTACGGGGCCGCCAAGGCTGACCAAGCCCATCAGGTGCGGCTGCTTGCGGCCGAGCTCGGTGCGGACGGGATCCGCGTCAACGGCGTGAACCCGGACGGGGTGGTGCGCGGATCGGGCATCTTCGCGGGCGGTTGGGGTGCACAGCGCGCGGCGGTCTACGGCGTCGAGGAACAAGACCTCGGCAAGTTCTACGCGCAACGCACGCTGCTCAAGCAGGAGGTGCTGCCCGAGCACGTCGCGAACGCCGTGTTCGCGCTGACGGGCGGCGATCTCTCGCACACGACCGGACTGCACATTCCCGTCGACGCGGGTGTCGCGGCGGCCTTCCTGCGGTGAGCGCCTTCGCCGCGGTCGATCTCGGCGCATCATCCGGACGGGTGATGCTCGCCGAGGTCGAGCGCGGCGCGATCGACCTGCGAGAGGTGCACCGGTTCCCCAACCGGCCGGTCTCGGTTCGTAATCAGTTGCAGTGGGACGTCCTGTCGTTGTGGGCCGGAGTGCTGGACGGGCTGCGGCAGGCTTCGTCCGCCGTCGAACGCGTAGCCGGCATCGGCGTCGACTCGTGGGCGATCGACTACGGCCTGCTCGACGCGGACGGTCGGCTCATCGGCAATCCCGTGCACTATCGCGATGCGCGAACCGACGGTGTCGCCGAACGAGTCACTCGCACAGTTTCTGCGCAGCACCACTACGCAACCACCGGCATCCACGAACTGCCGTTCAACACCGTGTACCAACTCGTCGCGGCGCGCGATTCGGCCGCCGTTCGTGGGGCCGACGCAGCGCTCCTCATCCCCGATCTTTTCGCGTACTGGCTGACGGGGGAGCGGGTCACCGAGCTGACGAATGCATCCACGACAGCGCTGGTCGACGCACGCACCCGTACGTGGTCGAAGGAGTTGTTCGACGAACTGCAGTTGCGCAACCTCTTTCCTGACGTCGTCGCGCCCGGGCGCACCATCGGACCGGTGCTCGCCGATGTCGCGACCGAGACCGGCTGTCGCGACGCCGTCGTGACGGCGGTCGGTACGCACGACACCGCGTCCGCGGTGGCCGGAGTACCTGCACGTGGCAGCGACTTCGCCTTCATCTCGTGCGGTACCTGGTCTCTGGTCGGCGTCGAGCTCGACCGCCCGGAGACTTCGGAGGCCGCGCGGATCAGTCGATTCAGCAACGAGCTGGGCGTCGACGACACCGTTCGGTTTCTGCGCAACGTGATGGGCCTGTGGTTGCTGCAGGAGTCACTGCGCGTGTGGGAACGCGACGGCCGGCAGGTCGAGCTGGCGAGTTTGCTCGGTGCGGCCGAGCGCTTGCCCCGGCGCAGCGTCATCGACCCCGACCAGCCACAGTTCTTGCCCCCGGGTGACATGCCGGCGCGCATCCGCGACGAGTGCCGCCGCACCGATCAGCCGGTGCCTGAAACACCCGCCGAAATCACTCGGTGCGTGCTTGACAGCCTCGCCGCCGCCTACCAGCGGACGATCGCGCGAGCGTGCGAACTCACCGGGCACCGGGTCGAGGTGATCCATCTCGTCGGCGGCGGCGCGCAGAACGCGTTGCTGTGCCAGCTGACAGCCGATGCGTGCGGGTTGCCCGTCGTCGCAGGTCCTGTCGAGGCTGCCGCCTACGGCAATGTGCTCGTGCAGGCTCGTGCGATCGGCGACCTGCGCGGCTCGCTCGACGACTTGCGCCGGCTCGTCCCGACCGAGCACACCGTGCGGTACAGCCCCCGCGCCTGATCAGGTCACGCAGCCGCCAGCACGGATGCTTCGGCCCGTGCGTCGACCGCGGGTGCGATCTCGACGCCGAGCGTCTCAGGAAGGAATCGTGCACACGTCAGGCTGATGACTGCCACGAGGACGTTGTAGGCGGCGACGAGCCACAGCGTGCCGCTGGCCCACTCGGCGAGCCAGCCTGCGATCAACGGGGTCATGCCCGACGCGACGACCCCTGAGCCTTGGTAGAGCGTGCTCACCGCGGTGTAGCGGTAGCGCGTGTCGAACAGCTCCGACCAGAACGCGGCGAGCGGGCCGTAAATGGTGCCGTAGAGAACGCCGAGCCCGATGACGAACATGGTGAAGATCTCGAACCGGTTGCCCGATTGCGCGAGTGCCGCCGCGGGGAACGCGAAAGCCAGGGCGAGCAACGTACCGATGCGATAGATGGGCTTGCGTCCGAAGCGATCGGTCAGCGCGCCCGTTACGGGGACGAGGACTACGCCGAGAGCCGCACCGCACGCGATGCCGACGAGCGCGAACGACTTGCTGATGTCAGCCGTGGTCACGACATAGGTCAGCAGGTAGACGGAGAAGAAGTTGAAGGTGAAGCCTTCGATGAAGCGCGTGCCCATGCCGAGGAGCAGGCGTCCGCTCTGGTTCGCCAGCAGCTCGCGCAGCGGAACGCGCGCGATCTCCTTGCGCTCCTGGACGCGGGCGAATGCCGGTGTCTCCATCACGGACAGCCGGATCCATGCGCCGACGGCCAGCAGCGCGGTGCTCAGCAGGAAGCACGCCCGCCAGCCCCAGGTGAGGAACGCGTGATCGGGCAGCAGGCTCGCCAGGAAGAACGCCGAGCTGGCGAGCAGCAGCCCGCCCGGGACGCCTACGTGCGCAAAGCTCGCGAAGTAGCCACGCCGCTTCGGCGGGGCGAACTCGGCGGCGATCAAAACGCCGCCCGCGTACTCGCCACCGATGCCGATGCCCTGCAATACGCGCAGCGTGACGAGCAGGATCGGTGCCCACACGCCGATCTGCGCGTAGGTCGGTAGCAGCCCGATCGCCGTCGTACCGAGCCCCATGATCAGCAGGGTGAGGATCAGCATCTTCTTACGCCCCAGCCGATCGCCGAAGTGCCCGAAGATCAGGCCGCCGATCGGCCGCGCCACGAAGCCGACCGCGAACGTGCCGAAGGACGCGAACTGTGCGGTGGCGCCGGTCAGCCCCGAGAAGAACAGGTCGGTGAACACCAGCCCGGCCGCGGTGCCGTACAGGAAGAAGTCGTACCACTCGATGACCGCGCCGATGGCCGAAGCTATGGCGATGCGTCGGGTGCTGATCGTGGGGGGCGCTGCTGTCATCCGGGATCGTCCTCATTATTCTTGTAGTCAGATAGACAAAGTAGAATAATCGGACGAGGCGGGCCATAGTCAAATCACGGACGAGCCGAAGGAGGCCGGCGATTTCTCGCCGGCCTCCCTGTGCGTGCTGCGCGGCTGTCAGATGCCGGGAAGCACGCGCGTCCCTTCAACTCGCACCGCCCGCAGGTCGGACGGGTTGAGGCCCAGCAGCGAGAGCACTGTCGGTGCGACCTGCGTGGTCTCGACGGAGGCGGACTCGACTTGGGCGCGCACGCCCGGACCGTTGACGACCATCAGGACGTGGCGGTCGCCGGCGTGCATTCCGCCGTGCTCGGCGAGCTTGGTCGGCTTCGAGTAGACGATGCCTTCCTGGACCTTCCCGAAGACGTCCGGATAGTGGCCCTCGTTGACCCCGACGCCGAAGAACTTCGCCGCGGCCGAGCCGGCCCAGATCCGGGCCAGGCCGGAGTGCTGCACCGTGACCGGGTTGTCGTTGACGTCGAACCCCGACGCGGTGTGGTTCCAGAGGTAGCTCTTGACGAAGTTGCAGGCGCTCTGCGAGTTGTCCGAGAGGTAGGACTGCCACAGGTCATCGTCGGTTCCGGCGACGATCAAGCTCGTGTTACTCGGGTGCGTCTGCGCCCATGCGGCGTTGATCGCGCTGATGATCGGCCCGTCCTGGACGGTGATCAGCTTGCTCGGATCCGTAGGCGACTGGCCGTGCTTGGCCGTGACGATGATCGTGGTCGAGTTCGCGAGCCCCTCCTTGCGGATCGCGGCAACCATGCGGCCGAGCTGTGCGTCGACGTAGCTCAGAGCGCTCGAGAGGACGGGGCCGGGAACGACGTGGCCGTTCACCACCTTGTAGCCACCGGGTTGTGGTGCGCTGGTGGTGTACTTGCCGTGCGAGTTCGGACCGATCAACGTGGTCGGCGTCATCGGAATCTTCTCCGCGACGGAGACGGTCTGGAAGTTCATGCCGAAGATCGCAGGGGTACCGACCTTGGTCTTGCCCGAGTGGTCGCGGCCGGCGATCTCGTTGAGGATGGCCTGCACCTTGTAACCGTCGTACTGCTTGGTCGCGGCATCGATGTGTGCCCAGTCGTCGTCCTGCGGGTACGGGACGCCGTTCGGCTCGACGGCCTGCGAGTCGATCTCGGGGCCGAAATAGTCGTCGATGCTCTTGCCGTTCGAACCCGGACCGTTGAACGACATGTACACGGCGTGCTTGTCCGACCACGCAGTGCGCAGGCCGGCCTTGTGGATCACCTGGAAGATCGTGTTATCGCCGACGTAGTCCCACGGCAGGATGTTCTTGCAGGTCGCCGGGTCGACAGGGAACGTCGCGGTGTCGAACGACGAGACGTTGTTCTTCAGGTTCATGATCGCGGCAGGGTTCTTGTCCTTGCCCTGCGGGTAGATCGAACCGTTCTCGTCGAACGACGGGAAGCTGCCGTTCGACGGGTTGATGAAGTCGGGCACGCTGGCCAGCGCGTCGTCAGGCGAGTCGTAGATGACGTCACCTCCGGTGGCTGCGTGGCCCGGGGTGCAGGCACCGCCCGCCTCGTCCACCTTGTGGCTGTACTCGACGTCGTAGAAGATGCCCGTCGACCTGGGGTTGCCGCCGGTCATCAATGCGGTGCCACCCGGATCGGAGTCCGACGGGTTCGAGGTCAACGCATTCGTGTACTCGCTGCCCGTGTCGGTCAGCCTGGCCAGCGTCGAGTTCGCGTGATGGTCGATGTACCAATTGAGATCACTCTGGTGCATCCCGTCGATCGAGATCAGCAGAACGTGTTTGCTCTTGTGCGCCTTGGACGAACCGTTTGGGTGAGCGTTCGCGGGCAGAACCGGCAGCGCGCAGAGCGCGGCGGCCGACACCGCAGCCAGCCCGGCAAGGGCCGGACGGGAGTACTTCGACATGGTGGTCTCCATTGGTCGAGCAAGCGAGATCGCACAGAACCGTGCGCGCCCTATGCGTATTCGCCAAGTTGAGCCAACAGGAGAATGCGAAGTGTCCAACACACCACCGCGGGGTTACGTACAGCCGCTGCGCCTTGGTGCAGTCACAGCAACGTTCCGAGAACGTCCCAGCGGCACGGAGGATTCGAAGCGGTCGACGTTCATCCGGAGTGTCTGGCTGACTGAATTGCTTGACCGCGTACGCGTTTTCGCTTGAAATTCTGCCGAACCTGCCGATAGGCGGGGCATGAGGAGCACAGCCTGGCGGTGGTACCTCGCCTGCGGCGTCGCCGCCACGCTCTGCTACCCCCTCGTACATTCAGTGCTCGGG
Source organism: uncultured Actinomycetota bacterium (assembly GCA_963757455.1). Lineage (GTDB taxonomy): Bacteria > Actinomycetota > Actinomycetes > Mycobacteriales > Jatrophihabitantaceae > RYN-133. The sequence continues at coordinate 8,432 of CAVWSE010000001.1, forward strand.
CAGGACGGGCTCTACGTCGCGATCGGCCTGTCGAGCATGGCGGCGATCTTCGTAGGGCTGACGAAGAATCGACCGGCGTCGCGGGCGCCGTGGTGGTTCATGCTTGCCGGGCTGGCCTTGTGGGTGCTCGGCGACGCGGTCGACAGCTGGCAACGCGACATCGCGAATCGTGATGTCTACCCGTCGATCGTCGACGCGTTCTACCTCGTCGGCTACCCGGTCATCGCCGTCGGTCTGTGGTTGCTCCATCGACGCGGTGGGCGTCGCAAGGACCGCGCGGGTCTGCTGGACAGCGCCATCCTGACTATCGGCGTCGGCATCCTGTCGTGGGCCTCGCTCGGTCACCCGACGGTGAAGCTGTACGACTATTCGCCGTTCACCGCCGCCGTCAGCGTGGCGTACCCGGCCGGTGACATTCTGCTGCTGGCGTTGTTGTTCCGCATGGTCACCGGCGGTGCGGGACGGACGACGTCGTTTCGACTGTTGATGGCGGCCTTCGGCTTGTTGATCGTCGGCGACACGGTCTCGACGGTCGTCAGTCTCTGGCTCGCTGTCGGCAACACGGCATACGACATGATCTGGCTCGCGTCCTACGTGGCGTGGGGTGCTGCTGCGTTGCATCCGTCCATGACCCGGTTGACCGAGAGCGGACAACCGCCGGTCCACGGCCTTCGCCTGCGACGAGTCGCTTCGCTGGCCGTGGCGACGTGCATCGCACCCGCGGTGCTGGCCGTCGAGCAGCTGGCCGGCGCGCAGCTCGATGTGTGGCCGGTTGTGGGCGTTTCGATGATCTTGTTCGTCCTCGTTGTGGGACGCATGACGATGGCGATGACGGAAGTGCTTGCTGCCAACGATGCGCGCGACCGGTTGCAGGTCGATCTTGCCTATCAGGCGACGCATGATGCGCTCACCGGTTTGCCGAACCGGGCACAGGCGATGACCGAGATTCATGCGGCCCAGGCGCGCAGCCAACGCAGCGGCGGCCTGTTGTCGCTGCTGTTCATCGACCTGGACGGGTTCAAGGCAGTGAACGACGTGCACGGACACGCGGCCGGCGATGACGCTCTACGCAATGCCGCGCAGCGTCTTCGCGCGCAGGTCCGAGCCGGTGATTTCGTGGCGCGACTCGGCGGTGACGAGTTCGTCGTGGTGCTCGAGAACATTGAACGGGACGTCGACGCCGTCGACCTCGGCACCAGGATCGTGGCCGAGCTTGCGCAGCCGATGCCGACTGCTGACGGACGGCTCGTCCGGATCGGACGCGAGCGTCGGCGTTGCAGTCAGCCAAGACGGCGACATCAACCCCGAGCGGTTGCTCAACGAAGCCGACATCGCCGTGTACCGCGCGAAGACTGCGGGAAAGGGCCGAGTCGAAGTCTTCGACGATGCGCTACGCCGCGAGCTGTCGGAACGTGAGCAGCTCGAAGGTGATCTGAAAGCAGCGATTGCGGCGAACGACCTCATCGTGCAGTACCAGCCGATCTACGACCTCCGGTCCGGCCGGATCGAAGGGTACGAGGCGTTGCTGCGCTGGCGCCACCCAGAACGCGGACTGCTTGCGCCGGATAGCCTTCATCCCGGTGGCGGAGCAATCCGATCTGATCTGCGATCTCGACGCGTGGGTGCTCGAACACCGCGACCGGTCAGATCGCCGCACTGGGCGACCGCCACGTCACGATCGCCGTGAACATCTCCGGCCGGCACGCCGAGCAACCACCGCCTGATCGAGGACGTGCGGACTGCATTGCACTCGAGCGGCCTCGACCCGCATCAGCTCGTCCTCGAGATCACCGAGACCGCACTCGGCGAGGACCTGCGCGCTTCGGAACATCTGCAAGACCATCCGGGACCTCGGCGCGTCGGTGAGCATCGACGACTTCGGAACCGGATACAGCTCGATCTCGCGCCTACGCCTCCTGCCTGTCGACGCGATCAAGATCGACCGGACCTTCGTCGTCGCGGCGACCGCCGGCGAGCAGGCATTGCTCGAGGTGATTGTGCGCGCCGCCCACGCGGCGGGACTGACAGCCGTCGGCGAAGGGGTCGAGACCGAAGCGCAGCTGCGCGCACTCACCGAGCTCGGCTGTGACAGCGCCCAGGGTTTCTTGTTGTCGAGGCCGCTCGACGGCGATCAGTTGGCAGCCCACCGTCCGCTCACGCTCCGGGCGAGCTGACCGCCCGACCGCAGCTACCGAGCCGCGCGCAGTGCGCTGCGCAACGACAACCCAAGCATCGACACGACGAACACCGGGACGATCCACCAGGCGGGCACTGTTGTCGTTGCGAGCGCCGCCGTGGCGCCCAACGCGACGACGATGCCGGCTGCAATGCGCCAGTCGTCGCCGACGATGAAGTCCCACCAGAAAGCAGCGAAGGCGCGCAGTGCAGCAGTAATCCGGTTCATCCGGCCACCGCCGGTTCGCGGTCACTGGGCAGGCCGGCTGATCGGTCGTGCGACTGGATGCGGCGCAGCAACCAGACTGCGAGGAGCGCAAAGGCCAGGACGCCGGCAATCAGCGGCAACAGAGCGACATCGCTGCCGGGCCAGGTCGCGCCGGCGCCTTCGACTCCCCAGAAGGTGCCGAATGCGGTGAGCAGCACGCCGACCGCGAACTTCAGCGAGTTCTCCGGCACGCGCGCCAGCGGCGCCTTGAGCGCGACACCGGCAACCGTCACGAGGAGGACCGCGGCAACGGCTCCTGCTGAGGCGAGCGGGATGCTGTGCTGGTTGGCGCCGAAGGTCAACACGATGAAGACGACCTCGAGGCCCTCGAGCAACACACCCTTGAACGCGAGGGTGAATGCGTACGAGTCGCCGAACAGTCCACCATGGCGTGCCTGCACGGCAGCCTCACGCTCGCGCAGGAAGATGGCGTCCTCGTCGTGCAACCCCTTGAGCCCGGACGCGCGCAGGATCGCCTTGCGCAGCCACCCGAGACCGAAGACGAGCAGCAGGCCGCCGACGACCAGCCGTAGGGCGTTGATCGGGATGACCGCGATCGCCGGACCGAGCGCGGCGACCAGTACGGCGAGCGCGACCAGCCCGGCCGCGACGCCGCGCATCGTCGCGTGCCACCCGCGGGTGACGCCGACGGCGAGCACGATCGTCAAGGCCTCGACCGACTCGACGACGCAGGCGGCGAACACCGCCAGGATCAACAGGGTCGTGTGCACAGATCATCTCCTGCTGGATACGACATGCCTAGATCAGTTCCAGTATCCGCCGATTCGCGGCAATCGACGCGGTGCATCTCAGGTTGCGCATGGAACGTACTCAGTCGACCGACGTCTGCCTCGACAGTCGCACCTCTTCGACGTCCAGTCCCGCCTGCACCTGCCGCAGGACGATGTCGTCGATCTGTTGCGAGTCGCGCAACTCGAGCAGCGCGACCCGCTTGCGCGCGATGAGCGCGAGCCGCAGCGCCGTGTACTGGTCGTCGTGCTGCACGAACGGATCGTCGGTAGCGCCGTCGGCCGCGAGCAGCTTGCGCCTCTTCTCGAGGTCATGCCGAACCCGTTCGATGACCCGATCGTCGGAACCGAGTTCGGCGGCCGTCGATTCGAGTGCGTCGAATGCCGCCTCGGTCGTGGCCACCTCGGCCAATCGCCGCTCTTCCGCCACCGAATTGTCGGCGGGCAGTCGCGCATAGCGCACTACGGCGGGCAGTAGCAGCGCTTGCAGCAGCGTCAACACGATGACGCCGCAGGTGATCACGACGATCAGGTCGCGATCCGGAAACGGCGCGCCGGAGTGCAGCGTCTGCGGCACCGCCAATGCGGCAGCGAGCGAGACTGCACCACGGAAACCGCTCACCGCGCTGACGGTGCGCTGTCGTGCGCCGACACGTCGCAATCGTTGCACTGGACGTCGGTCGACTGCGCGAATCATGTACGGCGTCGTGTACAGCCACGCCCAACGCGTCCCGATCACGACGGCGGTGACTGCAAGGACGTAGCCGAGCGCGCGCGGGACTGATGCGCTCGTCAGGTTGCGCACCGCCGTCTGTGCCTGGAGCCCGACGAGGACGAACAGCACGCTGCTCAGCACCGTCGTGGCCAGCGACCAGAACGCTGTCGTTTGTTGCCGCGTGAACGCGCCGGTGAACCGCGGCGCGGTGCGGGTGAGGAACAGGCCGCACACGACGACCGCGAGTACGCCGGACGCATGGATGGAGTCGGCGAGCAGGAACGCCGCGAACGGCGTCACCAGCATGGTGATCCCTTCGAGGGTCGGGTCGTCCATGCGGCGGCGCACCTGCCAGCTGATCAGGCCGATGAGCAGGCCGGAGAGGATGCCGCCGCCGTAGGCGAGCACGAGCAGCCAGCTCACGTGTAGTGCCGTGAGGTGCTGTTCGCCGGCGGTCACGCCGACCGCCAGCCCCCAGATCACCAGCGCGGTGCCGTCATTGATCAGACTCTCGGCGCGCAGCACCGTCACAGTGCGGCGCGGCAGGTCGCGGGCCAGGACGCCGACTGCGGTCGCATCGGTCGGCGCCAGCGCGGCGCCGAGCACCCACGCGGGCCCCCATTGCAGACCGAGCGCGTGGACGGTGACCGCCACGGCCCCGGCGGTGGCGACGACGAGCGCGGTGCTGGTCAGGATCACCACGCGCAGGTTGTTACGGATCTCGCGCAGCGAGGTGGTCAGACTCTCCCAGTACAGCAGGGCAGGCAGGAAGAGCAGCAGCACCACCTCGGGCGGCAGCTGCGCGCGACGCAGGGTAGGTACGAAGCCGACCAGCGCACCGACAGTCACCAGCAGGATGGCCGGCGCGACCGGGTACCGCCGCGCGAGGGCGCCGCACGCAATGAGCGCAACGCCGAAGATGACGACAAGTTCCAGCCCGAGCACTTGCCCATCTTCGCCGATGACCGGCGCTCGGCCCTACGTCTGCTGCAGTTCGTGGACGTGCGTCGCCAGTTTGTCGATCGCCATTCGGACGGAAGGCCCGTCAAGCTCGATAGGGTCGATCGCATGGCTACCCGCGGCTTCGTCGGCAGAGCCCACCGCGAACGCGATCCACGGCTGCCTCCCGGCCAGTACGACGTCGGTGACGACTGGCCGGTGCTGACCGCCGAGGCCACCCCGCGGCTTGATCCGGACCGATGGACCATGAGCGTCGACGGCCTGGTCGACAATCCGACCTCGTGGACGTGGGCCGATCTGCACGCGCTCCCGCAGTCGGAGTACCAGGGCGACATCCATTGCGTGACCACCTGGTCCAAGCTCGCCACCAGCTTCGGCGGAGTATCGGTCGATCTGCTCCTCGAGGCCGCGCGGCCGAAGCCGTCGGCGGCCTACGTCCTCGCCACGTCGACAACCGGGTACACGACGAACCTGCCCCTCTCGCACGTCGTCGGCGGGCAGGCGTGGATCGTCTGGACCCACGAGGGCCGTCCGCTCCCGCGCGAACACGGCGGCCCGGTCAGGCTGCTCGTCCCGCACCTGTACTTCTGGAAGAGCGCCAAGTGGGTGACGAGGCTGACGCTGCTCGATCACGACCAACAAGGCTTCTGGGAACGCAACGGTTACCACGACCTCGGCGATCCCTGGCAAGAACAGCGCTACCAAGGTGATTGACCCGACGCCGGTCGACGCCGGCCAGGTGGCATCCGTCAGCGTGCGACGCCGCGCAGTGGTTACCGCCATCTCGCATCCGTCCGAGCATGCGGTCATGCTGCGCCTGGACGTCCCGGACCGCGTCCAGCATGTGCCGGGACAGCACTACGTCATTCGCCTCACGGCACCTGACGGCTATGTCGCTCAGCGGTCGTACTCGATCGCGTCGCCACCCTCGGATCCGCAGGTCGAGTTCTATATCGAGCGGCTGCCCGACGGCGAGGTGTCGACCTTCCTCGCCGACGTCGTCGAAGTCGGCGACGAGCTGGACGTGCGCGGCCCGATCGGCGGCTGGTTCGTCTGGGACGCGGCCACGCCGCTGCTCGGTGTCGCCGGCGGCTCCGGCGTCGTCCCGTTCGTCGCAATGCTTCGACACGCGAGGGACCATGATGCGACCGATCTGCTGACGCTCGTCGTATCGGGACGGACGCCTGCGGACCTGCCGTACGCCGACGAGCTCGAAGCGGGCGGCGCGCGGATCACCTACACGAGAAGCGTGGACGGGCGCCGGCTGAGCGCGGCAGACATCGCGCCACTGCTGGCGGGCGGTCGGCTGCACTACGTCTGCGGGTCGCCGGCCTTCTCCGCCGCAGCCGTTGCCTGGCTGCAGGAGCTGGACGTGCCGGAGGACACGATCAGGGTCGAGAGCTTCGGCCCATCAGGCTGAGCGATCGACCTGCCGTCAAGGTCAGCCGAACGAGATGTGACCGCGACGCATCTCGCGGCCGAGCAGGATGCCGAACGTGAAGGCGTTCTCGTCAGGTTTGCCGTTCGCCGCAACGCCCACGCGTCGCAGGAAGGTCACGGCGAGCAGACCGTCTTGACGAGCACCGAGCCTGGTCTGCACCTTCTTGGCGCGCGTGGCTTGTGCAGCGGCCTGGTGAGCGTGCTTGCCGAGCGCAGAGACGGTGAGATCAGCCGTGTAGCGCGCCCGCTTGGCTGCCTTGCGCGTACGGTGCAGGGCCTCGTTCTTGGTGGGGTCCGCATCATCGAGCGCTTCGGCGTCCCGGAGCCGCTTGCGGTACTTGCGCTCGGTCTTGGTCACGTACCGGGTCAGGTGCTTGGCCTGTTCCGGCCGTGCCGTGAACGGCGCGTCGATCGACCATGAGTGCAGCTCGTTCAGCAGGGCGAGATAGCGCCGGCTTCGCATCACGGTCGCGAGCTTGCGGCGCGCGCGAGCGAGGTCGGCATCGAGCGTCTGGGACAAGCGTGCCTGCACCGGACCGAGGACGAGCTGCGCCGGAAGTTCGGCAAGGTCCGACAGCAGATGCTGTTGCAGCACCTCGAGATCGCGCACGTCGCCCAGTGCTGCCGCGTACCACTTGAGCTCGGCATCGAGCGCCACCGCGCGCTCGCGGTCGAACTGCGACGCGAACACCCTGAGCACGCTGCGGTAGCGGCGGGTCGCGACACGAGTCTTGTGAACGACGTCTTCATCGCGACGTAACGCGAGATCGCCGGCGCGGATCACTCGGTACTGGTCGGCAAGGTAGCCGCGCACCGCGTCCTGCAGGGTCTTCGGCTTGCGCCTCTTTCGCCCGGGCGGCACTCCGAGGGCGCGCGCGAGTTTCGACGCGGACCGGGACCGCTGGGCGCCTGACCTGTCCAGCCGCTTCGCGACCTTGCGCAGCAGCGCCTCGTCGCCCTGCTTGAGTTCGACCTCGACCTCGCGCCAGGTCTGCACCGTCGTCTCGTCGCCCAGGCTCTCGGCAGTGACCTCATCGACGACCACCTCGGCGAGCGGTACGGCGTCGGCGTCGACGATCAGGTGTGCGTCCCGCGTGGTCCGCACGATCGCGATCGGACGAAGCCGGGCACCGCGCCGGGCGCCGAGGGTCAGTTGCTGCAACTCGCGTGGCGCCAGGCGACCGTTGAGGGCCATCCGGATCTCGGTGCGAGCCTCGCCGGCCGGCACCTTGAGCTGCCAACCCTCGTCCGTGCTTCCGGTGCGACGGCGCAACGTGAGCCCGCTATCGAGCAGATCATGGCCGTCGGTGTCGAAGTACGTGCTCTCGAGACCGACATCGGACGCGAGGATCGACCCGCCCGGCGGCGCCAGCGGAGCGAGATCGGGGAGCGACCAGGTGTCGGCGACGTCGAACTTCAGTTCTCGTTCCCGCTCGGCCCGCACGGCTCTGCTCGTCATGGCGGCTCCATTCGTTTCGCGGAGTCGTCAAGGCTACTGAAGCAACTATCAAATGAACGAAGAATGAACGCCGCGATCGCCCGCTACGGGGACAGGTTTCGGTAGGGGCGCCGGTCGTCGCACACCGCGATATCCGCTTTGGCGATCGTGCGCTGAACTAGTAGTCCAGTCCGAGTTCCGCCAGCTTCGCCTTGACGAGCATCGTCACCACGTTCTGAGGCAGGGGCTCGTCGGTCGGGAAGTGCAGTGACCCCTTGGTCCCGCCGTACCGGCCCACCGTGTCGGCGAGTGCGGGCAGTACCGAACCGCTGTGCGGAAGGTAGCTCAGATGGTTCTTGAACGCCGCGAAGCCGGCTACGACCTTGCCGTCGACCCGGAACGCCGGCAGCCCGTACGACAGACCTTCCTCGGCGTCGGGGATGACGTGGCGGATGCACCGGCGAAGGTCCTCGAGGCTTGCTCGTTTCGGTTCCGGGAGGCCGGCCAGGTATGCGTCCACGTCTGCCGATGTCATGCCAGACAGTCTCATGCATTGGGACGATCCGCACCGTGCACGCCGTTACCGGGGCAGCACGACGTAGCTGGATCGGACGGCCGCTAGCGCGCCGAGTGCAGCGCGACGCTGATCGCCGAATCGAGATCGGTCTCGAAGGACGGATCACCATTGCCGTACAGCGCGATCACGTGCCGCAGGATCGGGAACGACGAGCCACTCTTCGACTGGGTGTAGACCGGCTCGACGTACAGCATTCGCCCAGCGACAGGAATGGCAGACAGTCCGCCCAGGACGACCCGCGAGTTGCCGCCACGTTCGAGAGTGAGCGCTTCGGTGATCTTGGTGTCTGATTCGATGTCGTTCTGCACCTGCAGCGGCGACTCACCGGTCGTCGGCCCGGACGGGAACTTCAGGACGGTGAACTTGCCGTAATCGGGTCCGGGCTCGGAGTTGACGTAGACGAACGACGCGAGCTGACGTCCGTTGAGCGTCACCATCGGGCTCGACAACGAGTAGTGCGGATCGCCGAATCCCGTAGCCGACATCGAGATGTACTTCGACGGCATGTTCGGCGAGGACGCCGGCTTGCCCGTTGACTTGTTGAGCGCCTTGGCCGCAGCAACCGTCGGGTCGCTCGGCACCGCCCAGAAATCGTTACCGCTGTAGAAGTTGCTCGCACCGGCCACGTGGTACTTCGCCAACACCGAACGCTGCACGTTGAACAGGTCGGTCGGATATCGCAGCTGGGGGAGCAGGGCCGCCGGGATGTTCGACTGCGGCTTAACCAATCCCGGGTACACGCCCTCCCATGCCTTCAGCAGCGGGTCGGGTTGCTGGGTCTGGTTCCACTCGTACAACGAGACCTTGCCGGTGTACGCGTCGACGACAGCCTTCACCGAGTTGTGCATGTAGTTGATCTGCGTGTTCGGCTGCGCCACGGACGCGCCGTGCGAGGTGAGCGTCGTCGAAGTCGCCGAGTGCAAGTTGATCGTCTGCGAGTTGGGGTAGTTCGACGTTGTCGTGTACCCGTCAGCGATCCACTTGATCTGGCCGTTGACGACCGCCGGATAGATGTCGCCGTCGAGGGTCAACCACGGCGCGACCTTGGCGATGCGAGCTCCCGGGCTGCGGAGCATGAGCAGCTGGGATGCATCGTTGAGCTCGGAGCTGAAGAAGATGTTCGGGTCGTGCAGCTGGATCGCGAACAGCAATCGGCGCAGGGTCGAGCCGATCGGGACTCCGCCGTGCCCGCGATAGGTCGTGTACGCCGAACCGGTCGAACCGCTGCCGCCCGGGTGGTCGAATTCCAGCTTGTGCTTGCTGCCCGCCGGTTCACCGACGATCGAGTACGACGACCCGAACGCCTGCCCGAAGTACACCTGCGGACGGGTCACCGGAATCTCCTGGCTCGGCGGTATCCCGCCGTCGAGGAAGATCGGGCTCTCCGTTGCAGGGTCGACCTTCGTGGTCGGTGCCGCGACGATGCCGTAACCGTGGGTGTACACGAGGTGCGAGTTCACCCAGCTCGGCTTCGGGATCCCGCTGGTCTGCAGTTCGCGCACGGCCAGCGCGACGTCCTGCGACTGCCCGTCGATCGTGTAGCGGGAGATGTCGAGCGTCGACTTGAAGCCGTAGTACGCCTGCAGCTGCTGCTCGACGTTGAACGTCGGAGACAGCTGGTTCGGGTCGATCACCGGCGTCTGCGCGGTCTGCTTCGCAAGCGCTACGAGTGCAGCGCCGTGCACCGTCAGATTGGGGTTCGAGGCGACTGTCGTCACGTTGCCGGCCAGACCGAACGCGGCGAGCGTCGCCTTCTGGTTGTTCGCGATTTCGCCCTGATCGAGCTTCGCGGCGCTCGGCGCCTCACGGAAGTGATAGAGCAGCGCAGGCCACGCGGAGCCGACAGCGAGCGCAGCCAGCAGCAGCACGACCAGTGACCCCGCGATGAACCGGGCACGGCTCTTGGTGAACGCGTTGAGCAGCAGCACGACGGCGCCGAGGATCGCGATCGCCATGAGGATGTACTTGCCTGGGAGCGAAGCGTTCACGTCGGTGTAGGACGGACCGGTCACCGGTCCGCGCGACGACGTGGTGAGTGCGTATCGCGACAGCCAGTAGTTGACGGCCTTGAGCAGCAGGTACGCGGCGAACAGCACCGAGAGCAGCCGGGTGAAGTCTCGCGTGATCTTGCGCCGGCCGTGCCGCAGTCGCCAGCCGCCGTACCAGTAACCGGCGATCACCGCGATCCACAGCGCGTACGTGATCGTCTGGGACAGCAGGTTCGCCACCATGACGTGGAACGGATACACCTCGACGAAGAACGAGATGTCCTTGTGGAACTGTGGATCCGTGGTGTGCCACGGGACGGCATGGCGCCACAGCAGATACGTCTGCCAGCCGCCGGCCGCGCGCTGTCCGACGAGGACCGCCGGGATGACCACGGCCAGGATCAGCACATAGCGCCACAGTCGCGACTCGAACCTGCGGAACACCCAGCGGAACGCGTCCTGATTCCTCTTGAAGACGATCGGCGATCCCAATCGGCGCACCGCAAGAATGGTGGCGCCACCGACGAGGCCGGCGATGACCGCGAAGACGGCGAACAACAGCACCTGGGCTTTGATCATCGTGACGTAGACCGAGCCGTGGTGCACCGAGTTGAACCACATGTCAGTGGTCGCGATCCCTACGGCGACACGCAGCAGCGTCCATACGATCACGATTGCGATCACCACGACGGCGAGCCGGATGCCCCACCGAAGCAGCTTTCGCGGCCGAGTCATCGGCTTCTTGCTTGATTTGTCCTTCTTCAGCGAGACCGAATCCGTCGCCGAACCGTCTTCGCTCGCCGGGGTCGTGGGATCGTTCTCAGCCTCCGTCGGCACCGCCGGGGACTCAGGCACAACAACTCCAAGCACGCTCATGGGACCAGCTAGGGGTCCGTTGACCCCAGCGGCTGTTCGCGAGGCATGGGTCCTGGTCGATGCCATGGGCGGCCGCGCAATAGAAAATACGCGCCCGGCACCCGTCGACGTCACTTGGCCCTCATCGGTCTCTCGGTCAGCGAGAACTGCAACAATCCGCGCCCGACCGCGTCTTCTCATCTGAGTGGACGGAGAGCGGCGGATGAGGGCCGGAGTGAGGTACCGCGTGGCGGGCACAGAACCGCAGGGGAGCATCGCCACGTTCGACGAGCTGTACGAGCGCATGTGGTGGCCGATGGTGCGCATCGCGTTCGCACTTGTGGACGATGTCTCAGCGGCCGAGGACGTCGTCCAGGACGCATTTGCGGCGCTGCACCGGCGCTGGGACGGGCTCAACTCACCGGCAGCAGCGCCCGGGTACCTCCGCGTCAGCGTCGTGAACGGAGCACGCTCCGCGCTGCGCAAACGGATGGTCGCGCGCCGCGGCATCCACCTGGTCGACGACGCGCCTGCCGAGGCCGGGCGACGGCTGGGTGCCTCGCTCGACTTCGTCTCGCCGCTGGACGGGTGGGCGATCACCCCGCACCGAGCCTTCGCCACGTCCGACGGCGGGCGCACGTGGCGCGCGAAGCTGGGCCGCAGCCACTCACAATTGACGACCGCGGCGTTCTGGGACGCCGACCAGGGTTGGGTGTTCGGCAGCGTGAACGGCCGGCCTGCAGCACTACGCACGGCCGATGGCGGACAAACGTGGATTCGCTCGGACCTGCCCAGTGGCTACGTCCTCGATGCTGCCTCCCGCGGCTGCGTTGCCGTCGCTGTCACGTCGACCAAGGCGTTCCGCTCGTCCCGATGTGGCTGACCTCGGTGCGACCTGTGAGAACGGCGAACCTTTAGCGGACTCCAAACCGTCCTAGCAGTGGCACAATCCATCGCGCCGCCAAGATCGCGATTCGGGAGGGACCGATCATGAGCGTCCGACGTCTGGTTACGGCCGGTGTGGTTCTGACAGCGTGTGCCCTGCCGCTGGCGGTGTCTTCGACAGCGTCAGCGGCCCGCGTACACGACCAAACGGCGGCGGCGCGGGCAGCGCGCAGCCTGTGCGCGCCACCGGCTGACACCGTCGGGCCTGTCGTCACCAAGGTGACGTTCGGACGATCGTCGATCGACCTCAACAAGGGCTCGCGCGTACAAACCGTGACGGCGACCGCGTCCGACACATCGGGCAGCGGCGCGCCGAGCGGCGTCTCCGAGGTCTACCTGTTCATCCGGGGCAACCGCTTCTTCGAGCCGGTCAAGCTGAAACTTGCCTCCGGCACGCCAACCTCGGGTCACTGGACGGCCCGGTTCACAGTCTCCAAGTACGCACATCCCGGCAAGTATTCGATCGACTACCTCCGTGCTGCCGATGCGGACGGTAACTGGCAGTACTACTACGGCTACGGCGGCACACCCCAGGGGCCGAACGCGCTGTCGCTCAACCCTGCGGACAACCCGACGTTCACCGTCACCGGTACGCCTGCAGTTCGTCCGCACAAGCCGGCAGGGGACCTGAGCGCGCTGTCCTTCAGCTCGTCGAACGTGAACACCACTACGGCACCGCGCCGCCTGCGCGTTACTACGCACTTCACCGGCGCGCAGCCGAGCCGGGTCGAGATCATCCTCGAAAGCGTGCAGCGGACGCGAAAGGTCCGATTCACGGGTTTGCGCGGGCTGCTCCATCGGCACGGTTCGGCGTGGACCGGGACGGTGCTCGTGCCGCGCTGGCTCGGAAACCAGGTGCTGCAGGCTGCGTTGTTCGTGAACTTCGGAGCGGGCTACCGGCCCAGCGGGCGTTACTACGACTCCGAGGATCTGCAACGGCTGCACCTGCCGTACAAGGTGTCGGTGGTCAGCGGCGTCGACACGTCGAGACCCGTGCTTAGGTCGGTGCGGTTCTCGCCTCGCTCGATCAACTCGACCAACGGTGCCGAACTCGTGACCGTGACAGCACGCGCCACCGACGTCGGGTCAGGGGTCGACAACGTGTCCATCTACGGCAGCATCCGCAACGGCGACAACGGTGTGGCAACCGGGTTCTACCCGTTTGCCGCCGGCGGAATCGGCTATCTCGCCGACGACTACTTCAGCGTGCGCCTGCACAAGACCTCGAGCGGCGCGTGGGTCGGGACGACCAAGATCCGCCAGTGCGTCCCGAGCGGCAAGTACACGCTGCGGGCCTCCGTGCGAGACGCAGCCGGCAACTACGCGAGCTACTCGACCAGGCAGCTTGCGAAGGCGGGGATCACGAGCACCGTCCAGGTGAAGTCGAAGCACGGCGATGTCGAGCCGCCCTACGTCTACTCGGCCGCCACCTACGGTGCCGATCGCGAGGTGTTCCTCAACTTCAGCGAAGGCGTTGCGAACGTCAACACCTCGACGTTGACCGTGTACCCACTCTCGCCGCGCAAGGACCGGTACCGCACGACGTCGACCATCACGTCGATAACGTGCGCCAACGGCTACAACACGGTCGACTGCTCGGGCTCGGGCGGCCTGGTCACCTCGGCGATCCTGTTCATCTCGGATCTCACCGTCGGCGACAAGTACGACGTGTTCGCCAACCTGAACCAGGTCAGCCCACAGCTGGTCGACGGCAATGGCAACCCGCTGGGGTGGAACAACCGCGCGACCGAGGTGATGGACTCCTGACGTCGTCGCGAACGGCCCGCCGGTGAACCGGCGGGCCGTTGCGTCACTGCTTTTCGATAGTGGGGCGTGTCCTCAGTTCGAGTCGGTGCTGGGTAGGTAGCCGCCCGGAACCTTGGCCGGTGCGTAGATCCTCGAGTCACCCGGGTAGGGCACCTTCCAACCGTGCGTGCGGTACCAGGTGTAGCGGTTCATCTGCTCCGGGTTCGCATAGTCCGGAACTGCGGAGTCACCGGTGAACCGCTGGTGCTGCGCCCACGCCGCCCACTGTGCCGCGACCTGCTGCTCGGACGCCGGGACCGCAGTCTTCTTGCGCTCCTGTGCATTGAGCCGCTGCGCTGCCACACCGGTCCTGCCCAGCGTGTCGGCACCGCAGGCCGGCGGCGTGGTTACGCCCTCGGTCAGCGGAATCTGATTCGGGATCGTGTTGAACGGCGTGTACTTCGGGTGGTTGGTGAATGCGCCGTACATCGGTGTCGCCGCAGCGAGCTTCTGGTTGAGCGGCTGCGCACCGAGGATCTGCTCGATCGTTCGGACCATGGTGATCTGCGTGTAGTACGTGTTGTCCACGACGCCGTGCCGGGCCCACGGGCTGATGATCTGGATCGGCGCCCGATGGCCGTCGACGTGATCGGCACCGTCCTGGCTGTCGTCCTCGACCACGAAGATCGCGGAACTCTTCCAGTACTTGCTGTGCGAGATCTCGTCGACGATCTTGCCAACGGCGAGGTCGCCGTCGGCGACCTGAGCCTCGGGATCCGGTGTGCCGCCGGTGTGGTCACTCGACAGCCAGAACATGTTGAGGTTCGCCGGGCCGTTGTTCTCGAAGTCCTGCTTCCAGATCTCGTACCGGTACAGGTCCGGGATGTCGGTGTCGAACTTCGGGTAGTCGTGGACCGTGATCGCGTTCAGCGACGGGATCGGCGACTCGGTGTCCTGCCGGATGCTCGGGTCGTACAGCGCGGACGGGCTGCCGCCCTGGTCGACGCTCTTGGCCGCGCAGTAGTACTTCTGCCACGTCGCGTCGGCGGGCTTCGTCTCGAACTGCGTGAACTCACCGAAGTCACGAGCACTGTTGCCGGCCGACTCGGCCGCGGTCCACAGGAATCCTGATCGTTGATGGCCGAGCACGTCGTCCTCGGTGTCGTAGCTTCGGATGTACTCACCCGCCGAAGACTCGGTGTATTCCGGGTTGTCACCCTGCATCAGCCAGTTGTGGCCCTCGGCCGAGTTCGTGCCGATGTCGTAGGTGTTGTCGTAGAGGCCGAACTGCCGCTCGAGTGCGTGCTGGTTCGGCGTGACCTTCTGACCGAACTGGGCCAGCGTGCGGTCACCGTTGCCGCGCGAGTCGTCGCCGTACACCTGGTCGTAGGTGCGGTTCTCCTTCACGAGCAGGAACACATGCTTGATCGTCGACGGGTCGCCGAGGCGCGTGGGCACCGGAACGGGCGCCGCGTGCTTGCCGCCCGCCTGCTGCACGTCCTTGCTCGTCCAGCCGTTCTGGGCGAACACGGTCGACGTGTCCTTCTCGATCTGCTGGTCGCTCGGCAGCGTGAACCGCGTGAGCGAGGCGGTCGTGCTGTGCGTGCCGTGCCCGACCGCGGGGGCCGTGCCCGGTCCCTTGTTGTACGTCAGTTCGGGGCCGCGCGCGTCGATACCTCGGGTGTTGGTGACGACGACCTGACCGCCCACCGAAGCAACGTCGGACGGGTAGTAGTCGGTCGGCAGCAGGCCTATGTAACTCACCGGGTCCTGCGGGCTGCCGTAGTACTTGTAAACCGCGACGGCGTTGGCCCGACCCAGGCTCACCAACAGGTGATCGTCCGGCGTGAGCGTGATGCTGTCGGGTTCGTAGCCGACCTTAGACGACGGCCACGGCTGGGTGGCGATCGTCTGGACGACCTTGTCCGTCGACGTGTCGATGACCGAGACCGTGTCGCTGTTGGTGTTGGCGACGAACAGCGCCGTCCCGCTGTTGTACAGCGCGGTGGGGTGCAGCCCGACCGGGATCGATCCGACGGGCGCGGAGGTGTTGCTCGTGTCGATCACGCTGACGGTGCCGGTCGTCGACGTCCCGAGGTAGGTGTTCGCGGGAACCTGCGTGCCGTAGGAGTTGATCGTGTTCTCGCCCGGCTCGGCCTGCCGTCCGCCCTCGTTGCTGACGTAGAGCTCGTTGCCGACAAGGTCGAGTTCCCGCGGCGCGATACCGACGTTCCAGGTGTGCTCGATCGTGCCGTCGGTCGGGTTGATCGCGTCGACGGTGTTCTGGCCGTTGATCGGCACGTAGAGCGTCGAGCCGTCGGCCGAGAACACCGACTTGCCCGGGAGCGCGTTGATGGTGATCGGGCTGCCGTTGTCCGTCCCCGTCGTCGAGGGCAGCGCGTACGAGGTCGGGGTGCCGAGCGTTCCGTCGCTGTTCACGGGGAACCGCGTGAGGTGAGTCTGCTGCGACATCCACAAGAACTTGCCGTCCGGCGAGTACGTCGGGCCGGTCTGACCGACGGTGAGGTCGTTGTAGGTCTGGCTCACGCCGGTGGCCGTGCCGACCGTCCAGATGAGCTTGTAGTCGTCCAGGTTGAAGACCTGCAACGAGACGGACTTGTCGGTGCTGGTCGCGGCCAGGAAGTGCCCGTCCGGACTCACGGTCGACCCCATGAACTTGCCGAACTTCGTGAGCAACCGCGAACCGAGCGGGTTGATGATCTGGTCGTCGGACACCTGGATGCCGTTGCTGTACTGGGTGCCGACCTGGTTGTGTCCGAACACCTGGGTCGTGGCGTACGCCATCCCGGCGCCCGCGAGCACGAACGCAGCAGTTCCGGCAGCGACGAAGCGCAGCCTGCGGCCGGACAGACTGCGGTGCCCGAGACGGACCCCCGAGGCTTGCCGGCGTTGTCGCGTTACTTGCATTCCTTATCCCTTCGCGGTGCGGGTGAGCAGATCGACGAGGCCGTCGAGCTGCCATAGCGGGTTCGGTGCATCACCAAGAGCGGTGTGCACCTGGAAGAAGCCGTTGACCTCTTGGGGTCCGTCGCCGTCGGCGGTGTACCTGCCGTCGGCGGTGACGTCGAGTTGGTAGATCGCCGAGCCGGTCGCGACTGCGCCGGGAATGTGCCACCGGACCACGCAACGCCAGTCGTTGCCCGGGCCGAGATCCTCGACCAGAGACCCGCCCTTGTCGCAGGACGCGGAGGCGCGCAGTTGCTGCTCGGTGACGTCCGGACGATGCAGTTCACGCGACTGGATCCGATACAGGTGCGCGAACGCCGTCGCCAGCGAGTGCTGCAGCTTCGGACGGTCGATGCCCGAAGCCGCAGCCGGGACGACGATCGCCGCGACCACGGCAGACACGGCGAGCAGCGCCGTGAGCGGAAGCACCGCCTCGAACAGGACGCGACGTCCGGAGCCGTCGTAGGCGAGGTCGGTGAAGTCGCGTCGCATGAACAGCAGATAGGCGAGCCCGGTCGCCACTACAGCCCAGATGAGACTGACAAGCAGACCCGCGAGCAACGGGCCCGTCTGTACCTGGCCGGTGAACAGGCCGCGCCAGGCGAGGAAGGCGTAGCTCGGCAACGCGACGCGCACGGCGACCGGGAGCGGGAGCATCTGCGCCAACTGCAGCAGCAGCGCCAGTAGGGCCGGCATCAGCAGCCCCATCGGGGATCGGCCGAGAGCAACCGAGCCGAGCAGCCCGACGGCGGCAAATGCCAGTGTCGGCGCGAGCGTCGTCGCCCACGCGAGCAGCACCAGAGTCGCCGCATGGCCCGGGTCGATGAGCTGACCGTCGAGTCCGACCAGCGGATTGTTGCCGACCGCCACCAGGCCGCCGACGATGCCGGACGCGGTCAGGCCGAGCGCAAGCACCACGATGACACTCAGGCTCGCGAGCGTTTTCGCGGCGAAGATCCGACGCGGCGAGCGCACCGCTACGAGCAGGTGCCGCCACGTGCCGAACCGATCCTCGGCGGCGAACACGTCACCGGCAACGAGGGATGTCAGCAGCGGAAGCACCCAGCTGCATGCGAAGGACAGGACGACGAGCGATCCCGCCCAGCCGCTCTGCCCCATCCATCGCCCGAAGACCGTGTCGGACGGCAACGACGTCTGCGCACTCACTGCGGCGACGAACAGTCCCGGTCCTACCCAGCAGCCGAGCAGGACGAGGCGGATTCGCCACTGCGCGAGCAGTTTGACGAGCTCGAACCGGTAGCTGTGCAGGATCGGCGCCGGGGGTGCGGCGACGCGCGGTGCCGCGACGGCGGCGGCAGTCAACGCGAGGCCTCCTCGTCGTCGAACGGATTCTCGGTGAGGGCCAGGAACGCAGCTTCGAGCGGTGCGATCACCGGCGCGAGTTCGCGCACGGCAACGCCCGCACCGACCAGGCGGGCGACAAGGTCGTCGAGCGCGGCGACGCCACCACGCACCAGAAGCGCGTCGGCATCATGGCGACGCAGCAGGTCGTCGTCGGGGAGCATCCGCAGACCGACGGCTTCGGTGGCGATGCGGCGAGCCGCGACCGGATCGGAGGTGCGGACGCGGTAGTCGAGATCACCGCTCTCGGCGGCCAGCTTGGTGACCGGACCCGTGAACACGACGCGGCCGTGCGCGAGCAGCGTCACCTCGCTGCACAGTGCGGCCAGGTCGTCCATCCGGTGGCTCGACAGCACGATCGACGTGCCGCCGGCCGCGAGGTCGGTGAGCACTCGGTGGACGTGACGCGTCCCGGCCGGGTCGAGTCCGTTGGCCGGCTCGTCCAACACCAGCAGGCGCGGCTTGCTGAGCAACGCGGCGGCTAGCCCGAGCCGTTGGCGCATCCCGAGCGAGAAGCCCCGGACCCGATCCGTGGCGACGTCGGTGAGCCCGACCTGGTGCAACGCGTCGTCGATGTCGGCGTTCGTGCAGTCGCTGCTGCGCAGCGCGGCAAACGCGGCGAGATTCTGTCGTGCCGACAAGGACGGGTACAGGCCGGGGCCGTCGACGAAACCCGCGACGCCGTCCGGAAGGGCAAGCGTGCGGCGCACCGGGCTGCCGAGGATCTCCAACGTGCCCGCGTCGGGCACCGCGAGGCCGAGGAACAGACCGAGGAGCGTCGTCTTTCCCGCTCCGTTGGGCCCGACGAGGCCGTGCACTTGGCCCTCGTCGACGTCGAGGTCGGCGCCGTCAAGAGCAACCACCTCGCCGAAGGACTTGCTGATCGCTCGCGCGCGAACGACGGGCGTTACGTCCATATAGTTCCCCTTGCTGCATTTCGGCAAGGAAGAACCTATGGACCTACTTTGGACGCGACGGGGCGAGCAGCCGAACCTTGGGTAAATGGCACGCGACGATGCGCCGTCGCATCGATCAGGAATCGAGAAGCTGCGCAGGATGCGGCTGGCATAGCCTCCAGATCGACGACGAAACGTTCATATCGAGAGGACCACCGTGCCCGCGAAGAAGGCTCCCGCGAAGAAAGCTGCTCCCGAGAAGGCGCCGGCCAAGAAGGCGGCCGCCAGGAAGGCATCGTCTTCAGCATCCGGCTTCAGCGCCGAAGAGCGTGCAGCGATGAAGGAGCGCGTCGAGGAACTACGCGCCGAGGGTCGTAAGGGCGCCAAGAAGGCCGACGGGCTGCAAGACCTGTTGAGCAAGATCGAGACGATGGCGCCCGACGACCGCGCGCTCGCCGAACGCGTGCACGCGACAGTCACCAAGGTGGCGCCGGACCTGTTGCCGAAGACCTGGTACGGAATGCCCGCCTACACCAACGCCGACGGCAAGGTCGTCGTCTTCTTCCAGGACGCGGGCAAGTTCAACTACCGCTACTCGACCCTGGGCTTCCAGCAGGACGCCAATCTCGACGACGGCGACATGTGGCCCGTGTCCTACGCGCTCATGAAGTGGAGCCCGACCGTCGAGAAGCGCGTTTCCGAACTGGTCCGCGAAGCGATCTCGTAGCAGACGCGTCCAACGCGCGCCCACAACGCGTGCCGGACGTATCGGGCACGCTCGCCTGCCCTCATCCCTGGACGACGCAGCCCGCGTCCGTCCGGCGCTTAGCCGGACGCCCGTCGTCCAGGGAGAGTCGATGATCATGAACAAGATGCGCCGCATTCGACGGCGCGGACTGCTTGCCGGAGCCGCAGCACTCGTCGCGGTTGCCGTGTCTGCCGGTGTCGCCGTGGCGATGTCGGGCGTTCCCGAGATCGACAAGGCCAACGCGACAATGCGCCTCGCGCCCGCGCCGAAGTTCGCCTCGACGACGTGCGCCGGCGAGGACGGAATGCGCTACGTGACCTTCCGCGGCGGATGGCACGGCGCCGAGATCGACGTGACCCCCGGGTCGACCGACTACTCGCTCAAGGGCGTGCTGACCGTTTCGAAGGTCACCTGGACGGTCAACCTGAAGACGCAGCGTGGCGCGCTCATCGGTGCCGCGGTGCTGACCGACCCGGCGGGTGCACGCACTTATGCCGGCACGCTGCGCCTGATCACGCAGGGATTGCCTAGCCAGAGCGCGCCTGCGGCCGGTCGCGGCTTCCTCGTCGCAGCGACCTACACGAAGGGCGTCGTCGACAAGGGGTCGTTGCTCGCCAACATCGAGATGCGAATCAGCTCCGGCTTCTCGGCCACCGGCCAGTTCGGTGACAGTGCCGGCACGCTGAACACGCCGAACTACTCGGTGACCACGGCGAATCAGGTCTGCTGAAGCACCCGAGTTCCTACCGGCGCGCGGCGCTCAACCCGACGCGCGCCGGTAGCGATGCTCCGGGCGACCCGTAGCGCCGTAGCGCAGTTCCAGCTTCAGCACACCGTGTCGTTCGAGGTAGGTCAGGTAGCGCTGCGCGGTGGCCCGGCTGATGCCGATCGTCTCGGCCACCTCGGCAGCCGATACGTCCGCACCAGTCTTGAGGACGGCGTTGCGGACCAGCTCGAGGGTCGGTGCGGAGTGGCCCTTGTCCGGACGGGACAGCGAAGGCACTCGCAGCATGCCGAACAGTTCGTCGACGTCGTCCTGGCCGGGTTCGTCCGCGACGGCCGCGAGGTGTCGTCGTAGCCGTTGATAGGCAGTGAGCCGCTCGGCGAGCGCGGCGAACCGGAACGGCTTGACCAGGTAGTGCACCGCGCCGAGCTGCATCGCTTGGCGTACCGACGTGATCTCACGCGCCGCGGTGATCACGATGACCGCCGGTGGGTTGGGCTCGTCGAGCAGCGCGCGGACGACGTCGAGCCCGTCCCCGTCCGGCAGGTAGATGTCCATCAGCACCAGGTCGGGACGGGCGCTCTGCGCGAGCGTCAGCGCTTGCGCGGCCGAGTGCGCCTTTCCGATGACGGCATAGCCGGGCACGCGTTCGACGAACGAAGCGTGGATGTCGGCGACGCGGTAGTCGTCGTCGACGACGAGCACCGATATCGCGTTCGCCGTCATGAGCTGCTCTTCGCGTCGACGGTGGCAGGTGTGTCGCTCTTCGGCAGGCGCACTACGAAGCTCGCACCGGGACCGCAGGAGACGTCGACCGAGCCCTCGAGCCGGGTGACGAGCCGCTGGACGAGGGCGAGGCCGAGTCCGCGGCGCTCGTCCGAGGTCGTCTTGGTCGAGTAGCCGTCCTGGAAGATCAACCGCTCGGTGCCGGGCCGCACGCCCGGGCCGTTGTCGGACACCGCGACGGTGATCAACTCGGGCTCTTCGATGATCTCGACGGTGACCCGGCGGGGCGCCGGCGCGTTCGCCAGCGCGTCGAAGGCGTTGTCGACCAGATTGCCGACGATCGTCGTCAGCGCCTGGATGCGACGGGGTGAGTCACCGAGCCAGGTATCGGGGGAGATGACGAGTTCGATACCGCGCTCACTCGCCTCGGCCGCCTTGCCGAGCAGCAGACCGACGATCTGTGGGGCACCGATCTGTGCGCGCAGGGTGTGATCGAATTCGGCGGCCGTGCCCTGGATCTCGGTGACGAAGCTGAGCGCCTCGTCGGAGCGGCCGAGTTCGAGCATGCCCGCGACGGTGTGCATGCGATTCGAGAACTCGTGCTGCTGTGCGCGCAGCGACTCGGTGAGGCTGCGCTCGCCGTCGAGTTCGCGAAGCAGGGCAGCCATTTCGGTGCGGTCGCGCAACGTGACGACGGCGCCGTGTGGTCGACCGCGCAGCGTCACCGGCCGGCGGTTGATCACCAGGCAGAAGTCGTCGGTGAAGACGATGTCGTCGCGTCCGCCGCTGACGCCGGACAGCACGTCGCGCAGTCGGCCGCTCGGCAGCACGTCGTCCAACTGTGCGCCGAGTGCCGACGAGCTCAACCGCAGCAGCCGTTGGGCTTCGTCGTTGAGCACGCTGACCGCGCCGGACTTGTCGAAGGCGATGACGCCCTCCCGGACCCCGTGCAGGGTGGCCTCGCGCTCCTGCAGCAGCCGCGCGATCTCGTCCAGTTCGAGGCCGAAGGTGCGGTGCTTGAGCCGGCGGGCCATCGCCCAGGACCCGAGGCCGCCGATCCCCAAGGCGATCGCGAACCACGTCGCGTACGACGGCAACTCGCGCCACAGCGCGGTGGACACCGAACTTTCGTGCAGGCCGACGGAAACTTCGCCGACCATCCGGCCGGACGGCCCGTAGAGCGGGGCCCGGGCGTTTGCTGACGCGTGGGTATCGCCGTTGTCGATGCGCAGGTGCACCTTCCCGTCGCGCGTGACGATCGGCTCGTCGACCTTCTTACCGATGTCGCTGGGAATCGGATGTGTGTGGCGGACCCGATTCATGTCGATCAGCACGACATAGGACGCGCCGGTCTGATCCATCGTGGTCGTAGCGAAGCTCTGAAGGATGTCCGCGCAGCCCGGCGCTTCGGTCGCCATGCATCGCTTGACGTCCGGGACGCCGGCCACAGTCTCGGCGATCAGGGCAGCACGCTGCTGGTACTCCGTGTCGAGGTGGCCGCGTTCGGCGCGCGCAAAAAGCACGAAGCCCACGAGCATCGTCGCGGTGAGAATCGCAAGCTGTGCCACGAAGAACTGGCTCGAGAGCTTGCGCATGCGCGACCGCACAGTAGTCATCGTGAAGAGGTGCTCATGGTGGCGTTCATTGTGCCCAGGTGACATTCGCGCAAACAAGACGTGAACCCGTGCGCAGAACGCGCAAAACCTCGATCAACGTGGGCAACGCGTGATTCGGCGCGAAAGCGCGACGCGGGCACGTTTGCGTCCCTACGGTCTGCACCCATCGCCGACAGCCGACGAGAGGACGAAATCCAAATGGCTGCGCAGATCGAGATCACCGGACTGACCAAACGTTTCCTGACCCGAAGCGGTGCCCCGTTCACCGCGATCCGCGATGTCACGTTCACGATCGAGCCAGGACAGTTCTGTGCCATCGTCGGACCGACCGGCTGCGGAAAGTCGACGACGCTCGGCCAGGTGTCCGGGCTGGAGCGGCCGAGCGCAGGGGTCGTGCGGGTCGGCGGCGAAGAGGTCAAGGGCGTCACGAAGGGCGTCAGCTTCATGTTCCAGGCCGACGCTTTGTTCCCATGGAAGAGCGTGCTCGGCAACGTGGTGACCGGGCCGGTGCTCAACGGCACGGGCAAGAAGGAAGCGATTGCTCTCGCGCGTGACTGGCTACGGCGGGTCGGGCTGGCCGGGTTCGAGGACCGGTATCCGCACCAGCTCTCGGGCGGTATGCGCAAGCGCGTCGCCATGGCTGCGGCGCTGATCAACGAGCCGAAGATCCTGCTGATGGACGAGCCGTTCGGTGCGCTCGACGTGCAGACCAAGGCGATCATGCAGACCGAGCTGCTCGGGCTGTGGGAGCAGTCGCGGCCCTCGGTCCTGTTCATCACCCACGACCTGGACGAAGCTGTCGCGCTGGCCGATCGAGTGCTGATCATGAGCAGCAGCCCGGGGACGATCAAGGAGAGCTTCGACATCGACCTGCCCCGTCCTCGCGGTGAGGTGCAGCAGATCAGGCACGAACGCCGGTTCCTCGAACTGCAGAACCAGATCTGGGACTCGCTCAAGGACGAGGTCCAACGTGCCTATGCGCAGACGGCGGGTGCGGCGTGACCATGACTGAGACCAAGGCATCGTCCGAACGCGTCGAATCCGACAGCGATCTGCAGCGCACAGCACGTCGTTCGCGCCACCGTCGCACCGCTCTCGTGTGGCTCGGCCGACTGCTGGTGCTCACCGTCGTGCTCGGTGGCTGGCAGTGGTTCACGACCGAGGGCTGGGTCGACAAGTTCTTCTTCGGTCAGCCGTCCGGCGTCTGGCACAGCATCGTCCACCTGTTCACCAAGGGCACGGCATTCGGCTCGATCTGGTTGAACCTGTGGATCACGATCAAGGAAGCGCTGTACGGCTTCCTGCTCGGGACGGGCGCCGGCGTCGTCGTCGGGGTCGCACTCGGTCAGGTGCGCTTCCTGTCCGACGTCTTCGGGCCGTACATCAAGATCCTGAACGCGGTTCCGCGCATCATCCTCGGCTCGATCTTCTTCGTTGCGTTCGGCTTCGGAACCTTCCCGAAGGTGCTGCTCGCCGCCGTCCTGGTGTTCTTCATCGTGTTCTTCAACGCGTTCCAGGGCGTGCGTGAGGTCGACCAGAACCTGGTCGCCAACGTGAAGGTTCTCGGCGCGTCACCGTTGCAGGTCGCCCGGCACGTGATCATCCCGTCCGCGCTCACGTGGATCATCGCCAGCCTGCACACCGCATTCGGCTTCGCGATCATCGGAGCGCTCGTGGCCGAGGTGCTCGGAGCGCAACACGGCATCGGCCTGATCATCAGTCAGGCGCAAGGCAACTTCGACATGGACACAGTGTTCGCCTGCATGACGATCATGGCGGTCGTCACGCTCATCGCCGAGTTCCTGATCACCCTGCTCGAGAAGCGGGTGCTCGGTTGGCGTCCACCCAGTCGTACCGACGGCGCAGGCCTCTGACCTCGCGTCGAGCACCGTCCCACCCAATCCCAGGAAGGAACTGTCATGTTCAAACGTGCCCTCTGCACGGCCGCGGTCGGAGTTCTCGCTCTCGGAGTCGCAGCGTGCTCGAGCAGCGGTTCGGGCTCGTCGTCGAGTGATTCGCTGCCGACGGTCAAGCTCATGGTCGGCGGCATCGACAAGCAGATCTATCTGCCGTACCAACTCGCACAAGATCTCGGGTACTACAAGAAGTACGGCGTCAACATGCAGTTGTCGACCGAGCAGAACGGTGGCGTCGGTGCCGAGGATGCGATGGCGTCGGGCCAGGTCGACATGGCCGGCGCGTGGTACATCCACACGATCGACTTCGCGGCGAAGGGCAAGAACGTCATTGATGTCGTGCAGTTGTCGGGCGCGCCGGGTGAGCGCGAGATGTGCGGCACCAACAGTGGCGTGCACTCCGCGGCAGACTTCAAGGGCAAGAGCCTCGGCGTCACCGACCTCGGCTCCGGGACCGACGAGCTGACCCAGTTCCTCGCGTCGCAGCACGGCATCGGCCACAACGACTACCACACCGTTGCGGCTGGAGCGGGATCGACGGCGATCGCAGCGATCCAGGGCAACAGCGTCCAGTGTGTGATGACGACGCAGCCGACCGTGGGCGCGCTCGAGTCGAAGCACCTCGCCTACCCGGCGATCGACCTCGCGACGACCTCGGGCGCGAAGGCGGCGCTCGGTGGCGCCTGGCCGGCGGCCGGCGTGCTCGCGCAGGCCGACTGGGTGAAGTCGCACCAGAAGGAAACGCAGGGTGTCGTCGACGCATTGGTCGCCACGATGCACTGGATCAACACGCATTCAGCCGCCGACATCGCTGCACACATGCCCGCCGACTTCGTCTCGAACAGCACCATCAGCAAGGCCCAGTACATCTCGGGTCTCGCGACCGACAAGGGTCAGTTCCTGCCGGACGGTGTCATGCCGGCCGGTGGTCCGAAGACCATCTACGCCATGGAGAAGGTGCTCGGCGTCGATGTCGGCAAGGTCGATCTCGCCACGACCTTCACGAACAGCTACGCGATGAAGGCCAACAAGCTCGAGGGCTTCAAGGTGACAACGACCCCGGCCACCGCGACCGGCTGAGCATCGCCGTTCACCACCCGTCGGTACCGTCGTGACAGTGGTCGGTTCGGGCAACGGTGGTCAGTGGGAACTGACCACTGTGCGTCCGAACTGACCACTGTCACACGACTACGACGGCAGGGGCCCGAACATGTCTGAACCCAACGACTGGAACGCCAAGGTCATCGCGGAGTTCCGCGCGAACGACGGACGCGTCGGCGGCAACTTCGAGGGTGCGCCGGTGCTGCTGGTGCACTCGCGCGGCCGGAAGTCCGGACGCGAGAACGTGGCTCCGATGATGTACCTCGCCGACGAGTCCGACGACGCCACGGTGTACGTGTTCGCGTCCAAGGCGGGCGCGCCGAGCCACCCGGATTGGTATTACAACCTCGTCGCCGCCGGAACGGGTGAGGTCGAGCTGGGTACCCAGAGCTTCCCGGTGACCGTGCGCGAACTCAGCGGCACCGAGCGCGACGAGATCTACGCCGAACAGGCCCGCCGCTACCCGGGGTTCGCCGAGTACGAGCAGAAGACCGCCGGCGTCCGGACGATCCCCGTCCTCGCGCTCACCCGGAGCGCCTGAAAATAGCCTCCGGCGCGATTTCAAGTCGGGCCGATCGGGTACATACCGTGGGCATGGCGCTCGGAAGCCGGTCCGGGCGCGTCGGAGGTAATCCCGAAACGATGTCTTGCCCCTTTCACGTGCCCAGCCCGCCCTGGGTCGACCTCGCGACCGACCCTGCGCCGCTGACGCGGTCACGGCCGGAGCGCCCGGAAGCCGTCGATATCGACGAGGCGCGCGAATTCCTCGAGATGTTCCACGCCGAGACCGCCCCGAGCGCCGATCTCGAGGACCGCTGGGACCAGATCAAGACCGAGTTGGCCCTGCACGGGACCTACGAGCAGACCAGCGCCGAACTGCAGTTCGGCGCTCGCGTCGCCTGGCGGCAGTCGGTGCGCTGCATCGGACGCGCCCGCTGGCAGTCGATGGTCGTGCGGGATGCCCGGCGCGTGACTGGTACGCGCGCGATCGCCGCGGAACTCGCCCAACATCTGCGGTTCGCCACGAACGGCGGACGGATCAGGTCGACCATCACGATCTTCGCCGCCGATGACGAGCTCGGGCCGCGGGCGCGAGTCAAGAACGATCAGCTGATCCGGTACGCGGGCATACCGCGGTGCGGACGGTCGCCTCCTGGGCGACCCGCGGTACGAGGCCTTCACCGAAGAGCTGGTCGCTCGTGGCTGGGAGGCGCCGTCGCAGCGCAGTGCATTCGACGTGCTCCCGTGGCTGATCGAAAGCCGCGACGAGCCCGACCTGATCGCGCCGGTGCCGCCCGACACCGTGCTCGAGGTGCCGATCACGCACCCGACCATGCGCTGGTTCGAGGCGCTCGGGCTGCGCTGGCACGCGGTACCGGTGATCAGCAACATGCGGTTGCGGATCGGCGGCCTCAACTACTCGTGCGCTCCGTTCAACGGCTTCTACCTCGTCGACGAGATCGCGACGCGCAACTTCGGCGACGCGGACCGTTACAACGCACTGCCGGTCATCGCGACCTGGATGGGTCTCGACACCAGCTCGACGACGAACTTCTGGCAGGTGCGCGCTGCTGTCGAGCTCAACACTGCTGTGCTGCACTCGTTCCGTTCGGCCGGCGTGCGGATCGAGGAGCCGATCGCCGAGTCAGCGCTGTTCCGGACGTTCGCCGAGCGCGAGGAGGCTGCCGGTCGCCCCGTGTACGGCGATTGGTCGTGGATCAACGGCCACCTGGGTTCGGGGTTCGGCCCGGCCTGGCATCGCTACTACGACCCCGCCGAACCGAACCCGAACTTCTGGGCGGCGCAGTAGCGGGGTGGGTGCGATGCACCCACCCCGCTCCGAGCGAACCGTTCGGTCAGGTGTGCGTCGCCGCGGTGCGGCCGAGCACCTTGCCGGACGCGCTCAGTGCAACGGCCTTCACGTAGGCGCGGTAGGTCGAGAGCCGGAACGCGGTGTCGAGACCGTTCCAGGCGATCGAGCCGACCGAGGCCATGTCCTTCGTGTTCGGGCCACTGAGGATGCGCCACCGGGCGACCTGGTTGGCGCCGTTCCACACGACGTCGACCTGCTTGTTGCCACCGACCGTGTTCATCGAGACGGTCGGGAAGGTTGCCGGCGTTCCGACCCACGGCGCCTTGTACGCGCGGTAGGTGTTGAAGCCACTGCCCTTGAACGCTGCGTCGAAGACCTGCTGCCGGTTGGCGTTGACCTCGGTGATGTCACCACCCGCACCCCAGCCGATCAGGATGTGACTGCCCGGCAGTAGCTGGGTGTCGCCCTGCGAGCCGGCGATCATGGTCGGGCCGCTGTAGTTGATGTGGCCGACATCGACCGCTGTCTTCGTCGCCATGTTGATATGGATCGTCAGCGCGTGTGCCGGCAGATACGGCGGCGGAAGGACATGGTTCGAGTTGTTGTCGAAGATGCGGTACGTGTCGTTGCCCAGCGGCTCCGGGTCGTGCTGCCACGCGAACGCCGCGCCCGGGCCGATCTTGAACGTCGACTTCGGTCCCGTGGTGTACTTGCCGCCGCTGGTCAATCCGGTCTGCAGCTGCCACATGATGTTGCCGTGGTGCCGGTTCACCTTGTAGATCGTCCAGGTGTGGCGCGCCGACACGATCAGGTTGAAGTCGCTGTCGATGCGCACGGCGTTGATGTGGAAGTAGTCCCACGGCGCGTTCGGCGTGGGATTCCCGGTCGTGGGATCGACCGGCAACGGCTGGTGGCTGTTGAATGGGCTGACGTGGGTGAGGCTGTGCCACTCGAAGGCAACCTTCGATGTCTTGAGGTTGATCTCCTGGATCACGCAGTCGTAGATCTTCTGGTGCGATCGGTTCGAAGTGTCGCCGGATTGGCGATACTTGATCGCGTTGATGGTGGTCATGCCGTACGCGACGATGATCGCGGTGCCGCCCGGGCGTCAGCAGGAACTCGTGCTGGTCGGCCTGAAGGGGCTGCCCGGCTGCCGGGTCGTTGCCGTGGGCGTGCACGATGCGGATGGTCTGGTACCTCGAGTTGAGGATGTGGTCGTTGCCCAGCGCCGACGCCGGGGTTGACGTCGCTGTGGCCCAACCAGTACGTGAGCACCGGCTGCCCGTTGTACATCTGCTCGCGAACATCGGTGGCGCGGTCGCCGGCCTTGCTGTTCTTGAAGTAGATCTGGCGTCCGTGGTCGTCGACGATGTCGGGACCGATGGCCGAACCGGCCGGCGGTGTGCCGAGGTCGAACTTCGGACCCGCGAAGATGTCGCCACTGGCCAGATGCGCGTTCGGGTCGCGGTGCTTGATCACGAGGGTCGGGGTGTTCACCTCCGCGGGGCTTGCGGATGTGATCGTGACGTGTGGTGCCGCGTGGGTCTTGGCTGCGTCCGCGGCCGGCCCTGCGGCCACCACTCCGACTCCGAGTCCACCAACTGCGGCGATTACCAACATCGATCTGCGAATCATTCGCGAGCCCTTCCCTTGGCGTCAGCGAAGGATCCTAAACAGGTCACAGGTGGTTGTGTCTACTACCGGCAAATGTGTTCGGGCCGGCCCGAATGGGCCGGCCCGAAGTCGATCATGTGCTGTCAGCGAACGTCGTACCGGTCGAGATTCATGACCTTGTCCCACGCCGCAACGAAATCACGCACGAACTTGTCCTGCGCGTCGTCGCTCGCGTAGACCTCGGCGACGGCGCGCAATTCGGAGTTCGAACCGAAGACCAGGTCGACGCGGCTGCCCGTCCACTTCACCGCACCGGACGCATCGCGACCTTCGAACGTCTCGGCGTCGCCCGAGTCGGCGCCGGCTGCGGGCGTCCACGTCGTCTCCATGTCGAGCAGGTTCGTGAAGAAGTCGTTCGTCAACGTCTCGGGCTTCGTTGTGAACACACCAAGCGGCGACTGTGCGGTGTTGGCGCCGAGAACGCGCAGACCGCCGACGAGCACGGTCATCTCGGGCGCACTCAGGTTGAGCAGATTCGCGCGATCGACGAGCAGGTACTCGGCCGGCAGGCGATGTCCCTTGCCGAGGTAGTTGCGGAAACCGTCCGCACTCGGCTCCAACGCGGCGAACGCGTCGACATCGGTCTGCTCCTGGCTCGCATCCGTGCGTCCCGGCGTGAACGGGACGCTGACCTCGTGCCCCGCGTTCCGCGCTGCCTGCTCGACGCCGGCGCAGCCGGCCAGCACGACGACGTCGGCGAAGGACACCTGCTTGCCGCCGCTGTTGAACGACGACTGCACACCTTCGAGCGTGCGCAGCACCTGCGCCAGCTCGTCCGGACCGTTGACCTCCCAGCCGCGCTGCGGCTCGAGCCGGATGCGGCCGCCGTTCGCGCCGCCGCGCTTGTCACTGCCTCGGAAGGACGACGCCGCGGCCCACGCTGTCGACACCAACTGCGACACCGTCAGGCCGGTGTCGAGGATCTGCTGCTTGAGTGCAGCGACGTCGTCGGCACCGATCGGCTCGCCCGACGGCGCCGGGACCGGGTCCTGCCACAGCAACTCTTCCTGCGGGACGAGCGGGCCGAGGTAACGCGCGATCGGCCCCATGTCGCGGTGCGTGAGCTTGTACCAAGCCCGCGCGAACGCGTCGGCGAACTCGGCGGGGTTCTCATGGAAGCGGCGCGAGATCGGCTCGTAGATCGGGTCGAAGCGCAGCGCCAGGTCGGTCGTCAGCATCGTGGGCGGACGGCTCGCCGAACCCGCGTCGGGGCCGGGCACGGTGACCGCGCCGGCGCCGCCGGCAGGCTGCCACTGCCACGCACCGGCCGGGCTCTTGGTCTTCTCCCACTCGTGGCCGAACAGGTTGTCGAAGAACTGGTTGCTCCACTGGGTCGGCGTGGCGCTCCAGGTCACCTCGATGCCGCTTGTGATGGCGTCGGCACCCTTGCCTGTCCCGAACGAGTTCTTCCAGCCGAGACCCTGCTCCTCGAGCGGAGCGCCTTCGGGTTCCGCGCCGACGTATTCGTCAGGATCCGCTGCGCCGTGCGTCTTGCCGAAGGTGTGTCCGCCCGCGATCAGCGCGACGGTCTCTTCGTCGTTCATCGCCATGCGGCGGAATGTCTCGCGAATGTCGCGTGCCGCCGCCAGCGGATCGGGCTCGCCGTTCGGCCCCTCGGGGTTGACGTAGATCAGCCCCATCTGGACGGCACCGAGCGGGTGCTCGAGTTCGCGGTCACCGCTGTACCGGTCGTCGCCGAGCCACGTGCGCTCGGGACCCCAGTAGACGTCCTCGTCCGGCTCCCACACGTCCTCGCGACCGCCGGCGAAGCCGAAGGTCTTGAAGCCCATCGACTCGAGCGCGCAGTTGCCCGCGAAGACCATCAGGTCAGCCCACGAAAGCTTGCGGCCGTACTTCTTCTTGACCGGCCACAGCAGGCGGCGTGCCTTGTCGAGGTTGCCGTTGTCGGGCCAGCTGTTGATCGGGGCGAAGCGCTGCATGCCCGCGCCGGCTCCACCGCGACCGTCGTCGATGCGGTACGTGCCGGCGCTGTGCCACGCCATGCGGATGAACAGCGGACCGTAGTGGCCGAAGTCGGCGGGCCAGAATTCCTTCGAGTCGGTCATCACCGCGTCGATGTCGCGACGCACTTCATCGAGGTCGAGGGTGTTGAACTGCGCTGCGTAGTCGAACTCGCCGCCCATCGGGTTGGCGACGGCCGGGTGCTTGCGCAGGATCGTCAGGTTGAGCTGGTTGGGCCACCAGTCACGGTTGGTGCCACCCTCGGTCGGGTGGTTGAGCCGGCCGGACGAGACCGGGCAACCGCCGGCCTCCGGCTCGTTCATCTCTCCGACTTTGGCGTCAGGCTTCTCGGACACGACGTTCCCTTCCGTGATCAATGGATGAGCAGTCGGGGCACAGGCCCCAATAGATGACTTCGGCCTCGTCGATGACGAAGCCGTGGTTCTCGGACGCGGTGAGGCACGGTGTGTCGCCGACCGCGCAGTCGGCGTCGGCGATAACACCGCACGACCGGCACACCACATGGTGGTGGTTGTCGCCGACGCGCGCTTCATAGCGGGCAACCGAGCCGGTCGGCTGGATGCGTCGTACCAACCCGGCACTCGTCAGCGCGCGCAGCACGTCGTAGACGGCTTGATGCGATACGTCGCCGAGGTCGGTCCGGACGGCGCCGATCAGCGAGTCGGTGTCTGCGTGCGGGTGCGTGTGCACTGCGTCGAGCACGGCAACCCGCGGACGGGTCACTCGCAGCTGCGCCCGGCGCAACATGAGCTCGTACTCCGCGGTCGCCGGCACGGTGGCGACGCTACCCGCTTTCTGGAATCAATCAAGATCCGGGGTCACTCGCCGAACGCGTGACCACCGCTCCAGCCGTGCCAGCGCTCGATCTGGAGATGGACGCTGACGCGCGGCCGCTCGCGATTGCGGTACGGCTCGCCGGTGTAGTGCTGCGAGAGGCGGTCGATGTCGCGCAACCCCTCGTCGTCGACGATCGACACGACTCGTCCCTGCACGCTCACGTGGGTGTACCAATCGTCGTCGGCCAGCGCCGTGAGCGAAACGCGCGGATCGCGCGCCAGGTGTTCGAGCCGGGCCCGCTTGGCATCGAGACCCAGCAGGATCGTGCCGTCGGATTCGAGCAGGTACCACGTCGCGACCGTGACCGGTCTTCCGTCGGCGGCGATCGTCGCCATGACTGCCGGGTTGGGACGAGCGAGCAACTCGAGCACGGGCTGGGGGAGCGGGGTGGTGGGCACTGAACCTCCGTCGGTCGGGTTCTCAGTATCTCTTGCGGGTATCCAATGCAGGCGCTGAGTGACATCACTGATCCACAGCCGCCATGACGATGGTTCCGAGCGTGGAACCAAATTCGGCCCTGCTCGTCCTCGCGTTGTTCGCGGGAGCGATCGGATCACTTGTCGTGCTCGTGCGCTTTGCCAACATCTTCGCGCGCATCGGCACGGCCGTCCTCGCACTGACCCTCGCGACCGTCGGTGGAATGGCGGTCGTCAACGACTACTACGGCTACTACCAAACCTGGGGCCAACTCAGCGCGGACCTGACCGGCAGCTACGCCCAGTTCACGTCGACAGCGATAGGCAACCGGACCAATCCCGAGCTCACGGGCAAGGTGATCTCGGTGTCGTTGCCCGGCGCGGCCAGCGGCATCAACCGCCCCGGATACGTGTACCTGCCGCCCCAGTACTTCCAGCGCGCCTACGCGCACACGCGATTCCCTGTTGTCGAACTGCTGCACGGCACGCCCAGCTATGCCGCGTCGTGGCTGGTGCACATGCACGTAGATGCGTTGGCCAACCAACTCATCTCGCACCGGTTGATGGGCCCCATGGTGCTCGTCATGCCGCAGACCTACACCGGCAGCACGTATCAGGAGTGCTTGAACTCCAGCCACGGTCAGGACGACACCTATCTCACGACCGACGTTCGCCACGACATCGAGTCACGCTTCCGCGTCGCGACAGCGCCGTCCGAGTGGGCAGTCTCGGGCATTTCCTCCGGTGGATATTGCGCCGCGAACCTCGCGCTGCGGCACCCGTCGATGTGGGGAGCGTCGGGCATCATCAGCGGTTACTTCCGTCCTGAGGACGGGCCGGCGGCACAGGTGCTGGGGCACAACATCGCCGCGGAGGACGCGAACGATCCGCTGCTGCTGGCGCGCTCGCTGACTGCGACGACGAAGCCGTTGCCGTCGTTCTGGCTCGCCGCCGGGATGAACGATCGCGCCGACATCGCCGGTGCGCAGGCCTTCGCCGCTGCGTTGCACGGCATCGAACGCGTCACCCTGTTCCGCGATCCCGGCAGCCACGACTTCTACGCGTTCGGTCCGGCGTTCGCGCGCGTGTTGCCGTGGGCGTGGACCCAGATCGCGCCACCGTCACTGCGCGTGCAGTTCCCGATCGCCGGTGGCGTGACCAGTCGTACCGTGACCGTGCGCGCGACCGGTACCGAGGCCGCGCCGGGTCAGGCGCACAGGCACCTGCCCGCGTCTGCGCATCGCAGCGAACGCGCGCTCGTAAAGCATTGATCGCTCGCGCCGCGCTGTGGACGGTCGCAGTCGCGGCACTGACTTGCGTATCGGCCTGCGCGGGACTGATCCCGGGCGGCGCCGATCAGAGTCGATCCAACCGGGTCGACCACGGCACGATCCGGACAGTCTCGATCCCTGCCGTCCACTCCGGGTTCCGCGCGCGTCACACGATCGTCTACGTACCCGCCGAGGCCCGGCGTCGTGGCGCGCGCCTGCCTGTCGTCATGTTGCTCGGCGGCAATCCGAGCGCGCCGCGTGACTGGACGGCGAAATGGCAGATCGGGCAGTTTCTCGACCGATTTGCCGAGGCCCACCACGGGCAGGCACCGATCGTCGTCATGCCGGACGAGAACGGCACGTATCGCGGCGACACCGAGTGCGTGGATTCCCTGCGCGGCCACGCCGAGCAGTACCTCACCGTGGACGTGCCCGATTACGTGCGCACTCACTATCCGGTGCGTGTCTCGCGATGGGGGATCGCCGGTGTGTCCGAAGGAGGGATGTGCGCAACGGTGCTTGCGCTGCGGCACCCGACGCTGTTCCGCGCGTTCGTGAACATGTCCGGGCTGGCCCGTCCGACGATCGCGGAGCAGGACAGCGAGCAACCCACGGTGCACGCGCTGTTCGGTGGCTCGCAGAGTGCGTTCGACACCCATGACGCGGTCAGCCTGCTGCGCTCGCGCCGGAACTTCACCCTGTCCGGCTGGCTCGGTGCAGGACGAGCGGACACCGGCGTTCGGCAGGCTCAATCGGCAATCATGGCCGCCGCGCGACCCGCGCACGTGCCGATGACGCAAGTGACACTGCCGGGCGCGCACAGCCTCGGCCTGTGGTTGCGGATGCTCCCTGCTGCATTCCAATGGTTGTGGCGCCAACTGACGTGATGCCGACGTGACTACGTGTGCGGGTTCAGCGCCACCTTGAAACCGCGGAAGATGTCGACGGCCTCCGGCCAGTCGACGCGACGCTGATCACGGGTGCCGTCCTCGCCGCCGGCCGAGACAATGCCGCGCGCCTGGCGCTTGCCGCCGGGCTGCATCGCGAACACGGTGCCGCCACTGTCACCGTTGTGCGATCCCCAGCCGTGGCGCACGTCGATGCCCTCGACGCCGCGCACCCAGTAGCTGCCCATGCGGAAGGTGATGTCGTCATTGGTCACCTTGATGCCGCACGGCGTGGGATGGCCGAGGTAATACGACGCCGCGCCGGCCTGGCAGACGTAGTCACCGTCGTATGAATATGTCGGGTTCGTGAGCGCACGCCACGTCGACGTCCCGCTGACATCGCCGTCGTTACCGGTGCCGTCGATGATTTCGGCGTCCCATTGCAAGATCTTCGAGGTGACCTTGCCGACGTAGTTGCCGACCTTGCCGTTGCCGTAGTGACCCGGCGTTCCCGCGCCGGTGTAGACGCGCTTGCCGATGCCGAAGCAGTGCGCCGCGGTGATGAGGACGGGGTGATGGTCGGAACGTCGGATCGCCGGGAGACCCGCGGTGCAGAACCGTTTGCCGTCGGTCGTGAGTACGTCGCCACCGATGAACGGCGCGCTGTCGCGCCATTTGACCGCGCGCCACGACTTTGCCACCTCGGGAGGTGCTCCGATGTGATAGCTGATCGGGATTCCGGACGCAGTCACGCGCGCCGCGCGGGCCGGCGCGCCGTATCCGGCGAGCGAGACGGCGATTCCGTCGCGGTCGGGAGTCACCGCGACCGACACGACGTTCGTCGGGTGCGGACCCTGCACGTAACGATCGACCGCAGCGTCGAGTGCGCGTTTGCTGTGCGCGGCGACTGATGTCGTGACGCGCGACCACGCCAAACGCGGATGTGCGCTCCGTGTTGCACTTCGGATCGCACTTGCTGACGCAGCGGTCGTAGCGGCAATGGTGGTCCGCCCGGCTGCTGCGTCGATGTGCACGCCGGCGTAGGAGTTTGCGAATCGCGCTCGCCCGACCTCGTCGAGTGCGCTCGCGAGTGCGCGCAGCGGTTGCAGCCGCCGCGCCTGCACCGCCGGTGCGAGCGTGGCAAAGCGCGCCGGCGACGGGTGGGGTGCCGGCGCGCTGCGTGCCGCGCCGGTCGGTGCAACCGCGACGCCGAGGGCCGTCGCGACACAGCACGCAACGGCGAGCGGGCGCGGCACACGCACTGCTAGTTACCTACCTCGTATCGCACGTGGGTCGCGTACGGCGACGCGACGACCTCTACCGGCGTCAGTTTGCGATCGGCGACTCCGTCGAACAGTCGCTCGCCGTCGCCGAGCAACACCGGAATGATGTCGAGCACCAACTCGTCGAGCCCGTTCACGGCGAAGGTCTGCCGAACCGCGCTCGCACCACCCGCAATGTCGACATCGGAATCTCCGGCTGCCGCGTGCGCCTGCTCGAGCGCCGACGCGATTCCGTCGGTGACGAAATGGAACGTGGTCCCGCCGAGCATCTCGATCGGATCGTGCGGGTAATGGGTGAGCACGTAGACCGGCGCGTGGTACGGCGGTTCGTCGCCCCACCAGCCCCGCCAGTCTTCGTCCCACTCGCCCCGGATCGGGCCGTACATGTTGCGGCCCATCACATACGGCGCCGATCTCGGGGCGCACGATGTGGTCGCGCATTGCGACATCGGCCTCGTGGACCGGCTTGTCGGCGGTGTCGAAGTGCCACTGGTGCAGTCGCAGCCCACCGATGCCGATGGGATTCTCGCGCGTCTGATCGGGCCCGGCGACGAAACCATCGAGCGAGATGGACAGATGCGCTGTCGTGCGTCCGGTCATGAGATGACCTTAACTGCGGGTCCGACAACGCCGACCGACCGCACCGGGCATAACGGCTGGGCACCCCGCTCGTTGAACCCTCGTGCCCACACTGATGCGAATGACCGTCACTGCAGCAATGCTCGCCGCCGCCCTGACTCCATTGACTACGAGCAGCGCGCCCGCTTCCGCAGCATCGTCGGCCTGCCCGTGGCTCGACGCGCATCAGTCGCCGGCCCGGCGTACGGCCGAACTCATGGCACACATGACGCTCGACGACAAGATCCAGGAGGTCACCGGGTCGTCCTACAGCGACCAGACCAACCACGGCGCCGCCGGGATCGTCTCGGCGA
Organism: uncultured Actinomycetota bacterium; assembly: GCA_963757455.1. Lineage (GTDB taxonomy): Bacteria > Actinomycetota > Actinomycetes > Mycobacteriales > Jatrophihabitantaceae > RYN-133. Next base: position 45,440 of record CAVWSE010000001.1, read on the forward strand.
ACAGCCGGCTGTGCATCCCGGTGCTCGCCCTCAACGACGCCGGTGCGGGGATGGGTGACCAGCAGCAGCTCGTCACCGCATTCCCCGACAGCATCGCGCAGACCGCAGCCTGGGACCGCGGCCTGACCAGGCGCTACGGCCGCGCGCTGGGCACCGAGGCCTTCACCAAGGGAATCAACGTCGTGCTCGCGCCGGGCGTCGACATCGCCCGCACGCCGCTCAACGGGCGCAACTTCGAATACGCCGGCGAAGACCCGTACCTGGCGGGGCAGACCGCGGTGGGCGTCATCGACGGCATCCAGTCGCGACACGTCATCGCAACTGTCAAGCATTACGCCGCGAACGACCAGGAGACGAACCGCATGACGGCCAGCTCGGACGTCGGCGAGCGGGCGATGGAGGAGATCCACCTTCCCGCGTTCCGGGCGGCCGTGCAGCAAGCGCATGTCGGCTCGGTGATGTGCTCGTACAACCGGTTCCACGGCGTGTACGCCTGCCAGAACCCGACACTGCTGCACCGCTATCTCGAACGCCAGTTCAAGTTCAACGGGTGGGTCATGAGCGACTGGACGGCGACGCATTCGACCGTCCGGTCGGCCAAGGCCGGCCTCGACATGGAGATGCCGACCGGGACCTACTACGGCTCGAAGCTGAAGTCTGCTGTGCAGGCGGGTCAGGTTCCGATGCGCGTGCTGAACGGGATGGTGCACCGAATCCTGTTCACGATGTTCCGCATCGGCCTGTTCGACCACCGACCCGCCGAGGGCAACACCGCAGCGTCCGCGAACGCGTCGACGCCGGCGAGCATCGCCACCGCGACGAAGGTTGCCGAGGAGGGCAGCGTGCTGCTCAAGAACAAGCAGCACGTGCTACCGCTGACCGGCCGTGGACGCTCCATCGCTGTCATCGGTGACGCGGCTGGACCGTCGGGTGCTCCGCTCGCGTCGCAGGGGTACGGGTCGGGCCACGTGCCCGAGTTCGGCTACCAGTCCGGCGTGGTCAGCCCGTTCGATGCGATCAACCAGCGTGCGAACAAGAACAGCGACACCGTCACCTATACGCCGAGCACGAACGCCCAAGCCGCTGCCGCCGCAGCGGGTGCCGCGAACGTAGCCGTCGTGTTCATCAACGATGTCGAGACCGAGGGTGCCGACCGTCCCGACCTGGTTGCGCACAGCGGCACGTGCTCGCTGCTCAACGGATGCACCTATGACAACGTCGACGAGAACGCGCTGGTTTCCGCCGTCGCGAAGGCGAACCCGCACACGATCGTGGTCGTGCAGAGCGGCGGCCCGATCGTGATGCCGTGGCTGTCGAAGGTCGCCGGCGTGGTCGAGAACTGGTACCCGGGGCAGGTCGACGGCAACGCGATCGCGCCGCTGCTGTTCGGCGACGCCGACCCGTCCGGAAAGCTCCCGGTCACCTTCCCGAAGCGCCTTGCGGACGGCCCGATGCGGACGGCGGCTCAGTACCCGGGCGTCAACAACAAGAACGGTGTGCCGCAGGTGCGCTACAGCGAAGGCCTGCTGGTCGGCTACCGCTGGTATCAGGCCAAGCACATCGCGCCGCTTTTCCCGTTCGGGTTCGGGCTGTCGTACACGACGTTCAAGTTCAGCCGGCTGGACGTGCGCCGCCTCGCGCGCGGCGCCGTCATGGTCACCGCCCGCGTCACGAACACCGGGCACCGCGCCGGCGCGCAGGTCGCGCAGCTCTACGTGCACCAGCCCGCGCGCACCGGCGAACCGCCGCGGCAGCTCGAGGCATATCAGCGCGTGCTCCTGAAGCCGGGCCGCAGCGCCACCGTGCGCCTGCGCCTGACCCCGATGGCGTTCTCGCACTGGGACACACGCGCGCACGCCTTCCAGGTCGCGCGCGGTTGCTACGGGATCGGCGTCGGCGACTCGTCCGCGCACCAGCCGCTGCACATGAACATCGCACGCGCCGGAGGCTCCTGCTGAGACTCCTTGTCGGATAGCGTGACGTCGCTGATCAAGAGTGCGGCGGACGCTGGGGGGATTGTCCGATGACGGTGCTGTTCGTCCTGGTTCTGCTGCCGCTGTTCGTGGTCACCGTCGGCCGGCTGTGCAGTCGGCTGCTCGGCATCCGTCTCGGCGCGCTGCACAGTGTCGCCATCGGTGTCGTCGGCTGGATCGCCGGCGTATCGGCCGCAGCCGCAGCCATCGGCAAGAACACCTCGAGGGGTCGTTCGCTCGATCTGTCCGGATTCGACAACTGGGCCGCGGCGTTCGCGACGGCCATCTTCTTCGGCGTCCTCGCCGCGATGCCCGTTGCGATCCTGCTCGACCTGGTGACCCGCACACAGCGCGAGCGCGCGCCCGGACATCACTCGTTCTGGCTGAGCCCGGTGCGCCGCGTCAAGGGTGCGTTCGCGCCGTACGGCCGCATGCGCGAGGTCGCCGGCCTTGCCCGCCAGCACGGCTTGCTGCACCTGCGTTTCGCGAGCCGGTCAGCGCTCGAATCGCCCGACCTCGCCCGCCGGCTACGCCGCGTGTTCGAGGACGCCGGCGGCATGCTGGTCAAGTTCGGCCAGGTTGCTTCGACACGCGGCGACATCCTGCCGCCGGTATTGATCGCGGAGCTGTCGAATCTGCGCGCGGACGTGAAGCCGTTCCCGGCCGACCAGGTGCGCGAGGTGCTCGAGGCCGAACTCGGCGCGCCCTACGGCGAGGTCTTCTCCTCCTTCGACTGGACGCCGCTCGCCGCCGCATCGATCGGCCAGACGCATCGCGCGACCCTCGCCGACGGGACGCGGGTAGTGGTCAAGGTGCAACGTCCCGAGGTGCGCGAGATCGTGATCCGAGACGCCGCCGTCCTGCGGTTGGCGGCGACACAACTCGAGCGCCGCGTCGAGGCCGCGCGCATCATCGGCCTCGCGCAGCTGTGCGAAGAGCTGATCATCGGCATCGAGGACGAACTCGACTACCAGCACGAGGCCAACCTCGGCATGAGGCTGCGCGAGCACCGCGCAGGCGACGTCGGCATCGCCATTCCGAAGGTCTATGAGCAGATCTCGACCGGCCGCGTGCTCGTGATGGACGAGGTGATCGACGCCCGGTCGATCGCCGACGAGGAAGCCGTCGAGAAGTGCGCGGCCACGCGGCACGAACTCGCCGAGCACGTGCTCGCGTCATTCATCGGCCAGGTTCTCGAGGACGGCCTGTTCCACGCCGACCCCCATCCGGGGAACCTGCTGGTCGACTCGTCGGGGACGATCTGGCTGCTCGACTTCGGGTCGGTCGGGCGGCTCAGCTCGCTGGCGCTGGGCGGGTTGCGCGGTATCGCACTCGGCTTCGCCACGAACGACGCGAGCATCCTCGCGCGCGCCGCACGCGATCTCGCCGGCAGCGAGTCGGCCGTCGACCTGCGCTCGCTCGAAGCCGACCTCGCAGTCCCGCTTGCCGATCTCGACAACGCGGGCGGGTTCGACCCGGCGATGATCGGTCACGTTCTGTCGATCATGCAGCGCCACGATCTGCGCCCGCCGGCCTCGATCACCTTGCTGGGGCGGTCACTGGTCACCCTCGAGGGCACCCTGCGCGTGCTCGAACCGGGCTTCAGCATGGTCGAGGCGAGCAAGGACGTCGTGAAGCAGCACCGCGACGCCTTCGGCACCCCGCGCGAGATGCTGCAGCACGAGGTGCTCCGGCTGCTGCCCGCCTTGCGCACCCTTCCCGAGCACGCCGAGGCGATCGCCGGGCAGCTACGGGCCGGCACCCTGACCATGCGGCATGAGCGGTACGCCGGACGTGACCGCCTCGTCGTCGACGACTGGGTCGACCGTGCGGTGCTCGCAGCCATCGGCAGCGCGGGCGCGGTGTCGTCCGCGCTGCTGCTCGTCGCGGCAGCGGCGACGTCGGATCACAAGGTGCAGACGGCGTTGTGGATCCTCGGGTTCGGCGGGCTCGCGTTCGCCGCGATCCTGACCTTCCGCGGTGTGGCGCGCGCGTTGCGACGGCACGCCGAGAGGTTGTTCTGAGCGATCACACCTGCAGTTCGAGCTGCCCGAGCACCTCGGCGTCGGCGATGAGGTCGATCGCCTTGACCACGCCGTCGACGATCGTGAAGTCGAAGACGACCTGCGGCCGGCCGCCGACCAGCCATGCCAGGCCCGGACGTCCGTCCACCAGTGCGGGACGCGCTGCTCGCGCGCGGCCCGAGAACATCGCGGCGACGCTGTCGGCGCCGCGCACCGCTGCAGGTGCGCCGGTCTGGATGCCGGCGTCGTCCGAGCGCGCGACCGCGTCCGGGTCGAGCAATGCGACCAGTGCGGCGAAGTCGCCGCTTCGCGAGGCGGTGAGAAACGCGTCGACCACGCCACGGTGCCGGGCAGCGTCCGGCTCGGCATCCGGATCGGCACCGGCGACGCGGCGGCGCGCCCGGCTGGCCAGTTGCCGCGCTGCCGCCGGCTCGCGTCCGACGATCGGCGCGATCTCGTCGAACGGCAGCGCGAACATGTCGTGCAGCACGAAGGCAAGCCGTTCGGCCGGCGTCAGCGTGTCGAGGACGATCAGCATCGCGCGTCCGACCGATTCGGCGAGCACGGCCTCGTCGGCCGGGTCAGGCGTGTCGCGGGCTTCGGTGGCGTCGAGGGCGATCTCGTCCAGCGGCGCCTCCCGTCGCGTCTTGCGCGACTGCAGCATGTTCAGGCACACCCGAGCGACCACTGTCGTCAGCCAGCCTTCGAGATTGGCCACATCGGCGACGTCGGTGCGGTCGAAGCGCAGCCACGCCTCCTGCACGGCGTCGTCGGCCTCGCTCGCCGAGCCGAGAATGCGGTACGCAACCGCGTGCAAGCGGCCGCGCTGCTGCTCGAACCGTTCGGTCAGTAGGTCGTCGCCCATGTCCTCGTCACATTCGTTCGCCCGGCGTGGTCACAACCATGACCGTCGCGACGCTCGCGATGTGACCACACGAGGAGATCATCATGGCAATGCAGACCGTGCTGTACCCGTCGCGCGATCTCGAGGCGTCCAAGCGGGTGTTCACGGCCCTGCTCGGCACCGGCCCCACCACTGACGAGCCGTACTACGTCGGATACCAGGTCGGCGACCAGCAGTTCGGGCTCGTCCCGAACGGGCACGACAACGGCATGACCGGACCGGTCGGCCACTTCCATGTCGACGACATCGCCGCAACCGTCAAGGCGCTGCTCGAAGCCGGCGGCACCGAGAAGCAGGCTGCCCACGACGTCGGTGGCGGGCGCCTGGTGGCGATCGTCGACGACCCGGACGGCAACCCGATCGGCCTCATTCAGTCGCCGTGGTGACCGTTCGCTCGAGGACGACGTCGAACGTCGCTGCACGAAACGGGTTCGGCACGCCGAACCGGGCGGCGCGGGACGGGTCGTCGACCGCCGCGAACTCGCGCACGAGGCTGTCCTTGACACCGAACACGACGTCCGAGTCCAGGTAGGGGCTGTCCGCGACGAAGGCGTGCGTCGTGACCGGTCGGTGCCCTGGCGCGGACACGATGAAGTGCACGTGCGCAGGACGGTACGGATGGCGCCCGGTGGCGGCGAGCAGCCGACCCACCGGGCCGTCGTCCGGAATCGGGTAGTCACTCGGCACGATCGTGCGGAACCAGTACCGGCCGTCGTCGTCGGCGGTGAACATGCCTCGCAGGTTCCGCTCCGGCAGCACGTCCGGCTGCTGTACGTCGTAGAAGCCGTCGGCATTGGCCTGCCACACATCGACGCGTGCGCCGGCCAGGGGCGTGCCGTCGCTCGAGCGCACCTGACCTGAGACGACGCACCCGGTGCCGCGCCCGTCGAGGGCGATGTCGGCGCCGAGGTCGCGCTCGGGCGACGCCACCACGTGGAACGGGCCGAGCACGGTCGACTCGGTCGCGTCGCCGCGGGCCCGGTGGTTGATCGTCTCGACGAGCATCGACACACCGAGGACGTCCGAGAGCAGGATGAACTCCTGCCGTACCTCGTCGGACATCTGACCGGTCTCGGTGAGGAACGAGATGGCCGCCGACCACTCGTCCTCGGTCAGCTCGACGTCCTTCACGAAGTCGTGCAGGTGTCGCACGAGCGACTCGAGCACCGTCTTCAACCGCGGGTTCTCGCACTGCGCGAGGCTGGCGATCACGGTGGCTGCCGATCCCTGCTCGGTGAACATCATCCGAAGGTACGGTCGAACGATGCCTCTTGCCGACCGCCTGCGCGACGATGCGCAGGAACTTGCCACCGACCTGACCGAGATCCGGCACACGCTGCACCAGCAGCCCGAGATCGGGCTGGACCTGCCGCTCACGCAACGCACGGTGCTCGAGCAGCTGGACGGGCTCGGGCTCGAGATCAGCACGGGGTCTGCGCTGACGTCGGTCACCGCGGTGCTGCGTGGCAGGCCGGGCGGCGCCACCGTGCTGCTGCGCGGAGACATGGACGCCCTGCCGGTGACCGAGGCGACCGGCGTCGAGTTCGCGAGCAAGGTCCACGGAGCGATGCACGCGTGCGGGCACGACCTGCACACGACGATGCTGCTCGGGGCTGCCCGGCTGCTGTGCGCGCACCGCGACGAGCTCGAGGGCGATGTCGTGTTCATGTTCCAGCCGGGCGAGGAGGGTTGGGACGGAGCGGGCGCGATGATCGCCGAGGGGGTGCTGGAGGCATCCGGTCGCCGTGCCGACTCGGCGTACGGGATCCACGTGTCGTCCGGGATGCTGCCCCGCGGCCGGTTCACCACCCGGCCGGGCACGCTCATGGCGGCCAGCGACCGCCTGCACGTCACGGTGCGGGGCGAGGGCGGACACGGCTCGACGCCGCACCTGGGCAAGGATCCGGTCAGCGTCGCCGCGCAGCTCGTCGGCGACCTGCAGACCCTCGTCACGCGCCGTTTCGACGTGTTCGATCCGGCCGTCGTCACGATCGGCTACTTCCACGCCGGGACGAAGCGCAACATCATCCCGGACGAAGCCGAGTTCGACGCGACGGTGCGCACCTTCTCGCAGACGGCGCGCGAGCGGATGGCAGCCGAAGCCGTGCGCTTGTGCGAGCACGTCGCGGCCGGGTACGGCATGTCGGTCGACGCCGAGTACACAGCCGAGTACCCGGTCACCGTCAACGACGACACGCACGCGGGCTTCGCGGCCGAGGTCGCTCACGAGGTGTTCGGCGACGACGGCTACGAGCCCATGGAGTCGCCGCTCACCGGCGCCGAGGACTTCTCGCGCGTGCTCGCCCAGGTGCCCGGCTGCTACCTGTTCCTCGGCGCCTGCCCGACCGATGACTGGGCGAGCGCGCCCAGCAACCACAGCCCGCGGGCGGCGTTCGATGACTCGGTGCTGCCGCGTGGCGTGCTGCTGCACAGCGAGCTGGCCGTCCGTGCGCTGCGGCGTGACCGGTCCGCGCTCGCCGGCTAAGTGATCTTGACGTCCCAATAGGCTGCCTTGTGTGACCGGTCGCCACCGCAGTGTCGTCGGCTCACCCGCTCCCCGGCCGGCAGCCGACGAGCGGACCGACGACGCTGCGGACGTCACGTTCGGTGCGCTGTTCCGCAACCGCGATTTCGCGGTGCTCTACTTCGCCAGTGCGCAGTCGCTGCTCGGCGACCAGCTCGCGCGCGTCGCGCTGGCGATCCTCGTGTTCACCCGGACGGGGTCGGGGCTGGCCACTGCGGCGACCTATGCACTGACGTTCCTGCCGGCGTTCGTCGGTGGAGTGCTGCTTTCCGGACTGGCCGACAGCCGGCCGCGGCGTGGATTGATGGTCATCTGCGACCTCGTCCGGGCCGGCCTGTTCGCCTTGATGGCCATCCCCGGCATCCCGCTGCCGGTGCTCTGCGTCCTGCTCGTCGTGGCTGTGCTCGCCGGCTCGCCGTACAGCGCCGCGGAGCCCGCCGTGATCGCGGACATCTTCACCGGTGCCCGGTATCAGGCTGCCGTCGGCCTGCGCACGGCGACCTCGCAGGCGATGCAGTTGATCGGATTCGCCGCCGGGGGACTCGTCGTCGCGATCACCGGACCCGATCTGGCCCTGGTGATCGACGCGGCCACGTTCGTGCTCGGTGCCGTCGTCGTGGGATTCGGGCTGTCCCGGATCCCCGTGCCGGCGCCCGGGGCGCGGATGCTGCGCCAGCTGCGCGGTGGCGCCCGCACGATCGCGCACGACCCTCGATTGCGGGTGCTGCTCGGGTTCGCATGGTTGACCGCGTTCTGGGTCATCCCGGAGGGGTTGGCGGCTCCGTTCGCGCATGCGCACGGTGGTGGTCCGACCTCGGTCGGACTACTGCTTGCCGCCAACCCGACGGGGAATCTGGTCGGCACGGTGGTGCTCACCCGATGGGTGCGACCGGCATCGCGGTCCCGCTTGCTCGGGGTTCTCGCCGTTGCCGCCGGATTGCCGCTGGTTGCCTGTGCGGGCAATCCGCCGATCTGGTTGGGGGTGTTGTTGTGGGGGACTTGCGGCGTGTGCAGCTCCTACCTCGTCGTCCTGATCGCCGAGTTCGTGGCGATCGTGCCGTCGAACACCCGCGGCCAGGCGATCGGGCTGGCAAGTTCCAGCCTGCTGGCGGCTCAGGGCGTAGGGCTGCTCATCGGCGGGGTGATGACCGCGTGGTGGGGTCCTGCGGTGGCCATCGCTGTCGCCGGCGCCGTGGGTTCGGGCCTGGCGATCGGCCTGGTGCTGAGCCGTCGCGAGGCGAGAGCTGCGCCGGGCCGGTCACGCCCGTGGGTTCTGTAGCGGGCCGTCTAGCGCCAGTCGAAGTTATTCATCGGGGGGTCCTTCCTGTGTGGGGGGCGAGCGTGGGGGGATTCAGCGGGGGATCGGCGTAGTCAGCGCCAGTCGAAGTTCTGCACGACATGTCCTTTCTGCTCGTCTGGGTCTGCTCGTTCGGGCCCGATGGGTGCCGAGCGGAGGCTGAGCTCAGCGCCAGTCGAAGTTCTGCACGCCCATTCCCTTCTGTGTGGTGGAGGTGGTTGGGTATCAGGAAGGCGTCGATGCACTCATGTGCCGTAGCTCGCCCTATGGGTAGGGATGTCGGTGTAGGGGCATATAGACGGGTAAGTGCAGGGACGCAGGGAGACGGCCGGGTAGGGGCCGAGGGGTAAATGTCCACAGGTGTCGACGTTTGACTGATACGTCGCGCGACACGAAAAAATAACCGGGGCCTAACACTCGCGCGGGGCCCGGTTATGAGCGAAGATGAGGGGGCGCAAGTCGATGCCGCGAAAAGCGGACCGGCAGTCGTCGACGGTGCCGAAGGGAGGAGTCCGGCGTATGCGCTCAAATGCGCAATCGCCGGCGCGCGATGGTGCGCGCCGACAGGTTCTGATGCGCGTGCGTGATTCGGCACTGTGGAGGACCCCCCGATCGCCACGTGCTCTCATTCTGTCCATTGAGTTGCTCTGCGTCACGTGGCTGGTGCTAGCCAATTTCGTAATCGTGCCTGACTCGACAGATTTGCGGCGATTTGCGCTGCTATTTTGCCTGGCCGCCTTGTATGCCGAAGGTGGCGACCGCATCGAACGCCTGCGCCGGTTCGCGGGTTACGTCGACAATTCGGTCATAGTCGAGGGATCGACGCAGTGGTGCATCGCGGCCGCGATCGTCCTGCCGCCTGGTCTGGCCGGCGCGTTCGTCGCGCTGTTGTACATCCACACGCTGGTGCGCTCGCGACGTCACCGCACGGCACCGCCACATCGGACCATCTACTCCGGAGCGACCGCGACGCTTGCCGCACTCACGGCGTCGTCGACGATCGTCGCGTTCGGCGTCACCCGGGATCAGGTCGGTACCTCGCCGTGGTCCCTCCTTGCCGTTGCCGCCGCGCTGGTGGCCTACACCCTCGTGCAGGAATCCCTCATCGTCGCGGTGCTGTGGCTGATCCGGCGCCCCGACCGGGTGCGCGCCCTGCTGAGCGCCGGAACCGAACGCGCCATGGAGTACGCGACCCTCGCCCTGGGCGTGCTGCTCGCCGTCGCCGTGTTGCACGCCCCGTACCTGTCGCCGGTCGTCGTCTTGGTGGTCGTCGTCTTGCGCCGCAGCGCGCTGGTCCACGAATTGCAGGTCCAGGCGACCCGCGACGCGAAGACCGGCCTGCTCAATGCCGGCGCCTGGCGGCACGAGGCCGTGCGCGAGCTGGTGCGTGCCGAGCGGCTCGAGGCCCCGGTGACCGTGTTCATGCTCGACCTCGACCACTTCAAGAACCTCAACGACGCCCACGGGCACCAGGCCGGTGACGCGGCGCTCAAGGCGGTCGCCGACTGCATCAGCGATGCGCTGCGCGGCTACGACGCCGTCGGGCGCTTCGGCGGCGAGGAGTTCGTCGCGCTGCTCGCCGACATCGACGCCGTCCAGCGCCGGCAAGGTCGCGAACCGGTTCTGCGAGCGCATCCGCACGCTGCGCCTGGCCCACGAGCGGTTCGATCACCGCGTCCATCGGCGTCGGCGTCGGGCGTTCGGACGCCCACAGCCTCGACGACCTCATCTCGGTCGCCGACCAGGCGCTCTACGTCGCCAAGAACTCCGGCCGCGACCGCGTCCACACGATGCTCGCGGTGCTCGACCCGACGAAGGTCGAGGCGACCGTCGACGAGCCGGTCATCGGCTTCCGGAGCCGAGCGCACGTCCGGCAGTTAAACCCACGAGGGCCGACACCCCCGCGGCACCGGCCCTCGCTTATGGACTGGGCGTCGCCCGCACCCCCGCGGCACGGACGACGCCCAGGGCTTACCGGTCTGACCCCATCTCGTCGAGAGCGATCAGCTGGCGCTGCACCTCACGGGCGACACGCAGCGTCTCGTTCCTCGTTGACGCGGTAACCGTTGTCTTTCGCGGGCCCACAACCCGCACAGCGTCAGTTCCAGCGCGGTAATGCTGGTCTCGACGCTGATGGCATTGAGGTAGTCGTCGGAGATGTATCCCGGGACGACCGACCTCGATGCTCACGAGGATGGCGTAGGTGTGCAGCTTCAGGGCTGCGCGCGAAATGACCGGGCCAGCCGGTCCTCCTGCCCGCGCGAACCCTTCTGCCGACACATCTTCCATGTCAACTAGTTTGCCCGATCGAGGGGCGTGATGCACGCGTTACCGGAAAATATTTCTGAACCAGACACCCGACCGCGGCATCACCTGCGGCGTCAGACGGAGCGCATCGCGATGCGTTCCGGAGCCATCGCCTCGGCCAGACGCGTTGCCCTGTCCGCGCCGACAGCCCAGCGCGAGCAGGGCCCGCGACACGTCGGTGCCGCTCACTCCCTCGGCCACGACGTCCAGGTCGAGCGAGCGGGCCAGCCGGATCACGCCGGCCACGATCGCGGCCGCGCGGGGGTCGGCGGTCATCGGCGCGACGAAGCGCTGGTCGATCTTCAGGACGTCGATCGGCAGCAGCTGCAGGTGCGACAGGGTGCCTTCGCCGGTGCCGAAGTCGTCGACCGCGACCGTGATGCCGCGCGCGCGCCAGGTCGTCGAGTTCGGCGGCGAGCTGGTCGAGTTCGGCCGGCATGCGACGTTCGGTCAGCTCGATGCAGACCTGCGACCCGCGCAGCCCGTACTTGGTCAGCGCTTCGAAGAGCACTTCGGTCACGCCCGCCGTGCAACACCTGCGGCGCGGGCACGTTCAGGCGCAGGACGAGGTTGTCGGCGAGGCCGGCGTCGCGCCACTGCGCCAACTGCCGGCACGTCGTCTCGATGACCCAGTGCTGCACGGCGACGAAGGTCCGGGTCTGCTCCGACTCGGGCACGAACACGTCGGCGCTGAGCAGCCCGCGCTGCGGGTGTTGCCACCGCAGCAGCGCCTCGACAGCCCACGATCGCGCCCGTGCGCGAGGTCGAACTCGGGCTGGTAGTGCATGCGCAGGCTGCCCGGACGAGACGGCGCCGGCAAGTTCGAGGTCGAGCTGCAGGCGGCTCAGCCGTCCGGCCGTCGTCTGCTCGGTGTACACACTGCACGCGTGTCGCCGCCGGCTTCGCGCGCGCTGCCGCGCCGGCCCTGGTGGCGCCCCACAGCAGGGCATCCGGGTGACAGCGTCTGCTCGAAGTCGAAGGACACGCCGACGCTCGCCGACCGGCTGATCGCGATGCCGTCGACCGTGACCGGTTCGGCAACCAACTCGCGCAGCCGATCGACCTCGCGCAGCGCGCCGGCCTCGTCGGTGATGTCGGTGCGAATGACCAGGTAACGGGCGCCACCGGCACGGGCGACGCGTCCGTTGCGCCCGGCCCAGAACTCGATGCGGCCGACAGGCTGCGCAGCACTGTGTCGCCGGCCCGGTAGCCCAGCACCTCGTTGGTCGCGCCGAGTCGATCGACCGATATGGCGAATGCGGCGCTGGGCCCGGTCTGACCGGCCGCCCAGTCGAGCAGTGCCTGCCGCGCAGATCGACCGACGACATGCCCAGGACGGACGGGCACGAGCGAGGCCGCGAGTTCCGCTTCGGCGGCTGCGGTCGAGCGGTCTGTGCGGTCGTGACGATTCGCCGGACGACGAGTAGCGCGCCATGCGTCTCGCCGGTCGCGCCGCGCACTGCGGCAACGTCGACGACACCCAGTCCGAGGGCGACCGCCGACGCGCACAGGTTCGACGCCGCTCCGTTGGCCGTGCCAGTGCTGCGCGATTCCTTCCAGCGCGGCGGTTCGGCCTCGTCGACGGCCTGCCCGGGATGTGATCGCGGCCACCGGCGCATCGCCGGTGATCGGCACGTAACAAGTCAGCCGGGCACCCAACGCATCGGCCAGCGCACTGAGGAACGTGGACACCGAACTCCACCGATCGGACCCGGACACGCCGGGCGCCAGTGGAGTGACCACGGGGTCAGGATATCGGCAGTCGGCCTTTCTGCCGATATCCGACGTGCACTCGCGGCCAGAATGTCGCGTGCTCGGATCGCGTGGCGTACGGACGGAGAAACTCCGTTATGAATACAATTCCTGCTGCTCGAGTAGCCGTTCCCCGTAGTCGCGGTTGCCGAGCTGTGACGACAGGAGTGGCAGCGATGAGCGAGACCGACGAGCGAGGACGCTGCCCTCGTCCGCGAGTGGGCCATCGTCGTTCGCGGGGTCGACGCGGTGCAGCACGGCTTTGCGATGCGGCTCGAGTCGCTCGAGATGACCCTGCCGTACTTCGCGGTACTCACCTTGTTGCTGGACTCCGAAGATCAGCGCCTGCCGATGAGTCGCATCGCCCGCGACCTGGCCATGACATCCGGTGGGTTCACCAAGCTCGCCGACCGCATGGCCCGTGACGGGCTGATCGACCGGCGCGGTTCCTCCGGTGATCGTCGTGTCGTGTTCGCCGCGCTGACCGAGAGCGGGCAGAAGATGGCGCACGCGCGCGCTCGAGGATGCTATCAGCGCTACCTGCGCGAACTCGTGCTGCCGGTCGTGCCCAAGGACGAGTTGGGTCGCTGTCGGAGATCTCGGGCCGGCTGTCCGGCGCACGGGTCGCTGCCGAGGACGCCGCTACCTTCGAATTGACGCAGCGGCCCAGCACCGAGCCGGACCGGCGCGCCGACTAGCGGCGCCGCTCGCGGTCGGTCAGGCGGCGTCCGCCGCGTCGGCGTCCGGCCCGTCGATGTCGCGGTGCCGCGGCCGGTACTCGATCTCGCTGCGCACCGGGGAGCCGGGGTGCGAGCGCACCTGCGGTCCCGCGGTGAGACCGAGCATCGAGCCGCACTTGGCGCATACGTCCGTGTGGTGCGGGTCGATGATGTGGCCGCCGTTGCGCGTGCAGCGCGCGGCGAGGTCGTTCAACTGACCGTGGATCTGCTCGGCGACCGAAAGTGTGTCGGCGTCGGAGACGCGGTAGCCGCACGAGGTGCGCTCCCACAGACCGGCCAGGCACAGCTCGAGCGCGGTGATCGAGGTTTCGGCGCTGATCGCGTTGAGATAGCGGTCGGAGACGAAGCCCGGGCTGCCGGCTTCGATGCTGGACAGCACGCCGAAGGTGTGCAGGTGCATCGCTGCGCGCGAGAGTGTGAGCTCGTCGGAGCTTGCGTCGCTGCGGGAGCGGCGCAGCCGGACGAAGGTCGTGTGCGCTGCGTCTTCGGCGTCGTTCAATCACGCGATGTTCATTCCCCGAACACGCCGTCCTCAAGCGCAGTTCAAGAAACTTTCGGTGCAGTTAGGTAATGGCGGGTGCGGTGACGTCCAGCTCGGCCCACACCGTTTTACCGGCCTCCCCGGCGGATTCGTTCGACGCCCCAATCGTGTGCCGTCGCGGCGACGATGAGGAGGCCGCGGCCGGTCGCGCGATCGATCGAGGGGTGCCCGGCCGGCAGCATCGGCAGGCTGTCGCCGCCGTCGCGGACCTCGACCCGGATCCGGTCGGACGTGACGGACAGCGAGATCACGATGTCGGGACGGCCGTGGCGCACCGCGTTCGTGACGAGCTCACTGACGAGCAGCAGTGTGTCCTCGACGATGTGGGTGGGCAGCGGCGGGAGCTGCTGCGCGGTCCAGGCACGGGCATGCGCCGGGGCTTGCAGGCTTTCGGCGAGCGTGAGCCGCTGTTCCGACACGTACGGGGGCCGATCTGGGAAGGCCCGTCGGCGCGTGGGTTCACGTCCGGCAGGGGTGAACGAGAAAGAGGATTGACCGGTCGACAGGCGGCCCTGACACCGTCCCTCGGTCGGTGCGAGCCTTCCCATGCGAACGGCGTTTGAAACAAGATCGGAACGAGGAATTGGCCCATCCTGTGAGCGGCTCAGCCGACCAGCTCCGCGATCCTGGCGAGCAGGCGTGGATCGGTCTGCACCAGCAGCGTCGTGATCACGGTTTGCCGCCACGCCGTGAGCTCGTCGCGGATCTTGGCGGGCGGCCCGACCAGGGCGACGTCCTCGACCAGCGCCGTCGGTACGGCGGCGATCGCCTCGGGCTTGCGCCCGTCGAGGATACAGCTCCTGGATCTTGGCGACCTCGGCCTCGTAGCCCATCCGCGCGAACAGGTCCGCGTGGAAGTTCATCGTCTTCGCGCCCATGCCGCCGATGTAGAGCGCGAGCGACGGACGCATCGCGGTCGGCGGCCGCTTCCGACGTCATCGTTGATGATCACCGGGACGAAGGCGGCGACCTCGAAGTCGTCCGGAGTGTGGCGCGCCCCGTCCCGCGCGAAGCCCTCGGCGAGCGCGTCGCGGTAGAACGCGTCGGTCTTCGGTGAGAAGAACATCGGCAGCCAGCCGTCGGCGATCTCGGCGGCGAGCGCGACGTTCTTCGGTCCTTCCGCGCCGAGCATGATCGGGATGTCGCTGCGCAGCGGATGCACGGTCGACTTGAGCGCCTTGCCCAGGCCGGTGCCGCCCGGATAGGGCAGCGGATAGGCCGGCCCGTCGTTGGTGACCGGGATGTCGCGGGCCCAGCACCTCGCGCACGATCTCGATGTACTCACGCGTGCGCGCCAGCGGCTTCGGATAGGGCTGGCCGTACCAGCCCTCGACGACCTGCGGGCCGGACGCGCCGAGGCCGAGCACGAACCGGCCGCCGCTGAGGTGGTCGAGCGTGATCGCGGCCATCGCGGTAGCGGTCGGGGTGCGGGCCGACAGCTGCATGACGTCGGTGCCGAGCCGCACGCGCTCGGTCGCGGCGCCCCACCAGGCGAGCGGGGTGAGGCAGTCCGATCCGTACGCCTCGGCCGTCCAGATCGAATCGAAGCCGAGCTGCTCGCACACCGCGATCGCCTCGGTGACGCCGGGCGGCGGCCCGGACGACCAGTAACCCGTGTGATACCCAAGCTTCATGGGTCGAACTGTAACGAGTTCTAACACCTAACGCCGCGCCGCCGAGTATTCTGCAGCCACCCAGCAACCGCGCTGCCGGGTGCGGTGACCTGTGGAGGATGCCGTTATGTTCGAGTCTGAACCGAGGCCCGAGATTCCGCCGCCGGGTGGAGTGGCGTGGCTCGATGTTTCGGCCCAGACTGCCGATTCCTGGCCGGGACGCGTTCGCACCGGCCCGCTCGGGCTGCAGATCTCACCGCTCGCCGGCGCACGCGCCCCGTACTTCTTCAAGGGCGCGCGGCTGCGCGGGGCGCGCTGCGTGTGGTCGGCATCGACCGTCAGCGGCGCCGAACTCGCGCGCCGCACCCGTGCGCCGGCCGGCGCGCCCGACACCGCCGTGCACATCCTCGTGCGCGCCGAGTGCGCCGGCTCGGTGTTCGATCCGGTCGGCCAGCTCAGCCGCGGCACGCTGAAGGTGCTCGACCCGAGCCAGGAGATCCGCGAGCAGTTCGTCGGCAACACCCACCTGTTCACTCTCAACGTCCAGCGCGGGACGATCGGCGTGGAGGCCGAACGACGCTGGCCGAGATGATCGACCAGTCCTTCGAGCTGACCGCCTTCCAGGCGCAGCTGCTGCGCTCCGCAGTCGGGCTGCTGCTCAAGGGCGGCGACGAGCTCAACGCCTCGGCGACGCTGGTCGGCGTCGACCGCTACCTCGGCGCGATGGCCGGGCTGTTGCTGCGCACCGCCGTGCGCCAGCCCGGAACCGAGATCGAGCAGATGGAGTCGATCCGCGCTCGCACCGACACGATCATCTTCGAGCAGGCGGCCGACCCGGTGCTGAGCCCGGCCACGATCGCCGCGCAGCTCAACATCTCGCTGCGCCAGCTCTATCGTGCGTTCAACGGCGCGGAGAGCCCGGCCGCGCGCATCCGCCGCCGCCGCCTCGAGCACGCGGCCGAGCTCCTGGCGGCGCGCGCCGCTCCTGCGCAGGTCGAGAGGATCGCGCAGGAGTGCGGCTTCGTCTCGGCCGAATACTTCTCGCGCGCGTTCCGCCGCGAGTTCGGGCTCAGCCCGCGTGCCTACCGCTCGGCGCACCGTGACCGGCCGATGGCGAGCCCGGTCGCCAAGATCGACGGCTGAGCCGCCGACGCTCGATCAGCTCTTCGGCCGCACAGGCGCGAGCGCCGCGAGCTCGGTGGCCAGGGTGTCGAGCCCCTTCGCGAGGTGTGTCATGCACTCGGCGAGCTGTGTGCGCAGCTGCTCGGGGACCGCGGCCTCGATGGCGATGCGGAACTGCTCGCGGTACTCGACCAGGGCGGCTTCGCCCTGCTCGGTCAACGCGACGATGACGCTGCGACGGTCGTCCGGATTCGGCTCGCGCCGCACGAACTTCGCCGACTCGAGGCGGTCGAGCATCGGTGTGAGCGTGCCTGAAGTGACCAGGATGCGGGCGGCGATCTCACCAGGCCGCAGATGACCGCCATTGGCCGCGAGGTGGCTGATCACCAGACTGTCGCCGATGGTGATGCGATACCGGTGCGCGAAGGCCGTCCGGACCCGGTCGATACCGAGGTCGAGGCTGCGCAGCGCGTCGACGACGAGCCCGGTCGGCTCGTCCATCACACCGGTGATCGTCACCGCCCGGATGTTAGCTGGAACATCATGTAATTGACAGTGGCAACAGACATGACAGTCAGGTGAGTGACGCGCACGGCAATTTGATTGATTTTCAAGCTGCTTGCTAGAGTCGGGTCCGACTGCGCCGCGGCCCACCTCCCTCCCTTGGGCCGCGGCGTGGTCGTGTGTCGAGGGTCGTAAACGCGGACGGGGCGGACGCGGAGTCGTCGAAAGCAGCTTCATCATGATCAGGAACCGCGTCAGGTCGATTCGGTCGGCATCGAAAACGGTGCGCGACGCCGAGTTCGAGACCGTGATCGCCGAACTCGCCCTCAGCGAGGACAGCTTTCGCGTCGCCTTCGACGACGCGCCGGGCCCGGTCGCCATGGTCGCCGGACCCGGCGAGGCCGACGGGCGCCTCTTGCGCGTGAACCCGGCCTTCGCGCGGATGCTCGGTATGTCGGTCGCCGACCTGCACCTGCGTGAGATCGCCGCGATCACCCATCCGGACGACCGCCTCAGCGAGGCGATCGCCGCCGACGAGGGCACCCGCACGGTGCGCAAGCGCTATCTGCACGCCTCGGGACGCGCCGTGCACGTCGAGGTGCGGCTGTCAGGCGTGCGCGATGCCGGCGGCGTTGTGTCCTACCTGCTCAGCCACGTGATCGATCTTGATGCGCAGGAGGCCTCGCGGCGAGCGCTGCGCGACGCTTCGCGCATCCGACGCGACATGGTGTCAACCATCTCGCACGAGCTGCGCACGCCCCTGACCAGCGTGCAGGGCTACCTCGAGATGATCGCCGGTGAGGACTTCGGCACGTTGACGTCCGAGCAGAAGCGCATGATCGACATCGCGATGCGCAACGCGGTGCGGCTCGAGGAGTTCGTAGCCGATCTGTTGATGCTCGCCCGTCTGGACGCTGCCGAGCTCGACCCGATCCGGCACTTCCCGCTCGACCTCGGCGGCGTCGTCCACGCGGCCGTCGCCGACGTCGCTGAGAGCGCTGCTGCACGCGGGCAGGAGTTGCTGGTCGACCTGCCCGCCGTTGCGCCGACGATCCGCGGCGACGCAGTCCACCTCAAGCGCGCGGTGCAGAGCGTGGTCGCCAACGCGATCAAGTACACCGGCGAGGGCGGGCGCGTCACCGTCACCGCGAGCGTGACCGGCGACCAGGCCCGGGTTGAAGTCACCGACACCGGCATGGGTATCCACGCCGACGAGATCGCGATGCTCGGCGACCGGTTCTTCCGCGGCAGCGACGCGCAGCGACGCGCCATCGGTGGCACCGGGCTGGGCCTCGCGATCGCCAAGACGATCGTCGACCGGCACGGCGGCACCCTCGACGTGGTCTCGACCCCCGGACAGGGCTCGACCTTCACGATCGTCATCCCGGTGGATGGCCCCATCGGGGCTGACGGCACTGGTGGGACATCTGGGATTGGTGGGGCGGGTGGGGCTTGAACCCACGACGGGCGGATTATGAGTCCGCTGCTCTGACCAGCTGAGCTACCGCCCCCAGGCCCGCCCAACGTAGCGCAGCCCGATTTAGGTTGATTCGACAACGAAAGATTCTTGCTTCACACTCAACTCACAGTTGATCGTCCTGCCCGGGCGATCCCCGCCAGGGAGGGCTTGCGCAAGGATGCGAATGACGCGTCGGTCGTCGCGCATCACGCCGCGTGCGTCCGCAGCCTGCCGCAGAGGCGGCGACGCAGGCAGTCATGCGTCCGCGCATGGCTCTGCAGCCCATCATCTCGACGTCCACCGGTGCGATCCTCGCCGTCGAAGCACTGGCCCGCTTCGCCGATCGCGCCAACACCGAGGCCGTGCTCGAGCGCGCGCGCGACCAGGGTCGCGGACCCGAGCTCGAGGCGCGCTGCCTCGAGGCGGCACTCGAATGCCGCCGTCGACCTGCCGCCGGGAATGCTTCTGTCGGTCAACGTGAGCCCGAACGCCCTGTCCTACATCGCGGGCAACGACATCTGGCCCGACGACCTGCACGGCGTGATCGTCGAGATCACCGAGCACGAGGTGAACGAGCACGTCGACCTGAGCGCGCACCTCGACCGGCTGCGCGACCGTGGCGCCGCCATCGCCATCGACGACGTCAGCACCGGCTATGCCGGTCTGCTGCGCCTGGCGCAGATGTCGCCGGACTACGTGAAGATCGACCGGCAAGTCGTCACCGGCCTGAGCCAGAATGCGATCCAACGTGCGGTGCTCGAAGCGCTGGTCACGCTCTCGCACCGGCTCGGGGCGGCCGTGATCGGCGAGGGCGTCGAGGACTACTCCGACCTGGCCGCGCTCGCCGACTTCGACGTCGACTACGCCCAGGGATTCGCCATCGCCCGCCCGGCCGCGTACGCGGCGACGGGCGTGTCACCAGAGGTCATCGCGGCCTGCCGGACGAATCGGCAGCGGGTGCTCGGCGGCGGTGGCAGTCGTGCACGCGATGTCGCGCGCACCCGCGACGTGTACGCGGTGACCGCTGCACTCGCGGCGGCCGACCGCCGTCGTGACGTGCACGCGGCGATTTCTTCGGCCGCGGCAGATCTGGGCGTCGATATGATCGGCGTTTCGATCGCGGGCACCGACAACAATCTGCGCGAGATCGCCACCACCCACGACCTCGACCCGACCACGTACGTCCTCACCGACTACCCCGCGACCCTCGCACTCATGAAGGGCGGCGGCGCGATCGAGATCCAGATCAGCGATCCCGGCGCTGACCACGCCGAGCGGCGGCTCATGGCCGAACTCGGCTACTCGAGCCTGTTGATCGTGCCGTTGGTCGACCGCGACACAACGATCGGCATCGTCGAGTTCGCGCAGTTCGCCCCCCGCCGATGGAGCACGCACGACGTCGCGCACGCCACCGGGCTGGCCGAGCATCTCAGCCCGGTGCTGCGCCGCCTCGGCGTCGGCGTCGCTGCGCACGCCGCGACTGCCGTCTGAGCTCGACTCACGCTCCGAGCAACGGGGGCAGGGTGAACAGCATCAGCGTCGACCACGTCACGTGCGTGATGACCGGCGCGAGGATCCCACCGGACGCGCGTCGCTGCAGGCCGAGCACCGCGCCGAGCGTGAGCGCGGCGAACACCAGCATCGGGTTCGCCGTCGCCACCGTCGCCAGTGCGTAGACACCCGTCGAGATCAAAACCGGATGGCGGCGCCCGATCGCTGCGAACAGGGCTCCGCGGAAGAAGATCTCTTCGGCAACCCCGTTGACGATCGTGACGAGTGCAATGAGTCCGAGGTTCCCCTTGCGGGCGTGCTCGAGGACGGTCTCGACGTAGTCGCGCAGCGGTCCGATCTCGCGCACGACGAGTGCGCCCACGATGAAGATTGCTGCTGCGACCAGGCCGATGGCCAGCGGCGTGAGCACCGGTCGGCGCAGGGTGCCGCGCGACTCCTGATAGCCGAGGTGCAACGGTCCGGACGCGAACCCGCCGGCCGTCCAGATCGCCGCGACGGCCAGCGAGAGCGGGTAGAACAGCGCGTCGCCCGGCTTCACCGCGAGCGAGAAGCCGAGGACGGTCGCGCCGACGACGAGCGTGACGGCGGCGACGATGCGGCGCCGGCGGAACGCCTCGGCGGGCTGCTCGTGATCGCGGGGCACCTTGTCGATCAGGGCCGGCGCGACGGTGCGCTCGAGCCGGGCGCGGACGCCTCTCACGAAGCTCGCTCGCGAGCACGGTCGTCGAGGGCCTGGCGCACCGCCTCGTCGTAGCCCATCAGCGTTCCGGGGACGAGCGACTCGATCGCGTGATCACGCACCACAACCTCGTTGGTCATCGACTCGACGAGGTTGCGCGCGGTCGCGAGATCGACGTCGGTGACCAGCGCGAGCCATCCCGCGGACAGCCGCGGCGACAGCAGCGGGACGCCGACGCTGGGCAGCCGCTTGCCCTGTACCGCCGCAGCGCGCTTGAGCATGTCGATGTAGCGCAGCACGTCCGGACCGCCGATCTCGAACACCCGGCCGCGCGCGTCCGGATTGTCGAGCACACCGACGAGGTAGCGGATCACGTCCGGCAGGGCGATCGGTTGCGTGCGCGTGTACACCCAGCGGGGCGTGACCATCGCCGGCAGGTGGTTGACGAGCTGGCGGGTGATCTCCCACGAGATCCCGCCGTGCCCCACGACGACGGCCGCGCGCAGCACGGTCACCGGCACACCGGCGACACCGAGCAGCTTTTCGACCTGGCGGCGTGAGCGCAGGTGCGGCGACAGTTCGCCGTCGTCGACGCCGAGACCGCCGAGGTAGACGATGCGTTCAGTGCCCGCCTTCGCGGCGGCGCCACCGAAGTTGAGCGCGGCGGCCGCGTCCTTCTCCTCGAAGTCGTCGGAGCCGAGGGAGTGGACGAGGTAGTACGCGACGTCGATGCCCTCCAGCGCTTTGGCGAGCGAATCGGCGTCGTCGACGTCGCCGTACACGGCTTCGCCGGGACCGTCGTAGTCCTGCGGATTGCGCGTCATCGCCCGGACCTCGTGACCGCCCGCAGCCAGTTCGGCGCTCAGGTGTTTACCGATGAAACCGGATGCACCGGTGACGAGCACGCGTTTGGCCATACCTATCAGTCTCCCCGAGACTCGGCGTCCGAATCGCGAGGTGTGCCACATCCGTCGGCCGCGGAATCTCCCGCCCATACCGGTACGAGAGTGGCTCAAACGCCCGCCGCCGTGAACCCGGTGCTAGGCCCTGCGGTCGAGGTCACCGGCACACTCAACTCAGTGGCGACTGCCCGGCCTGCAGTCGAGCGGACGCGACGCGCCCGTGCGGCGCTCGCGCGCCGCCACCATCGAGGACACATCATGAGCGACCCTGTGCAGCGGGAGGTGGGGGAATGAGGGCGGCGACGGCAGTGCGGCCTGTGCGCGTCGTCCTGATCGACGACACCCCCGACATCCGGTTGCTGTTGCGCGTCGCGCTCGAGGCGAACGGACAGTTCCACGTCGTCGGTGATGCCAGCGACGGGAGGCGCGGCATCGAGGTCGTCCGCGCCGAGCGTCCCGACCTCGTCGTGATCGATCTTGCGATGCCGGTCATGGACGGCATAGAGGCCCTCTCGCACATCCGGCGAGTGTCGCCGGAGTCGCGGACGGTCGTGCTCTCTGCATTCGACTCCGAGCGGATGGCCGACCGGGCCAAGGCCGCCGGCGCCGACGCCTACCTGCAGAAGGGCACTTCGGCGAAGCGGATCGTCACCGCGATCTGCGACATCCTCGGGATGGAAGAGATCGTCCGGCCGCAGGCCAGGCACCGTCCGACCGCTCCCGTGGTCGAGGTCGCGGGCATAGACGACCCGTCCGGTGCCACGCGCTCGGAGCTCGATCGGGTGCACTCTGCGCTGGCCGGTGCAGCTCATGAGTTGCGCGGACCGGCGACAGTGTTGCTGGCCATGGCCGAGCTGCTGAGCACCGAACGCGACTCGATCGACGCAGGCACGTTCAACCGCATGCTGGATGCGATCCAGCGGCAGGCGCAGGTGCTCGATCGGGTAACCGGCGACCTGCTGACCTCCACGCAATCGCAGCGCGGCGTGCTGACTGTCGACGTCGAGACGATCCGGCTCGCGCCGCTCGTCGACGGCGCGGCCCTCGGCGTGGCCGAGCGTGTCGACCTGCGCAACGAGTGCCCGCCGTCGATCTGGGTGCGCGCCGATCCGACCCGCGTGCAGCAGATGCTCGGCAACCTCATCTCGAACGCGATCAAGTACGGCGCCGCGCCGATCGAAGTACGGGTCACCGAGCAGGACGAGTTCGCACAGGTGATGGTCATCGACCACGGTGCAGGCGTCCCCGAAGAGTTCCGCGGCAAGCTGTTCGGACAGTTCTCACGCGCGAATGGCGCGCGCGTGAACGGCATGGGACTCGGCCTCTACGTCGTGCGCTCGCTCACCGAGGTGCAGGGCGGTCGCGCGTGGTACGAGCCGATGCCCGGCGGCGGGTCCGCGTTCTGCTTCACACTCCCGCTGGCGACGGCCGCGGTGCGCACGCCGCCGGCGCCGACCACCGTCACGACCTGACTCGTTCGGACATCTCTGCGCTCGGGTGATTGCACCCGGCCCGAGCGTGGGAACGCTGCCAGGGACAACTCGCGGCGCCCCCCGCCGCGAGGTCATTGCTCGGCGAGACGACGCGTCGCTCTACAAACGGTTGACGCATACCAAGGTTTCTGTAGTGTGATCCCGTGCCCGCAGCCCGGGAGTACTCCAACGCCTGCGTCTACCTGCTCGACCGCCAGCTCGAACGCGGTGCCGGCGAGCGATTGGCGCTGACCGGGCCGGCCGGCGAGCTGAGCTATTCGCAACTGCACGAGCGAGTACTGCGCACGAGTGCGGGGCTGCGAGCTGCAGGCATCGAGCCGGAGCACCGGGTGCTGATGTTCATGGCGGACTCGCCGGCGTTCGTGATCGTCTACCTCGCCTCGATGCGGATCGGTGCCGTCCCCGTACCGGTCTCGACGATGGTGCACGCGGACGGGCTGGCCGAGCTGCTGCAGGATTCCCGGGCCAGGGCGCTGGCCGTGACCGAACCGTACGGTGCGACCGCGGCCGAGGCACTGCGCAGCGCGCCAGAGGTGCGCACCGTCATCACCGCCGGTGTCGACGTCGACACCACTGTGCCTACGCACACCTTGGACGACCTGACAGCACACGAACCCGACTCGAGCGTCTACTCGACCACGGCCGACTCGCCGGCGTTCTGGCTCTACACCTCCGGAACGACCGGATCGCCCAAGGCCGCGATGCATCGCCACGGCGCCATCCAGGTCGTGTGCGAGACGTACGGGCAGCAGGTGCTCGGCATCACCGAGGACGACCGCTGCCTGTCCGCGGCGAAGGCGTTCTTCGCGTACGGCCTCGGCAACTCGCTGCTGTTCCCGCTGTCCGTCGGCGCCGCGACAGTGCTCGAACCCGGCCCGTCCAGACCTGACATCATCGCCGATCGCGCGACGCAGTACGGCGCGACGCTGTTCTTCGGCGGCCCGACGTTCTTCGCGAACATGCTGCGCGCCGAGCTCGAATCAGACGCGCTCGGCCCGGTGCGACTCGCGGCATCGGCCGGCGAGGCATTGCCGGCAGCGCTGTACCGGCGTTGGACCGACCACTTCGGCGTCGACATCATCGACGGCATCGGCATGACCGAGATGCTGCACATCTTCTTGTCGAACCGGGTCGGTGCCGTCGTGCCGGGAACGACGGGCGTCGCAGTACCCGGCTACGACCTGCGCATCATCGACGACGAGGGGCTCGAGGTCGATCGCGGAAGGCCAGGAACCCTGATGGTTCGCGGCGCGTCCGCGGCGACCGGATACTGGTCGCGCTACGAGGCGTCCCGGCTCGTGTTCCAGGGTGACTGGCTACGCACGGGCGACACCTACGTGCAGGACGAGAACGGCAACTACTCCTGCCTCGGGCGCACCGGTGACATGTTGAAGGCCAGCGGCATCTGGGTGTCGCCGGCCGAGGTCGAGAACCGGCTGCTCGCTCATACAGCGGTCGCGCAGGCCGTCGTCGTCGCGTGCCTCGATGCCGACGGCCTCGAGAAGCCGGTCGCGTATGTCGTCCTCGTCGCTGGAGCGCAAGCGAGCGAGGACGAGTTGATCGAGTTCTGCCGTGCCGGCCTGCCGTCGGTGAAGCGTCCGCGTCGAGTGATCTTCGTCGACTCGTACCCGACGACGGCGACAGGGAAGATCCGCCGCGTGGAGTTGCGCGCGCAGGCCGCCGGCGTCCTGTCCTAAAGACACCCCACGAAAGCGCCTCGCAAAGAGCGCTCGGCGCCCTCGCGGGGACCCGAATAAACTCGAAATCATGCTGGACGGCCATCGCCTGATCGACGTCCACCTGCACCCCGCGAAGCTGTCCGGACTGAAGCTGCCCTGGGACACGTGGGTGCAGGACTTCGATTCACCCGAGCTGCGTGCAATCTACGACGGCGACGGCGTGGTCGATCCGGCTGCGTTCGATGCGCACCTCGACGCGCAGGGTGTCGACGTCGCGATCGTGTTGGCCGAATACAGCCCGCGCGTGACCGGCGTGCAGGCCGTCGAGGACTTCGTGCCGCTGGCGCAGCACAATCCCGAACGCATCAGGTTCGCGGCGAACGTGAACCCGCACGTGCACTTCCCGGTCGACGAGGAACTCGTGCGTCAGCTCGATCTCGGCGCGGTGGCATTGAAGGTGCATCCGGTGCACGCCGGGATCGCGGTCAACGACCGTGCGTTCTATCCCGCGTACGCGATCTGCCAGGAGCGCGGCCTGCCGGTGATCGTGCACTGCGGGACGTCCACTTTTCCCGGTGCGCTCAACCAGTACGGCGATCCGGTGCTGCTCGACGACGTGCTGCGCGACTTCCGAGACCTCGACATCGTGCTCGCACACGGCGGCCGCGGCTGGTGGTACGACGCCGCGGCCTTCCTGGCGCTGACCAATCCGCGGGTGTGGATCGAGCTGTCCGGACTTCCACCGTCCAGACTGCAGACCTACTACGCGCGGCACAGCTGGCCACGGCTGACGCGACGGATGATCTTCGGCACCGACTGGCCGGGCATCCCCGGGATCGGGGCCAATGCGCGGGCGGTGGCCAAGCTGATGCCGGACGACGAGACGGTCGACCTCGTCCTGGCCGGTAACGCGGCGCGCGTCTACAACCTGTAATCCCCGAAACTGTCGCCCGGTCGATCCATACTCGCTAAGCGATGAGATTCCTGCACACCTCCGACTGGCATCTGGGCCGGGCGCTGCACGGCGAGCCGATGCTCGAGCACCAGCGCACGTTCCTGCGCTGGCTGGTCGACGCTGCCGTCGAGCAGCGCGTTGACGCGGTGCTGGTCGCCGGCGACGTCTACGACCGCGCCGTGCCACCGACCGATGCCGTCGCGGTGCTCGACGAGGCCTTGGCCGGGTTTGCTGCGGCGGCTGTCGATGTCGTGCTCACGAGCGGCAATCACGACTCGGCGATCCGGCTCGGCTTCGGACGTATCGCTGGCCGCACACGCCGGCGTACACCTGCGTACCGACCTGAGCGCGCTGCGCGAGCCGATCGTGCTCGACGACCTGGCGATCTACGGCATCCCGTACCTGCTGCCCGACGCGGTGATGGCCGATCTGGACGCCGACCGCTCGCATGCCTCGGTGCTCAAGGCCGCGGTCGCTCGCGTCACCGACGACGCCGCGCAGCGAGGGATCGAGAAGATCGTCGTGCTCGCGCATGCGTTCGTGACCGGTGGGGCCGAATCCGAGTCCGAACGTGACATCCGCGTCGGCGGTATCGGGGACGTACCCGCATCGGTCTTTCGCGGCGTCACCTACGCCGCGCTCGGTCATCTGCACGGCGCTCAGCAGGTCGCGCCGAATGCCCGGTACGCCGGTTCGCCGCTGCCGTTCTCGTTCTCCGAGCGCAACCACCGCAAGTCGGTCGCGCTCGTCGATGTGGCCGACGACGGCGCGATCTCGGTCGAGCTGATCCCGACGCCGGTGACGCGCCCGATGGCCGAAGTGCGGGGGCGCCTCGACGACCTGCTCGCCGCTGCAGGCGGCCCGCCGGCCGATGCGTGGGTGCGCGCCGTGCTGACCGACCCGTCGCGGCCGGCGGCGCCGATGGAGCGCTTGCGCGAGCGCTGGCCGCACACCCTCGTCCTCGATTTCCAGCCCGACGTCGAACCGGTGTCGGCGGCCGACGACCTTGCGCGGATCCGCCGGCACAGCGATCCGGTCGAGGTGTGCTCGCTGTTCGTCGAGTGGGTCGACTCGACCCTGCCCGATCGGCGCCAGCGCGACGAGCTCGCGGCGGCGGTCGAGGCCGCCCGCCAGGCGGAGGCTGAGTCCGCATGAGGCTGCATCGACTGCGGCTGCGGGCCTTCGGTCCGTTCGCCGGCGAGCAGACCATCGACTTCGAACCACTCGGCGCGGGTGGCCTGTTCCTGCTCGACGGGCCGACCGGCGCCGGCAAGTCGACGGTGCTCGACGCGATCACCTTCGCGCTCTACGGCCCGGGCGAGGGCGGCGGGCTGGGGACGATTGCACTCGCACTTCGCTGCCGTCGGCGTCGAGCCCGAGGTCGTCGCTGGAGTTCTCGCTGCGTGGCGTGCGCCAGCGGGTGACCCGCTCGCCGGAGTACCCACGTCCCAAGCGACGTGGCGACGGGCACGACGCTCGAGACGCGCGCAGGTGCACCTCGAGCGCTTCGAGGGCGGCCGCTGGGTCAGCCGGTCCGCACGCAAGGACGAGGTCGGCGAGATGCTGGCCGACGACCTCGGTCTGACCCGCGACCAGTTCACCCAGGTCGTGTTGCTGCCGCAGGGCGAGTTCATGCGGTTCCTGCGGGCCAACGACGACGAGCGGCGCGCCCTGCTGACCAAGCTGTTCGGCACCCAGCTCTACGACCGCATCACCGACGAGCTCGACCGCCGGCGCCAGGTGGCGTCCGGCGATCTCGACGCCGCCGCCGAGCGCCTGCGCGCGGGCGTCTCGGTGCCGGCTGCCGCAGCCGGGCTGTCGCCCGCCGAGCAGGACGAGATCGCGACGCCTGCACGCCGGGCCGCGTCGATGCCCGCCTCGACGCCGTCGGCATCGCGCTGCACGAGCGCGCGCCAAGCGGCCGCCGCCAGCGCCGAGACCGCGGCCGGCGTACTCGCGCAGGCTCGCGAGCGTGCCGCAGCACGCGAGCGCCGCGGCCGACCGCATGCGATCGATTCGCGCAGGCTGTGCGTGCGACACGCACGAGCACGAGTACAGCCGCGCGAGAGCTTCGAGCACGCGGCGCTGCGCTCGCTGCCGCCGAGCGCGCCGAGCCGGTGCGGCCGTTGCTCGCGGCACTGTGCGACGAATCGGCGGACGCCGTCGCTGCGGTGCTGGCTGCTGATGCCCAGACGCCGAGCGGCTCGTCGGCATCGATGGCGACGCTGCCGCACGCGCAGCGAGCTGGCAGCCGAAGCGGCGGAGCTCAACTGCATGGCCGACATCGAGGCCGGGCTGCCCGACCGTGCGAGCGCTGCGTCGCCGACGCCCGTCGCGAGCTGCGCCGCACGGGACAGGTCGCCGAGCAGCTCGCGGTGCGAGCGCGAGCTCGCCCGGCTGCTCGCCGAGCTGCGGCGACCGCGCGCGCGGCCGAGACCGAGGCGGCGGGCTGCAGGCTCGATGCTCGGTCCGAGCGACGGTGCGGCTGGAACAGCTCGTGTCGCAAGCGAAGGCACGGGCCGAGCTGGTCGGCGACCGACCGCGAGCATGCTCGGGCGCGCGCGCAGCGTGAGCAGGCACTCGACCGCTACGTCGCACGCGGTCGACGAACACCTGCGCGTGGTCGAGCGCGGCTCGCAGAACATGGCCGCGCGAACTCGCCGTGCGCGGTGCACGACGGCGACGCCGTGTGCGGTGTGCGGCGTCACCGAACATCCGCACCGGGTCGCGACACCGGCGCCCGGCGCGGTCAGCGCGGCGCGACAGTGGCTGCCGCGCGGGACGCGCGACGCGCCGCCGAACGCGCTCGCGAGGCAGGCCGACGCCGCCGCTCGCCGAACTCGACGTGCGGCGCGCCCGCGCTCGCCGCGCACGGCCGGTCGGCACCGATCCGGCACGCTGCGCAGGCCGAGCTCGACGCCGCGCGCCGCGAGGTAGCGGCGGCGCGAGGCGCAGCTGCCGAGTCAGTCGCCGCGCTCGAATCGGGCGCAGAGCTGATCTCGAGGTCGAGAGTTCGCGGCTGGCCGATGAGCGCCAACAGGCGATCGCAGCGGCCGCCGCGGCGCACCGCGCGCACTCGAGACGGCCGAGTCGCGCGCTCGCCGAGACTCGTCGGCCGTTCTCGAGGCCGGACGGGGCGAGCACGAGTCGGTGACTGCGCATCGCGCAGCACTGCTGGCCCAGGCCGCTTCGGCGACGAGCGTTTGCAACGGCGGTCGCGCAGCTTCGAGACCGCGCACGGCGCGTACGCGATCGCGCGGCTCCGGGCGACGGCCGGAGGCCGACGCGAGCCGGCTTCGCCGACGCTCGATGACGCGCGGTCAGCTGTTCTGACACCCGGCCGGCGCGAGGAGTTGCGAGCCGGCGTCAACGAGTGGGCCGCGATGTCACGTGCGACTGCAGGCCGCCGTCACCGCCAGCGAGTTCGACGGGCTGTTGCTCGAGCGACGACGAGTCGCGTCAGCGCCGACGCCGCGGCCGTCGATCAGGCGCGTTCGCGAGGCCGAGGCGGCGGCCCATGCGGGTGCAGTGGACGCCGACCGCGCCCGCGCGGCGGCGCAAGCGTTCACGACCGCTGCGCGAGGCGGGTCCGACGCCGCGGCACCGACCACGACGCGCTTGCGGCATCGAGCCGGCCCGGTCGTCCATCTGGCCAAGCTGGCGCGCGGTGTGGCCGGGCAGCGACGGGTCAACCTCACGACCTACGTGCTGCGGCAGTGGTTCGAGCAGGTCGTCGCCGCGGCGAACGTCCGGCTGGCCGGGATGTCGAGCGGACGGTACGAGCTCGTCCGCGTCGATGAGGGCGCGTCGCAAGCGCCGAGCGGTCGGGGCTGACGCTGCAGGTGCTCGACCGGCACACCGGCGAGCAGCGCAACGCCGCGATCGCTGTCCGGTGGCGAGACGTTCTACACCTCGCTCGCGCTGGCGCTCGGCCTCGCCGACGTCGTGCGCGCCGAAGCCGGCGGGGTCGACCTCGACACACTGTTCATCGACGAGGGGTTCGGCAGTCTCGACGCCGACACCCTCGATCAGGTGATGGCCGTGATCGACGAACTGCGCGACCGCGGGCGCACCGTCGGCATCGTCAGCCACGTCACGAACTCAAGGACCGCATCGCCGAGCGCATCGAGGTGCGCCGCCTGCCCGACGGCGTCGTCGACCCTGCGCGTGGTCGCGTAACCGCTGACGCGCGGTAGTCGTCCTCGGCGCGAGGCGGTGGTCAGGAGTGCGACTGGATCGCCGCCACCAGCGGCTCGCCGAGTTCGGCGCGGCAGATCAGCAGGTCGGGCAGGTACGGGTGCTCGCTGTTGTAGACCAGCGGCGAGCCGTCGACGCGCGTCGCGTGCAGCCCGGCGGCCAGCACGACGCCGACCGGCGCGGCCGAGTCCCACTCCCACTGCCCGCCCGCGTGCAGGTAGGCGTCGGCGTCGCCGCGCAGCACGGCCATCGCCTTCGCGCCGGCCGACCCCATCGGCTGCAGCTTCGCGCCGAATTGCTCGGCGACCGGCGCAGCGAATGCCGGCGGGCGGCTGTCACTGACCAGGAACACCAGCGGCTCGTTCGCAGTGGTCGGCTCGGCCGCTGCGCTGGTGTACACCGTCGTCAGCGAGGGCTGCGCGACCGCGGCCGCCGTGATGCCCGACACCACGCGTCCAGAGCGCGACGTGCACCGCCCAGTCGTCGCGCCCGGGCATGCCGTACTCGCGCGTGCCGTCGAGCGGATCGATGATCCACACCCGGTCGGCGGACAGCCGGGCGGGGGAGTCGACCGACTCCTCGGACAGCACCGCGTCGTCGGGTCGCGCGTCGGCGAGACCGGCGAGCAGCAGCTCGTTCGCATCATGTCGCCGCGCTTGCCGAGCTCCTTGCCCTCGAGCCCGGACGACGGCACGGATCTGCAGCAGCAACTCACCGGCTCGCTGCGCCGAGATCCGCAGCCAGCGCGATGTCGTCCACGGTCATTGCTCGATGCGGTCGATGACGACCGAGGCGAGCGCGTCGACGTCCGCCTCGTTCGAGCGCAGCAGCAGGTCGGGCGACAGCGGTGCCTCGTACGGCGCGCTGACACCGGTGAAGTCCGGGATCTCGCCCGCCCGGGCCTTCGCGTACAGGCCCTTCGGGTCGCGCGCCTCGGCGACCTCGAGCGGGCACGTCGACGAAGACCTCGAGGAACGGCAGCCCGGCTTCCTTGTGGATCGCGCGTGCCGCGTCGCGGTCGTCGCGGTACGGGCTGACCAGCGACACGAGCACGACGACGCCCGCGTCGGCCATCAGCTTCGCGACCTCGGCCACGCGGCGGACGTTCTCCTTGCGGTCCTCGGGGCTGAAGCCGAGGTTGCTGTTGAGCCCGTGCCGCAGGTTGTCGCCGTCGAGCACGTACGCCGGCCGTCCCGACGCGACCAGGCGCCGCTCGACCTCGACCGCGATCGAGCTGACTTGCCCGACCCGGACAGGCCGGTGAACCAGAGCGTCGCGCCCTGCGACGGCGCGCTGCTGCGCGGCTGACCTCGCTGGTCGTGCCACTTGATGTTCAGGTCGCCTTGCGACGGCGCCGATGATCATGCCGGCGGCGACGGTGTTGTTCGTCGCCTCGTCGACCAGGATGAACGCGCCGGTGTCGCGGTTGCGGCGGTAGGGGTCGAAGAGCAGCGGCTTCTGCGTGCGCAGCCGAACGCGTCCGATCTCGTTGAGCGACAGGCTGTCGGCCGTCTCGTCGCGGTGCAGCGTGTTGACGTCGAGGCGGTACTCCATGTCCTTCACCGATGCGCGCGTCGAGCGGGACGTGTGCTGGATCGTGTACGTCGCGCCCGCGGTCAGCGAGGTTTCGGCCGTCAGCCAGCACAGCATCGCGTCGATGTCCTGGCCGATGTGCGGCCGGTTGTGCGGCCGCGCGATGAGATCGCCACGAGCGATGTCGATGTCGTCGGCGAGTTCGATGACGACCGCCTGGCCGGCGAAGCCCTCGTCCAGCTCCTTGCCGCCCGGGCCGTGCACCGCGCTCACCGACGTCGAGAAGCCCGACGGCAGCACCGCGACCTCGTCGCCGGGCTTGAAGGTGCCACCGGCGATCGTGCCGGCGTACCCGCGGAAGTCGTGGTAATCGGCGTGCTGCGGACGGATCACGTACTGCACGGGCAGCCGCGCGTCGATCAGGTTGCGGTCGGATGCGATGTGGATGCCCTCGAGCAGTCGCAGCAGCGACTGGGCCGTCGTACCAGGGCATCGCCTCGGTCTTGGATGACGACGTTGTCGCCGGTCAGCGCCGAGATCGGGACGAAGGTGAGGTCGGCGACCTCGAGCTTCATCGCGAAGTTGCGGAAGTCCTGCGGATCTCGTCGAACCGCTCTTCGGAGTAAGTCGACGAGGTCCATCTTGTTGATGCACACGACCAGGTGCGGGATGCCGAGCAGCGTCGCGAGGAAGGCGTGGCGACGCGACTGCTCGAGCACGCCGTTGCGCGCATCGATGAGGATCAGCGCGACGTCGGCCGTCGAGGCGCCGGTGACCATGTTGCGCGTGTACTGAATGTGGCCGGGAGTGTCGGCGATGATGAACTTGCGCTCGGGCGTCGCGAAGTAGCGGTACGCGACGTCGATCGTGATGCCCTGCTCGCGCTCGGCGCGCAGGCCGTCGGTGAGCAGCGCGAGGTCAGGGCCTTCGTGGCCACGCGCGACGCTGGCCGACTCGACCGCGCCCAGCTGGTCTTCGAAGATCGCCTTGCTGTCGAAGAGCAGGCGCCCGATGAGCGTGGATTTGCCGTCGTCGACCGAACCCGCGGTCGCGATGCGAAGTAGCTGCGACATGTTTAGAAGTAGCCCTCTTTCTTGCGGTCTTCCATGCCGGCCTCGCAGATGCGGTCGTCAGCGCGGGTCGCGCCGCGCTCGGTCATGCGCGCCGCGGCGACCTCGTCGACGACGGCTTCGGGGGTCGCGGCGAGGGACTCGACACAGCCGGTCGTGGTCGCGTCGCCCATCGTGCGGTAGCGCACGGTCTCTTCGAACACGTGTCTCGCCGTCCTCGGGGCTCGATGAAGCGGTTCACCGCAGCAACATGCCGTCGCGCTCGACGACCTTGCGCTTGTGCGCGAAGTACAGCGGCGGCAGCTCGATCTGCTCGTCGCGGATGTAGGTCCAGATGTCGAGCTCGGTCCAGTTCGACAGCGGGAAGACGCGGATGTTCTCGCCCTTGCGGTGGCGGCCGTTGTACAGGTTCCACAGCTCCGGACGCTGGTTGCGCGGATCCCAGGCGCCGAACTCGTCGCGGAAGCTGAACACGCGCTCCTTGGCGCGCGCCTTCTCCTCGTCGCGACGCGCACCGCCGAACACCGCGCCGAACTTGTTGCTCGCGGATGCCGCGCAGCAGCGTCACCGTCTGGTGCCGGTTGCGCGGGGCACCCTCGTATTCCTCGGTGATGCGGCCGGCGTCGACGTCGTCCTGCACGCTTCGCGACCATCAGCCGCAGTCCGTACTTGTCCACGGTCTGGTCGCGGAACTCGATGACCTCGTCGAAGTTCTGGCCGGTGTCGACGTGCATGACCGGGAACGGCACGCGTGCCGGCCAGAACGCCTTGACCGCCAGGTGCAGCATCACCACGGAGTCCTTACCGCCGGAGAACAGCAGTCCCGGACGCTCGATCGTGGCGGCGACCTCGCGGAAGATGTGCACGGCCTCGGCCTCGAGCTTCTCGAGGTCGGTGAGCTCGTACGTCGTCGTCATGGGGGCCTTTCCTACGAGTGCGTGGGGATGGCGCGCGCCAACCTGGCATTCTGCCAGGCTCGCCGGCCTCGGCTTGACGAACGCTCCGGCGCCGCTTAGCTTCCAGTGGAACGTGTTCTAGTTTTGGCTCGGGAGCGAGGACGGAAGGGGCTCCGCGTGGTGGCGGTCACGCAGCCTGCTGACCGGCGCGCTGGCGGAGGCGATCGCCGAGGCGGAGCAGCTGATCAGCGACGGCACCGCACGTCGAGACCGAGCAGGACCTGCAGGAGGGTTACGACTACCTCGCCGGCCTGATCCGGCAGGCGGTCGTCGTCGGCCTGGGGCTACGAGAAGGACTTCCCGTACTTCATCCGCTCGGCGACGCCGTACACGAAGGTCGGCCTCGACAACCCGGACACGCTGTACTTCAGCGCGAACATCCGCGACGACGCCGAATACGTCGTGACCGGACGGCGCGGCACGTCGACCGACCTGTCGCTTCCAGATCCTCAACGGCAACTACACGCCCGCCGAGGTGCCCGACAGCCTGAACGCCTTCGACGACCGCGACATCGAGATCGACGCCGACGGTTCGTTCGAACTGCGCTTCGGTCCGCCGCGCGCCGACGCCGGGCCGAACTACTTCGCCCTGGGCGCGAAGGCGTCGATGCTGCTGGCCCGCGAGGTGTTCAGCGACTGGACGGCAACGCCGGGGACGCTGCGCATCCAGCGCGTCGACCGGATCGGCGCGGCGCCGCCGCCGCGCGCGCCGAGCTGGCGGCGAAGCGGATGGCCGCGGCGGGCAAATCGCTCGTCGACGCAGGTGAAGACGTTCCTCGCGTTCCCCGAGTGGTTCTACCTCAAGCTGCCGGTCAACACGATGACCGAGCCGCGACTGACTCCCGGCGGGCTTGGCGACGCAGTGGTCGTCGGTCGGGCACTACGAACTCGCCGGACGACAGGCTGTTGCTGATCACCGTGCCGGCGTCGGACGCGCCGTACCAGGGCTTCCAGCTCGGGTCGATGTGGTACCTGTCGATGGACTTCGCGAACCACCAGACCTCGCTGACCGCCGACCAGGCGCACCACGATCCGGACGGCATGCTGCGCTTCGTCGTCAGCGAGCATGACCCCGGCGTCGCCAACTGGCTCGAGTGCACCGGGCATCGCCGCGGCTATCTGCAGATCCGCTGGCAGCGCACCTCGCGCGAGTTCACCGCTGCCGACGGGCCGAGCGTCGAGGTCGTGCCGTTCGACGAGGTCCGCACACACCTGCCGTACGACCAGGCGGTGTCGGCCGACGAGTGGCGTGCGCGCATCGCCGCGCGCCAGGCCGCCGTCGGCGACCGGATGCTGGGGTAACGATGAACAATCTGCTGGAGGACAAGGTCGTCGTCGTCTCGGGCGTCGGCCCGGGACTGGGACGGGCGATCGCCGAGCAGTGCGCGAAGGCCGGCGCCGATCTGGTGCTCGCGTCGCGCACCGAGGCGCGACTGCTCGAGGTGGCCGACGACGTGAAGCAACTCGGGCGGCGCGTGCTCTCGTCGTGCCGACCGACATCAACGACGACGCACGCCGCGCAGCACCTCGTCGACGCGACGCTCGGCCGAGTACGGCCGCATCGACGCACTCATCAACAACGCGTTCGCCGTGCCGCCGCTCGGCCCGCTGCGAGCAGTCGACTTCGACCAGGCGCGCGCCGGCTTCGAGACGAACGTGTTCGCCGCGCTGCGGCTGACGCAGGCTGTTCGCCCCCGCGCTGCAGGAATCGCGCGGCGCGGTCGTCATGATCAACTCGTCCGTGCTGCGGCACTCGTCGCTGCCGTACGGCGCGTACAAGATGACCAAGGCGTCGCTGCTCGCGCTCGCGCAGTGCCTGGCCAGCGAACTCGGCCCGTCCGGCGTGCGGGTCAACTCCGTCGCGCCGGGCTGGATCTGGGCCGACGTGCTGCAGGCGTACTTCGGCTACCTGGCCAAGAAGCGCGAGGTCGAGCCGCAGGTGGTCTACGACGAGATCGCCGACACCATCGACCTGCGCCGCCTGCCCGTCCCGGACGAGATCGCCGACGCCGTCGTGTTCATGGCCTCGGACGCTGTCGCGCGGCATCACCGGGCACTGCCTCGACGTGAACTGCGGGGAGTACCACCATTAGCGATCGCGAATCCGTCGGCACCGTCGAGGATCTGCACGCCTCGGCGACCAAGCTGACGGGCTCGACCGACTTCGGCGCGGATGAGTACCTCGAGCCGCTCGAGCGTGCTGCTCGACGCCTACGCGCACGAGGAGCGGCTGACGCCGCTCGGCAACAAGGTCAAGCGTGCCGAGCTGCGCGGCGCGCTCGTCGCGCGTGCGCTCAGCGAGGCGTCGTTCGCGCAGCAGCCCGACGACGGTGCCGGTCGAGCGTCCGATCTTCGTCACCGGGCTGCCGCGGACCGGCACCACGGCGCTGCACCGGTTGCTCTGCGCCGACCCGGGCCACCAGGGCCTCGAACTGTGGCTGGCCGAGTTCCCGCAACCGCGCCCGCCGCGCGACCCGTGGGCGGACAACCCGGTCTACCAGCACATCGCGGCGAACTTCGCGCAAGTTCCACGACGCAGAACCCGGAGTTCGCCGGCGTGCATTACATGACCGCGGACACCGTCGAGGAGTGCTGGCAACTGCTGCGCCAGTCGCTGATGTCGATCTCGTACGAGAGCCTCGCGCACGTGCCGTCCTACTCGGCGTGGCTGGCCGAAGCAGGACTGGACGCCCGCCTACGAGCGGCACCGGCGCAACCTTGCGCTCATCGGCGCGAACGAGCCGGACAAGCGCTGGATCCTGAAGAACCCGTCGCACCTGTTCGCGCTCGACGCGCTGCTCAGCGTCTATCCGGACGCGATCGTCGTGCAGACCCATCGCGAGCCACGCACGCTGATCGCGTCCGCTGCAGCCTGTCGGCGCAGGCGACCGCGGGGCAGTCGGAGCTGTTCGTCGGCGACGTCATCGGCCGGTACGCAGCTCGACCTGTGGGCGCGCGGCGCGGCCGCGTTCGCGCAGGCGCGCGCACGGCACGACCCGGCGCACTTCCTCGACGTCGAGTACGACGAGTTCGTCGCCGAACCCGGTCGCGACGCGCTCGGCGTGTACGAGCACTTCGACCTGCCGCTCGCGGACGAGGCGCGTGCCGCGATCGCGGCGGCCGACGCAGCGAGCCGCAGCGGCCGGGCGCGCGTCCGGCGCACCGCTACACGCTCGAGGAGTTCGGCCTGACCGAGGCGATGGTCGACGAACATTTCGACCGGTCAGGCACCATGGAGGGGTGACCGCCACCGCTCGCTCGACGCGCTCAGCGCTCGTCGATGACGGCGAAACGTCGTCGTGCTCAGCGGCGCGGGGCTGTCGACCGAGTCCGGGCATTCCCGACTACCGCGGGCCGTCCGGGCGCACTGCGCCGGCACGCGCCGATGCAGTATCGCGACGTTCGTGAGCGATCCGGTCGCGCGGCATCGGTACTGGGCGCGCTAGCTATCTCGGCTGGCGCTCGATCGCCACCGCCCGTCCCAATGCCGGACACCGTGCCGTCGCGAGCTGCAGGCCGGCGGGCTGCGTGCGCGGCATCATCACGCAGAACGTCGACGGGCTGCACCAGGCCGGCGGGCGCGCTGGACGTGATCGAACTGCACGGCGGGCTCGACCGCGTCGTCTGCCTCGGCTGCGGCGACGCGCGAGTCACGCTTCGCGCTCGACGCGCCGGCTGCGCGCCGCCAACCCGACCTTCGACGCGCACGTCGCGCAGGTCAATCCCGACGGCGACGTCGACCTCGCCGATGAGCAGCTCGCCGGCTTCCGGATGGTGCACTGCCGTGCTGCGCGGGACATGGTCAAGCCGGACGTCGTGTTCTTCGGCGAGAACGTGCCGAAGCCGCGCGTCGAATCGTGCTTACGACCTCGTCGAGGGCGCGCGCTCGGTGCTGGTGCTCGGTTCGTCGTTGACGGTGATGAGCGGGCTGCGGTTCGTCCGCCGTGCCGCGCGCCTCGGCGTACCGGTCGCGATCGTCAACCAGGGCGCGACGCGCGGCGACGAGCTCGCCGACGTCCGCGTCGATGCGCCGCTCGGCGAGGTGCTACCCCTGCTCGTCTGAGTCGTCGGCCTTGTCCGCGTCGTCGCCGGAGTCGTTTGAATCGTCGGCCTTGTCCGAGTCGTCGTCCGAGTCGTCGTCCGAGTCGTCGTCCGAGTCGTCGTCAGCTTCGTCCTCGTCCTCTTCGTCCTTGACGACGACGTCGGGCCAGTCGACCGAACTGTCGGCGAGCTTGTCGGGGTCGACCACCTGCTTCTCGGCGATGATCGGCTTCATCGCATCGACGACATCCCACACGTTGACGTTCATCGCGGCGAGCACGTGGTTCTCGTCGTCGAGCCAGAACGCGACGAACTCGCGCTTGGCGGTGTCACCGCGCACGACCACCTTCTTGTACGAGTCGCGCGGCGCGTAGCCGACGTACTCCATGCCGAGGTCGAACTGGTCGCTGTAGAAGTACGGCAGGTTGTCATAGCGCGCCGATGCGTCGCCGAGCAGCGCCTTCGCGGCGACCGCCGGCTGGTTGAGCGCGTTGGCCCAGTGCTCGACGCGAACCCGTCCGACGAGCGGGTGATCGTGATTGGCGACGTCACCGACGGCGTAGATGTCGTCGTCGCTGGTGCGTAGTGAGGCGTTGACCAGCACGCCGTTGTCGACGCGCAGCTCGGCCATGCGCGCGAGCGAATCCTCCGGGGCGATGCCCACGCCCGCGATCACCACGTCGGCATCGATCGACGTGTCGTCGTCGAGCTTGACCGCCTTGGGCTTGCCGTCGTCGTCGAGCACGATCTCGCTGATGGTGACGCCGAGCTTGAGGTCGATGCCGTTGTCGCGATGCAGTTGTGCGAACACCTCGGCCATGTCCTTGCCGAGTACGCCGAGCAGCGGCAATTCGGCTGCCTCGAGCACCGTGACTTCCGCCCCGGCCGCCTTCGCAGCTGCAGCCGTTTCGAGGCCGATCCAGCCCGCGCCGATGACGACCACTCGGACGCCCTCGCCGAAGGCCGCCTTGAGCACGTCCGAGTCGTGGTGCGAGCGGAGGTAGAGGGCCGCATCGGCACCAGGCAGCTGCAGCTTGCGCGGGATGGCACCGGTCGCGAGCACGAGCTTGTCGTAGCCGAGGATGTTCCGGTCGGCGAGCTCGACCTGATGGCGCTCGGCGTCGAGCTTCATCGCCGCCACTCCGCGGTGCAGGGTCACGTTGTTGTCGGCGTACCACTTCTCGTCGTGGACCACCGCCTTCTCGAACGCGGCCTTGCCCTGCAGGTAGTCCTTCGACAGCGGTGGCCGCTCGTACGGCAGATCGGCCTCGTCCGTGACGAGGTCGAGCCGGCCCGCATAGCCCTGATCACGGAGCGCCTCGACGGTCTTGGCGGCCGCCAGGCCACCACCGATGACGACGATGCGCTCGGGATTCTGGGGCATGGCGGTACTCCTCTGCTCGACGTGGTCCTCTGGGTCCTACCCCGGTTACGTCGCAAACAAAAGTGCGGTTCGACTCAGCGGCAAGCCGCAGGCGGATGCAGCTCGACGAGGTACGCGTATGCCGAAGGGCTGTCGTCAGCCATTCCGAACACACGTCCGGACGCCACGACAAGCTGCCGGAAGACTTCAGTCACTTCGCGTGTCTGTGTTACCGCTTGTGCGCGCACCTCACCGGTACTCGGCGTCGGCGCATTTGATTTCGCCGATTCCGGTGAGCCATGCAGTGGCGCCAAACACCCCGACGGTCGGTTCCACACCTCCGCCGGCCCTCACGACGACCCGTTGTTTGAAATCTATCGTCGTGCTGTTGCCGGTGCTCTCGGTAATCCATAGGCCGCTCGGCGTGGCCGTCAGCGCTGAGATCGCCGCCATGGACGTATCGGAATTCACTACCTCGCCCGACCCGGCGTCGTAGGTGTACAGCGCGCCCCCGACAGCGCCGAATCTGGTTGCGACGTACAACCGGCCGCCGAACGCCGCGATGGCTTCGACCCGGTGCGGACCGATGCTGAACTGGCGCGTGATGGCTCCCGTCCGGGTGTCGAACTCGGTGACCTGCTGACCTACAGCCAGAAACACTGTCGTGCCCGAGGCAGAAAGATGGATGGTGTCGCGGTCCGCCAGTTGGACCGACGGCAGCGACTCGCGTGTTGCCAGGCTGATCGGATCGAGACCCCGCACGGTCACCGTGTCTCGCCAGATCAACCCGAGCCACAAGCGTCCGTCGGTGAAGGTCGGCCCGGCGTCGACATCCATCCCCTCGTATGTCGCGAACTGGGCAGCCGTTTCTCCCGAGTCAGGGTTGACTCGGAACAGGATATTTCTGGCGCCGACATTGACCGTCGCGTAAAGCGACCTGCCATCGCTGGTCAGGTCGCACGGGCAGATGAGTGCGGGCGTGGAGCGCACGATGCGCGCATCCCAGGGCCGGATCGGCAGGCCGGTCGCAGCGTGCGCGTGGTGCTTGTGGTCGTACGCGGCGACGGCGAGGCATGCGTGGTTGTCCGGTGAGCAGGGGGAGTGGCGTCGTGCTTGGTCGACCGCGACGCGATGATGATCGTGACAGCCGCGACGAGAACGACACATGCAGCGGCCAGCAGCGGCAGCCATGGACGGCGCCGGTGCCGCACCCGCGTGGCGATGTCCGAGACCGCGATCGGATGCGGCGGTTCGGGCGTCGTGCGCTCGAGCCAGTCGGCCAGGCGTTCGTCGACGGTCATCTGTTCACCTCGTCTTCCAGCAATGCAGCCACGGCCGGCAGCGAACGCAGCTTGGCCACCGCCCGCGACGTGTGGCTCTTGACCGCACCGACCGAGCAACCCAGCGCGGCCGCGGTGTCGGCTTCGGACAGATCGGCGAAGTAACGGAGCACGATCGCCGCGCGCTGCTGCCGGGGCAGGGTCGACAGCGCGTCCAGCAGCACGCGTCGCGACTCGGGATCGCCCGATCCGGTCTCGACCTCGGGCACCGATTCGGTCGCAACCTCACCCGTCCACCGACGCCGTTGCCAGCGCAGGTACGTCGTCGTCATGACGCGGTGGACATAGCCGGACGGGTTGCCGATCGTCGCCCAGCGCGGCCACGCTGCCGCCAGTGCGGTCTGCACGAGATCCTCGGCCGCGGACCAGTCGCCGGTGAGCAGCCACGCGGCACGCAGGAGTGCGCGCGAGTGCGCCGCGACGAACTCGCCGAACCCGTCCGGCTCGCGCACGCCACTCACCTCCCACCGATCCAGAGCACCTAGCCGTCCCACGAGGTTTACCGGCATGATCCGGCACATGACACATGAAGTGCGCGGCGTCGTCAGCCTGGCCAAGGGCGAACCAGTCCGAGTCGAGACCGTCCTCGTGCCCGATCCCGGGCCGGGGGAGGCGCTCGTCCAAGTGCAGGCCTGCGGCGTGTGCCATACCGATCTGCACTACCGCGAAGGCGGCATCAACGACGACTTCCCGTTCCTGCTCGGGCACGAGGCGTCCGGCGTCGTCGAGGCCGTCGGTGACGGGGTCACCGACGTGGCGCCCGGTGACTTCGTGATCCTCAACTGGCGCGCGGTGTGCGGGCAGTGCCGAGCGTGCAAGCGGGGCCGCCCCTGGTACTGCTTCAACACGCACAACGCGTCGCAGCCGATGACCCTGCAGGACGGCACGAAGCTGTCGCCGGCGCTCGGCATCGGCGCATTCGCCGAGAAAACGCTCGTGCACGCGGGCCAGTGCACGAAGGTCGACCCGAGCGTGAGACCCGAAGTCGCCGGACTGCTCGGCTGCGGCGTCATGGCCGGCCTCGGCGCCGCGATCAACACCGGCGGTGTCGGACGCGGCGACAGCGTTGCTGTGATCGGCTGCGGCGGCGTCGGCTGCGCAGCGATCGCGGGCGCGAACCTCGCCGGCGCCTCGACGATCATCGCCGTCGACATCGACGACCGGAAGCTCGCTACCGCGAAGGAGCTCGGCGCGACGCACACGGTGAACTCGAAGACGAGCGACGTGGTCGAGGCGATCCAGTCATTGACGGGCGGGAACGGGGCCGACGTGGTCGTCGAGGCGGTCGGGCGTCCCGAGACCTACGAGCAGGCCTTCTATGCGCGCGATCTCGCCGGGACGGTCGTACTCGTCGGCGTCCCGACGCCGGACATGCGACTCGACCTGCCGCTGATCGACTTCTTCGCGCGAGGCGGCGCGCTCAAGTCGTCCTGGTACGGCGACTGCCTGCCCTCGCGCGACTTCCCGTTGCTCGTCGACCTGCATCTGCAAGGACGACTGCCGCTGGACAAGTTCGTGTCCGAGACCATTGCTCTGGACGGGGTCGAGGAAGCCTTCGAGGCGATGCACCGTGGCGACGTGCTCCGGTCGGTGGTCGTGTTCTGACGGTCACCCCTGACAGCGATTCTCACCTACCGCTGGCGTAACACCCACCTCATGCGACACAATGGCAATTGCACCACCTCTGATCACGACGGACCGCTGGGGAAGGCGTCGCCGTCGAGCCTTGGAGGTGTGCGATGTCCGCCGTGACGAACGCGGTTCCGAACACCACGGGTGTGGTGTTCCTGCACTGCTGCCCTGCTGCGCTCGCTCCGCATGTGGAGTGGGCGCTCGCGGGCGTGCTCGACCGTCCCGTTCGCATGCAGTGGACGGCGCAGCCGGCCGCGCCGCAGCACCTGCGCGCCGAGCTCACCTGGACCGGTCCCGTCGGCACCGTCGCCAAGCTCGCCGGCTCGCTGCGGTCGTGGCCGATGCTCGTCTTCGAGATCACGCAGTCGGCGACATCGGTCAGTGACGGCGAGCGGCTGGCCTACGTGCCGGGCCGCGGCTTCCACCGCAGCCTGATCTCGGTCAACGGTGACGTCGTCGTCGGCGAGGAGCGGCTGCGCGGGCTGCTGTCGCGCGCACACAGTGCCGAGGACTACGCGCACGGCCTGGCCGAGTTGATCGGCACGTCCTGGGACGCCGAACTCGAGCCGTACCGACAGGGCGGCGACGGCGGCCCGATCTCGCTGCTGCACCAGGTGGTGTGAGCAGCGGGCTCGACGCTCACGGATTCTGGACGATGATGCCGCGCGCTTGGACGACCGCGAGGTCGTGCGTAGCGGCCGGGCCGGTGAGCGGCGCGGGGTCGACCGCCGTCCAGGTCGCACCGTCGTCGAGACTGAATTCGGCGTGCCAGGCGACGGTCAATGAGATCGTGACCGGGCCGGTGTCTGTGTAGGTGTGGCCGTAGTAGTCGGGACACTGTGCGGTGTCGCAGGGATCGGACTTCGAGTACGGCTTGCCGGGATCGGTCGTCGAGTCGGTGGTCGAGTCGCCGAAGCTCCAGTCGGCATGGTCGAACCCGATGCGCAGCCCGACCTGTCTGCCGACGACAGTCACGTTGCCGAGGCTGCGGTGTGCCGACGTTTCAGCCCACAGCACCGTCTCGGCGTTGACCAGCGCGCGAGTTGTCCAGGCCGAGCCGATCCGGACCGTCGGCAGCAACCGAAGCACCTGTTGTCGCAGCGCAGCCGTGGTGACGACGCGAGCAGGTGCGTTGACGGGATCACCCGCGCACCAGGTGTTCAGCAGAACCCACTGCCCCTTCTGCTGGATCGAGTTGCGAACGCCGGACCTCGCGGGCAGGCCATCATCGTGCCGCATGCGGAGTTCCAGAATCCGTTGTCCAGCGACGACGGGAACCCGCACGTGATCGTCCGCAGCGGTGCCGAGCGGCCGCTCGAGCTGAAGCCGACGTACCGTTGCCGAAGTCGACGTGCCGAAGGCCATCTGACCAGGACTCCTGCCGTCGCCGGACCGCGCCGGTCCCATCGCAGGAGTGCCCGCTGACGCAGCGCTGAGCCGGCGAGAATCAAGAGACGGCGCACAGCGCACGACGCACACAGTGACCCTCATGTCTCAGCGCGCCATACGATCGACTCCATGCAGTCGCCGGTCCAACGCGATCGAGACATCGAAGCGCTCGTCGCGCCTGGGCGCGTCGGCTCGCACGAATTGCTGTCCCGATGACGTCGGACTGTTCGAATGCCGAGATCGCAAACTGGATATTGCGGCGTAGTCGGCTGTCGTGACGCGGTAGGCATCTCGATCGTGATGCGACCGCCGATGTAGTGACGCGCTAGCCGATGTGCGTCGTCGAGCGCGCGTGAGCAAGTTCCACGGCACGCAGCGCAGCACCGGACGAAGTAGTGGCGCATGTAGGCGCTGCTGGTGGTGGCGTAGCCCCAGTCGATGGTTTTGATGAAGAACTCGGCGAAGGCCTTGGCGCCGTCGGGGGAGTGCTTGGTCGCAGCGATCGGCATCACCGGCGGCTGCTCGCCCTTGCGGGTGTTCGGGCCGGCGCGCGGCACGTCCGCGGGGATGGTCGGCCGACTCGGCGGGGGCGTCGAGGTGCGGCTGGTGCCGACCGTCGACACCGGGCTGGTCACGGGGACGGTGGTGTGCGGCGCGGTGAAGGTCCGCCCCGGGTCACCCGACGACGATGTGCACGCGGCCGTCACCGCGGCGCAGGCGACCGCGAGATATGTCGCAATTGTCGCGCTCGGCCGCATCTCGTCATGATGCCCGAACCAAGCAGCCTCGGCCACACAACCGTTGCGGACCTGTGGATGACGCGACGCACTTCGATCGAATCAGGCCCGTTCGGGGCACAAGAGGAGTCGAAGGTTCAAGATCGCTGTGCGGCAGCCGATTCACTTGCACGTGACAACAATTCAGCCCTATCGCGGTCGGCACTGGGCGCCGGATGAAGACGAGAGTCCGGACGCCACTGCTGACACCGACTCGCAGACCGCCACCCTCGCCACCTTGCTGGAAGACGCGCCGGACGAGGACGAGTCGACACCGCGCAAGCGCAAGCTGTTCGGCCTGCGCGGCGGCAAGTCCCGCTGAGCAGCTGCCTCAGGCCTTGGCGAAGACCACCGAGGTGTTGTGACCGCCGAAGCCGAACGAGTCGTTGATCGCAGCACCGATCTGCATCTCGCGTGCCTCGCGCGGCACGTCCACACGCAGCTCGTCGTCGGGCTCTTCGAGGTTGATCGTCGGCGGCACCACGCCGTGATGGATCGACAACACCGTGGCGACCGACTCGATTGCGCCCGCGGCGCCGAGCAGGTGTCCGGTCATCGACTTCGTCC
Organism: uncultured Actinomycetota bacterium; assembly: GCA_963757455.1. Taxonomy (GTDB): domain Bacteria; phylum Actinomycetota; class Actinomycetes; order Mycobacteriales; family Jatrophihabitantaceae; genus RYN-133. Next base: position 90,284 of record CAVWSE010000001.1, read on the forward strand.
CTGTCACGACGGTGTCCTCGCCGAACAGGTCTGCGATCGCGCCGGCCTCACCCATGTCACCGACCGGCGTCGACGTCGCGTGCGCGTTCACGTGCACGATGTCGTCGAACGAGAGGCCTGACCGCTCCACCGCCAGCCTCAGCGCCCGCACCTGTCCCGACTTGTCGGGCTGGACGATGTCGTACGCGTCAGAAGTGATGGCTGCCGAAGCGAGAACGGCATACGGAGTGCGGTTGCGCGCCTCGGCGTCGGCGCGACGCTCCAGCACGAGCACGCCGGCGCCCTCGCCGAGCACGAAGCCGTCACGGCCCTTGTCCCACGGACGCGATGCGCGCTGCGGGTCGTCGTTGCGCGTCGACATCGCGCGCATCTGCGCGAACCCGGCGATGTTGAGCGGATGGATGCACGCCTCGGTGCCACCGACCACGACAACGTCCGCACGGTCGAGGTGCAGCAGATCGAGTCCGAGCGCGACAGCCTCCGACCCGGACGCGCATGCGCTGACGGTCGTGTGCACACCGGCCTGCGCGCCGAGTTCGAGCCCGACGTAGGCGGCGGGCCCGTTCGGCATGTTCATCGGGATCAGAAGAGGGGACACCCGTCCGGGGCCCTTCTCCTTCATCAGGTCGTACTGCGCCAGCAGCGACGTGACGCCACCGATGCCGGTGCCGATCACGACCGCGACGCGAGTCGGTTCGAGCCCGGCGTCGCCCGCCTTGCCCGAGAACCCGGCGTCGGCCCACGCCTCCCGCGCCGCGACGAGCGCGGCCTGCTCGGAGCGGTCGAGCCGGCGGGCCTGCACGCGCGAGACGACCTCGGTCGGGTCGACTGCCATGGGCGCCGCGATGCGCACGCTCAATTGCTCGGCCCAGTCCTGCTCGAGCTTGACGACGCCGGAGCGTCCCTCGAGCAGGCCGGACCAGAAGGACTTGACGTCGCCACCGACCGGGGTGGTTGCCCCGAGGCCGGTGACGACGATCTCGTCAGTACGTAAAGCCATGACGGTCAGGCGTTGCTTTCGATGTACTTGACGGCGTCGCCGACGGTCTTGAGCTTGGGCAGCTCGTCGTCGGGGATCTTGACGCCGAACTTCTCCTCGGCGGCCATCGCGACCTCGACCATCGACAGCGAGTCGACGTCGAGGTCGTCGACGAAGCTCTTGTCGTCGGTGACGTCGTCCACAGATACGTCGGCGACCTCCTCGAGGATGCTGGCGAGCCCTTCGCGGATCTCCTCGGCACTGGCCACTGGAGTGATTCCTTTCGGTTGGTGGTGATGGTTATGGAGCGAGAACGACTTGCGCTGCGTACGCGAGCCCGGAGCCGAACCCGAGCAGCAGCACCGGGCCGCCGGACGGAATCTCGCCGCGCTCGACCATCCGCGAGAGCGCGAGCGGGATGCTCGCCGCGGACGTGTTGCCGGAGGTGACGATGTCGCGGGCGACGACGGCATTGGTGGCGCCGAGTCGACGTGCGATCGAGTCGATGATGCGCAGGTTCGCCTGGTGCGGGACGAACGCCACCAGCTCGGACGGGTCGACGCCGGCGCGGCGGCAGGCCTCGAGGGCCACCGGAGCCATTTGCGAGGTGGCCCAGCGGTAGACCGCCTGGCCCTCCTGGCGGAAGAAGCGTGACTGGCTGTCGATCGCGACCGAGTCGAACTGCTCGCCGTCGCTGCCCCACACGATCGGCCCGATCCCGACCTCGTCGGACGGACCGACAACGGCGGCGCCCGCACCGTCGGCCAGAATGATGCACGTCGAACGGTCGGCCATGTCGAGCCAGCCCGAGAACCGCTCGGACGCGACGACGAGGACGTTGCGCGCCTGACCGGCCTGGATCGCTGCGCTCGCCGCGCCGATCGAGTACACGAAGCCCGAGCACCCCGAGCTGATGTCGTACGCGCCGGGTGCGTTGATGCCAAGTCGGAACGACAGCTGCGGCGCAGCGGCCGGCACCGGCTCAGGCATCGTGCACGTCGCGACGATCACGAAGTCGATGTCGGCGGCCCCGACGCCGCTCGCAGCCATGGCCTTGCTGGCTGCCGCCTCGGCCATGTCGACGATCGTCTCGTCGGGATCGGCCCAGCGGCGCTCCTCGATGCCGACGCGCGTCCTGATCCATTCGTCGTTCGAGTCGACGCCGCGAGCGATGAGGTCGTCGTTCGTGAGCACGTTCGCCGGGCGGTAGTGACCCATCCCGAGAATGCGGCTCGCCGCTGCGCCTTGCGTGGTCGCGATCATCGGTCCTCCGCCCCCAGTGCGCGCACCTTGTCGAGATCATCAGGAGACTTGATTGCCAGCAGTTCGACGCCGCGCAGTTCGCGCTTGGCGATGCCCGTCAGCGTCCCGGCCGGTGCGAGTTCGACCGCGGCGCTCACACCGAGGTCGGCACAAGTCCGCAGGCAGAGATCCCAGCGCACCGGGAGGGTTACCTGCGCGACGAGCCGGTCGACCAATTCGTTGCCGTCGCGTACGGCGGCGCCGTCGGCGTTCGACAGCAACGTTGCGCGCGGATCGGACGCCGACAGCTGACCGACATAGGCGCGCAACGCTTCCTCGGCGGGCGCCATGTACTGCGTGTGGAACGCGCCGGCGACCTGCAACGGACGCACCCGCGCGCCGGCAGGCGGTTCGGCTGCGAGCTTCTCGAGTGCGTCAAGCGCGCCGGCAGCGACGATCTGACCTGCACCGTTGCGATTGGCCGGGACGAGCCCGAACGCTTCGATGCCCGCAACGACCTCGTCCGGATCGCCGCCCAACAGTGCGGACATCCCCGTGGGCGTCAGCGCGCACGCGGCGGCCATCTCGGCGCCGCGGCGAGCAGCGAAGGCCACCGCGTCGGCCGGTGCGAGCGCACCGGCGACGGCTGCCGCGGTGAGCTCGCCGACGCTGTGCCCGGCCACGACGAGGTCGTCACGATCGGACAGGTCGAGCTGGCCGGCGACGACCGCGCCGAGCGCGACGATCAACGGCTGCGTAACCGCGGTGTCCTTGATCTCGTCGGCGTCGGCGGACGTGCCCAACCGGACCAGGTCGAGACCGGCCAGTTCGCCCCACTCGGCAAGCTGGTCGGCGACGCCGGGCAGCTCCAGCCAGGGCGAGAGCATCCCCGGAGTCTGCGAGCCCTGACCGGGCGCGAAGACGGCAATCACCCAGACAGCGTTGCACACCGCGGAAGGGGCGAAGTACGAAAACTCGCGAGTAGCCGTAGTTACCGTCGAGTTGTGATGAACTCGACGGCCGGCGGCTCGTCCTACTACGGGTACCTCGAATTCAATGCACCGCTGTCGGATCAGCGGGCGAACGTCCTCGCTGCCGCAATCGCGCGCCGCCGTCCACAGTCGGTGCTCGACATCGGCTGCGGCTGGGCCGAGTTGCTGTTACGCATTGTCGCGGCGGCACCGGACGCGCGCGGCCTCGGCGTCGACTCGGACGAGCGGCTGATCGAACGCGGCCGGGCGAACGCCGCCGCACGCGGGCTGTCCGATCGCGTCGAGTTGCGGGCGAATGACGCTACGGAGCCGCTCGCCCCGGCCGACGCAGTGACGTGCATCGGCTCTGACCACGTGTTCGGCACGCAGGTCGAAGCGCTGGCCGCATTGGGTCCCCTTGTCCGTCCCGGCGGCGTGCTGCTGTTCGGGACGGGCTACTGGCAGCGTCCGCCGACAGTGTCGGAAGCTGCCGGGCTCGGCGCGACTCCGGACGAGCTGCCCGACTTCGCGACCTTGGTCGACACCTGCGTCGCAGCAGGTTTTCGTCCGCTCGATCTGCAGAGCGCCAACGAGGACGAGTGGAACGCGTTCGAGTCGGGCTATCTCGCCGATGACGAGGAGTTCCTCATGACGCGCGCGTCCGACGACGCGCGGCGGCGTGCGGACGAGCATCGCACGGGGTGGTTGCGCGGTTATCGCGGCGTGCTCGGCTTCGCCTATCTGACGTTGGGCGTGCCCTCAGTACGGTGAGGACGTGACAGCGCGTGCCGCCAGCCGTGACCCGGTAGCCGATCTGCGCAGCATCGCGTTCCTGCTAGAACGCAACCTCGAATCGACGTATCGCGTACGGGCCTACCGCGGTGCCGCGAACGCGCTCGAGGAACTCGGCGCGGACGAGGTCGAGCGGCGTGCCGCCGACGGCACGCTGACCAAGCTCAAGGGCGTCGGCGACAAGACGGCCGCGGCGGTCGTCGAGTCGTTGCACGGTGACGAACCGGCCGCGTTGACCAAGCTGCGCCAGATCGAACCGAAGCCGCTGCCGCCGGAGGTGGCGGAGTTGCGCGCGAAGCTCCGGGGCGATTGCCACTCACACTCGGACTGGTCCGACGGCGGCTCGCCGATCCGCGAGATGGCCATGGCGGCGCGCGACCTCGGGCATGACTACCTGGTGCTCACCGACCATTCGCCGCGGTTGACCGTGGCGAACGGGCTGTCCGTCGAACGCCTCGAGCGGCAGCTCGACATCGTTGCGGAGGTCAACGACGAGTTGAAACCGTTCCGACTGCTCACCGGCATCGAAGTCGACATCAACGAGGACGGCACGCTGGACCAGAAGCCGTCGCTGCTCGCCCGGCTCGACCTCGTCGTTGCGAGCGTGCACTCGAAGCTGCGGATGCCCGCGAAGGAGATGACGCCCCGCATGGTCGCCGCGATCTCGAACCCGCACACCGACGTCCTCGGGCATTGCACGGGACGCATGGTCATGGGTGCGCGTGGCACTCGTCCGCCATCGGACTTCGACGCCGAGATCGTGTTCGCCGCCTGCGCGCAGTTCGGGGTCGCGGTCGAGATCAATTCCCGTCCCGAACGGATGGATCCGCCGAATCCGTTGCTGGAGCAGGCGATCGAGGCCGGTTGTGTGTTCACCATCGACACCGACGCGCACGCGCCCGGGCAGCTCGACTGGCAATCCAACGGGTGCGAGAAGGCCATCGAGACCGGAGTCGATCCGGCCCGGATCATGAACACGCGCGCCGTCGACGACCTGCTCGCGTGGACTGCCGACCACAGCGAGTCGGCATGATCCGCCGCGCCGACGACCGGTTCTTCAGCACGCACGATGGGGTCGAGACCTGGCACAGCTTCTCGGCCGGCGCGCACTACGACCCCGACAACGTCGCCCACGGCATGCTCGTCGGCGTCGACGAGCACGTAGTCGCGCCTGGAGCCGGCTTCGACTGGCACGGGCATCGCGGCGTCGCGATCGTCAGCTGGGTGGTCTCGGGGCGGCTTCGGCACGAGGACGACGCGGGGCGGGTGCGACGGGTCGAGCCGGGCGAGGTGCTCGTCCAGCGCACCGGAAGCGGTATCCGGCATTGCGAGGTCAACGCGTCTGCGCGCGAGCCGCTGCGGATGGTGCAGATGACGTTGGTCGACGCAAAGACGCAGCCGAGCGTCACTACCGAATCCATTCCCTTCGAGCTCGACGCCGCGCGCTTCGACGTGTGGCGTTCGGGCGTGACGCTCGACGCGACCCGCTGGCATGCGCACGTGACCGACGGCGAATGGCGGTTGGGTCCCGAGCAGGTGCTGCGCGGTGACTCGGTGCGCGGCTCCGGTCGCCTCGACATGACCGGTTCCGGCGAGCTGCTCGTCTGGACGCTGCCGTAGCAACCGACCAGGTCGTAATGTCGGCACGGTGATCTCACGTATCGATCTCGGCGAACTGAACGTCTCGACCCAGGGCCTGGGCTGCATGGGCATGAGCCAGAGCTACGGCACCGGCGACTGGGACGAGTCGATCGCAACCATCCATCGCGCGCTCGAACTCGGTGTCACGTTTCTCGACACCGCGAACGTCTACGGCGCGGGCCACAACGAGGTGTTGGTCGGCCGTGCGATCGCGGGCCGGCGCGATGAGGTGCAGCTCGCGACCAAGTTCGGCATCGACCGCGATGTCGATTCGAGCAAACGCACCGTCCACGGCAAGCACGACTACGTGAAGGCGTCCTGCGAGGACTCGCTCACGCGGCTCGGTGTCGAGGTCATCGATCTTTACTACCTGCACCGCCCGGCCGACGATGCCGAGATCGAAGAAAGTGTCGGCGCGATGAGCGAACTCGTCGCCGAGGGCAAGGTGCGCTACCTCGGCCTGTCGGAGGTCGACGACGACCAGCTGCGCCGTGCGCACGCCGTGCACCCGATCACGGCCGTCCAGAGCGAGTACTCGTTGTGGACCCGCGATCCGGAGACCACCGTGCTCACCGCGCTGCGCGAGCTCGGCGTCGGCCTCGTCCCGTTCTCACCGCTCGGCCGCGGCTTCCTGACCGGCGCGCTGTCGGGCGCGAACTTCACCGGCAAGGACTTCCGCGCGAACCTGCCGCGCTTCCAGGGCGAGGCCCGCGACGCCAACGAGGCGATCGCCGCGACGGTTGCCGAGGTCGCGCGGCGGCACGACGTGACCGCCGCGCAGGTCGCGATCGCGTGGGTGCAGCAGCAGGCCGGACGCCTCGGTGTGCCGGTCGTCCCGATCCCGGGCACCAAGCGGATCAGCTACCTCGAGCAGAACGTCGCCGCCCTCGACCTCGACCTGACCGACGCCGACCTCGCCGACCTCGACCCGCTCGGCGACCGGGTCGTCGGCTCCCGCTACTAGCCCGCTTCGTCTCCCAGTTGCTCGCGGGAAAAGTCGCCGACGGGCCCGAGCGCTAGGCGTCGCCGCCGACGGTGCCGGTGCCGGCTGCGTTGACGTCGTTGAGGCGGTAGCGCTCGAACGCCTCGCGGGGCGCCTCGGCCTTGACCTCGCGTCGGCGCGCCAACTGCTGCAGGACGGCCACGACGATCGACTGCGCGTCGACGTGGAAGAACCGGCGGGCGGCGCCGCGGGTGTCGGCGAAACCGAACCCGTCGGTGCCGAGCGAGGTGTAGTCGCCCGGTACCCAGCGCGCGATCTGGTCGGGGACGGCGCGCATGAAGTCCGACACCGCCAACACCGGCCCGGGCTGGTCGGCCAGGACGGACGAGATGTACGGCGTGCGGGGATCGGACTCGGTGTCGAGCAACGAGGCTTCTTCGCAGGCGACCGCGTCGCGACGCAACTCGTTCCACGACGTCACCGACCACACGTCGGCGTCGACATTCCACTCCTCGCCGAGGATGCGCTGCGCCTCGAGCGCCCACGGCACCGCGACTCCGGACGCGAGCAGTTGCGTGCGCGGACGACCCTCGACCTCGAGTGAGGGTGAGTACTTGTAGATGCCCTTCAGCAGCCCGTCCACATCGAGGTCGTCGGGCTGTTTCGGCTGCACGATCGGCTCGTTGTAGATCGTCAGGTAGTAGAAGACGTCGTGATCGGTGACCTTGTTGTCGGGGTACGCGCCGACGCCGTACATGCGCTCCAGGCCCGCCTTCACGATGTGCGTGATCTCGAACGCGAACGCCGGGTCGTACGCGACACACGCCGGGTTGGTCGACGCGAGCAACAGCGAGTGCCCGTCGGCGTGCTGCAATCCCTCGCCGGTCAGCGTGGTCCGTCCGGCAGTCGCACCGAGCACGAACCCGCGGCCGAGCTGGTCGGCGAGCGCCCAGAACTGGTCGCCGGTGCGCTGGAACCCGAACATCGAATAGAAGATGTAGAACGGGATCATCGGCGTCGAATGCGTGGCATAGGCCGACGCGGCCGCGATCAGCGACGCCATCGAACCGGCCTCGCTGATGCCCTCGTGCAGGATCTGCCCGCTCGTCGACTCCTTGTACGACAGCAGCAGTTCGCGGTCGACGGCCTCGTACTCCTGACCGTGCGGCGAATAGATCTTCGCCGTCGGGAAGATCGAGTCGAGACCGAATGTGCGTGCCTCGTCCGGGATGATCGGCACGAACCGCTTGCCGATCTCCTTGTCCTTCATGAGGTCCTTGAACAACCGCACCGTCGCCATCGTGGTGGCGATCTGCTGCTTGCCCGACCCGGCCTGCAGTTCCTTGTACGCAGCATCGGCCGGCAGGTTGAGCGGCTTGGCGCGGACCATGCGCTTGGGCACCGCACCACCGAGTGCGGCGCGACGCTCCTTCATGTACTGGATCTCGTCGGACTTCTCGCCGGGGTGGTAGTACGGCGGCAGCTCCGCGTCGAGCGCCTCGTCCGAGATCGGCAGGTAGAGCCGATCGCGGAACGCCTTGAGATCGGCCTTGGTCAGCTTCTTCATCTGGTGCGTGGCGTTGCGGCCCTCGAACGACTCGAGCGTCCAGCCCTTGATCGTCTTGGCGAGGATGACCGTCGGCTGACCGACGTGCGCGCGCGCCGCCTCGAACGCGGCATACACCTTGCGGTAGTCGTGCCCGCCGCGGGAGAGACGACGCAGGTCGTCGTCGGACATGTCCTCGACCATGCGCCGCAGCCGCGGGTCGGTGCCGAAGAAGTGCTCGCGGATGTAGGCGCCGGTCTCGACGGAGTAGGTCTGGTACTGGCCGTCCGGGGTCAGGTTCATCTGGTTGACCAGCGCGCCGTTGCCGTCGCGCGCGAGCAGCGGGTCCCAGTCGCGTCCCCACACGACCTTGATCACGTTCCAGCCCGCACCGCGGAAGTACGACTCGAGCTCCTGGATGATCTTGCCGTTGCCGCGGACTGGGCCGTCGAGGCGCTGCAGGTTGCAGTTGATGACGAAGGTCAGGTTGTCGAGTTCCTCGCGAGCCGCGACGCCGATGGCGCCGAGCGACTCGACCTCGTCCATCTCGCCGTCGCCCAAGAACGCCCATACGTGCGAGTTGGACGTGTCGGTGACGCCACGAGCGTGCAGGTAGCGGTTGAACCGCGCCTGGTAGATCGCGCCGATCGGGCCGATGCCCATCGACACCGTCGGGAACTCCCAGAAGTCAGGCATCAGCCGCGGGTGCGGGTAGGACGACAGACCGTTGGGCGCGTGGGACTTCTCCTGCCGGAACCCGTCGAGCTGGTCGGTCGTCATGCGCCCTTCGAGGAACGCGCGCGCATAGATGCCTGGCGCGGCGTGGCCCTGGAAGTAGATCTGGTCGCCCATCCCGCTCGCAAGATCCTTGCCACGGAAGAAATGGTTGTACCCGACCTCGTAGAGCGATGCGGCGCTCGCATAGGTCGCGATGTGGCCGCCGACGCCGACCGTTTTGTTGGCACGCGACACCATGATGGCCGCGTTCCAGCGGATGTAGGCGCGGATGCGCCGCTCGATGTCCTCGTCGCCGGGAAACCACGGCTCGCGCTCGGGCGGGATGGTGTTGATGTAGTCGGTGCTGCGCAATGCGGGGACGCCGACCTGGCGCTCGCGGGCGCGCTCGAGCAGCTTGAGCATGAGGAACCGCGCGCGCTGGCGGCCGTCGGAGTCGACGGCCGAGTCGAACGATTCGATCCACTCACGCGTCTCGTCGGGATCGATGTCGGGCAGCTGGCTCGGGAGCCCGTCGGTGATGACGTTGAATCGGTCTCGGGTCACCCCACCAGTGAACACCTTTGCGTCCCGCTAGGGTCAGAGCGAGAGCTACCAAGCGGTAATCCGAACTTGCCGCTCCGTTGCCACTGTGGGAAGGATGATTACGTGGGCACGGGGAGCACGAGCGCTGCGACGAGCGGCGAACCCGGTGTTGCCGCACGCATGGGCCTCAAGCCGTCCATGATCGTGATGGAGATCGGGTTCGACGACGACGTCGACGCTGAGCTGCGCGACAGCATCGAGGACCACACGGGCGAAGAGCTCGTCGACGAGGACTCCGACGAGGTCGTCGACGTGGTGCTGATCTGGTACCGCGAGGGCGACGAGGACCTCACCGACCTGCTGGTGGACGCAATCAGCCCGCTCGCCGATGACGGCGTCATCTGGTTGTTGACCCCGAAGCGCGGACGGGCCGGGCACGTCGAGGCGTCCGACATCAGCGAGGCGGCGGCGGTCGCGGGGCTGTCCGAGACGTCGATAGTTACGATCAGTCAGGACTGGTCGGGCAATCGGCTCGTCGGTCGGCGTTCCGGAGGCAAGAAGTGATCAAAGTCGGCGACGAAGCGCCTGACTTCACCCTGAAGGACCAGAACAACGAGGAATTCACGCTTTCTGCCCACCGCGGCGAGCAGGCTGTCCTCATCGTCTTCTATCCGCTCGCGTTCACCGGCATCTGCACCGGTGAGCTGTGTGCCGTGCGTGACGACATGTCGGCCTTCGAGAACGACGATGTCTTGACGGTGTCGATCAGCGTCGACTCCGTCTACACCCACAAGATCTTCGCCGAGCGTGAGGGCTACGAGTTCCCGCTGCTGGCCGACTTCTGGCCGCACGGCGGCGTGGCGCAGACCTACGGCGTCTTCAACGAGGTCGCGGGAATCGCCAACCGCGGCACGTTCCTCGTCGACAAGGACGGCATCGTCCGGTTCGCCGAGATGAACAACCCGGGCGAGGGGCGCGACGCCGACGAGTGGCGCGCAGCGATCAAGTCGCTGTAACGGCCATGACATTCCTGATCATCGTCGCGTGCATCGTCACGCCGATGCTGATCGCGGCCTTCCTCGTCGACCGCTCCGACCGCAGGCACGGGTACTCGCGCGCATCGTCCGCAGAAATCGCGCGACGCACGCGGCTGGGACGCCAGACCGCACGCGCCCAGATGCGCGATCTCAAACGGCAGCGACGCGGTGTGCGCGCAACAATGCGTCAATCGCCGGGCGCTCACTACCCGGGATCGGACGAAAAACTTCCGAAACGCGGTCACTGACCAGACCGGTGCCGACGAGATCGGCCGCAACGTCGTCAGCCGTATAGAGCACCCGCGGGTCGCTGGGTCCGCCGACCCCGTCGGCGAGATTGCGGCTGTCGTGCGCGATGACCAGCAGCGAGCCGCCCGGAGCCAATGCCGCGGCGGCGTTTCGAACGGCGTTTCGGCGCTGCTCGGCCGGCACCTGCAGGTAGCACAGCAGGGCGAGGTCGACGGGCCCGGGCGGGCGATAGTCCGTCGCGTCCGCCGTGATCCACTCGACCAGCCCGCTGCTGTCGAGTTCGCGTGCCTTGTCGATGGCGACCGCCGAGAAGTCGACTGCGATCACGCGCCAACCGTGCGCCGCCAGCCACAGCGCGTTGCGTCCCTCACCGCAGGCGAGATCGACGGCGACGCCGGTCGGAGCGTCAGACAGCTCCTCGACCACCCAGCGGTTCGGCGGGCCGCCCCACACCAGCCCCTCGGCGCGGTAGCGCTCGTCCCACTCCGATGCGTCCATCAGTTGTTGTCCCACACGAACTCGGGGACGTGCGAGAGCACGGTCTCGAGATAGCCGACGGTCGACTCGACCGCATCGAGCTGCAGCCGACCGCCGTGGACGAGGACGATGTCCGCACCGATGATCGTGAACCCTGGCGCATCGGTGTCGAGCAGGAACTGCATCATCTGCGGGTTGATCATGTCGGAGGCGAATTTGCGGTCGTCGCACTTGACCTTGAACGTCTTGTTGAACTGCTCGCTCTCGAATTCGATGTCGTGGAAGCCGATTGCGCGCGCGATCGTCCCGAACAGACCTTCGCGGCTCACGTGCAAGTTCGGTAGTGCCCGCTGCAGTCGCGCCGAATAGATCGCGAAGTAGTGCGTCTGCGTCGACGACGTCTTGCCGTTGCTGGTGCGGGTCTTGTAGCGATACGTGAAGCACAGCGCAGGACGGCCGGGACCGGTCGAGGTGAGTACGTCGAGCGCAGCGTGGCCGAAGCCCTCGCCGAACGGAGGGCCCCACGGCAGTTCGCGGTAGCGGTCGTCCGAGGGCGCGTAGGTGTACCCGTGCTGTGCGGCCCAGGCGGCGAAGGCGGCCTGACGACGCTTGTTCGCGTAGTAGCCACCGACGCCGGCCACGATGACGATCAGGACGATGACCACGATCACTACAGCGGCCATCAGCGCGAACCTCCACCGACGTCGACGCTTACTGCCTGTCGCGCGCCGGGATCGTCGAGTTCGAAGTAGTCGGCAGTGCTGAAGTGGAACATGCCCGCCACGATGTTCGACGGGAACCCTTGGACGCGGGTGTTGAGCGCGCGAACGTTGCCGTTGTAGAAGCGACGTCCGGCCGCGATGCGGTCTTCGGTATCGACGAGTTCGTGCTGCAAGGCAAGGAAATTCTGGTTGGCCTTGAGCTGCGGGTATCCCTCGGCAAGTGCGACGACACCGACAACGGCCTTGCTCAATGCATTCTCTGCGGTCGCGCGCTGCGCCTGGTCGTTCGCGGCCGTCGAACGCGCCTGCACCGCAGCCGCGCGGGCGCGCGTGATGTCGTCGAAGAGTTGCCGCTCGTGCGCCGCGTAGCCCTGCACCGTCTGGACCAGGTTCGGGATGAGATCGTGCCGACGCTGCAGTTCGACATCGATCTGGCGCCATGACTCGGCGACGAGATTGCGCTGCCGCACGAACCGGTTGTAACTCACGATCGGGCTGATCAGGAGCACCAGGACAACGACACCGATGATCACGAGCGCCACGGTCATCGCGTCGCCCGTCCATAGCGGTCGGCGAGCTTTGCGGCCCTTCGCTGTTCGTCGGTCTGCGGAAGCCTCTCGTGCGCAGTCTCGGTCGGTGCCTCGCGCGGCCTGGGTTCGGATTCCTCGCGCTCGCGACGGTCGGCGCGCATCATCGCGAACGGCGCGGCGAGCGCGAGCGCTGCGAACAGATACCACTGGATGATGTAGGCGAAGTGTTGCGGCTCGACCGCACCGCCGGCTGGGTTCGACAGGCTGGGCGCCGGAATCGCGGTCACGTTTTGCGTGCCCGGCTGGCCGGGCAGCAGTTCGACATAGCCGTCGTACACCGGCCTGCCCAGATGCGCCTGTTGCGCCGGGGCATTGATCGACAGCAGCTTGCCACGCGCGAAGGCGGCCCCACTGTCGCGGTTGGCCTCGCTGGTCTGCACTCGAGCACGGATGGTCACCTGCCCCGCAGGTGGTGCCGGCGTGCTGCCGCTGCGATCGGCATCGAGGCCGCGGACGACGAGCACGTCGCCACTGCTGGTGACAAACGGCGTCAGCACCAGGTCGCCGTCGGCTCCGTCGACCGTCCGCAGCCCGACTCGCACTGTGTGCGCGTCATCGAAGTGGCCGGTCGCGGTCACCGTCCGATAGCGCACGGAATCGGCGGACGGGCCCGGCGCACCCACCAGGGGGAGGACGGCACTGAGCGGAACCACGGCAGCGTGCGCGTTCGCGCGCAGGGCATCGTTGTCACGCACCTTCTCGTCGAAGCGCGCAATCTGCCACGTCCCGGCCCCGATGCAGACCAACGCGACGAGCACCATCAGCGCTGCGAGGGACGCGTACCGCGGCTCGCGCAGCGCACGCAGATTCGCGCGCACAGTGCTCGCGGCGGACCTCCTCGTCACGGGATCACGGTACGGGCTGGGCACCCCGGTGTCGTACTCTGGGCCGTCACGTCCGGGCGCTTAGCTCAGCGGGAGAGCACTCGGCTTACACCCGAGCGGTCACTGGTTCGATCCCAGTAGCGCCCACCGGTCGCGTGTCGTCCGTTTCTCCGGTGCCAGGCTGCGATGTGGTTACTCTCGGACGAGTGGCCTCACGCGGGATCGAGGAGCGGCTGAGCAATCTGGCGGCCGTCACCGACGTGAGCCTCACGAAGCTCGACGTCGACGATTTGCTCGTCGAGATGCTCGACCGCGTTCGCGCCATTCTGGACGCCGACACCGCTGCCGTGCTGCTGCGCCAGCCCGGGTCGGACGATCTCACCGCGCGCGCTGCATGCGGGCTTGAAGAAGAGGTGCGGCAGGGCGTCCGGGTGCCGATTGGGACAGGATTCGCCGGCACGATCGCTGCGCGGCGCGAGCCCGTCGTCCTCGACCGTGTCGACGAAACGACGGTGGCCAACCCGATCCTGTGGGAGCGGCACATCGGCCACATGGTCGGCGTGCCGTTGGTCGTGGGTGACGAGCTGCTCGGCGTCCTGCACGTCGGGCGCATCGCGGATCGCTCGTTCGAACCGCATGACGTCGAGCTGCTCCAAGTCGCCGGCGAACGAATCTCGGCAGCCATCCAGACGCGTCGGTCAGCCATCGAGTCGGCCGCCGGTGCCGTGCTCGAACGCGAGTTGTTGCCCACGCGGCTGCCGAACCTGCCCGGCCTCGAATTCGCGGCGCGCTACGCACCAGCGGAGGATCGGTCGATCGGTGGCGACTGGTACGACGCGTTCGTCCTGCCATCCGGAGCGCTCTGGATCGTGATAGGCGACGTCGCCGGACACGGGCTGCACTCGGCGGTCGTCGTGGGGCGTGTCAAGAGCGCGCTGCGCTCGTATGCGCTGCTCGAAGAACCCGTGTCGCGCGTCATCGACCTGACCAACCGCAAGCTGTTGCACTTCGAGGTCGACACGATGGTGACGGTGCTGTGCGCGGTCGCGGAACCGCCGTACGACCAATTCGTCATCAGCTCGGCCGGCCATCCGCCACCAGTTCTCGCGACTCCGGCCGGCGCCGAGTACGTCGCGATCACGCCGGGTCCGCCGCTCGGCGCCGTTGATGGTGCGCAGTACCCGGCGGTCACCCTGACGATGCCGGACGAGGGCACCCTGGTCTGCTACACGGACGGCCTGATCGAGCGTCGCCATGAGTCGATCGAGACCGGCCTGACGCGGCTGCTCGCGACCGTTAGGGCCGGCGCGCCCGAGCGGGTGTGCCGCGACGTCATGATGCGCATGGTCGGTGACACCCCGACGACCGACGACGTCGCAATGCTCGTCGTGCGACGCATGCCGGTTACCGATGCCGCACCTGTGCACAGCGGCACCCAGGAGGGTGCGCATTCCGACGAGAAACTCGTCGGGGAGATCCGGCTACAGGCTGCGAAGAACTCCGTCGCGCGAGCCCGTCGGTTCGCGACCGAACTCGCCGCAGATCTCGACCCGGCCGTGCGCGGCGTGCTCGTGCTGCTGGTGTCCGAAGTCGCGACGAACTGCGTGACACACGCCGCGACCGACTTCACGGTCAAGATCTTCCGTTCGTCGCGTCGCCTACGAGTCGAATGCACCGACTACGCCGGAGGCGCCGTGAGAGTCGAGCGTGTCGAGCCCACTGACACCCGTGGGCGCGGCGTCTACTTCGTCCTTCGACTTGCCGACGACTGGGGCGTGCTCCCTGGCGAGCACGGCGTCGGTAAGACCGTATGGTTCTCGCTTTCGCTCGACACCGTCCCGGCCGAGGCGCAAGGGCTCTACCGCGACTGAAGGAGGCAATGGCCTTGTCCGAGTCCGCAGACCCGAACGCCCGTCCCGTCCTCACGCTGCGTGGAGACATCGACGTAATCCAGGCTGATGAACTGGTGACCCAGGGCGCGGCAATTCTGCGTGACATCCCGTCGGGTCAGTATCTTGCCGTCGATCTTGCGGACGTCGACTTCATCGACTCGTCCGGACTCAGCGCGCTGTTGCGCCTTCGGCGCGAGGCGCTGCAGCGGTCGATCGAGGTACGGCTGCGCGGCGTTCCCGAGCATGTCGCGGTGTTGTTGCGGCTGTCCGGCCTCGAACAGGTGCTGCCGCCGGAGTGACCCCGCACGGGGCAACCATGCAATGCAAAAGGCGTGGGGCTGCCGGGTGGGGCAGCCCCACGCCTTCGCGCGGAGGTAGGAAACGCTGGTTTAGTACGGCGTGGTGCGGGCCATGTCCAGGAGCCGGCTCAAGGAGAAGCTGGACGGCTGGCTGATCTGCCACGGGCGTCCGACCCACAGGTAGGCATCGCAGTACTTGCCGGCCAGCGAGCGTGCCTGGGCCGTGAGGCCCGGAGCGGAACTCGTGTGCCACGTCGGCGGGATGCCGAGCGTGACGCAGTGGCGCTGCCCGACCGAGCGGCACGCTGCGGCGTTGTTGTAGCCGCGGCCGGTTCCGCCGTGGTGCATGTACCACTGCCGCGAGAACGGACGGCCGTTCTGCGCCGTGTTGACGATGAACCGCTTGCCGCGCAGGCCCCAGGCGCTGAGCGCGTTCTGGATCTTCGCGCCGTACACGACCTGCGCGCTGGTCGAGTCGTAGTGCGTCGCGTCAAGTGCGAAGCCGCGGGCGTAGCGAACACCCGCATGGCGCAGCAGCCACACCGAGCGGTTCACCGGCGACCAGTCAGCGGCGCCCGAGTCGATGTAGACCGAGGTGTGCGCCAGCGAGCTGAACTTGCGAGCCGCGTAGGAAACCATGTTCAGCGGCAGCCTCGAGTGATGCGGCACGCAGAACGCGAACGGCAGGTCAGGCTGCAGCACCATCGCGACGTGTGTGCGTCCGATCGCGCGTGCCGCGCGATTGATCCAGCGGTAGTAGCTGCGCTGCTGCGCGCCGGTCGGCAAGGTCGGGCAGGCGCGCGTCTCCCACGGAACCATCCGGAAGATGGCCATCTGCACGAGCACGTTGCGGCGGCCCTGCGTGACGTTCTGGATGTAGCGCCGCATCGCGGTGTAGATGAAGTTGTCGGAGTACCAGGCACCGAACCACCGCATGCGCGGCTTGACGGCCACCGACTGGGCCAGCCGACGGTTCGCGCCGTGCAGGCGGGGCAGGGTGTTGAAGAGCTCGTCGGTCGAGCCCCTGTAGTTGCCCCACCTGATGTTGGCGAGTGGGTTCGGGCTGGCGACCGCGTGGTGCATCGGTCGCGTCGACGCGTGTGCCTCGACGCTGTCGGAGACGGCAGCGGCGGCGATGGCGGTCGACGCCGCGAGGGCGAACGACACGCTCTTCAGAAGCAGGCTTTTCCGGGATGAAGCAGTACGAATTGGACTCATGATAGTGCGGCGCAAGGCCAGCCTTCCTCATCGAGCCGCGGGGGAGCGCGACGTAGGGCTAGATATGCCAAAGGCGGGGGGACCATGGCAGCTCAGGCGGTGCCCACCTGAACGCCCGGGCCATCGAGATGACCCGCCCCCGCCGGCCGCCGAGGCGGACGATGCACTGTGCGGAGAAATAGTACCCAGCTTGCGCGATTCTTGACCAGCCTTGCCGAATACTTGATTCTTACGGCCCGATACGTCCCGATTGAACCTGTTTAATCCGGCATCACAGTGCTTCGATCTGGAACACCTGGTCCAGGCCGGCGACGTTGAGCGCCTTCGCCACCCGGGGTGGCACGGCAAGCAGGGTCAGCTTGCCGCCGCGCGCAAGTGCCTTCGTGTGCAGGTCGACCAGCACCGACATGCCACGCGAGTCGAGAAAGCTGACATGGGTCATGTCGAGGGTGACGTCGACGAGGTCGGGGTGGGCGTCGAGCCACTCGCTGCCGCGGCGCCGCCAGTCGTGTTCGCTCGCGATGTCGACGTCGCCGGACATGGACAGGATCGGCCGGTCACCGCTTCCTGTGCTTTCCATTGTTGGGGGTCTCCTCACTCGACGGCGATGACTTGATCCAGTCCGGTCAGGTCCAGCAGTTGGACGACGCGGTCCGGGACGCCGCGAAGGGTCATCGGCAGATCCATGTCGCGGCACAGACGCAGAAGATCGACGAGCAGGCTCAGCCCGCTCGAGTCCATGACGCCGATGTCGGTGAGGTCGACGATCAGCCGGTCGACGCCAGGCTTGTCGAGCAACCTCTCGGCCTGTTCGCGGAACTCGTCCTCGGTGAAGAAGTCGACATCACCGGTGAGGCGAAGTACGGCCGGACCTTCGGCAGCAGCGGATTCTTGTTGAGTCATCGACAGCTCAGCCTACGAAGCGTCGATCTCGAAAACGCGATCGAGTCCGGTGCGCTTGAGCAACGCACCCGCGCGGGGCGGGACGTTGGTGAGCACCATGGCGACGTCGTTCTCGCGTGTCAGTGACTGCAGATGTACGAGCAGGCCGAGGCCACTCGAATCGATTGTCACCAATTCGGACATGTCGACGATGAACCGATCGGTGTCTGCTCCCGCGAGCATCTCATCGGCAGCACGCCGATAGTCCGACTGTGTCAGTGCGTCGATATCACCGACCAACCGAAGCACCACCGGCTGACTCGCCCCTCCCGCCGCTGTCATGTCGCCGACAATATCCGACCTCAGTTGACCGAGTCCCGACGTGCAGTGGAACCTGTCGACGCGGCACCGTTGCCGGTCAAGGCGATCTCAGCCCACACCTGTTTCGCGCCGTCGCCAGTCGTCACGCCCCACTCGCGCGAGAGCGCGGCAACGACGAGCAGGCCGCGCCCCTTGGGATCGGTCGGCCGCGGATTGCCCGGTGCGACCAAGCCTGCCGCGTCGTCAGCCACCTCGATGTAGACGGCGTTCGACCGGAGTCCGAGACACAGTTCGATCGCCGACGACCCGGCGGTCACGGCGTTCGTGACCAGCTCACTGGCGATGGTCGCGGCGTCGGCGACGACGTCGGGGGCGTCGCAGCGATCATCGAGCACGGAGCTGAGTCGACGTGTGCAGAAGTTGCGCGCCTGCCCAACGGCAAGGGGATGCGGGCGCAGGGTCTTCACCACCTGCCACACGATCTTGGACACCTCTCCTGTCGACAACGGGAGCGACGTCCCACTCGACTAGTTACCCGAGCGGCCGCCTTCACAATCAACGAGCGAGCCGCCGCAGGGTCACGACGAAGGAGAGAAAAGCTCAGCGGCCCTCGCCGTCGAGACCGTCGCGCAAATCTCGCTCGGACTGTTCGCGAGCGCGCCGGCGCTGCTCGTCGGCCCGCAATTTCAGGCCGGCGAGGAACTCGTCATCGTCGTCAGGATTGGTCGGCACCCGCCGTGCCTGGCCCGATCGCTGCGCTCACGCGCGGTGCCGCGACCGTGCTGCGGTCCCACGCCCGTCCGGCCACCAGCCAGGCGATCGAACCGACCAGCGGGAGCAACAGGACGATGAAGATCCAGGCGAGCTTCGGCAGGTTGCGGCACGCCGGGTCCGGCGTGGTCAGCACGTCGATGAAGCAGAAGATCCAGAGCGCGAGGAACAGCAAGCCGCCCACGCCGTCGAACAACAGCATGATCGCCTCCGCATCGTGGATACCGCCGTCACATCCACGGTACGCGTGGGTGTCGCGGGTCGCGGTAGGTTCCCACGGTGCCGACCCTCGCCGACCTGCGCGGCGTCCTCGATGCCTGGTTCGACCCCCGTTGGGCCGAACCGTGGGACGCGGTGGGTCTGGTCTGCGGCGATCCGGACGAGGACGTGACCCGGGTGCTGCTCGCGGTCGACGCGGTGCCGGCGACTGTCGCCGAGGCGGTCGAGCGCAGCGCGCAACTGCTGATCACGCACCATCCGCTGCTGCTCACCGGAGTGCACGGAGTGCCGGCCGATGATCCGAAGGGCGCGCTCGTGCACCGCATGATCCGACGCGGTGTCGCGCACTTCGTCGCGCACACGAATGCGGACGTTGCAGACCCCGGCGTATCGGACGCGCTCGCCCGTCGGCTCGGGTTGCACGAGTTCACCGCGCTCGACGTGCAGCACGAGAACGACCTTGCCAAGCTCGTCGTATTCGTTCCGCAGGGCGGGGCCGAGGCGCTCATCGACGCGATGGCTGCGGCCGGCGCCGGGAAGATCGGCGACTACGAACGGTGCGCGTGGAGCGCTGACGGCATCGGCACGTTCCGCCCGCTCGACGGCGCACATCCGACGATCGGGGCGGTCGGCCGCACCGAGGTGCTGGGCGAGACGCGCGTCGAGATGATCATGCCGACGGCACGACGCGACGCGGTCGTCGCGGCGATGCGCGCGGCGCATCCCTACGAGGAGCCGGCGTTCGATGTGCTGGCGCAAGTGCCGGTGCCGACGCGACGCGGAACAGGACGCATCGGCACCCTGCCGGCGTCGATGTCGCTGCGCGAGTTCACTGCCCACGCCGCGGCCGTTCTGCCGGCAACGGCGTGGGGAGTTCGTGCCGCGGGCGATCCGGACCGGACAGTGCGGACGGTCGCAGTGTGCGGTGGCACCGGTGGGTCGCTTGCCGGGATCGCGCGCCGCCGGGGCGCAGACGTGCTGCTTACCGCGGATCTCAAACACCACGCGACCGTCGAGGAAGTCAGCGAGCGCGGCGAGAACGGGATCGCATTGATCGATGCAGCGCACTGGGCGACCGAGTCGCCGTGGCTGGACGAGGTGGCCGTTCGGTTGCGTGACCACTTCGGCACTAGCGTGGACGTGTCCGTCTCGACGCAGGTCACCGATCCGTGGACGTTGCACGAATCTTCGGCCGGAAAGGCGCAAGCCAGCCAGTGAATGCCGACCATGCCGCGCAATTGCGCCTGCTCGACCTGCAGGCGGTCGACACCGCGCTCGCCCAGCTTGCCCACCGCCGTCACGCGCTGCCCGAGCTGGCTGCCTTGGCCGAACGCGAGGAACGCGCGAGCGTGCTCGCCGGCGACGTCGTCGAGGCACAGACACGCGCCGACGATGTCGCCGATCAACAGCGTCGTCTCGAGAACGAAGTGGATGCCGTGCGTGCCCGCGCCACGCGCGACCAGGAGCGCATGCAGAACGGCGCGTTGCCGGCCAAGGAGATCGAGAGTCTCCAGCACGAGGTCACGACCTTGGCGCGGCGTCAGTCGAATCTCGAGGACGAGCTGCTCGAGGTGATGGAGCAGCGCGAGGAGGCCGACGCCACTGTCACGCAGCTGACCGAACAACGCGGCGCGCTCGACACCGAGCGAGCCGGATTGGTCGCGACGCGAGACAGCGCCTTCGCTGAGATCGACTCCGCGGTCGAGGCACGTACGGGCGAGCGGAAGACGATCGCGGCCGAGATCCCGCCAGACCTGCTCGCTCTGTACGAGCGTGCGCGTGAGCACGGCGGCGGAGTCGGCGCCGCGATGATCAAGCAGCGGCGCTGCGAGGGTTGCCGCATCGAGCTGTCCGGCAGCGAGCTCACCGCGGTGCGCGCCGCCGCGCCGGATGAGGTCGTGCGTTGCGACAACTGCCGCCGCATCCTCATCCGCACGGACGAGTCAGGGCTGTGAGCGTCGGGCTGGTCGTCGTCGAAGCCGACGGTGGGTCGCGGGGCAACCCCGGCCCGGCCGGCTACGGCGCCGTGGTCATGGATCCGCAAACCGGTGCGGTGCTTGCCGAGCGCAAGGACTCGATCGGCATCGAGACGAACAACGTCGCCGAGTACCGGGGATTGATCGCCGGGTTGCGCGCGGCGCACGAACTCGGCGCGAGCCGTGTCGCGGTGCGGATGGACTCCAAGCTGGTCGTCGAGCAGATGAAGGGGACGTGGCAGGTCAAGAACCCCGGCCTGCGTCCGCTGGCCGGCGAGGCGGCGCAGTTGCGCCAGTCGTTCGCGGACGTCACGTTCGAATGGATCCCGCGCGAGAAGAACAAGCACGCCGACCGGCTCGCCAACGAAGCGATGGACGAAGCGGCCGGCAAGCCGGCCCGTCCGGCGCCTGCGACCCCGTCCGGACGATCATGGACGCCGCCGACCGGTCCGCGCACGCGACTCGTTCTCGCCCGGCACGGCGCCACCGAGCACAGCGCCGAACAGCGACTGAGCGGACGCAACGACCTCCCTCTGGTCGCGGCCGGGCGGAAACAGGCGGCCGACCTTGCCGCCCGATCATTCGGCGACGTCGCGGCGATCATCAGTTCGCCGCTGCGACGGGCGCGCGAGACCGCAGCCGCGATCGCGGCTTCACTCGACCTGCCTGTGTCCGTCGACGACAACTTCGCCGAGGTCGACTTCGGCGCGTTCGAGGGGCTCACGTTCGCCGAGGCGCGTGCGGCGTCTCCCGACGAGTTCGCGGCATGGATCGGCTCGCCCGAGATCGCGCCACCGCGGGGGGAGTCGTTCGCGGCACTTGCCCGCCGCGTGCGCCGAGGCCGTGATTCGGTCGTCGCGAAATACCCGGACGCAACGGTGTTGGTGGTGACGCATGTGACGCCGATCAAGATGCTCGTGCGCGCCGCGCTCGATGCGCCGCTCGCGGGGATCTTCAACATGCATCTCGACATCGCGTCGGTGTCGAGGCTCGACTATCTCGCTGATGGTTCGGGGACATTGCGGTTGTTCAACGACACGTCCCACCTCACCCGATGAGCTGGTAGCCACCCCAGAGGGCGACCGTCGTCACCGCCAAGATCACTGGCACCGTCGCGAAGCCGAGGACGTGGAATTCGCGGGCACGAGGCTTCGCGTCGTCCGGCAGCAACCGGCGCCACAGCAGTGTGGCGAGTGACCCGCCGTAGGTCGCGTTCGGCCCCACGTTGACGCCGATGAGCACCGCCAGGACCAACGCGGGTTGCCCGGTGACGATCGGGATCAACGCGAGTGTGGCCGGCAGGTTGTTGACGAGATTCGCGACGGCCGCAGCGAGGAAGGCCGCACCGAGCAGCGCGAGCAAGCCCGTCCCGCTCGGCGTGATCGAGTCGAGAGCGTGTCCGAGACCGTGCCTCGTCACGCCGAGGACGATCACCGCCAGCGCCAGCACGAACAGGCAGAAGCCGGGGCTCGCCTCGGCGAACAGCTGTCGCGGCCTGATCTCGGCACGACGCATGCGCGGGACGAGCAGCAGGACGCAACCGCCGAACGCGGCCCAGGCGGGGTTCACGCTCAGCGACGACGTGATCACGAACCCCGCAACTGTGATCGCGAGGATCGTCAGGGCGTAGCGGGGCGCCGCACGCAGCTCGGACGGCGCCGCGCCGGGGGCGTCCGGCAGATCGCCACGGAAGAACGTCCGCAGGGCGAGCCACTCACAGGCGCAGGCCAGCAGCCACGGCACCACCATCAATGCTGCGAAGTGGCCGAATGAGAGGCCGCTGGCTGCGAACGCGAGCAGGTTGGTCAGGTTCGACACCGGCAGCAGCAGCGAGCCGCTGTTGGCCAGGTGCGTGCAGGCGTACGCGTGTGGACGCGACGCGACGCGCATGCGATGCACCGTCGTCATGACGACGGGCGTCAGCAGCACGACGGTCGCATCGAGGGTCAACACCGCCGTGATGATCGCGGCGAGCACGACGACGAGGATCAGCAGCCGCCGAGGACGAGCCGAGCTGGCGAGCGCTGCCCGCCCACCGAGGTAGTCGAAGACGCCTGCCTCCGCGCACAAGTGCCCGAACACGAGGATGCCCGCCAAGAACGCGACCGTCGGACCGATCTCCTTCAACCGATCGAGCGCTTCCTGAGAACTCACGATGCCGGTCCCGATCACGAGCAGGGCACCGGGAACCGCGACCACGGCCTCGCTCAGCCCGAACGGCCGGGCGATCGCGGCGAAGAGGCTGAGAACGAGAACCGCGATCGCGATGGTCTCCGCGAGCGCGCCCGGCACGCTGGCGAGGCTACCCACGCGCTTGTGTGAGCTAGCATCGGCATCACGGCGGACGAGCCGGCCGGGCGGCCGCGTCGAGGTGCAGGTCATCTCGCCGAGGAAAGTCCGGGCTCCACAGGGCAGGGTGGTTGTCAACGGCAACCCGGGGTGACCCGCGGGACAGTGCCACAGAGAACAGACCGCCAGCGCGCGCGCTGGTAAGGGTGAAACGGCGGTGTAAGAGACCACCAGCGTCACGAGTGATCGAGACGGCTCGGTAAACCCCACCTGGAGCAAGGTCGAGAAGAGCGGCGCTTGCGTCGCTCGCGCAGACGCCCGAGGGCTGCCCGCCCGAGTCTGCGGGTGGACCGCTTGAGCCTGTCGGCAACGGCAGGCCTAGATGGATGGTCGCCCCTGGCGCTCGCGTCAGGACAGAACCCGGCTTACAGGCCGACTCGTCCGCCCCACCTTGATCACCTCGTCGATCCGGTCAGGAATCCACCGGATCAGCGAGGTGATCAAGCTATTTCGGCGGCAGCGATGTGGCATACCCGCGGCCCACGGCCACCCAGCGCGCGAGAGCGTCGTCGGACGCGATGCCCGCGGTCTCGACGCGCAACCATCCGGTCATCTCGCGCCCGCGCATCTCGAACCGGTGGGCATGTGGGTCGGCGACGAGCTGGTCGGTCTGTTCCGGGTCGCAGCGCAACAAGAGACCACCCTGGCCGCTCGCGGCGACCGCCATGTTCCCGTTGACCAGGAAGGCGAGCCCGCCGAACATCTTCATCTCGGTCACCCCTGGCGTTGCGCCGAGTTCGGCGCGCAACCGGTCGGCAACGTCCTCGTCGTAGGCCATGGCCGCAGTATGACGGCGGGGTACGACGTTAGGCGGCGATGCTGTGTCGGGTAAGTCGCGAACATGCCGCAACAAGCGTGGAGCAAGAAGCGCGAACGTCAGTACGAGCACATCAAGGACGGTCTCGAAGATCGTGGCCGGAGTGAGCGCACTGCCGAGGAAATCGCAGCGCGCACGGTCAACAAGGAACGAGCGCGCTCCGGCGAATCACGCCAGGCCAGCCGCACGTCGACGAAGGACATCTCGTCGGGCCGACGCGGCGGTCTCCGCTCGCACTCCGGTGCAGGCGGACGGACCAAGGCCCAGCTCTATGAAGAGGCCAAGCGCAAGAACATCGAGGGACGCTCGTCCATGACCAAGGCACAGCTCGAGAAGGCGGTCGGGCGCTAGACCGCCACGTCGAACGTCTCGACCAACCCGGCGCGGCCGGCGTCGGTGACACGCACGGCGCGGTCACGTTCGGATCGTTCGATCCAATTCAGGTCGACCAACCGATCGCGCAGCCCGCGACCGAGCGCGCCGGCGAGGTGATGGCGCTGCTCGGTCCAGTCGACGCAGTACCTGACCATCGGACGGCGTCCGTGCGAAAGCGGGACGCCGAACTCGGCGAGAAATGCCTCACCGGACTTCGTGAGGTCGTAGTCGACCTCCTGGCCCTGCCCGACGGCGGGGTCTCCGTCCGACCGCAATCCGTCGCCGCCGGCGAGATGGCCACGAGCAACGAGGCTCGACATCAACGCGACCCCGAGGCGGCCGGCGAGATGGTCGTAGCACGTACGCGCGTCGCGCAGCGCCTTTGCGCGGGTGCCCTGACGCAACGACCGGACGGGCGTCGCCGGCGCGAGTTGCTCCAACGCCTCGATCAGACGTCCGACTGCCGGCCCGGCCAGGCTGTAGTAGCGGTGCCGTCCACTCGTCTCGACACTCAGGAATCCTGCCGATGTGAGTTTGCGCAGGTGACTGCTGGCCGTCGGCGCGCTCACGCCCGCCTCGGCCGCAAGACGGCTCGCAGGCAACGCCCGCCCGTCGCCGAGCGCGAGCAGCATCCGACATCGGCCCGGGTCGGCTACGAGCGCGCCGACCGCCGCCAGATCGACGTCGCCGTGGAGGTGGGTCATGACTCCACGGTAGGCAATCCACGCTTCGATGCAGATCGAACAGTGCCCGTCATAGCGTCGTGATCATGACTTTGCGACCCGGTTACGCCCTGCTCGCGACCAGCCTCGGTTTCGGGGTCGTGCAACTCGACGTGAGCGTCGTCAACGTCGCGATCAAACCGATCGGTGCCGATCTCGGCGTGAGCACCTCGGCGCTGCAATGGGTCGTCGCCGCCTACACGCTGGCATTCGCCTCGCTGATCCTGAGTGCGGGCGCCCTGGGCGATCGCATCGGAGCGAAACGCGTCTACATAGTGGGCTTCGGGTTGTTCACGATCGCCTCGATCGCGTGCGCTGCCGCACCCACGATCGGGCTGCTGATCGGCGCTCGGGTCGGGCAGGGGATCGGTGCCGCGATCCTCGTGCCGTGCTCGTTGACGCTGCTGCATCACGCGTACTTCGAGCCGGCTGCGCGCGCCCGCGCCGTCGGGCTGTGGGCCGCCGGCGCCAGTGTCGGCGTCGGCGCCGGACCGGTTGTCGGCGGCCTGCTGACAACAGCCTTCGGCTGGCGGGCGATCTTTCTCATCAATGTCCCGATCGGGCTGGTCGGTGTCGCGCTGACACTGCGCTACGCGACCGAGACCACGCGCTCGACCGAACGCGGCATCGACCGACGCGGGCAGCTCGCGGCGGCACTGACGCTGCTGGCGTTGTCGACCGCGCTCGTCGAAGGCGGTCGGGTCGGGTTCAGCAATCCATCGGTCGTCGCCGCCTTCATCTGCGCGGCAGTCCTCGCAGTCGCGTTCGTCGCGGTCGAGGCTCGCGCCGCAGCGCCGATGCTGCCGCTCGGCCTGTTCACATCGCGCACGTTCGCCTCGGCGACAGCGATCGGCGTCATGATCAACACTGCCTTCTACGGGCTCTTCTTCGTGTTGAGCCTCTACTTCCAGAACGTGCTGCACTTCTCGGTGTTGGCCGCCGGGCTTGCGTTCGGCCCGACCTCCGTAGCGGTCTTCATCGGCAACGTGCTTGCCGGTCGTGCCGCGAACCGGAGGCGCGTCATCGCCGTGGGTGCCGCCCTGGTCGCGCTAGCCGGTGCGGGTCTGCTCGTCGCGTCCACGGCGACGGCGTTCATCGCAATCGCAGCACAACTCGTCGCGCTCGGATTCGGGCTCGGCCTGATCGTGCCGGCGATGACGTCGGCGGTGCTCGGCAGCGTCGACGTGACGCGCAGCGGCGTGGCGTCCGGCACGCTCAACACTGCACGTCAGGCCGGCAGTGTCATCGGCGTTGCGCTGTTCGGCTCATTCGCCGCCGGCGGCGTGGTGCACGGGCTGCGTCTGGCTCTTGTCGTCTCGGTGATCCTGGCCGTGCTCGTCGTCGCGCTGTCGCGCGGCATCGACGGATCGTCGTCCGGCGACGACCTCGACGACGGCGAGGACAAACGCTGCCGCGACGAAGACGAGCGCAACGGTGATGCCATGCTCGAAGCCGGTGGCAAAGTTCCCGCCCGAACTCGCGACGGCCGAGAAGAACACCGATCCCGCCGCGGCGATCCCGACGGCCGATCCGACGCGCTGGCCGGTCTGCAGGAGCCCCGACGCGGTCCCGGCCTCCTGTACCGGAACCTCGGCCAACGTGAGGGCCTGGTTCGGTGAGATCACGAGGCCGCCGCCGAAGCCGGCGATGGCGAGCGGGACGAGCGTCGCCCACGCCGTCCCGTGCTCGGGCGCGAGATGCACCGCCACCACCGTCGCGACGAGGCCGATCAGCACCAACGTGAGACCTGCCGCGATCAGGGGACGGCCGATATCGCTGACCTTGCGGCCCCCGATGGCGGCGGCGACGGCGAAACCGATGGCGAACGGGCTGATGGAAAGGCCCGCCTCGAGCGCTGAGTAGTGCAGTCCGACCTGGAGGAACAGCGTGAATACGAAGAACAACGGCGTGAATCCGGCGAAATACAAGGTGATCATCGCCGTGCCGGATGAGTACGAGCGCCGTCGGAAGAGTGCGAGATCGACCATCGACTCTCGACCGCGGGCGCGAAAGGTTCGTTCCCAGACGACGAAGGAGGTCAGCAGCGCCACCGATACCGGCACCAGCCACCATCGCCAGGAACCCCACTCGCGGTTCTGGACGAACGGCATCAACAACACGACGACGCCCAGGCCGAGCAACACCACGCCGACGAGGTCGAGGTCGTGGCGTTTGCGCGGTGTGTCGGCGCTGCGCCGCGGGAGCAGCTTCCACGCGAGCGGCATCGCGACCAACCCGATCGGCACGTTCACGAAGAAGACCGCACGCCAACCGTCCGTCTCACCGAAGATCTGGATCAGCAGGCCGCCGAGCAGCGGACCGACGGCGGTCGACACTCCGACCACCGTCCCGAACGCTCCGAACGCCTTGCCGCGCTCGCGACCGGAGAAGACCTCCTGGATCGTCGCGCTGATCTGTGGCGTGACGCTGCCGCCCGCCAGACCCTGCACCAGTCGAGCCAGCACCAGAGAGATGCCGTTAGGAGCGAATCCGCACACGGCGCTCGCGAGAGTGAACAGGGCGAGTGCGCTGACGAACACCACGCGGCGCCCGTGCAGATCTCCGATCCGACCCGCAGGTACCAGGAGCAGGCCGAACGTGAGTGCGTAGCCGGAGACGACCCACTGCAGTTCGCTCTCGGCTGCGCCGATGCCTTTCTGGATGGACGGCAACGCCACGTTGACGATCGACACGTCGAGCAGCACCATCGCGCCGCCGACGAGGCAGACGGCCAGTGCCTTCCAACGGTCCGGGTTCGGAGCTTCACTCACCTCACTCACCTACCCCGGAGCGCTGCCCGTCGGTCACAGCACGCGAACTGGATCTCCGTGGGTCCAGGCGACGATGTCCTCGACGACCTGGCCGTACCAGGTGCGGTACTGGTCGGTTGTGACGTAGCCGATGTGCGGCAGTGCCAGCACGTTCGGCAGCGTCCTGAACGGATGATCGGCAGGCAGCGGCTCGGTGTCGTACACGTCGAGGGCGGCACCCGCGACGCGCTCGGACGAGAGCGCCTCGATGAGCGCGGCTTCGTCGACGATCGGACCCCGCGAGGTGTTGATCAGGTAGGCGGTCCGCTTCATGCGCCCCAGGTCGTCCGCGCCGATCAGACCGCGGCTGCGCTCCGAGAGCGGCATGTGGATCGTGATCACGTCCGAGCCCGCGAACAACTCGTCCTTGCTCACGGCCTGCACTTCGTGCTCGGCCGCGCGTTCGGGCGTGAGATTGGGCGACCACGCGCTCACTCGCATCTGGAAGGCGTGCCCGAGTTTCGCGACGGGGACGCCGAGCCGGCCGAGTCCGACGATCCCGAGGGTGAGCCCGGCGAGCCCGGGGCCGATCGTGTGCTGCCAGCCACCTTCGCGCACAGCTGATGCCTCGGCGGCGAAGTTCCGGCTCAGCGCGATGATCATGCCCATTGTGATCTCGGGCACCGCGTTGCCGGTGCTCTCGGTGCCGCAGACGGTCACGCCGTTCGCCTTCGCCGCCTCGAGGTCGATCGCCGCGTTCTTGGCGCCCGTCGTGACGAGCAGTTCGAGCTTCGGCAACCTCTCGAACAGCGAGGCGGGGAAGGGCGTGCGCTCACGCATCGCAACGATCACGGTGCTGTCGACGAGGCGGCGGACGAGTTCGTCCTCGTCGACGACGTGATCGCGCAAGATCTCGACCGTGTGGGCGGCAAGCACCGGCGCCCAGTCGGCGCTGTCGAGCGCGACGCCCTGATAGTCGTCCAGCACGGTCACCTGAGCCACGCCGCGAGCGTATCCGGCTACCGTGCCTGGGTGGCCGAACTGATCCTGCTCACCGGACCCCCGGGCGCCGGCAAGACCACGGTCGCCCGCGAACTGGTACAACGCTTCGACCTCGGTGTGCTTGTGAGCGGCGACGCGT
Source organism: uncultured Actinomycetota bacterium (assembly GCA_963757455.1). Lineage (GTDB taxonomy): Bacteria > Actinomycetota > Actinomycetes > Mycobacteriales > Jatrophihabitantaceae > RYN-133. The sequence continues at coordinate 119,289 of CAVWSE010000001.1, forward strand.
TCTTCGGCTTCATCGCCCGCGGAGCCATCGCGCCGTGGGAACCGTCGGCCACGCTCCAGAACGAGACCTGCACCGGCGCGGCGGGCGCTGCATGCGGTCACTACGTGCGCGGTGGATTTTCCGTCGTGTTCGACGGCATGGTCGGACCGTGGTTCCTCCCGAAGTTCTTGCACGCGACCGGGCTGGCCCGACTTGCCTACGCAGTTCTGATGCCGACCTCGCAGGTGTGCGTGCATCGCGTGACGACGCGCGTCGGGCATGGCTTTCGCGACATTCCGGCGACCGAGCACATGCATGCAGAGTTCGTGCGCGCTGCCCCCGACGAACGGCATGTGATCGCCGAGGTCGGCGATCCCGTCCGTACGGCCGACGAGATCACCGCGCGACTGGACGCCGGCACGTTGTACGTCACGGAGACCCGATGAACGCGGGACAGCTGACCTTGGTGTGCGGGGCCGGCCTCGTCGGCGGATTCGTGAACTCCATCGCCGGCGGCGGGTCGCTGCTGCTGTTCCCGGCGTTGGTTGCCTCGGGCATGGGGACGGTGCCCGCGAACGTCACCAACTCCGTCGCATTGTGGCCCGGCTACATCGGCAACGTGGTCGCACTCGGTCCGGACGACCGTCCCGGTCGCTCGCAATGGCCGCTGTTCCTCGTCAGCGCCGTCGGTGCCGCGGCCGGGTGCGCATTGCTGTTGCTGACACCCGCGAGTGCGTTCGACGTCGTCGTGCCGTTCCTCGTGCTCGGCGCGAGCGCCCTGCTCGGGTTCCAGCCGCGCATCAAGGCCGCACTGGGTGGCCATGTCGCTGACCGGCGCGGGCATCTGCTCGCGGGTGCCGGGCTCGGCGGCCTGTACGGCGGCTACTTCGGCGGCGGACTCGGCGTGATCCTCATGGCGCTCCTCGGTCTGACGATCGCCGCACCGCTGACGCACGTGAACGCGCTCAAGGGCGTGCTGCAACTGCTCGTCTCCACCGTCTCGTTGCTCGTGTTCGCAACATTCGGACCGGTCGACTGGGTGGCCGCGGTTCTGATCGCGCCACTGTCGCTGATCGGCGGCGTCATCGGCGGGCGGTTCGTGCGTCGCCTGAGCGAGCCGGTGCTGCGCGCATGCGTCGTCAGCTTCGGTGTCATCGTGGGCGTGTGGCTGGCGATCAGGGCATTCGCGTGAACCCTTCGAAGCCGGTGGTGATCCTGCTGCCCGGCCCGCACCCGTCCGGGCGCATCTTCACCGCCGAGACCCGTGCCGCATTCGAGTCTGAGTTCGAGATCGTCGACATCGAAGGCCGTCCCGACCTGGTTGATGCCGAGCTGCCGCGCGCGTTCGCGATCGTCGGCCAGCCGGATCTGCCCGCGGAACGGCTCGACGCGGCGCCCCAGTTGCGGGCGGTGCTCAATGTCGAGGGCAACTTCTACCCGAACGTCGACTACGCACGCTGCTTCGCACGCGGCATCCATGTGCTCGGCTGCGGGCCGGCGTATGCGCAGGCGGTGGCCGAGTACGCGCTCGGGCTTGCCCTCGATCTCGCACGCGGCATCTCGCGCGAGGATCGTGCGTTTCGAGCTGGACGTGAGCGTTATGTGGCTGATGGCAACGCAGACGCCGTGCTCCTGCGCGGAGCCGATGTCGGGCTGATCGGCTTCGGCAACCTCGGACGCGCGCTGCGCCCGCTGCTCGAGCCCTTCCGGTGCCGCGTGCGCTGCTACGACCCGTGGCTGCCGGACGCCGTACTCGATCAGCACGGGGTGGAAGCGGCCTCGCTCGACGACGTACTGCGCTTCAGCAGATTCGTGTTCGTCCTGGCGACGGTCACCTCGGAGAGCGAGCACCTGCTCGGCCCTGCCGAACTCGACCTGTTGCCGGCCGGCGGGCGGGTCGTCCTGGTGAGTCGAGCGCCGGTGGTCGACTTCGACGCCCTGCTCGACCGTGCACAGACCGGCGCGCTCCTCGCCGCCATCGACGTGTGGCCCGACGAGCCGATGCCTCGCGAGCACCGATCCCGGTCGATCGAGAACCTGGTGCTCTCGGCGCATCGCGCCGGCGGCATCCCCGCAGCCTTCGAGGACGTCGGGCAGATGGTGCTCGACGACTTGCGACTCATCGCGCGCGGCCTCCCGCCGGTCCGCATGCAGGCGGCGTCACCCGAACTGGTGGGCCGCTACCGGAACCGGCCGGTGGAATGACCCTGCTTCGGTGTCGCGCCGTGCTGTTCGACTGCGACGGCGTGCTCGTCGATTCCGACGCCAGCGTGCTCGCCGCATGGTCTCGGTGGGCGCGCGAACTCGGCCTCGAACCCGATGCGGTCATTGCCGTCGTCCACGGACGACGGTCGGCCGACACGGTTGCCGCGCTGATCGACGAGCCGCGGCGTGCCTGGGCAGCAGCGCTCATCGACCGCTACGAGGTCGAGGACGCCGAGTCGGTCACCCCGATCCCCGGAGCCGCTGCGCTGACGCTGGCCGTCCCACGCTGGGCGGTCGTGACGTCCGGCCATCGAGACCTGGCCGAAGCGCGACTGCGCGCAGCGGGCATCCCCGTACCGGACGTTTTGGTCACCGCTGACGACGTCGAGCGCGGCAAGCCCGATCCAGAGGGGTATCTCGCCGCGGCCCGACAACTGGGCGTGCTTCCCGCTGACGCCGTCGTGCTCGAGGACGCGGCTGCCGGCATAGCCGCGGCCCGTTCGGCGGGCGTCTCGGCCGTGGTCGCAGTCGGCGCCCGCGACGATCTGGACGCAGACGCGCGCGTCGCCGACCTGCGCGCACTGCGCTGGACGGGGGAGGGTCTGCTGGCACCGTAATTCGAATATGTGTGCGAACATGTATTGGTGAGCCTGGTGCGGCAGATCCTGCACGCCGACCTCGACAGCTTCTACGCCTCGGTCGAGCAGCGTGATGACCCCGCGCTGCGCGGACGGCCGGTTCTGGTCGGGGGCGGGGTGGTGCTCGCGGCGAGCTACGAGGCCAAGGCGTACGGCGTGCGGTCGGCGATGGGTGGCGCCCAGGCGCGCGCCCTGTGCCCGCATGCCATCGTCGTGTCGCCCCGCTTCGACGCCTACGTCGAGGCCAGCAAGGCCGTGTTCGCGATCTTCGAGAACACCACACCGCTGGTCGAGGGCGTCTCGATCGACGAGGCGTTCCTCGACGTCACCGGATTGCTCAAGGTGTCCGGCACCGCGTTCGAGATCGCCACGAGGCTGCGGCGTCAGGTGCGCGAGCAGGTGGGCCTCGCGATCACGGTGGGCGTGGCACGCACGAAGTTCCTCGCGAAGGTGGCGAGCGGCGTCGCCAAGCCGGACGGCCTGCTCGTAGTCCCCGCCGATGCCGAACTCGAGTTCCTGCACCCGCTGCCGGTGCAGCGACTCTGGGGCGTCGGCGCGATCACCGCCGAAAAGCTTCGCGAGCGCGGCATCGTCACCGTCAGCGACGTCGCCCGCGTCGACGAGACGGCGCTCGTTGCGATGCTCGGACGCGCGTCCGGGCGCCACTTGCACGCGCTGGCGCACAACCGCGATCCGCGTCCGGTGCAGGTCGGGCGTCGCCGTCGCTCGATCGGCTCTCAGCGTGCACTCGGGCGCAAGTGGCGATCGTTGCCCGAACTCGACGCTGCCCTCGTCGGGATCGTCGATCGCGTCTGCCGGCGGCTGCGCAAGGCCGATCGCGTGTGCCGCACCGTGGTGCTGCGGCTGCGGTTCGACGACTTCGGCCGCGCGACTCGATCGCACACGATGGCCGAACCGAGCGATGACACGGCGGCGATCCTGTCGACCGTGCGCAGCCTGTTCGCGATCGCGACACCGCTGATCCGCGAGCGAGGCTGCACTCTCGTGGGCATCTCATTGACCAATCTCGCCGACGCCGACGACCCGTTCCAGCCGGAGCTGCCGTTTGCGATACGTGACCTGACGCGTCTTGATCGCGCGATGGACGGCGTCCGCGAACGGTTCGGCACCGCATCAATCACCCGCGCCGTCCTCATCGGCCGCGACGAAGGCATGAGCGTGCCGATGCTGCCCGACTGAGACCGCACGGAGAGCGAGATCACTTTCGGTTCGAGAAAGTGCTTCGGCTCGCTTAACCTCGCTGGGTCTTTGCCGATTGAGGCAGACGACGGCTCTCAGCCCAGCAGAGCGCGTCGAGAGGGACGGTGCTCATGTCGCCTGCGCGCTGCGACCTCGCTGAACTGTGCGCGCAGTCGGGAGTAGTCGATGCACTCGTCTTCCGACGCGTATCGAGTACGACCTGGGCCCATCTCGGGGGTCTCGGTCGCGGCCGCGGCTGGGCAGGTGTTGTCGAGGTCGGTGCTGACGAGCCCCTGTTGGCCGGCGCTGCAGGCGAGGTGAATGTCGTCGCCCACCCGGCTCCCGCTCATGTGATCGGTCCCTATTACGCGGCCGGAGCGGCGGCCGTACGGCTGACCAACGATGTGCTGGTCGTCCTCGGCAACCCCACGCAGCACCTGGCCGACACACCCGATGCCGCGCTGCGCGAACTCGCGGTTTGCGTCAACGACGACCTCGACGAAGTCGGCCCGTCGAAGCGCCTGGGCGATGAACTGGAAGTGCTGCACGCCGTCCGCGCAGTGATCACCACGCCGCTGTCGACGGTGTCAGAGACCCTGCAACACGTGATCGGTGTCGCGACCGATGCGCTCTCGTGCGAGATCGGTGTCGTCCGCGATGGGGCCGGACGGCGCGCACTCAGCGGTTCGTGGTCGCCGCCCGCCGAGGTGCTCGACGACGCGCTCGACGAACTGATCGCACGCGCGAACGGCGAGACGTACTGCGTCCAGGACAGCGCATCGGTCGCCCTTCCTGCACCGTTGCGCGCCGAGGACGGCATCCACTCGGTGCTCGCCGTGCCGCTGCCCGAACCCCTGGGTGGCATCCTCGTCACCGCCCACACGACCGCATCGCCACGCGGCTTCACCTCGCTGTGCCAGCACCTCGGCGAGCAGGTCGCCGACACGGCCGGCGTCGTCGCCCACACGGCAATTCTGCGTGAGGACCTGCGCGACCTGGCCGCGGAGCACTTCCGCACGGCACGCACAGACGCGCTCACGGGTCTCGGCAACCGGATGCGCTGGGAGGAGGCTCTGGGTGCGGCACAGGATCGCGTCGACAGCGGAGGCCCGATCGCGGTGATCACCGTCGATGTCGACGGCCTCAAGGAAGTCAATGACACGCACGGGCACGACGAGGGCGACGCGTTGCTGCGCCGCTGCGCCGACGCGCTGCGCGATCACGCTCGCACCGACGACGTGCTGTGCCGCGTCGGCGGGGACGAGTTCGCGCTGTTGATCCCGATTGGCCCTGCGCTGGCTGCCGAGCGGGCCGAGTCACTGGCCCTGCGCTTCTCGACATTGCGCTCGTGCCGCGACCAGGTCGCGGCCAGCGTCGGCTGCGGCACCGCAACCCCGGGCCGACGAGTGATCGACGCCGTACGAGACGCCGATTCGGCGATGTACCTGCAGAAGAAGGCCCGACGCGACGCGACGCTGTCGCGCACGATCAACGCCTGAAACCGGGCGACGACCTCCGCCGGGACGCCGCTGGTTAGCGTGGATGCGTGCACGACTCCGCCGCAGCCTGGTTCGACCACGCGACCAGTAGCTGGACGGACTGGCCGCTCGATCGGTTGCTCGCCGCGAAGGGATCGACAACGGTCTCGGTCGTCGTGCCGGCGAAGAACGAAGCCGGCACCATCGCCGACATCGTCGGCGGCATCCGCTCCGTGCTGGTGGAGCAGAGCGGGCTGGTCGACGAGCTCGTCGTGATGGACTCCGACTCGTCCGACGACACAGCACAGCTCGCACGCGACGCCGGCGCTGACGTGCATGCAACGCGGACGGTGCGTCCCGATCTGGGCTCGCATCCGGGCAAGGGCGAGGCGCTGTGGAAGGCGCAGTTCGTCGCGTCCGGCGACGTACTCGTGTTCATCGACGCCGATCTCACCGGATGGGGCACGCACTTCGTGACGGGCCTGCTCGGCCCGCTGCTCACGACGCCGCACACCGCGCTGGTCAAAGGGTTCTACGACCGGGTGCTCGACGACGGTTCGTCCGGGCCGGTGACGCCGCAAGGCGGACGGGTCACCGAACTCGTCGCCCGACCGTTGCTGAACCTGCATTGGCCGGCGCTCGCGTCGGTTGTGCAGCCGCTGGCCGGCGAATGGGCGATCCGGCGATCGGTGTTCGAGAACCTGTCGATCCCGGTCGGCTACGGCGTCGAGCTGGCGGTGCTGCTCGACGTGGTGGCCTCGCTCGGCCTAGACGCGGTTGCCCAGGTCGATCTCGGCGCGCGGGCACATTCGCATCAGTCGGTGCACGATCTCGGCGTGATGGCCGCGGAGATCATCGCGGTCGCGCATCACCGGCTTGGCCTCAGCGAGCCGGTCACGCCAGAGTTGTGGCAGTTCGATCGCACAGCACGCCCGCCGTGGCGCGGCCGCCCCGTCCCCGTCATCGAGCGGAGGCCCCATGTTGAAGCTCGGTAGGCGATCCTTCGATGAGGATGCGTTGCTGATAATGGCCATCGTCAACCGGACGCCCGACTCGTTCTACGACCGCGGCGCGACGTTCGAGTTCGACGTCGCGCTCGACCGCGTGCGATCCGTGATCGCCGACGGCGCAGAGATCGTCGACATCGGCGGCGTGAAGGCCGCGCCTGGAACCGAAGTGACAGTCGCCGAAGAGATCGAGCGCACGGCGTCGTTCGTCAGCGCGGTGCGCGCCGAGTTCCCGTCCGTTGTGATCAGCGTCGACACCTGGCGCGCCGAGGTCGGCGACGCGGCCTGCGTTGCCGGCGCCGACGTCATCAATGACGCCTGGGGTGGCTGGGATCCCGACCTCGCCGCCGTTGCCGCCGCCCACGACGCGGCGCTCGTGTGCACGCACGCGGGCGGGGTCGAACCGCGCACCCGTCCGCACCGCATCGAGTACGACAACGTGATGGCTGACGTGCTGACGCGCACCGTCGCGCTCGCCGAGCGCGCCGTCGCGCTGGGAGTGTCGGCGGAGTCGGTGCTCATCGACCCGGGACACGACTTCGGCAAGAGCACGCGCCATTCGCTCGAGGTCACCCGACGACTGTCGGAGATGGTGGCGACCGGTTGGCCGGTGCTGGTCTCGCTGTCGAACAAGGACTTCGTGGGCGAAGCGCTCGACCGGCCGCTGGGGGAGCGGCTGATCGGAACGCTCGCGACCACCTCGGTATCGGCCTGGCTGGGTGCGCGCGTGTTCCGCGCGCACAACGTTGCCGAGACGCGGCAGACGCTCGACATGGTCGCGTCCATTCGTGGGACGCGGCCGCCCGCACGTACCGTGCGCGGGCTGGCCTGATCGCTCAGGCGTCGCGGCGCCGCACGACGATCACAGCGGCAGCGACAAGAGCCGCTGCGAGGACCACGAAGATCCCGGCCTCGATCCCTTGGAAGGTCCAGTAGCGACCTGCCGGCTGGTACGTGCTGGTGAAGCGGAAGCCGTGATGGGTCATGCACTCGGTCATGTCTGCCCGGGTCTGCGACGACACGCATGCCGGTGGCAGGCGGATCGGCCCGTTGGTGACAGCTCCGTTGTAGAGCAGATCGGTGTTCAGCGACCACGCGCCCTTCGGCGTCATCCCGCCGTTGGCCGACGTCGTGATCGGCGCTTCGTAGTGCGGACGCAACCACAACTCGACCGAGAGTCGAACTGCGAAGTAACCCGCGATCGTCGTCGCGATCGCGGGCAGGGTGCGTCGCCAAGCTGCGCCGGCGAGCAGGCCGAGGGCGGCACCGAACAACGTGAAGGCGACCGGCGACAGCCCCTGCAGATCGAACTGCAGCGGGTCGAACCGGGTGTTGCCCTGGTAGGCGTTCATCGTGCGCGACCACCAGGTCACCATCACGCTCAACGCCGTGCCGACGAGCACCGAGGACAGCACCAGTGTGGTGATCTTGGCGCGCAGCCAGTGCCGACGGGTGACCGACTGCGTCCAGACAAGCAGGTTGGTGCCGGTGTCGTACTCGCGACCGACGAGGGTGGCTCCCCAGAACATCCCGATGATCGCGGGGACCAGCAACGTCGCGTTGACGGTGTCGATGATCGCGCCGTCGCCCTGGAAGAGTTTGATGTCGTCGCAATTGAAGCCAGGCCGCGCGCAACCGACGAGCGCATCGTGGTAATCGTTGGCCATCGTGATGCCGGTGATAGTCAGCAGGATCGCGAACACGGCGAGCAACCCCGTTGTGACGGTGCCCTGCAGTCGGTGTTGACGCCACAGCAGCCACGTCATGATGCGACCGCGTGGAACTCGGGCGCGTGCGCGTCCGCGCCGAGATAGGCGAGCACGATGTCTTCGAGGCTCAGCTCGTCAACCTGCCACGAGGGGTCGTGAATCGGTCCGGACAGCCGGGTCCACATGGCCACTTGTCGCGCTGTTGCCTCGCGCCGCAAGACCGTGTGCTCGCGTTCGAAGGCGGATGTGTCACGCCGTGGCCCGGTGACGACGCGGTGCGTGGCAAGCACGTCCTCGACCTCGGCGGCGAGCAGTGTCCGCGAGGCGGCGAGCACGACGAGGAAGTCGCATACCCGCTCCAGATCGGTGACGAGGTGGCTCGACAGCAGGACGGTGAGCCCGCCGTCCGCGACCGCTGACGTCAATGTCGAGAGGAAGTCGCGGCGCGCGAGCGGGTCGAGTGCGGCCACGGGTTCGTCCAGCAAGAGCACTGCCGGCCGCTTCGCGAGGCACAGTCCGAGTGCTACCTGGGCACGCTGGCCGCCCGACAGTGTGCCGACCTTCTGGTCGAGCGGGATCCGCAGCGCGCCGAGCCGATCACGCGCAGCTTCGTCGTGCCAACGCGGGTTCATCGAAGCACCCAGCCGCAGGTGGTCCTCGACGGTCCAGCGGCGATACAGCGGAACCTCTTGGGCGAGGAACCCCACGTCGGCGAGGAATGCCTCCGTGTCGGCTGGGCTGCGGTGCGCGACCTCGGCCGCACCGGCGCTTGGTCGGCTCAGCCCGGCGAGCATGCGAAGCAACGTGGTCTTGCCCGCGCCGTTCGCGCCGACCAGACCGCAGATGCGTCCTTCCGGGATGCCGAACGAGCAGTCCTGCACGGCCCATTTGCTGCCGAATCGGCGGCCCAGACCCTCGGTCACGACTGCGTTCATGCCGTTGCCTCGTGCTGTGTGGCGACCAGGGTCGCGCGGACCATGCTCTCGATGTCGGCGTCGCGCATGCCCGCACCGCGCGCCTTGCCGACCCACGCAGCCAGCCCGCGTTGCAGTAACGCATGGGTGCCGGGAGGAGGCCCGTCCGGACGTCGAAGCACGAACGTGCCGATTCCCTGTCTGCCCTCGACGAGCCCCTCGCGTTCGAGTTCTCGGTAGGCCTTGAGCACGGTGTTCGCATTGATGGCGAGAGATCCGACCACCTCCTTCACCGTGGGCAGTCGGTCGCCGGTGCGCAGCACGCCGGTCAACAGGGCCTGACGCACCTGTTCGGCCAGCTGTACATACGGCGGGACGTTGGACTTGGCAGTCAAGCGGAAGACCAGCATTGCGACCTCTCTAGTTATCTAGAGCATTAGATAACTGACTCGGCCTTGTCAAGAGGGGTCACTTGCCGCGATCAGCGGTAAGTAGTAACTTACCGTAAGTCATGGCTAACCATACGGCGGTACTCACAGCGCTGGCAGATCCGACGCGGCGCAGCATCTTCGAGCACCTCGTCCGGGCACCGAGCCCGGTCGGCGCACTCGCCGACCAGCTGCCCGTCAGTCGGCCGGCGGTGTCGCAGCACCTCAAGGTGCTCAAGGAGGCGGGCTTGGTGAGTGAGCGCGCAGCAGGTACTCGCCGCGTCTACTCCGTCGACCCGGCCGGACTCGCGGCCATCCGTGACTACTTCGATCAGTTCTGGCGCCGCTCGCTGGACGCTTTCGCCGAGGCCGCCAGGTCAACCCACTCAGACAGGGAGAACCGATGACCGAACAGCAGACGAGCGCGGCCTTGCAGTCGACCTCGGTCGCGCGCACGATCGACGTCGACGCCCCGATCGAGCACGCCTTCCGCGTCTTCACCGACGGCATCGGCAGTTGGTGGAATGCCGACCACCACCTGTTCGAGGTCGCCCGAATGGTGTTCGAGCCTCGCGTCGGCGGCAACATCATCGACATCGGTGTCGACGGGGCCGAGTGTCGCTGGTCGCGGGTGTTGGCGTACGAGCCACCGACGCTCGTGCGCTTCAGCTGGGACATCAGCCCGCAGTGGCAGATCGAGACCGATCCGGCGAAGGCGAGCGAGATCGAGGTCCGCTTCACCGCTATCGATGCCGACCGCACGCATGTCGAGCTGACGCACAGCCATCTCGACCGGCACGGTGACGGTTGGGAGGGCATGCGCGACGCAGTCGACTCCGGTTGGGACCTACACGAGTTCGCCACGGTGGCCGCCGGCTGATCAATCACCGCACGTCTGGGACGCTCATCGTGTGACGAGTGAGCTGTTCGACGGGATCTTCGGGACGACGTCGGTCGTAGCAGCGACCGATGATGCAGCCGTTGTCGACGCGTTGTGCACCGCCGAAACGGCCTTGGCGCGCGCGTGTGCACAGGTCGGCATCGTGGCGCTGCCCACGGCGCTCGAGATCGGTGCGGCATGCGACGACATACGGCGCCTCGACAGCGCCGAACTCGGCCGCCGCGCCGTTTATGGCGGCAATCCGGTCATCCCGCTCGTTGCCGAGCTTCGCGCGCGCGTCGAGGCGCGGGCAGGCGCCGAGGCAGCGGCTGCCGTGCATCGCGGCGCCACGAGTCAAGACATCGTCGACACCGCGCTCATGCTCGTCGCGAAGCAAGCGCTCGGCGTCATCACCGCAACCATCGACGACGCAGCGCGGTCATGTGCGCATTTCGCGCGCGCGCATCGCGACACCGCGATGCCCGGACGCACCCTGTTGCAGTGGGCTGTCCCGACGACGTTCGGCGCAGTGGCAGCCGGATGGGGCGCGGCACTCGACACTGCCGGCGAACGTCTCGCCGACGTGCGCGCCGCGTTGCCCGTGCAGCTCGGCGGTGCGGCCGGCACGCTCGCCGCACTACATCCACATGGCATCGCGGTGCTCGACGCCTTCGCCGACGAATGCGATCTGGTCGTCCCGCGCGGTGTGTGGCACACCGACCGCACGATCGTCACCGAGCTCGGCGGCGTACTCGGAACTGCGTCCGCCGCGGTCGCGAAGGTTGCGACCGACCTCGTCCTGCTCGGGCAATCCGATGTCGGTGAGGTTCGCGAACGCGCGCCGGGTGGCTCGTCGGCGATGCCGCACAAACAGAACTCGATCGCGGCAGTGACTGCACGCGCTGCGGCTGCTCAAGCACCAGGATTGGTGGCCACGCTCATGAGCAGCGCGCCCGAGTTGCAGCGTGGTGCGGGGAGCTGGCACGCGGAGTGGCCGGCGCTGATCTCCCTCCTGCGATTCACTGGCGGTGCGGCGGCGCGGTTGCGCACCGCACTTGACCTCGAGGTCGATGTCGCCGCGATGGCGAAGCATGTGGCTGCCCTGGCCGAGCTGATCGATAGCAACGACACGGGTCACGCAGGCGAGCTCGTAGACCGCTACCTCGACCAGAGGAGTTCGCGATGAAGCTCCACGCCTGGGTGGACGGACCGCCGGACGCGCCGCCGCTCGTGCTGCTCGGATCAGTCGGGAGCACTGCCGAGATGTGGCAGCCGATTCTTGCGCCGTTGTGCGAGCAATTCCGAGTCATCCGTGTCGACCATCGTGGCCACGGCGGTTCGGCTCCGTCGCCGAGCGATGCGCCGGCCTCACTGGCCGACCTCGGCGCAGACGTGCTCACCACTCTCGACGCTCTCGAGGTGCACCGTGCCGATTGGGTCGGGCTGTCGCTCGGTGCGATGGTCGGCATGTGGCTCGCGGCCCATCGGCCCGAACGCATCGGACGGCTGGCGCTGATGTGCACTTCCGCATATCTCGGTAGTCCGTACGTCGAGCGAGCCCAGCTCGTGCGCGCCGACGGGATGAATTCGGTTGCCGACGCCGTGGTCGATCGGTGGCTGACGCTGCCGTTCGCCGCTCGCAACCCGGGCCTGCGTGACGAGCTTCGCGCCATGGTGGCGGGTATCGATGCCGAGAGCTACGCACAGTGCTGCGAAGCGATCGGGACGATGGATCTGCGTCCCGATCTCGGCCGCATCGCATCGTCGACGCTGGTTATCGCGGCCGAAGACGATCCCGCCACAACACCGGATCACCTTCGCGTGATCGCCGACGGCATCCCGCGTGCACGATTCGAGTTGCTCGCCGACGCGGCGCATGTCGCGACGTACGAACAACCCGCGCGCCTCGCTGCGTTGCTGTTGCAACACCTGCGCGCCGGCGCGACGCTCGCTGACGGTTATGCAACGCGACGCGAGGTGCTCGGCGATGCACACGTCGATCGCGCGGTCGCTGCAACAACGCCGTTGACGCAACCGTTCCAAGACTTCATCACGCGCTACGCGTGGGGCGATGTCTGGTCGCGAACAGACCTCGCGCGACGCGAGCGATCGATCGCAACTCTTGCTGTTCTCGTCGCACTCGGTGCAGAGCACGAACTCGCGATGCACATCCGCGCAGCACGTCGCAACGGACTCAACGAGAACGAGATCGTCGAAGTGTTGATGCACTGCGCGTTGTACGCAGGACTACCGCGTGCGAACCGCGCAGTTGCAATCGCATCCGCGATCTTCGACGAATCAGCATCTATGTAAAGGGATTCTCACTTCATCGAAGAGCGCGACATGCGCGTGCGCATCGCGGTGCAACTCGTGCAGTCAAAAGTTTGTGCAACGGATTCGTCATCTAATGATGCGTTGATCGCAAATCTGCGCCACGATGCACATATGACAAGTCGGCGTGGCGCGTTGACGCTGCACGACAAGCATCGTCCACTTGTAACAACGAATGAGGATTCGTTGACTGCTGCCGAGGAGGCAACGCAATGACGACACCCGCAAAGAAGGCGGCTCGAAAGACCGCCGCGAAGAAGGCGGCGAAGACCACCGCCCGCAAGACTGCAGTTCGCAAGACGGCCGCGAAGAAGGCCGCGAAGACCACCGCCCGCAAGACTGCAGTTCGCAAGACGGCCGCGAAGAAGGCCGCGAAGACGACCGCACGCAAGACCGCGGTTCGCAAGACCGCTGCCAAGAAGGCAGCCAAGAAGACCGCGGCGAAGAAGGCCGTGCGCAAGACTGCAGCGAAGAAGGCGGCGAAGACCACCGCCCGCAAGACTGCAGTTCGCAAGACTGCTGCCAAGAAGGCCGCGAAGACCACCGCACGCAAGACCGCGGCGAAGAAGACCGTTCGTAAGGCTGCCGCCAAGAAGGCTGCCGCCAAGCGCTCGCGCTGAATCGATATCCGTCCGCCCTGTCTGCGGATGGTCGCTCATCGAGTCGCCGGTGCACCGCTCGACTTCGCTGCATTGCGCACGGAGTTGGCGGTCACCGGCGATTTCGCGCCTGAGGTCCTCCTCGTGGCCGAGCAGGCCACTCACGACGTAGAACTGCCTGACGAAGACGCCACGGACATCCCGTTCGTCACGGTCGACCCGGCCGGAAGCCGCGACCTCGACCAGGCCGTGCACATCGCCGCCCAGAGCGACGGGTACCTGGTCAGCTACGCAATTGCCGATGTCGCTGCATTCGTCCGGGCCGGTTCGGCCGTCGACGTCGAGGCGCGTCGCCGTGGCCAGACCCTCTACTTCCCCGATGTTCGCGTCCCGCTACACCCGCCGGTGCTCAGCGAGGGTGCAGCGAGTCTGTTGCCCGACCAGCTCCGTCCAGCAGTGCTGTGGCGCATCGAGCTCGACGCCGACGGCGAGGTCCGCAGCGTGGACGTGCGCCGCGCGCGCGTCCGGAGCCGAGCGCAACTCGACTACGTAGGCGTGCAGCGCCAGCTGGCACAAGGCACGTTGCCGGATGCGCTGTTGCCGCTACGCGACGTCGGTGAACGGCGGCAGGCGCTCGCCCGGCGACGGCATGCCATCAATCTGGACCTGCCCGCGCAAGAGGTCGAGCAGGACGGCGCGGCATGGCGACTCGCGATTCGTGAACCACTTGCCGTTGAGGACTACAACGCCGAGATCTCGCTGCTCACCGGCATGTGCGCTGCCGACATCATGCTCGCGCATCGACACGGCGTCCTGCGCACGCTTCCTGCCCCCGATCCGGGCGCCGTCCGCGCATTGCGGCGCGCCGCACACGCACTCGGCGTCGTATGGCCGGACGGCGCGCAGCCCGGTGACGTACTCGCCGGACTCGATCGCGCGAACCCGCATCACGTTGTGTTGATCGAGCACGCGACGACGTTGCTGCGCGGAGCGGGCTACACCGACTTCGACGGTGATGTGCCGGCCGATCACACTCACGCCGGGATCGGTGCGCCGTACACGCACGTGACGGCACCGTTGCGTCGTCTCGTCGACAGGTATGCCAACGAGATCTGCCTCGCGCTGGGTGCGGGCACACCGGTGCCGGCATGGGTCGACGAACAGTTACCGCTGTTGCCTGAGTTGATGGCGCACAGCGATCAGCGTGCGCACGCCGTCGACCGAGCCGTGGTCGACGCGACGGAGGCGTGGCTCCTGCATGATCGCGTCGGCGAAACCTTCGACGTCCTCGTCATCGATGCCGAGGAGCACAACGCAACTGTCGTGCTCGACGATCCCGCGGTACGGGCGCGCTGCGCCGGCGATCAGCTACCCGTCGGCGAGCGCATCCGCGTAACCCTCGTCGAAGCCGACATCGCGAAGCGCTCAGTGCGATTCGCCGTCCTACGTTGAGTGGCGCGTTAGCGCGTTGAGTGGCGCGAAATATCGCGCCACTCAACGGCGAAACGCGCCACTCAACGGATGGGGTCAGGCGTATTCGTGTTCAGGGGCGGGGTAGGTGCCGCCGCGAACCTCAGCGGCGTAGGTCTCGGCAGCGGTGCGCAGAGCAATGCCGATCTGCGCGAACTCCTTGACGAACTTCGCCGGCTTGCCTTCGCCGCGTAGCCCGGCCATGTCCTGCCACACGAGGACCTGCGCGTCGGTGCTCGGACCTGCGCCGATGCCGATCGTCGGGATGTGCAATGCCTTGGTCACCTGCGCCGCGAGGTCGGACGGGACCACCTCGAGCACGACCGCGAACGCACCTGCTTGCTGCATCGCCTTCGCGTCCTGGATGAGTCGGTGCGCAGCTTCGTCGCCGCGACCCTGCACGCGGTAGCCGCCCAGCGCGTTGACCGATTGCGGGGTGAGGCCGATGTGCGCCATCACCGGGATGCCGGCTGCGACAAGCGCTTCGACCTGGCCGGCTACGCGCTGGCCGCCCTCGAGCTTGATGGCCTGGCAACCGCCGTCCTTCATGAACCGGGTGGCCGTCTCGAGTGCCTGCGCGGGCGAGGTCTGGTAGCTGCCGAACGGCAGGTCACCGACCACGAGCGCGCGCTTGGTGCCGCGGACGACTGCGCGCACGAGGGGGATGAGCTCGTCGACGGTGACCGGGACCGTGGTGTCGTAGCCGTAGACGACATTCGCCGCCGAGTCGCCGACGAGCAACACCGGGATGCCCGCTTCGTCGAACACTCGCGCGGTCGAGAAGTCGTAGGCCGTGAGCATCGGCCAACGCTCGCCGCGGTCCTTGGCTGCCTGCAGGTCGCGCACGGTCACCCGGCGCGTGGTCACACCGCCGTACAGGGATGTGGTCATGTGATTCCTCGCCATCTCTCCTCGAGGCCGGCACGCCGGTCCCCGGGCTGTTACGTGGACGAAATCAATGGTTCCCCAGCGACCTGGGTTTGTCTCGGGTCGGGAGATTTCGGTCACTCGGTGGTCGGTCACACCGAGGCGGGTCGATCGGACTATTCGGCCGAGGCTATTCGACCCAGCGATTCGTGATCGGCAGCCGGCGGTCCTTGCCGAAGTTCTTGTGACTGATCTTCGAACCGGGCGGGTACTGCCGTCGCTTCCACTCCGCGCCGTCGACCAGCCGTGCGATGCGCGTCACCTCGTCCGCGTCGAAACCTGCCGCCACGATCTCGGCGACGCCCTCGTCGAGGTCGACGTAGCGATCCAGGATCGCGTCGAGCACCTCGTAGTCGGGCAGTGAGTCGGTGTCGAGCTGGCCGGGACGCAACTCGGCCGACGGCGGCTTCGTGATGGAGTTCTCCGGGATCGGCGCGGCCTCGCCGCGTGATCGTGCGTCGGCATTGCGCCACCGGGCCAGATCCCACACCAGCGTCTTAGGGACGTCCTTGATCGGCGCGAACCCGCCGACGGCGTCACCGTAGATCGTCGAGTAGCCCACCGCCAGCTCGCTCTTGTTTCCGGTGGCGAGGACGAGGTGGCCCTCGGCGTTCGACAGCGCCATCAGGGTGGTGCCGCGCACGCGCGCCTGCACGTTCTCCTCCGCCAGCCCGGTCAGCGACAGCGCGGACACGAACTCGTCGATCATCGGCGCCACCGGGACGACCCGATAGTGCGCGCCGAGGCGCTCGGCCAGGTCTGCGGCGTCCGACTTCGAATGGTCGGACGAGTAGGAGCTCGGCATGGACACGCCGTAAACCCGATCGCCGCCGATGGCGTCGGCAGCGATGGCGGCGACGACCGCAGAGTCGATGCCGCCCGACATGCCGAGCACGACCGAGCGGAACCCGTTCTTCTGGACGTAGTCACGCAGCCCGGTGACCAGCGCGCCCCACACCTCGGCCTCGTCCGGGAGCGGGTCGACGGCGGTCGTCGGCAGCGCGCCGGACGCCGTGGAGTCGCTCTGGTCGGACGACTCGTAGTGCTCCACGGTCATGTCGACGAATTGGGGCGCCGGACGAGCGCCGGACGCGGCGGCCACCTCGACGTCGATCAGGAAGGTGTCCTCGACGTACTGGGGCGCGCGCAGCAGGACGTCGCCGTCGGCCGCCACCACCATCGAGTCCCCGTCGAAGACGAGTTCGTCCTGCGCGCCGACGGTGTTCACGTACAGGATCGGAGCGTGCGCCTCAGCGGCGCGCCGGCGCAGCAGCGGGAAGCGAACGTCGTCCTTGTTCCGCTCGTACGGCGACCCGTTGATGTTCAGGATGAGGCCGACACCGACCCGCCCGGCCACCGTGAACGGGCCGCCGTCCTGCCAGAGGTCCTCACAGATGGTCAGCGCCACGTCGACGCCGCGGTGCCGGACGACCACGAACCGGTCACCGGGGACGAAGTAGCGACGCTCGTCGAACACGCCGTAGTTCGGCAGGTGGTGCTTGAAATAGCGCGCGACGACCTCACCGCGGTGCAGGAACGCGGCGGCGTTGCGCGGGCCGCAATCGTCGTCGACGTAGCCGGCGACCACGGCGGTGTCACCGAGGCCGGCGGCTGCGAGGTCACCGGCAAGTTTGTCCACAGCGGCCCGGGACGCCGCGCGGAAGCCGGCTCGCAGCACGAGGTCCTCCGGCGGGTAGCCGGTGAGGGTCAGTTCCGGAAACGCGACCAGGTCGGCGCCCGCAGCGGCGGCGGTACGTGTGCGATCGAGCACCATCGCCGCGTTGCCCGCCAGGTCGCCCACCGTGTAGTTGGCCTGGGCCAGGGCAAGGCGTAGACCGGGCATGGGCCCATTGTCCTCCTTGAACCAACTCGCCCGCGCTCCCGTGGAGAACCTGAGGGTGTCTCGGGATGTCGGTGATCTGCGGCAGAATCAGTGCAACCTGAGAACATGGCCGTGCGTCATATCGGTTGTAAGGCTTTCGTGACACGAGCCTGCCTGGCCCGACCGGGCCGATGAGGGACAATGAGGTGCCGCAGCGACCAGAAACCCTGGTCTGAGCGGCTGTGAGGGATAGGCGGTACCAGTTGTACGAGTCGCACGAGGTGCTTGACCAGCTGTCGCGACGAGCGACCCGGCGCGGCCCCACGTGGCGCGGCGTGCGGAAATCGACCGCAGCGCGTGCCGGCGCTGTCACAGCCGTCGTCGCCCTCGCCCTGACCGCGTGCACCTCAAGCACCCCGCCCACGCCCTCGACCTCCGGGCCGGGAGCGGCGCAGCAGTCGAGTTCGTCCTCCACGCCGACCTCGTCGGCGCCGACGACGTCGGCCGCGCCGAAGCCACTCGCGTTCACCGCGACCCCGACGAGCAACAAGGCCGTCGACCCCGTCGCCCCGATCACGCTCACCGTCGCGAACGGCACCCTGCGCAACGTCTCCCTCGTCAACTCCGAGGGCAAGCACGTCCACGGCACGATGTCGGCCGACAAGACCAGCTGGCGTGCCACCGAGGTCCTGGGCTACAGCAAGAGCTATCGCATGATCGCCAAGGCGACGAACACCAGCGGCGACGCGACCAAGACCTACAAGCGCTCGTTCACCACTCTCACGCCCGGCAACATGACCATGCCGTACCTGAACACGATCTACGGCGGGTCGATCCAGAACCACGGCACGTACGGCATCGCGATGGTGCCGGTGGTCAACTTCGACGAAACGATCTACCGGAGGAAGGCGGCCGAGCGTGCGCTGAAGGTCACGACCACCCCGCACGTCGACGGGTCTTGGTACTGGGCGTCCGACCACAGCGTGCACTGGCGTCCCGAGCACTTCTACAAGCCGGGCACCAAGGTCACCATTTCGGCCAACGTCTACGGCGTCGAGGTCGGCGACGGCCTCTACGGCCAGGCCGACCAGTCGGTGTCGTACACGATCGGACGCAAGCAGATCACCGAGGCCTACGACAACGCGCCGTACAAGGTCAACAAGGTAAAGACCTACCGCAACGGCAAGCTGATCCACACGATGAACACGTCGATGGGCGAGCACAGCGGCGAGACGGTCAACGGCAACTACATCAACTTCTACACACTCGACGGCACGTACACAGTGCTCGGCTTCGAGAACCCGGCGCACATGTGCTCCGACACCTACGGGCTGCCTGCGAACGGGCCCGGCGGGTATCCGTGTGAGGACATCCCGTGGTCGACCAAGATCAGCGTCGACGGCATCTACCTGCACGAACTCGACGCCACCGAGTGGGCGCAGAACAGTGGCCAGGACGTGTCGCACGGCTGTTTGAACCTCACCGGTGACAACGCGCAGTGGTTCTACACGCACTCGCTCGTGGGCGACCCGGTCGTCGTCCACGGTGCCAAGGGCGCGCCGACGCTCGCGCTCTGGCAGGGCGGCGACTGGACGATGAGCTGGGCCCAGTGGCAAAAGGGCAGCGCGCTGTAACTGCGATGACCCGGAATCGCCGGGCGAGCCGCGTAACCTTCCGGTAACTGCACCCCGGAAGACTGGAGCATCGTGGATCGCCAACAGGAATTCGTGCTGCGGTCGCTCGAGGAACGCGAGATCCGCTTCGTACGACTGTGGTTCACCGATGTCCTCGGCACGCTGAAGTCGGTCGCAGTCGCTCCGGCGGAACTCGACGGCGCCTTCGACGAGGGCATCGGGTTCGACGGCTCCGCGATCGAGGGATTTGCGCGGGCGAGCGAGTCCGACATGCTGGCCCGCCCCGACCCGTCCACCTTCCAGGTGCTGCCCGCATCGACGCCGGGTGGACAGGACTCGGCCCGCATGTTCTGCGACATCACGATGCCCGACGGGTCGCCGTCGTGGGCCGACCCCCGCTACGTGCTGCGGCGCGCGCTGTCGAAGGCGGCCGACAGCGGGTTCACGTTCTACACCCACCCCGAGATCGAGTTCTTCCTGCTGAAGAACCGCCCGACGGACGGATCCGAGCCGGAGCCGATCGACAACGGTGGGTACTTCGACATGACCAGCCATGACGTCGCGCACGACTTCCGGCGCGCGGCAGTCGGCGCGCTCGAAGGTCTCGGGATCTCGGTCGAGTTCAGCCATCACGAGGTTGCTCCGGGCCAGCAGGAGATCGACCTGCGCTATGCCGACGCGCTCTCGATGGCCGACAACATCATGACGTTCCGTCACGTCATCAAAGAGGTCGCGATCGCGCACGGCGCACATGCCACCTTCATGCCGAAGCCGTTCCGCCACCGTCCCGGCAGCGGCATGCACACGCACCTGTCGCTGTTCGAAGGCGACAACAACGCCTTCCACGACGGATCCGACCAGCTGTACCTGTCGAAGACGGCCAAGTCGTTCATCGCCGGCCTGCTGCGGCACGCGCGTGAGATCACTGCGGTCACGAATCAGTGGGTGAACTCGTACAAGCGGCTGTTCGGCTACGCAGCGCGCGGCGAGCTGGTCGAGGCGCCGACCTACGTGTGCTGGGGTCACGCCAACCGTTCGGCGCTCGTGCGGGTGCCGATGTACAAGCCCGGCAAGGCGAACTCGACGCGCATCGAATTGCGCTCGCTCGATTCGGCGTGCAACCCGTACTTGGCGTTCGCGGTCATCCTCGCAGCAGGCCTCAAGGGCGTGGAAGAGAACTACGAGCTGCCGCCCGGTGCCGAGGACGAAGTCTGGTCGATGTCCGACACCGAGTTGCGTGCACTCGGCTACGACGAGCTGCCGCACAACCTCGCGGACGCGTTGCGCGCGATGGAGACCAGCGAGCTCGTCGCAGAGACACTCGGCGAGCACGTCTTCGACTTCTTCTTGCGCAACAAGAAGGAAGAGTGGGTCGAGTACCGCGCCGAGGTCAGCCCCTTCGAGTTGCGGCGCTACCTGCCCGCCTTGTAGTCGGCGGGCGGTGTAGCCGCGGGCTACACCTGCCCGCCTTGTAGCCGGCGGGCGCTGTAGCCGTTGGCTGCACCTGCCCGCCTTGTAGTCGGCGGGCGCTGTAGCCGCTGGCTACACCTGCCCGCCTTGTAACAGCGGGCGCGGTAGCCGCTGGCTAGGCTCGACGGGTGGCCCTTCTCGTCCTTCAGCTCGACGCGTCGGATCCGCCCGCACGTCTCGGTGACTGGCTTCGCACGGCAGGTCTGGAGCTGGACGTGCGCGCCCTCGACGCCGGCGACCCGTTGCCGACCGACCTGCACGCACACGACGGCGTCGTCGTTATGGGCGGCGGCATGGGCGCTCTCGACGACGCAGCGGCGCCCTACCTGCCCGCCGTGCGCGCGCTGTTGCGCACGGCGGTCTCCGACCAGGTGCCCACGCTCGGCGTGTGCCTCGGGCACCAGCTGCTCGCTGTCGCAAACGGCGGCCGGATCCGCCGCATGCCGGACGGACCCGAGGTCGGCGCGCAGCTCGTGGCCAAGCGCACCGCTGCCGCCGACGACGCGTTGTTCGCGGCACTGCCGATCACTCCGGACGTGCTCCAGTGGCACTTCGACGAGGTCCACGTCCTGCCGCCCGGTGCCATCCAGCTCGCCGGCTCGCCGGCCTGCGAGCAGCAGGCGTTCCGGCTCGGCCGCCTCGCCTGGGGAATCCAGTTCCACATCGAGACCGACGCGGCGATCGTGCGGGCCTGGGCGGCCGAGGACGCCGGCGAGCTCGACGACTACGACCTCGACGCGATCGTCGAGCGCGCGGTCACGATCGACGACGACCTCGCCGAGGTGTGGGCTCCCTTCGCGGCGACCTTCGCCGACATCGTGCGCGATCCGGCGTCCGTCCCGGAGCCGCGCGATGTGGCGACCTCGACCGCTGGGCCGATGACCGATCCCGCCGCCATCCGTGCCGCTCTCGCGGCGGAAGCGAACGCAGCGCGAGGGCTGTTGCCGATGCCGGGCCTGCGTCGGCCCGACGATGGCTGACGCGACACCGCTGCGCCGCAGCGCCCTGCGGCTGGCCCGTCTTGCGTTCAGCGACGGCGAGCGCGCCGCCGAACTGCTCGGCGAAGCGCCACTGGCGTGGTGGGACCTCGCCTCGAACACCCCGGTCGACGACGACGCGGCGAGCATCGTCGCCGCGATCGGGCGCACCGCGGCGCCCGACGCTGCGCTCGAGACACTCGCACGGCTCATTGCGACGTCCGAGGGGGCGGCCCTGCGGACGGTGCTCGCCACTGACGCCGACGTCCGCGCCCGGCTGATTCCGCTGCTAGGCACGTCCACCGCGCTCGCCGACCACCTCGTCGCGCACCCCGAGGCCTGGCACGGGTTGGTCGGACCGGCCGACCTGCCCGGCATGTCGCGGCGCATGCACGAAGCCGTCGGCGCCGACCCGAGTGTCCCCACAGCCGGGACGGACGGCGCGCACGCCACCATCGTCGGCGCCGAGGCGAGCGCGGCACTGCGGGTCGCCTACCGTCGCGAGCTGATCGCGATCGCTGGACGGGACCTGTCGGGGGAGCTGGATCTGCGCACCGTCACCAGCGCGCTCGCCGACCTCGCGGGTTACACACTGCAGGCCGCGCTCTCAGTCGCTGCGGGAACGTTGCCCGAAAGTGCGGAGCCGTGCCGGCTCGCGATCATCGCGATGGGCAAGACCGGTGGGCGCGAACTCAACTACGTCTCCGACGTTGATGTCGTGTTCGTTGCGGAGCCGGGCCGTTTCGACGGCGATCCCGCCGACACCGACCGGGCGCTGCGTACCGCGACGATGCTGGCAGCCAACACCATGCGGTTGTGTCGCGAGATCGCGTGGGAGGTCGACGCCGCGCTCCGTCCCGAGGGCAAGGACGGCGCTCTCGTGCGCACGCTTGCCAGCTACGAGGCGTACTACCAGCGGTGGGCGAGCACGTGGGAGTTCCAGGCGCTGCTGAAGGCACGTGCGGTAGCAGGCGATCTCGAGCTCGGCGCGCGGTACGAGCAGGCGATCGGGCCGTTCGTATGGTCGGCCGCCGAACGTCCGGACTTCGTCGCGGACGTGCAGGCGATGCGGCGGCGCGTCGTCGCGCACATCCCGTCGGCGGTCGCCCACCGCGAGCTCAAGCTCGGCCGTGGCGGGTTGCGTGACGTCGAGTTCGCGGTGCAACTGTTGCAGCTCGTCCACGGCCGGGGCGACGACGCGTTGCACATCGGCGGCACGTTGCCGGCGTTGGATGCCTTGCGGGACGGCGGATACGTCGGGCGTGACGACGCGCTGAGCCTTGCGGACGCGTACACGTTCCTGCGTGCGACCGAGCACCGGTTGCAGCTGCGCCGCCTGCAGCGAACTCATCTCGTCCCCGACGATCCGGTGCAGCTCACGTGGCTCGCGCTCGCGATGGGCTTTCGTCCCGATCCGCGCGGTGATGCGCGCGCGGTCTGGAACGCCGAGTGGGCGTTGCACACACGCGAGGTGCGCCGCCTGCACGAGAAGCTGTTCTACCGGCCGCTGCTCGAGGCGGTGGCACGGGTGCCTTCGGCCGACTTGCGGTTGACGCCCGAGGAGGCCGGACGGCGCCTGGCGGCGCTCGGTTTCGCCGACCCGGCGCGGGCATTGCAGCACCTCGACGCCTTGACGTCCGGACTGTCTCGGCGCGCGACGCTGCAGCGTGCGTTGCTGCCCGTGCTGCTGTCCGACTTCGCGGATGCGCCGGACCCGGACGCGGGGCTGCTCGCGTACCGGCGCGTGTCCGACGCGCTTGGAGCAACTCCGTGGTACCTGCGGCTGCTGCGCGATGAGGGTCAGGTCGCGTCCCGCCTCGCGCACCTGCTCGGGACCAGCCAGTACGTCGCGCGCATGCTCGGCCGCGCGCCGGAAGCGTTGCGCATGCTTGCGGCCGACAGCGAGCTCACGCCGCGCGCGCCGGGCGAAGTCGCGGCGACCATGAGCGAAACCGCCGCGCGGCGTGACGTCCCGGTCGAGGCGGTCGCTGCCGTGCGTGCGGTCCGCCGCACCGAACTGTTGCGGACGGCGTTCGCCGACCTGCTCGGACTCGTCCCGGTCGAGGCGGTGTGCGAGGCGATCAGCGCCACCACCGAGGCGACGCTCGAGACGTCGTTGCAGATCGCGGTTCGTTCAGTCGCTGCCGAGCGCGGCCGCGACGCGTTGCCGCTGCGGTTCGCGATCATCGCGATGGGACGTCTCGGCGGCTCCGAGGTCGGTTACGGCTCCGACGCCGACGTGATGTTCGTCTTCGAGCCGGTCGGCGAAACCGACGACGACGTCACCCGAATCGCGCAGGACGTCGCCGGAAAGCTGCGCGGGCTGCTGTCGGCGCCGTCGTCGACAGACCCGCCGCTGGGCATCGACGCCGATCTGCGCCCGGAGGGCCGCAACGGCCCGCTCGCGCGTTCGCTGGCGTCCTACGCGCAGTACTACCAGCGCTGGTCGTCGCCGTGGGAGGCGCAAGCATTGCTGCGGGCGCGCTTCGGAGCCGGCGACGCCGACCTCGGGCAGCGCTTCATCGCGATGATCGATCCGGTGCGCTACCCAACCGATGGCATCACCGCGTCCGACCTGATCGAGATCCGCCGGCTCAAGGGCCGCGTCGACGCCGAACGGTTGCCACGCGGGGCGGACCCGTCGACGCATACGAAGCTGGGTCGTGGCGGACTGGCTGACATCGAATGGACGGTGCAGTTGCTGCAGTTGCAGCATGCGGGCCGCCTCGAGGCGCTCCGCACGACCCGCACGATGGACGCGCTACGGGCAGCGGTCGACCACCGCCTGCTCGATCGGTCGCAGGCCGATGCGTTGGCGACCGGCTGGCGTCAGGCGACCCGGTTGCGCAACGCGATCATGCTCGTCCGCGACAAGGCAGAGGACCAGATCCCATCGCAGGGGACGGCGTTGCTCGCTGTCGGCAGCGCGCTCGGCTACGCGGCCGGATTCGATCCGGGCGCGGTGATCGACGACTACCGTCGCGGCGCGCGGCGGGCTCGCAAGGTCGTCGAGGACGTGTTCTACGCGCGACTCGACTGACGGCGCTTGGCCGCGAGGCGCGATGGACGCAGGTTCGGCAACGGCGGGTCGGGACGTCCGAAGTCGGGAGCGTCCCACGGCGGCGTGTACGCACCGTGGCCTGAGAGCACCGCCTGGATGCCGAACGCGATGACCACGGTCACCGCACCGCCGACAGCGTCGATCACGTAGTGGTTCGCCGTCCCGATGATCACGAGCACCGTGAAGAACGGGTAGACCAAGCCGAGCAGGCGCACCCACAACCGTCGCGCGCACATGAAGACCGAGATACCCGCCCACAACGCCCACGCCGTGTGCAGGCTGGGCATGGCTGCGTACTGGTTGGAGTGCGCTGCGATCTCGGGATCGGCGAGCGAGCCCCACGTGTGGAACTTGATCACCGTGTCGATGTAGTCGGAGCCGGGCAGCAGCCGTGGCGGCGCGACCGGGTACAGCGCGAAGCCGGCAAGCGCGATGAGCGTCAGCGTGAACAACACCGTGCGCGCGCCGCGATAGATGTGCGGGCGCTGCACGAACATCCAGACGAGCACGCCGAGCGTGACGACGAAGTGCAGCGTCGCGTAGTAGTAGTCGAGGACCTGGGCAAGCCACTCGTGCGACGCGATCCATTGGTTGACCGACAGCTCGAAGTTGATGCCGACGATCTCTTGCAGATGCTGGATCGAGAGGCCGTGCCGGATCGCGATCGAAGCCTGCTGAGGGATCGCGTTGCGGCCGACGCTGTAGATCCAGTAGCCGATCGCGAGGATCGCGACTTCCTGCCACCACACCGGGCGGCGGAAGTGGAGCAGTCGGCGGGGGAGTACACCGGAAAAGCGCGTGCGTCCCCGTTCGGGAGCAGCGCTGCGCAGATCGGTGCGGCTCACCACAGTGCCATCTTTCCACTTAGGTGCGACACAGATGCGATCCGGCACGGCCCGGGCTCAGCGCGGCAGGCGGTCGGCGGCGCCCAGCAGTTCGGCGGTGGCCGCACGAATCTCGGGAAGCGGGGCCGCCAAGGCCCGGTCTGTCCCGATTCGTTGCGTGAGTGAAGTCACATGAACGCCCGGGTCGACCGCATCCGCGTGCTCGCCCACGATGAGGGCGACCGGCCGTCCCGCGGCGACGCACAGCCGGACGACCCCGACCGGCGCCTTGCCGGACAGGCTCGAGCGGTCGAGACGTCCTTCCCCGGTCAGCACGAGATCGGCCGATCGCACCCGCTGCGCGAGGTTCAGCCGCTCCGCGACGACGTCGAACCCGGGTCGGATCCGCGCGCCGAGTGCTGCCAACCCGCCGGCGAGCCCGCCGGCCGCGCCGGACCCGGCGAGCTCGCCGATGCGGATGTCGAACCGGTGGCGGTACACCTCGAGCAAGTCGCGCAACCGCCCCGTGAGTAGCTCGACGGTGGCGGGGTCGGCGCCCTTCTGCGGCGCGAACACCGCGGCGGCATCGACGAAGTGGGTCGTCACGTCCGCTGCGACCGTGACGAGGTCGAGTGGCGCCCGCGTGGCCAACTCGTCGACCGCCCCGAGGCCGCCGTCCGTGGTCGCCGATCCGCCGACCCCGACGAGGATCTCGCTCGCGCCCGCATCGAGCGCGGCTGCGATGAGTTCGCCCGTCCCCTTGGTCGTTGCGGCAACCGGGTCGTTGCGACCCGCAACCAGCGTCAGCCCGGACGCGGTCGCCATCTCGATGACCGCGGCCGTGCCGTCGAGGCGCCAGCCGGCGTCGACCGGCTCGCCGAGTGGACCAGTGACCGTCGAGGTCCGGTTCGCGCCGCCGAAGCAATCCAGCAGCCCTTCGCCCCCGTCCGAGATCGGGGCGATGTCGCACTGCCAGCCGGCGTCCGCGGCACCGAGTGCCATGGCTTCGGCGATCTCGCGGGCGTTCGCCGACCCGCGGAACTTGTCGGGAGCGGCCAGCAACAGTCGTCCTTGCTCACCAGGCACAGCTCTCCCCACACACCGATGATCTTGCAGTTTTCCGCGCTATAGCGCGTAATTCTGCAAGATCATCGGGTGGTTTGGGGTCAGG
The DNA here is from genome assembly GCA_963757455.1 of uncultured Actinomycetota bacterium. GTDB lineage: Bacteria > Actinomycetota > Actinomycetes > Mycobacteriales > Jatrophihabitantaceae > RYN-133. The sequence goes on from CAVWSE010000001.1 coordinate 146,013, forward strand.
CGGGCCAGGTGGCGAACGCGACCGTGCCGCCGTCGACGCGGGTGCTCAGTTCGACCGGACCGTGCGGACGCAGGTACAAGTCGTAGTCACCCGCCTCGAGCTCGGCGAACACCGCGGTCGCGATGGGAGGCCCGTGCCGCCCGTCGCGCGGTCGATTGACGACGGCGACGTGCGGCAGGTGCGCTACACCGTCATGGTCGTACGGACGGATCTCGACCTCGTGCCCGATCAACTGCGCCGGCATCGTCACGACAAGCGCGCCGATGTGATCGCCGATGTCGAGCAGGACCGCGCCCTGCCCGGCGTGACTGTTGTCTTCGACTACGTGGGTGTGCGCGCTCATGTGTGCGGCGTCCCTGGCGTGGTCTGGAACCCGCCGGCCGGCGTGCCCAGATACGGGAAGTGCTTGAGGTACGGCGCGTTCGTGTTGTGCGTGCCGTCGGTCAGTGCACCAGCTGCGTCGTCCGGCGTGTACGAGCTGTCGACGAGCGGGATCGTTGCGCCCGCGATGGCGCGCAGCTCGATCGCGACGACGTCGTCCATCACCCGCCGTCCGTTCGGGAAGCCCGACGCGTCACCGCCCAGCAGACCGAACTTGCTCGGCTTGTCCGACGGCTTGATGGCCATGTTGAGCCGGAGCATGTCCGCGAGCACCGGGCCGGTCGTGTTCTGGAACCCCGGCACGACGCCGGCGGGGATGCCCGTCAGCAGGATCGCCTCGAGGTCGGCTCTGGGCTTCTTGTACTTCGCCAGGTGCGGGAACACGCCCGGGTAGAGCACGGGCAGCAACCCGGCGAGCTCGGGATGCGCGACGTACTTCGCGAACTCCGAATCGCCGTGCGGGTGCGCGTGGTTCCAGCGGTCCTTGTGCGCCATCGGCACGATGACCTCGTTGAACAACGGGTTGCCCAACCGGGACACCTGCACCCACGGCCCGACGCCGTCGTAGGTCGACGTCTTCGGATTGAAGACGCTGGACTTCTGCCGGTACGAGGTCGCCCAGACGCCGATAACCGACTTCGCGTCCATGGCATTGGTCGGGTTGTGATGATCGACCGTGAGGTCGGTCTTCGGCACCTGCAGCGCGATCGTGTGGACGTTGAGCCCCTGCGTGCTGTTCACGCCCACCGCGTCGGCGGACGGGATCAGGTGCAAGTGCTCGAACGGGCGCAGCACACCGAGGTCGAAGATGCTACCCACGTCGACGTAGAACCCGTCGGCGCGTTGCCCCGCGAACACCTTGCGGCCGTGGCCGATGTCGTGCACGGCCGCGCTGGTGAAGTGCTCGTAGTTCGGCGTGCTCCGCGGCCCCACGTTGACGGGCGGGACTCGCAACCCCTTCGCGAGCACCGCTGCCTTGCCGTCGCCTTCGGTTCGAGTGACCCGGTAGAACTGCGGCCGGTTCCACGTCGTATCCGAGATCGACTTGATCTGCCCGGTGTTGTACAAGAACGTCTCGCTGTTGCGGATCTCGGTGTGGAAGTGGAAGCGGTACGTGATGTCGCCCTGCGCCTTGCCACGGTTGCTGATGTGGATGGCGTAGGTGACGTCATCGCCGAACTCGTAGAAGTTCGGACCGCCTTGCGGGTTCTGGAACGGAATGAAGTTGGCGATGATCGTGACCTTGTCCGGTTCGTCGCGGCTGACGAACGCGTAGACATCGGTGTTGTCCGCAACCGGATCCTTCGAGATCTCCGGCGCTTCGCGATGTGACGACATGCTCTGTCCCCTCTCAGAACGCAGCTCGGGCCAGGCGGGCCACCAGGTCGCGGTCATGGACCACGACCTCGCGCTCGCCGACCATCACGGTCACCGTGTCGCCGTGCACGTCGTCGACGTGCGCGACCAGCGTGCCCGCGGCGTTGCTGGGCACCTTGTGTGCCGCTTCGCCGCGCGTGCCGGCGGCCTGCGCGCCAGGCGCGACCGCCGCGACTCCGACACCGACCGCACCGACGGCGGCCGTGGCCAGGAATCCTCTTCGTGTCGAGTCATCCATGTCTTCCCCCTATTGGACTAGGAACTCGTCACGCGTCACTTCGTCGCAGCGATATCTCGGGTTTCACGAATCGGTGCGGCGGGGACCGGCTGGCACGGAATGGACGCGTCAGCGCGTCGACTTGCCTGCTAACACCCGGGTGCATCGGGTTCGACGACAACGTCCGGTTTGGCGCCGGATTCCGCCCGGTCCACGAGGATGCGCACGGCGTTGTTGAACGCCGAGCTGTGCGAGCGGTATTCGTGGCAGCCGCCCTGTTTCAGCCCGCCGATCACGCCATGGACCGTCGCGTGCCCCGTCCCGTCGATCGTCAGCCACGGGCTGCCACTGCTGCCGCCTACGAAGCCGTGACAGTCGAAGGTCGGGAACCCCTTGATCCGGAACACCTTCGCCACGCAGGTCACGGGTTCGTCGTCTCGTCCGGCGTTGTAGGCAACCACCGTCACGCTGGATCCGACCGTGGGTGCGGCGCCGAGCGACTCGCTGCCGGTGACGTCGGCGAGCTGGGTCGCGCGTCCGTTGACGACGTTGGGCGCGACGGTGAGCACCGCATAGTCGGTGGTCGGGTCCTGGTCGCGTTGCCAGGCCGGCAGGACGTAGGCGCCGGTCACGTGCCAGACACCGTCGCGCGAGCGGCCGTCACGATAGGACGGCGCGAACGTCATGCCCGTGCCGTCACCGTGAACGCAGTGCGCGGCGGTGATCACCGTGTTGTGCGATGCGCTCTCGATCACGCTGCCGGTGCAGCCGTGCACACCGTTGGATCCGCCACGGAACAGCGCACCAACAGTCGAGAAGGTCGGCAGGTCGGGCGTGCGCGAGGCGCGCGGCGTGGCCGGCGCGTGCGACGGTGCTGTGTGCCTGCCGGCCGGCGTTGCATTTCCCGCCTGCGGCGTACACGCGGACAGTGCAGTCGCGGCTGCCATGCAGGCGGCGCCGACGACGGCGATGCGGAGCAGCACGCGCGACATGATGCCCGCCGTGCCTGAGGTGTGCCGAAGAGCAGTGCCGGCGATCAGAAGGTTCACCTGAGCCTCCTCAGCGGTTCACAGGCGGATCTTGAAGCTTTGGATTCGTGCGAGGTTGGGTTGCTCGGTACGGCCCCGATGCGGTGAGCCGTACGTCGACGGTGCTCGGGCTCGTGATGCTCGTCGGCGTCGTGGCGCCGGACATGCGTGGGTCGGCGTTGTACGGCGACTTCGTTCCGGTCTCGGCGCGGGCGACCGCCGAAGCCGTGGTCGCGGTGTCGGGGTGGATCCTGCTCCGGCTGGCCCGTGGGCTGCGTAAGCGCAAGCGCGCCGAGTGGCGGATCGCGGTTTTCGTTTGCACTGTGGTCATGACTGCGGATCTCGTTCGTGCCGAACGGCGCCCGGTCGAGGCCGTGGTCACGGGATTGCTGCTTGTCGCGTTGCTCGCGACCCGGTCGCAATACACCGTGGGCAGTGATCGACACGGTCGATGGTTCGCGGTGCTGGCCGCGGCGCAGCTGATCGGGCTGGCCACAGTGCTCGGGATGGTGATGCTGTATCTGCCCGGACACGTGCCGTCGACGGTGTCGTTCTGGGCACGCCTGCGCGAGGTCGTCTACTCGTTCGTGGGCGTCGGCGGATGGATACAGATCTCGAGCGATCACTACGCAGATCTGTTGCACGCCATGTTGTTGCTGTTCGGACTTCTCGCGGTTGTCGTTCTCGTGTCGATCGGATTGCGCACGGCCGAACCGCCGGCGCTGCTCGACCCGGCGGACGAGTCCCGGATCCGCGACCTGCTCACCCGGCACGGCGCGCGTGACTCGCTGGGCTACTTCGCGTTGCGGCGGGACAAGTCCGTCGTCTGGTCGCCAACGGGCAAGGCAGCGATCTCGTACCGCGTGGTCGACGGAGTCGCGCTCGCCAGCGCCGACCCGATCGGCGATCCGGAGGCGTGGCCGGGTGCGATAGCAGCGTGGCGCGCGCTGGTCGACCGCAACGGCTGGACGCCGGCGGTAATGGGCTGCAGCGAACTCGGCGCGACGGTGTACCGCCGCGAGTACGGCCTGGCCGCCGTTGGTCTCGGTGACGAGGCGATCGTCCAGACTGCGCAGTTCACCCTCGACGGACGGGCGATGCGCGGCGTGCGTCAGGCGTGCGCGCGCGTCGAGCGAGCCGGCTACACGGTCGAGGTCGCACGTACCGGCGACCTGACCGAGGCGGACGTCGCCGAGGTTCGGACCGCCGCCGAGTCGTGGCGCGGTGATCCGGTCGAGCGCGGATTCTCGATGGCGTTGTCGCGCGTCGGTGACGCTGCGGACGCGAGGTGCGTCCTCGTCCGTGCGCGGCTCGACGGGCAGTTGCGCGGGCTGCTGCACTTCGTCCCGTGGAGTGACACCGGAATCTCGCTCGATCTCATGCGTCGCGACCGCACCGCTGACAACGGTCTGAACGAATTGATGATCACTCGGTTGCTCGCGGCGGCCCCTGAGCTCGGTGTCGACAGCGTGTCGCTGAACTTCGCGGTGTTCCGCGATGCACTCGAGCGGGGCGAACGTATCGGTGCCGGCCCGGTGCTTCGGCTGTGGCGCCGCATCCTGCTGATCGCCTCGCGGTGGTGGCAGATCGAATCGCTCTACCGGTTCAATGACAAGTTCCGTCCACAGTGGGAGACCCGGTTCTTCTCGTACTCGCGGGTTCGCGACATCCCGCGCATCGCGCTCGCGGCACTCGAGGCAGAGGCATTCGTCGTGCGTCCACGCAGCCTGAATCGAATCGTCGGACGCCGACCCGATCGCGCCGTGCTGTCGGGCAACTCGTGCAAGTCGGGCGCAGCGGTACCGTGAGTGCCACTACGCGCCGGACGGAGGGCGGCGCACGGGTGAGGGGGCCATGCGTTCTTCGGGTTCGTCGCGCGCGTCCGTACCCGTGTGGGCGCGGGCCGGTCAGGGTCTGGCCGTCCTGCTCATCGCGGGCTACCTGATCTGGACGATTCCCGGGGTACGTCCCCATGCGGGTTTCAACGTCGTCTACGACGGGCTGCTGCAGGGCGCCGGCTACGCGGTAGTCGCCGTGCTCTGCGTGGTGGCGGCGGTACGGCGCTCGAGCAGCGTGGTGTGGCGACTCGTGTCGGTCGCCGTAGTGCTGCGCGCGTTCGGGTTCGTCATAACGCTGTGGTTCCTGAGCATCAAGCATCCGCTGCCGTTCCCGTCGATCGCCGATGTCGCCTGGGTGCTGTCGACGGTCGCGTTGATCGGCGCGGTCGCGATCCGGCTGCGCGAGCTGGCGCGGCGGATGCCGGTGCTGGTCGTGCTCGACGGCATTGCGATCGCGCTCCTCCTTGTCGGGGTCGCGCTGGCGGTGCTTGCGCGTCCGATCCGCACGCTGTCCGCGCCGGGAATCCCGCGCAGCGAGATCGTCGTCAATGTCGGCTACCCCGTGCTCGACACTGCGCTGCTCGTCGCGGTCGCGACGCTCGTGACGGCCGTGCCACGCAGACTGAACCGTTCCGACCTCGTCCTCGTCGGTGGATGCATCGCGTTCGCCTTCGTCGACATCGTCTACGTGATCCTGCTCGCGAACGGGAGTTGGCGACCGGGAACGCTGCTCGCGTCGTTGTCGCTCGTCGCAACCGCGTTCATCGCAGCGGCGGTATCGACGGCGTCGGGCGCCGTGTTCGCCGACAAACGACGGCTCGGCGAGTTCGTCATCTGGCGCCCACCCGGTATCGGCCTGCCGGCCTCGTGTGCGGGTGCCGCGTTCGTCGCGCTCGCCGTTGCGGGAGTCAGCGATGCTCCGCTGCTCTCACTGGTGACGTTCGTCGGCGCCGGCGTCGTGGCAATCGCGCGCGGCGTGCTCACTCTCCGCGAAGATCGCCGCGAAGCACATCTGGTGATCGGTGCCGCGAGTGAGGACGTGCGACGCTTCCAGGCGCTCGTCGAGGCATCGAACGACTTCATCGGCATTGCCGACGTCGCAGGGGCGATCCTGTACATCAACCCGGCCGGTCGACGAATGATCGGTATGGCACCCGATGCCGACGCGACCCGATACGACGTGTCCGAGTTGTTTCCACGTCTCAAGGGCGACCTGTTCGCCAACCGATGGCCGGACATGCTCGCACGCGGCGGTCATCACGACGAGTCCGAGCTCTTGTCGATCGATGGCGTGCGGCGAACACCGGTCGCCGTTTCGACCTTCGTCATGCACGATCCCGACTCCGGCAAAGCGTCGGCGGTCGCCACGATCCAGCACGACATCAGTGGACGGCTCGCCGCCGAACGCGCGGTGCGCGATCTGGCCGACCAGCGTGAGCGTCTGCTCGGTCGACTGGTACGCGCGCAGGAGCAGGAGCGCGCGCGGATCGCTGCCGACGTTCACGATGATCCGGTGCAAGCGCTGGCCGCCGTCGACCTGCGGTTGGGCGTATTGCGGCGGCGGCTGGCTGCCGAGGCGCCGGAGCTGGTCGATGCCGTCGACGTCGTGCAGCATTCGGTCTCGAGCGCGACCGGCCGGTTGCGCGATCTGCTCTTCGATCTCGAGCCGCCGTCACCGCGGGCGAAATTGGCCGACGCGCTGGCGGACGCGGCCGAGTTCATCTTCGCCGACAGCACGACGCACTGGCGCGTCGACGGTGACCGTGACCTCGACCTGCCCGAGCCCGTCCTCATCACCGCGTACCGCATCGGCAAGGAAGCGCTGGTCAACGCACGCAAGCATGCGAATGCGCGCATGGTCGCCATCCAGGTGAGCGTCGACGGTGACCAGGTCGTCGTCTCGATCCGCGACGACGGTCGGGGAATCGATCCCGAGGACGTCCGTGAACGTCCCGGTCATCTCGGCCTGGCCAGCATGCGCGACCGCGCGTTGATCGCCGGCGGCGACCTCGATGTCCGCCCGCGCGACAGCGGCGGCACCGAGGTACGTCTCGCGATCCCGATCGTCGACGTCCCGACCGCGGGCGGCGTCACGTCGCGCTGACTCACCGGATCAAGCGAGCGCAGCCGGGCGTTTAAGCAACCTTCGCCCGAACGCCACTTCCGCGAGACGGTAGGTGCGTTACTGGCAGCTCCGCGCCGGTTTCCGTAGTTCGATGATCAGGTTGCCGAGGCTGACACTCTCGGTGCGCGTGAACCAGCCGACCCGCACCCGCAGTTCGATGTCGGTCCAGTACTCGCTCCGGCAGCCCCACCCGATCGCCGCCGTGTCGTGTGTGTAGTGCAGCGTGCGCACACCGTGCGGACGGATCGACACCGGTCCACTGACGTAGTGCACGCGCGAGGAGTCGCCGACAGCGGTGTCGACCGCACTGATCAAGAGATGCTCGGGCTCGGCGACACCCTGATCGTTGTAGGCGAGCCCGAGGATCGTCTGGGTGACCGATGACGGGTTGTAGACCTCGATCTCGAAGGTCTGGGGGTGCCCGGGTCTCGGCGGAGCGATGCTCGTGGTGTACGGCCCGGCCTCGACCAAGTGGGAATGAGCGTTGTCGGGTGCCATCCAGCCACCGCCGTCAGCGGAGAGCACCGGTGCGTCGCGATACCGGTCCGCGACTCGCCAAGCGACGATCGCGAGCGCGATGACCAGCACCGCGGCGCCCGCCGCGACAGCCCGCCGCCGGCGGCGCGGACGTTGCGGCGGCGAGGTCACCGCCTCGGCAGTGTCGATCATGCGAGCAGTGTGGCACGACCCGGCCCCCTCTGCTCTCGACGAACGGACCTCGGATCAGGTGCTGTCGCCAGACCGCTCGAGGTTATTGATCAGTTGCTTGAGCTGGCGAATCTCGTCCCGTAGCGCGGTTTGTCCGGCTCGGGTGAGCTTGATCCACGTGCGGGGGCGCTTTCCCTCGTAGCCCTTCTCCATCGTGATCAGCCCTGCTCGCTCCAACGTGCCGAGATGCTGGGAAAGATTCCCTGCGGTCAACTCCAACGTGTCGCGGATGAAACCGAACTCGACCTCGCGCGCTTCGTGCGTGATCGTCAGGATGCCCAGCCGGACGCGTTGGTGCACGACGTCGTCCAGGCCATTGACCGGATGACCCGTCATGCGGGGGAGCGGTCTCGGTGGCGGGGCAGTTGCACAGCCGCAAAGCAGGCCGCCCCGAGCATCAGGAGGCCGCCGTCGATGACCAAGTGCGGCGCGAACGACCACGCAGACCTGCCGGTAATCGTCCAACCAAACGTGACTCCACCGATCGCGATGACCAGATAGCCAACGGTGAAGAGGAACAGCGCCGGGCTTCGGTCCACCGCGGCCAGCACCAGCATGGCTACGCCGATTGCGCACGCCGGCGCAGCGAGCCGGTAGACGTCCTGGTCCTGCAGGTGCCAGCCCAAAACGTCGTACTCGCCGACGAGCACCGTATGGCCGGCCCAGATCGACGCCGCGGTGGCTGCGATCGCGAGAACTACGCCGGCGACGACATACGGACGAACACGGGTCCCCACGCCGCGGGCGCGGGAAAGACGCACGAAGAACGCGGCGATGAGGACGTACGCGACGACTAGCGCGATCGGCCAGTACACGTACGCCGCGGAGTTGTGTGCGACGCACACGCGAGCGACCGGCACGCCCGTCGTGCTGAGGTGACGGCAGTTGATGCCCGCGGCGTGTCCGCCGCGCGTGACCGGTATCGCGACGAATGTGACGGCAGCGAACACGAGCAGCGGGAACCAGGATGCGCGTTGGCGTCGACGTACCTGGCGCGCCAGATCTCGCGACAGCGACAACTGGCTGCGCGGGTTGCTGTCATCGAAAGATCCAACCGCGGTCATGCAAATAGGTTTGCACTGCAAACCTATTTGCGCAAGAGGCTTGCTTCACCGCGCGTTGAGACCCCCGGCCTTCGCCGGCCAGCCGGTGTAACCCTCGGCGAGATAGCGCGATCCGGCTTCCGACGCGACGATGGACGACAGCTCGCCGAGCTGCCGCTGGTTGTCGAACGGGCTGCCCCCGGGAATGCGGTGCAGCATGGTGGTCATCCAGTACGAGAAGTGCTGCGCCTTCCATACCCGCGCCTGCGCGCGGGGGCCGTACGTGTTCAGCGCGGCGTCGTCGTGCTTGCGCAGCGCCTGCTCGAGGACCTCCGCCAGGATGCGGACATCCGCAAGCGCCAGGTTGAGTCCCTTCGCACCGGTCGGCGGCACTGTATGCGCGGCGTCGCCGGCGAGGAGGACGTTGCCGTAGCGCATCGGCTCGCACACGAAGCTTCGAAAGCGCAGGACGGACTTGTCGGTGATCGGTCCCTCGTGCAGAGCGAAGCCGTCGTCACCGGCGACGCGGTCCTGCAACTCTGCCCAGATGCGGTCGGCACTCCAAGCGTCGACGTCCTCGTCGGGGTCGCACTCGAAATACATCCGCTGCATCGTCGCTGTGCGCTGGGAGATCAGGGCGAACCCGCGGTCGGAGTTGGTGTAGACCAGCTCCGGCGCTGACCTCGGCGCTTCGCAGAGAATCCCGAACCAGGCAAAGGGATACTCACGCGAGAACTGACGGCGGTGCCGCTCGGGGATCGCCTGTCGGCACATGCTGTGTGACCCGTCGGCACCGACGACGACGCGGGCCCGTACCTCGACCGTGGCGCCGTCGGCGGCCGTGAACCCCATCCCCGGACGGTCGCTCACCGGGTCGAGCAGCGCAGCATCCCGTACTCCGAACCGGACGTCGCCGTGGTCGCGTTCGCGCGCGTTCGCCAGATCGATGAACACGTCGGTCTGCGGGTACAGCCACGCGGATGCACCGACCAGGCCGCGAAAGTCGATGCGGTGACTGCGACCGCCGAAGCGCAACGAGATTCCGTCGTGCGCGTGCCCGTCGCGCAACACCCGGTCCGACGTGCCGGACTCGACCAGCAGCCGCACGCTGTCCTCTTCGAGGATCCCGGCGCGGACGGTGTTCTCGATCTCCAGGCGGGTGCGGTTGTCGATCACGATCGAGTCGATACCGGCGACGTGGAGCAGGTGCGAAAGCATCAGCCCGGCAGGGCCGCCCCCGACGATGGCAACCTCGGTGGTCTCTGCGCGTGCGGCGGGCATGGCTCGAAAGCTAGACAGAGACGGCCGCACGGTCGATCCTGTTCTCCCGCCCAGTGGAAATATGGAAGGACGCCATGTCGGGCAATGCGCTCCACCCGGGCCGGTCGGTGCTCTCGCGTGCCATGGCCGTTCTGGACGCTTTCGACGCGACGCACCGCAGCCTGACCGTGACCGAAGCGTCCGCGCGGGCCGACCTGCCGCTCACCACCACCCACCGGCTCCTCGGCGAACTGGTGACAGTCGGCGCTCTCGCGCGACGTGAGGACCGGTACGTGATCGGCCGCCGGATCTGGACGCTCGGACTGCTCGCGCCCGTGCAGACGGGACTGCGCGACATCGCCGCACCGTTTCTGCAGGACATCTACGCAGCCACGCAGGCCACCGTGCACCTCGGCGTGCGCGAAGGCGTCGAGGTGCTCTACATCGATCGGATCGCAGGCAACCGATCCGTGCCGGTCGTCAGCACGGTCGGCGGACGTCTGCCGCTGCACGCCACCGGCGTCGGCAAGGTATTGCTCGCCTGGGCACCGGACGAAGTGCGCGAGCGAGCGCTGGCCGACCCAACACGCGTGACCGCGTACACGGTGACCCATGTCGGGCGGATCTACGAGCAGCTGCGCCGCATCCGCGAACAGGGCTACGCGACCACCTCGGAGGAGATGTCGCTCGGCGCATGCTCGATCGCAGTACCCGTGATCCGCGGCCACGCCGACGCGGACGCCGCCGGTCGGGGGAGCGAAGTGGTTGCGGCGCTCGGTCTGGTCGTGCCCGAACTGGGACGGCACAGGCAACGGCTGTTGGCGGCGCTGCAGGTCGCGGCGAGCGGCATCGGTCGCAGCCTGCCGGACCAGACACAGCTTCCGCCCAGCGGGAGGGCCGCGTCGCGACGGCGGGGCGGTTCGACCTAGTGTCACGGTCATGTCGAGCACGCCGGAATTGGCAGAGCAGGACGAGATCACTGCCGAGATCGCAGCGCTGGACGGCAGCACCGACGGGCCGCAACCCCGCCTGGACTACCCGCCGTACCGCAGCAGCGTGCTCAGGCACCCGCTCAATGCACCGGTCGTCACCGACCCGGAGGCGGCTGAGCTGTGGGCGCCGGCGTTCGGGCACCGCGATGTCGCCCTTGACGAGAACGACCTGACGATCCAGGGACGCGGCGAACCGATCGGGGAACGCATGATCGTCACCGGCCGCGTGGTCGACGGCGACGGACGTCCGGTCGCGAATCAACTTGTCGAGATCTGGCAGGCGAACGCCGGCGGCCGCTACGCACACAAGCGGGACCAGCACCCGTCGCCGCTGGATCCCAACTTCACCGGCGCGGGGCGGTGCCTCACCGACGCGGCCGGCACCTATCAGTTCGTGACGATCAAGCCCGGCCCGTACCCGTGGCGCAACCACCACAACGCCTGGCGGCCGGCGCACATCCACTTCTCGCTGTTCGGCACCGACTTCACCCAACGGCTGATCACGCAGATGTACTTTCCGGGCGACCCGCTGTTCCCGCTCGACCCGATCTTCAACTCGATCACCGACCCGAAGGCCCGCGAACGGCTGATCGCGACCTACGACCATGGCGTAACTCGCGACGAGTGGTGCACCGGCTACCGATGGGACATCGTCCTGTCCGGCGGCGCGCGAACCTGGACCGAACCCGAAGGCAACGACCGATGACCCTCCCACCGACACCGGGCCAGACGATCGGGCCGTTCTTCGGCTTCGGGCTTCCGTACGCCGGCGGCCCCGACCTCGTCCCACCCGCCTCGTCGAATGCGATCCGCATCCACGGGCGGGTGCTCGACGGCGCGCAGCAACCGGTACCCGACGCGTTGATCGAGATCTCGCAGCTCGACGATCACGGGCAGGCCGGCGGCGAGTCAGGGATCCTGCACCGCGACGGCTGGACCTTCACCGGTTGGGGGCGCGCCGCGACCGATGGCGCCGGGACCTATTCGTTCTCGACACTGCGCCCGGCAACCTCGGACGGCAGCGCGGCGTTCATTGCAGTCACCGTGTTCGCCCGCGGGCTGCTGGATCGGCTGTTCACCCGCCTCTACCTGCCCGAGGACACGTCGGCGCTCGATAGCGATCCGCTGCTCGCTGCGCTGACGCCGGAGCGGCGCGCCACGCTCGTCGCCGTCGCCGACGCGACGGGCTACTGCTTCGACATCGTCCTGCAGGGCGAGGGTGAGACGGTCTTTCTCGAGCACACGAACACCGCGAGCATCCGGTGACCGACGCCTACATCTTCGACGCGGTCCGCACGCCGTTCGGACGGTTCAACGGTGCCCTCGCCGGGGTGCGGCCCGACGATCTCGGCGCGGTCGTGATCAGCAGTCTGCTCGTGCGTTCGGCGAATCTCGATCCCGCTGCGATCGGCGAGGTCGTGTTCGGCACCGCGAACGGTGCCGGCGAGGACAATCGCAACGTCGGGCGGATGTCGGGTCTGCTGGCCGGACTGCCGACATCCGTCCCGGGCTCGACGATCAACCGGCTGTGCGGCTCGAGCCTCGACGCCGCGATGAGCGCATCGCGCCTGGTCGAGACGGGCGACGCCGCTGTCGTGATCGCCGGCGGCGTCGAGTCGATGACGCGAGCACCGTGGGTACTGCCCAAACCTGATCGTGCGTTCCCGGCCGGGAACACGACGGCCGTGTCGACAACGCTCGGTTGGCGGTTGGTGAACGACAAGATGCCCGCCGAGTGGACGGTGTCGCTCGGCGAGGCGAACGAGCAACTCCAGCAGCGGTTCGGGATCTCGCGCGAACGCCAGGACGAGTTCGCGGTGTCCTCGCACCAGCGCGCCGATGCAGCGTGGAACGCAGGTTTCTATGACGATCTCGTGGTCGCGGTGCCCGGCGTTGACCTGACTCGCGACGAGGGGATCCGCGCGAACAGCACGGTCGAGGCGCTGGCTGCGCTCAAGCCGTCGTTTCGTCGCGACGGCACGATCACCGCTGGGAACGCGTCGCCGCTCAACGACGGTGCGTCGGCCGTCCTGATCGGATCGAGCGATGCTGCTACCGCCATCGGGCGGCAACCGGTGGCGCGCATCGCCGGCCGCGGCTCTTTCGCGCTCGACCCGCAGGACTTCGGCTACGCCCCGGTGGAGGCTGCCAACCGCGCGCTCCATCGCGCCGGGATCGGCTGGGACGACGTGGCCGCGGTCGAGCTCAACGAAGCGTTCGCCGTGCAGTCGCTGGCGTGCATCGACGCGTGGAAGGTCGACCCGGCCCTCGTCAACGCGTGCGGCGGCGCGATCGCCATCGGACACCCGCTCGGCGCGTCGGGTGCGCGCATCCTCGGCACGCTCGCACAGCGACTGAAGACCGAGCGTGGACGGTGGGGCGTCGCCGCAATCTGCATCGGCGTCGGCCAGGGCCTGGCCGTCGTCCTCGAGAACGTGGCCGCTGCGTGAGCAAGGCACAGGTCGTCGCGGACGCCGATGCGGCGGTCGCGGGCATCACCGACGGCGCAACCGTGCTCATCGGCGGATTCGGCACCGCCGGACAACCGATGCAATTGATCGACGCACTGTGCCGCAGCGGCGTCGGCGACCTCACCGTCGTCAACAACAACGCCGGCAACGGCGACGTCGGCCTCGCCGCCCTGCTCGCGGCCGGCCAGGTTCGGAAGGTCATCTGCTCGTTTCCGCGGCAGAGCGACTCGTGGGTCTTCGACCGGCTCTACCGTTCGGGCGAGCTCGAACTGGAGCTCGTCCCGCAGGGCAACCTCGCCGAGCGGATGCGCGCAGCAGGCGCCGGGATCGGTGCGTTCTACTGCCCGACTGGGGTCGGCACACCGTTGGCGGACGGCAAGGAGACACGTGAGATCGACGGCCGCGAGTATGTGCTCGAGTACCCGATCCACGGTGACGTCGCATTGATCAAGGCGCATCGTGCCGACACCACCGGCAACCTCGTCTATCGAAAGACGGCGCGCAACTTCGGGCCCGTCATGGCTGCGGCGGCTGCGCTCACCGTCGTCCAGGTCGACGAGGTGGTCGAAGCGGGTGACATCGACCCCGAGGTCGTGGTCACCCCTGGCATCTACACGGACCGGATCGTGTGCATCCCGGCCGGCGAGCAGCAGCGGGGCGTGGCATGACCGACCGGCCGCTGTCGAAGCAGGACCTTGCGGCGCGGGTTGCGCGCGACATCGCACCCGGCTCGTACGTCAATCTCGGCATCGGCCTCCCGACGACGGTCGCCGACCATCTCGATCCGGCGGCCGGCGTAGTGCTCCACACCGAGAACGGCATGCTCGGCATGGGCCGCGCCGCGCACGACGACGAGATCGACGAGGACCTCATCAATGCCGGCAAGATCCCCGTCACCGAAACGCCGGGTGCGTCCTACTTCCACCACGCGGACAGCTTCGCGATGATGCGCGGCGGTCACCTCGATGTATGCGTGCTCGGCGCGTTCCAGGTCTCCGCCGCCGGCGACCTCGCGAACTGGCACACCGGTGCCCCTGACGCGATCCCCGCAGTCGGCGGGGCGATGGATCTCGCGATCGGCGCCAAGGACGTCTACGTGATGATGAACCTGTTCGCCAAGGACGGGACATGCAAGCTCGTCGCCGAGTGCACGTACCCGCTCACGGGCAAGCGATGCGTCACGCGCGTCTACACCGAGTACGCCGTCTTCGTGATTGGCGCCGACGGCGTGCGGGTCGAGGAGACGTACGGGATCAGCGCCGCCGAACTCCGAGACAGGGTTCCGATCCAGAACCTCGAAGTCACTGTCGAATCAGGTGTGTTGTGAAACCCGTCCACTTGGCGCCGAACACTCTCGCGTCGTTCTACCGCGGCGCGGGCCGCATCGCTGGGTTCCGCCGCGACGAAGCGGTCGATCCGACCCACGCCGAGGACTGGATCGCATCGACGACGACCCGGTGGGGGACCGCCGAGACGGGACGGACTCGCCTGGCCGACGGGTCCACCCTCGCAGCCGCTTTCGATAACCGTCCATACGACTGGCTCGGGCCAACCTATGTCGAGCAATATGGTGCCGCCGGCGCGCTCCTCGTCAAGTTGCTCGATGCGGGCAATCGACTTCCACTGCACGTGCATCCCGATCGCAGCTTCGCCGCCGAGCACCTCGCCTGCCGGTTCGGCAAGAGCGAAGCCTGGTTGGTCCTCGCCGCCGAACCTGGATCGAGCGCCCACCTCGGCTTCTCTCGAGACCTGACAGCGTCCGAGCTCGACCGCCTGGTCGCAGACCAGGACACGACGACGCTCTTCGAGGCCACTAACCAGATTCCACTCAGCGCAGGTGACGTCGTGTTCTGCCCGGGCGGAATCCCGCACTCCATCGGCGCCGGCGCGCTGATCCTCGAGATCCAGGAGATGACCGACTTCTCGATCATGCTCGAGTGGGCGGATTTCCCGATCGACCCGGACGCCGTGTATCTCGGTCTCGACCGCGGCACAGCTCTTGGTGCTGTTCGACACGAGGCGCTGTCGAGCACCGAGGTCGAAGCCTTGCGCGGGCAGTGCATCGTGCCGCTCGCTTCGGGCGAACCTGGCGTGACCCAACTGCTTCCGGCCAGTGCAGGCGGACTGTTTGCGGCTGAACAGGTCATCGCCGAGTCGCCCCGGGACGGGCTGTCCCTCGACGCGCGATTCTCCGTGCTCGTGGTCAACGAAGGCTCGGGTGAGCTCCGTGGCGAGTGGGGCGCCATGCCGATCGCGCACGGCGACGTGCTCGCAGTTCCCTACGCTGCGGGTGTCACCGAGGTGGCGGGGGCGGCATCGGCGATCCGGTGCTATCCGAGCACGAGCAAGCTCGGCTCCGCTCGGTCCTAGACGTCGTGATCGCGCCTGCGGCGCTCAACGACGTCGTCGTCGCTCGGGAGCACGAGCAAGCTCGGCTCCGCTCGCTCCTAGACGTCGTAATAGAGCTCGAACTCGTGGGGGTGCGGGCGCAGCCGGATCGGGTCGATCTCGTTGGTGCGCTTGTAGCTGATCCACGCCTCGATGAGGTCGTCGGTGAACACGCCGCCCTCAGTGAGGAACTCGTGGTCGGCCTCGAGCGCGTTGAGTACCTCGTTGAGTGATCCCGGCACCTGCGCGATCGACGCGGCTTCGTCCGGCGGCAGCTCGTAGAGGTCCTTGTCGACCGGTGCCGGCGGCTCGATCTTGTTGCGGATGCCGTCCACGCCGGCCATCAGCATCGCCGCGAACGCGAGGTAGGGGTTGCAGGACGGGTCGGGGATGCGGAACTCGATGCGCTTGGCCTTCGGGTTCGTGCCGGTGATCGGCACCCGCACGCAGGCCGAACGGTTGCCCGAGCTGTAGACCAGGTTGACCGGCGCTTCGAAGCCGGGCACGAGGCGGTGGTAGGAGTTCACCGTCGGGTTCGTGAACGCCAGCAGGGCCGACGCGTGGTGCAGCAGGCCACCGATGTAGTAGCGCGCCATGTCCGACAGTCCGGCGTAGCCGAGCTCGTCGTAGAACAGCGGCGAGCCGTCCTTCCACAACGACTGGTGCGAGTGCATGCCCGATCCGTTGTCACCGAACAGCGGCTTCGGCATGAACGTCGCGGTCTTGCCGTTGGCCCACGCGACGTTCTTGACGATGTACTTGAACTTCAGCACCTCGTCGGCCGCGGCGGTCAACGTGTTGAACTTGTAGTTGATCTCGGCCTGGCCGGCGGTGCCGACCTCGTGGTGCGCCCGCTCGATCTGGATGCCGGCCGCCATGAGCGCGGTGCTCATCTGGTCGCGCAGGTCCGCGTAGTGGTCGACCGGCGGGACGGGGAAGTAGCCGCCCTTGTAACGCGTCTTGTAGCCGCGGTTGCCACCGTCCTCGACGCGTCCGGTGTTCCAGGCGCCCTCGATCGAGTCGATGTGGTAGTAACCCTCGTTCTGCGAGGTCTGGAACCGCACGTCGTCGAAGACGTAGAACTCGGCCTCCGGGCCGAAGTAGACGGTGTCGGCAATGCCGGTCGACTTCAACCACTCCTCGGCCTTCGCCGCCACCTGGCGCGGGTCACGCTCGTACGGCTCGCCGGTGCGCGGCTCGACGATCGAGAACGCCACGTTCAGCGTCTTGGCCGTGCGGAACGGGTCGACGTACGCGGTCGCCGGATCGGGGATGAGCTTCATGTCCGACTTGTGGATCGCGGCGAACCCGCGGATCGACGAGCCGTCGAACATGACTCCCTCGGTGAAGAAGTCGTCCGGCAGCGTCGCAGCAGGCACATTGAAGTGCTGCTGCTGGCCGGGCAGATCGGTGAAGCGGACATCGACGAACTCGACGCCCTCCTTCTCGATGAACTTCTTGACCTCATCGGGACTACTGAACATCGATCCTCCGTCGGGTGTTGACTAGCACGGATCCTGTCGTGGTTGTGTTTCGGCGATGTTGCGTACGCCGGGGGACACGCTGTGTCGTCTCACCCTCGTACTACCGCGGTATCGGTGTAGCGGTCGTGCAAACCCCGTCCGTCGCGGTCGAACACCACCGCGGGGACGAGAAGCATCAGCAGAACGGTACGCAGCACCGCCCGCCACGGATTGACCGCCTCCTCGCGGTCGACGCGGATGATGCGCAAGCCGAACAGGTACATGCCGATCGTGCGACCGGCGAACAGCATCCCGAGCACGTAGTCGAGCGCGAACGGGATCAGGCTCCAGTAGCCAGGCAACCGGTCGGCGAAACTCTGATGGCGATGGCCGTGATGGATGACTTCGACGAACAGCGCGCCCACCAGCGCGGACAGCACTGAGTCGACCAGCCATGCCCCGATGCGCAGACCCACCGGCGCCAGCGACGCCCGTCCCGACTCGGGCAGGCCGAGGCGCTGCCCGCGGTAGGCCTGGGTCTGGTTGGACATCAGGACCGGCGGCGCACCGTGCGCTGGACGTTGCGCATCTTCGCGCCCTGTGGCATCGGACCCTTCGGCAGCGGTGCCCGCGCCCCGCCGAGGGCCGCGAGGCGCTTCTCGAGCGCGCTCACCTCACCCTTGGACAGGTTGGACGGGAGCTTGAGCAGGTGCCGGTTGAGCTTGCTCAGCCGCACATCACCCTCGCCGGTGCCGACGGTGATGTCGTAGATGGGGGTGTCGCCGGCAATGCGGGCGACCTTCTTCTTCTCCTGCGCGATCAGGCCGTGCACCCGGTGTGGGGCACCCTCACCCACGAGCACGATGCCGGGGCGGCCGATCAGCCGGTGCACCGCGTCGAGCGAGGTGGTCCCCGCCACGCCCGGCGTCACCCGCCAGTCGCCTTTGAGTTGCTGCTGCAGCAGCCACCCTGCCGCGCCTGGCTGGCCTTCGGCCTGGGAGAACATCGCGCCCTGCGCGCGGCGGCTGAACACCAGCATCGCCGTGATGAGCAGCGCGAACACCGCGAACGGGATGCCGAGGTAGACCGAATCGGTCACCCACAGCAACAGCAGGTAGACGACTGCGGCCGCCAGGATGCCGAACAGAATCACGTAGGGCAGGAACTTCGGATCCTGCTTGCGCGTAAGGGTGAACGCCTGCCCCATGCTGCGCCAGGTGTCGCGGCGCTTCTGCTTCTTGGCGATCCTCATCTCTTTTTTCTCGGCGCGCGAGGGCTTCGCGGGCTTGCTCGCAGCCGATGATTTCGCCATGTCGTCCAGGATAGATGGGCGGTGCAGCGCCCAGGCAGGCGCATTCACGGCTCGGAACGTTCGAAACCTGGAAAGCTTCCTGAGTTTGGTATTTACCAGACCGTTATGAATACTCCCTCACGGCCCGGCACGGACGCGAAGACCGGGGACCGTAAGGAGTTTCCTAGTGCATCGCGCCCCGAGGACGCGTGCGACAAGAGTTCGACATGCGTTGATCGCAGTGCTCGCGGCGGCAGTTTCCGCCCTCACCGTGGTCGCCCTGCCCACCGCGGCAGGCGCCGCCGGCACCGCCACGTACGGCCACATCGACCAGGCCTACCAATACCGCAACGGCTCGATCCACCTCACCGGGTGGGCGTTCGACCGTCACCACCCCGGCAAGCACCCTGGGGTATGCGTCATCATCCGCACCCGCTGCGTCAAGGTGCTCTACCCGCACCAGGCCAGCCCCAGCTTCGACCGTCAGCACCACATCCGCGGAGCGCACCTGTTCTCGATCAACCTGCGCCCGCGCCGTCCCGGTGTGATGATCATTCTGCGGCGCATCGTGGCGCCCGCGAATCTCGATCGCACAACGGCGTTGAGTCCGGGGACGCGGGTTGTCCGGGTCGCACGCCGCGAGGTCGGTGACCGCTACTCCTACGGCGGATCGTCGCCGCGGACCGGTTTCGACTGCTCCGGCTACACGATGTTCAGCTACCGCAACGGCCACACGGCCGGGCTGCCGCACAACGCGGAATCCCAACGCCATTCGGCCGGAATGCACCTAATCGGGCGGCGCACCGCCCGTCCCGGAGACCTGATCTTCTACATGAGCGGCGGGTCGGCCTATCACGTGGCGATCTATGCCGGGCACGGCTATCAGTACTCCGCGACCGACCCCCAGCAGGGTGTCGAGCATGACCGGATTCATGCCCGAAACATCGTTTTTGGTACGGATTGGCACTGATAGTTCGGCGCTGAATGTCTTCCTCGAGTTGGCATTTATGAAAACGTTACGAATACTGCCTGGGTGGCTCGTTTCCCCCGAACGGCTGCCCACGGCCTCGTCGTGGCGCTGTCATCCCTGTCCGTCGTCCTCGGTGTGCTCGTTGCTCCCCAAGCAATCGCGGCGAGCACACCGAGCGATGTCGGGCACATCGTGACGGCGTTCCAGTACCGCGACGGCAGCGTGTGGGTGGTGGGTTACGCCTACGACCGCCACCATCCGTCCCGCCCCGAGCAGATCTGCCTGGCCGTGAACGGGACGTGCGTGAAGCGGCTGCGGGCCGATCTGCCCAGCCCGCGCTTCGACCGCCCCCGGCACATCTCCGGCGGCCACCGGTTCCAGGTCAAGCTCGGCGCTCGGCGCCCGGGCTATCGCATCGCACTGCGCGCCGCCTCCGGGCTGCTCGACGCGGTCAACGCCGACTCGCCCGGTGATCGGGCCGTGCGGATCGCAAAGCGGTACGTCGGCGCGCGCTACACCGAAGGTGGTGCATCACCGCGGACCGGCTTCGACTGCTCCGGCTACACGATGTACGTCTACCACCTGGCCGGGATCGCGTCCTTGCCGCACAACGCCCAGACCCAGCGCAACGTGCGCTACATGCACCGCATCACCCGCAGCCAAGCCCGTCCCGGCGATCTCGTCTTCTATCTGAGCGGCTCGAGCGCCTATCACGTGGCGATCTACGCCGGCCACGGCTACCAGTACGCCGCGGCAACGCCGCGGGATGGCGTGCGGTACCAGGCCATCTGGTCACGCGATGTCGTGTTCGGGACCGACTGGCACTAGTGGAGCGTGGCGGTGCCGTTGATGCAACGGCCGCCGCTGTCGACGAACCACGTCCCGTCGTGCAGTCGCTCGACGTGCAGGTAACGCGACCCGCCGAGCAGTAGCGCGGCGCGGGCATTGCGGGCGGCGATGTGCCAGGCGCCGATGTCGCGCGGGCCGAACTTGGCCGCACGGACCGCCTCGGCAAGAGTCCGGGTACCGGTCAGTCCTGGCGGCCGGGCCGCTTCGAAGCCCGTTCCGTGATTGGCGCCGGGGTTGGCGTACGTGCACTGCGCTTGGCTCGGGACGCGAGTCGGCACCGCCGACGGCGCCGGCCCGGTTGCGATGCCCGCTTGGGTTCCCGGCGGCGAAGCCGCGTTGTGCCGCAGCATCAGGACGAGGACCGTCGCGCCCAGCACGACCGCGGCAGCGGCGAGGCCCGCGAGCAGCGGCGTCATCCGGCGGCGCTGCATCGTCGGCGCCGCTGCGAAGTCGGGCCGCAGCCCGTCGACCTGCTCGCGCCACAACGTGGCGTCCGAGCGCAGTTCGGCGTCGATCTCGTCGGTGATCATGAGTCCGTCTCCAGTCGGCGGGCGAGCGCGCGGCGCGCATCGTAAAGGTTCGACTTCACCGTCCCGGCCGAGCAGCCGAGCACCTCGGCGACCTCGGCGACGGGCAGGTCGAGGTAGTAGTGCAGAAAGACCGTCGTGCGTTGCCGGTCCGGGAGCGCCGCGATCGCGCGGCGCAGGTCGACGCGGCGCGCCGCGGGTTCGGTGTCGACCGGATCGGGCTCGGGATCGGGCAGCACCGCGCGCGGGCGCCGAATCCAGCGGCGACGGGCGCGATCGGCAACGATCGCCAGGAGCCAGCTACGCGGCGATCCGCGCGACGGGTCGAACGAGTCGCGCTTGGTCCAGGCGCGGGTCAGCGCGTCCTGGACGATGTCGTCAGCGTCGTCGAGAGAGCTCAACGAGACGGCGAAGCGCCACAGATCCGGCAACCAGGGTCCGACCCACCCCGCGAAGTCCTCGCCCGGGTGCGGTGCCTGCATCGGCGGGCGCATCATCATCTCCACGCCCCATGTACGCCACGCCGCGGCGACTTGGTTGGGTGTGACTTCAGGCCCGGGCTGCGATCGCCTGCTGGTAGAGCCGTCCGGCGCGATAGGACGAGCGCACCAGCGGTCCCGACATGACCCCCGCGAAGCCGATCTCTTCGGCTTCCTCGCTCAGCTCGACGAACTCGTCCGGCTTGACCCAGCGGGTGACCGGGTGGTGCTTCGGTGACGGGCGCAGGTACTGCGTGATCGTCACGAGCTCGCAGCCGGCGTCGTAGAGGTCCTGCAGCGCCTGGCTGATCTCTGCGCGCTCCTCGCCCATGCCGAGGATCAGGTTCGACTTCGTCACGAGACCGTCGGCGCGCGCAGCGCGGATCACGTCGAGCGAGCGGTCGTAACGAAAGCCCGGGCGGATCGACTTGAAGATGCGCGGGACGGTCTCGATGTTGTGTGCGAAGACCTCGGGACGGGACGCGAACACCTGTGCCAGCAGCTCGGGAATCGCGTTGAAATCGGGCGCGAGCAGTTCGACGCCCGTGCCCGGGTTCAGCCGGTGGATCTGGTCGACGGTCTCGGCGTAGAGCCATGCCCCGCCGTCGGCGAGATCGTCGCGGGCGACACCGGTGATGGTCGCGTAGCGCAGTCCCATCGCCTGCACACTCTCGGCGACCCGGCGCGGCTCGTCGCGGTCGAGGGCGGTCGGCTTGCCGGTGTCGATCTGGCAGAAGTCGCACCGGCGCGTGCACTGGTCGCCACCGATGAGGAAGGTCGCCTCGCGGTCTTCCCAGCATTCGTAGATGTTGGGGCAGCCGGCCTCTTGGCAGACCGTGTGCAGGCCTTCGCGCTTGACGAGGTCGCGCAACTCGGTGAATTCGGGACCCATCTTGGCGCGGGTCTTGATCCACTCCGGCTTGCGCTCGATCGGGACGGCCGTGTTGCGCTGCTCGATACGCAGCATCCGACGGCCGTCGGGCTGGACGGCTGTCACACACTCACCTCGAGAGTGGTCAGAGAGTCGATATGGCTTTCAACCACGGGGAGCACCTCGTCGATCGTCACGTCGCGTCCGAGTTCCTTCGACAGGGACGTGACGCCGGCATCGGCGATGCCGCACGGCACGAAGGTGTCGAAGAAGCTCAGGTCGGGATTGCAGTTCAGGGCGAACCCGTGCAGCGTCACGCCGCGCGAAACCCGGATGCCGATCGCGGCGATCTTGCGATCGGGGCCGTCGCCCCGTGATCCAGGCGCCGCTCCGGCCCTCGACCCGGGTCGGCGGTGACGCCGAACTCGGCGCACACGTCGATCAGGACACCTTCCATGCGGCGCACGTATGCCACGACGTCGATCGGGTCGGGCAGGCGCACGATCGGATAGCCGACGAGCTGTCCCGGGCCGTGCCACGTGATCTTCCCGCCGCGGTCGACATCGATCACCGGGATGCCGTCGGCCGGACGTTCCCAGGGTTCGGTGCGCTTGCCCGCGGTGTAGACGGACGTGTGTTCGAGAAGCAGTACGGTGCCGGGCTCGCGGCCGTCGGCCACGGCGGCGTGGATTGCACGCTGGCGATCCCAGGCCGGTTGGTAGTCGACGCGTCCCGCGCGGACCACCTTCAGTTCACCCACGGCTTCTACGGTACTCAGCCGGCACCGTCGACCCGGTCAGGTGCCGGGTGACGGATGTCAGGGCCAATTAGGGGTGAAACCCCATCGCACCGTGTCACCGCTCCCCGATAGCTTGGGCGCCTACCCAGGAGGACAAAGCATGACCCGCACGGACGAACGAGCACCGACCACCCCAGCCGGCCGAAGTCGGCTGTTCACACCCGGCGTCTGGATCGTCGGTTTCATCGCGCTGGCCGTCCTGATGATCGGCGGTGCGGGCGCCTCAGTGCAGAGCAAGCTCGCCGACGTCCAGAAGAACGACAACTCCTCGTTCCTGCCCAGCTCGGCCGACTCGACCAAGGTCGCGAACGAGGCACAGAAGTTCAACCCGGTGCAGACGATCCCGGGTTTCATCGTCTACCAGCGCTCGACCGGGCTCACCGCGCAGGACAAGGCCGCGATCGCCAGCGATCTGCCGAAGTTCCGCGCTGCGAAGGGCGTCGCCGGCGATCAGGTCGGCGCCGTGCAGTTCAGCTCCGACGGCAAGGTCGCCGCGGTGTCGATTCCGCTCGTCGGCAAGCAGAACGGCAAGGCGGTCAAGGGTCCCGACCTCGTCGACAACGAGAAGAATGTGATCGACATCGCCAAGGCGAATGCACCGCCTGGCCTCGTCGTCCACAGCGCCGGGGCCGGCGGCATCATCGTCGCCTTCATCGATGCGTTCAACGGACTCGACGGTGCGTTGCTGCTCGCCGCCGGGCTCGTCGTGATCATCATCTTGCTGTTCGTCTATCGCAGCCCGATCCTGTGGGTGTTCCCGCTCTACAGCGCGGCATTGGCACTCACTGCGGCCTCGCTGGTGATCTACACGCTCGCCAAGAACGGCACGATCACGCTCAACGGGCAGAGTCAGGGCATCTTGTCGGTGCTCGTGATCGGTGCGGGCACTGACTACGCGTTGTTGCTGATCAGCCGCTTCCGCGAGGAACTGCACGAACATGTCAGCCCGCTGCGAGCGATGATCGCGGCCTGGCGTGGGGCAGCGACACCGATCGCCGCGTCGGCCGTCACAGTCATCCTCGGACTGCTGTGTCTCACCTTCGCCGATCTGAACTCGACCGCGGGCCTCGGCCCTGTGTGCGCGATCGGTATCGGGTGCACCGTCGTGGCGATGCTGACGTTCCTGCCCGCGATGCTGCTGTTCATCGGTCGCTTCGTGCACTGGATCTGGCCGGTCGGCTGGGTGCTGCTCATTGTGAACTTCCGCAAGAACCGCATGCTCGACGCCCGCTGGCTGTTCTGGCCGAAGCGCCCGCGCCTTGACCATCAGGCCGACATCGCCACCCACGGCATGTGGGGACGATTCGCGAATGCGATCGTGCGCAACCCGCGCCGCACGTGGGCGATCAGCGGCGCCTTCCTGATCCTGTGCGTGCTCGCCATCACGACGCTGAAGACCGGCGGCCTGTCGACCGTCGACGGGTTCACGAACAAGCCCGAAGCAGTCGTGGGGCAGGGGATCTACGACGCTGCCTTCCCGCAGGCGAAGGGCGCAGGCGCGCCGGCGACGATTCTCGTCAACGCAGACAAGGCGAACCAGGTCATCAGTGCGGTCAAGCCGATCAACGGCGTTGCCACCACGCCCAACGCCGTGTGCGTTCAGCTCAACTACGCGAAGGCGGCAGTCGAGTTCAAGCAGAATCCCGGCGCAGCGGCGCAGCTCGCGTCCGGCTGTCCGCCGCCTGCCCTGCAGGTATCGCCGGTCGACGGAAAGCTGCTCGTCAACGCGACACTGACCTCGAGTTATGACTCGCAGTCGGCCTACGACACCGTCAACCGCATCCGTTCGGCGGTGTCCGCGATACCGGGCGCCGACGCGCTGGTCGGTGGCCAGTCGGCGATCAACCTCGACGTGCAGAACGCGTCGCGGCACGACCGCAACGTGATCATCCCGCTCGTGCTGCTGGTGATCCTGATCGTGCTCGGGCTGGTGCTGCGGGCGTTGTTGGCTCCGGTGATCCTGATCGTGACCGTGGTGTTGTCGTTCACCGCCTCCCTCGGCGTGAGCGCGCTGGTGTTCAACCACGTGTTCCACTTCAAGAACGCTGATCCATCGTTCCCGTTGTTCACGTTCGTATTCCTCGTAGCGCTCGGGATCGACTACAACATCTTCCTGATGACCCGGGTACGGGAAGAGACCGTCGAGTTCGGCACGCGGCAAGGGATCGTGCGCGGTTTGGCCGTCACCGGTGGCGTGATCACCTCGGCGGGCGCCGTGCTTGCAGCGACCTTCATCGTGCTCGGCGTGCTGCCGATCGTGTTCCTCGCCGAGATCGGTTTCGCGGTCGCGTTCGGCGTGCTGCTCGACACCGTCATCGTGCGGTCGATCCTCGTCCCGGCGCTGAGCTACGACATCGGCAAGAAGATCTGGTGGCCGTCGAAACTGGCCGCAGCCTCGGCGCAGGACTGATCTTGTAGGTCGGTCACGCCACAATGGTGGCGTGGCCGACCTGCATGCGAGGTTCGTCGACGCGCGCCGCCGTGTGCGCGAAGGCGGGCGAGCGGCGGCGGCCCGCGCGTTGCGGCTGAGCGTCGCCGCTGTGGCGGCCTACCTCGCGGCGCAACTGCTCTCCGACGACAAGCAACCGATCACCTCGGCACTCACGGCGCTGCTGATCGTGCAGGTGACCTTCTACGGGACCGTCACCGACACGATCCGGCGCATCGTGAGCGTGCTCGCCGGTGTCGCCCTTGCCGTGGCGGCTGCGCTGCTCGTCGGTCTGACATGGTGGAGTCTCGGGTCGATCGTGCTCGTCTCGATCCTGGTGGGGCAGGCCCTGCGGCTGGGCCCGCACCTGCTCGAGGTGCCGATCAGCGCCATGCTCATCCTTGCCGCCGGCGGGGCCGGGGTTCGGGCGACCGACCGCGTCGTCGAGACGCTCATCGGAGCGGCCGTCGGTTTGCTGGTGACTGTGCTCATCCCGCAGCGTCCGCGCGTGCGCACGGCGGGCCTTGCGGTCGAGCGCTTCGGCGACTCGATCGCGCGGCTACTGGATCGCGCGGCCAGTTCGCTGCACGACGGCCCGGTGCCCCGCGACGAAGCGAGCGCCTGGCTGGACGAACTGCGCACCCTCACAGGACGCGTCGATCAGATCGAGCGTGAATTGGACGAGGCGAGCGAGAGCAGGCGGCTCAATCCACGCGCAGTCGGTGTGCCCGACACCACCCCGGACCTGCGCAGCGGGCTGCAGGCTCTCGAACATGCGGCGGTGGCGCTGCGCGCCGTCCTGAGGTCGTTGGCCGAGGGCGCCGAGGTCACCCAGGACGAGGCACGGCCCGACGGATCGGGGGACGAACTCCTGCGTGAGGCACTCGCGGTGCTCATGGCCGACATCGCCCGTGCCGTGCGCGACTTCGCGACGCTGGTGCGCGCGGAGGGCGACGAGGCGGGCGAGCCGCATGCCGACGAGCTCGAGGATGCTCTCGACGCGGTGCGCGAAGCGCGGGTGCGGCTGACCGAACTGCTCCTCGTCGATCCGCACGCCGAGGTAGGGCTGTGGCAGCGACGTGGTTCGCTGCTCGCCGGCGTCGAGCGTGTGCTCGCCGAGCTCGACGCGGAAGAGCGTCGCCGCCGCACGAGGCAACGGCGTGACGAGGCGGCGGGGGCGCGACGTCTCGGCGCACAGGCAGCCGAGCGCCTGCGCACCACGACCCGTCGCGTCGTGGCCGAAAACCCGGCGTTGCGGCGCGGCCGCCGCCACCGCGACTACAAATAGGCCCGGTCAGGCAAGTGATCGCCGACAGCGGCTCACCGCTCACGCGCTGGCAGGGTTCCCGGTAGCGGTGGTGTGTTTCGTGGGTACGGCCCCGGATATGGATCGCTGGTCGCGATGAGCGCGATGAGCTAGAGGCGGCGTGGGTCGATGCGGGTCTCGACCGCGCCGCCGGACGCCCCACGCTCGACCCGGTAGGCCGCCTTGCCGTCGACCTCCGTGACCGCTTCGACGAATTCGGTGTCGCGGTAGACCAGCCCGACGCCGTCGTCGCTCGCGTAGCCGCTGGGCAGTGTTCCGTCCGCGATCAACTGCTGGAACAGCGGTCGGCGCTGCCGCTCGGAGTCGTAGTGGACGCCGTTGGCATACGGCAGGAAGCCGAGGCCGTTGGTCACCGCCCGTAGGTCGGGACCGAACGAGTCGGTGGTGCCGCCGGCGTGCCAGCAGATCGACCCGGCGCTCACGCCCGTCAGGACGACTCCGGCCTGCCAGGCCGCACGGAGAGCCTCGTCGTAGCCGAGCAGGCGCCACATCGCCAGCAACCCGGCGACGCTGCCACCGAAGACCCATACAACGTCTTGCGCGAGCAGGTGTTCGGTCGCGTCCGCCACGTTAGGCATCGGGAACGAGAGCAGGTGCGAGCCCTGCACACCGCGCACCCGCGCCATGTCGTAGAACTGCGCGATAGTCAACGCGTCGTCGCCGACCGCGGTCGCGAGCAGACACATCCGCGGCGCGCGTCCGCTGACCCCCGACAGCTCGATCGCGTGCTCGGTCAGCGGCCCGAACTCGTAGCGGGTGAATCGTCCGGGCACTCGTCCGCCGGATGTGGCGAGGATGGTCGGCGCGTCAGCAGGCACGTCCCGACGCTAGCGACTCAGTCGAGCTGCTTGTGCAGGTACTCGAGGTCGCCGCGCTGCCCGTCGGCAGGTGTCTCGACGATCACGTCGCAGCCGGCGTCGCGGCACACGCTCGCGATCAAGTCGGAGTCGAAGGTGCCGGAGTCGAAGTTCGCGTGCCGGTCGGCGCCGGAGTCGAAGTCGTCGCGCGAGTTGTTCGCGTGCACGAGGTCGACACGTCCGGTGATTGCCTTGACCCGATCGACGATATCGGCGAGCTCTTCGCCGCCTGCCCATGCGTGACAGGTGTCGAGCACGAACCCCGGGCCGTACTCGCCGACGGCGTCCCACAACATCGCGAGCCGGTCGAAGCGGCGGGCCATCGCGTTCTCACCGCCTGCGGTGTTCTCGATCAGGATCGGGAGCGGGAAGCCGCCCGCTTCTTGAGCACGCTCGAAGGTCTTGCGCCAGTTGTCGAAGCCGACCGACGGGTCGTCTTTCGCCGTCACGTGCCCGCCGTGGACGATGAGGCCCTTCGCGCCGATCGCCGCGGCCGCGTCGGCGTGCTGGCTGAGGATCTTGCGGCTGGGGATGCGGATCTTGTTGTTCGTGCTGGCGACGTTGACCAGATACGGCGCATGGATGTACACCGTCAGATCGCTGGCGCGGATCGCGTCGGCGTGCGGGTGCGGCTCGGGTTTCTTCCAGCCCTGCGGATCGGACAGGAAGAACTGGACGGCCTGTGCGCCGACCGATTCGGCGTGCGGCAGCGGGTCGGACGAATCGACGTGAGCACCGAAGAGCGGCATGCCCCCACCATAGGACGGGGTGCGGACAGCAGCTGTGGATAACTCCGGTTCGTGACACCTCGATCGCCTAGCGTTCGAGGGCATGACGCGGGGAGCGTGGCGGCTGCCGGGATATCGGGTCGAAGACCTGATCGGTGCCGGGTCGTCGGGCGAGGTGTGGCGGGCAAGCGTCACCTCGACCGGCGTGCCGGTGGCGCTCAAGCGCGTCTGGCTCTCCGAACGCGCGCAGCGTGAGGGCGCGATCTCCGAGGCGGCGATGCTGTCGGCGCTTGATCATCCGCACCTGATGAAGCTGCACGAGTTGCGAGCGGTCGACGACGCGATCGTGCTCGTTCTCGATCTGGCCGCGGCCGGTTCGCTCGCCACCCTGCTGGCACGACGCGGCCGACTCACGGTCGGCGAGACCATCACGGCGTTGGCGCCCATCGGCGGCGCACTGGCGTACGCGCACAACGCCGGCGTGGTGCACGGCGACGTGTCGAGCGCGAACATCCTGTTCACCGAGGTCGGTCTGCCGCTGCTCGCCGACCTCGGCGTCGCCCGGCTGCTCGGCGAGGCGGCTGCGGTACGCACGACGCCGTCCTACGCCGATCCGGCCGTGGCGGCGGGCGCGCTGCCGGCGCCCGCCAGCGACGTGTTCATGCTCGGCGCCGTCGCGTTGCACACGCTGACCGGCGCGCCGCCCTGGCGCGGTGACGACGCCGCGGAGGTGCTCGAGCTCGCGGCCACAACCGGGGTCGAACCCGATTTCGCCGGGCGACTCGATGCTGCAGGCATTCCGGTCGAGGTGGCGACGATCGTGTTGCGGGCGCTGCGGCTCGCGCCCGATGAACGCTGCACTGCAGCCGAGTTCGCGCTCGAACTGCGCCACGCCGCCGAGCCGGTTGCCATCGAGCTCACCGCGGGGCGCGCCCGGCATGCAGCGCGAACGCTCGAGTCGTGGCCGTTGGAATCGGTGCCGCCGGCATTGGCGGCCGGCACGTCGAGATCGGTGCGGCTACCGCCGTTCGCCCGGCAGCCGCTCACCGACGGGGTGCGCGCGCCGACGCCGTTCACCCGGCCGCCGGGTGAGGTGCACCTGGCCCGGCAAGCGCGGTTGCGGCGGGCCACGGGCCTCGCGGCGGCCTTGGTCGTTCTCGCCGTTCTCGCCGCGGTGTTCTGGCCCGGCGGCTCGTCACCGGCATCGCGCGTTGCGAACGGCCGCTCCGTCGGCGCGGTCGCTTCGAGTGGGGCGCCCAGGTCGCCGTCCCGGTCCGTGCCGCCGTCGTCGCCTGCGCCGACCGCACGGACGGCTCCCTCGGCCTACGGAGTGCTCGTCGCGCTCGACCATGCCCGATCACGCGCCTATGCCCGCCGCGACCCGACCTTGCTGACCCAGGTCTACTCGTCAGCGCTGCTGCTCGCACGTGACCGCACCCGGCTCCTGACGACCGTGCCGCGCGGCTGTGCACTGACCGGCTTACGCACCACGTTCAGCGAGGTCCAGGCACCACCGCTGAGCAGCCGCACCCGCGTCCACGCCCGGGTCGCCGTCCACGGCGCGACGCTCGCCTGCCGGGGCGCGCCGAGCGAGCCCGCGGTCCCGGGGTCGCCGGTGGCCATGACCATCGAGCTGCGCCGAACCGCCGGCGGCTACCGCATCGATGCCGAACACGCCGACTGAGCGGCTGACTGCAGCGGCTGACTGCAGCGGCTGACTGCAGCGGCGTCAGCGGTTGAGCGCCCAGCGCAGTCCTGCCTCGACCTCAGTGTGTTCGAACTCGAACCCGGCCGCGGTGAGCGCCGCAGGCACGGCTCGCTGGCCGCCGAGCACCTCGGCGGCGAACTCGCCGAGCAGCAGCCGCACCCCGAACGCGGGCGCGGGGAACACGGTCGGGCGGTGCAGCACCCGGCCGATCGCCTTGGTGAACTCGGCGTTCGTGACCGGGGCGGGCGCGGTGAGGTTCACCGGCCCGGCGAGGTCATGGGTGAGGACGAACGTGATGGCCCTGATCTCGTCCAGCAGCGTGATCCACGGGAAGTACTGGCGGCCGCTGCCGAGCCGACCGGCGACGCCGAGCAACACCAACGGCTTGAGCCGCCGCATCAAGTCACTGTCCTCGGCGAGCACGAGGCCCGTGCGCAGGTGTGCGACTCGCACGCCCGCGTCGCGGGCCGGATCGGCGGCTGCTTCCCACTTGCGGCAGACCCCGGCGAGGAACGACGAGCCCGCCGGCGCGTCCTCCTCGACGATGCGGTCGCCGGTGTCGCCGTAATACCCGACCGCTGACGCACAGACCAGCGTCCGCGGGCCGCCGTACTGCTGCAGCGAGCGGGCCAGCGTGCCGACGCTGTCGACCCGGCTCTGCACGATGCGTTGCTTGTACGACTCGGTCCACCGCTTGCCGACACTTACGCCGGACAGGCACACGACCGCGTCCGCGCTCGCCAGGAAGTCGGGGTCGACCAGCCCGGCCGCCGGGTCCCAACTGTCGGTGTCCGCGGCCGAGGTCTCGTGGCGGACCAGCAGCTTGACCCGGTGTCCGTCGGCGCGCAGCGCATCGCGCAGCGCGGCCCCGATCAACCCGGACGCGCCGGCGAGAACTACCTCCACCGGGTCGCCTACGCCAGCCCGAGCGCTCGCTCGAACGCGCCCGCCTCGAGCCGTTGCTTCATGGTGACGAGGAACCGAGCAGCATCGGCGCCGTCGACGATGCGGTGGTCGTAGGACAGGGCGAGATAGACCATCGACCGCACGGCGATCGTCTCGCCGAGGTTGTCGTCCTCGACGACCACCGCCCGCTTGACGACCGCGCCCGTGCCGAGGATGCCGACCTGTGGCTGGTTGATGATCGGAGTGTCGAACAGCGCGCCGCGACTGCCGGTGTTGGTCAGCGTGAACGTCCCACCACCGAGCTCGTCCGGGCTGACCTTGTTCTCGCGCGTGCGGGCCGCGAGATCGGCGATCTTGCGGGCCACGCCGGCGAGGTTCAGGTCACCGGCGTTGTGGATCACCGGCACGAGCAGTCCGCGGTCGGTGTCGACGGCGATGCCGAGGTGCTCGGCGTCGTGGTAGGTGATCTCCTTCTTCTCGACGTCGACGCTCGCGTTGACGACAGGGTGTGCCTTCAGGGCCTCGATCGCGGCGATCGCGAAGAACGGCAGGAACGAGAGCTTGACGCCTTCGCGCGCCTCGAAGTCGTTCTTCGCCTGCGCGCGCAGCCGCGCGATCCTGGTGACGTCGACCTCGACGACGGTGGTGAGCTGGGCCGAGGTCTGCAGCGACTCGACCATGCGGGCCGCGATCACCTGGCGCATGCGCGACATCGGCTCGACGTGGCCGCGCTTGCCCGCCGACGCAGACGCGGTCGCCGCCGCCGGTGCGGGCGCCGCTGGTGCCGGCGCGGGCGCGCGCTCGGCGCTCTGCCGCTCGGCGGCCTGCTGCTTGGCGGACTCGGCGGCGGCGAGGACGTCGGACTTGCGGATGCGGCCGCCGACGCCGGTGCCCTGCAACGAGTTCAGGTCAACGCCGTGCTCGCTCGCGAGCTTGCGCACCAGTGGCGTGACGTACGTGCCCGCGACCTCGTCGTCGTCGTCGCTGACCTCCCGGTCGTGGTCGTCCTCGGCGGCGTGTGCCGGCTTCGGCTGCGGGGACGCCGGGGGAGCGGGTGCCGGAGCGGGTGCGGGAGCGGGCGCCGCCGCCTGGGCCGGCTCGGGCTTTGGCTCCGGTTCGGGCTCCGGCTCGGGCTCGCGGCTCGGGCTCGGGCTCCGGTTCGGGCTCCGGTTCGGGCTGGGGCTCCGGTTCGGGCTCCGGTTCCGGTTCCGGCTGGGCTCCGGTTCGGGCTGCGCGTCTTCGCCCGCGGCGGTTTCGCCGTCATCGGATCCGCCCTCGGATCCGCCCTCGGATCCGCCGCCACCCTCATCGGCATCGCCGATCACCGCGAGCTCGACGCCGATCTCGACCGTCTCGTCCTCCTGGACCTTGATCGAGAGCAGCGTCCCGGACGCCGGCGAGGGGACCTCGGTGTCGACCTTGTCCGTCGACACCTCGAGTAGCGGCTCGTCGGCGTCGACGTGATCGCCCTCGCTCTTCAGCCAGCGGGTCACCGTCCCCTCGGTGACGCTCTCACCGAGGCGGGGCATGGTCACGGACGTCGCCATCGACGCGGCTCCTTCTGGAGGTGGTTGGTAGGTGTCAGTCGTGAACTAGCGTGGGCTAGTCGTGGGCTAGTCGTGTACGTGGAGCGGCTTGCCGGCCAGGAGCAGGTGCGCCTCGCCGATCGCCTCCGACTGGGTCGGGTGCGGG
The DNA here is from genome assembly GCA_963757455.1 of uncultured Actinomycetota bacterium. Classification (GTDB taxonomy): domain Bacteria; phylum Actinomycetota; class Actinomycetes; order Mycobacteriales; family Jatrophihabitantaceae; genus RYN-133. The sequence goes on from CAVWSE010000001.1 coordinate 178,736, forward strand.
TGGATCAGCTGGGCGACCTCGCTGGCCAGCGCCTCCCAGTTGTAGATCAGCTGCGCTTCGGCGATGAGCTCGCCGACGCGGTCGCCGACGATATGGATACCCAGCACGGTGCCGTCCTGCAGCGCGACGAGCTTCACGGCGCCCTTGGTGTTCAGGATCGCCGACCTGCCGTTGCCGGACAGGTCGTAGTTGACGGTCTTGATCGAGTCCTGGCCGTGCTTCTCGACGGCCTGCGCCTCGCTGAGCCCGACAGAGGCCACCTCGGGCGAGGTGTAGGTGATCCGCGGGACGCCGGCGTAGTCGATCGGCACAACCGGCAGGCCGGCGATGTGCTCGGCCACGAGGATGCCCTCGGCGAAACCGACGTGAGCCAGCTGCAGGTGCGGCGCTCCGCCGATCGAGATCAGGTCGCCGACCGCGTAGACGCCGTCGAGCGACGTGCGCAGGAACTCGTCGGTGATGACGAACCCGCGCTCGATGTTCACGCCCTGGTCTTCGTAGCCGAGATTCGCCGAGGTCGGGCCGCGTCCGACCGCGACCAGCAGCACCTCGGCCTCGAGGGTCTCGCCGCCCTCGAGGTGCACGCGCACGCCGCTGTCGGTGTGCTCGACCTTCTCGAATCGCGCGCCGAGCTTGAAGCCGATCTTGCGGCGGCGGAAGGCGCGCTCGAGCAGCTTGGAGTTCGCTTCGTCCTCGGTCGGGACGAGGTGCGGCAACGCCTCGACGATCGTGACCTCGGTGCCGAAGCTCGTCCACGCCGACGCGAACTCGCACCCGATCACGCCGCCGCCCAGCACGATCGCGGTTGCCGGGACGTGGTCGAGCTGCAGCGCGTGCTCGGACGCGATGACGCGCTGCCCGTCCAGGTCGAGACCGGGCAACGTCCGCGAGTACGAGCCGGTGGCGAGGATGACGTTCGCGCCGGTGTACGTGTCGTCGCCGACCTGAACGGTCTTGGGGCCGACCAGCTTGCCTTCGCCCTCGATCGTCTGGATGCCGCGGGACTTGATCAATCCCTGCAGGCCCTTCCAGTTCTTGCCGATGACGCCGTCCTTGTACTTGTGCACGCCGGCCATGTCGACGCCCTCGAGGGTGGCGTTGACGCCGAAGTTCGCGCTCTCGCGGGTGCTGTCGGCGATCTCGCCCGCGTGCAGCAGCGCCTTGGTCGGGATGCAGCCGCGGTGCAGGCAGGTGCCGCCGACCTTGTCCTTCTCGATGAGGACGACTGACTTGCCGAGCTCTGCTGCCCGCAGCGCCGCGGCATACCCGCCGCTGCCGCCGCCGAGGATGACGAGATCGGACTGGTTGTCGGACACTGCTACTCCTGTGCTCGGGGACTGCTGTCCATCTTGGCACTAGCGCCAACTTCGGCTCTGGACAGGCGGTGCACAGCGGCAGATGACACGATTCACTGATGGGTTGGTTGCCTCGGCGACGCAAAGGACGCGCTGGGACGTTGCGCACCGCAGACTCGGCGGACCTCGACCATCTGGTCGACTTCGTGCGCACGCGAGACGGCGTCGAGGCGTACCTCGAGCCGCGGACGGCCGTCACGGAGACGACCCTCGTCCTCGTCGCCTCGACGGGGGAGTGGACGCGGCGACGCATCGACGGCATGAGCGGCGCGAATTCGTTTGCTAAGAAACACCGCGTGCCGCTGTACGAGGTCGAGCGAGTTGGGTATCCCCAACGCATGCGGCAGTGGACCGAGCGACGCAAGGCCGGCGAGGTCCCGTGACCGACGTCCGTCCGGTCGAGGCCCGGCCGGAGGAGTTGCCGGAGGCCCCACCGGAGGAGCTGCCGGACACCTCGGTCGTCGACACGGTCGAACAGGCGCTGCACCGCGGACCGCGGAGTACGACGCACCTGCCGCGGTGGCTGGCGCCGGCGGCGATCTGCGCGGTGCTCGGCATGCTGCCGTGGATCGTCTACCTCGCGATGACGCTGCCTGAGCGGTCGCGCACCGCGCACTACAACGTCGCCTGGGTCGGATTCGACTGCGCGATGGTGCTCGTCCTCGCTGCGCTGGCCGTTGCGGCATTCCGCCGCCATCCCGCGACCGGACCGGTGGCCGCGGTGGCCGCAGCGATGTTCGTGATCGACGCGTGGTTCGACGTCACCACCTCGCGCGGCGGCGAGTTCCTGATCGCGCTGTTCCTGGCGGTGTTCGCCGAGATCCCGCTCGCTCTGGTGTGCGCCTGGACGGCCGTCAACGCCGAGCGGGTCCGCGAGCGCGCCTACCGCAACCTGCATGCCCGCTGGCGGTTGGCCGAACGGGCCCTGTCGCGCCGGTCGGCACGCGCTACGACGAAGCAGCCGACGGCGACTGTGCCGCGCTGAGCGCGGCACACCGGTTACTGCGCGGCGAGTTCGGCGATGCTCGCGACGATGGTCCGGACGCCGGCGCCGGTGCCGCCCTTGGGGGTGTAGCCGAACGGCTTGCCCTGGTTGAACGCCGGGCCGGCGATGTCGAGATGCACCCACGGCACTCCGTCGGCGACGAAGTCGCCGAGGAACGCGCCACCGACGAGCATGCCGCCCCACTTGTCGCCGGTCAGGCTCGCGATGTCGGCGACCGGTGAGTCGAGGGCGGGACGCAGCTCTTCGGGGATCGGCATCGGCCACACGAGCTCGCCGACCGAGTTGCCGGCGGCGGCCACCTGGTCGCGCCAGGCCTCGTCGCCCATCGCGCCGATCATCCGCGAGCCGAGTGCGACGAGCTGCGCGCCGGTCAGCGTCGACGCCTCGATCAGGTAATCGGGCTCGTCCTCACACGCCCGCACGATCGCGTCGGCGAGGATCAGCCGGCCCTCGGCGTCGGTGTCCGAGACCTCGACGGTGCGGCCGCCGCGCATCGTGATCACGTCGGACGGGCGGTACGCCGCCCCTGAGGGCATGTTCTCGGCCATCGGGACGGTCGCGGTGACCTCGACCGGGATCTTCAGCGCCGCGCAGGCCAGCGTCGCGCCGACGACGGCTGCCGCACCGCCCATGTCCGACTTCATCCAGGCCATGCCGAGGCCCGGCTTGATGTTGAGCCCGCCGGAGTCGAAGGTGATGCCCTTGCCGACGAGCGCGACCTTGGCGACCGGCCGCGCGGGACGGTGCATGAGCCGCACGAGCCGCGGCGGGCGCGACGATCCCGACCCGACGGCGAGGATCGCGCCGAACTTGCCGCGCTTGAGCATGCGCTCGTCGAAGATCTCGATCGACAGACCGTCCTGGCCGGCACGCTCCTCGACGCGCTCGGCGAACGTGGCGGGATAGAGATCGTTCGGCGGCGTGTTCACGAGGTCGCGCACGAACGCGATCGCGTCCGTGATCGCGACGGCCCGCTTCAGCTCGTCGCGCGCCGCCTTGTCACTCGATGCCGACAGCGTCACCGTCCGCAGGCGCGACGGCGGGGGAGTCGACTTGTACTCGGTGAACTTGTACGCGCCGAGTGCCGCGCCTTCGGCGATCGAAGTTATCGGCGCGTCGATCGCGACATGCACGGTGCGCTTGTCGCCGAGGCTGCGCAACGCCGCTCCGACCGCCCGTCGCACCGACTCGTTCTCGACCGCCGGGCCGACGCCGGCCGCGACGACGAGCGGGAACTTCGCCAGCCCGAGCGTGGGGATCTTGGTGACCTCGTCGGGCCTGCCCTTCGCGCCCGCGGCGATCAACGCGTCGACGAGCGACGCGTCGCCGAGTGCTTCCTGCACCCCAGCGGCACCGGGCGCGAGCTGTGGACCCTGCTCGCCCTGGACGACGCCGATCACGACGGCATCGGCTGTCAGCGTCGTGGACGGAGCGACGAGCGACATCTTGGGCATGAGACGGATCCTAATAAGGTGCCTGGCATGGCTACCGCGCTGCTGCATTCACCCCTGCACGACCGGCACGTCGCGCTCGGCGCGAAGCTCGCCGACTTCGGGGGCTGGGAGATGCCGATCGAGTACGCGGCCAGTGGCGGCGGCGTGCTGAAGGAGCATGCCGCCGTGCGCGAGTCGGTCGGCATCTTCGACGTGTCACACCTCGGCAAGGCGACCGTCGCCGGGTCGGGGGCGCGCGACTTCGTGAACGCATGCCTCACCAACGACCTCGGGCGCATCGTCGCTGGCAAGGCGCAGTACACGTTGTGCTGTGACGAGACCGGCGGCGTCGTCGATGACCTGATCGCCTATCTGGTCGGCGACGACGAGGTCTTCCTCGTCCCGAACGCCGCGAACACCAGCGAGGTCGTCCGCCGCCTCGAAGCGGCCGCGCCGGACACGATCACGATCACCAACCAGCACCGTGACTACGGGGTGCTCGCCGTGCAGGGACCGCGCTCGGCCGACGTGCTCGGCGCCCTCGGACTGCCCGCCGAGCTCGACTACATGGCCTACGTCGACGCGGAATTCGGCGACGCACCGGTGCGGGTGTGCCGGACCGGATACACCGGCGAGCACGGCTACGAGTTGATCCCGCGGTGGGACGACACCGCGGCCTTGTGGGACGCGCTCGTGTCCGAGGCCGCCTCCTTCGGTGGGCTGCCGGCCGGTCTCGGCGCGCGCGACACGTTGCGCACCGAAGCCGGGTACCCGCTGCACGGCCAGGATCTGTCGCTGTCGATCAGTCCCGTGCAGGCCCGCTCGACGTGGGCCGTCGGCTGGAAGAAGGACACCTTCTGGGGACGCGAGGCACTCGCCCTCGAGCGCGAGGCCGGTGCCCAGCGACTGCTGTGGGGCCTCGAGTCGCTCGACCGCGGCATTCCCCGCGCGCACATGCGAGTGCTCTCCGAATCCGGCGACCCGATCGGCGAGGTCACCAGCGGCACGTTCTCGCCGACGCTGCGCAAGGGCATCGGACTTGCCCTGCTGTCCACCGCCGGGGACATCGCCGAGGGCAGCGAGGTCGCCATCGACGTGCGGGGCCGGACCAGCGCGGTGCGCGTGGTCCGTCCCCCGTTCGTCGAGCTACACGTGCGGTGAAGGTCAGCTCGAGCGCATCACCGACAGCGTGTGCCTGCCGGAGGTGGTCGGCACGAGCACCTCGAGGCCGCGGTTGGTCCGCCGCACCACGTAGTGGTGCGCGGTGTGCCCGTCGATGCGCACGCTGTCGACCCCGGCGTTGCGCGGCAGCGTGACGCCGATGCGCACCGCCGTCGCGCCGACGTTTCGCGAGGTGTTCACGACGGTGCGATAGCTCCGTCCGCTGTGCGATGCGAAGACGCTCGCAGCGCCGTCGCCGAGGCGGATGTTCTTGCCGCTCACCACGTGCTGGCCCTGCGGCACCTGCGGGTCGAACGTGACCTCGTGCCGTCCTAGGTCCGGGTCGACACCGAGCCACTGGTGCACGACCGACCACGCGGTGCCGTAGTTGCCCCAGGCCTGCATGAACATGGAGCGGCACGTCCAGCACCGGTCGATGTTCGCGCCCTGGTCGGGTGCCGGGAAGGTCTCGGGCATCGCGCCCGGCATCTCGTCCGGCGTGTGACCGGTCTCGGGCTCGTTGAACATCGTCTCGTCGATCGCGTGCAGGTAGCGCTGCTGGCGACCGGGGCCGAGCCGGCCGTAGTTGCCCTCGCCGACCGCCATGATCGATGTGGTCAGGCCGTAGATGACCTTGATGCCCGTGCCGTTGTAGCTGCTCTTGCAGCCGGTGTGGAACAGCCCGCGGTTGAGCGGCCGGCTCCCGCTGAAGCACCCGTTCTCGCGTCCGGCCAGCGCGGTGTTGCCGCGCTGGAACGGTGCCAGTCCCGGCACGCTGTTGTTGCCGTGGTGCAGCTCGGCCTCCATCGGGACCACGCCGATCCAGTGCTTCTGATACAGCTTGTGGTTGCCCGGATCCTTCAGCGAGTCGGCGTACTGCTTGGCGGCCGCGTCCCACCAGGCCTTCTCGAACTTCTTGGCCAACGCGTTCGCGTGCGACAGCGCCCACTTCTGCGTCGTGGCGTCGTGCTTCGACTGGGCGAGGTCGGCCAGGTCGTACAGCCCGCGGATCAGGTAGGCGGCGTTGTCGAGCTTCTCGCTGCCCATTCCGGTGAGCTCGACATTGCCGCTGCCCTCGGGCCACCCGTCGTGGTCGGCGTCGAGCTTGTTGACGACGTAGTGCAGGTTGCGCTTGGCGAAGCCGTACATCTGGTCACGGAACTTGTTGTCGCCCGTCCACCGCCAGATCAGGTCGACGATGCTCGGGAACTTCACCGTCTCGTCGGTGTTGAAGTCGTTGGTGAACGTGCCGTCCCCGTTGTTGGTCTTCGAGTCGTGGCCGAAGTAGACCGACCCGTCCGACACCGTCTCGTGGACGACGACTCCGCTGCCGTGATTGAGGATGTCCGACACGTTCTTCAACGTGCGCATGTGGTTCTCGATGGTCTCGAACCGTCCGACCGCGAGCGCAGCGAACGCGGTGTACTCGCCGTCGGTTGCGAAGATCCACGGGTAGTCCGGGTACCCCGCACCGATCCAGTTCGCGGACGGGACGGTGCCCAGCGGGGCCGGGTACTGCTTGCCCTGGTTGGTCCAGCGGACCTTGAGGTTGTTCGCCTTCAGCGTCAGGTCGGCGATGTTCTGCTTGCCCCACGTGATGGCGCGCTGGGTGAGGCGGTCACCGGGCAGGTTGAGTTGCGTCCAGCGGTTGAGCGTGTCGCGCTGGGCGATCTTGGTGTCGAACTCCTTGACCGGGTCCTTGAGCAGCGACGCGAGGGTCGAGGCGGCGTCGGCCTGACGCACGTCGGAACCGCCGACGCCGAGCCAGATCGTGCGGGTGCTGTTCGCAGCGAGATGCAGGTTGTAGGTGAGTTCGCCGCCGGTGCCGTTGCCGGCCGGGCCGTCGTCACACGCTGATGGTTTCGGGTCGGCCGGCGCACCCGGCTCGGTGCCGGTGCAGCGGTGCCCCGGTTGCGGCCCGTAGTACTGGTGTCCGATCGCGCCGGCGGTCGGCTTGAGCGATGTGCCTACGACCGCGGAGTAATGGTGGGCCTGCTGCTCGCCCGAGAGCGTGCCGTTGTCGGTGAAGACAAGATCCTTGCCGTTGTACGTGCCCTGGTCGGGCAGGTTCTCGTTCGCGTTGGGCGTGTTCGTGGTGGAACTCCACGGCCACTGGCCCATCAGCTCGCTGTGCGCGTCGACTTTGAACGAGGTCGTCCGGGCGGCACCAGGGTTGGTGATGGTGAGACCGAACAACGCGCCACGCTTGCCGTCCGGGACGAAGTCGGTGCGCTGCAGCTGCAGCCCGCTGATGCTCGGCAGGGCGTAGCGGGTGTAGCCGAACCCGCTGGAGAACTTCGTGGCCTGTCCGACCCACTGCCCGTCCAGCCCGAACCAGACACCGTCGAGCATTTTCATCGGCGGCGTCCAGACACCACCCATCTCGCCGGTGATGTGCCAGCCGTTGGCGTAGAACCGGCCGTCCTCGAACCCGATCGAGTACGCCCGCGTTCCGGCGTCGACCTCGCGCCGATCGGCCAGCCGGGTCGACACCGAGACCTGCGGGGACGATGCGAGTGCGTGCCCCTGGTGCGGACTGGTCGAGGTCGCGGGCGGGGCGGCGGCGAGAGTGGCTGCGGCGACGGCGACCACGACAGGTGCGGACAGGGCGGTGACGAACCGACGCGACATTGCGCAGACCTTTTCATAGGGAATACACCGGGTGTTTTGAACTTCGCGGACATTTGTTGCGATGTCAACACCTCGCCGGTCCGCCCCGGCACCCGCGGCTAGCTCGTCTTGGAGCGCTCCACGTCCACCGGGTCGACGCGTTTTCCGGTGTCGTTGTCGCGATGTGCGACAGGAAAACCGTCCTCGTGGGCCTGCGGTGTGTCGCGTAACGCGTGGATGGTCGCGTTGACGAACGCCACGAACGGGACGGCGAGCAGCGCGCCGACGATGCCGGCGAGAACCGTGCCGGTGAGCACCGACAGTGCAATCGCCAGTGGATGCACCTCGACGCTGCGGCTCATGATCCACGGCTGCAGGAGGTGGGCCTCGAGCTGGACGAGAACGATGATCGACACCGCGACGACGATCGCCGCGGTGACGCCGTGCTCGAGAAGCGCAACCGCGGTGCACAGCGCGCCGGTGATCGTCAGGCCGATCAACGGAACGAACGAGCCGAGGAAGATCAACACGCCTAGCGCGGCGGCGAGTGGCACGCGCAGGACGAACAGCACGATCGTCACCGACGTGCCGTGGAACAGCGCGATCAGCACCTGCCCGCGCATGTAGCCACCGAGCGTGCGCCAGCCGACCCGTCCGGCGAGGTCGAGGCGCTCCTGCGACTGGCGCGGGAACAGCCGCAGCGCCCAGCGCCAGATCTGATCGCCGTCGCGCAGCAGGAAGAACGTCGACAGCAGGATCAGCAGCAGCGCGCCGAGCGCCTCGACCACGGTGCGCACTGTCTGGATCGCGCCGGAGACCAGCGCGCCCTGATTGCGTTTGACCGCGTCGCTGATGTTCTTCGCGAGCTTGTCGAGGTCGGACGACTTCAGGTGGAGCGGGCCGGTCTGCAACCAGTTGCGCACCTTCTCGACGAAGTCGGTGATCTGGTTGCCGAGCTGCTCGGAGTGCGAACTGATCTGCCAGGTCACGAATGCTGTGATCGCTGCCAGCGCGAGCACGCCTATCAACAGCGCGAGCCCGGCGGACACCGACCGAGGCCCGGGAATCGCACGCAGCCTGCTCTCGAGCGGATGCAGCACGGCGGTCAGGAACAGTGCGAGGACGAACGAGAACGCGACCAGTTCGACGCTCAGGAAGATATGGCCGAGTACGTAGAGACCGACGCCGATGACCAGCAGCCGCCAGGTCCACGCGGCGGCCACGCGCACGCCCCACGTGACAGCCTCGTTCGCGTCGCGGGCCGAGTTCGACAACACCGGCGTCGTCGGGTCAGGCGGGCTGGGAAGCTCGCTCTGGACGTCCGGTGCCGCGCCGGCCGCCGCGTCCGGTGTATCCACCGTCCGAACCCTAGTTCCCCACGGCTGCTGCGGCACGGATGACGGGGACGGTGAGGACCGCGGCGAGACCGGTGCCGAGGCCGCTGCCGAGGCCGAGCACCGGCTGCTGGCCCATCCGGGTCTGCGCGAGTTCCTCGAGCGGGTCGGAACCGAGATCGGCGGCGGCCCACCACCGCACGGCGCGCGGTTGTGCCTCGTAGGCGATGAGCGCGGCGGCGGTCGCGGCCGGCCCGTCGAGCAGCACTGGAGTGCGCCGCGCCGCGGCACGCAGGACGATGCCCGCGACGACACCGAGCCGGGCGCTGCCGATCGCGGAGAGCAGGCGGTCGGGGTCCGAGCGCAACGGCATGCAGACGCGCCGACCGTCGCGCACTGCGACAGCGCGTTCCATCCACGCCTCGGGATCGGTCGCTGCCGCGCCGCGGGCGAGCACCTTGACCGGCTCGGTGTTGGTCAGCACCGAGACCGCGACGGCGGCATCGGATCCGGCGCCGGAGGCGGCGACGAGCAACAGGTCGCAACCCGCGTCGATCTCCTCGTCCGCGATCGCCGCGCCACGGGCGACGGAATCACCGTCGTCGATGTCGACGTGTCGCCAGGTCACCTGCACGTCGTCGGCCGCGGCCGCAACCACGTCGCTGACCGGCGCGCCGAGAAACACTCCGCGCGGGCGCTGCAGTGACTCGTTCGCACGCACCGCGCGCCACCATTGCGCGAGCGGCGCGAGATGGCCGTAGTCGGCGGCGTCGCCCAGCTGCTCACGCAGTGCGGTACCGGCCTCGCTGTCGGGCCAATCGATGTCCGCACCTGCAGCGACGAGATCCACGCGGCTCAGCCTAGGGCGTGAAATTCGGGGACCGCGTCGAAGGCTGCTCGTCGTGCGGCCCGCCGTAATGCGAGCAGGACCGGACGTCCGACGAGCAGCAGTGCGATCGCGGTCGCCAGGCCGCGCGGGATGTCGAAGCCGAGGCTCGTCGACGTGCTGAACGCGAGCCAGCGCCGCAGGTTGTCGAGCACCGCGCCGCCCGGGACGAACGTGACTGCCGCGCCCGCGCCCGTCCCGGTCGTACCGAACGGCCAGAACCACAGGTTGAGCACGAACCCGTACGCGACGCCGGCCACGAAGCCGTACGCGGCGAGCAACACCAGTTCGGCCCGTCCGCGCAGGGGTGGCAGGCAACCGGCGAACATTCCGACCCACCCCGCGGCGAGCATCTGGAACGGCAGCCAAGGACCGCCGCCGCCCGTGAGTGCTGCAGACGCGAACATCGCGACGTTGCCGAGCACGAAGCCGAATCCGGGCCCGAATACGCGGCCGGCGGGAACGAGCAGGAAGAACATCAACTGCACGCCGGTGACGCCACCGGTGATCGGACGCAGCACCGCACACGCTCCGGACAGCACACCCAACAGGGCGACGGCCTTCGCGTCCATGCCGCCGTCCGCGATCTCGGCGGCAACGACGAGCAGCAGCAGCGGCAGCATGATCAAGAACACCCACGGGGCGTCGCGGTCGTGACCGGAGTCGGTGGCCGAGAAGCCCAGCACCAGCGGCCACACGAACGCCCCGATACCGACGAGGGTCACGGCGACGATGGCGGCGAGGGCGCGGGGTCTCAGTTCCAGCGCGCGGCTCACGTCATCGCCTCGTGGTCGTGCGGTTCGCTCCGCGAGCGGCGTTCGGCCGCAAGCGAGCGTTCGACATCGCCGACCGTCAGGTACGGCAGCGGCGCCAGCACCTTCGCGACCTGCGGCGCGAACACCGGCGACTGCGTGACGACGTCGCGGCTCGGGCCGTCGGCGACGACCTCGCCGTCGGCGAGCACGACAGTGCGCGCGCTGACCTCGGCGGCGAGTTCGACGTCGTGCGTTGCGAGCACCACGGTGTGTCCGCTCTCGGCGAGCTCGCGCAACGTCGTAGCCAGGCGTGCCTTGGCGGGATAATCGAGCCCGCGCGTCGGTTCGTCGAGCAACAACACCGGCGGCGCCGCGGCGAGGACGACGGCCAGCGCGACACAGAGCCGTTGGCCCTCGGACAGATCGCGCGGATGCAGCCGGACGTCGAGCTCGCCGGCCAGTCGGATGAGCAGGTTCGCGGTCGTGCCGGCCGGGACGCCCGCCTCGCGGTCGGCGGTGCGGCACTCCTCGGCGACCGTGTCGGCGTACAGCAGATCGCCCGGCTGCTGCGGGACGACGCCCGACGTGCCGGATCAGCTCGCGACCCTTCAGCCTGGTCGGGTCGCGGTCGGCGACGCGGGCGTTGCCGGCGCTCGGCGTCACCAGTCCGCACAGCGCGCCGAGCAGTGTCGACTTGCCCGCGCCGTTGCGTCCCATCAGCGCGATGATCTCGCCGGCGCGCACCGACAGTGAGACCGCGCGCAGCGCAACGAGCGAGCCGTAACGGACGGTCAGCTTGACGGTGTGCGCCGTCACGGCACCCAACGGCGGTTCGGCCACGGCGACCGGCACAGCCGGCAGGCGTTCGCGCAGCGACCTGGCCGGGCCACGCGCATCACGCACGGTCAGTGGCGGCGGGGTCCACCCCACAACACGCGCGAGCGTGACGACCGGGGGAGTGCTGGTCGTGCGTTGCATGATCGCCGCCGGCTCGTCGCGGATCGCCGTCCCGTCGCCGGGCAACCACAGCAACGAATCGGCGTGCTGCACGACGCGTTCGAGTCGGTGCTCGGCCATCAGCACGGTGAGACCGAGGTCGTGGACGAGGCGTTGCACGGCCGCGAGCACGTCCTCGGCGGCGGCCGGGTCGAGTGCCGACGTCGGTTCGTCGAGCACGAGCACGCGCGGATGCGCAGTGAGCACCGCGCCGATCGCGACTCGCTGCGCCTGGCCTCCGGACAACGTCGACACAGCTCGAGCGCGCAAGTCGACGAGGCCGAGCAGATCGAGCGTGTCCTCGACGCGACGGCGCATCACCTCGGGCGCGACGCCGAGCGATTCCATCGTGTACGCGAGCTCGTCCTCGACCGTGTCGGCGACGAAGGTGGCCGCCGGGTTCTGGCCGACCACGCCGACCACATCCGCGAGTTCGCGCGGCGGGTGTGTGCGGGTGTCACGTCCGTCGACGCGCACCCGTCCCGACAGCCGACCGCCGGTGAAGTGCGGGACGAGGCCGTTGACGGCACCGAGCAGCGTCGACTTGCCGCTGCCGGTGCTGCCGACGACGACACACAACTCGCCCTCGGGAACGTGCACGGTCACGTCGCGCAGCACGGGCTCGTCGGCGCCTGCATAGCGGATGGTGACGTTCTCGAAGTCGATCACGCCGGCACGACCTGTGGCACAACGGGCACGCCCGTCGGGACGTCCGGTGTCGCGAACGCGGGGACGGCTGCAACGAGCGTCGCGAGGAACGGCACGACGTGCAGTGTCGGCCATGCCAACACGACGCCCTCGGTGAGGGCGTCGTGCACGTCGACGGTGTAAGTCACCGCGACGAAGGCGCCGCATGCGACCACGAGCCACTCCGGGCCGCGCCACGGGTCGGGCCGGTAGCGGGTGCGCTGCACGCGACGCCCGGCGACGAACCCGGCCACGATCGCCAACAACGTCCCGCCGCCGAGCAGTGCGACACCGAGCCGATGCCCGCCACCTGCCGAGATGACCTGATACGTGCCGGCTACTGCCGCACCCAGGCCGATCAGCACGCCGCCGCCGGACAACCGCCGGGTCAACGCGGGTAGGTGGGCGCGGCGACCGTAGCCGCGCGAATCCATAGACGCAGCAAGAGAAATCGCGCGCTCCAGTGCTTCTTCGAGAACGGGCACTGCGACGCCACGCAACCCGCGCAGGCCAGTAATCGAGCGACCGCGCAGCCGCTGCGCGGAGCGCACGCGCACGAGAGATTCGGCCAACTGCGGCACGAAGGTCAGCGCGACCACGATCGCCACCCCGACCTCGTACAACGCCGCCGGCAGGATCCGCGCGAGGCGAGCAGGATGCGCGAGTGCGTTCGCGGCGCCGAAGCACGTGATCAACACCGCGAGCCGCAACCCGGAGACGAACGCGTTCAGCAGCGCCTCACCGGTGATCGGGCCGCCGAGCGAGATGCCGCCGAGCCAGCTCGGCAACGGCACGGCGGGCAGGGTGACCAGTGTGTGGCCGGGGTAGCGTGCGCCGAGCAACACCTGCAGCAGCACCGTGACGACGATGGTCAGCAGTGCGAGCTTGAGCAGCAGCCCGTACGCGCGTGCCCACGGTGCCCGTCCGCGTCGCGCGCCGACCACCAGCGCGGCGACAGCTGCGATCGCCAGCAACAGCAGCGGTTGGTTGGTACGCATCGACGCGTACGCCAGCGAGAGCGCCCACAGCCACCATGCAGCCGGGTGCAGCAGTCGTGGCGCCGCGTGCATCATTCAGCCGGTGCGGCGTCGCGCGACGAGCCACGCGGTGATCCCGAGCGCGGCAACGACGACGAGTGCACCGATCGCGGGCAACGCGGCAGATGACGACGAGTCGGTCGTTTTTGCGACCGGGCTCGGCGCGGCGGTCGTCGGATCGGAGTGCCGCGTCGGTGCCGTCGTGGCCGATCGGGTCGCGAGCGGATGGCGCGGTGAGCGGGTCGCCGTCGCGCTCGACGAATGTGCGGGGACGGACGTGTGCCGGCGCGGGGGTGGCGGCGGTGCGACGTTGGCGTTTGTCCGGGTCCGGGTAGTGGTCGGACGGTGCGTCGGCGCGAGCGGCGTTGCCATCTGCGGGGGAAGGCTGTGCGTCGGTCGCGCGCTCGACGGTGCCGTCGACGCGGTTGTCGACGACGGTGCGGTCTTCGGTGCCGGCGCCGGATCGAGATGTCCGCACAGGCCGGCGTAGGTGTACGACCTCGGCTTGGGTGCGGAACTCTGGCCGTTCACGTACGACCAGCCCTCGACCGTCCCCGCCCGCGGCGTGTACGACCCCGCACCCGAGCTGGCGTACGTCCACCCGCCGTGCCCGCCCGAATGCCAGTACGACCAGTAGTGCGTGTTGTCCGGACGCGATGTGCCGGTGCCGTCGATCCTGAGGACGAAGCCGCTGTACTGCTGGGTGCCCATCGTGACGGTGTGGTTGCGCCCGAGCACCTGCAGCCCGCTGCCACCGACCGTCGTGCAGCCGGCCGACACGTGCCCGTTCGCGTAGCGCACGACGACGCCGACGTGGCGCGCTGTGGCGCTCGCCGGCGACGCGCCGGCGACCACGGCAGCGCCTGCGAGAGCAGTGGCCGCCAGCAACGTCAGTACGGATCTCATTCGGCGCGCCGCCGCCCGATCAGCAGCGCGAGCGCGCCGGTCACGATCAGACCGAGCCCGATGGCGAGCTCGAGCACCGTCTGGCGTGAGTCGCGTCCGGTGTCAGCCAGTGATGGCTCGCCCGTAGCGGTGGTGGGCGGGCCGGCGGGTACGCCGGGAGCGTGGCTCGACGCCACCGCGACGTGGAAGGACGCCGTCTCGGTGCGCAGCCCGCTCCGCACGCCGGTCAGCACCACCGAACGGGTTCCGGTCGCCGACCGGGGCACGGTGAAGGTGAGGCTCACGGTGCCGTTCGTGTCGGCGCGCGCGGAGCCCACTGAGCGGCCACCCGGGTGCAGCACGCCGCCGACCGTTTCGTGTGCGGCGAATCCCGTCGCGCTCACCGTCTGCTCCCGGCCCGCGACGACGCGCTTGTGCTGTGCCGTCCCCGGCTCCAACGCGAGCACCGGCGTGCCGGAAGCCGCGGACGCGTCGGACAGCGTGGCGAGACTGCCGCGACCGACCATGCCGATGATGCCGTCGGCCGTCGCCTTCACTGACGACGCCGCGTCGAATGCGCCGTTGTACTTCAGCGCACCCCGTGTCGCACCCGCGCCGACCGTCGGGCCGGTCTCGACCTGCTGCGAGGCCAGCCACGCCGCCGACCGTCCGGTGGCGACGCCGTGCGCGCGCAACGCTGCCGCGGCCAGCCCGGTCGAGTCGACGTTGTGGACGTGCTGTGCCGTCCACGAGCCGTCCGCGTTGCGGATCTTCTGCAACCACTGCGCGGCGCGATCGAGCGAGGACGTCTGATGGCCGGCGGCCTCGCAGCGCCATCATCGCGTAGCCGGTGGCGTCCGGATCGCCGACGCAGTGTGCCCCGCCGACCGTGTCCACCGTGAATCCACCGCTGGCGCACTGCAACGACAGGAAGTAACTCAGAGCCGGTCCGTCCGGCGCGAACGTCGATCCGTACTTCGCCGCCCCACGGGCCTCGGCGACGATCGCGAGCGACTCGGAGACGCTGGAGTAGATGTTGCGTGCGGCCCCGGCTGCGGGGCAAACAGGCGTCTTGGTGTCCTTGCTGTTCTTCGGTTGGGACGGCGCCGTGCACTGGTCGTGCTTGAGCGCGTGCAGCAGGTTGTAGCCGCCGAAGTGCGTGGGGTCGACGCCGGCGACCAGCGCGGCAACCGCGGCCTTGGCGACCGAGCCGTCGTACGGGCCGGGCTTGCCGGACTTGTCGTGCAACGAGGTGTAGTCGTCGACGTGCTTGGCGAAGTACGTCATCGCCGAGTCGATCTTGTCCTTGCCGACGCCGGCCGCCGACAGCGCGAAGATCGCGTCGGCAGTCGTGCCGCCGTCGAAGAAGGTGCTGCCCGCGTAGTCGAAGTGATTCGTGAACTGCTGGGCGAGCCAGCCGGCCGCGGCCTTCGCCGGCGACGTCGTGGTCTGCGGGGTCGCCGCGCCTGCTGGTGCAGCGAACAGACCGACGGCGACGAGTGCGCCGGCCGTGGCCAGCGCGAGTGGACGAGCAGATCGTGACGAGAACATCTGAGCAAGCATCGGAGCAGCCCCTTGGTTGGGCGGCTGTGGCTCGAGTCAGGGTGGCCCCGCAGAACGGGGGCCACTCGTACCCTGCACCGCAGACCTCGACGGTGATGGACGAAGCACCCGGGGCAGGCATTCCGACTCGTCCCTGTTCGGGACCTACGGCTGCGGGTCAGTGCCGGACTCGGACCGGCTTCCCCTGCGTCGGGCGGTGGATCGCGCTCACCCCATCACACCCGTCCGTCAGCGTCAAACTAGTGTCGGCTACGTGACATGGACGTGGCGGTACGAGGACGCATCCGGCGCAGTCGTCGACGAAGTCGACACTCCGGCCGGTCCGGCGCACGCCAGCCAGGCCGACGCCGAATCGTGGCTCGGCGAGCACTTCCGTGAACTGGCCGAAGCCGGCATCGCGCAGGTCACCCTGCTCGACGCCGGCTCCGCCGTGTACGGACCGATGTCACTGGCGGACGAGTAGCCCTTCGCCGCCCCGCTCGCGCACCGGTTCGACCCGCCGTGCGTGGCGTGCGCCCGCCGAGCAGCATCAAGAACGCGGGCAGGATGACGATGCGCACGACGAGCGCGTCGACGAGCACCGCGACGGCAAGGCTGAGGCCGAGCTCCTTCATCTCGATCATGTGCAGCGAGGCGAAGATCGCGAACACCGACACCATGACCATCGCCGCGCTCGTCACCGTGCCTGCGGAGCGGACGATCCCGGTGCGCACGGCGTCGGCAGTCGACAGCCCCGGCCGTTGCGCTTCGCGGATGTGTCCGAGCACGAACACGTGGTAGTCCATCGACAATCCGAACAGCACGGCGAACGTGAACAACGGGACCCAGTTGATGACTGTCCCGGTCGAGTGGAACCCGAGCAGACCCTCGGCCCAGTGGTGCTGGAACACCAGCACGAGCACCCCGAACGCTGCGCCGGCTGACAGCAGGTTCATCACCGCCGTGCCGATCGCGATCGCGGCCGACCGGAACACCCAGCCCATGATGAGCATCGTCAGCAGCACGACGAACGCGATCGTCCACGGCAGCCGGTCGGCCGCATGGCGGTCCTGATCCACGTTGCGTGCGGTCTCGCCGCCGACGGCCCATTGCACGCCGGGAATCCCGCGCACCGCCGTCGGGACGAGATCGGCGCGCAGCCGATCGACGCCCGCTCGTGCCTGGGACGATTCAGCGTCGAACGGCGCGTCGACGCTGAGCAGGTGGACGGTGCCGTCGCGCGAGGTGCGCAGCTGACCACGTCCGACGAACCGCGGGTCGTGCGCGAGACGAACGGCGAGCCGCTCGAGACGGCCGGTGATCTCCGTGGACTGCGCAGCGCTTGCGCGGACCACGATGTCGGACGACGCCTGATGGCTCGGGAACTCGGCATTGAGCCGATCGAGGGTCTGCTTCTCGCCGATCGACGACGGCAGCGATCGTGCGCTGTCCGACGCGAGAGTGAGCCCGAGGGCGGGTACCGCGACGGCACCGAGCGCAACGACGGCGATCACAAGTGTGCGTACCGGGTGATGCAGCGACGGCCGCAGCAGCGCCGGCCACAGCCGCGGTTCACGGGTGCTCATCGTCCAGCGCCACAACACCGGCACTCGCGGACGATCGATGCCCTTGCCCAACAGCACGAGCAGTGCGGGCAACACGGTCAGCGAGCCGAGCACGGCAACTGCGACGACGATGATCGATCCTGCCGCCAGCGAGTCGAAGGTGACGTCGTCGGCGAGGAACAGACCGAGCATCGACACAATCACGGCGGCGCCCGACACGAGCACCGAGTGCCCGGATGTCTCGGCCGCAATCTCGATCGCTTCGAGCTTGCTCCGCCCACTGTGTCGTTCGGCGCGGGCCCGCTTCACGTAGAACAGCGAGTAGTCGACGCCTACCGCCATGCCCATCAGCAAGATCATCGCGGAGGTCGATCCCGAGTCGGGGATCACGTGCGAGACCAGCGAGGACAACCCGGTGGCCGCCCCGACCGCTGACAACGCCAGCAGCAGCGGGACTCCGGCAGCGATGATCGCGCCGAAGGCGATGAGCATGATCACGAGCGTCGCCGGAAGGCTGAACGTCGCCGCCGATGACAGGTCTTGCGCGACCTGATCGTTGACTGCCTGGTCGAGTGAAACCGAACCGACCTGTTCGACGCGTAGCGACGGGAACCGCTGCTGGACGGCGTGCGTAGCGGCCAGCACCGGATCGACGCTGCCGTTGTCGGTCAGCGTGATCTGCACCGTGCGCGCCCGCCCGTCGGACGCTGTGACCGGCCGCCCGACCGTCAGCACGTCGGCGTGCAGGCGCGACATACGTGCGACGACGGCGGTCATCGCGGCCCGCGCCTGTGCCGGGTCGAGCCGGCCGGCGCGTGCGGTGACGAGCACGTTCTCGCTGTCGTGGCCCTGGAGATGGGCGGCGTCGATCCACTGCGCCGCGCGTCCCGATTCGCCTACTCGACCGTCGGAGGAGCTCTGTTGATGCAGGCCGACCGCGCTTCCGATCGCGATGCAGCCTGCGACGAAGACGAGCCACAGGGCGACGGCTCGCCAGGGATGAGTTGCGCTCCACCGTGCGACTCGGACGGTCCGGCGCTGCGTGGTGATCGGGCGCTGTGTTGTGGTCATGATCAGACCATCCCGCCGTGCGCGCGGCGAAACATTGGACCCAGATCCCCGACCGGAGTGGAGTTTTCCCCACCTCGAAGCGGCCGTGCGTGCGTCACGATGAACGGGTGCTGACATCCCTGCGCCGCCGGTCCGTCCTGCTGGTCTGGTCGGCCACGACGCTCGTGACGTCGATTCTGAGCCTGGTGCTGTTCATCGCCGTGGCGGTCGGAACCGCGCTGGTCACCGTGTGGGTCGGCATTCCCGTCCTCGTCGTGGCGCTCGGCGCCACCCGGGTGCTCGCCGAGCACCGGCGGCGCTACTCCGGCGGTCTGATCGGGCGCACGATCCCGTCGCCGTACCTGCGTCGGCCGACCGGCAGCCTCCTCGCACGCATAGGCGCACTGGCTGCCGATCCTGCAGTCCGTCGCGACCTGCTGTGGCTGTTCGCGGACGCGACACTGGGGCTCGTGCTGTCGGTGATCGCCCTCGTCGAAGGCATCCTCGACCTGATCTTCTGGTGGTTGCCGCCAGGCGTTGCGGCGAGCGCTCACGCACATCTCGACTGCGTATTGCTGGCCGAGTCGGAGAAGAGCCGGCTGGCCCAGCGCGTCGAGCACCTCACCGAGACCCGGACCGAAACCGTCGATGCGCAGGCCGCCGAGTTGCGTCGCATCGAGCGCGACCTGCACGACGGCGCGCAAGCCCGGCTGGTCGCGCTGGGCATGAGCCTGGCGATGGCCGAGGAACAACTCGTCACCGATCCCGACCAGGCGCGCGCGCTGCTCGCCGAGGCCCGCACCTCGTCGAGCACCGCATTGTCGGAACTGCGCGACCTCGTCCGCGGCATCCATCCACCGGTGCTGGCCGATCGCGGCCTCGGCGGCGCAGTCCAAGCCCTGTCCCTCGCCGCACCGATCCCGGTGACCGTCACCGACTCGACGTCCGGGCGGTTGTCGGCACCGCTCGAATCAGCGGCTTACTTCGTGGTCGCCGAGGCGCTCACGAATGTGATCAAACACAGTGGCGCCACCACCGCAACGATCGAGCTGAGCCTGACCGGCGAGCGGTTGCACTTGACGGTGGCCGACGACGGCATCGGCGGTGCCGACCCCGGCGCCGGCACCGGTTTGCGCGGGATCCAACGACGGTTGGCCGCCTTCGACGGGACCCTCGAGCTGGAAAGTCCGCCCGGCGGGCCGACGAGACTGGCTATGGTGCTGCCGTGCGCACCCGTCTCCGCACCGTCCTCGCCGAAGACCTCGCCCTCCTCCGGGACGGGCTGATCCGCCTGCTCGAAGCGCACGACTTCGAGGTCGTCGAGGCCGTCGACAACGGCCCGTCCCTGTTACGCGCACTGCTCACCCACCGTCCCGACGTCGCGGTGGTGGACGTGCGGCTGCCGCCGACATTCACCGACGAGGGGCTGCGCGCCGCGATCCAGGCCCGCGCCGAGATCCCCGGACTGCCCGTCCTCGTCCTGTCGCAGTACGTGGAACAGCTCTACGCGCGCGAACTGCTCGCCGACCGGTCCGGCGGTGTCGGATACCTGCTCAAGGACCGAGTCTTCAACGTCAACCAGTTCATCGACGCGGTGCGACAGGTCGCCGCCGGCGGGACGGCCATGGATCCCGAGGTCGTGGCGCAACTGCTGAGCCGGCGCGCGTCCGATCAGCCGATCGCGACGCTGACCGCGCGCGAACGCGAAGTCCTCGAATTCATGGCGCAGGGCCGCTCGAACGCTGCGATCGCGGCGCGGATGTACGTCACCGAGAAGGCCGTCAGCAAGCACACCAACAGCATCTTCATGAAGCTGGGACTACCGCAGTCCGAGGACGACAACCGTCGGGTGCTCGCCGTGCTTGCCTATCTAGACGGCAGCGGCTGAGCCCCAGCGCAGGCGCACGCCCTCGCGCCGCAGCGCGCGGCGCAGGACGAGATACGTAGCCGCGACGGCGACGCCGGTCAGCAGTGGTGACAGCAGCGTCTTCATCAGCATGAACGACTCCAGCGACGAGGAGACGAGCAGCCACACCGTGCCTGCCGCGTTGATCCCGTACACGAGAGCCCACATCAGCGAGGTGTAGTTGAAGAATTGGTTCGCGCGCAGCCGATGCGACAGCTCCGGCGGTACCGGTACGAAGTCGTGCGCGAGCCGTTCCACGAGCGGGCGGCCGGCCAGCGCGGTGAGCGCGAAGGACGTCGCGGTTGCAATGGTGCCGGCGACGGGCTGCAGGAAGAACACGAACGCGCTGCCGGTCCACATCGCGACTGCAGCGCGCACCGTCATGAGCCCGGCGCCCAGGAGCATCGCCCCGACGATCGGGCGGCGGCGCAGCAACCGCGCCCCCACTGCGCCGTAGTACCAGGCGAGCGCCACGAAGATCGCCGCGGTCAGTCCGAACCCGTCGAGGGCCAGATAGAACGCCGCCATCGGCAGCACGGAGCTGAGCAGCACGGTTCGTGCGGCGTGACGGACGATGGTGGCCGGCGCCGCCATCTCGATGACCTCGGGGGCGACGCGAGTTCCGCTACGGCTCGATTGCTGCAGAACACCCTGGGGAGAAGGGACGCCGTTCATCCACCCCTTCATCGGCCGGGCGACGTCCGACTTGAGAGTTCCTTGAGATCAGATCTCGGCGCCGCGCTCGACCTGCGGCGCAGGCAGGCGCCAGCGGCGCGGCAGGTAGGCCCGCGAGCCGGCGTAGAAACCGATCGTCATCGGCCCGCCCTCGGTCTTGCCGTAGCGCTCGCGGGCCATGCCCACGATGCGGCGGCCGGTGAGGTACCACTCGACGAGCAGTGCGATGAACAGCACGAGGACGGCGATCTGCAGGATCGGCAGGGCGTATCCGACGATGATCAGCGGGAACAGCACGAGCAGGTAGTTGCTGAACATCCGGTGCGAGTCGACGTAGTCACGCGCCAGCTTGCGGGTCTGGCCCTGGTCGCGGCGCGGCAACACGGACGGGTCGCCCTGGCGCAGCAGTTCGCGGCGTTGGGCGACGGTGAGGTTCTTCGTGGGGGTGCTGCGGGCCGTCTTCTGCGCCTTGGCCAGTTCCTTCTGGCGTGCATAGGCCTCTTTGCGGGTCTTCGGCGCGGACACCGGCCCACGCTGACCGACGATGTCGCGGCGCTTCGGTGTCGGCCGTCCCTTGCCGGCAGCCGGCGTCTCGACCGGCGTGTCGGACACGGCCTCGGCTTCCGGCTCGACCTCGGCGCGACGCTTCCCCAGATTCACACCGCTGAGACTACGTGGCGGCGCCGCCCCCGCCCGAGTCCGCCCGATCGGCCCGCCGTCGCGCGAACAACGGTTACCATGGAATAGCTGTCCCGGATGGGTTCGTTATCGCCCAAAGAGTCCGGGAGCTGTACCCGAGTTGAGCTGGGAGTCTGATGACCACCACTGAGTCCACATCCGTCGAGCTGACGAGCGCACCTGAGCAGATCGCGCCGTCCTTGGCACTGACCGAAGGCGCCGCTGTCAAGGTGCGCGCGCTGCTGGACCAAGAGGGCCGTGACGATCTGCGGCTGCGCGTCGCCGTTCAGCCGGGTGGCTGCTCGGGACTGCAGTACCAGCTCTTCTTCGACGAGCGCAGCCTCGACGGTGACCTCGAACTCGATCTGAGCAACGTCCCGGTTGTCGTCGACCGCATGAGCGCGCCCTACCTCGGCGGTGCCACGATCGACTTCACCGACACGATCGAGCAACAGGGCTTCACCATCGACAACCCGAACGCCTCGGGCGGCTGCGCCTGCGGCAACTCGTTCTGCGGATAGTTCTCGCACCTGACCGGCCGGGTCCTGTGACAGCGGGCCCGGCCGTCGTCGTGTTCGCACTCAGCTGAGGTAGGTGCTTGCCGTGCCGGTTCTGGTAGCCGGGTCGATCGCGACCGACCACTTGATGCACTTCCCAGGCAAGTTCACCGAGCAGTTGGTCGCCGATCAGCTGCACAATGTGTCGCTGTCGTTCCTCGTCGACGACCTCGTGATCCGGCGCGGCGGCGTCGCCCCGAACATCTGTTACGGCATGGCCCAGCTCGGCGGCGAGCCGGTGCTGATCGGCGCAGTCGGCGCCGACTTCGACGACTACCGCCGCTGGCTCACCGACAACGGCGTGAACTGCGACTACGTCTACGTCTCGCCCGACCACCACACTGCACGGTTCGTGTGCACGACCGATGAGCAGATGTGCCAGATCGGTTCGTTCTACGCCGGTGCGATGGCCGAGGCGGCCAAGATCGCGCTGCGGGACGCGTGGGACAAGACGGGGGCACACCTCGCGCTGATCAGTGCTTACGACCCCGCGGCGATGGCCCAGCACAGCGCCGAGTGCCGCGAGCTCGGCTACCGGTTCGCGGCCGACCCCTCGCAACAGATCGCCCGCATGACCAGCGAGCAGATGCTCGGCATCATCGACGGTGCCGACATCCTGTTCACGAACGAGTACGAGAAGAGCCTGCTCGAGTCGAAGACCGGACGGTCCGAGGCCGACGTGATGGCAATGGTGAACGTGCGGGTGACGACGCTCGGCTCGAAGGGCGTCGAGATCGTCGGCCGTGACCTCGAGCCGGTGCGCGTGCCCGTTGCCAAGGAGCGGGGGAAGGCCGACCCGACCGGAGTCGGCGACGGATTCCGCGCGGGACTCCTGATGGCGCGCGAGTGGGGACTGTCGTGGGAGCGCGCGGCCCAGGTCGGCAGCCTGCTGGCGACCCTCGTCCTCGAGACCGTCGGCACGCAGGAGTACCAGGTCAAGCCGGCCGATTTCGCCGAGCGCCTCGCGGAGTCCTACGGCGACGAGGCAGCGGCCGACATCGCGCCGCATCTGCCCTGAGACGTAGCCGATGGCGCGTTACGTCGCGTTCCTCCGCGCGGTCAACGTCGGCTCGCGCCGGGTGGCGATGGCACAGGCTCGCGAGGTGCTCGACCGGCTCGGCTATGCCGAGGTGAGCAGCTTCGTGAACTCCGGCAATCTGCTGTTCACCGCCTCCGGTCCGGCCGCTGGTCACGAAGCGCCGATCCGTGCCGCGTTGGAGGACGAGTTCGGCATGGAACTCACCACCTTCGTGCGCACGTCGCGGCAGGTGCGCGCACTCGCGAGCGACAAGCCGTTCGGGACGATCGCGACCGGGCACACGCACTTCGCACTGATGACACTGCGGCCGATGTCGGCTGCCGACAAGCGTCGTGTGGAAGCGCTGACCAACGATCACGACGAGGTCGTGGTCATCGGGCGTGACATCCACTGGCTCATCCGCTCGCGCTCGCCCGAGACGACACTGGGTCCGCGACGGTGGCTCGAAGCGCTCCCGGACAACCCGACAACGGCGCGCAACACCACCATGCTCGAACGGCTCGCGGCGAAGTTTTAGCGCTTCGGCAGCAGGCCGACGACCAGTCGGGCGATGATCGCGTATCCGGTAGTGCGGGGATGGATGTCCTCGTACTGGCAGAAGTAGGTCAGCCGGCATACGTCGGCGACTGCGACCGGAACGGTGCCGTACGGCGCGAGCGCGGTCGTTTTGCTCAGCGGGATGTATGCGCCGGTCGCCGCGGTGACGTCGGCGAACTTGCCGTGGACCGCTGCGTACACCGACTGCAAAGCGGGATTGATGAGGCCGCGGAACCCGAGGATGGACAGGTTCGCGATGCGTTGGTCGGCGGCGTCGTGCACGAGCGCGCGTCCGAGGAAGATGTCCGGGTACGTCGTCCCGACGATCGTGGTGCCCGGTCCGGCCGCGGAACGCAGCCGGTGCACCAGAGTGCCGAGGTTGCGCCGGATGACTGCGAGCGCCGAGGTCACGCAGGACACGACGTTCGCCGCAGTCTGGCAGTGGGTGACGTCGTTCCCGCCGAGCGAGACGGTGATCAGCGCGACCTGGCCGCGATGCCCCTTGAGGAATGCGACGGCTGCGTCGGCCTGGGTCTGCCTGTAGTTCGGGGCGCCCGGGCCGAGGTAATGCGTGACGCAACCGGGGGAGTGCAGCACCGATGCCGTCGTCGCCCCGGCGCAGCCGAAGTTCACGAGCCGCAGGTGATAGCCCTTCGGCCTGGCGAGCCGCACCGCCTGGTACGCGAAGCCGTTTCGGGTCGTGTGGCCCTGTCCGCGCCCGGTCGCCTGGAAGCCTGCTGCGTACGAGTCGCCGACCGAGACGTACAGGTTTCCTGCGTTCTTGGCTGCCCGCGGAGTGGGCCCGGTCGGCCTCGTCGACGAGTGCGGCGCAGGCGCGGTCGAGGTGGCCGGCGTCGCGGTCGGTGCGCTCGTGCAGGCCGCGAGCATTGCCCCCGCTGCCAGCCCGACTGCTGCGCGACGTGCCGTGACGATCATGCAGTACAAGCTACGGCCACCACGACGACTCCCGCGGCAAGGGCCGCGCCGGTCAGCCGCGACGCCGAACGTCCGCTCGCGACCATGCTGCCTGCGATGCCGGACAGCGTTCCTGCGCCGACGCCGAGCACGAGCCACAGCACGGTCGTAGCCGACGTCAGGTTGGTGGTGCTGTCGCCGAGCGTGACGATCGTCGCCAAGTAGTAACTCTCGACGGCGATGACCAGGAACAGCGCGCCGCAGACCGCGCTGCGCAGCGGGTCGAGGCGAAGAGTCCAGCCGAGCACGAATGCGGCGAACGACCAGACGGCGGCCGAGTTCGCGAGATCGGCCCAGGGATATGGCAGATGCAGTTGGCCGACGAGATCCACGACACCGAGGACGAGGCCGGCGACGACGCTGATGATCAGCGCTGCAGCGAGCGGAAGGCGATGGTCGCGACGAGGTGGGGCAACGGTCACACGATCATGGTCGGCCGCGACCTATAAGCGGCCGATAAGGTGATTCGTACGTCGGTCAGCTCGAGGTCAGGCTGAACGAGTCGGCGGTGAACCCCTGGTGGGCGGCCGACTTGGCGCAGTGCAGCTGGAAGGCGAGGCTGTCTCCGCTGGCCGCCGCGGGATAGGCGACCGATATCGGGAACCAGCCGGTGTTCTTCGCCACGACCGTCGTGCCGACGGTGTTCGGAGCCACGTTCTTCAGCTTGCCTGCGGAATTCGTCTCACGCAGGAACAGGACGATCTTCTGGCCGACCGTGTCTGCCTTCACCCAGGCACTCGCGGTGTAGACCTTCCCCGCGACCGTCGCCTTGCCGGGTGTGCCATCGATCCAGTGCGGCTTGTCGGCGATGCCGTTGGCTGCAGCGCCCGCGCTGTTGTTCACCGACCGCACTGCGTACGAGCCGTCCTGACCGCCCGCAACTCGGCTCGTCTTGGACGTCTTGTTGTACAGACCGGTCCAGCCCGTGAGACCGCTTTCCACGCTCGGATTCTTGACCCACTGGGTCGGCGGAGGTGGCGGTGGCGGCCCGATGGTGATGCTCGAGATAGCCGAGCAGTTGCTCATCGGTAGGCCGCACGACGTATCGGCCGTCGCGACAGTTGCCGAAACGGCCGGAGTCGAGCCGGGGTCGCCGCTGTCGACTTGCGCGACGACGTGCTCGACCGTGCTCGATGCGCCGCCGACGAGATCGGTCGCCGGCCAGGTTGCCACGTTGCCGCTGATGTCGGCACCGGGGTCGGCGCTGAGGATCGACATGCCGTCGGGCACCGAGACGCTCAAACTGGCGCCCGCCACGGACGTCCCGGGCGCCGGGTTCCTGACTGTCGCGGTGAAGGTCGTCTGGCCGCCGATCGGCAACATCTTGTCCGCCCCGGTCATCGTCGTTGCAACGGTCGCGACCGCCGGCGGTGCAGCCGTGAAACTCGTCGACCAGAGCGTGCTGCCGTAGTTGCACGGATCCTCGGACGCCGAGGAGTGGGAGCCACAGACGAAGCTGAAACTCAGCGTGCGCGCGGCGGCGTCGTAGCGGCTGACCAAGATCCCGAGGTGGCGCATGCGAAACACCGAGTCAGGGTCGATCTTGGTGACCCAGTTCGTCATCCCTTGGCCGCCGGCGGCATCGGTGATGTAAGTCAGCCCGTGCTTGTTGTCGTTCGGGTTGGGCGCGAACGCCTCCATGTTGTGGGCGTCGTGCTGGATGTTGACGACGTACTTGCCGTACATCCCGTACGTGTTGCCCGGCGCCGGGCTGTAGATCGCGGCGAGAGCGACGAGCGCGTCGTGCGTTGCCGGCACCGCTCCGGTGCCCGAATCGGTGAAAGCCGTGCGATGACCGAATGTGACGATGAAATCGATATTCGGATCTGCCTGCGCGCCGGCCATGAGCGCGCTCGCCGCCTGCTCCCATGCCGTCATCGACGGCAGGTTGGGACCGGTGTCCGGCTCTGGATAGGCGATGTAGAACACGTGCCCGGCAGTGAAGTACCCCCAGTCGTCACCCTGGCAGGTGTTGACCCTGACTACGTTCGCGTTCTCGTCCCCGCACCCCGGGTGCGTGGTCGTCGCCGCCGTGTCGTTCGGGGTCGTCTGAGCGTTCGAGAGCCGGTCACGTCCCTTGTAGTTCGCCAGGCTGTCGTACGGCGTGCCGGGTGGTGCGAGCGGGCTGGTCGTGGGAGGCCCGTACTCGTGATTGCCGAACGCGACCTGGAGCGCGCTGGTGAGCGACCAGGCCTGGATATCGGTGTAATAGCGGTGAATGGCTTGCTGCCCGCATTGGTTGGCGATCGCAATATCACCGCCGTGTGTCACGAAATACGGATCTTGCGCAGCGATCAATTGTTGCATCTGCGGCATATAAACGCTTGTGTCGGGCTTGGGGCACGAGCTGCTCATCGTGTCGCCTGTGTCGACGGAGGTGTAGTCGCCCGTCGGTGCGGTCGCGAACGTGTGGTCGACGCCGTCGGCCCCGATCATGTAGTGATAAGTCGTTCCTGGCGACAAATCAGACAGGGTGACCTCGCGAAATGGGCCGGGCTCGTCGGTCGGCAGGTACGGCGGATCGCCGGCAACCGCCTGCATGCCGTAGGTCGAGTCCGGGCCGTAATAGATGGTCTGCTCGGCGCCGTGCCAGTCGAAGACGACGCTCGTTGCATCATCGCCGTACGAATAGTGAATTTCGTCGACCGAATCTGTTGCCGCGCGTGAGTTGGGAACCGTTGACAGCGCGAATACGGCTACCAGTGCGACACCGAATGCCGCGACCTTTCTCACAACGCCCTCCCGAAGCGGCGCGCGAATGTCTGACCGCGCCCTTCTGTCCCGCAGAGAATTGCACATCTGCGGTAAAGCCAGCGCTTCCGCTAGCTCAAGCCCGCACCGGGTAGCAGCTCAAAGACGGACCGGGTAGGCGGGCGCCGGGATTTCCGGACTGATGCGTTTCTCGACGAAGATGCCGTGCCAGATCAGGAACACGAGCAGCGTCCAGATCTTGCGCGAGTAGTCGTGCGGGCCGGTGCGATGCGCTTCGAGCAGCGCGAGGACGGCGGACTTGTCGATGAGCTCGTCGGCCTGCGAGGACGAGATGATCTCGCGCGCCCAGTCGTACATGACGTCCTTGAGCCAGTGCCGGATCGGCACCGGGAAGCCCAGCTTGGGCCGGTTGAGCACGTGCGCAGGCACGATCGTTTCCAGGGCGCGCCGCAGCGCGAACTTCGTCGTCTCCTTGGTGATCTTCAGATCTGTCGGGATCGATGAACCGACATCGAAGACCGCCGTGTCGAGGAACGGCACGCGCAACTCGAGCGAGTTGGCCATCGTCATCTTGTCGGCCTTGACGAGGATGTCGCCGCGCAGCCACGTGAACAGGTCGACGTACTGCATGCGCGTCGATCCATCGAGGTGCGTCGTCTGCTCGTAGAGCTTGCGGGTCACGTCCATGTACGACACGGACGGGTCGAACTTCTTGTAGAAGCCCATCTCGTCAGGACGGAAGATCCGCGCGTTGCCGTAGTAGCGCTCTTCGATCCCGATCGCGCCGCGCCGCAGCAGATCCTTGCCGCGGGTGCCCTCGGGAATGCGCGTCGACAACTTGCCGAGCCCACGCTTCATGACCGACGGCACGTGCTCGAACGCGCGTAGCGAGATCGGCTCGCGATAGATCGTGTAGCCGCCGAACAGCTCGTCCGCCCCCTCGCCCGAGAGCACGACCTTCACGTGCTTGCGCGCCTCGCGGGCGATGAAGTACAGCGGCACCAGTGCCGGGTCGGCGACCGGATCGTCCAGGTACCAGACGATCAGTGGCAACGTGTCCATCATCTCTTCGGCAGAGACGACCTTCGTGATGTGCTCGACGCCGATCGCGGCAGCCGATTCGGCTGCGACGTCGATCTCGCTGAAGCCCTCACGTTCGAAACCGGTCGTGAACGTCAGCAGCTTCGGGTTGTGTCGTTTGGCCAGCGCGGCCACTGCCGTCGAGTCGATGCCGCCGGACAGGAACGACCCGACGGTCACGTCGGCGCGCATGTGCTTCTCGACGGAATCCTCGAGCGCCTCCGCGATCTCGCGGTACAGCTTGTCGGCGTCGGGAACCGGCCGGATCGCGAAATCGGGGTGGAAGTAACGGCG
This sequence comes from uncultured Actinomycetota bacterium, assembly GCA_963757455.1. Classification (GTDB taxonomy): domain Bacteria; phylum Actinomycetota; class Actinomycetes; order Mycobacteriales; family Jatrophihabitantaceae; genus RYN-133. The sequence goes on from CAVWSE010000001.1 coordinate 207,491, forward strand.
TGCGTGTACCTGCTCGCCGGGACGCATCGTGAAGTACGTGCCGGACTCGATGCGCCGAACGTTCTCGTGCATGGACGCGGGCTCGGGGACGTACTGCAACGTCAGATAGTGCTGCAGCGCGGTCTCGTCGACGCCGCCGGCGTCGGTGGCCACGTCCAACAGCGACTTCTTCTCACTGGCGAAGAAGGTGCCGCGCTCGTCGGCATAGGTGTAGAGCGGCTTGATGCCGAACCAGTCGCGCGCTCCGAACAGCACGCGCTCCTGGGAGTCCCAGATGAGGAACGCGAACATGCCCCGCAGTTCCCGGACGATCTTCTCGCCGAGGAAGTGATAGCCGGCGACGATGGCCTCACCATCGCCGTCGGTGTCGAAGACCACGCCGAACTCGCGCGCGAGTCGCTCACGCAGTTCGACGTAGTTGTAGATCTCGCCGTTGAAGATCAGGTGGTAGCGGCCGTCGAGCCAGGGGAGCGGCTGGTGCGAATGGTCGATGTCGATGATCGACAGGCGCCGGAAGCCGATCACCACGTCGTCGTCGGCCCAGGTGCCGCCCTCGTCCGGGCCGCGGTGGCGCATGTCCGCCAGCGAGTCGTCGACAGCGCTCTCGACGGCCTTGGCCGAGCCGTCCGCCGACAGGAATCCGATCAGTCCGCACACGTGGTCCAGTATCCCTGTCTGCGTGGCGGGTCGCCGTCACCCCGTCCCGGCGGCGCGGCTGGGGTCCAGTAGGCTCCGGAGCGAGCTTGAAACCCGGTGTGAGAGGCGGTTCGAGGTGCGGCGAAGCCGGTGGACGCGCGGTGGTCTGATCGCGCTCATCCTCGTCTCGTCCACCCTGCTTTTGTCGGGGTGTTCGGTGAAGGACGCCGAGAAGCATTTGCGCTTCGGCTGGCCCACCGGCGTCACGAAGCAGGCCGAGCGGATGCGGGTGCTGTGGTCGTGGTCGGGCGTGGCCGCACTCGCGCTCGGCGTGATCGTTTGGGGCCTGATTTTCTGGGCCTGCATCCGGTACCGGAAGAAGGACGACAAGCTGCCGCGGCAGACGAAGTACAACCTCGTCGTCGAGGTCGTCTGCGTCATCGTCCCGTTCATCGTCATCCTCGGGCTGTTCTGGCGCACGGTCGTCGTCGAGAACGACGTGAACAAGCTGTCGAAGAACCCCGACGTGCTGATCCAGGTCGACGCGTTCAAGTGGAACTGGCAGTTCGAGTACCACACGTACCACGGCCAGCAGACCGCCTACACCGGCCAGACCGACCAGACGACCGGCGACAGCAATTCGCCGCTGTATCTGAGCACCGTCGGTAGCGACTCCGAGATCCCGATCCTGGTGATCCCCGACAACGAGTCGGTGCAGATCATCGAGCACTCCGACGACGTCATCCACTCGTTCTGGGTGCCGGAATTCCTGTTCAAACGCGACGTGATCCCGTACGGCACGCAGGCGCAGCAGCAGGCGAGCGGGCTGGCCGACAACCGGTTCCAGTTCACGCCGACGACCGACGGCAGCTACGTCGGCCGGTGCGCCGAGCTGTGCGGCACGTACCACTCGCAGATGAACTTCGAAGTGCGCGTCGTCCAGCCGGCCGTGTTCACCAAGTACCTGGCCGCGCTCAAGCAGATCGGCCCGGACGACCCGGCGCGGCAGTCGAAGGCGTTGCTCGCGGCGAAGGTCCCGGGCGGGCCGTACGCGACCACGACGCACCCGTTCAACACTGACCGCACGGCACGTACCGCGTCCACGGGGAGCTGACGCATGAAGATCGAAGCACGCATCTTCCTGGGCGTGGCGCTGTTCTGCTGGGTCGCCGCGGCCATCTACGGCACGTGGACCCACAGCGACACCGGACGCATCGAGTGGGCCGGCTTCGCCGCGCTCATCCTGTGCGGCGGGCTGTTCGGCATCTCGGGTTCGTTCTTCTGGTTCGTGTCGCGGCGCATCGACCCGCGTCCCGAAGACCGGGCCGATGCCGAGATCGCCGAGGCCGCGGGCGAGCTGGGCTTCTTCTCGCCCGGGTCGTACTGGCCGCTCGGTCTGGCTGGTGCCGCGACGCTGACCGCTCTCGGCTTCGCGTTCGTGCAGGTGTGGCTGGTGCTCGTCGGCGTGGCCACCGTGCTGTTCAACGTCGGCGGCCTGCTGTTCGAGTACTACTCGGGCGGACGGCGTCCCGCCCCGCGCTGATCACGTTGCTCGGCACGCATCTCGATGCCGTAGTGGCTTAGCCAGGACACGATCGGCGCGACCCCCTCGGCGGCGGGGTCGACGACGGTCGTCCCGTCGCGCAAGCGTCCGCTGGCTGCCCCGCTCACGACCAGCACCGGGCCGGGATGACGGGCGGCCAGCAGGCCGAAGTCGCCGTCGCCGCTGACGAGTACGAGCGGGTCGGTGCTGGGGCGGTACGCCTCGGCCAGCGCGAGGTCGGCGCGTTGCCAGCCGGACGTGGGGAGCAACTCGGCGCCCGGTGGCCAGCTCAGCCGCTCGAGAGCCTGTGGCCGTCCGCTGGCCGACAGCTGCACCTCGTCGGTGACCTCGGCCAGCAGCGCGAGCACCGGCGCCAACCGCGGCGGTGCCACGTTGTCTGCGTCCACCAGCACCCGCAGCCTGCCCATCCCTGCGACCCTAACGGCCGGCTGGCACCGGCTCGCTCGCCCCGCCACCGAACCTCGAAGGCCGGGCGCGCCTTTCGGCGGACCCGGCCCTCGAGCGTCGTAGGTCAGTCGGTGAGTTCCTTGGGACGCTCGCCGTGCTCGCCTTCGAGCGCGGCGGCTTCGTTGGCCTCGTGCTCGTCGAGCGCGGCCTGGATCTCCGGCTTCTCCTTCACCGGGTAGAAGAACCCACGCACGTGCTTGAGCGGAGATGCCGCACCGAGCTGACCCATCCGCTTCGGGACGGGCGCACCGGCGTAGGTCAGCTGACCATGGCCGTGCTCGTCGACCGGGCCGAGCGGCTGGTGCACCTCGATGAACTCTCCGGTCGGCAGCACCTTGATGATGCCGGTCTCGAGTCCGTGTTCAAGGACTTCTCGGTCGTGGCGCTGCAGGCCCAGGCAGATGCGGTAGGCCACCGCGTACGCGATCGGCGGCAGGGTCAGTAGGAAGATGCGGCCGCCCCACGTCATGGCGTTCAGCGAGATGTCGAACGCCTTGGCGATCAGGTCGTTCCCGCCGGACAGGAACAGCACCAGGTAGAACGTGATCGCCATGCACCCGAGCGATGTGCGGACGGGAACGTCACGCGGTCGCTGCAACAGGTGATGTTTCGCGGTGTCCTTGGTCATCTTCGCTTCGATGAACGGATACACCGCCGCCAAGGTCACGAGAATGCCTGGCAACACCACCGTCGGCCAGAACAGCGGCGGCAGAGTGTGGCCCCACAGCCGGATCTCCCACGACGGGAACAGACGCGTCGATCCGTCGAGGAACATCATGTACCAGTCGGGCTGCGACCCGGACGAGACCGCGCGCGGCTCGTACGGCCCGAACAGCCACACCGGGTTGATCTGCGCGAAGCCGCCCAGCGCTGCACACGCGGCGAAGACGATGAAGAAGAACCCGCCCGCCTTGGCCGCGTAGATCGGGAACATCCGCTCGCCCTGGACGGTGGCCTCGGTACGTCCCGGCCCCGGGAACTGGGTGTGCTTCTGGCGCACCACCAGCCCGATATGGGCAGCGATCAACGCCAGCAGAATCCCTGGTATCAGCAGGACGTGCGCGATGTAGAGCCGTCCGATGATCACGTGTCCCGGGAACGGGCCGCCGAAGACCGTGAACGACACCCAGCTGCCGATCACCGGGATCGACTTCATGATCGCGTCGGCGATGCGAAGGCCGGTGCCGGACAGCAAGTCGTCAGGCAGCGAGTAGCCGGCGAAGCCCTCGATGATGCCGAGCATGATCAGGTTCAGGCCGATGATCCAGTTGAGCTCACGCGGCTTGCGGAAGGCTCCGGTGAAGAACACCCGGAACATGTGGATCAACATCGCCGCGAGGAACAGCAGCGCCGCCCAGTGGTGGATCTGCCGAATGACCAGACCGCCGCGGACGTCGAAGCTGATGTCCAGCGTCGACTTGTACGCCTCGGACATCGTCACGCCGCGCATGAGCGCGTACGTGCCGTTCTTGGGGTAGACCGTCTCGACCATGGACGGGTCGAAGAAGAAGGTCAGATACGTGCCGGTGAGCAGCAGGATGATGAACGAGTAGAGCGCGATCTCGCCCATCATGAACGACCAGTGGTCGGGGAAGACCTTGTTCAGCTGCGCGCGTAGCGGGCCGCCGACGCGCAGCCGGTCGTCGAACCAGTTGGCCACCTTGCCCTGCGGCGTGCGCGGTTTGTTGTCCCTGCGCGGCGGGTTCACGGTCGCTGTCATGGACGCTCCCAGAAGCCGGGTCCGATTGCCTCGATGAAGTCCTTCGCTGCGTAGAAGTACTGCCGGCCGTCATCGCCGGTCAGCACCGCCAGCGGCAGTTGCGGCAGGCTGCGCGTCGCCGGGCCGAACACCGGCTTCGCGTCGAGCAACACCTCGAACTGCGACTGGTGGCACGGGCACAGCAGGCGCGTGGTCTGCTGTTCGTACAGCGACGCCGGGCAGCCCGCGTGGGTGCAGATCTTCGAGAACGCGATGTACTGCGGGTCGCTGGCGGGCCACGCGAAGCCCGACTGACCCTTGCGGAAGGTGACCTTCTGGCCCGGCTTGAGCCGGATGAGGATCACGGGGGACGAGGCCGAAGTCAGCCCGTTGAAGCCGTTCTCGTCCTCTTCGCGCACGCCGGGGAACACCGTTGTGATCGATCCCGGCGCCAGGTCGTCCGGCGAGGCCTGCCGCCAGTCGTCGTAGACGATCGGCACCATGCCGTTCGACTTCGGGAACATCTTCTTGTTCGGCTTGAACAGCGTGTGGAACAGCTGATCGCCCGGCTTCTTGATCATGCCGCCGACCAGCGCCACCAGTGGGACGGTCAGCAGTGCACCACCGGCGAGACCGAGCGACTTCAGGATCAACCCGCGACGCGGCAGCCCGGTGTCGGCGAGCCCCGTGACCAAGGTGCCCTCGGCAATGAGCCGGTCCTCCTCGGTGGTCGGGACGTCGTGGCGTTCCTGGACGACCTCTTCCTCGGGCATGAGCAGCTTGGCCCAGAGCACCATGCCGAGGCCCATGAACAGCAGCAGCGCGGCGAGCAGGCCGCCGAGGATCGGCGTGTAGAAGCGGAAGTTCTGCGCGGTGCCCGGCAGGTGCCACTTCCACGATCCGGCGCAGAAATAGACGATGAACGCCACGCCTGCCAGTGCGGCCACGACGAAGCACAGGGCGACGCTGCGCTCGGCGCGCTTCTCGGCCTTCGTGCCCGGGACCGGGAACCGTTCACGGCGGTGGACGATGTGGATCCCGTCGAGCTCGGCGCCGGCGATCATGCGCTCTTCCGGGCTCATCGCGCGGATCTCGTCAGCGGTGTAGCTGATCGACGAGCCGTGGCCGTGCTCGTCGGTGCCCTGCGCGCTGGCGGTGTCGTCGGTGGTGCTCACTGCGACCTCGCTCCGATCCACAAGATGACGACCATCAGCGCGCCGATGCCGGCCACCCAGATCACGATTGCCTCGGACACCGGGCCGATGCGGTCGATGCCCGAGCCGCCGGGGTCGTTAGACGCCTTGAGCGTCTGGATGTAGGCGATGATCGCCTGCTTCTCTGTGGGGGTCAGCTGGTTGTTGCTGAACACCGGCATGCTCTCGGGGCCGGACAGCATCGCGGTGTAGATCTGCAGGTCGGTCGCGGCATTGAGCGACGGTGCCTGCTTGCCCGCGGACAGCGGTGCACCCTTCTCTGTCGTGCCGTGGCACGACGCGCAGTTGAGGCGATACCACTCGCCGCCCTGACCGAGCGTCGACGAGTTACCCCGCAGAGTTCCCGTGGGGACCGCCGGACCGCCACCGACCGACTGCACGTATGCAGCCAGATCGAGCGTCTCTTGCTCATCGAACTTCGGCGTCTTGCGCGGGGCGTACGCGCCCTGCTGGGCCAGCGGCATGCGTCCGGTGTCGACTTGGAAGTAGACCGAAGCGCCACCGACGCCGATCAGCGCCGGACCGCGGTTCAGCACACCCTGCAGGTTGGCGCCGTGGCACGCGATGCACGTGACTTGGTAGAGCTGGCGACCATGTGCGACCGAGCCGGGACTGCCCGACTCGGCGGCACCGGACGACGCGGCGAACGCGGCGTAGCCGCCGCCGACGGCGACGAGCGCACCGAAGAGGACGCCATACGCGCTCGCCTTGCGGCGCAGCGTTCCGCGCCGGCGCGGCTTCAGCGCGGACGGCGCAGAGGGCACAGCCTTGGCCGACTTCTTGTCCTCGGCACTGGAGTCCGACACAACCGGCTCGAAGCCGAGTTCGGCGGCGAGGTCCTCTGGTTCCTCGGTCACGAACGTCCCTTCGGTGTCAGACGGGGGTCAGCGGATGATGTAGATGACGGCGAACAGACCGATCCACACGACGTCTACGAAGTGCCAGTAGTACGACACGACGATCGCGGCGGTGGCCTGTGCGGGCGTGAACCTGCCGAGCGTGGTGCGCGCCAGGAACAAGATGAATGCGATGAGGCCGCCGATGACGTGCAGACCGTGGAAGCCGGTGGTCAGGAAGAACACCGATCCGTAGCCGGTGCGCGAGATCGTGTTGCCCTCGCCGACCTGGATGCGGTACTCGTTCGCCTGCCCGAGCACGAAGATCAGACCCATGAGGAAGGTCAGCACGAACCAGCGACGCAGCTTGAACACGTCGCCCTTCTCCGCGGCGAACACGCCCCACTGGCAGGTGAAGCTCGACGCCACGAGGATCACCGTGAACGGGGTCGCATAGCTGAGGCTGAGTTTGATCTGCTCGCCCGCGTGCGTGAGCCCGTCCTCGGGCAGCGTCATCGGCCAGTCGCCCGGGTGAACCGCGCGCATCGTGAAGTACATCGCGAACAGTCCGGCGAAGAACATCAGCTCGCTGGACAGCCACACGATCGTGCCGACGCTGACGATGTTCGGCCGAGTCAGCGAGTGAACCTGGCTCGACTCGAAACTCGTCGTGGCGGCAGTCGATGTCACGTCTGTGATTATGACCTGCCTATGGGCTCGCGGGGACACCGGGTAGGGGGTTGCCGGTGATCGTGTCCTGATCATGTCAGCGCCCCGAATCCCCAGCCGCGACGCGCCGATACGATCGCCGGTATGACCGTGTCAGCTCAGGGTGCGACCGTCCTCGTCTACAGCAACTCCGCCGACGTGCGCGCCCAGGTACGTACGGCGGTCGGGCGCCGCCCCGCGCCCGATACCGGACGGGTGGAATGGGTCGAATGTGCCACGAACGCGCAGGTCGTCGAGCAGCTGGACGAGGGCGGTCTCGACCTGGTCATCGTCGACGGCGAGGCCCAGCCCACCGGGGGCATGGGGCTCGCCCGCCAGTTCAAGTACGAGATGGATGACTGCCCGCCCATCGTGGTGCTGATCGCACGGCCGCAGGACGCGTGGCTCGCGAGCTGGTCGCTGGCCGACGCGGTGATCCACATGCCGCTCGACCCCATCGAGGCCGCCCAGGTCGTCGCCGAGCAGATCCGGCGCCGCGCTCGCAACATCCCCGTAGTTCGTTGACCGCGCAGCGCACCTGGTCACAGCTGCTGTCGTCCCTGATGGACGGCGCATCGCTGAGCGCTGAGGACACCGGCTGGGCGATGGACGAGATCATGGCCGGCGACGCATCGCCCGCACGCCTCGCGGCCTTCGCCGTCCTGCTCCGCGCCAAGGGTGAGACGCCGGACGAGCTCACGGGTCTCGTCCGGACGATGCGCGAGCGGGCGACTGCGCTGTCGGTGCCGCAGCGCGCTGTCGACGTCGTCGGGACCGGAGCCGATCGCGCCCACACGGTCAACATCTCGACGATGGCCGCGTTGGTGGTCGCCGGATCGGGACGTCCGGTGGTCAAACACGGCAACCGTGCGGCCACGTCGGCGTGCGGATCGGCCGACGTGCTCGAGGAACTCGGCGTGGCCATCGATCTGCCGGCCGACGGCGTCGCCGCCTCGGTCGACTCGGTCGGCATCGGGTTCTGCTTCGCGCCGGTCTTCCACCCGAGCATGCGGCACGCCGGCCCGACCCGCGCCGACCTGGCCGTCCCGACCTTCTTCAACTTCCTCGGTCCGTTGTCCAACCCGGCGCGCGTGACGTCCGCGGCAGTCGGCTGCGCCGACAAGCGGATGGCGCCGGTGATGGCAGCCGTGCTCGCCGAGCGCGGCGACTCCGCCCTGGTGTTCCGCGGCGACGACGGGCTGGACGAGCTGACCACCACCACGACGTCGAGCGTGTGGGTGGCGAGCAACGCCGCCGTCACGCCCACGTCGATCGACCCGGCACGATTCGGCATCGCGGCGGTCGCTCCGGAGGCGCTGCGCGGCGGTGATCGTGCGCACAACGCCGCGGTCGTGCGCGAACTGCTCGCCGGCGGCGCGCGCGAAGGCGCGCGCGACGCCGTGCTGCTCAACGCTGCTGCCGCGATCGCCGCCTACGACGGGCTCGAGGGTTCGCTCGACGACGCCCTCGCAGCCGGATTGAGCGTGGCGACCGAGTCGATCGACTCAGGGTCGGCGGCCGCGCTGCTCGAACGGTGGATCGCGTTCCGTCCCTGAAGTCAGGCGTGGCACTCGGTGACGACGGCATGGTGCGTGCGCGCGACCCGCGCCGCGGCCCGACGGTTGCGGACCTTCAGCTTCGCGAGCAGCGCCGATACGTGATGGTCGACGGTGCGCTCGGACACGACAAGCCGGGCCGCGATCTCTTGATTCGTGAGGTCTTCGGCGAGCAACACCAGCACCTCGTTCTGGCGCCGGGTGAGCCCGAACGGATGGCAGGCGGTCGAGCGGTGCGGCCCGCGCGGGATCACCGACACTCCCAGGTTGCGCAGGCGCAACTTCGCAATCCGCGCGGCAGGTTCGGCACCCAGAGACCGGAACTCGGCCAGCGCCGCGCGGACGTCAGACTCCGATCCGTCGAGCAGCGCGACCGCCGCTTCGTACGGGCTGTCCAGCGATCGCCAGACGGCAGCCGCGGTCCGCGGCGTCGACCGCAACTGCAGCGCATACGGCCCGGTGTGCAACAGCGGCGGGACGTAGCTCGAATCGGCTTTGTGCAACCAGAAGTGCAGCTGCGCGGCGCGCCACACGTCCTCGCGCGACTGTGCTCCGGCGAGGTGCTGCGCGAGCACGCCGCGGAGCGAGGGCAGTTCGCCGGCCAGCCACGCGGCCTCGGCGCGTGCGAAGACGACGGGCAGGACGCGCTGCGGCTCTCGAAGCCGCTCGGCAAGGTCGGTCATTTCGTCGAGCAGGTCGGCGTGTGGTTCACCACGTCGAATCCGGAGCAGCAGCAGGGGAAGCACCGCCTCGAACCGTTGCGGAGCGCTGTTCGGACAGTCCAGCAGTTCGACGGCAACCCGTTCGGCCTCGTCCCACCGGCCGCGGTTGAGCAGCAGTCGCGCCCAGGACGCTTCGAGATAGCCCGCCTGCAGATCGAGTTGGCGACTGCGGGTGAACGCACGACCGGGCGTGAGATAACGCTCGACGTCGACCCCGTCGTGCAGGTTGACGCTGTCGGCGAGATTGACGTAGGCGCGTGCGGCGTGATCGTCCAACTTGTGCGCCAACGCGAGTTCGAGACTGCGTTCGAGCATGTCGGCGCCCGCGGGATCGCCGAGTCGCAACTTGCTGGTGCCGACGTTGTTCAGTGCGTGGACGCGCGCCTCGACGTCGTCGACAGCATCGGCGACGCCAAGTGCACGAACGCCTTGGGCGACCGAGTCGGAGTACCTGCCCGCGAGCATCTGCAATTGCGACTCGTTGCTGTAGGCCAGCGCGAGCTCCGCGCTCGGTCCGCACGCCTCGTGCAATCGAGTGGCCTCGGCGGCGAATTGTTCCGCGTCGGCGCGACGACCGGCGTACCAGGCGATGCGAGACATCCAGCGCAGGTCGACCGCCGCACAGTCGTCGTTGTCGCGCAGCGCCTGGGCTTTCGCCCGAGCATCGAACGCGTCGGACAACTCGCCCATGAGAAACAGCTCGTACGACAACGCCGCCGACAACCGGGCGCGTACCTGCGCCGGTTCGCCTTCGGCGAATCGCTGTGCCCGGCGCAGTTGTGCGGCGGCTTCGCGATGCGAACCGAGGTGCGCAGCGCGATCGGCCGCGCGGGGCGCGAATTCGAGGACGGCAGCTGTGTCGTCGCCACGTTCGGCATGCTCGGCCAGCACGGCGACCGCGGTCGGGTCGGCCACCCGCAGCGCAGCGAGCGCGGCGATGTGCAGTTCGCGGGCGACGAACGCATTGAGGTCGGCCAGCACCGCCTGTCGCGTCAGCTCGTGTCGGAACTCGAAGCGCGGCCCGACGAGTGAGAGCAGACCCGCGCGCACGCACTCGTCGACGGTCGACTCGTCCGTGTCCGGCATCGCCAGGAGCACACCGACGCTCGCGTACGACCCGAGCACGGCCGCCGCTGCGAGGGCGCGTTGTGCGGGCAGGGTCAACGCGGACGTCCGGGCGGCGATTGCATCTGCGACCCGCGCCGGGACGTCCGCCTGCGGCGCGGCAAGCACCTCGGCGACGAAGAATGCGTTGCCGCCCGTCCGCGCATGAAGTTCGACGGGGTCGAGGCCCGATCCGGCGGCGAGCTCGGTCACCTGCTCCACCGACATGGGCGGCACCGGAATCGACGTGACCGCGGCGATCGTCGAGACGCTGCCGAGCCAGCGCCGGGTCGGGTGATTACCCGCCACATGGTCGTCGCGATACGTCGCGATCAACATCAGCGGCAGCGTCGCGATGCGGCGCGCGAAGAAGCCGAGCAGTTCGAGGGTGAGGTCGTCGGCCCAGTGGATGTCTTCGAAAACGATTACACGCGGCTGCGGACCGTTCGCGACCGCAGCCAGGGCGGCGTCGAACAGGCCGCGACGCTCGCCGGCAGCGAGCATTTCGGCGAGGCCGGAGTCGAGCGCGGTGGCGATGTCGCTGAGCGGGCCCGCCGGCCGCGGCGTCGACAGCGGATCGCAGTGCCCGACCAGGACGCAATCGGGGGCGAGGCGCTCGCGCAGATCGGCGACCAGCGTCGACTTTCCGGCGCCGGCCTCGCCGCTGATGAGCACGAGGCGTCCGCTCCCGCCCGCGGCCGACGCATATGCGGCCTCGAGCGCGGCAAGCTGATCGGCTCGCGCGACTCCCACCATGGGGCGAATTGTTTGCACCTCCGCGATACGGGACGCACCGGCTTTGCGTTCAGTGCGCGGGCACGGGTTCGCCTAGGCATCTGCGTCGCGAAATCTGGGTGCCTTTCGCCGATTCGGCGCCGTCCCGAGCCGACCTAGGTTCGCTTGCATCATCAGACGAACTGGGAGGCGGATTCATGTTCAGCCCGTATTTCACGGCTGCGCTCATGCAACAGCGACAGCACGAATTGCATATGAAAGCCGAGGCACATCGCGTGGCACGACTGGCGCGCGTGCGCCGGCGATCGGGCACGGCTTCACCAGGTCGCCCTGTCGGCGAGCACGTGGTTCTGCCGGACGGAGCGACCGTTGTCGTGCGTCCCGTGCAACCGACCGACCAGGCGCTGCTCGCCGACGGGTTCGGGCGGCTCAGCGTGCGCTCGCGCCGACAACGTTTCCTGACGGTGAAGCGCGAATTGAGTCCGGCCGAGCTGCGGTTCCTCACCGACATCGATCACCACGACCACGAGGCGATCGGTGCGCTGGATGCTGCGGACGGACGTGGCATCGGCGTGGCCCGCTACATCAGGTCCGCGCCAGGCGCGGTGGATGCCGAACTCGCTGTCACGATCGTCGACGACTGGCAGCGCCGCGGCCTCGGCACCACGTTGTTGTCGCGGCTTACCGCGAGTGCTCGACGTGCGGGCATATTCGCGTTCACAGCGCTGGTGGCGGCCGACAACGACGCGATGATCTCTTTCCTGCGCAAGGCCAAGGCTGGTGTCGAACTCGTGTGCAACGACATCGAGACCGTCGAGTACGAGATCTCGCTCGCTCCGTTCGCGCGAAGCCTCGCTGCCTGCAGTTGATCGTCGGGCGAGGCGGATACTGGACGGGTGAGTCGAGCCCGTTTGCCCAAGGTGGCCGTCGCCGCCTGGGCGATCGCGGCTCTCGCGATCGCGGTGCTCGTCGTCGCGGTGTCGTCGTATCGGTCCAGCGGCTCCGGCGACTCGATGCACATGCACGCGTTGACCCGGGCAGGCGGCGATCCGGCGGGCGCGCTCCTCGGGTCGAACCTGCTCACCAAATGGCAGTTGGACGCGGTCGCGGTCGCGGTGCTGGTGCTCGTCGCGGCCGCGTACCTGACTGCCGTCGCGTTGGTGCCGAGCCGGTCGGACATGCAGTGGCCGCTGCGGCGAACGCTGTCGTTCCTGCTCGGGCTCGCGGTCGTCGCGTTCGCGACGAACGGCAGCATCGCCGTGTACGACCAGGTGCTGTTCACCGCACACATGGCAGGACATCTCGCGCTCGTCATGGTCGCGCCCGTCCTGCTCGTGGCCGGGCACCCACTCTCACTCGCGCTCGCCGCGTCGCCGCCGGGGCGGCGTGAGCGCATTGCGCGCATCGCCCGCGGCCGGGTCGTGTCGCTGCTCACCGCGCCGCCGGTCGCCCTCGCGTCTTATGCCGTGGTCATCGTCGGCAGCCACCTGACCGGGTTGATGGACGACGTGATGCGCACCGACTGGGCGGGGCAGGTAGAGCACGTCGTCTACCTGTTTGTCGGCTGCCAGTTCTTCGTGCTCGTAGTCGGCAACGAACCGATCCGGTGGCGGCTCGGCACTCCGGCCCGGTGGTTGCTGCTGGCCGTCGCGATGGCCGTCGACACGTTCACAGGAATCGTGTTGCTGCAGGGCACGCAGGCGGTGTCGATGATCGCCGACCCGAACGTGCCGGTCGACCCGCTCTCGGACACGCGTACCGGTGGCGCGATCATGTGGTTCGGCGGCGATGCGTTGATGATCCTCGTGATGATCGTCCTGGTCGTCGACTGGCTGCGCCGCGTCGACACCGACCGGGCCGACAAGAAGGGCTGGCTCGAACAGGCCCGTGTCGCGACCTTCAGCGAGCGCACCTCCGGTCGTTCGGACGTCGATACCTACGACGAGGACGACGACGCGCGGGACTCGTACAACGCCTGGCTCGCGGGCCTCGACAAGCGCGGCTAGCTGATCGGCCACGGGGTCAATCGATCACGTCTTCCTCCCGTCTGCCCGGATGCACTGCCGCCGACCGGGCATACCGGAGGAACACGTGATCGGCGACCACGGCGACGGTTTGCCCCGCGCGCGCAGCGCCTTGCCCTCCGCCGACACGCAAATGTGGCCGGATCACCCGCCGGAGCGGGGCAAAGCGGAGCGGGAGCGGGGCAAAGCGGAGCGGGAGCGGGGCAAAGCGGAGCGGGAGCGGGGCAAAGCGGAGCGGGAGCGGGGCAAAGCGGAGCGGGAGCGGGGCTAGGGCGCTACTACTCGACGCCGAGTGAGAACGTCGACTCGAGATCGTGGCGTGAGTATGCGCGGAACGCGATGTGCGTGTCGGTGTGCAGCACGCCGTCGACCTTGGACAGCCGGCCGGCGATGGTGTCGGCGATGTCGTCGAACTGCTTGACGCGCACGACCGCGATCAGGTCGACGTCACCTGCGACCGAGTACACCTCGCTGACGCCGTCGACGTCGGCGATCTGCTGAGCCACCTCGGGGATCTTGTCCGACTCGACGGAGATCATGACGATCGCGGTAATCACGAGCCGATCGTAGTCAGCGTGCCTTCGGCGTCGAGCGCGCGGGACAAGAGCGGTGCTGGGTTCGTGTGGTGCAGTTCCGTGTTACCAAGAAACGGGGCCGGGGATGGTCACTGGGGACTGCAAGTCATGAGTCCGCTCAGCTGGCGCGGGCAGGACGCGACAGCATCGGCAGCACGCGGCGGTCTGCGAACGGGGTTGCGGCGCGCCGGGCGGCGTCGGCCGCGAGCCACGACACCATGCCGCCGGCGCCGTGCGCCGGCAGCTGCCACGGCTGTGAGGTGTGGACGAGCCGGGTGCCCGGCTGCTCGAGCCAGCGCAGGATCGTCTCGGTCTCTTCGGCGAGCACCGGCTGGTCGGCCGACACCGCGTCGGCTGTCGACAGCAGCGCCTCGATCACCGCGTACGGCGGCACCCCCCGCGCGGCTACGCCGGCCGCGGCGAGCCGGCCACGACGAACCACCGAGATGTCCCAGCCTCCCGCGCCGTCGGGACGGGCCGCGACCAGCTCGTCGATCGAACTCACCGACCGCACGCGCTGCATGCGGGCGCACGCGCGGACGACGGTGGCGATCCGGTCGCGCACGACGGCTGCCTGCTCGAAGCGCTGCTCGGCGGCCAGCCTGGCCAGCTTCGCGCGCAGCGGTTCGACCAGCGGGCGGACGTCGCCCGTCCATGCCGCTGCGACGAGGTCGACCAACGCGGCGTAGTCGGCCGGTGACGTGTCGCCTTCACACGGCGCAGAGCACCGTCCGATGCCGGCGAGCGCGCATGCAGCACGCACCGCGCGGCGCAACGACAGCCGATCGCTGCACTGCCGCAACGGCACGGCGTCATGGATCGCGTCGCGCACCGCCTCGGCCTGTCGCTGTGACCGCAACGGACCGAGATAGTGCGACCCGTCTTCGCGCAGCACCCGCACGACCGACAGCCGAGGGAACGCCTCGTGGGTGAGCTTGAGCCAGACCGACCGCTCGGGGTACTTCGAGCGGCGGTTGTAGCGAGGCTTGTGCGCAGCGATCAAACGCAACTCGCGTACCTGGGCCTCGAGTACATGCGCGCACGAGATCGGGTCGACCCGCTCGGCGAGTGCGACCATCTCGCCCATCCGGGTGCGCATCTCGCTGGCGACGAAGTACTGCCGCACCCGCGTGCGCAGATTGCGGCTCGTGCCGACGTAGAGCGGCACGCCACGTCCGTCGCGGAACACGTAGACGCCGGGCCCGGTCGGGATGGCTTCGGCCAGATGCCGTTTGCGACGCACCTCGGGCGACACCTGCGCGGTGAACGCACGCAGCTCGGGCAGCGACTGCACACCGATGTTGCCCAGGCGTGAGATCAGCCCGTGCAGCACGTCGACTGTCGCGCGGGCGTCGGACAACGCGCGGTGGTTCGGCGTAGTCGTCGCCTGGAAGAACTGCGCGAGCGAGGCGAGCTTGCAGTTCGGCACCTCGTCGCGGGTGAGCACCCGGCGCGCGAGCACCGCGGTGTCGACGACCGCGAAGGCCGGCCAGGCCAGGTGTTGATCGACAGCGGCCGCCTTCAGGAATCCGACGTCGAACGGCGCGTTGTGCGCCACCAGCACGCTGCCGTGCGCGAACTCGAGAAAGGCCGGCAGTGCCGCGGCGATCGCAGGTGCGGAGGCGACCATCAGGTCGGTGATGCCGGTCAGGACGCTCACGAACGGCGTGATCGCCTGGCCGGGCTGCACGAGGGTCTGGAACTCGCCGAGCACTTCACCACCACGCACCTTCACCGCGCCGATCTCGGTGATTGCGTCGGCCATCGACGATCCGCCGGTCGTCTCGAGGTCGACGACCGTGAACGTTGTCGTGCGTAGCGGTTCGTCCAGCTCGTCGAAGCTGGTCTGCACGAACGCCGTGCTCGACATCGGAGCGGCCATGGTCGCGACGTTAGGTCCGGGGTCTGACGAAATCGGGGCGGCACGCCCGGAATGGGCTCCACGTGGCTCGTACTCTCGCTCGTATGACCGGCTCACCGCGCGCAACCGCCGACGGTGCCGAGACATCGGCGTCGGCGTCGGCGTCGGCGTCGGCACCGGCGCCGGCACTTGCCGAGCCCGTGCGGCAGCGGCTGTTGCAGGTCGCGGCCGAGGTGCTCGGACGCACGCCGGCCGAGGACGTCCCGCCCGCACTTCGGGCCATCGCGCGGTTCACGCCCGCCAAGCGAGTTCGGCTCGGTGCCGCGGCGCTGTCAGCGGCCCTCGATGCCGATGCCGACTTCCGCGGGCGCGTCGCCGACGCGGTGGCCGAGTCGACGCCGCAGCTGGTCGAGGCGGTGCGTAGCGGATCGGCCACGACGGCATCCGATCCGCTCGACACGGCGGTCGTGGCCTACCTGACCCGCCCGTCGGGCTGGACCGAGCTGATCGCGAGCGTCGGCGAGCAGTGGGCCAGCGAACAATCGGCTCGCGATGCGTCCTCCGACGAGATCACGAGGCTGCGTAGCGAGGTCGCCGAGCTGCGGTCCCGGTTGCGGACGCAGGCCGCCCGGCTGGACGAGGCGGTGGCCGCTGCCACAGCCGAGGCGGCCGCGTCCTCGGCCGAGGAGGTGACGCACCTGCGCAACCTCCTGCGCAGCCGCACCGGCGAACTGCGCTCGGCCGAGCAGGACGCCGCCGATGCCCGTGCCGACAGTGACCGCTTGCAGGCGGAGCTGGCCGCCGTCGCCGATGACCACTCGGCAACAGTCGCGCGGCTCCAGGCCCGCGTCACCGAGCTCGAACGGGCCGGCGAGACCGTGCGCCGGGAAGCGCGGACGGGTCGTGACGTCCACGACGCGCGGCTGCGGCTGCTGCTCGACACGCTGACCGACGCCGCGGCCGGGGTGCGCCGCGAGCTCGCGCTGCCGGCGTCGACGCTTCGTCCCGCCGATGCGGTGTTCGCCGGCGATGCCGACACCACGACGGGCGGGGGAGTCGACCTCGACCGGTTGCTCGAGTTACCGCAGGCCCACGTGATCGTCGACGGCTACAACGTCACCAAGTCGGGCTATCCCGAACTCACGCTCGCCGATCAGCGAAACCGTCTCATCGCCGCCATCGCAGCGCTCCAGGCCCGCACCGGCGTCGAGGTCACGATCGCCTTCGACGGTGGCCTGCGTCCGCCGGCGCAACCACGCACCCCCCGCGGCGTGCGCGTGCTGTTCAGTGCGCCCGACGAGATCGCCGACGATCTGATCCGGCGTCTGGTGGCCGCCGAGCCGGCCGGACGTGCCCTGATCGTCGTGACATCCGACCAGGAGATCGTCACCGACGTTTCCCGCGCCGGCGCCTGGACAGTTCCCTCGCGAGCACTTCTTGCGAAGTTGGGATAGCGGGACGGTCGGATAGCGAAATTGTCGTAGTGGGTCTTTAGCGTCCCTCGTGGGAATCGACGAGAGGCGAATGGTCATGATCATCGACTGCGACACCTGCACCGGGCAGGGAGTGCACTGCCACGACTGCGTAATATCGGTGTTACTCAATGCCCCACCGCAACAGGTTCAGCTCGACTCTGCCGAGCAGATCGCGCTGGTGAGGTTGGCCGACGCGGGGCTGGTGCCGCCGCTGAGGCTGGTTCACGACGCCGATCAGGAAGATGCGCGTGGAATCGCGTGAGACCGCCCCACAGGAAGTTTATGTAGGCGCGAAGTCCCAGGTTTTTCCGTCACAAAACCTCTGGTTTCCTGAGCTGACTCGGGATGAATGTGCCGAAACAGGGGGGCGCCGTTGCGTGCGTTCGGAGGGGGTCGTAACCTTTCCGAGACATTCCCGGTCGCACGGTGTCCACCGAGGGCATCACCGGGCGTCACCGCCGAATCGTTGGATCGTTGCACCTGTGAATGCAGGTCAGTGATCCGCGAACCGAGGACCCACACGAGTTCTGGGGTGAATCGGGGCAGCTCGACCCGCTCGACCAGCGGTTCGGGATGACCCGTAGGGCTACTTCCGGCCCGAATCCGTCAGCTAACTCGGTAGGCGGACGAGGAAGAAGGAGCTTCGCCACCGCATGGCGTTTCGTCTTGCACGCCGATCGCACGACGGGCCGAGCCGACCGACCCGCAGCCGCCTCCGCATCGTCGGCGTCGCCACCGTTCTGGTGAGCGTCGCGGTCACGGTGCCGACGGTCGCCTCGGCGGCTCCCAACAGACCGATTGCGCCGCGGATCCAGTCCGTGCAGCAGCGCCTGTCGTCCCTGTCGCGACAGAACGACCAGATCGTCGAGAAGTACAACCAGGCCGACAACGCCTATCACGCCAAGAAGAAGGCAGCTGCGAAGGCCGCGGCGACCTTCCGCGCCGCGCAGCACCGGCTGACCACGGCCGAGCAGCAGCTGTCGCAGAGCGCCGCGGCCCAGTACGAGGGCGGCACGTACAGCGCGACCGGCGCGCTGCTGTCGAGCGACAGCGGTTCGAACTACCTCGACCAGCTGGACACGCTCTCGATGCTCTCGCAGCACAACTCGCAGGTCGTGAGTTCCTTCGCTGCGATCCAGGAGCAGGCCAAGCGTGCCAAGACCAACGCCGTGAACCTCTACGCGCAGGCAGAGCAGACCCGCAGTGCGCTCGGACGCCAGCACAAGACGACCCAGCGCCAGATCGCGAAGTTCACCAAGCTGCTCGCCTCGCTCAACGCACAGCAGCGCGCGCTGTGGGCCGCCCGCCAGGGCGCGGCGATCTCCCGGGGCGCCGCCACCGCGATGACCGCCAACGCGGTGCATGCCTCGTCCGCGCAGGCCCGGGCCGCCGTGCAGTTCGCGCTCGACCAGGTCGGCAAGCCCTATGTCTGGGGCGCCGCCGGTCCGGACGCCTATGACTGCTCAGGGCTGACCATGGCGTCGTGGCAGCAGGGCGGCGTGAGCCTGCCGCACTCGGCCGCCGATCAGTACAACTACGGCCACCATGTGTCCTTCGATCAGCTGCAGCCCGGTGACCTGATGTTCTTCTACCAGCCGATCGGGCACGTCACGATCTACATCGGCAACGGCATGATGGTGTCCGCCCCGGAGCCGGGCGAGGACGTCAAGGTCGTAGCAGCCGCCGCGTTCGGCAGCGATTTCGTCGGGGCCACCCGACTGGTCGGCTGAGTCGCTGAGTCACAACCCGCTTCATCCCGACGACCCGCCGCGCTTGCGGCGGGTCGTCGCCATCTGCGGGGTACTTGCCGCCGTCGCCGCGTTGCTCGTCGCCTGCACCGGGTCGTCGCCGGACACCGCGCGTCCACCGACGCTGGCGGACGCGCGACACGTCCTCGCGACCTACGCCGACGCGATCCTCAAGCGCAACGAGCAGCACCTGGTCGACGACATCGACCCGCAGTCGTCGGAGTTCCTCGCGCAGCAGCGCACCGACTACACGTCGCTGGCCCGGATCCCGCTGCGGCTGTGGCGCTACGCGATCGTCGGCGTCATCCACGACGCGGCAGCCAATCGCGCGGCGGCGCGCCGCTACGGGACGCCGGTGCTGCTCGTCCACGTCACGCTGCAGTACGCGCTACAGGGCGTGGATCCGATCCCGAGCCGACACGACCAGTACCTCGTCTTCACCACGCGCCACGGACACACCTATCTCGCCGGTGACGACGCGTTGACCGGCGAGACGATCGCGAGCTGGGTCGGGCCGTGGCGCTACGGTCCGCTCGTCGCCGTCGCGGGTGCGCGCAGCCTCGTACTCGGGCCGCCCGGCAACGACGCCGCGTTGCAACGCCTGGCCAGCGAGATCGACGCGGGCATCGCTAACGTCAGCGCGGTGTGGGGGACGGGTTGGTCGCAGCGAGTCGCTGCCATCGTCCCCGCGGACGCCGCGACGTTCACGGCGCTGACCGGTGCCGGCTCGCGTGAATCGTCCGCCGCGGCTGTCACAGACGGTATCGACTCGTTGTCCGGACGTCCCTACGGTCAACGGCTGGTGATCAACCCCGCGCCGTTCGCGGCGCTGACCGCCCTCGGACGGCGCATCGTCGTGACCCACGAGATCACCCACCTCGCGACCGCCGCGGCCACTGCCGACATCACGCCTCGCTGGCTCGTGGAGGGGTTCGCCGAATACGTGGCCAACCTGCACACGGGCCAGCCGGTCAAAGTCGCTGCGTCCGAACTGCGCAGTCAACTCGCGCAGGGCAACGTGGCGACGAACCTGCCGGCCGACGCCGCGTTCGCTGCGTCCGGAACGGTGCTCGCGGCCCAGTACGAGCAGGCGTGGCTGGCATGCCGCCTGATCGCCGCCCGCGTCGGCCAATCGGGACTGGTGCGCTTCTACCGGGCTGTGGGTACCGCCCTTGCGCCGAAGGCCGAGGCGGTGGCGGCCGCGTTCCGCACCGTCCTGCACGAGCCGCAGGCCGTGTTCGTGCGGCAATGGCGCGCCTACGTGCAGGCTTCGCTGCGATGACGGCCAAGACGCTCGTCGTCACCAACGACTTCCCGCCGCGCCAAGGCGGCATCCAGTCCTACGTGCACGAACTGGCCCGCCGCCAGCCGGCCGGCTCGATCGTCGTGTACGCGTCCGACCACGAGGGTTCCGCGCGCTTCGATGCGGAACAGCCGTTCCCGGTGATCCGGCATCCGACGGGGCTGCTCGTACCCACCCCGGCCGCGCGGCGGCGCACGGTGGCAGCGCTGCGCGAACACGGCGCCACGACGGTGTGGTTCGGCGCAGCCGCGCCGCTCGGGCTGCTGGCGCCCGCGCTGCGCCGGGCCGGGGCCCAGCGCGTCGTCGCGAGCACGCACGGGCACGAGGCGGGCTGGGCGATGCTTCCGGCCGCCCGCCAGACGCTGCGCGCAATCGGGCGCAACTGCGACGTCGTCACCTACATCACGCAGTACACGCGCGACCGCATGGCGAGCGCGCTCGGGGGTCACCCCGTGCTGCGTCAGCTCGCACCTGGAGTCGACGTCGAGACTTTTCGACCGGACATCGACGGCGCGAGTGTCCGCGCGCGACACGGGCTGAGCGGCCGGCCGGTGATCGTGTGTGTGTCGCGCCTGGTCAAGCGCAAGGGCCAGGACCGGCTCATCGAGGCGCTGCCGGCCGTGCGGAAAGCCGTCCCGGACACAGCGCTGCTGCTGGTCGGATCCGGTCCGTACGAGCAGCATCTGCGCGCCCTGGCGCGGGAGCGTGGCGTGGCCCGGCATGTCGTGTTCACCGGCGGAGTGCCGTACCGGGCGCTGCCCGAGCACTATCGCGCCGGAGACGTGTTCGCGATGCCCTGCCGCACGCGGCGCCGCGGCCTCGACGTCGAGGGGCTCGGCATGGTGTTTCTCGAAGCGTCGGCCGCGGGGCTGCCGGTGGTGGCCGGTGACTCCGGTGGCGCGCCGGAGGCAGTGCGTGTGGGCGAGACCGGCTACGTCGTCGGCGGGCGCGATCGCGACGCCCTCATCGCGCGGCTGGTGGCGCTGCTCGACGACGCAGCGCTACGCCAGCGGCTCGCCACGGCCGGTCGCGCCTGGGTGGAGGCCGAGTGGACGTGGGACCTGCGCGCGTCCCAACTGCACGGCCTGTTCACCGGCTGACACCGTGCGAGCGGGGCGGGGCGGCGTCAGTCCGACCGGCTGCCCGAGTACAGCGCCGAGATCTCGTCGGCGCACTCCTTGTGCACGACGTTGCGCTTCAGCTTCAGGGACGGGGTGAGCTGGCCACCCTCTTCGGTCCAGTCGATCGGCAGCACCGTGAACTTGCGGATCGACTCCGCCTTGCTGACGGCCTTGTTCGCGTCGTCGATCGCGTGCTGGAGCTCTTCGTGCAGCGCGGGATCGTCGGCGATGTCGGCGATCGGGGTGTCGTCCGGCTTGCCGTGCTCGGACAACCACCGCGGCACAGACTCGGGGTCGAGCGTGATCAGAGCCGCAATGAAGGGCTTCTGGTCACCGACCACCAAGCACTGGCTGATCAGCCAGTGCGCACGCACCCGGTCCTCGAGCACTGCCGGCGCAACGTTCTTGCCGCCGGCGGTGACGATGAGTTCCTTCTTGCGTCCGGTGATCTTGACGAAGCCGTCGCTGTCGATCTCGCCGATGTCACCGGTGTGGAACCAGCCGTCGGCGTCGAGTGCCTCGTTCGTCGCGTCCTCGTTCTGCCAGTACCCGCCGAAAACCATCGGCGAGCGGACGACCAACTCGCCGTCGTCGGCAATGCGCACGGTGACGTCGCCGACGGGCTGGCCGACGGTGCCGATGCGGATCGAATCCGGCCGGTTCACGCAGATGCCTGCGGTCGTCTCGGTCAGCCCGTAGCCCTCGTAGATCGTCACGCCGATGCCGCGGAAGAAGTGCCCGAGCCGTGCGCCGAGGGGCGCGCCGCCCGACACCGCGGCGATGCATTCGCCACCGAGCGCGGCGCGCAGCTTCGAGTAGACGAGCTTGTCGAACACGGCGTGCTGCAGCTTGAGCATCAGCCCGGGCGAACCGTCCGCCTCGGAGTAGGCGATCGCAACGTTCTCGGCGCGGTCGAAGATCTTTCCCTTGCCGGACGAGTGCGCCTTCTGCTTCGCGCTGTTGTAGACCTTCTCGAACACGCGCGGCACGGCGAGCACGAACGTCGGCTTGAACTCGGCGAGGTCGTCGAGCAGGTTCTTCACGTCCGGCGTGTGGCCGAGGGTGCAGCCGACGTACAGCGCGCCGATCTCGATGACCCGGCCGAACACGTGCGCGATCGGCAGGAACAGCAGTGTCGACGTCGACTCGTTGAAGAAGCTGCTCAGGACCGCCTGCAGCTCGGTGCACTCGGTGATGAAGCTGCGGTGCAGCAGCCGGCATCCCTTCGGACGACCGGTCGTGCCCGAGGTGTAGATCAGCGAAGCGGTGTCGTCGAGGGTGACAGCCTGCCGGCGCTTCGTGACATCGTCGTCGGCGACCTCCGCGCCGTCGCTGACGAGCGAATCGATCGCACCGTCGTCGATCGTCCAGACATGCGCGAGGTCGGGAGCCTGTGCCCGCACCGACTCGACGATCGCCTTGTGCTCGTCGGTCTCCACAACCGCGCCGCGAGCCCCCGAGTCGGACAGGATCCAGTCGACCTGCTCGGCGCTGGAGGTCTCGTAGATCGGGACGACGACGGCACCCACCGCGAACAGGGCGAAGTCGACGAGGGTCCACTCGTAGCGGGTCTTGCTCATCACCGCGACGCGGTCGCCCGCCTGGATCCCCGCGGCGACGAAGCCCTTGGCGGCCGCCATGACCTCATCCGCGAACGCACGGTCGGTGACGTCACGCCAGGTGCCGTCGACCCTGCGGCGCAAGGCCACGTGATCGGGACGAGAAGCCGCGTTGTCGAACACGATGTCGGCGACGTTGCTCATTGTGAGCGTGGTGACGCTGCTGGCGACATGGAACTCGCGCACCGGTGCGGCCGTCCTTCCGGAGTGAAGGGGACAGGTTCAGCTCGCGAAACACTGTCGTTAGCGAACGCTGTGACTTGGGGAACTCCCGCGACGATAGTTCGTCCACGCACCCCGCGCGAACGGGCGTGCCCGCGCTCACTGTGACAATTGGGCCCGGTATGACAATTCGACCCGCTGTGACGCTTGGGCCGACTATGACACCCTGGCGCGGTGCCCGAAGTGGACATCGTCGACGACACGTGGTTCGGCGTCCCCCCGCAGGTGCTGGCACCTTACGTCGCCGATCCCGCGAACTGGCGGCGCTGGTGGCCTGACCTGGCCCTGCAGGTCGACGAGTGGCGCGGGGTCAAGGGCGTGCGCTGGACGGTGGTCGCCGCCGCCGGTGGAGCTCTCGCCGGCTCGATGGAGGTCTGGTTGCAGGAGGCCGACGACGGCACCGTCGCGCACTTCTTCATGCGACTGGACGGTGTCGATCGTCGGCTGCGCCGCCGTGAGCGCGCGCACTACGAGCGCAGCTACCGGGTCGCGATGAAGGTGGTGTTCTGGGGCCTGGCCGACCGGCTGGACCCTGGCCGCGTCGCCCGGCTGGCCGGGCCGCCCACGCGCATCCCGTAGCCTCTCCCATCATGGCCGACCAGTCGACGCAGTCGATCGACATCGCTGCCGACCAGGCGGCGATCATGGCCGTCATCGCCGACTTCGACAACTATCCGACCTGGGCAGGTTCGGTGAAGAAGGCCGAAGTCCTGGAGCTCGGCGCCGACGGGCGCGCCAAGCGGGTCGAGTTCACGCTGTCGGCCGGACCGGTGCGCGACGTCTACGAACTGCAGTACACGTGGTCCGGCGACCGGTTGGTCGAATGGACGCTCGTACGCGGGCAGATGATGAAGGCACAGCAGGGTCGCTACCTGCTCGAGCGCACCGAGCGGGGCACGCATGTGACGTACTGGCTCAGCGTCGACCTCGCGATCCCGATGCTCGGCCAGCTCAAGCGCAAGGCCGAACGCGTGGTGATGGATCAGGCGCTGCGCGAGTTGAAGAAGCGCGTCGAAGCCTCATGAGGATCGTTCTCTTCACGGGAAAGGGCGGCGTCGGCAAGACGACGACCGCGTCGGCGACGGCGTTGCGCCTGGCCGATCGCGGGTTGAAGACCCTGCTGCTGTCGACCGACATCGCGCACTCGCTCGCCGATGCCCTGAACATCACGCTCACCGGCGAACCGACCGAGGTGGCGCCGTCGCTGTGGGCGGTGCAGATCGACACCCAGAGCCGCTTCGAAGCGGCCTGGCGGGATGTGCAGAACTTCCTGGTCGACATGCTCTCGCGCAGCGGTGTCGACCCGATCACCGCGGACGAACTCACCGTGCTCCCCGGCGTCGACGAGGTCCTTGCCCTGCTGGCGGTGCGGGAACTTGCCATTGCCGGTGACTGGGACGCCCTCGTCGTCGACTGCGCTCCAACCGCGGAGACGCTGCGACTGCTCGCTCTGCCCGAGGCGCTGAGCTGGTACCTGCAGAAGGTCTTTCCGGCCCATCGCCGAATCGCCAAGGGCATCCGTCCCATCGCGACCTTGCTCGGTCGCGGCGAGGTGATCCCGCCGGACAACCTGTTCGAAGCCTTGCTGCGACTCAACGACGACCTCGCGGCGGTGCAGCAGTTGCTCGGCGACCCGTCGATCACGACGGTGCGGCTCGTCCTCACCCCGGAGTCGGTGGTGGCGGCAGAGGCGCGCCGCACGTTCACCGCCCTCGCGCTGTACGGCTACAGCGTCGACCTCGTGATCGCGAACCGCGTGTTCCCGTCCGGCGAGGACGAATGGCGCGCCGGCTGGGCGCGCGCCCAGCAGGCGCAGCTGGCCTCGATCCGTGAGTCGTTCGCCGGCCTGCCCGTCCGCGAATTGCCTTACCGTGCGTCGGAACCCGTCGGCGAGGACGCGCTGCGAGAGGTCGCCGACGCGCTCTACGCAGACCGTGATCCAGTCGCGCTCGGCCCTGCTCGGGAGTTGCTGCGCGTCGACACCGAGGGCGGCGACTTCGTGCTCGCGATGCACCTGCCACTCGCGGTCAAGTCGTCGGTCGATGTCGCTCGCGCCGGCGACGACCTCATCCTCACCGTGGCCGGACATCGGCGCGTCCTGACCCTGCCGAGCGTCCTGCGGCGCTGCTCGGTCGTCGGCGGCGACTTCGACGGCACCGAGCTGACCGTGCGGTTCCGGCCCGATCCGGACACATGGCCGAACGCCGACGGAGGTGGCGCTCGTGGCTGATGAGCAACCGCCGCACTCGCCGCTGGCCGATGAGGCCGTGCGCCTTCTCGGCGTCGTGCAGGAGTGGACGCGGCAAACGTTTCCGGCAGCGCCGGAGGGTCACGGCGATTCCGGCGCACCCGTGTGCCAGTGGTGCCCGCTGTGCCAGTTCATGGCCGTACTGCGCGGCGATCGTCCCGAGGTCACCGAGCGGGTGACCGAGGCAGGTGCCGCACTCGCGTCGGCCCTGAGGGCCATCGTCGACGCGGCCGCGAGCGCTGCTCCCGGCGGTGAAGCAGCGAAGCCCGACGCGCCGCGCGTACAACGCATCGACCTCGGCGGCGATTCGGGCACGACGTGACACTCGCGATCGGCGTCGACATCGGCGGCACGAAGGTCGCCGGCGGCGTGGTCGACGAGAACGGGCGCGTCATCGATCGCGAACGGCGCGACACCCCTGGCGACGATGCCGCGAACACCGAGACGGTGATCGTCGACGTAGTCAATGCGCTGCGCGAGCGACACGACGTCGCCGCCGTCGGCATCGGCGCCGCCGGCTGGGTCGCCGCCGACAACGCGACGGTGCTCTTCTCGCCGCATCTCGCGTGGCGCGACGAACCGTTGCGCGCAGATCTCGAACGCCGCATCGATCTGCCGCTCGTCGTCGAGAACGACGCCAATGCTGCCGCGTGGGCGGAGTACCGCTACGGCGTCGCTGCCGGTCAGCCCGTCGTCGTGATCGTCACGCTGGGCACCGGTATCGGCGGTGCGTTGATCGTCGACGGGACCGTGTTCCGCGGCGCGTACGGCATCGCCTGCGAGTACGGGCACATGACAGTCGTTCCCGACGGCCGGCTGTGTGCGTGCGGCAACCGGGGATGCTGGGAGATGTACGCGTCCGGACGAGCTCTGGCGCGCGATGCCCGCGAACTCGCCAACGACTCGCCGGTGTCCGCGGCCCGGATGGTGAAGCTTGCCGGTTCGATCGACGCGATCGACGGACCGGTGGTCAGCGGCGCTGCTGCCGAGGGCGATCCGGCCGCGCTGTCGATCTGCACGAACATGGGACGGTGGCTGGGCAAGGGCCTCGCCAACCTCGCCGCGGTGCTCGATCCGTCGATGTTCGTTATCGGTGGCGGTGTGTCCGCCGCCGGTGAGTTGCTGCTCGGCCCTGCCCGTCAGGAGTATCGCCACACGCTGACCGGCCGTGGGTTCCGTCCCGTGGCCGCCATCGAACCGGTGGCGCTCGGACCCGATGCCGGCCTGATCGGCGCTGCTGATCTCGCCCGATTGGCCCGTCGGTAGCGACAACCTTTCGACGTTGCCGCACGCTCTTGTCCAGGACGGGGGAGGTGCGGTGGCCGATCGCGACGCGTTCGACGGTTCGTCGCCGGTGCTCGCGATCCTGCGCAGTACGCGCATCACCCGCTGACGGCGCCGGCGTCCAGGTCGACGATCAGTCCAGCGGCGGCGAGCAAGCGCGGCTCGCCGGTTGCGACCACGACGACGGCGCCGTTGGCCAGCACCTCGCGGATGGCATCGACGGCGCGGTCGACGCTTGCTTCGTCCAGTTCGCTGGTCGGGTCATCGGCCACCACAACCGCGGCATCGGCGGTCAACGCCCGGGCCAGAGCGACGCGCTGGTGCTGACCGCCAGACAGTTCCTCGGCGAGATTCGCCTGTGCCGCGGCAGGCAGGCCGAGCCGGTCCAGGCAGTACGCGGCGCGCTGCCACGAGTCATCCGGGGTCGCCCCCGAAGCCAACGCCGCGAGCGCGACGTTCTCGAGCGCGGTGAGCGTCGGGATCAGATCGTGCGCCTGCGACACGTACGCGACCCGTCCGTCGACCGTCACCGTGCCGGCGTCGACGCGCCGATGGCCGGCGATCGCGTCGAGCACCGCGGACTTGCCCGATCCGGCAACACCGATGATCGCGACAAGTGTGCCCGGCGGTGCGTCGAGGCTGAGTCCGTCGACGAGATGACGCCTGCCGCGTGTAATTGCGACCGCGGTGAGCGTGAGTCCGGCGCTCATCGCGGACCGTCCGGGTCGTCGAGACGGCGCACCGTCAACGTGCGGTCGTCGGTCTCGTCGATCTCGACGCGCGTTCCGGCCGGCCAGCGATTGAAGGTCGCGTCCGGCAACTGCACGCTGCCGTCGGCGGTCACGACCGCGGTCGGGCGGCTCGAGCGGTCGCCGGTGAGTTCGGCGCCGATGCGTCCTTCGCGCATGAGCAGCGTGCGGTCCATCGCATCAGCAACACCGCGGTCGTGCGTGACCACGATGACGGTCGAGCCCGATTCGCCGGCCAGCTCGAGGATGTTGTCGATCAGCTGGCGCGCATGTGCCGGTCCGAGCTCGCTGGTCGGTTCGTCGGCCAGCACGAGTTGCGGTGCGTTGGCCAGTGCGGTCGCAAGTGCTACCGACTGCTGCGCCGCGCGGGACAGTTCGGCGATCGGACGGTTGCGGTCACGGCGGCTCAGCTCGACCGCGTCGAGTACGTGGTTGGCGCGCTGGACCGACCCGGCGCGGTGTGGCCGCTGTGCGTATCGCACGTTGTCCCAGGCGCTCGCGTAACCGAGCAGGTTGGCCGAGGCGTCCTGCAACAGAACGCCGACCGTGTCGCGGCGATACGTCCGCAGCGCCTTCTCGCGGGCTCGCGCGATGTCGCTGCCGTCGACGCGAACCTGACCGGCTGACGGCTGCCGGATCCCGGCGAGGACGGCGAGCAGCGTCGACTTGCCCGACCCGGACGGCCCGAACAGAGCGAGCCGCTCGCCGGGCCGCACCGTGAGGTCGACGCCCCGCAGCGCGGCCGTGTCGATGCCCGACACCTGATACACGTGCACGAGCCCGCTGCACTCGACGCCGACGCCGGTCATGCGCGGCTCCGGTTGAACACGGAGCGCCGAACGGCGGTCGCCAGAGCCGCGCTCGCGACGAGCACGATCACAATCAGCGCGCCGACAACTGTCAGAATCGGCAGCCACGGCGGGGCAGTCGCCAGCGGCGGACCGGCGGGATCGGCGAACAGCGGTAGCCGGGAACCCGCCACCAGCAGGGCCACCGTCGCGGCTGCCGCACCGACCACGACTGCCGCAGTCGCCGGCACCGCGACCTCCGCGAAACACAGCCGGTCGATCGCGCGCGCGCCGATGCCGGCGTCGCGGAACACCCGCACCGACAATCGCCTGCGCTCGCTGTCGAGCGCGACGCCGGCCCCGAGGGCGACCGTCGCGAGGATTGCCAGCAATGCGATCGCGGTGATGCTCGCGATGACTGCCCGGACGGGCGCCGCGGCCAGCAGGCGATCTGTCGGCCCTTGGACCGCGTCGACGGACGTCACACGCAGTCCCGCGCGATGTAGCGCCGCGACGAGCGAGGCAGGCGCGGTGGGCGAGAGCCACACCTGCGCCGACGCCCTCGACTGCGCCGGATCACTGAACCGGGCGATGACCGCAAGGTCGGCGAGCACGCCGTCGCTGACCGAATTCGGCAACGCGCTCGCCCGGCCGACGATCTGCATCGGCAGGGCTGCGCCGTCGAGTCCGGCGCCGTCCACGGCGTTCTCGAAAGCGGGCAGCGGGGGCGCGTCGACGGCGTTCGCGGCGATCACCGGGACATCGGGCGGCCCGTCGGCGGGAACCACGGCAGGAGCACTCTCGCCCGTGTAGTCGCGCAGCCGCACGGTCAGACCTCGCGCGCTGCCGTGCGGGAATGCGTGGACCGGGAGTTCCGGCTCGGCGCCGACGAGGTTGTTCTGCCAGTCGGCGGTCGTGCTCAGTCGTGTTGCGAACGTCGAGGCGGGTTGTTCGTCCGTCCACAGCCCGGTGATCGTCGCGCTCGCCGAGAACAGGGTGTCGGTGTCGTTGACGAACTCGATCTGACGAACGGTGCACCCGCGTGCGCACGGCATGACGCCGTGCAGGGTCGATGCGCCGGGCGCGAGGCGGCCGAGGTCTATATCGACCCAGCGATCGTTCGAGAGCACGACGAACTTGACGATCGGGTGCGGGGCCGGCGCCGTCCGGTTGATGTCGAACGGGGCGGTGCGGGACCGGGCGTCGGCGAGCGTCATCGTGACGCTCGTGCCGCGCAACACCAATGGCGTCGCGTGTGGCGGAGCCAGCAGCCGACGCACGCGCGCGTCGTCCAGGCCGGCCCAACTCGCGTGCCAATACGAAACGTCAGTCAGGCGCGACGCGTCGACAGCGACGATGCGCGAGGTGCCGCCGTACGTCGGTCCGCTCAGCTGCTCGACGGCCATCGCGTCGCGTCCGGACGGATCGGCGGCAGCAACGGCCGACATGAGCCGGCCGGGTGCCACCGGTTGCACATGCACGACCTGCGCGGCGCCCAGCATGTTGTCGGCGCGCAGGACCACGTTGCGATGCATGATCGCCACGAGCGACACCGTGAACACCATGACCGCAGTCGCGACCGCCACGATGAGATAGCGCCCGAGCAATGCCGGGTTACGCGCGAGGCGCCGCCCTATGACCAGCCGGCGCAGAGACTTCGGTGGACGTGCGTCGCGACGCTGGACGATCCGTGCGCCGACCCGGATTGCGGCCAGCGACAGCACCGCGGCAAGCAGCCCGGGCAGCAGCACACCGAGATTCCCCGGACCCACGCTCACCTGTCGCGCGCTCGCGAGCTGCACGATCGAGAACACCGTCGCTGCGAGCACGAGCACCTGGACGGCGGCGCCGACGCGCGTGAGCCGGCTCGGCTCGGCGGACTGCTGCAGCAGGGTCGCCAGCGGCAACCGTGCACCTCGCGCTGTCGCGATCCCGACGCCGAGCGCCGCTCCGAGCACCGTCCCGGCGAAGCACGCGAGCACGGGCAGCCGCCACACCTCGATCGGGGTCCCCGCCGCCATGGTCGCGCGCACGGTCGCGACGGTCACGGCCGTCCCTGCTGCAAATCCGCAGGCTGCACCGGCCGCGAGCAACACGATGGGCTCGCGATACAGCGAGCGCAACCAGACACCGACGGGCAGGCCGCGCAGCCGTCCGAGCGCCCACTCACGCGAGCGCACCACCGCGATCAACTGCATGATCAGCACGAGGGTGTACCAACACAGCAACACGAGCGGGACGACGGTGAGCAACCCGACCACGATCGCCACCTTGCGGTCGGCCGCGACAGAGTTCTCCAGGTTCGGCAGCGCGCTGGTCGGCGCCGAGACCACCGATTGCCGGAGCGAGGTGGCGGCAACCGCCTGCAGGGACGTGGCAGCTTCTGCGAGCCGGTCAAGAGTCAGCGCGGCGACCCGAAGGTGCAGCCGCGCCATCACCACGGGCGCCGGATCGACACCTTGCAACGTCGCCTGCGTCGTCAGCACCGGGTCGGCGCCGAGGCCCGAGAACCACGGCGGGATGACCCCGTCGTGGTAGCTGCCGGACACCGTGAAGCGGCCCCGCCGTCCCACGATGGCGATGCGCGTGTGCGGCGCGATCCCGAGGCCGGCGCTGACCAGCACGTCGTCCGGAAGGGTCGGGCACGAACCCGATGCGAGGTCTGTGCTGAGACACCCCGCGACCGTGCTGACCGCGAACGCCGTGAAGATCTTCTTCGGGCTCGTCCGCCAGCGGTGGTCGTACTGCGAACGCAGGAGCACGAACGGGCGCTGGAACAGCCGGCGGTCAGCCCGTGCGGCGGCCGCGCTCGCTCCGTCGACGACCGCACCGAGCGCGATGTTGTCGGTCGGACCGTCGATCTCGATGTCGTAGGCGCCGGACCGTGCGGCGGCGAGCGTCGAGCGGAGTCCGGACTGTTCGGCCGCGCGCACGAGCGCCGGACCGGCCACCGACGCCGCCGATGCGACCGTGACGATCAGGAACACGCCGAGTGCTGCTCCGGGACGCCGCCGCACACTGCGTAGCCACAGCGCCACGGCTGACGACCTCAGTCGCTTTCAGCCACGTGGGCGAGCCGGTCGAGCGAGGCCTGCAGCTTCTCCGAGGTGGTCGCGCGCGCCCGTTCGAGACGCTTCGGATCGTCGAGGTGCGTCCAGTCGTAGGTGTGGACGACCCGGGTGGTCACCTCGTCGATCGGGGTTAGCTCCCACCGCCATAGGTGTCCGGGCGGTTGTGCTCCGGGCTCGCTGGGGCGCCACGCGATCAAGCGGCCCTCGTCGAATTCGACGACGTGATTCTCGCGGGTCGACCCGCTCGTCAGCGTCATGACGAACGTGTCGCCGACCGCCCGCACGCGTTGTCCGGATGCCGCCTCGCGAAGATTGTCGTTCCCGTCCCAGCGCGGTTGCAGTGCGGGATCGGCAATGTTTTCGAACACTGTTGCTGCCGGCGCGGCGACCTCGCACTCGGCCTGGACCACCCGATTGTCGATCACGTGTCCATCGAAGCACTGGTTGACAACCATTGAACTTCCGGCACTGCCTGCCGATGTAGCTGTTGTGACTCTGCTGGCACGCCTCCAGCCTCGCGACGCCGATCTCGCGGCTCGCGTGCTCTCGACGCTTGCCCTTGTGGCGGGCGGAGTCACCGTGCTCTTCGCCGCCGTAGCACCGGCGCAGCAGGGCGCGACCCCCGCCAGCATCGGCGTCACCACGATCGCTGCGCTGTCGGTCGTCGGGGTAGCGCTACTGGTCAGGCGCATGCGCAATCGCGGCGCGTGGGTGTGGGCGCTGTTCCCGTTCGCCGCCATCAGCGTGATCGTGATGCTCGATCTGATCACGTCGGACGCATCGGTGAGCGCGCAGATCTTCTTCATCTTCCCGGCGCTCTACGCCGGCTTTGCGTTGCGTCGTACGGGCGCGATCCTCGTCGGTGCGGCCGCGGTCGCCGGAGATCTCGCCGACGTGTTCGCGTTGCTGCCCGCGCGGGTGGCCGTCGTCCAGGCCGGCTATCTCGTGGCCGCGATCGTGACCACGATGGCGCTGATGATCCTCTCCGGTGAACGTCAGGACGCACTCGTCGCGGAACTGCGTACCCTCGCGGCCGTCGATTCGCTGACCGGGCTCGTCACGCGCCGTGTCTTCGACGAAGCTGCATCGTCGGCTCTGTCGGGGGCAGCAAGTGCTCAGGGCACCGGACTCGTGCTGATCGACATCGACCACTTCAAGCACGTGAACGACGCGTACGGCCACATCGCCGGAGATGAGGTGCTCATCCAACTCAGCCAGGTGCTGCTCGACGGAACCCGCGACGGCGACACCGTCAGCCGGATGGGCGGTGACGAGATCGCGGTGCTGCTCACCGGATGCTCGGTCGACACGCTGCGCCAGCGCGCCGACCAGATCCTGGACGCGGTTCGCAGCCACGATTTCACCGCCGACTCCGGTTTGACTGTGCCGCTGACGGTGAGCATCGGCATCGCGCACCTGCCCACGCACGGCGCGAACCTGCGCGCCCTCTACGGCGCCGCCGACACGTCGCTCTACGTCGCGAAGGGCTGCGGACGTGACCAGGTGGGTCCGATGCCCGACGCCGTCCTCCCGGTCCGTACCGCCGCGGCCTGAGTCGAACCCAGCCAAACCGGGCGCAGTCCGGTTACACACCGGGTGTGACCTCCGATCTCGGCACGGTGCGGGCGATCACCGATGTCGTGTTCCGAAGGCACCGGTGATCCCGCTCAAGGGGCAACGCGAGACGATGGGGACGTGCCCCGCGTCCGACTGCTGACCTACAACGTGCGCTCGATGCGCGATGACCGCGATGCTCTCGGACGGGTGATCCGCTCGGCCGAGCCGGACGTAGTGCTCGTGCAGGAGTCGCCACGGTTCCTGCGGTGGCGCTCGCTGTGCGCGGAACTCGCAAGACGCGCGAACCTCGTCGTGGTCAGCGGCGGACGGATGGCCGGGTCGAACCTGATCCTGTCGACGCTCGGCGTGGACGTGGAGTCGACCGCCGATGTGCTGTTCACGCGCGACCGCAAACTGCACCAGCGCGGCACCGCGATCGCGGTGCTCGCCAAGGAGGGTGCTCGGTTCGCGGTCGCAGGCATCCACCTCGACCTCGTCGAGGAGCCACGGCTGCGGCACGTCCGCGAGCTGGACGCGGCGATCGGCGCTCACGTGCCCGCCGACGTCCCTGTCGTTGTCGCGGGCGACGCGAACAACCCACCCGGCACGCCCACCTGGGACGCCCTGATCGCCGCACGACAGGACGCGTTCGCGGTGGCCGGTACCGGGAGCTCGCACACTTGGTCGTCGACCGAGGCGCACGACCGGATCGACGGTGTGTTCGTCGACCCGCGACTGCGGGTCGTCTCGGCGCGCGTCCTGGGAGGTCCGGATGTCGCGGTCGCGAGCGACCACCGTCCGGTGCTCGTCGAGTTGGAGCTGTAAGGCTCAGGCGCCGATCGGCCGAACCGTGTGCACCGCGTTGAGCCATCGCTCGAGCGGCAGGACGCCGTGACGCGCCGCGTCGATGCCGGCATCGAGCAGCACCTCGTACGGGGTAGCTGCGAGCTCGGCGACCTGCGGCCGGGCGAAGAACGCCGCCTGCTCTTCGGTGCTGAATTCGTCCAGCGGGGTGCCGGTCAGCCGGCACCAAAGCTTGAACACCGTCGCCGCATCGGTTTGCACGGGTGACCACCTCCGTGCTCGAGGGTCCGCGTCGCAGGCTTCGTCGAGGGCGCGGTCAGTTGTCGTGTCGGTGTCCGGTAAGTAAACAGTGGACCTCAACCCGACCTCGAGCGTCAGCTCAGAGGATCGCTCCGTCGTCGTCCTCGTCGCGGTATTCGCGCAGCCGCATCACGAACAGGACGAGCGCGGTGATGATGCCGCTGACCCCGAGGAACAGGCTCAGCGAGAACGGCATCCCGAGCGGGTCACCGAACGCGAACAGCATGATCGACACCACGACCAGCAGCATCGCGAGCACGATCGGCGCGGTCGGGCGCGGGATCGGCGGGGGAT
Source organism: uncultured Actinomycetota bacterium (assembly GCA_963757455.1). GTDB lineage: Bacteria > Actinomycetota > Actinomycetes > Mycobacteriales > Jatrophihabitantaceae > RYN-133. The sequence continues at coordinate 241,755 of CAVWSE010000001.1, forward strand.
TGGGCGGCACGTAGTGCTCGTCATCGAGCCAGGTGAGGTCGTCGGTATCGGGGTCGTCGACCTGATCTCGTTCCCGGTTGAGCCGCTGGCGCCAGTCCTCGTCGTCGCGCGACAGCGCGCGCTCCGCGTCACGGATGGCCGTGTGGGTGTCGACGTGCCAGTCGGCGATCAGCGCCGCGAACTCGGCGTCGGCGTCGATCCCGGCCAACGGGTCAGGACGGTCCGCCTCGTCGGTCCCAGCGTCTGAATCGTCGGCGTCCAACTGCTCGCCGCCGGCGCGCAGGACCGAGGCGACGATCGTCCGCGCGTCCGCTCGCTCGTCGGAGGCGACGTAGAGCCGCAACGAGCCCTGCGACCCAGGCGCCTCGGCGAGGTAGGCAGCGATGCGAGCACGCGACAGTGCACTGAGCAGTTGGGGAGCACTCGTCGCCGGGACGTCACTGAGCGGGACGTAGGACGAAGCGAGCAACCCGTTGTTCCACGCCTGGGGTGCAAAGTCTTCGCTCATGTCGTGCGCTCCGCGGTCAACTGCTGGAAGAACTCCACGCTACCTCTGAAGATCTCGTCGGCGTCATAGTCGAGCGTCGCCACGTGATAGCTGTTCTCAAGCAGGATCTCTTCAACACTGGTCGAGGACGCGCCGCGGCGCAGCAACTGCCCGGACAGATCGTCGACGACGTGGTCTTCGCTGCTGCGGTACATGCGTACCGGCGCGGTGATGCGGTCGAAGTCGGCCGTGACGACCTTCCAGAGCTTCACGACGGACGCTCCCGCGACCACAGGCGTGCGATCGTTGGCAGGCTCCTCGACACCGGGCTTCTTGATGTCGCCGCCGATCGAGGGACGCGAGCGCACCAGCCAGCTGACGTACGGCGCGAGCTTCTCGGCCACCTTGCGGGAACCGAAGGACGGGTTCACCAGCACCAGCCCCGCGAGCGCATCACCCTTCTGCTCGGCCAGGCGGGTGACCAGCGCGCCACCCATCGACAGGCCGCCGGCGAAGACGATGTCGCACCGTGCGGCGAGCTCGTCGAAGGCCGACTCGACGGCGCCGTACCACTGCGGCCAGCGGGTCTTGTTGGTCTCCTGCCACGTGCCGCCGTGCCCGGGCAGCCGCGGCAGCCGCACGCTGTAACCGGCCGCCGCGAGGTGGTCGGCCCACGGCCGCATGCTTGCCGGCGTGCCCGTGAATCCGTGACTGAGCACCACGCCCACCGACCCCCCGTCATGGGCGAAGGGCTGCTCGTCCGCGGTGCCGGCGGGAGGCTCGGTCTGGTCACTCACGGTGCCCATCATGCACTGCGGAATTCGGCTGCGGGGACCGGCAGGCACTAGCCTGGACGGGTGTTCTACTGGCTGGCGAAATTCGTCCTGATCGGGCCGTTCCTGCGTGGTCTGTGGCGGCCGTGGGTCGACGGGCTCGAGAACATCCCGGACGACCGTCCGGCCATCCTCGCCAGCAACCACCTCTCGTTCAGCGACTCGTTCTTCTTCCCGGTGATGGTGCCGCGCAAGGTCACCTTCCTGGCCAAGTCGGAGTACTTCACGACCCCGGGCATCAAGGGCTTCTTCTCCAAGCTGTTCTTCTCGGGCGTCGGGCAGGTTCCGATCGACCGCTCGGACTCCGACGCGTCGCGCGCAGCCTTGAACACCGGCCTGCGGGTGCTCGGCGAGGGAAAGCTGCTCGGCATGTATCCCGAGGGCACTCGCTCGCCCGACGGCCGGCTCTACAAGGGCAAGACCGGAGTGGCCCGGCTCGCGCTCGAGTCCGGCGCTCTCGTCGTCCCGTGCGCGATGATCGACACCGACAAGATCCAGCCGCAGGGCCGTGTGCTGCCGAGGCTGCGTCCCCGCCCGGGCGTGCGCATCGGCAAGCCGCTCGACTTCTCGCGCTACGAGGGCATGGCCGGTGACCGGTTGGTCGAGCGCTCGGTGACCGACGAGGTCATGTACGCGCTGATGCAGCTGTCCGGCCAGGAGTACGTCGACCAGTACGCCGCTGACGTGAAGAAGGCCCAGGGCAAGGACCGCGCCTTCGGCAGCGGCTCCGACGCGGAGGCCTTGCGCGACCGCCTTCCGCGCGCGTCATAGGGCGTCGATGCGGCGCTTCTTCTACGACTGCGAGTTCATCGAGGACGGCACGACGATCGACCTCGTGTCGATCGGGATGGTGGACGAGTCCGGGCGCGAGTTCTACGCGGTGTCGACCGAGTTCGACCCGTCGCGCGCGATCGACTGGGTGCGCACCAACGTCCTCGACAAGCTGCCCTCGCCGGCCGATCCGGCGTGGCGCTCACGCGAGGCGATCCGCACCGACCTGCTCGCGTTCATGACCGAACCGGGCGAGCCGATCGAGCTGTGGGCGTGGATGGCCGGCTACGACCACGTCGTGCTCGCGCAACTGTGGGGCGACATGCGTGCGCTGCCGCGGGTCATCCCGCGATTCACCCACGAGTTGCGCCAGAAGTGGGAGGACGCCGGCTCGCCGCCGCTGCCGCCCGCGCCGCCCGACCAGCACGACGCCCTCGCCGACGCCCGCCACAACCTGGCCCGGTGGAACGCGCTGACCGCTAACGAAGGTCGGCGTTGATGGTGCGGGCTTCGACGAGCGCGTAGTAGACGATGACCAGCCCGGCGGCGGGGTCGGCCCACCACCAGCCCGCTGTGGCGTTGAGGACGAGCCCCAGCAGGACGGCGACTGCGAGCAGGCCGTCGATCACCGTCACGCGGCCTTCGGCAGTGAGGACAGGGTTGTCCAGCGCACGCCCGGTGCGCCGTTTGCCGTAGGCCAGGGCGAACATGACCGCGGCCGTGATCGCCGTCCACACGATCCCCACCGGGCTGTGGCGCGGGTGGTAGCCGATCGCGAGCACGAGGACGGACTGGACGCTCAGGTACCCGGCCAGCGCGATGAAGGCGACGGCGATCATCCGAAGGGCCCGCCGCTGCCGCCGTTCACCGGTACCCGCGAGTTCCCAGAGCACGACCGTGGAGGCGCCGATCTCTATCAGTGAGTCGATGCCGAAACCGGCCAACGCGACCGAACCCGCACTGATCGCGGCGACCGCGAGCACGACGATGCCGATCACGTTCCAGCCGAGCGTGGCGTACTCGAGCATCCGCCCGCGCCGCAACAAGCCGCGCGCGGAGTCGACGTCGCTGCTCGTTCGGTCCACGCCGGTGATTGTCGTCGTGCCGCCGCTCGCTCGCCGCGCGCGGGCCTCGCTAGGGTCTGTGGCATGCGCATCGGAGTGCTGACCGGTGGGGGCGACTGCCCGGGGCTCAACGCGGTGATCCGTGCGGTCGTCCGCAAGGGTGTCGGCGTCTACGGGCACGAGTTCGTCGGATTCCGCGACGGCTGGAAAGGCCCGCTCGAGAGCATCACCATGCCGCTGGGCGTCCCCGAGGTGCGCGGCATCCTGCCGCGCGGCGGAACGATCCTCGGCTCGTCACGCACGAACCCGTTCAAGGTCGACCACGGCTTCGACAAGATCGTGACGACGCTGCACGAGACCGGCGTCGACGCGCTGATCGCGATCGGTGGCGAGGACACGCTCGGCGTCGCGACCAAGCTCGGCGAGATGGGCATCAACGTCGTCGGAGTCCCGAAGACGATCGACAACGACCTGAACGCGACCGACTACACCTTCGGCTTCGACACCGCGGTCAATATCGCGATGGAGGCGATCGACCGGCTCCACACCACGGCCGAGTCGCACCATCGTGCGTTGATCGTCGAGGTGATGGGACGCCACGCCGGATGGATCGCGCTGCACGCCGGGATCGCCGGCGGCGCGAACGTCATCCTCATCCCCGAACAGCCGTTCTCGCTCGGACGCGTGTGTGCCTACGTCGAAAGCCGGTTCCAGTCGCACTACGCACCGATCATCGTGGTCGCCGAGGGGGCGACACCGGACGGCGGCGAGAACGCGACGGTCGACAAGGGTCTCGACGCGTTCGGCCACGCGCGGCTCGGCGGCATCGGCGAGTGGCTGGCCGGTGAGATCGAGAAGCAGACCGGCAAGGAGGCTCGCACGACCGTGCTCGGACACATCCAGCGCGGTGGCACGCCGTCGGCGTTCGACCGCGTGCTCGCGACGCGCTTCGGGCTGCATGCCGTCGACGCCGCCAACGACTCCGCGTGGGGTCAGATGGTCGCCCTGCGCGGTACGGACATCGTGCGCGTCCCCCTGACCGAGGCGACCTCGCAGCTGAAGACAGTACGGCCCGAGCTCTACTCGGAGGCCGAGGTCTTCTTCGGCTGACCGCGCAGTCAGTGCAGGATGTTGACGGCCCGCGCGATGACGAGCAGTGATGTCACGAGGGCGGCAACCGACTCGAGACCCATCAACACCTTCGCCCGCGACGTGAGTGGTAGCGCGTCGGTCGGGCTGAACGCGATCGAGTTCGTCATCGACACGTACAGATAGTCGATGAAGACCGGCATCCACACCTGTTCGCCGAGAGCGCGTCGTGCGACGTCAGGGTCGTCCTGCGGGAAGAGGAAGTCGTGCCGACGTTCCGATACGTCCGACGACGGGAGCCTCGCAACGGCACCGCCGCGATCGAGCTCCCAGAACGCGAGTCCGTAGGCGATCATGTTCGTCACCCAGACCTGGAGCGCGGCTACGAGCAAGTGACGTCCGGTTGTCGGCTGGGTCGAGGTGAGGTCACGCATCAGGAGGACGAGCGACACCGTGTTCGTCACGATGATCACCGTGACGAGCGCGAGGCTCGCCATCCGCGACACCTTCGTCTCGGTCGTGAGCCGCGTCGGGTTGATCACGACCAGCGTCGCCAGCAGCACGACCTCGACCGACGGGATGAGCCAGCGCGGGCCGAACAACAGGTCGTGCGGCATCAACGCGTACATCGTTGCGGCCGCCGCGACAGCGAGGCTCGCCGGCAGCCGCACCTCGCCGTGGCGTGCGGCCGTGCGGTGCGAGAACCGGCCGGTGATGCCCGCCGGTACCTCGGTCATCCCGGCATCGTCACACGGGCCGAGCCGTCGCCGGTCCCGGCTCGCCGTAACCTTGTCGCGTGAGCGACCTGCACCTCGACGACTGGCGGGAGCTGCCGGCTGCGCAACAGCCGTCCTGGCCGGACGACGCCGAACTGCGCCGGGTCGCCGCGAGCCTGGCCATGATGCCGCCGCTGGTGGTCGCGTCGGAGGTCGACCAGTTGCGTGAGCGCCTCGGCGCCGTGGCGCGCGGTGAGGCCTTCCTGCTGCAGGGCGGTGACTGCGCGGAAACCTTCGAGACGTCATCGCAGGCCGATGTCGCGGGCAAGGTCAAGGTGCTGCTGCAGATGGCTGTGGTGCTGACCTACGGCGCGTCCATGCCGGTCGTCAAGCTCGGCCGCATTGCCGGTCAGTACGCCAAACCGCGCTCGGCCGACATCGACGCGACCGGACGTCCGTCCTATCGCGGGGACATGGTCAACGAGCTGTTCGGCGACCGTACGCCCGATCCGAATCGGATCATGCGCGCCTACTCGACGGCCGCGTCGACGCTGAACCTCCTGCGCGCCTATGCAGGCGGCGGCCTCGCCTCGCTCAACCGGGTCCACGCATGGAACACGACGTTCGCGCGCTCGACCGAGACCGGGGCGAGATACGAGCGGCTGGCGTCCGAGATCGACCGCGCGGTGCGGTTCATGCGCGCCTGCGGTGTGCACGACGCTGCCCTCGAAGGCGTCGAGCTGTACGCCGGTCACGAGGCGTTGATCCTCGAATACGAGCGGGCGCTGACCCGCCTCGAGGACGGCCGCGCCTACGACCTGTCGGGCCACTTCGTCTGGGTCGGCGAGCGCACGAGACAGCTCGACGGCGCCCACCTCGAGTTCGTGTCGCGCATCGCCAACCCGATCGGCGTGAAGCTCGGGCCGTCGACGACCCCCGAGTTCGCCGCCGAGCTCGTCGAACGCCTCGACCCGCACGGCGATCCCGGCCGGCTCACACTGATCAGCCGCATGTCCAACTCGCTCGTGCGCGACCGGCTGCCGGCGATCATCGAAAAGGTCGAATCGACGGGACATCTGGTCGTCTGGCAGTGCGACCCGATGCACGGCAACACCGAAGAGACCGCGGACGGCGTGAAGACGCGTCACCTCGACAGGATCATCGACGAGGTCGACGGATTCTTCGACGTCCACGCCGAGTTGGGCACGTATCCGGGCGGACTGCATGTCGAGCTCACGGGTGACGACGTCACCGAATGCATCGGCGGGACGGCCGAGCTCACCGCCGCCGATCTGGGCCGACGCTACGAGACTGCCTGCGACCCGCGGCTGAACATCGAGCAGTCACTCGAACTGGCGTTCCGGGTCGCCGAGCGGCTTGTCGCCGAACGCAAGCGCAAGGACGCCGAGTGATCGTCGATCTCCGATCGGACACCGTGACGCGTCCGACGGCCGCGATGCGCGCCGCGATGGCCGATGCCGACGTCGGCGACGACGTCTACGGCGAAGACCCGACCATCAACGCGCTCGAGCATGAGGTTGCCGAACTGCTCGGCCACGAAGCCGGCTTGTTCGTGCCGTCCGGATCGATGGGCAACCAGCTCGGTCTGCGACTGCACGCCGGCCCGGGCGAAGAGATCGTGTGCGACGTCCAGGCGCACATCGCGCGCGCCGAACTGGGCGCCGCGGCGGCGTTCTCGGGAATCACGTTCCGCACGTGGCACAGCGTCCGCGGCGTCATCGACGTCGAGTCGATCCGCGCGCTGATCTCACCGGACGCCGGCCCGTACCTCGTTTCGACCACGGCGATCGCCATCGAGAACACGCACAACTTCGGCGGCGGAACCGTGCAGCCAGCAGGGCAGCTGGCCGCTGTCGCCGAGCTCGCGCGCGAGCACGGGCTCGCTGTGCACCTCGACGGCGCACGACTGTGGAATGCGCACGTCGCGACAGGTACGTCGCTGCGCGATCTCGCCGCACCGTTCGACACGGTGTCGGTCTGCCTGTCGAAGGGGCTCGGCGCGCCGGTCGGGTCGGTGCTCGTGTCCTCGGCCGACCGGATCCGCGAGGCCCGCGTGTGGCGTAAGCGATACGGGGGCGGCATGCGGCAGGCGGGCATTCTCGCCGCGGCCGGCCGCTATGCGCTGAGCCACCACGTCGAGCGCCTGGCCGACGACCACGCCCGCGCGGCGCGACTTGCCGACACGCTCGGCGGTGCGTCGACGCAGACGAACATCGTCGTCCTGCACGCTGCGTATGCCGCCGATGTCGCGGCAAAGGCTGCCGAATCGGGCGTTCTGGTCTCTGCGCTCGGCCCGCAGTTCCTGCGTCTGGTCACACACCTCGACATCGACGATGCTGGGGTGGACCGCGCGATCGAGGTGCTCGCGCCCCTGCTCGACCGACTCTGAGGTGGTACCGATGAACCGGATCGTTGCGACAGCTCTGGCATGCGCGCTCGGCATCGGTGTCACCGCGGTCGCGACGTCCGCGCAGGCCGCGCCGGTCAAGACGCTTCGCGTGCTGCACGCCGGTTCGTCCTTGGCGCACGGTCAATCGCTGAGCTCGCCCAACGGTGCGTACGTCGCGGCAGTCGGGCGCAGCCTCACGATCGCCCGTCGCGGCAAGGTGATCTGGTCGCGATACGCGGGTCGCGGCGCACGGCTGGTGTTCGGGCGGCACGGCAATCTCGCGCTGACGGCCGGCGGACGAACCACGTGGTCGTCGCGCACCCATGCCGCCACGTCACTCGTGCTCGGCAACCAGGGCGTGCTCGCGCTGCTCTCACCCGCCGGAACCATCTGGACGAACCGCATGGGTAACCGGTGCAACCCGCGCATCGCCGAAAAGAACGTGCAGATCGACCTCGGCCATCAGTCGGCGCTGTTGTGCAACGGCGAGACACAATTGCTGACCACACCGATCACGAGCGGTGCCGTCGACCTCGGCGACGGCACGCCGACCGGAACGTGGCGCATACAGAGCAAGCAACGCGACCGGTACCTGTACCCGGCCGCGGGCGGTGCCTACTACGTGCACTACTGGCTCCCGTACGACGGCGCCTACGGCATGCATGATTCGCCGTGGCAGCGCTTCCCCTACGGCAGTCGGCGCTACCGCACCGAGGGCTCGCACGGCTGCGTGCACTTCCCCGGGGCCGCGATCGCCTGGATGTACGGCTGGATCCGGACAGGAACCCTCGTCCACATCTACGGCTGAGCGTGCGCGCCGCGATCTTCGCCGTCGCCGCGACCGGCCTCGCGCTGCTGGTCGCCGTGGCGGTCGGGCCGACCGATCGAGCGATCGCCGCGGCCGCGCCGAGGGCATCGGGCCCGGTCGGTATCCACAAGATCAAGCACGTTGTGGTGATCATGCAGGAGAACCGGTCGTTCGACAGCTACTTCGGTACGTACCCCGGAGCCGACGGCATCCCGATGGACGCGAACGGTAATCCGACGGTGTGCAACCCCGACCCCAAGACCAACACGTGCGTGGCGCCTTACCACGACACCGATCTGGTCAACGTCGGCGGACCACATGGTGCACGGGCGCACACGATGGACGTCGACGGCGGCAGCATGGACGGTTTCGTCGCCGCGTCGGAGTCCGGCCCGCGCGGCTGCGGCAACACCCCGGTGTGCAAGCACGCGACCGGCAGCGACGTGATGGGCTATCACACCGCCGACGAGCTGCCGAACTACTGGACGTACGCGAACAACTACGTGCTCGAGGATCACATGTTCGCGTCGGCCGCGTCATGGAGCGTCGTCGAGCACCTCTACATGGTGTCCGAGTGGTCGGCCTACTGTCCGTCCGGACCGTTGAGCTGCAAGAGCGATCTCGGCGGCACCGACATCGCACCGCCACCGGCCGGGCACGCGACCACGATCGACTACGCCTGGACCGACCTCACGTACCTGCTGCACAAGTACGGCGTGTCGTGGCGCTACTTCGTCTTTGCGGGCACTGAGCCCGACTGTCGCGACGACGACGACATGGCCTGCAAGCCGATACCGCAGAACGCGAAGACCGCCGGCATCTGGAATCCGTTGCCGCACTTCGACACGGTTCAGCAAGATCACCAGCTCGACAACATCGTCGCGTTGAAGAACTTCTATGCGATGGCGAAGACGGGGACGCTGCCCGCCGTGTCGTGGATCGATCCGACCCAAGCCGTCAGTGAGCACCCGACCGCCTCGGTCGCGCGGGGCCAGGGTTACGTCACCGGCCTGATCAACGCGATCATGCGCGGCCCGGACTGGGACAGCACCGCGATCTTCCTGTCATGGGACGACTGGGGCGGGTTCTACGACCACGTCGTGCCACCGGTGGTCGACGGGATGGGCCTGGGCATTCGCGTACCGGGCCTGGTGATCAGCCCGTACGCGCGCGACGGCTACATCGACCACCACGTGCTCAGTCACGACGCGTACGTGAAGTTCATCGAGAACGACTTCTTGCACGGAGCGCGGCTCGACCCGAAGACCGACGGACGTCCCGACTCACGGCCGACGGTTCGCGAGGACAACCCGGCGATCGACATCATCTCGCGCGCCTTCAACTTCCGGCAGCCACCGCGGCCACCGATGATCCTGCCCGGCGGGGTGACCTACCTGCGGCCGCTACCCGGCTAGGTGCGCCGCCGACGTCCGTCCGAGCAGTGGCGGGATCGTCGTCACGGCGTTGGCGAGCTCGTCGAGCGATTCGCCGAACAGTGCTTGCGCGCCGTCGCACAGTGCTGATTCGGGGTTCGGGTGCACGTCGACCATCACACCGTCGGCGCCGGCTGCGATACCGGCACGCGCCAACGGGACGACCAGGTCACGCCGTCCGGCTGCGTGGGACGGATCGACGATCACCGGAAGATGGCTGAGCCGTTGCACCATCGCGATGGCCGACACGTCGAGCATGTTGCGGATCGACGGTTCGAAACCGCGGATGCCGCGCTCGCACAGCACGATGTCGAGGTTGCCGCGCTGCGCGATGTACTCCGCCGCCATCAACCATTCTTCGTACGTTGCGGTGAGACCACGCTTGAGCATGACGGGTTTGCCGGTCGCGCCAACCGCTTGCAGCAGCGCGAAGTTCTGCATGTTGCGCGTGCCGATCTGCAGCATGTCGGCGTATTCGGCGACAACGTCGACGTCGCCGACATCGAGTACCTCGGTGACGATGGGCAGTTGGGTCTCGTCACGCACCTCGGACAGGATCCGCAGCCCGTCCACGCCCAGCCCCTGGAACGCGTAGGGCGACGTACGCGGCTTGAAGGCACCGCCACGCAACAGCGTCGCTCCGGCGTTCTTCGCCATGCGCGCGGCCTCGAGCGTCTGCTGCGGCGTCTCGACCGCGCACGGGCCGGCGATGAAGGTGAACGTGTCCGGCCCGATCGGCACGCCGCCGACCCGGATCGTCGACCGGCGCGCGTGATTCTGGGCGGATACCAGCTTGTATGGCGCCGTGATCCGCATCGTCTCGGCGACACCGGGCAGGCCGCCGGCGTCCATCGTCTCGAGCACCTGCTCGGTACCGACCACGCCGATGATCGTCCGCATCACGCCGCGGCTGACGAACGCCTGACCGCCGTGGGCGTCGATGTGTGCGACGACGACGTCGATGTCTGCTTCGGTAGCACCCGGCGACATGACGATGACCATGTGCCGCAGCCTAGCCAGGCCGTATTGCCGCCCGGGACGGCGCGGTTAGCCGCGGTGCCGCGCGCGACTCGGTCGACGTCCCGCGACGAGCAGCACGAAGCCCAGCAGACACAGCGCAATGCCGACGTACAGGGACGCACCGATGCTGCGCCGCGGACCAGTGCTCGCCAGGATCGGCGCCACCGACGAACTGGCCGCGCTCGAGACGGCCGTTGGCGCCGCACTGGACGATGACGACGCTGTGCGGGTGTGCACCGGCGGGTGGCTCGAGGCGGGCACCGACGTGCTGGTGCGAGTCGACGGCGGTGCCGTCGGCGATGTCGACTGCGCAGGGGCAGTGTTGGTGACCGTCACCGGCAGGTTGCTGTTCGACTGGGACTGATCGAACGGGATCGGCTGCGGCGAGTCAGGATCGTAGGTCGTCGTGTAGCCCACCACGGGGTCCTCGGCGTAGAGGTACTGGCACTGGATGTTGTGCGCGGGATCGCCGTACACGAACAGATCGCCGGTGGAGGCGGTGCCGCCGTCATTGACCGTCACTACCTCGTTGACCGCAGAGTCGTCCGGACTGCTGCAGTTCGACGACGTCACCCGCACTGTCCAGGTCGCGCTCGGCACCGGATTGGGGGCGGTGACCTCGGTGAAGGTGATCGTTCCGGTCGGGCAGGTGGCCGGCACCCCAATGGCCGACCCGGCGATCTCGCAGAATGCGACGCTGCCGACGCTGCCCGACGACGTCGCGGACAACCCGCTCCAGATCAGCACGGACCCCAGCATCAGGCACAAGATCGCGCCAAGACGGTTTCGCATAAGTCCCCCCACGAGTGGCGCCGCGTGATCTGGACACGCCCACGCAGCGAAGTACGCTAGCGCAATGTTCCAGCCCGGGGGAGGGCGCGTGCTCGTCGCACGCGGAGTCGACGGGTTGCTGGTCGGTTGGCTCGCCGTCCTTGTCTGGCTTGGTGTTTTTGTCGCGGACAAAACGGATTCGACGTGGGCGATCCCAGGTCTGACCGTCGTGTTCTGGTGCGGCGCTGCGGTCACCGCCGCACACTTCGGACTGTCGTATCACCTCGCCTACCGGAACGGGCTCGAGGCCGTGCGTTCGCGGCCGCTCGCGCTCGGTGTCGTCCCGGTCGCGTTGTTCGTGCTGCTCGCCGGTTTGATCGCGGTAACTCTCGGCGCGGGTTCCGATCCGACGCGAGGTGTCACGAGCGCGCTGATCACCAGCGTCTATGTGATGACGACGTGGCACTACGTCAAACAGGTCTACGGCATCGGTCGAGTCGCCGCGGCCTACGCGGGCGTGCGCCTCGGTACGTGGGACGTGCGCGTGCTGCGCTACGGGCTCTATCCGTTGTCGTTCGTGGGCGCGGCGAAGGTGCTGACCGTGGGCGCCTCCTACTACCTGGCGGGGTATCGCTTCGGATTCTCGATCATTCCGGTCGGCGCGTTCGAGGCGCTGCGCACGATCGCTCTCATTGCCGCTGTGCCGGTGCTCGTCGTCTTCGTCCGCGTAGCGATGCAGCGACGCGGCGTGGCGCCGTCGCTGATGCTCGCGCCCTACGTCGCCACGTTCCTGTGGCTCGGTCTGCCGACCAACCCGGTGCTCACGCTGTTGTTGCTCGCACCGTTCCACGGCCTGCAGTACCTCGCGATCGGCCATCGCGCAGAAGTCGCGATCTCGCCGGCGACGCGGCACAGTGTCACTTGGTGGTTGAACATCTTCGCCGGCGCCGCTGCCGGCGGACTGCTGGTGTCGCGCTGGCTACCGCAATGGCTCGACACGCACGTCGCTGCAGGCAGCGGCGGGCCGGCCCTGTTCGCCGCGTGCTTCTTCGTGTTCCTGAACCTGCACCACTACGCCATCGACGCGACGATCTGGCGGTCGAAGGGCGAGCTGGTCAAGGCCCTCGTGCGCAAGCCGGCCGGCGTCGCGCAGCCGGCTCAGACGATGGTCACCTTGACGACGCTGCCCACGCGCACCTGAGTGCCTGGGCCCGGGTCGACGTTGAGTACTTTGCCCGCGGTGCCGCCGTAGACCTTGACCACCTCGACCTGGAGGCCGAGCTGCACCAGCTGCGGCTCGAGGTCGGTCAGCGATTCGAGCAGGTGGTACTCGGGGACCGTGACGAACTCAGGTCCCTTCGACACGTGCACGGCCACTGTGGTGCCCCACCGCAGCTGCTGGCCGGTCTGATCGATCGACACGACCTGACCGTTCGGGATCGTGTCGTTGTAGTCGTCGATGCGGGTTGCGATGAGATGCAGCTGCTTGAGCTTCGCCACCGCGTCGTCGTAGGTCTGGCCGCTCTGCGCCTTGGGCACGGTCACGAACGGCTTCCCGGACGAGACGACGAACACGACCGGGGAGTTTCGGCGCACCGGCGTGTTCGCCGCTGGATCGGTCTTGATCACGTGACCTGACGGGACGGTCGGGCTCGGTCGCACGATCTGCGCAGCAGTGCTGACCGTGAGCCCGTGCGTGATCAACAGCTGGTCGGCTGCGGCGGCTGTGAGGCCCCGCACGTCCGGCACCGGGATGCGGTCCTTGCCGAGCGACACGACGAGTCCGACCGTGCCACCCTGGGACATGCGTTCGCCCGCCGCCGGGTTGGTGCGCACGACATTGCCCGACGGCACGGTCTCGCTGAACACGTGGGTGATCGTCGGGTTGATCGCGTACCCGGCCTTGTGCAACGCCTGATCGGCTGCCGCCACCGAGAACCCGGTCAGCTTCGGCACGTGGGTGTTCCACTCGCGCCACAACCGGACGCCGACCACACCGCCGCCGACAGACAGCGCGCCGAGCAGAAGGATCGCGACAAGTGCGATCAGGCGGCGACGGCGTTTGCGCACGCGCGCAGAGACTCGACGGCGCGGATGGATCACCACCGGTGGCGGGGGAGCCGGGCGCTTCTCGACGATCTCGGTGTCGTGTCGCACCGAGTTGTTGCGCAGGTTGTCGGTGCGGCCCGTGCCGCCCGGCACCGTGCGCGCCGTGCGTCCGGTCGTGACCACCGGGCCGGTGCTCGCCGTGCGCGTGCCGACCCGCGGTGAGTGCGGCGTGCCACGTCCGTTCGTCGTCGACTGCGTGCGGGTGCGCGGCGGCACGGGCACGACCGGCAGCGCGAGCTGGGCGCGCGTGTCGGCCAGTTCCGCGAGGAACGCCGAGGCGTCGACCGGACGACCGCTCGGGTCGCTGTCGGTCGCGGCGACCACGATCTCGTCGATCGGTGTCGGAATGCCCTTCACCCGCGATGACGGCGCAGGCACGCGGCTGTGCACGTGCTGGTAGGCGACGTTCATCGCCGAGTCGCCGCGGAAGGGCGGCTGGCCGGTCAGCAGTTCGAAGAACACGATGCCGGCCGAGTAGACGTCAGAGCGCTGGTCGCTGCGTCCGTGCACGATCTGCTCGGGCGCGCAGTAGGCGACCGTGCCCATCATCAGGCCGGTGCGGGTCGAGGCGGCGTCGGCATCGATCGCCCGCGCCAGGCCGAAGTCGGCGACCTTCACGAGGCCTTCGTCCGACAGCAGGATGTTCTCGGGCTTCACGTCGCGGTGGATCAGTCCGGCGCGGTGCGCGGCGGACAGCGCGCTGAGGACCGGCTCCATGATCGACACCGCTTCGGCGGGGCTGAACCCCCGCCGTGCCGACTGGCGCTCGCGGATGAGGTCGCGCAACGTGCGGCCGGACACGAGCTCCATGACCAGGAACACATGGTGTCCGGCCGAGTCGTCGACGCCCTGGTCGTAGACGGCGACCGTGTTGACGTGAGTCAGCCGCGCGGCAGCGCGCGCCTCGCGCGCGAACCGGTCGCTGAACTTCGGATCGGCCGACAGCGACGACGCCATGACCTTGACGGCGACACGACGATCCAGCCGCTCGTCGACGGCCGCGTAGACGACCGACATCCCGCCGTGCGCGATGCGGTCGAGGATGCGGTAGCGGCCCTCGAGCAAGCGGCCGACCAACGGGTCAGCGGTCGCCGTTTGCACACGAGGAGTCTACGGGCGCAAGGGCACCCTTCCGGTGCAGGCAGCGCCGGGACAGCCGTATTCTCAGGCGACGTGGAGATCACCTGGAGTTTCGACACGCCAGGTGACGGATTTCGCAGCGGGCAGGTCGAATTGCTCGCCGATGCCGACAGACCGGGCGGATGGCTGTTGCTGACCGACCGCATCCGGCAGTCCTACGTCGACCTCGATGACCCGACCTACCTCGATTTCGAGTACGTGCAGGCTTTCGCAGATGTCATCGAACTGTTACCGGACGGTCCGCTCGCCGTGACCCACGTCGGCGGCGCGGGCTGCACGTTGGCGCGCTACGTGGCTGCGCGGCGCCCGGGCTCACCGCAGATAGTGCTCGAACCGGACACCGAGCTGACGACGACGGTGCGGGCGCGGCTGCCGTTCGCGCGCTCGGCGCGGATCCGCATCCGCGCGACCGACGGTCGTACCGGCATGGCGCGCCTGGCCGCGGCCAGCGCCGACGTCGTCGTGCTCGATGCCTATCTCGGCGGCCGCGTACCGGCCGAACTGACCACCACCGAGTTCCTCGCCGATGTCGCCCGCGTCCTGCGTCCGGACGGAGTGCTGCTCGCCAACCTCGCCGACGGGCCGCCGCTGCGCTACAGCCGGCGGGTCACCCGCACGGCGGCCGAGCACCTGCCGAACGTGGCGTTGCGCTCCGACGCGACGGTGTTTCGCGGACGTCGGTTCGGCAATGTGGTACTCGCCGCGTCGCGGGCCTCCTTGCCTGTCGATGATCTCGCTCGCGCAGCGGCCTCCGCGATGTTCCCGCAGCGGCTCGTGGCCGGCGCGCAGCTCGCGACGTTCGCCGGACGTGCCCGGGTGCTCACCGACGCCGACCCGATGCGCTCACCCGCCCCGCCGGATGAGATCTGGCGCGTGCAGTGAGCGACGCTTGCGGAGCGATCAATGCCATCAGTCGGGCCGTGAGGCCCGATTTGCACAGACGCCGGACCCGGGCGGATCGAGCGGCCCCAAGGAGGTGCAGGGGCGCCGCAATACTGTTGAATTAACGCCGTGGTTGCCAACGAAACCCTGTACACCGATCGTGGGCGCGCCGAGTCGTTCGGTTCGGTCGCCGCCGCCTACGACCGGTTCCGGCCGTCCTATCCGGATGCGCTGATCAGCGACCTGGTCGAGCTCGGGCCCGACCGCGTGCTCGACGTCGCGTGCGGCACCGGCAAGGTCGCCGTGCCGCTCGTCGCGTGCGGGCTCGCTGTGCTGGGCGTCGAGACCGACCCGAAGATGGCGGCGATCGCCCGCACCCACGGGCTGATCGTCGAGGAGGGCAAGTTCGAGGAATGGGACGACGCGGGCCGCACCTTCGACCTGATCACCTGCGGGCAGGGCTGGCACTGGATCGATACGAGCGTCGGTGACGAGAAGGCGGCCCGGCTGCTCAACCCGGGCGGCACGCTCGCGCTGTTCTGGAATCGCGACTCCTTCGAGGACGACGTGCGTGCCGATCTCGATCGCGCCTACGCCGAGCACGCTCCGGAGCTTGTCGGCGCGGATCGGGGCCACACCGACGAGCCGTTCGTCGAGCACCTGCGTGAGACCGGCAAGTTCGCGTCCGTCGACACAAGGGTCTACCGGTGGTCGGCAACGGTCGAAACCGACGATCTGATCGGACGCACCGGCACCTACAGTGACCACATCCGTCTGGCTCCCGAGCGTCGCGATGCGCTGCTCGACGCGATCCGAGCCGTCATCGACGACCGGGGTGGCAGTGTCACCGTGAATTTCAAGACGTACACGATCATTGCGAGAACGCCGGAGTGAGCATGGACGTCCTCGCGCTGCCGGAGGTCGCCGACCAACTCGACGTCCCGATCACGCGTATCCACCAGTACGTGCGCGACGGCCACCTCGTCGCCACTCGCGCCGGCTCCGGTCCCCGCACCGTCCCCGCCCTCTTCATCCAGGACGGTGCGATCGTCAAGGCGTTGCCGTCAGTGATCACGGTGTTGCGCGACGCGCACTTCACCGACGACGAGATCGTCGACTGGTTGCACCGTCCGGACGACTCGCTACCCGGATCCCCGATCGAGGCGCTGCGTGCGAACCGCGGCTCTGAGGTCAAGCGGCGCGCACAGGTCGCCGGCTATTGAGCCACCTCACCTACCTGGCCATCCTCGCGGCGTGTCTCGTCGGCACTGCTCCGCTCGAACTCGTGCTGCACGTCGGGGTGTACGCGCAATGGCGACGGCTGCTCGCAACGCTGGTGCCGGTCGTCGTGGTGTTCGGTGCGTGGGATCTCTATGCGATCCATCGCGGGCTGTGGCGCTACGACCCGCGCTATGTGGTCGGGCTCGACCTGCCCGGGCACCTGCCGGTCGAGGAACTGTTGTTCTTCCTCGTCATTCCGGTGTGTGCCGTCCTCACCTACGAAGCGGTACTCGCCCGCCGGCCGCGGTGGCGTACATGAGCTACACCGTCCTCGCCGTGCTCGGTGTGCTCGTCGCGGCCGCGGTTGATGTCGATCGTATTCCGGACAATGCTGTTGCGGAGTAGGGCTTTCTGGGTCGCGTACGCGATCATGCTCTTCTTCCAGCTGATCACGAACGGACTGCTCACCGGCATTCCGGTGGTGCGCTACGACCCGGCAGGCAATCATCGGATGGCGACTGGCCTACGCGCCGGTGGAAGACCTGCTGTTCGGGTTTGCGCTCGTCCTCGTCACGCTGGCGCTGTGGGTGCGGCTCGGCGGGCGCGAACGGCATTCGTCAGGCCGCTGACCGCGACGCTGCCGCGGCGAACCAGCCCGACGGACAGTCGATGTGAGAACACGTCGTAGTCGTTGCGCTCGATCTCGTCGAGGATGCCTTCGTACAGCGTCAACGCCGTGCGCAGGCAATCGCGGGACGAAGGGTGCACGAGGTCGATGCCGATTTCCGCGCGGCGGTACAGCCCGCGGGCTCGCTCGATCTCCCAGGCGAGCAGGTTGCGAATCGGCTCGTCGACCCGTCCTCGGCGCAGCCGGTCGCGGTCGACGCCGAACTGGTCGAGGCTCTCCTGGGGCAGGTAGACGCGACCGCGGCGCAAGTCTTCGGCGACGTCGCGCAGGAAGTTCGTCAGCTGGAACGCGTAGCCCAGGTCGATCGCCGGCGTCTCGAGCCGGTCCCACCCGAGGCCCGGGTCGGCGCGGCCGAGGATCGGGAGCGTCTGCAGTCCGATCACCGCAGCAGAGCCCCACATGTAGCGGACGAGGTCGTCGTAGGTCGCGTACCCGGTGACCGTGAGGTCCATTCGCATCGACTCGAGGAAGTCGGCGAAGTAGGTGTGCGGGATCTGCCACCGCGCGACCGTGTCGATGACGGCCCGACAGACCGGGTCACTCGTCGCGCCCCAGTCGAGTTCGGCCAGGAAGTCGTCGCACCACTGCGCGAAACCGCTCACTCCGTGCTCGTCGACCATGTCGTCGACATGGCGGGCGAAGCCGTACAGCGCGTGGATGTAGGGACGCTTGGGCTGAGGCAGCAACAGCGTCGCGAGGAAGTACGTGCGGCCGTGGCGCGCGTTCAGGGCACGGCACAACCGGTAGCTCGCTCGCAGCGCCGGGTCGGTGATGCCCGCCGCGTCGAGTTCGCTCATCGATCCGCTCCGCAAGCGTCGCTCATGTGCCAGTCACCCGCTGTGCCGCGAGACGTCCCGACACGAGCACCATCGGGACGCCGACCCCGGGCTGCGTGTTCGAACCGGTGTAGACGAGGTTCTCCACGCGCCGATCCAGCGTGGCCGGACGGAACGGCCCGGTCTGCGAGAACCGGTGCGCTGCTCCGAACGGTGCGCCGGCCGCGATGCCCTGCTCGCGCCAGTCGAGCGGCGTGACGACGTGCTGGCACTCGATGCCGTCGCGGAAGCCCTCGTAACCGCGATCCTCGATCGTGTCGACGATGTGCTCGCGGTAGCGATCGCGGTTGCGGGCCCAGTCGATGCCGCGGCCGGTGACGAGATTGGGTGTGGGGAACAACGCGAAGTACGTGTGGCGACCCGCCGGCGCAAGCGAGGAATCGGTGACTGTCGGCGAGGTGAGCAGGAAGGACGGGTCGCTCATCACCTCACCCTGCTCGATGATCTCGTCGAAGGTCCGCTCCCACGCCCGGCCGAACTCGATCGTGTGGTGTGCCATGTCGTCGTACGCGGTGGCCGAGCCGACGTGCAGCACCACGGCGCTGGGCGAGTAGCGCAGCCGTCGCACGCGGCGCGGCGTGTATCCCGGCGGCAGCAGGTCGCGCATCGCGACGGGCAGGTCGGCATTGACGACGACCACGTCCGCGGGGATGCGCTCGCCATCGCTGGTGATCACCGCGCGTGCTCGTCCCCCCGAGACCTCGATGCGCGCGACCGTCGTGTTGTACCGCAGGCGCACACCGTGCGCGGCTGCGGCGCCGGCGAGTGCCCTGGGCACGGCGTGCATCCCTCCCTCGGGGAAGTAAACGCCGGCGACGCAGTCCATGTACGTGATCACCGAGTAGATCGCCAGCGCCTGTGCGGGCGCGAGGCCGGCGTACATCGCCTGGAACGAGAAGAGCCGCCGGAGCCGTTCGTCGGAGAAGAACTGGCCGACCTTCGTCCCGAGCCGGCGAAATCCGCCGCCGGCGAGCAGGCGCAGCAACGGGAGCCCCACCAGTTGCAGCGGGTGGTCGAGGTTGCGATCGATGAAGTGCGGCATCTCGAGCGCGTAGAGGCGACGCAGATAGGCGACGAAGTCCCGATAACCAGCGGCATCGGACTTGCCGCAGGTACGTCCGATCTCGTCGACCATGGCGGACACGTCGGTCCGGACGTCGATCGACGTCCCGTCGGCAAAGCGCGCCCGGTACGCCGGATCCAGACGATGCAGGGTCAGCCAGTCGTCGAGATCCTCACCGACCGCGGCAAGCGGAGCCTGGACGAGGTCGGGCATCGTGAGCACCGTCGGCCCGGTGTCGAACAGGTAGCCGTGGTCACGAAGCAGGCCTGCGCGGCCGCCGGGCACGGCGGCCCGCTCGAGGACGGTGACGTGGCGGCCGGCGCCCGCGAGGTGCAGGGCGGCGGACAGGCCGCCGAGTCCGGCGCCCACGACAACGACCGAATCGGTCGGACCGGGCACCGTGCGCATCGCCTAGGCAGGTTACTGGCCCGGCGATCGGGCTCAGTCGGCGCGGTGAACCGTGTCCTTGGTCGTCTCGACTTCGCGGCCCGCGGACCGTACCCGTGCAGCGGTGACGCGGTGCCGGCGGTTGTTGAGCATGACGACGAGCATGACCAGCGCGACGATGACCAGCCCGTCGACGAGACCGGTGAAAAGACCGGCAACGGGGGACGATGGCGACATGCTCTCCATCGTGCTCCTGTGACATGTCAAATTTCACGTGACCAAGCCATGCAAATGATGTGAGTTGGCAGACAACCCGCCGTGGACCGGCGCCACTCGCCTCGGCTCAGCCCGAGCGCTCAGCCCGAGCGCTCAGCCCGGAGCGCTCAGTTCGAGCGCTCGGCGCGCAGGAGCAGCACGGAGCGCGCGCTCAGGCGCACGGTTGCGCCGCCGGCGACCACCCGCGACGCCGCCGGCGCGCCGGCCGGACGGCTGGTGTCGAGCACGACGGTGTAGTTGTCGGCCCACGGCAGACCGGGCACCGTCCACCGCACCCCCTGATCGCCGGCGTGCAGGAGCAGCAGGAACGACTCGTCCACGATCACCTCGCCGCGCCGGTCGCGATGACGCAGCCCGCGCCCGTCCAGGTACATGCCGATCGAGCGCAACTGCGAGTCGAACCAGTCGTCGGCGGTGAACTCACGCCCGGCGGGATGGAACCAGGCGAGGTCCTTGCATCCGTCGCCACCCTCGACAGCGCGTCCTTCGAAGAAGGCGGGCTGGCGCAACACCGGGTGCTGGCGCCGCAACGTCAGCAGTTGCCGGGTGAGATCGAGCATGTCCTGCGACGCTTCGCTCACTTCCCAGTCGAGCCAGGACACCGTGTTGTCCTGCACGTAGGCGTTGTTGTTGCCGTCCTGGGTGCGCCACCGCTCGTCGCCGGCGACCAGCATCGGCGCGCCGGTCGAAAGCAGGAGAGAGCACAGCAGGTTGCGCGCCTGGCGCAACCGCAGCGTCTGTACCTCCTCCGGCGCGGGATCGCCTTCGTAGCCGCAGTTGTACGAGCGGTTGTCGTCGGTGCCGTCCTTGTTGTTCTCGCCGTTGTCGCCGTTGTGCTTCTCGTTGTACGAGACGAGGTCGCGCAGGGTGAAGCCGTCGTGCGAGGTCACGAAGTTGATCGAGGCGATCGGCAGCCGGCCGTCGTCGCCGTACAGGTCGGACGAGCCCGACAGGCGGTAGGCGAGGTCTCGGACACCGCCGTCGCCGAAGGCCCAGAACGAGCGCACGGTGTCTCGGTACTTGCCGTTCCACTCGGTCCACAACGGCGGGAACTCGCCGACCTGGTAACCGCCCGCGCCGACGTCCCACGGCTCGGCGATCAGCTTGGCCTGCGAGATGACGGGGTCCTGATGAATCGTGTCGAAGAACGACGAGAGCTTGTCGACGTCGTGCAAGGAGCGCGCCAGCGCCGACGCGAGATCGAACCGGAAACCGTCGACGTGCATGTCGGTGATCCAGTACCGCAGCGAGTCGGTGATCAACTGCAGCGGGAACGGACGGCGCGGGTCGAAGGTGTTCCCGCAGCCGGTGTAATCGACGTAGCGCGACGGGTCGTCCTCGGCCAGGCGGTAGTACGACTGGTTGTCGATACCGCGGAAGGACAGCATCGGCCCGTCGGGGCCCGCTTCGGCGGTGTGGTTGTAGACGACGTCGAGGATGACTTCGATGCCCGCAGCATGCAGCGCCCGCACCATCGACTTGAACTCGCGAACCTGGTTGCCGTGGCGTGACGCGTACGCCTCGTGCGGGGCGAAGAAACCGATCGAGTTGTAGCCCCAGTAGTTGGCCTTCCCGCGGCGCTGCAGAACGGGCTCGGAAACGAAGTGATGGATGGGCTGCAGTTCGACCGCAGTGACGCCGAGTGAGGTCAGGTAGTCGATCGCGGCGGGATGGGCCAGGCCGGCATAGGTTCCGCGCAACTCCGGTGGGAGGTCCGGGTGCTGGCGGGTGAAGCCCTTGACGTGCAGTTCGTAGATGACCGTGTCGGCCCACGGCACCTTGGGCGCGAGGTCGCCGCCCCAAGGAAACGCGTCGTGGATGACCACTGAGCGCGGGACGAACGGAGCGGAGTCGTCGGACGAGTCGGGGTAGACGGCCGGGTTGTCGCGGAAGTCGCCCTCGATGGCGCGCGCGTACGGGTCGACGAGCAGCTTGGTGGGGTTGTGGAAGATCCCACGTGCCGGATCGTGTGGACCTTCGACGCGGAACCCGTAGCGTTGACCTGGTCCGATGCCAGGAAGGTAGCCGTGCCACACGTGGTAGGTCGACTCGTCGAGCGGTATCCGGGTCTCGTGGTCGTTCCCGTCGAACAGGCACACGCTGACGCCCGTCGCGGTTGTCGACCACAGCGCGAAGTTCACGCCGTCGCCGTCCCAGTGCGCGCCCAGCGGGAACGGGTTTCCGGGCCATGCGCGATCGAGCCGCGCGGCCAGGGCGGCCGTCAGTTCCTCGGGCAGCACGGTGGCGACTCTATTGGGCGGCGCGATTCTCAGCTGATGCAGGGGAACGACCCAGGCAACGCTGTGGGGCACCCCGTTTGCTGGAGGCAGAACCGCGGGACCCGTTCGGAGTTGGCCCGCGGCGCCACCGGAGGTGAACTAGCGTGACCAGCCCTTATCAGGACAACGGCGGCTACGGGCGGCCGTCAGGCGACCGTTGGTACGGCCCGCCGCAGCGCGACGACGTCCAGGCCTGGGATCCGGCCTACCCGCATCCGCCGGCGATGCCGTACGGGTACGCGTACCCGCAGCCGGCTCCGGCGCCGACAGTGCGCCACTCGCGCGGTCTCATCGGTGCCGTCGTCGTGCTCGCGGCCGCCCTGATCGCGTCGCTCATCGTCATCGCGTCCGGCGTGACCCGTACGACCAACGGGGTCGCAGTTGCCGGTGGCACGTCCAACTCCGGCTCGTCGAACACCGGCGGCTCCGGCAACTCGGGTGGCAGCAACACGACGCCGGGCAACGGGACGTTCCCGTTCCCGTCCGGTGGTTCGTCCGGCTCCGGCGGGACAGGATCCGGCAAGGCGACCAAGGCGCAGCAGGTCGGCGTCGTCGACATCTACACCGTGCAGAAGTACAACTCGGCTGCCGCGGCCGGCACTGGAATCGTGTTGAGCTCCGATGGCGAGATCCTGACCAACAACCACGTGATCGAGGGCTCGACGTCGATCCGCGTCCGGATCGTTTCGACCGGTAAGACTTATGTGGCCAAGGTGGTCGGTACCGCGCCGACGAAGGACGTCGCGTTGATCAAGCTGGTCAACGCGTCAGGACTGACCGTCGCGAACCTCGGTGACTCGGACACGGTCGCGGTCGCCGACAAGGTCGTCGGTGTCGGCAACGCCGGCGGTACCGGCGGCACCCCGTCGTCGGCCACCGGCAAGGTGACCGCCCTGCACAAGTCGATCACCGCGTCCGACGAGTCCGGGACGAACCCGGAGCGGCTGCACGACATCATCGTCACCGACGCCCCGATCAAGTCCGGCGACTCGGGCGGCCCGCTGTTCGACGCCAACGGACGCGTGGTCGGCATGGACACCGCAGCCAGCACCACCGGCCAGCAGGTCGGCTTCGCCATCCCGATCAATGACGCGCTCGCCGTGGTCGCGCAGATCCGCAGGGGCATCGAGACCAGCGCGATCCACATCGGCTACCCGGGCTTCCTCGGCGTCTCGGTGAGTCCGTCCAGCGGCTCCGGCGCGCTGGTGGCCAACGTGCTCCCGGGCGGTCCGGCGGCAGGCGCCGGCATCACCGGCGGTGACGTGATCACGAAGGTGAACAGCACCGCGGTGGCGAGTTCGACCCAATTGCACAACTTGATGAGCAGGTCCAACCCCGGCACTCGGGTCAGCGTGACCTACGACGACACCAACAATGCCAGGCACACCGTCAGCATGACGCTTGCGACCGGACCTGCCGACTGACCTGATTCCTGATCGGGGCCAACCGGCCTCCCGAGCTCGCGGCGCGCGTTCTTCCTCCTGTGGGACGCGCGCCGCGCCTCGTTCGGTCCCCGCCGCGCCTTGCTCGGTACGCAAAGATGGGGGCGTGGGTGACAGCGATGCGGCCGGCGCGGACGTCGAAGTCAATCCCGACGCCGTGCTGCAGTTCGCCCAGGTGAGCGTGCGGCGCGGCGACAAGACGTTGCTGCACGACATCGATTGGACGGTCGAAGAGGACGAGCGCTGGGCGGTCCTGGGCCCCAACGGTGCCGGCAAATCAACCCTGATCAACATCGCCGCGGCGACCTTGCATCCGACGTCCGGACGTGCGTACGTGCTCGGCGAGCGCATCGGCCGGGTGGACGTGTTCGACCTCCGTCCCCGCATCGGGTTCGCCGGAGCCGCGTTGGCAGAGCGCATCCCGCCCGGCGAACTCGTCACCGATGTTGTGGTGAGCGCCGGGTACTCCGTCCTGGGGCGATGGCGCGAGGCGTACGGACGGCTCGATGTGCGGCGTGCCGTGAAGCTGCTCGATCGGTTCGGCGTCGGTGATCTTGCCGAGCGACGCTTCGGAACCCTGAGCGAAGGGGAGCGGAAGCGTGTGCAGATCGCCCGCGCGCTCATGACCGACCCGGAGCTGCTACTGCTGGACGAGCCGGCCGCCGGGATGGACCTCGGCGGGCGCGAGGATCTGCTCCGGCGGTTGACGCGGTTCAGTGCTGACCCGGACGCGCCCGCGTCGGTGCTCGTCACGCATCACGTCGAGGAACTGCCGACCGGGATCTCACATGTCATGCTCCTGCGCGATGGCGCCGTCGTCGCAGCCGGCCTCGCGCGGCACGTACTCACGGACGAGAACCTGACCCAGACGTTCGGCTTGCGGATCCACGTGTGGCGTCGTTCGGGACGCTGGTACGCGCGCGCGCTTTAATCGACAAACTTCCTGAAGATTGCATATTACGCATTTGGCTCATTTCGCGTACGTTTGCCGAATGACAAATACCCTTCATCGCCGCAAGGCGACGGCGGTAGCCGCTGCCCTGGCGCTGCCGCTACTCGGCGCGGCCGCGCTGGCTCCGTCGGCAACAGCAGCGGCACCCGCGCTGCGAACCGTCCACGGCAACGCTCCGTACTGGGCCCGATCGGCCAACGTGGTCGGTGCTGCCAACCCGAACCGGACACTCACCGTGCACATCGGCCTCGCGCCGCGTGATCCCGCGGGCATCGCGAAGTTGGCTGCCGCGGTGAGCAATCCGAAGAGCCCGTCGTATCGGCACTACCTGAGCCCGAAGCAGTACCTGTCGCGCTTCGGCCCGACCGATGCCCAGGTGGCCAAGGTCCGGTCGTTCCTGCGGGGCGCCGGGCTGAAGATCGTGAGCCAGACGCCGTCGCGGCAGTCGATCGCGGCGACCGGAACCGTGCGACAGCTCGACCGTGCGTTCCACACCACGATGCGGGTCTACCGCCACAACGGTCACAAGCTGCGCGCACCGGCCAGCGCGGCCAAGGTGCCTGCCTCGCTCGCGTCGGCGATCATGTCGGTCGGTGGGCTGACCGATTCGTCGTCGGCGCTGCGTCCGAACATCGTCACGCGCGGTGGCGGCGCTCGCGCGGCCGCCACGCCGAACGGCACGAAGCCGGTGCAGGTGCCGACGCCGTGCTCGTCCTACTACGGCGAGCATCACGTCAGCGGCCTGCCGAGCGCGTACGGGCACACCTCGTTCCCGACGGCGAACTGCGGCTACGAGCCCGCGCAGGAGCGTGGCGCCTACGGCCTCGCGCCGAACGCGGTCACGCACTCGAGCGACGGGTCCGGCGTGACCGTCGCGATCATCGATGCGTACGCGTCACCGACGATGGCCTCGGATGCCCAGACCTACAGCCAGCGCAACGGCCTGCCCGGGTTCAAGCCGGGTCAGTACGCCGAGTACCCGCCGACCACGGCGTATTACGACCAGAGCGTGTGCGGCAGCTGGACCGACGAAGAGGCGCTCGATGTCGAGGCCGTGCACTCGATGGCCCCGGGCGCGCGCATCGCGTACGTCCCGGCTGCGAGCTGCAACGACTCCGACTTCCTCGACTCGTACGACACGATCCTCGCGCCGGCCGGCGACTCGGCCCACCCGCTCGCGACGATCGTGAGCAACTCGTACGGCGACACCAGTGATCTGATCCCGGGTGACATCGAGAACGAGGAGCACGCGCGGTTCTTGCAGGGTGCCGTCGAAGGTGTCGGGTTCTACTTCTCCTCGGGCGACAACGGCGATGCCGCGGCACTGAACAACGGCACGCCGCAGCCGCAGGCCAGCGCGAACGACTGGGCCGTCACGGCTGTCGGTGGCACGACGCTCGGCGTGAACCGCACCGACGGCTACAAGTTCGAGACCGGCTGGGGCGACGACCGTACCTACCTGGTGCAGAACACGAAGACCAAGAAGCAGTCGTGGCTCTCGCTGCCTGGCGACTTCTACGGCGGCGCCGGTGGTGGTACCAGCTCGGTGTGGAAGGAGCCGGACTACCAGAAGGGGGTCGTCCCGGATTCGCTCGCGAACTCGAACCCTGGTGATCGCGGCCCGGGCCGCGTGGTTCCGGACATCGCGGCCAACGCCGACCCGTACACGGGATTCCTGGTCGGATTCAGCACCGACGCGGGCAGTGGCCCGGTCTATTCCGAGGGCTCGATCGGCGGCACGTCGCTCGCCTGCCCGACGATCGCCGGACTGATGGCCGTTGCGCAGCAGCGCGGTGGCGGCTCGTCGATCGGGTTCGCCAACCCGCTCCTGTACTCGTTGAACGCGAGCGCGTTCCACGACGTCAAGGCGCCGACCACGGCGGACCAGAAGGCGCTGGTGTACTTCTCGCCGGCCGCCCAGCTGACCCGCTTGGTGACTACGAACCACGACAGTTCGTTGAACACCGCCGCTGGCTACGACAACGTGACCGGACGTGGATCGCCGTCGTCCAGCTTCATCACGGCAGTCGGCAACGCCGGCTGAGCCACAACGTCACTGAACAACAGTGAACGAGCCGGGGTCGCCTCCATCGCGGGGCGGCCCCGGTTTCGTCAGTCGACCTCGATGAAGCGCACGTCGAAGGTCGCGTCGTCACCGATGAGCAGTTCGGCCATGGTCGCGCGGGGTTGTCGCCGGCGGTCTGTCGGCGAACCGGGATTCACCGCCCGCTGGTTGCCGTAGCTCTCGTCCCACGGGATGTGCGAGTGGCCGAACACGACAAGGTCGGCCGTCGGAAAAGTCGTTGCCAGCCGAACCGCACGACCCTTTGCCGGCCCGCTGTCATGGATCATGGCGACGTTGAGGCCGCCGAGTGAAAGTTCCAACGTGTCCGGCGCACCCCATGCCGCGACATCCGGGCCGTCGTTGTTGCCGCGCACCGCGTACACCGGAGCGAATGCAGAGAGTTCGTCGAGAGTCTCCGCGAGGCACACGTCGCCCGCGTGCAGGATGGCGTCCGCGCCGTCCAGGACGTGCGCGACCCTCGCTGGGCAATGCTTCCAGCGACGAGGGGAGTGGGTGTCGGCCAACAGAGCTACGCGCACGCGTCAGTAGTACCCGGACACAAGTAGTTTTAGTCATGGCCCACGGAACTTGACCACTGCGGATCGGAGGCACACCGCCCTGTGACGATCGGTGACGCTACGGTTCCAGCGTGGGTTTCCGGCCCAGCACGCGCTTCGCTCGCACTGGAACGAAGGGCACCGTGGTCGGCTTCGCGCTGTGGTCGAGGGCGCACGACGAGCAACGCTGCAAACGGGTTTCCAGCCCGATCACCGGCACGCAAGCCGGCAGCGCGAACAACAACAAAGACGACTCCGAACCACAGCGCGGAATGACCACAGCCCGATGACCCGGCTGGGGCATGCGCAACACGAGCGCAGGACGAGTTGTCAGTCTTGGTCCACGAGAGTTGACCGAGTTACCCCGGCTTTTGGCCACGAACGTTTCCGGCTGGTCCGGCTACGGATCGGCGGCAGGCGATTCGTCGATCGGTTTGCCGTAGCGCCGCCCGGTGGGAGAGGTCCACCAGGTGGTGCCGTTCGAGTCGCGGTAGACTGCCAGCCGGCGTCGTGTTTGCAGTGGTGATGGCGCGAGCAGACCGGCTCGAGGTTGCTGATGACGGTGTTGCGGCCGTTGAACGGGGCGATGTGGTCGCATTCGCAACCGATCGCGCGCCGGTTGCAGCCGGGGAACCGGCAGGTCGGATGCTGGGCGGTGACCCACCGCCACTGGGCTGCGGAGGGGAAGCGGCGCTTCGGGGTGGTCGTCGATGCCGCACTCGCGGGATCACCCGGCCCGAGGCGTCGACCAGCACGCGGTCGATGCGGGTCGATTGGTCGGCCAGGATCTCGCGGACCTGGCTGGCGGGGATCGGGCCGTAGCCTGCCAGCTCACCGGGCAGGTCACTCGACCCGTCGGCGGTGTCCTGACGGACCAGCACCTGCACCCGCATCCCGCGTGCGGGCGTGCCTGCCTGTGGTGCGGCCCAGGACGAGGTCGCGCAGGGTGTCGGCGCGTTTCTGGTCCATGGTGCGGTCGTCGTTGACTTCTTCGCCGCTTCGGTCAGCTGTGCGTACATCGCCTCGGCGTCGGCGGCGGTGTGGGTCGACCAGATCCCGGCCATCCCGTCCGGCAACGGCACACAATGCACCAGCCGCTGCGCCGTGGCCTCGACATGGCGTTCTTCGGCCTTGCGGGTATCGAGGCGGGCGATCACCCGCCGCAACGACGCCCGGAACTGCGTCACCGTCTGCTCCGCCGCCCGCCCGATCACCCGCTCTTCGACCTGCGCGATCACTGCCGCGTCCAGGTGGCAGGTCAGGTTCGCCGCGACGCGGACATGCGCATCACTGATCCGACCGGCTGCGTGCAGCGCGAACAGCTGCGGCAGCTTCGTCGTCAGATGCGTGGCCTGCACCAACCGCGTCTTCGCATAATCCGGCGACCACCGCAACGCACACGCCACCTCCTCGCGCGCCCACTCCTTGCCATCCGCGGGGTCGTGAATCGCCGCGAGCACTTGCTCGCGCTTCGCCTGAACCCGAGCCTCGGCCGCGGTTAGTTCTTCGAGGCAGTCGAGCAGCTGATCACGCGACAACCCCGCAGGATCCACCCGCAACAACCGCTCGATCTTCCTCGCCACAACCCGAACCTACGACCAGGGTCTGACAGTTTCGGCCCAGAATCCGCAACTATATTCGCGGATTCTCGACGAAACGTCGTCTAGATTGACCCAGCGCACGTCGCCATCCGCCCCATGACTGAAGCCGATTTTCCGAGTGTTGTCGAGTGGCTGGCGCAACCCCATGTCCACCGCTGGTGGCACCTCGACTACGACCTCCCCGCAGCGACAAAGAAGTACGGACCGCGGCTGCGCGGCGAAGAGCCGACGCACATGCTGATCGTCGAGTCAGACGCAGCGCCGGTCGGCCTCGCCCAGTGGTACCGGTGGGACGACTACACCGAGGACCGCGACAACTACCGCATCGGCGACGGTGAGCTCGGCCTCGACTACGCGATCGGCGAGCCGTCGACGGTCGGGCGCGGCGTCGGGACGATGATGATCGCCCGCTTGCTCGACCTGCTGCGCGCCGAGGCCGCGTCCGGAACGCCGGTGACAGTGACCCCCGAGGCGGCCAACGCCGCGTCGCGTCGCATTCTCGAGAAGAACGCATTCGCCCACACGGCGACCTTCCAGAGCGAGCACCGCGAAGGGCGGGTTCCCGAGGGGCCCACCGCTGTCTACCGCCGCGCGCTCTAGCGGAACCGCCGCTTCGTCCGTCCCGGCAGCTCAGAAGCGAAGTGGGCACGAACCGCAGGTCGCGTCACGAAGTACACGAGACCCGCCAGCACGAGCGCCTGCACGAGCTGCTCGACGCGCATCCATACGGGATACGGCGTGATCTGCACGATGATCAGCGCGACGATCCCGATGCACCCGAGCAGGATGACGCGACGGTAGGCCCAGCGCCGCCCGCGGACGAGCGCTCGCACGAGGAACGCGTAGACCACGCTGACGACGACGTTGCCGATGACGCGGCCGATGATCCCGGCGGTATAGCTGTCCCGCAGCACGGCCCGCTGTTGCGGATCGGTGATGTGTCGGTGGTCGAGCTGGTAGTTCACGATGCTGTGCCGGGCGAACACCGTCACGACCGTCAGGACGATTGACAGCCCGAGGTTGATCAACAGCAGGATCACGACCGGACGCAGCTCAGCTGGCGCTTCCTGCCAGCTCGACTCGGGCGGTTCCGGTGGCGGCGCCGGCGGAGGCGGCGCGGGCGGATACGAACTAGTCACATGATCAGTCTCGCCCACCCGTCCGGACTTCGCGCGCGGGCCGTCCGGCTGCTGGCTAGGCTCAGTTCGGTCGATACCGAGGAGGTCCCGCGCCGTGGGTGAGTTCGTTCAGGTCGAAACCGGTCCAGCCGCAGTAGCGACGATCCGGCTGGCCAGGCCGCCGATGAACGCGCTCAACACCCGGGTACAGGCCGAATTGCGCGAGGCGGCCGAGCAGGTCAGTGGGGACGACTCCATCCGTGCGGTCGTCATCTACGGCGGCGAGAAGGTCTTCGCGGCCGGCGCCGACGTCAAGGAATTCGCCGGCCAGAGCCACGAATACATGATGACCGACGCGGTGCGACTCACGAATGCGCTCGATGCGCTGGCCCGCATCCCCAAACCAGTCATCGCCGCGGTCACCGGTTACGCGCTCGGCGGCGGCTGCGAGCTTGCCCTGACGGCTGACTTCCGCGTCAGTGCCGATAACGCCAAGTGGGGCCAGCCGGAGATCCTGCTCGGGATCATTCCCGGCGCCGGCGGCACGCAGCGGCTGCCGCGGCTCATCGGCCCGAGCAAGGCCAAGGACCTCATCTACACCGGACGATTCGTCGAGGCCGACGAGGCGCTCGAGATCGGTCTCGTCGATGCCGTGGTTCCCGCGGACAAGGTCTACGACACCGCCGTCGCGATGGCCGTCAAGTTCGCCAAGGGACCGGCCCGCGCCCTCGGCGCAGCCAAGGCTGCGATCGACGGCGGCATGGACGCCGACCTCGCGACCGGACTGCGGCTCGAATCGCACTTGTTCGCAAGCCTCTTCGCGACCGAAGACCGCGCGATCGGCATGACGTCATTTCTCGAGAACGGCCCCGGGAAGGCCGAGTTCACCGGAGTGCCGAAATGAGCGCACCCAATCCGCACGCCACGGCCGAGGAGGTAGAGGCTGCCTGGCGCGACCCGAAGCTCGCCAACATCCTCTACCACGACTGGGAAGCCGGGACCTACGACGAGAAGTGGTCGATCTCGTTCGACCAGCGCTGCATCGACTACGCGAGAGAGCGTTTCGAGCACGTCGCCGGACGCAGCGGCTGGCCCTACCCGACCTCGCTCGAACTCGGCTGCGGAACCGGCTTCTTCACACTCAACCTCAAGCTCGCCGGCGTCATCGACGAGGGTCACGTCACCGACCTCAGCCCGGGCATGGTCGACGTCGCCCAGCGCAATGCGCGCAGCCTCGGGTTCGAGGTCGAAGGACGCGTCGCCGACGCGGAACGCCTGCCGTACGACGACGACACCTTCGACATCGTCATCGGCCACGCCGTGCTGCATCACATCCCCGACATCGACCTTGCGTTCCGCGAGATCCTGCGGGTGCTCAAGCCAGGCGGGCGATTCGTGTTCGCCGGCGAGCCGACCGAACACGGCGACTACATCGCGCGCCGCCTGTCGCGCTTCACGTGGTGGGCCGCGACCAACGTGACGAAGTTGAACACGCTGTCGTCATGGCGTCGTCCCCAGCAGGAACTGGACGAGTCGTCCCGCGCGGCCGCGCTCGAAGCAGTCGTCGACATCCACACGTTCGCCCCCGACCGGCTCGAGCGCATCGCCCGTGACGCCGGCGCGGAGAAGGTGCACGTCGCGACATCCGAACTGCTCGCATCGTGGTTCGGCTGGCCGGTGCGCACCTTCGAATGCGCGGTGCCGAAGGACAAGCTCGGCATGCGCTGGGCGAACTTCGCGCTCAAGGGCTGGACGCGCCTCATGGCGGTCGATCGTGTCCTTGAGCGCATCGTCCCGCGGGGCTTGTTCTACAACGCCGAAGTCACCGGGCTGAAGCCGGGACGATGAAGTCGACGCGCTTCCTGACGTGGCGCTCGCTTCGTTGGGCGATCCGCAATCGCGCGTTCACGCCGTGGTATCTCGTGCGCTACTGGCGATTCTTCCTGCTCAAGGTTCGCAATCCGCACGTGATCACCCGCGGTTTTGTCTTTCTCGACCGCGGCGCGCACGTCTATGCACGCCGCGGATACGGCCGGCTGATCCTCGGCAAGTGGGTGCACCTCGGCGTCAACACGGCATTGCGCTGTCACGAGGGCACGCTCTCGTTGGGCGACAAGAGCAATCTCGCACGCGAGATCTCGATCAACTGCTACCTGGACGTCGAGATCGGCGACAGCGCACTGATCGCCGACAGCGTCTACATTTCCGACTTCGACCACCGCTTCGACGACCTGGCCCAGACCATCAAGGACCAGGGCATCAAGAAGTCACGCGTGCGGATCGAACGTGACGTCTGGCTCGGCACGAAGGTGACCGTCTGCCGGGGGGTCGTGATCGGCGAGGGCACCGTCGTCGGTGCAAACGCAGTCGTGACGAAGGATCTGCCCGCGTTCAGCGTCGCCGTGGGCGTGCCCGCGCGAGTGATCAAGGATCGCAAGCTGCTCGATTGAGGGCAGAATGGCGCCATGGGCGCTGACGACATCGACCGCAGTTCGCGCGCGGCACGCGACTGGGCCGACGAAGCGGTGCGCCGCGTCGAGGCCGACGCGAACCGCTCGGCGGACACCCACCTCGTCCACTTCCCGCTGCCTGGACGCCGGCAGGTCGACCTGTATCTGAAGGACGAGTCGACGCATCCGACCGGATCGTTGAAGCATCGCCTGGCCCGCTCGCTGTTCCTGTATGCGCTGTGCAACGGCCAGATCGGCGAGGGTACGACGGTGATCGAGGCGTCGTCCGGATCGACCGCGGTCAGTGAGGCCTACTTCGCCCGGATGCTGGGGCTGCCCTTCGTCGCGGTGATGCCCGCGTCGACCAGCGCCGAGAAGATCGCGCTCATCGAACGCGAAGGCGGCAAGTGTCACCTCGTCGACGACGCCACGACCGTCTACGCCGAGGCAAGCCGGCTGGCCACCGAGACGAACGGTCTGTATCTCGACCAGTTCACCTACGCCGAGCGAGCCACCGACTGGCGCGGAAACAACAACATCGCAGAGTCGATCTTTGCGCAGATGGCGATGGAACGATTCCCGGTCCCGACCTGGATCGTCGTCGGCGCCGGGACGGGTGGAACCAGCGCGACGATCGGTCGCTACGTGCGCTACCGACGACACGCGACCCGGCTCGCTGTCGTCGACCCCGAACACTCGGCGTTCTTCACCGGCTGGCGCGACGACGACTCGGACGCTGGTGGTCGTCCCTCGCGCATCGAAGGCATCGGACGCGCGCGAGTCGAACCGAGCTTCGTGCCCGGTGTGGTCGACCGCATGATTGCCGTGCCCGATGCCGCCTCGATCGCAACAGCCCGCGCCGTCGAGCCGATCCTCGGCCGCCGAGTGGGGCCGTCCACCGGGACGAACCTGTGGGGCGCGCTGCGTATCGCGCGTGAACTCGATGTCGAGGGAGCGAGCGGCAGCATCGTCACCCTGCTGTGCGACAGCGGCGAGCGTTATGCCAAGACCTATTACGACGACGGCTGGTTGGCCGATCAGGACATCGACATCAGCCCGTACGAGACTGTGCTGCGCCACCTGCTGAACTGACCGCCGGATTGCCGATCATTCGTGCTGCGAATGATTGCCGCTAGGGTCGTGCACATGTCGAGCACGCGTCCGGTCGCGGGTGCTGCCTTCCTGCTCACGCAATTGGGCACCCATGCCGCCCAGCGCTACGCCGAACGCATCGGCGAACACGGCCTCACCCCGCCGCAGACCGGGATCCTGCGGCTCATCGCCATGACCAAAGGCATGAGCCAGCAGCAGCTCGCCGAGACGCTCGGCATGCTGCCGAGCCGTGTGGTCGCACTGATCGACGAGCTCGAGGCGACGGGTCTGGTCGAACGCACCCGCGACGGCGCAGACCGCCGCCGCAACTCGCTCGCCCTGACAGCCGCCGGACAAGCGACACTGCGCACGATCGCGAAGGTCGCCCGGGCACACGAGGACGAGATCACCACCGCGCTGACAGCGGACGAGCGCGAGGCGCTCGTCGAGTTGCTCACCCGCATTGCCGACCAGCAAGGACTGACGCCCGGCGTACACCCGGGTTACCGGTCCTTGCGGCCGACCGCTTCTTCGTAGATGCGGGCCGTGCGCTCGGCGACGGCGACCCATGTGTAATCACGCGCCAACACGCGTCGTGCTCGCGCAACGGACCGCCGCGCTGCCGTGGGATCGGCGAGCACCGCGTCGACCGCGGCGACGAGCTCGGCGACGTCGCCCGGTGCGAAGCTCGCGGTGGCGACGTGGTCGTCGACCAGATCGACGAGACCACCGGTCGTAGCGACGGCGACCGGCGCACCGGCTGCTGCTGCCTCGAGCGCGACGATCCCGAAAGGCTCGTAGAACGACGGGACGACGGCGACGTCGGCCGCTCCGAACAACGTCGCGACCTGCGAGCCGGGCACGAACCCCGTCCAGTCGACGGCACGGGCGATGCGCAACGAGCGGGCCTGCTCGTGCAACGCCTCCTCGTGCGTGCCGGTACCGGCGACGACCAACCGCAGACCCGGGTGGCGCTCGCGGAGCGGACGTAACGCAGACAGCAGCGTCTGGACGCCCTTCTCGTGCACCAATCGGCCGGCATAGACGACCAGCGGCCCGTCGCCGGCGTGCCGTGACCGCACCTCAGCGCGCTGGCGCGCAGTGCTGCGCCATCGGTCGATGTCGACTCCGTTCGGGACGACATGAACCGAGGCCGGGTCGAGCTCGAACAGGTCGGCGGTCTCGGTCTGCCCGGGCCGCGAGCACGTGATCACCTCATCGGCGGCGCGCGCGAGCCACCGCTCGACCGAGTGAATCGCCAGGTTCAGCGGGGCCGGCAGCCAGCCCTGATGCCGTCCGGCCTCGGTTGCGTGCATGGTCGCAACCAGCGGGGTACGCGCCGCGGCGGCGAGCGTCACTCCGGACTGGGCGACCAGCCAGTCGTGGGCGTGCACGACGTCAGGGCGACGTCGCCGCAAGATCGGCAAGGCGGCGCGCAGGAGGGAGTGCTCGCTCGCCTGCGCCCACGCGAGCAGCGACTCGGTGGTGAAGTCGATCGCGAGCGGGTCGAGAGCCGCACGGCGCACGTGCACGCCATCGACGACCTCGTCGACGATCTCGTCCTTCTCTCCGCGCGTGATGACCTGTACGTCGTGTCCGGCGCGAACCAGTTCGCGCGACAGCGACTCGACGTGGCGACCGAGCCCGCCGACGACGAGCGGTGGGTACTCCCACGACAGCATCACCACGCGCACGGCGAGGAACGTTAGTCTCGCAACCATGCAACCCGCGCGCCGAGGTGCCCCGACGCGTGCGATCGTGGCCGTGGTCGCGCTGCTCCTCGGCCTTGCGCTCATCGGCGCGTGGCGCGTCATCGGCGGCAGCCAGGACCTCCCGTTCGACAACGGCGCCACGCCGCCGTCGTCCGCGCATGTGACGGCCGGCAAGACCTATTCACTTGCCGTTCCCGGCGGAGTTCCGGCAATGCTCGCCCGCGGCGTCCCCACCCGCGTGCTCGACTCGCAAACCGTCATCAACCTGCAGTGCACGTGGTCGACCGCCGGCGCCACGCAAGCTTTCAACGACCAGCCGCTGTCGGTGTCGCCGGAGGCAGTCGGCACCAAGGCCGAGACCACCGTTGCGCATTTCGTCGCACCGCACACCGGTCAACTGCGCGTGTTCTGCTCCGGTTGGGGCGCCATGTTCGTTCCGGACAGCGACGATCGAACACACGACTGGGCCGGGCTCGCGCTCCTGCTTGCGACGATCCTGCTGACGATCGGCGCCGCGTTCGCGCTCGCCGAGCTGCGCGCGGTGTTCTCGCGACCGCGCGATTGGTCAGACGAGTCGGTGCGCGAGCACGAGCAGGTCGAGTGACGCGTCGACCTCGCGCTCGTGGATCGGGAAGTCCGCCGTTCCGATCGACGTGACGTCGTCGAGCAACTCGGCAGACCAGCGCTCGGGTGCGACCTCGAGTTGTGCGTCCACGAACGATCCGTAGCGAGCGTCCAGCTCAGCAAGGCGCGGTCCGGCGTGCAGACCGAGCACAGCGTCGACGGCGAAGCCGCGGGCACCGATCAATCCGGTGAGCTCGGCCGCCGTGAATTCCTTCGTGTGGAACGGGTTGACCGGCGCGTCGAGGCCCGGCGAGAAGGTGAGTCGATTCGGTGTTGTCACGATCAGCCGGCCACCCGGACGCAACACGCGCCGGCACTCGTCGATGAACTGGCCGTGGTCCCACACGTGCTCGATGACCTGCAGCGTCGCTACGACATCGACGCCGCCGGACGCGACCGGGAGCGCGGCGAGGTTGGCGCGGACGAACCGGGCCGACGGGTACCGATTGCTCGCGTGCACGAGCGTGGTCGCGTCGTAGTCGATCGCCAGTACGCGTTGTGCCGTCCTCGCCAGGAGATCGGTGCCGTACCCCTCACCGCAGCCGACCTCGAGCAGGACGCGCCCCGCCGCCTGCGGCGCGAGGAACTCGTAGGCCGCCTCGTGCCGGCGAAACCAGTAGTTCTCGGCCGGGATGCCCGGCACGGTGCGCTCGCCGGTGAGCGGAAGATTGCCTGTATCTACTGGCTTCTGCGTGTTGATCGATGTCTGCGTGACCGCGTGTCGGTTACCCACAGCGCTCATTGTGACGATCAACTTCGCTCACCCGACGAGACGCTCCGAGCGATCGCCACGTCGATGGCGGCCAACGCGTAGACCGAATGCCCGTGGCAGCACGCGATGACAGCAGCCGGCTGCTCGGCATGGTGACCCTGAGCGACCTGCTCGCCGGTCGGCTCCGCGATCTTCGAGGGGCTCGCGAATGCGTCCGCACGCTTCGCGTCGCCCGTCCCCGGCAACGCAAGCTCGCCGCGCGCTGACGGCCTCACCTGGCACCTGCTCGGATCCGGCCCCGGGTTGGACGTCGCCGGTGCTACGCCGCCAAGAAGCAGATGCCGGCGAGTCCGGAGACCCCGCCGCACTTGTTGGCGCCGTCATCGTTGTCGCTGGCGATCCAGAGCCCAGCTGGGTTGCTGGTGAGGATCATGTCGTCGGCACCGTAGCCGCGTGCTCTGGTGGGATCCCAGCTCGTGGCCGAGCCGGTTGTGGGCGCCAGGCTGGCGAGGCCCGGGCGGTTGAGGGCTCCGGGTCCTGGACTGTCGCAGCCGTACCCATTGTCGGCCCAGCGTTCGTGTCCGGCGACATAGACGTCGTTGGTGTCGGCGGCGGTGGCGTAGTACGAGTCGCATCCGGTGTAGTCGACCCAGGTGTGCGACAGCGTTGAGGAGCTGGTGCTGGGGAACGCCGCGGCCGCGTCGCACAGCCCGGCGCGAGGATCGGAAGTGTTATAGCCCAAGCCGTTGGCCGGCTTGTAACCCGTGGTCGCGATGAAGATATTTGCGCCATCAGGTGACCAGGCGGCCGCCTGCACGTAGAACGGTTCGACTGTCGCGCAGTAGGCGTTGAATTCTGGCGAGTACCAGGCATCCAGGGTGGCGCTCGACGCGCCGAGGTCGAGCATGAAGATTTGTTGGCGGCCCTGTCCCCGCGACTGACGTGAAGTCACCCATTACCAGCAGGCGGGTGCCGTCAGGGCTGAGGGCGAAGTTGTACACCCGGCTACCGTTGCCGCTGGCCGGGTTACCGCCGTCGTCGGTGTAGACGTAGTGGCCCGTGATGTTGAGGTTGACGTAGCCGTCGTCGAGCCCGGTGCTGGGGTTCACGCTGAGCATGTAGTGCTTGGTCGACCCGTTGGCGCTCGTGAAGTAGCCGCCGACCAGCACGTGGTTCCCGGTGACGAACAGCGCCTCGACCTGCTTGTTCGCGTTATGCGCGAAGCCGGTGTTCACCAGAGCGGTGGACGTGCTGACCGAAGCCAGGTTGGTGACTGCGGTGCCGTTCACGGAGGAGAAGGTGCCGCCGATGTAGGCGGTGGAGCAGTTGGCCGAGAGCGCGATCGAGTTGACGGTGCCATTCACGTTCGGGTTCCAACTCGTGACCGCACCAGTTGAAGCGTTGAAACTGAACGCGTTGTCGCGGGTATACGTGGTGGTGCCCTGAATGATCGTCGCGAACGTCCCGACGGCGTACATCGTCGTCCCGCACTCAACGAGCTGTCGCACCCTCGACACCGGCGACGTCGATGACGGGAAGTGCGGGGTCCAGTTCGCCGGCGTGGTCGACACCGGGCCTCCCGGCACCGCCGCCGTCGCAGGCGAGCTGACCCCAACCATTACGCCGACTGCCAGCAAACAGACACACAGCAGATCCCTGAAACGCATGTTTCTCTCCCTATAGCTGTTGCTCCGGGGACACGCTGCGGTTCCAGGTGTAGCCGAGTTCGCTGCCGGTCGAATTCGAGTGCGAACGCAGGGAACACGACGAACTCGTCGATTCAATTCAGTTGTTCGAGCGCTGGGTTGCGAGCAGACGCGCTCCGCACATCGCCGATCCGAGGTGTACCAGGGCGAAACATCACCAGTGAACCCGAGCGACCGTTCAATGCCTTCCAAGGAAGATATTAGTTCGGCGTTAGGTCACGCGCAACTTGAATGCGGCCGGCGCGACCACACTCCGCACCGTGCTCAACGTGTGGCGGCCACGGCCCGGCGCAGCCGAAGCGCGACGGGCTGCACAGTGAGCTCGGTTCTCCGGACGGCACTCGCCGCCCGGAGACGTGGTGAGCGTGTCGGTCAGACCTTGAGGCGGAACACCTGCCCGGTCAGCTCGCCGACATAGACGTAGTCGCCCGACATGCCCAGACCGACGGTCGGGGCGACGAACCCCTTCATCAGCGTCTTGAGCGGACCACCGTCGGTGCTGAGCGTGAACACTTCACCACCCGGGCCGCTGCCGTGGCGACCGAGGAACGAGCTCAGGTACAGCTGCGTGCCCTGCACCGCGATGCCCATCAGATCAGTGTGCGGACCGAACGTGCGGAAGGGTTTCGCGTACGCCGCACACGTGCGGATGCACGTCGGGAAGCCGTAATCCTTACCGGCTTGGACGTGCAACACGAAGTCATACGGTGTGGCCGCTCCGGAATCCTGGCCGAGGTCGGTCACGAACGGCACATTCGAACCAGGTCGGAACGCCATCTGCCACGGCTGACGCATCCCTTTGGCGAAGACCCGCAGATCCGAGCCGTCGGGCCGGAAGGAGAGGATGTCGTACACGTAAGGTGACGTCGACCGCGGCCCGTGATCATTGCCGTCGGTCAGACCGACATCGACGCCGACGAACAGGCGCCCGTTCGCGCCGAAGGCCACGCCGTTGAAGCCGTCGAAGCCCGCGGGCCCGGTGAAGAGCCGGCGGCGGTCGGTGAATGTCTTCCCGTTCCACCCGCCCCACGAGACCAGCCGCCAGCTCGGCCCGGTCGAGGTGAGCGCGGCGCCGCTGACATAGAGCCGGCCCGCGTGCCAGGTAACGCCTGCCACGAACTTCAGCGCGCTGGGGATCAGCTGCGCGGTGCCGTTCTCGAGCACGTACACGCCGCCGTTGGGCGGGCCCGAGCCTTCCGAGTTTCCACCGTCACCGACGAAGACCTGCCCGTCGCCGAAAGCGAACGAGGTCGGCGTCTTCAGCCCGGACGCAACGAGTTCCACCTTGTTTCCGTTGGTCGAGGTCGGCGGTGGCGGACCGCCGGCAGCGTCCGCGGCCGGAACCGTCAACGCAAAGGCCGCAGCGACCGCGACGCTGACCGTCGCAATTACGCGGATGGACATGTGGCCCCCCTGTGTTAATCAGCTGGGCACGCGGATGCCTTACGGCACAAGCGATTGTCCAGCGACCGGCTCGACCTGTTGCGCCGAGCTACACGGCCGCACCGTACTGCACGTGGAGTGCGGACACCGTGAGTATGCGGACCGGTTTCGGCGACCACCTGTCGAATCCGGCGGACCCGGAGGGTGGTTTGTCGCAATCAACATGAATTCAGAATGAAAAGGGAATTCTGCCGCAAGGCTCACTCACGGAGATTGCATATGTGTGCAATTGTGCGGTCGGTTGTTGGAGACCCACGACTTCTGCCGAGTCGACTCGCCGGTGAGTTGCAATTCCACCCGGACAGGTTAGAGGGACGGGACGGAATGGCTCATTCGTACTAACGGATTTGGTCCGCACGCCGGGTGTCGCGCGGTCGCTGAGATAACAGGATGGAATCGAGCCGCGGGACCACGCGTCCGAGCGGCCACGCGCCGGTGCTGCGCGCACCCCCGCCGCGCAGCACTGTCCCCCGAAGGGCCGTTGTCGACCGCATCCCCGCCCGGTCGACAGCGGCCCTCAGCGCACCCGGGCCTGACGCGATCGCCGGAACGGGGCATCGAGCACCGCGAGCAGTACGAGTGCGACGCCGGCCGCGCTGACGATGTACCACGGCCACGGGCCCAGCACCGACAGCAGCGACGCGTGCGAGGGCACCGACCGCAAGAACATGTAGTTGCCGCCTGTGATCGCGTCGATCACCCCTACCACGCAGGCGTAGGCGATCGTGACCGCGAAGACGCGCAGCCATCGCACCGCGTCGCGGGGCATGGCGCAAACCGACGACGAGGAAGACCGCGGCGAACACGATGCCGAGATGTCCGATCACGAACTCCCAGAACTCCAGATGCGGGAACCGCACGCTGAGGTCCGGCGTCGTCACGGCCTGCAATGTGCCGGCGAGTCCCCAGAAGTAGGTCAGTTCGACCGCGAGGTGCAGGTGCGGCCACCAACACGCCACCGCGGCGATGATGACGGCCGCGTCGCACAGATCGACCGGTAGCGATGCCCGTGCCGTCCAGGTGCCCTCGACGATCGGCGTGAGCACGAAGGTGATCGCCACGGCCGCCAACACGACGGTGAGCGTGCGACGCACCCATACCGTCCAGCCACCGGGCCGCTGCAGGGCGGCGACGCACACTGCCGCGCACAGTGCGACGGCGACGCCGACGCTGAGCCAGTAGGCGAACGGGGAGACCACACCGCCATCTTCGTCGCCCTCAGCGCTGACGGCAGCGGTAGTTGTACATACTGGGTGTGTCCCCGATTGCCGCCCGGCTGTTGGTCCTCACGGTGCACGGCATGGCGTATTCAAGTGACCTGACCGAGAGCAGTGGGCGCTGCTGGAGCCGGTGTTCAACACGCCGGGCAAGCGGCGCCGCGAGCACGGTGATGACCTGCGCACTGTGATGGACGCGATGCTGTTCATCGCGCAGACCGGCGCGTAGTTCGGATCGAGGGCCCGCAGCAGTTCCCGGGCCTGAGACCTCAAAGACCGTAGGTGCCGGCTGCGTCCATTCTGCTAACCCTCACGGGACCATTTCGGTCGGACGGCTAATTGCAGTTCTCTGCGGTCCATTCCGTGATCGCGAGCGTTGCCGCGGTGAACGGTTCCGGTTGGTCCGTGCTGTTTCCGGCCAAGGCCAACCGGTAGTCGTGCGCGACCGCCGTCAGGTCGCCCTTCACGCCCGCAGGGGCCCGCGCGGCCAGGTCGGTCGCCGTCGATTCGGCGGCGCGGTATCGGCTCTGCTCAGCGGGGGAAAGGTTGGAGTCGAGAATCAGGCCGTTCCCCTCGAAGGACGTGGCCTTGAACGTGCCGGAAGCGGACTTCAGGTCGTTGCAGAAACTGGCGTGAGATCCGCTGTTCGCGCCTATCGCCACAATGACGACGACGAGCGCTACGGCAGCGAGCGCGCCCGAACCAATCCACCAACCGCGGTGCCCGCGCTTCGGCACGGTGAGCTCCGGAGTGACCGGACCGGTGGGCCCCAACGGCGTGTCGACCCACTGGGCACCGTTCCATACCCGCTGTGCGGTCCACACGGACCCATTCCAGTAGCGCTGCACTCGAAGATCTGCCGGGTCGGCAATCCACCCGAGCGGACTACTCATCGCAACCAGACCCCTCCCGGGATAGTCGCCGCACCAAGCGTGTATCCGAGGCTCACTATGCGGCCGCGCGAAGAACGATCTCAATAGTTGGTCGCAATCTGTCGGCATGCGCCCGGACACCTCGGGCATTGAGTTCTGCACGGCGTACGAGAAGGCACATTGTGTGCGCCAAGGAACGCGATCGTCGCCCCTCTTCACGCGCGGGCCGAGCATTCGGCCGAGCCCAATTTCAGCCCGCGCTGATGGACTGCTCGCTAGACCTCCACCGATCCAATCGTGCAGTGCGTGTCGTGCGCTGCCGGGCGAACAGCGCCACGCTGGTCGCGTCGGTGGCACACCGCAACCCCCGCAAGGTTGGTCCCGGCGGGGATGGCGTCGTCCGCGGGGCCGCCCGCGGCGGGTAGCAGCGTCGAGGTCGGTCCGCCGTTGCGGGCCAGCTTGCCGAGCCTCGGGTTCTTGTTCACCCGGTCGGTCGCCTGCCGGAAGTCGCAGGCGTGGCCGGTCCGGTCGCTGGTCAGGTTGTACCCGCCGCTTTGCAGACTGGCCGGGTCATAGCCCGAGCAGTTCGCGCCGCGCGTGTTCTCGGCGACGATCGTGGCCGCCAGCCGCACGACGTGGTTTTGCCCGCTGTAGATCCCGCCGCCGGTGTTGCCGGTGATAGTGCTGTCGACGATCGTCATCGTGCCGATGTTGTCGATGCCAGCGCCGACGGTGCTGCCGTAGTTGGTGTTGTTCGCGATCGTGCTGTCGATGATGTTCATGGTCCCGAAGTCGTTCCAGATGCCGGCGTACGGTTCGCCGCCGTTGTGGTTCCCGGACACGGTGGCGTCGTCGAGGTTGATCGTGCTTTGCACATCCTCGATTCCGAGAACTCCGTTGCGGATGGTGAGGTTGTCCACCGTTACGTCGGCGACTCCGGGGCTGACAGTGATGACGGCTTCGTTCGGCGTTCGTGTCCCGTCGAGAACCCCGGCCGAGTGTGCCGGCCCACCGCGCCAGGTGGTGAGCCGGACCCGCCTGGTGATCGTGAGGTGGTCGTCGACGGTTCCGGAGATTCTGATGGTGGCGCCAGCGGCGGCTTTGGTGAGCGCGTAGCTGACCGTCGCGCATGGTCGGGCTGACGGGCAGTTGCCGGAATCGAGACCACCAGGTGAGACGTATAACGCTGTGGCCGGGGCGGCGTGCGCGGGAGGTGCCAGGAGGCCGGACACGCCCAGCAGCATCAGCAGCAGCACCGCCGCGGCGCCAGTCATCGCTGTGGTCGGCCTCGTCAGAGCACCCATGTCATCCCCCGTGGTCGAGTTGTTCTCGCTAGGCGTTTTCGCGGGGGTGGGCTCGAGCCGCTGAGCCGGCCGGACGCCTTCAAACGGTTGGCCAGACCCGTCGGTGCGCGAGCGTGGCACCGTGCCGGGGCGCGGGTCAATGTGGCAGCGTGTCACCGCTCTCAGCGTCACCAGAGCCTTCGACGCGCGACCGGGCGTGCTTGCCGCCGCGGCGCCCGCCGAACGTCGCCCGAACGGCACGAATGAGGCCGTGGATCAGTTGCGCGAAGATCACATTCATCTCTCGCGCCGCTGCGTGAACAATCCGGCTCGACGGCTCCCGCGAGTAGTCACCTCGCAAGATCGAGGATGCCACGAGCGGTCGGCCGGGGCGGGCCGACTGGTGCGCGAGGCCGTCGGTCGAATCGCGCTAAGGGATATCTGAGTGGGCGGCGTCCTTGGCCTGGCAGATTCGCCGCGTAGCGCGGTTCTCGCGCAAGGACGTGCCGTTACATCGTCGAAACTCGCTGACGTTCGCGCCCGCTGGTGGGCGGTGCTTCGGCGGGAGGTCACATGCATCCACCAGTGCATACGCCGGTGGCCATCGAACCGAGCGCGTTGCGGATCTGCGCCGAACTGTCGCGAACGACGTGGTCGGCGTGGCGCTGCGCCTCTCCGTTGCGTGTGTAATGATTGCTGGCAAGATAGCGACAGGCACTATCTAGCACGAAACTGTTACACACATCGACGAGAGGGTAGTGGTTCGGACGTGGAGGCTAAGTCCGCTCTGGTCGCGCCGCGGCACCTACGTGACTATCTGCTGAGCCGCGGCGATCACGTGCTCGACGTCCCTGCCGTCGTGCGCCTGACGGGCGCCTCCAAGCAAGAAGCGGCTGCAGCGATGATGCGGCTGCGCCAAGCTGGGCAGTTCTTCTCCCCGACGCCAGGGTTGTACGTCGCCATCCCGCCGGAATACGCGTCCTGGGGTGTCGTGCCGGCGATGGACTTCATCGAGCCCCTGATGAACAAGCTGGCCAGACGCTATTACGTCGGCCTGCTGTCTGCGGCTGAACTCCACGGGGCGGCCCACCAGCGGCCGCAGGTCTTTCAAGTGATCGTCGACAAGCCGCTGGCCGATCGGGACTTCGGCCGGGTACGGCTGCGGTTCTACACGCGTAGAGCAATCGAGCGCTACCCGACGTTGCTGCGCAACTCGGCGACCGGCCAGGTGCCGATCTCCACAACGGAAGTTACGGCCCTGGATCTGGCAGCGCGGCCCAACGACGCCGGCGGGCTCAACAATGTGGCCACGGTCCTCGGCGAGCTGGCGATAGAGAGCAAACTATCCGCGGCAGCGTTGGCCGATGCCGCACAGCTGTTCCCGCAG
Source organism: uncultured Actinomycetota bacterium (assembly GCA_963757455.1). Lineage (GTDB taxonomy): Bacteria > Actinomycetota > Actinomycetes > Mycobacteriales > Jatrophihabitantaceae > RYN-133. The sequence continues at coordinate 286,271 of CAVWSE010000001.1, forward strand.
GCGGTCACGCGCCGGCTCGGTTGGCTGCTGGACTGCGTCGCCGCAGAGGCCGACACCGGCGAGCTCACAGCGGCCCTCGAGCAGCTCCTCGGGCAGGGCGAGTCCCGCGGACGAGCCCTGGACCTTCTCGACCCCGCTGGCTCTCGCCGCGGACACGCCAGCAACCGCTGGCGCGTCGTGGAGAACACCGAAGTGGAGCCCGACCTGTGATCCCCAGAGCCGCGATCACGCAGTGGGGCACGTCGCGCAACTGGCCCAATCCGTCCGCGATCGAGCAGGACCTGCTGCTGGCACGGATGATCGTCGAGATCTACAACCACCCGATGCTGGCCTCCGAGCTGGTGTTCCGCGGCGGAACCTGCCTTCATCAAGTCGTCCTGGCCAACCCGCTGCGCTACAGCGAAGACCTCGACTTCGTCCGCCGCACTCACACCGGCATCGGGCAGGTGTTCGACGCGCTGCGCGATGTGGCCGCCGGTGTCGGCCTTCGAGTACGCGGCACCGACGTCGGCCAGCACCCGAAGATCCGGCTGACCGCCGCCAGCGAAGACGACCCCAACCTCTCGCTGCGAATCAAAGTCGAGATCAACACGCACGAGACCTCCCCGGCCGACCCGCTAGTCACCCGCCGGTTCAGCGTCGATAGCAGCTGGTTCTCCGGCGAGACACAGGTCAGGACTTTCACCGATGCAGAGCTGTTCTCCACCAAGATTCGAGCCCTCTACCAGCGAAAGAAGGGCCGGGACCTGTTCGACATGTGGCTCGGCCTCACCGAACTCGGGCTCTCCGGCACCCAACTGTTAGCGGTCTTCGGACCGTATCGACCCGACGGACTCACGGCCGAACGCGCCATCGACAACCTGCGCGCCAAACTGATCGACGAAGCGTTCCGCAACGACCTCACACCGCTACTGAGCACTCTCCCCGCCGACTACGACATCGACCGGGCCGGGGAACTCATCGTCACCGAGGTCCTCTCGAAGCTGTAGAGGGCCACGCGGCAGCTACCTGAGGTGATCTGCGTCCCGAGATAGGAACACACCCAGTTAGTGGTACCGGTACTTGTCGGCGTTCACCACGTTGCTCGTCCCGCCGGGTGTCGTGACGCGGACGTCGGACATGCCGACCCCGTGTCCCGGCGCGCGCACGGTGATCTTGGTTGCTGAAACGTTGACGAGGTGCGTCGCCGCGATCGTCCCGAACTTCACCCGCGTCGTGCCGGACAGGTTCTTGCCGGTGATCGTCACTGTCGTGCCGCCGGCCCTCGTCCCGTTGTTCGGCGCGACCTTGGTCACGACAGCCTTCGCGATGTAGCGATACTTGTCAGCGCCTACCACCGGACTGGTGCCGTTCGGAGTGGTGACTCTGACGTCGACCTGACCGGCAGCGTGCGCCGGAGCGACGACCGTCAGCGATGTCTGCGAGTTGACGTGGACGGACTTGCCCAACGTCGTCCCGAACTTGACCGTCGTAGTCCCCTTCCGGAACGAGGTGCCATTAATCGTGATGGCGCTCCCGCCGCCGGACACCGATCCGGAGGACCGCGACAGGGAGGTGACGGTCGGAGCCAACTCGTTCTGCTCGCAGCCGGCGATGGCCGCCTTGTACTCCTTGTTGCTGAATTCCTCTTGGGTCAGGTAGTGGTGGCCGTTGATCGTCTGGTTGTAGAGATGGCCCGCCGTACCGACGACGTTGCCGTAGATGTAGGCACACAGGTCGCCGTTCTCGTTACCGTCGGTGGCGTACCACGCGTTCCCGTTCGGGTCGGTCATCGCCTCGGAAACCTCGTGGCTCAGCGTGCTGATCACGGTGTCTGCGGGAACGTTGTTGTTGGGCGTCTCGGGAGAGCGCGAGCCGCGATCCGACGAGCAGGTGAACCCTGTGGGCGACTGGTAGACCGGGTACGGCATCGCCGCGTAGATCGAGTTGCCGCTCGTACCGAACGAGCTGTGGTAGGCGCAGTAGGCCGACGTTCCGTTGGGCCCGCCGTTGATGGTGCACGCATTGCTCTTTCCGGTCGGAATGCCGGCGTTGCTGTAGAAGCACGACTCGACACCCTTCGGCAGGAAGAGCGCGTAGATGTGGTTGAGGTCCGTCGGCAGCGAGTGCGTCGAGAGAACGTGAGCGATCTCGGTCTTCAGCTGGGCGTCGTCGACACAAGCGTTGTATCCGCTGTTGTCGGAGTACGTCGGTTCGGTGTCGACGGTGCACAACGAGGTGGGCAATGCCTTCGTGTCAGTGATGGCAGTCGCCGCGGCAACCCTGTAGTGCACAGTGCCGTTGCTACCGGCGTACTGGGTGAGAGTCGAGAAGACGTTCGTGCGCTTCCCGCTGTCGGCGCCGACGTCGGTCAGGTACTGCTGAATAACGTTCTGGTAGCCGGTCGGGTAGGTGTAGCCGCTCGGCTGCCAGTAGATGGGCGTGACCACCAAGTTGACGGTCGACACGGCCATGACACGACCGGTGTGCCCGTGGAGTGGCGGATGCGATCCATCTAGATACGGACCCTCGCCCGGGTTCAGCAACGTGGCGCCCGGCGCGCAGGCGCGCTCGGTGCGAGCGACGGCCGCTACGCCACTGATGCGACCGGCGCGGTGGATCGTGGCCATCGTCCTGACCGACGCGCACGACGAGGCGTGCGTCGTGGCGCGGACGGTTGCGTTACTCGCGGCCGCTGCCGTCAGCAGGGCTGCCGGGAGGACGAGCGCGAATGACGCTGCGAGTGATGCTGCGAGTGATGAGGACATGCGCATGCCGAACATGAGTGCGCTCCTGGTCGACGTGATACCGGTATGGGGCGCGACGCTAGCGACCTTTTCCTGCGCAACCCAGGGAACGAACGAAAGATTCGGTCAAGACTGGAGTGCGGCCGCAAGCATCGTGACCAGGTTGGCAACGAACTGCTCGTCGTCGAGGTAGAGGGTGGTGCGGTCGTCGATCGCCACAGCACGCTCGGCCAAGGCGGCCGTGAGCGCGCCGACGACGATGGCGATCCGCTCGCCGGCGAGTTCGGATGACATCGACGCCGAACACAGCGTGCGCAGTTGCTCGAGCTGGACGCGCAGCGCGTCGCCGATGAGTGCCGGGGGAGTCCCGCTCCGCACGCCGGCCTGGCTCGCCAGCTGAGCGGTGATCCGCAGGAAGTGGCGGCCTTCCTGGGTCGCCAGTTGCCGCGCCGTCGGCGCGATGAGGTCGGTCAGGACGATGTGCAGATCGGGATCGGGCCCCTGGCGGGCCAGGCGCTCACGCCGATCGGGCTCCATGGCATCCAGGTGCCGTGCGCAGATTGCCGCCAGCAGCCCGTCCCGCGAACCGAAGTGGTAGTGCACCGCCGAGTCGTTGGCCTGGCCGGCGGCTCGCACGACCTCGCGCATCTGCGCCCCGTGGATCCCGCGCTCGGCGAAGTGCCGAGCGCCCTCGGCCAGCAGCCGCTCGCGGGTCCGGGTTGCGTCGACAGGCACCGATCCACGATAGTTGGTAACGTCCGTCATTACATGGAACCGGGGGAGCGGGCGATGGCAGCGGCGCCGGTGGCGTACGACCCGTACGACCCGGCTGTGCTCGCAGACCCGTACGAGGGCTACCGCCACCTGCGCGACCACGACCCGGTGCACCGTCACCGTGGCCAGGGCGGCGACGACGACTTCGTCGTGCTCTCGCGGTTCGAGGACGTGTGGCAGGCAGTGCGCGACCCGGCCACCTTCTCCTCCGCGTCCGGCATCACGTTCCGCAACGAACCCGCCGAACTCGGCCTCGCACCCACGATCGTGATGCTCGACCCGCCGGTGCACACCCGGCTCCGCGCTCTGATCGGGTCGGCGTTCACACCGCGCCGTGTCGCCGCGCTCGAGGACGAACTGCGTGCCTTCGTGCAGCACCGCATCGAGCTGATGGAGCGCGCGGCTGCTGATGGACGTCCGGTCGACCTGCATCGCGACTTCTCATCGCCGATTCCCACGTTCGTCCTCAGCGTGCTGCTCGGCATCCCGGAGGCCGATCGGCATCGCTTCGATCCGTGGGTCGCCGGGTTGGTCCGACTGCAGAATGCCGGGTTCGCGATCGACGGTCTCGGCGATGCGGCCGGCTCGGTCGCCGAGATGTACGCGTACTTCTCCGATGCGATCACCGCACGGCGTTCCGAACCGACCGAGGACTTGTTGAGCGCGCTGATCGCGGCGGAGATCGACGGTCAGCGGCTCAGCGACTGGGACATCCTCGGCTTCTGCTTCGTCATGGTCGCCGGCGGCAACGACACCACCGGCAACCTGATCTCGCACGGCGTGATGTTGCTCGACCGCGACCACGCGAGCCGCGAGCGGCTTGTTGCGGCGCCGGAACTGATTCCTGCTGCACTCGTCGAGTTCCTTCGCCTCGAGTCGTCCGTGCAAGGGCTGGCGCGATGCGTCACCCGTCCCGTCACCGTGCACGGCGTCGACATCGACGAGGGCACGAAGGTGATGATGCTGTTCGGATCGGCCAATCGCGACGAGCGGGAGTTCGGCGACGACGCCGATCGCCTGGACATCACTCGTGACGTGAAGCGACATCTCGCCTTTTCCAGCGGCGCGCACTTCTGCATCGGCTCGCACTTCGCGAAGTTGCAAGCGCGCGTTGCCTTCGAGCAATTGCTTGCTCGTCAGCCGCACATCGGCGTCGATGTCGAGGCCGGGACGCGGCTGCATTCGTCGTTCACGCGTGGCTGGCTCTCACTGCCGGCAACCGGTCTCGCAACGGGGGTTGGATGAGGTAGCCCCGGGGGTATACCTGCGTGACGGGTGAGAGCCCTGCAGCTGTGCGAATCTCTTGGTTGCGACAAAACTATAACAGGTTACAGTTTTGTCCGATGGGACGGCGCAGGTGCGTGAGGTGCCGTCGCGCGTGACGAGCCGGGGGTGGGTGTGCCGTGAGCGATGTCGCCGCGCCGCCTCGATCGGCCGACGGTTCCGCCGCGCCGACGCCGACGCCTGAGCCGGAACAGCCGCAAACCAGCCCGCAGGTCGAATTGCCCTGGGTTGTCGCGCGATCGCGTGATGCGGCCGCCTTGCTCGGCCGGTTCTACTCGATGTGCCTCGACACGTTCGTCCAGATGTTCCGGCGTCCGTTCCAGCTGCGCGAGTTCATCGAACAGTCGTGGTTCATCGCGCGGGTGTCGTTCGTGCCGACGCTGCTGGTGGCCATCCCGTTCTGCGTGATCATCGTCTTCCAGATCAACCAGCTGCTGTCCGAACTCGGCGCGGTCGATCTTGCCGGCGCAGGCGCGGGGCTCGCGGTCGTGCGCGAGATCGGTCCGCTGGTCAGCGTCCTCGTGGTTGCCGGTTCCGGCGCGACCGCGATCTGTGCCGACCTCGGCTCGCGGACGATCCGCGAAGAGATCGATGCGATGGTGACCCTTGGCGTCAACCCGCTGCAGCGGCTGGTCGTGCCGCGCGTGCTCGCCTCGACCGTCGTCGCACTCGCGCTGAACAGCTTCGTCACGATCTTCGGGTTGATCGGCGGCTTCATCTTCTCCGTCTACGTCGAGCACGCGAGCGCCGGTCTGTTCGTGTCCAATGTGACGCTCTTGGTCGGAATGTTCGACTTCCTGACGAGTGAGTTCAAGGCGGCGGTGTTCGGGCTGCTCGCCGGTCTCGTCGCGTGCTTCATGGGATTGAACGTGAAGGGCGGCCCGAAGGGCGTCGGCGATGCCGTCAACCAGACAGTCGTTTTCAGTTTCATGTTGCTGTTCTTCGCCAACAGCGTGATCACCGCGATCTTCCTGCAGATCAAGGGTGGGAGCTGAGCTGTGACGAAGCCATTGCCGCAGACCGCCCTCGTCATCCACGCGACGCGTATCGTCGCGCCGCTGGGCCGCGCACTGATCGGCATGGGTCACCAGCTCGCCTTCTACGGACGCGCGATCGGATGGACCGGGCGCACAGTGCGGCGCTACCGCAAAGAGGTGCTGCGCCTGCTCGCGGAGGTCAGCCTCGGCAGTGGTGCGCTCGCCCTGATCGGGGGGACGGTCGTCGTCGTCGGCTTCCTCACGGCGGCCGCGGGCGTCGAGGTCGGGCTGCAGGGCTACACCTCGCTCGGCAACATCGGTGTCAGCGCACTGTCCGGATTCGTCGCGGCCTACGTCAACACCCGTGAGGCGGCGCCCGCGATCGCCGGCATCGCACTGACCGCGACGGTCGGCGCCGGGTTCACCGCGCAGTTGGGCGCGATGCGGGTCAGCGAAGAGGTCGACGCGCTCGAAGTGATGTCGATCCCGTCCGTCCCTTACCTCGTGACGACGCGCATCCTGGCCGGTCTGCTCGCGGTCGTCCCCCTGTACGCGGTCTCGATCGTGATGTCGTACGCGTCGACCCGGATCGTGGTCGTCGTGTTCTTCGGGCAGTCGGCGGGCAACTACGAGCACTACTTCACGACCTTCCTGATACCTGCCGACATCTTGTGGTCGTTCCTGAAGGCCGTGTTGATGGCGTTCGTCGTCATCTCGGTGTGCTGTTACTACGGCTTCAATGCCAGCGGCGGACCGGCGGGAGTCGGGACGGCCGTCGGCTACGCGGTGCGCACGTCGCTCATCGCCGTCATGGTCATCGATCTGCTGTTCGGGCTCGCGGTGTGGGGCGGCCCGTCGACGGTGCACATAGCGACATGAACACGCATCGGCTGCGCTACTCGCTCTACGGCGTCACGTTCATCGTGGCGCTGATAGGCCTGGTGGTGCTGACGATCCTCCAGTTCAACCGGGCCTTCGACTCGAGCGTCCCGCTGCGCGTGCATGCCCCGCGTGCCGGCCTGTTGCTCACGGACGGCTCCGCGGTCAAGCTGCGCGGCGTCACGGTCGGACGCGTCGACTCACTCACCCCGACCGCGCATGGTGCCGATCTCGAACTAGCGATGACGCCCGACGAGATGCACCTGATCCCCGCCAACATCGGCGCGCACATCGTGCCGCCAACCGTCTTCGGCGGTAAGTACGTCGACCTGATCGAGCCGGCGCATCCTGCTGCGCAACCCATCGCCGATGGCGCGACGATCGACGCGTCCCATGTGACCGTCGAGATCAACGACACGTTCGCCCACCTGATGAGCCTGTTGCGGGCGACGCGGCCCGCGGCGGTGAATGCCGCGCTCAGCGGGCTCGCCGGCGCGCTGCAAGGACGCGGCGAAGAACTCGGCCACATGATCGTCACGATCGATGCGTACCTGCGCGAGATCAATCCCGAACTGCCGACCCTGCGAACCGATGCGGTCCTGGGCAAGTCCGTCCTCAACAACTACTGCGGGCGTGACGCCCAAGCTGCTGCAACTTGCCAACGACGCGTCGACAACAAGCGACACGGTCGTCGCCAACAAGGCCTCGCTCGACGCGTTCATGCTCAGCCTCACTTCGGTCGCCAGGCGCACCTCCTCGTTCGTGCAGCAGAACCAGCACAACCTGCTGACGACGCTCAATGTGCTCCAGCCGACGACGCGCGTGCTGGCCGAGTACGCACCAGAGTTCCCCTGCTTCTTCCGCGCGCTCGTCTATCCGGCGATCCCGCTGGCCGAGGATGCGATCGGTGGTCGGCAGCCAGGCCTCGGCGTGTTGGCGCAGTTCCTGCCGCCGCAGGCCGCGTACCGCTACCCCCGCGACCTGCCGATCGTCGCGGCCGACTCCGGTCCGCACTGCTACGGGCTGCCGAACATCCCGAACGGCCACCAGAACCCGCACAAGGTTTTCAACACAGGCCCCGACCCGTACGCGGGGGACAGCCCCAAGGGCGGCTTCACGGTCAAGAATCTGCTCGAACTGTTCTTCGGCCCGATCCATGGCACGACCGGGCTCGGCAAATGAGCACCCGGGTGCGGCGCAGCAGGGGGCCGATCGTCAAGCTGTCGGTCTTCCTCGTGCTCAGCGGGCTGATCGCCACCTACCTCGCCGTGGTACTCGGCAACATCTCGTTCACCTCGACGAACAGCTACCACGCGATCTTCGCCAACGTGTCCGGGCTGAAGGTCGATTCGCCGGTACGCATCGCGGGCGTCGACGTCGGGACGGTCGACGGCGTCGAGATCTACCGCGGCGATGAGGTGAAGGTCGACTTCAGCGTCGACAACACCGTCACGCTCTCGCGCGAGACGCGCGCGACCGTGCGCTACAAGAATCTCATCGGCGACCGGTACCTCGAACTCAGCGGTGGCAACACGACCGGCGACATCCTGGCCGGCGGCTCGACGATCCCGCTCAAGCAGACAGCTCCCGCGCTCGACCTCGACACGCTGCTCAACGGATTCAAGCCGCTGTTCGTCGGGCTCGATCCGACCCAGATCAACGCGGTGTCGATGGCGTTCATCCGCGTGTTCCAAGGCGAGTCCGGCACCGTCACCAGCCTGCTCACCATGGTTGCGTCCCTGACATCGACGCTCGCCGGCCGCGACAAGCTCATCGGCGACGTCATCCACAACCTCGATGCGTCGTTGCGCGTCGTCGCTGCGCGCGGCTCCGACCTCGACACGCTCATCGTCCAGATGCAGCAGTTGATCAGCGGACTCTCGGCCGACCGCAACCCGATCGCCGACGCAATCATCCACATCAACGGCCTCACCGCATCGGCCTCGCAGCTGCTGACGACTGTTCGGCCCGACCTGCGCGACGACGTTGCGAAACTCGGGTCGCTCGCCAAGTCGCTCGACGCCGGCTCGGACACGATCACCTACACGCTGCACAAGTTGCCACGCGTCTATCAAGTCCTGGCGCGGCTCGGTGCCTACGGCAACTTCTTCAACTTCTACCTGTGCGAGACGCAGGAGCGCATCACCCTGCCGAACGGCTCGACCTACCTCACGCGGCCGTCGAAGAACCCGGCAGCGAGGTGTAAGTGATGAAGATCCGCCTGCTGCACAAGAGCTTCGCCGAACGCAACTCGGTGGTCATCGGCATCCTCGGCTCGGCCGTGTTGGTGTTCGCGTTGCTGATCTCTCTGACGTTCCAGAACCTCCCGTTCTTCAACAGCGGCACCGGATACACCGCAATGTTCACCGAGTCCGGCGGACTCGAGTCCGGCGACGATGTCGTGGTGTCCGGCCTCGTGGTCGGGACGGTCAGTTCGGTGACGCTCGATCACGGGCACGTGCGCATCGACTTCACCGTCACCGACTCCAATGTGCGCCTGGGCGGGCAGACGCACGCGTTGATCACGACCGAGACGGTCTTGGGCAAGCGTGGGTTGGAACTCGATCCCAGCGGCGCCGGCACGCTTGCCGACGGCGGCACGATCCCGCTCACCCGCACCGAGCCGCCGTACGACCTGACGGACGCGCTCTCGGGGCTCACCTCGACCACCGCGGCGATCCAGACGACCACGCTCGCGCGCGCCTTGCGCACGATCACGGGGACCTTCCGCAACACGCCGGCGGCAGTTCGTGCCACCGTCCGGAACGTCAGCAAGATCGCCTCGACGATCGCGTCGCGCAACTCGGAGATCAGCGATCTGCTCAACGCGTCGAGCAACGTGACGGGGATCCTCGCCCAGCGCAACCACGAGATCACGACGCTGCTCGGAGACGGGGCTCAGCTGTTCGCGGTGATCAATGCCCGGCGGGCGGCGGTGCAGGCGCTGCTGCTGCAGACCGTCCAGCTCGCGCAACAGTTGCGTGGGCTCGTCGCAGACAACCGAGCGACCCTCGGGCCGGCGTTGCGCTCGCTGTCGCACGTCACCGACCTGCTCAACCGCAACAAGCAGAACATCGACACGATCCTCGACCGCGCCGGACCGTTCGCCGCCTCGCTCGGCGAGTCGGTGTCGAGCGGGCCGTTCTTCCAAGCCTTCGTCCAGAACCTGACGCGGCCGGTCGACCTCGTCGGACTCGACACGAGCCCGCTGAGCAAGTTGTTGTCGAAGACCGGCGCGAACGGCACGTCCAAGAGCGGCACGTCGAAGAACGGCACGCACCGATGAACCGCGGCAGGCTGACCCGGCTGGTCGTGGCGATCGCGCTGCTCGCCGCCGTCGCGTTCGTCGGCGCCAAGTTCCTTTTCGGCGCTGACTCAGGGACCAAGGTTACGGCCTACTTCACCCGCAGCACGGGCCTCTACAGCGGCGACGACGTGCGAGTGCTCGGCATCAAGGTCGGCTCGATCGACTCGATCACTCCGGAACCGACCGGCGTACGCGTCACCATGACCGTCGACAACGGCATCGACATTCCGGCTGATGCCAAGGCCGCCATCGTCGCACCCAACCTGGTCAGCGGCCGCTTCGTGCAACTCGTCCCCGCCTACATCTCCGGGCCGAAGATGGTCAGCGGCGCGGTGATCCCGCTGACGCGCACGGCCGTCCCGCTCGAGTGGGACGACGTCAAGGCGCAGCTGACCAGGCTGGCGACGAGCCTCGGCAAGAAGGGCCTGAACGGCAAGGGCGCGCTCGGCGGTGTGCTCGGCACGGTCGACGCCAACCTCACCGGCAGCGCGACTGAGTTGCACTCGATGCTCCACAACCTGTCGACCGCGTCGGCGACCCTCGCCAACAGCCGCGGCGACCTGTTCGCGACGGTGCGGAACCTGCAGGTCTTCATCGCCGCCCTCGACCGCAGCGACGGCGCGGTGCGCGCGTTCTCGGGACAGCTGACCGGAGTGTCGGGCCTGCTCGCGCAGAACAAGTCGAACCTCGCGGTCGCGTTGAGCGAGCTCGACAGTGCCATGTCGGCGGTCGACTCGTTCCTGCGCAACAACCGCGGAGCCGTCAAGCACGGCGTCGCGTCGCTCGCGTCGCTGACCCACACCCTGAACCAGAAGCAGTACCAGCTGCAGTTGCTGCTCCATGTCGCGCCGACGGCGCTGAGCAACTTCTACAACATCATCGATCCGCGTTACCACGCAGCGACGGGCACGCTCGCGATCGGCAATTTCGACAACGCCGCACAACTCGTGTGCCGCCAGGTGATCGCGACCGGCGGCGTCGTGTCCGACTGCATCAAACTGCTCCAGCCGCTGGTGAAACAGATCGGGCTGCCCAAGCTGCCCGCGAAGGTCGAACTGAACATCCGCAAGTCAGCGGCCGCAGAGGCGAAGCAACGCGCAAACAACCTGCAGAAGAAGCTCGCGCCGATCACGAAGACCCAGCAGGGACTGATCGGTCTGTTGCTCCCAGGCGGTGGCGCATGATCGGGCGGCGGCGGTTTGTCGCGGCGGTCGTCGCCGCGGCGAGCCTGATGCTGTCGGCGTGCAACCTCGACCCGCGGACGGCGACGTTGCCGGGTGGCGTGGCTACCGGCGACGACGGCTACACCGTGACCGCGGTGTTCAACGGTGCCGACAACCTCGTCCCGAACTCCGAGGTGCAGTACCAGAACGTGCGCATCGGTACGGTGCGTTCGATCGACCTCGATCACACGACGTGGCACGCCCTGGTGCACATCAGCCTGCTCAAATCGGTACCGCTCCCGTCCAACGTCGAGGTCTCCATCGGGCAGAAGAGCCTGCTCGGAGCGGAGTTCGTGCAGATATCGACACCGAACGACGCCCACGGCAAGCTCGCCGCCAACGCGGTGATCCCGATCGGGCAGACCCAGCAGTACCCGCAGACCGAGGACGTCCTCGCCGCAGTGTCGCTGCTGCTGAACAACGGCGGGCTTGCGCAGCTGCACACGATCACGACCGAGGTGAACAAAGCACTCGACGGTCGCGTCGGAACCGCGCGGGATCTGCTGCACCGGCTGACCGGATTCGTCGGTGGTCTCAACCAGCAAAAGCAGGAGTTGCTCGACGCGACGGCGTCGCTGAACCGGCTCGCCGGCGAACTCGCCACGCACCGCGACACCGTCGCCCGCGCGCTGACGCACATCACGCCTGCGGTCGCGCTGCTCAACCACGACAAAACCAAGCTCACCACGGCGCTGGCCGCACTCGACCGGCTCGGCAAGGTCGCGACGACGATCCTCAACCGCGACAAGGGCCCGCTCGCGACCGACCTGGCACTGGTCAAGCCGCTGCTCGCGAAACTCGCCGAGGCGGGGTCGGCCATCCCAAAGTCGCTTCCACTGCTCGTCAGCTTCCCGTTTCCCATCACCACCTTGTTCAAGGCGGTGAAGGGCGACTACATGAACCTGTTCGAGTTGCTCGACCTGTCGGTGTCGTCGATCCGTCGTGACTTCCTCGCGCAGCTGCCGCTGGTCGGGCAACCGACGAGGGACACGGTCATCCAGGCACGCAACCCGCTCACGGCGCCGCTCGGGACGAAGCAGTCGACGAAGAACGGCGGTCCGGCTCCGACGCCGACGCCGCCGGTCTCGGTGCCGCACCCGAGCATCAGCGTCCCGGTGCCCCTGCCGACAGGCAGCCTGCTTCCCGGCGGCTCGAAGAAGTCGCCGGCGCCCGGCAAATCCTCCTGTTCGGTCGTCGAGATCATCGTGGGGGGTTGCTGATGCTCACCAGCGCCACCCGCATCAGGCTGATCATCTTCGTCGTCGTCAGCGTCGTCGTCCTTGCTGTGACCGCGTTGTTCTATGTCCATCTGCCGCAGCTGCTCGGCTTCGGCCAATACACCGTGACTGCAGACTTCGCCGACTCGTCCGGCCTGTATTCCAACGCGCTGGTGACCTATCGCGGAGCTCAGGTCGGCAAGGTCGGCGCGATCACGCTGCAACCGAACGGCACGACGGTCGAACTGAACATCGACGACGGCACCGTCATCCCGGCCAATCTGGTCGCGACGATCCACAGCACGTCCGCCATCGGTGAGCAGTACGTCGATCTCGTGCCGCGGTCGACGCACGGCCCGGACCTGCACGACGGGTCGACGATTCCGCGCAACGACACCGTGGGGCTGCAACCGACCTCGAACCTGCTCGACCGGCTCGACGCCCTGATCCGCTCGATCCCGAAGGGGACGATGTCGCGCGCGCTGCGTGACATCGCGGACGGCTTCGGCAACTCGGGGCCGGACCTCGAACGGCTCATCGACTCGACATCGCTGCTGCTCAACAGCGCACAGGCGAACATCGGGCCGACCCGCGATCTGTTGCACGACTTCGGTCCGTTCCTGCGCACCCAACAAGCACTGGCAGGCAATACGTCGTCGACGATCAACAACCTCGCCGGGTTCGCCAAGCAGCTGGTGATGAGCAATCGCGACATCGTGCGATTGCTGCACACCCTCCCGGCGGCATCAGGTCAGGTCGTCGGACTCGAGAACGACCTCACTCCGTCCTTGAACATGCTCATGGCCAATCTGACGTCGACGTTCCAGGTGATGAACGTCTACGTCCCGTCGCTCAAGCAGGTGCTCACGATCTACCCCGCACTCGTCGCGGACCTCATCGCGTTCGCGCAGCCCACCGCACGCACCGGGTACATCCCGTTGTACTTCCATCTGAACATCGATGACCCACCCGAGTGCATTCAAGGCTTCCTGCCGCCGAGCAAGCGGCGTGATCCATCGCAAACAAAGCCGATCAATACACCGACCGGCCTGTATTGCAAGGTCGGCCACAGTGATCCGCGCAGCGTGCGCGGCGCGCGCAACCTGCCCTGCGAGAACAACCCGGGCGTGCGCGCCGCAACGCCTGCTGCGTGTCTCGGTAAACCGGAACCCGGTACCGGCAGCACACCACCGCCGACGGGCACGAACCGGTCGGCGGCCTATCAGCCAGGCACTGGAAAGCTGTTCATGCCCGACGGCACGTTGCTGGTCGTCAGCAACGCCTCCAGCGGCGGCGGAAAGGAGCGGTCATGGCGGGATCTTCTGCTGCAAGCGGTCGGACGCTGACCCGCACCGTCGCCGTTGCAGCCCTCGCCGTGCTGCTCGTCGGCCTGGCTGTGCTGGCACTTCTGCAGACCCTGGCGCTGCGTCATCAACGAGATCTCGAAGGAGCACCCGACACGCGGCCGCCCGCGGTTGTTGCCGCAATGGCAGCGGCATCGAGTGAGGTTGTCACGTTGCTGACGGTGCAGCACGCATCAGCGACCGCCGATCTGAAGCGGCTGTTGGATGGCTCGACCGCGGCGTTCCACGACCAGCTGGAGAAACAAGCGAAGAGCTTCCAGAAGGCACTTACTGCCGGCCAAGTGACTTCGACAGGCTCGGTCGTTGCGGCTGCGCTCGTGAGCATGACCGACAACAACGCGGTCGTCGGCATTGCGGCTAAGGCGACCGTCAAGAACAAGGCCTCACCCAGGGGCGAACCACGCAACTACCGCCTGACCGTCACAGTCGTGAAGATCGGCAACCGGTGGTTGGTTTCCGGATTGACGTTCGTGGTGTGACCAGATGACGCGGACGAGCGATGAAGCCTCAGGAGACATGAGCGACAACGGCACGAGCGACGCGGCGATCGAGCGACCACTTGATCGACCACGCCCGCGTCCGCGGCCCTATCCGACCAGGCCGGAGCCGGACACCGTCGCGCAATCGCCTGACGCCGCATCGGCTCAGCCCGTCGCGTCCGAATCCCGGCCGACCGAACCCAAGCAGCGATGGGCAAGACCTGGCGTCGCGTTGCTCGTCGCTGCCGCGCTGGTCGTCGCGTTCGTCGCGGCGAACATATGGCTATTCGTGCAGCGATCGGACAGCCATGGCGCGGCGGCGGTCGACAGTTGGTATCCGATCAACGGAGCCCGACCGGCTGCTGTGACGAGTGCGCGGCAACGCATTCCGGCGATGCTCTCGTACAAGTACACAGACATCGCCAATTACGTTGCGAGCGCACCGACGAATGCGACCGGCCAGTTCAAGAAGGATTTCACCCAACTGATCACCCGCGTCATCGCTCCCGCGGCGGCCAAGCAGAAGATCGTGACCACCGCGCAGGTCAAGTCGGCGGGAGTGATCGACGCGCACTCCGACTCGGTCACCGTGCTCGTGATGCTGGATCAGACGACCACGAGCAAGGCGACCAAGGGAGCGCGCGTCGACGGCAGCCGGGTGCGGGTCGTGATGACCCTCGACGGCGGCAAATGGCTGGTGTCGAGCCTGACCCCGATCTGAGTGCCCGATGGTCAGCAACTGGACACCTGTCTGAAACACGTTCTAGTCTGGCGGGATGCGGGTCGGCATCGTGCTGTTCACCAGCGATCGAGGCATCACTCCGGCAGCGGCGGCGCGGGCCGCCGAGGAGCACGGCTTCGACACGTTCTACGTCCCCGAGCACACGCACATCCCGGTACAGGCGCGAGGCGCCGCACCCGGGCACCGGCGACGAGTCGCTGCCCGACGACCGCTACCTGCGCACGCTCGACCCGTGGGTCGCGCTGGCGATGGCGGCCGCGCAGACCTCGCGCATCGAACTGGCGACCGCGGTCGCGTTGCCCGTCGAACACGACCCGATCACGCTGGCGAAGACGATCGCATCGCTCGACCACCTGTCCGGCGGCCGGGTGACCCTCGGCTGCGGGTTCGGCTGGAACACCGACGAGATGGCCGATCACGCAGTGCCGGCCGGACGGCGCCGCACGATGCTGCGCGAGTACCTCGAGGCGATGCGCGCGCTCTGGCGTCGACGAGCAGGCCGAGTATCACGGCGAGTTCGTCGACTTCGGACCGAGCTGGGCGTTCCCGAAACCGGTTCGGGCCGACGTCCCCGTGCTCATCGGCGCGGGCGGGACGGACAAGACGTTCGCGTGGATAACGCGCAGCGCCGACGGGTGGATCACGACGCCGCGCGACGAGGACGTGGTCGCGCGCGTCGCCCGGCTGCACGAGATCTGGCACGAGCGGACGCGGTGGTGCGCCACGCGTCGTCGCGCTCGACACGAGGCCCGGACGTCGACCGCCTCGCCCAATGGGCCGACGGCGGCGTGACCGACGTGGTCTACGGGCTGCCCGATCGCGACGCGAGCGAGATCGCCGGCTACCTGGATCGGCTGCGCAGCAACATTGGCTCCGCTCGACGCAGTAGCTGCTCCAGTGACGGCGCCCGCGCCGCCCCGTCGGCCGCTCAACGCCCGGCAGGCAGCGACCGTGAACCGGGTCGCCGACGCCGCGAGCGCTGAGTTGCGCGCCGTCGGCTTCGAGGCGCTGACCGTGCGCAGCGTGGCCGGCCGCGCGCAGGTCGCGCCCGCAACGGCGTACACGTACTTCTCGTCCAAGAACCATCTGGTGGTCGAGATCTTCTGGCGGCGCGTCAGCGAGCGGGAACGTCACGAGGCCTCATTGCCGCGCATGGTCGACCGCGTGATCGCGGTGTTCGACGACCTCGCGCAACTGCTTGCCGACGAACCACAACTCGCCGCCGCTGCGGCAACCGCGTTGCTCGGCGAGCGAGGCGGACGTGCGGGAACTGCGCGGGCTGATCGGCATCGAGATCAACGAGCGCATCGCGCAGGCGCTCGGCGCCGACGCGACACCGGACGTGCTCGACGCGCTCTCGCTCGCCTGGTCCGGCGCGATGCTGCAGGCCGGCATGGGTTATTACGACTATGCGCAGATGAGTGTGCGGCTCGCGACGACCACCCGGTTGATCGTGGACAGCGAGCGAGGCTGAGCGCGGTCAGCTGTCGAGCAACGCGGTGGACAGCGTCCATCCGACGGCGAGGACGAGCAACACGATCATGCCCGCGCCGGCACC
Organism: uncultured Actinomycetota bacterium; assembly: GCA_963757455.1. Classification (GTDB taxonomy): domain Bacteria; phylum Actinomycetota; class Actinomycetes; order Mycobacteriales; family Jatrophihabitantaceae; genus RYN-133. The sequence continues at coordinate 302,801 of CAVWSE010000001.1, forward strand.
GACGACCTGATTGGCGTCGTTACCGTCGGCAGCGCCGAGCGACATGCGTTCGGCGACCGGGCTCGCGCTCGCATGCAACGCCGTGAACGCCGTCATCGGATCGATCGGCGCCGTGTCGGTGAGCGAGATCTGCTTGTTGCGACTGAGTGTCAGCACCGGAACGACCGTCCAGCATCCGTTCGACGGCACCGCGGGAGTCTGGACGCGGTACGTGCCGTCGCCGTGGGTCGGCACCAGCGGGCCCGTGGCGGACGACGTGCTGGCCTTGGTCCAGTCGCGTCCGAAGCAGCCGCGCCAGTTGTACGGGAGGTGGCGCAGTACCAGCCGCAGCGCTCCCGGCTGGGTCCACGTACCCGACACCGTGACGGTCGCGGACAAGCGTCCACCGGCGACGACGTCGCTGGCGGACAGCCCGGTGACTGCCGTCGTCGGTGCGAGGACGAATGTGGTCGCCGAAATCGGCCCCGACCAGGCGAGCGGGACGGAGCCGAGACTCGGAATATGCACGGTTGCCAGCAGCCGATATCCGTAGCAGCCCGTCCTGGTCACCGCCGGACTTACGAGGCGCAGGCCGCCGGCGGTCTGGGTAGCGGTGAGCACGGTGCCGTTGCTCGGGAGGTGCACGCCGCCGCATGACCCGCCGTCGGACGCGCGCGGGCCGACTAGGGTCGCGCTGACGTCTGTCAGGTGGGCGGGCACCGCACCCGTGACCGACACGGTTGCGGTGAGCCGTCCGGCGACCGCGACTCCGCGTCCGGCCGGCGCGACGGTGACATGCACCGGGGCGACGGCGACAACGGTGGTGTCGCCCTGGCGATGCACGTTCGGGATCGCGTCGCTGGTGGCGATTGCACTGCGCAGCACGTAGCAACCGGGACGGGTGAGCGTCAGCGGGCGGGCGTCGACCGTTCCGTCGCCGACGACGTCGATGCCGGGGTGTGCCGAAGCGGCCACGGCCGATGCCGGCGCCGGATTCGTGCCGCCCTTGGCGTAGGTGCTGCAGCCGTGGTTCGCGTCGAGGGCGAGCGGTCCTGACACCGACAACGACGCGGTGCCGGTGTGCCCGCGCATCCCCGACACCGAGATCGTCGGATGCACCGCGGTGCCGGGCAACACGAGCAAGCGGTCGACGGCGGTGTGCAGTTGCGGGTCGGCGGTCGTGTCGACGGGCGCTTGCGCAGTACGGGTGATCGTGTGCGTGGGCCCAGCAGCGACGAGCGGCACGCGATCGGGCGCGGTCATTGTGACGGGCGAACCAGGTACCTGGGCCCGAACATCGAGGTGGACAGTCCGGGCGGTTGTACCGGGTTGCACGGTGAGCGCGTCGGCAGCGACGCCCTGACCGTTCGTGACCGCGCTGGGGGTCGCTAACTCGGCGCCTGATTCGGACGTCGTGAAATCGACCGTGACATCGGGGACTGGCGTACCCGAGGCCGAGGTGACGATGGCCGAGAGCGGGGCCGCCGTGCCCATGACGAGCTTGCCGCTCGGCAGGTGCAGGCGCAGCGTGTACGGGCCCGCGAGCCGTGCGGCGTCCGTCCACATTGCGGCTGCGCCGTCGGTACCGCCGGCCTGCGCGGCGAGGCACTGGGCGCTGGTCGCGTCGGGAGCTGTGTGCGCGAGGATCGCACCGGCGACCTCGGCGGCGGTGACCCGATCACGCGAGCTGCCGTGTTGCGCAAGTAGGGCGGCCATCGTCGCGCGTGAACGGGCCGTCGAACGGGACGGTGTCCGGCGCATCGACAGCCGGGCTCGCGGCATGGCCGCCGTCCGGGCCTGCGGTCACCGCGCGCAATGCGAAGGCGGGGGAGCGGGTCGCCGCGGCCGGCCACGAGGCGAGGGCAACCTCGCCGCGGACATCGGTGCACACCACCCCGGCGCGGTAGGGCACCTGGAACGGGCCCCATCCGTGTGCCGTCGCAGCCGAGGCGCTGTTCAGCACCATCGTGCCCAGTGCGGTGGCCGAGAGCACGAGCACGGCAGCACCACGAGCGGCGACGCGTGCCGACGATGGCCTCACACGAACCAACATCGGCGAACCGGCGCGTGAACTGAGTCGATCCGGACTGTGTCAGCAGCCGGGCGGCGACCGCCGTCGAGTCGTTCGACCCGCTGGAGGGCAGGTCGTTGGCCTCGGCGACCTGAGTGGTCAGGGCCGGGCCGGCGCTGCGTTGGGTCGAACCCGCGAGCGACGAGGTTGCTGAAGCGCCGCCGCTCGGGTTGGTCGAATCGCTGGGCGGGGCCGTGCACGTGCCGGCCGCCGTCCCGGTGTCGCTCGGAGCGCCGGTGTCGGTCTGGGTGTCGATGGGCGAATCGGTCGGGGTGTCCGTCGGGGTGTCGGTGGGGGGCGTACTCGGCGTGCCGGAGTCGGTCGGCGTGCCTGGACCGGTCGAGGTGTCCGACGGCGTGCCGGTCGGCGACGGCGACTTCGAGGTGGACGGGCTGTGACTCGGGGTCGGGTGCTTCGAGCCGGACGGGCTCGGCTGCGGCTTCTTCGTCGGTGGCGGGCCGCCGGCCAGCGGCGGGCCGGGGTCGACCGGCGGCGGCGCCGGTTGGCCCCCCGGCGCCCGCGTCGGCACCGGCGGCACCACTGTCGGCGCGTCGGGGATGACCAGGCCCGGGTCGCCGCTGGCGTAGGTGTGTTCGAGGCTGAGCACCTCGTCGAGATACGCGGTCGAGTGGTTGTAGCTGAGCACCGCTCGGGTCTGACCGGCCGTCGTGCTCAGGTCGCCACCTGCGATGCACAGGTAGTTCGCGGCGGCCAGCGCGGCGTCGAAGATGTTGAACGGGTCCTTGATCCCGTCCCCGTTGCCGTCGGCGCCGTAGATCAGCCACGTCGACGGGATGAACTGCATCGGACCGACCGCGCGGTCGTACACCGGATCACCGTCGATCGTGCCGTGGTCGGTGTCGCTGACGACCTCGGTGCCGTTGCCGTTGAGCGCGATACCGATGATGGGCTTCGTCGAGGTGCCGTCGGCTCGCAGGATGGCGCCGCCGTATCGGCCGTGGTCGGATTCGACGCGGCCGATCCCGGCGAGCAGCGGCCACGGGATGTGGCAGTCGGGGTGCGTGGTGTTCGCCGAGTTCGCGGCGTTCTGGTAGGCCTCCAGCGCCGTGACCGGGATGCCGTCGCTGGCCAGCGGCGAGGCGAGTTGCACGTTGCTGTTCGGGTCGTTGAAGTTGAGCGTCTGCGTGTCGCCGGGGCCTGTCGTGATCGAGGTGCCGGGCGGCGGAGCGACGGTCGTCGTCATCGTCGGAGCGCCGTAGACCGGGGTGGTCGACGAACCCGAGGTGGCCGATTGCTGCGTGACGATTTCGGCGGCGGCCGGACGGGCCGCGCCGCGCACCAGCGAACCGGACGGCGCGGGCGACGTCGCGGCGACAGCGCTCACGATGGCGACGATGGCGACCATCGCCGTGACGTGGAACGTCGGCTGGTGCAGCCGCGGCGGGCGCACTTTGGGCAGCTTTGGGACGCGCGGGAACGCGGTCGCCTTGCCGAAGCGCATGGTGCTGCCCGTTTCGTTCGTTGAGTCCAGTTGAGACTCGCCCGTATTGCCTCAGGAATCCACATCCGAGGCTGCAACGTATGGGACGGTTTCGATCAAGAGATGATCAGGAAGTGAATGCCGCGAGACCGTCGAGTAGCCGGTCCACGTCGGCATCGCTGGTGTAGGGCGCCAACCCGACGCGCAGGCCGCCCTGCGGCCACAGTCCGGCGTGGCGCGCCGCCTCGTAGGCGTAGAACGTGCCGGCCGGTGCATTGACGCCGCGCTCGGCAAGGAATCGGTAGGCGTCGTCGGCGCTGCGCTCGGCGAAGGTGAACAACAGAGTGGGCGTGCGCCGCGCCGCCCGCGACCGGAGCGTCACGCCGGGCAGGTCGGCCACAGCCTTCTCGATGCGCTCGCGGAGCCCGTCCTCGTGCTCCTCGATCAGTGCCATGGACGTCACGAGCCGTTCGCGCCGCGACGAGCCGGTGCCGCCGAGGCCCGCGATGAAATCGACGGCAGCGGACGTGCCCGCCATGAGCTCGTACGGCAACGTCCCGAGCTCGAAGCGTTCAGGGACGGCGTCGCTGGACGGGACAAGTTTGTCGGGGTGCAGCTGCTCGAGCAGGCCGGGATCGGCGGCGAGCACTCCGCAGTGCGGGCCGAAGAACTTGTACGGCGAGCACGCGAACAGGTCTGCGCCGAGGGCGGCGATGTCGACCGAGGCGTGCGCGGTCAGGTGCACCCCATCGACGAAGAGCAGCGCACCCGCGTCGTGCACGAGATCAGCGATCGTGACGAGGTCGGGACGCGTGCCCAGCAGGTTCGACGCGCCGGTGACCGCCACCAGCCTGGTGCGCGCCGACAGCTGCGCGCCGATGTGCGCGGGGGTCAGCTCGGCGGTGTCCGGGTCGAACTCGGCGAAGCGGATCGTGGCGCCGGCACGCTCGGCGGCAACGACCCAGGGACGCACGTTGGCGTCGTGGTCGAGCCGGGTCACGACGATCTCGTCGCCGGCACCCCAGGTCTTGGCGAGGGTGCGAGCCAGGTCGAAGGTCAGCTGGGTCATGCTCCGGCCGAAGACGACGCCGTCGGGCCGAGCGGCGAGCAGGTCGGCCATTGCCGAGCGGGCGCCCTCAACCGTGGCCTCGGCCGTACGTTCGGCGGCGGTGACGCTGCCGCGGTTCGCGATCGCGGATACCAGGGTTGCCCGGACGGCGTCCGCCACGACATCCGGTGTCTGCGACCCGCCGGGACCGTCGAAATGTGCCGCTCCGGCCGCGAGCGCCGGGAAATGCGACCGAACCGTGTCCACGTCCAGCGCCATGAGTGCACTCTTTCACGCGTGCGGGAGACGCGGCTCGAATGCGGGTATAGCACCGACAGCCGCCGGAAAGGTTCCACAATGTCCGCATCACGCCGTCCTCGGACGGTGACCCCTAACCAGTTGCGCGCCGCGATGCTCGGCCGTCCGGTCGACGGCGTCGAGGTGGTCCGTCAGGCCTGGCGGGTGCGCGGTGACGACAGCGACGAACTCGTGCTCATCAGCGCCCGCGGTCAGTGGTGGGTCGCCCGCCGCACGGGCGACCAGATCACGCTGTGGGCCTTCGTCGGCGACACCGAGGCCGAGGCTGCCTTCGAACGGCTTGCCGTCGCCGACGCTCCGGACGACGTCGCCTGGCACCTGGCGACCGCCTCCTGAGCCATCCGCGCCGCGGGTGTGCCATCGTCGATGGCATGCCCGACCCCGTGTTCGCCACGCCCGAGGACGCCCGCACCCGGCTGGCGGGCGTCGGCTACCTCGCCGACTCGGCCACAGCCACGACGGTGTACCTGGCCGGCGCGCTCGAGCGGGCGCTGCTCGTCGAGGGTCCGGCCGGCGTCGGCAAGACCGAACTCGCCAAGGCGGTGGCCGCCTGCACGGGCTCGGACCTGATCCGACTGCAGTGTTACGAAGGCCTCGACGAATCGCGCGCGCTGTACGAGTGGAACTACAAGAAGCAGCTCCTACGCATCCAGGCCGCACCGTCCGACCAGGCGTGGGAGCAGACCCACGACGACATCTTCACCGAAGAGTTCCTGCTCACCCGCCCGCTACTCGGCGCCATCCGCCGCACCGACCCGACGGTGCTGCTCGTCGACGAGATCGACAAGACCGACGTCGAGGTCGAGGCGCTGCTGCTCGAGGTGCTCTCCGACTTCCAGGTGACGATCCCGGAGATGGGAACGGTGACGGCCCTGCGTCGACCGTTCGTCGTCCTGACCTCGAACGCGAACCGTGAGCTGTCCGAGGCGCTGAAGCGGCGCTGCCTGTATCTCTACCTCGACTATCCGTCGCCCGAGCGTGAACGCGACATCCTCCTCGAGCGCGTCCCGGGGCTCGAGGAGGCGCTCGCCGAGCAGGTCGCCCGTGCTGCCGCCACGCTGCGCACCCTCGACCTGCGCAAGTCGCCGTCGCTGGCGGAGTCGATCGACTGGGCGCGCACCTTGCTCGCGCTCGGCATCGACAACCTGGACGGCCCGGCGGTGGCGGCCACGCTCGGGGTGGTGCTCAAGCACGTCGCCGACCACACCCGGGCGGCGAAGGAACTCGATCTGCCCGCTGTGAACGAATGAGCCTCGTCGACCGGCACCACGAATTCGTCGTCGCGCTGCGCGACGCGGGCCTGCCTGTGTCGGTCGCCGAGGACATCGACGCCGCAGGCGCTCTCAACGTCGTCGATCTGCTGGCCCGCGATCAGGTGCGCGACGCGTACGCCGCCGCGCTCGTCAAACGGCACACCGACCGCCCGGCGTTCGACACGCTCTTCGACATCTACTTTCCCGCGGTCCTCGGCAATGCCGACACGCCGCCCTCGTCCGATCCCGACCACGCGACGTCGACGTTCCGGCGTGACGACCCTGACCTGGTTGCTTTCCGCGCTGCCCTCGCCGACGCGCTGCGCGACGCCGACGAACAACGCATGGCGCAGTTGGCACGCGAAGGTGTCGGACGGTTCGGTGCGGTAGCGGGGCGACTGCCCGGCACGCAGTCGTGGTCGAGCTATGCCGCGCAGACGCGCATCTCGCCGCAGACCTTGATGGCCGGTTTGCTTGAACAGGCGCTGTTCGGCACGGACGATGACAACTCGCTCGCCGAACGCAATGCCCGCACGATGCTGTCCGCGCGCATCGACCGGTTCCGCGCGATGCTCGACACCGAGGTGCAGCGGCGGCTTGCGGCCGAGTCCGGGCGCGAACGGATCGCGAAGAGCGCGGTGCGCCCGAGCGTCGAACGCATCGATCTGCTCAGCGCGACCCGCAATGACCTGGCGGCGATCCGGCGCGAGATCCAGCCGCTTGCCCGGCGATTGGCAGCGCGGTTGGCGATCGAACACCGGCACGGTCGCCGCGGCCAGCTCGACTTCCGCCGCACCATCCGGGCGTCGCTGTCGGCGGGCGGGATCCCGATCGAGACACACCATCGTCCGCGCCGGCCGCGCAAGACCGACCTCGTGATCCTGTGCGACGTGAGCGAATCGGTGACGTCGTTCGCGCACTTCACGCTGTTGCTCGTCTACGCGCTTCGGGAGCAGTTCACCCGCGTGCGGGTCTTCGCGTTCGTCGACGACCTGGACGAGGTCACCGACTTCTTCCGGCCGGGCGCTGACCTGGTCGAGTCGGTGACTCGTCTCGCCTCCGAGGCGAACGTGCGCGGCTGGTACGGGCGCACCGACTACGGGCGGGCTTTCGAGATCTTCCACGAGCACCATCTCGACGCCATCACCGCACGCACCTCGCTGCTCGTGCTCGGGGACGCGCGCTCGAACTACGGCGATCCGGCGCTGCCGGTGCTGCGCGCCATGACGGCTCGTGCGCGCCGCGCGTACTGGCTCAACCCGGAGCGCCGCAGTGCGTGGGACACCGGGGATTCGGTCGCGGACGACTTCGGACGGGTCGTGCCGATGGTGGAATGTCGCAATCTTGCGCAGCTGGCGGGGTTTGTGCGTGACCTAGTCTGAGCCGCACTGGGAGGGATCATGAAGCGAATCGTTCTTGCGGTGTTGCTCGCGGCCGGCGTGCTGCCCGCGCTCGCCGGCACCGCCGGCGCGGCGACGACGCCGACGCGATGGGTGATGGGTTACTACGTCGGTTACCAACGCAACCTGATGCCGGCGAACCAGATCGAATGGCACTCGCTCACGCATCTGGTCGTCGGACCCGTTTCGCCACGTTCGAACGGCACGCTCGACACGAGCTTCGACATCGACGCGGCGCAGGGTCCGGCGATGGCGAAGAACCTGTCTCGGTTGGCGAAGCAGCACCGCGTCGTGCCGATGCTGATGATCGGTGGTGCCGGTGAGCACGACGCGTTCGCGTCCGCGGCGACAAATCACCTGTCGACGCTCGTCGACAATCTCGTCTCGACGATGCACAGCTACGGTTTCGCGGGACTCGATCTCGACTGGGAGCCGATTGCCAGCGGCGACGGACCGCACATCAGTGCGTTGGTCAACGCGCTTCGCGCCAAGCTGCCCAACGCGGTGTTGACGATGCCGGTCGACCCGACGTCGAAGACGTTCCCGGCGGCGCCGAGGTTCCTCGGCGCGCTGTCCAAGAAGCTCAACCGCGTTGACGTGATGACCTACGGGATGGCCTACGCGTATTCGGGCTGGCGCAGCTGGCACTCGTCCGCATTGACCGGGGCCGGGCCGAGTACGCCGACGGCTGTCGATGTGAGCGTGCAGTCGTATCGCGCAGTGGGGATTCCGGCGAGCAAGCTGGGTGTCGGGATCGGCTTCTACGGGATGTGCTGGACCGGCAAGGTGACCGGACCGAGGCAGAGCCTGGCCGGTTCCCACGAGGTCGCCGACGACAACGTGATGAGCTGGATCAACATCCACGACAACTACGTGACGAGGGCGAACTACAAGTACGACACGAAGGCGCAGGCGTCATACCTCAGCTATGCCAAGCCGCACGGTCCGCAGCACTGCACCTACGTCTCGTACGAGGACCAGCGCTCGATCACCGCGAAGGCCAAGTGGGCGAGGAGTCACGGGCTCGGCTCGCTGATCGTCTGGACGGTCAACCAGGGCCACCTGCGCTCTGCCGCTGCCGGACACCGTGACCCGCTGCTTGCTGTCGCCCGGCAGAATTTCTCAGGGTGAGCATCGATCTCGTCCCACTGGCAACGCTGCGCATCACGATCGAGAAGCAAACCCGGCTGGACGGCCTTCCGGCCGGCTCGCGCCTGATCGGCGAGGCGGCTACCTGTGAGTTGGACGGCGCTCGCGTGCGCGCGTCCCAGGCCGGGACGTCCAGCGACTGGCTCACCCTGCACGGCGACGGGAGTGTGAGCGTGGACGCGCGCCTGTTGCTCGCGACACCCTCGGGACGTTCGCTGACGATCACCTACCGCGGCAAGGCCGCCGCGCTGCCTGTCACCGGCGCGCCGGTCTTCGTGACGCCGATCTTCGAGACGGACGACCCCGAGCTTGCGTGGCTGAACACGATCCAGGCCGTGGGCAAAGGCATCCGGGAGAACTCGGAGCTCGTGTACGAGTTCTACGAACTGCGCTGAAGACCAACAACTAGCAACTACGAATCCCAGCCAATTCCAGCACCGTGCTGGAACGCGAGAGACAAGAACAAAGGCGCGGCGACGGGAGTACCGCGGGAGTTGAGTTGCGTTGTTCGGTCCGGTCGGAACGAAGTCCAGAAGCGGGGAGTCCTCGCTGGTAGCGTGCGGTTGCGCTGGAAGGCATGCTTCAGCCGCTGACGAGGCTGGGTGTGTCGTGCATGCGGTTGCGTCGTGGTCGCTGGTCGGGGTCGACCCAGGCGGGTGGGACCCAGTGGGGTAGCTGGTTGAGCATGATCGACTTCCAGCCCATGCGTTCGAACAGGGCGTGGTTGGCGGTGCAGACAAGGGTGCCGTCGTCGACGCGATGTTCTTCGGGTGATGGCGTAGTCGGTGACGTGATGTGCTTGGGTCCAGGACAACGGGCGCATCGCAGCCGGGGTAGCTGCAGCCTTTGTCTCTGGCGAACATGGCTAGTCGTTGTTGTTCGGTGAACAGGCGGTGCTGGTCGGAGTAGGCGACGATCGCCTTCTGGTTTTCGACAGCAGCACGAGGATCGGCTTTGGCTTTCGGGTCGATCCACCGGTCGGCGACCGCGGCGGGGATCGCGTAGCCGTGGCCGGTCTGCACGATGCCGGTGCCCGTCGGCGTACTCGTCCACGGTCGCGGTCAGTACGAGGGTGGTGGCGCAGCCGTTCGCACTCGGCAGCTCGCCGGAGCTGTAGAGGATTTTGAACCCGCCGAGCAGCGCGTCGTGGCGGCGCTGTCCCGGGGTGCGGGGGTCACGTTCGCCGTCCGGGCCCTGGTGGGGTTTGGCCAGGGTGTCGAACAGGGTCTCGAGGTATTCGGCCGCCTCGCAGGTCAGTTCGCCGGCGATGCTGCCGGACCCGTCCGGGCGGCGGTGCAGGGTCAGGGTGCGGCGCCGGTGCGCGGCCTCGATGTCACGAAACGCGCCGTCCTGATCGACCCGGGCGTAGAGGCCGTTGGCGAAGCGGGCGAGGGTGTCGGGGTCGTGGTCGCGGGCGAAGTCGAGCAGCGCGCTCTCGAACAACGGTGCCGATTGGTCGGCGAGCAGATCGTCGATCCTGTCGGTCATCGCCACGACCGTGGCCGCGTGCCGGGTCGAGATCACCCCGGTCGCGAGCGCGGCCGCGGTCTGCGGATGCGCCGCCTCGACCAGCTCCCCGGTCAACGTCCGCCGCGGGGTCACCGCCGCAGCCAACCGAACCCGCCCCGCCGCATCGCGGGCACTGATGTGCAACGCATCGCGCAACAACACCGCCGTGCTCTTCGCACCCAGGTCGTAGGCCAGTCCTTCGGCCTCGACCTGCGCGATCAACCCGAGCTCCTCGACGTCCAGCGCCTGCTTCGCACGCTGCGATCTCGCGCAGCCGATCCAGCACCGCCGTGCCGGTCAACTGCGAGCTGCTCACGTGTTCGATTCTATCTCTTCCGAGGAAGAAATACCAGAGCTTGTGGAGGAGAATCTGCATGAATATATGAGGATTCTCGTCAAACTTCGACCTTGAGTTACTTCGCCGTGCCGTCCTTACCAAGCCCGTACTAGCGTCGAGATCATGGAACTCGGCATCCACGTCCCCAACTTCACCTGGCCCGGCGGGCCTACGACAATGGCAGCCGACCTGCGCGAGCTCGCGGTCGCTGTCGAAGACGCCGGCTTCGCCAAGCTGTCGGTGATGGACCACGTCTGGCAGATCCGTCCGGTCGGCCCCATCGAGGACGACATGCTCGAGGCGTACACGACCCTCGGGTATCTCGCGGCGGTCACCAAGCGCATCGATCTGCTCGCCTGGGTCACCGCGGTCGTCTACCGCGAGCCCGGTCTGCTCGCCAAGTGCGTCACGACGCTCGACGTGCTCTCCGGTGGCCGTGCCTGGCTCGGCATCGGCGCCGCCTGGAACGACGAGGAGTCGCACGGGCTCGGCCTGCCGTTCCCGCCGACGGCGGAGCGGTTCGAGCGACTCGAAGAGGCGCTGCAGATCTCGCTGCAGATGTGGAGCGATGACGACGGCGCGTACGAGGGCAAGCACTACCACCTCGGCCGGACGATGAACGTCCCGCAATCGTTGCAACGCCCGCATCCGCGGATCCTGATCGGCGGCGGTGGCGAGAAGAAGACGTTGCGTCTGGTCGCTCAGTACGCCGATGCGTGCAACCTGTTCGCCGGTCCGGAACTCGAGCACAAGCTCGACGTGCTCCGTCAGCACTGCAACGATCTCGGCCGCAACTACGACGACATCGAGAAGACCGTCATGATGCCGCTCGACATCGGCCCGAACGGTGAGAAGGCCGACGAGACGCTGACCGAACTGCAACGCCTGGCCGGGCTCGGCGTGCAGCACGTGCACACGCGCGCCGCCGGCGACGAGCCCGTCAAGCTCGTCGAGCTGATCGGCGAAAAGATCGTCCCTGAAGCTGCGAAGTTCTAACCCCAGATCTCGGCGGCGGTCTCGACGACGAGCCGTAGCTTTGCGATCTGCTCGTCGCGGGTGAGTGCGTTGCCTTCGACGGTGGAGGAGAACCCGCACTGCGGTGAGAGGCACAGCTGCTCGAGCGGCACGAACTTGGCCGCTTCGTCGACCCGCCGCTTCAGGTCGTCCTTCGACTCGAGTTCGGGACGCTTGGTCGTGATGAGGCCGAGGACGACGAACTTTCCGGGCGGGACGAAGCGCAACGGCGAGAAGTCGCCCGACCGTGCGTCGTCGTATTCGAGGAAGAATCCGTCGACGTCGAGCTGTCCGAACAGCGCTTCGGCAACGAAGTCGTAGCCGCCCTCGGCCGCCCAGGAGGAGCGGTAGTTGCCGCGGCACATGTGCGTGGTGACGTGCAGTGTGTCGGGCCGTCCGGCGATCGCCGAGTTGATCTGCCGGATGTAGCGCTCGTGCTGATGCTCGGCGTCACGTCCCTGGGAGGTCAGCAGCTCGCGCTGGGTCGGGTCGTTCAGGTAGGCGAGCGAGGTGTCATCGAGTTGCAGGTAGGTGCCCCCGAGCGCGGCGATCCCCGACACCTGCTTCGCGTACGCAGCCGAAAGATCGGACCAGAACTCGTCCTCGTCCGGGTAGACCGACTTGTCGATCGCAGCCGCACCACCGCGGTAATGCACCATGCTCGGCGACGGAATGGTCAGCTTCGGGACGGCCGTACTCACGACCGACTGCAGAAACTGGAAGTCGGCACCGAAGATCGGCTCGCCGATGTCGACCTTGGCATCGACCTTCAGGGCTGCCGAGGTGAAGTCGAGATTGCCGTCGGCGTTGCGGAAGTGCACCTCGATCTTCTCGTCGGTCTTGCTGATGCCGTCGAGCTGATAGATGAAGTCCATGTGCCAGGACGTGCGGCGGAACTCGCCGTCGGTCGCGGCCGGCATGCCGATGTCCTCCTGCAACCGCACGACGTCGCGGATCGCGTCGTCCTCGACTGCGCGCAGCTCCTCGAGCGGCAGTCGTCCGGCCGCGTGATCCTCGCGAGCGTGCAGCAGGTTCGTCGGCCGCAGCAGGCTGCCGACGTGATCACCTCGGAACGGGGGAGGAGTGAGGGCAGTCGTCATTCCTCCACTATGCCCCGTGCGGTAGACACGCATCATGAGCCAGACGCGGTGGGCAGTGCTCGGGACGGCCAACATTGCGGCCAAGTCGTTCCTGCCGGCAATGCGGGCAGCAGGCGGACGTGCGGTCGTGGTCGGGAGCAGAAATCCTGATCGAGCGCGTGACTGGGCCGCAGCGAACGAGGTCGACCGCGTCGCCGACTACGCCGACGCGTTGGCGGCAGATGACATCGACGCGATCTACATCGCGCTGCCGAACAACGAGCACACCACGTGGACGTCGCGCGCTGTGACGACCGGGCATGCGGTGCTGTGCGAGAAGCCGCTCGGTGTCGATACGACCGACACCGGTCGCCTGCTTGCCGCCGTCCCGTCCGGCGCGTTGTTGTGGGAGGCGTTCGTCTTTCCGTTCCATCCGCAGACCGAGCTGGTACGCAGTCAGCTCGAGCGGCTGGGACGAGTCCGCGAGATCGTGTCCGAGTTCCACTTCACCGCTCCCGAAGCCGGAAACATCCGCTGGCAGTCGGCGCTCGGCGGCGGAGCGCTGCGCGACGTCGGTTGTTATTGCGTGCGGCTGGGTCGCCTGTTGTTCGGTTCCGAACCGACGGACGTAGCAGCACGTGCGTTCTTCGAGCACGGGGTGGACGCCGAGATCGCTGCCGTCCTCGACTTTCCCGGCGAGCAGCGACTGGTGATCTCGGCCGGAATGCGAGGGGCGCCGTCGACGTACACCCGAGTCATCGGTGACGCCGGCGAGTTGCGCATCGTCAACCCGTTCCATCCGCGTCCCGACAGCACCGTGACCTTGTGGGTCGACGGCAGGCCCGTGCAGGAGTGGACGGCCGACCCGCGTCCGGCATTCCAGTGCGGGGTCGAGCACATCCAGGCAGTGATTGCCGGTGAGGAGCAGCCTCGCCATCTCGCCGCGACGGACTCGTTCGGCAATGCCCGCGCGCTCGACCTGATCGCCGCCGCAGCGCGCAAATGACAGTCGCGATCGTTACCGGTGCCGGCAGCCCGTCCGGGATCGGTTTCGCGACCGCGCGGCGACTGCAGGCGGCCGGCATGAGCCTCGTCATCACGTCGACAACCGAGCGCATCCGCGAGCGCGCCGAGGCGCTCAGTGCCGAAGTCGCGTGGCTGACGGGCGACCTCACCGTGCGTGCCGACGCGGAACGGGTCGTCGCGACGGCGATTGAACGGTTCGGCGGCGTCGACGTCGTCGTGAACAACGCGGGCATGACGGCGATCAGTGACCCGGACGAGGCGGCGTCGATCACGGCGATCACGGACGAGCAGTGGCACGCGTCGGTGGCCCGCAATCTGGACACCGCGTTCAACGTCACTCGCGCCGCGGTTCCGCACATGATCGAGCGTGGCTACGGACGGATCGTCACAGTCACGTCGGTGTCGGGACCAGTCATGGCATTCGGCGACGACGTTGCCTACCACTCGGCGAAGGCGGCGCTGGCGGGCCTGACGAGGTCGGCCGCGTTGGACCTCGCGGCGCATGCGATCACCGTCAACGCAGTCGCGCCCGGCTGGATCGAGACCGAGACGTCACCCGCGCACGAACTCGCCGCCGGTGCCGCGACGCCCATGCGTCGGCCGGGAAGTGCGGACGAGGTCGCTGCCGTCATCGAATTCCTCGCCTCGCCGCAAGCGTCCTACGTGACCGGCCAGGTGATCGTCGTCGACGGCGGCAACTCGATCGCCGAAGTGCGGTCTGCGGAGCGTGCGTAGGCTCGAAATCGGATACCCGCCGACGAAGGAGAGCAGCACTGTGCCCACTCGCACCGCACGCACCGCATGGACCGGCAGCCTGCAGGAAGGCTCGGGGCAGGTCGAGCTGACGAGCTCGGGTGTCGGGACCTACGAGGTTTCGTTCCCCAAGCGTGCTGCCGACAATGCCGATGGCACCACGAGCCCCGAGGAATTGGTCGCCGCTGCGCACTCGTCCTGCTACGCGATGCAGCTGTCCTCGCTCGTAGCCAACGCGGGCGGCACGCCGCAGTCGCTGGACGTCCAGGCCGACGTCTCGCTGGGTCCGGACCCGGCCGGCGGTTTCAAGCTCACCGGAATCAAGATCACCGTCCGCGGCAAGGTCGACGGTCTCGACGCCGAGGGCTTCGAGAAGGCCGCGCAGGACGCGAAGGCAGGCTGTCCGATCAGCAAGGCACTCGCGGGCGTCGACATCACGCTGGACGCAGCCCTCGAGAGCTGACTTCTTGCGCACAGCGCCAGCCGGATGATCTTGCAGGCTGGGCGCGGCGATGGTGTTGCGTGCGGCGTCGTTATCGCGCGACCGCAAACGTTGTCCTCGTAGCCGCGCTCGTGTTGATGAGACCGGGATAACATTGCGGACATCGTGACTGCGGAGCAGACGACGAGAGCGCCGGATGCGGACGCCGTCCGCACGCTGCATCATGCCCACGAGACGTTCCTCGAGTCGGGGACGATCCCCGCCGACGTCCGCGACATCGTCGCCGACTCGTGGCGGTTCTCGGCACGCGCAGGGGTCGATGCCGACGACGTGGCCGTCCCGGTGTTCGCCCAGGGCAGCGCTCTGGCCGAATACCGCGAGGCGCACCCGCTCTCGCGGGTGTTCCCGCTGCTCTACGACGTCCTCGGTCGCGCGGCCGAGGAATGCGACAGCGTGATGGCCGTCGGTGACGCCCACGGCCAGCTGCTGTGGGTGTGCGGACGACCCAACGTGATCGCGCGGGCCGAGCAGATCAACTTCATCGAGGGCGCCCAGTGGGACGAGCGCCATGCCGGCACCAACGCCCCCGGCACAGCGCTGCGCCTCGACCGTCCCGTGCAGATCCTCGCGTCCGAACACTTCGTCCGCACCGTCCAGCCGTGGACATGTGCGGCCGCGCCGATCCACGACCCGACGACGCAGGCCATCCTCGGCATCGTCGACGTCACCGGCTCCGAGGCCGTCGCCTCGCCGCAGACGTTGTCGATGGTGCGCGCGGCGGCTCGCATGGCCGAGGCCGAACTCGGCCGCCTCGCCGCGATCAGCGCACCCGGCGAGCTGTGGCGACCGGCGCCGTCGGTCACCGTCGACGCGCTCGGCCGTCCCGACTGCCAGCTGACGTTGCACGGCCGGCAGCTGCGGCTCTCGCCGCGGCACAGCGAAATCCTCGTCATCCTCGTCGATCACCCGGACGGTCTGACCGGTGATCAGCTGGCCATCGAGCTCTACCCGGACGAGGTCAGCACATCCACGATGCGCGCCGAGCTGACCCGGCTGCGCTCGCTGCTGGGCAACGACCTGCTCGACTCGCGCCCGTACCGGCTGCGCGGCGCGCTCCGCGACGCGTTGTGCGACTGGCGCACGGTGAGCGACGCGATCGACTCCGGCCGTCCGGGCGACGCGCTACGTGCCTACCGCGGACCGCTGCTGCCGCACTCCGACGCTCCCGGCGTCGCCAACCGGCGCGAACGCCTCGAGCGGCAGCTGCGCGCTGCCGTGCTCTCGTCCGGCGAGGTAGACCTGATGGCCGCGTGGACCCGCTCGCGCTGGGGTGCCGACGACCTCGACATGTGGCGGCGGCAGGAGAAGTTGGCCGCCCACGGCTCACCGCTGCACGCGATCGCTGCAATTGAGCTGCAACGCCTCGACCGCGAACTCGGATTAACTCGGGGCTAACTGATGGAGTTGGGCCCGTTCTGACCACCAGTTCTGCGACAACTGCGCGGCGGCCGGGGTGTGGTGTTCGCCGCACCACCGTTGTCGCATCCGGTGCGTGGCACGACTCATGTTGCTACTCGTCAGTAACATTGGCAGAGTACGACTGAGCAAATCGAGGTAAGCAACTCACTGTTGAGAGGTCGGCGCACGCATGAACATCGTGGTCCTGATGAAGCAGGTACCCGACACCGAGGGCGACCGGAAGCTGGCGGACGACAACACCGTCGACCGCGCTGCCGTGGATCCCGTGATCAACTACATCGACGAGTTCGCAATCGAGGAAGGTCTGCGACTCAAGGAAGAGCACGACGGCGAGGTCACCATCTTGACCGTCGGCCCGGAGAAGGCGACCGAGTCGATCCGCAAGGCGCTGTCGATGGGGGCCGACAAGGCCGTCCACATCTCGGACGAGGCCATCCACGGCTCGGACGCCGTCGCCACGGCCAAGGTGCTCGCCAAGGCACTCGATGGCTTGGAGTGGGACGTCGCCATCGCCGGGTCCGAGGCAACAGACGCCCGCGGGTCGGTCGTGCCGGCGATGCTCGCCGAGGTGCTCGGACGTCCGCAGCTCACCCAGGCGCGCAAGGTGACCGTCGACGGTTCGACCGTCACGATCGAGCGCGTCACCGACAACGGGTACGAGCAGGTCGAGGGCGAGACGCCCGCCGTCATCAGCGTGGTCGAGAAGATCAACGACCCGCGCTACCCGTCGTTCAAGGGCATCATGGCCGCCAAGAGCAAGCCGATCGAGGTCAAGTCGCTCGAAGACATCGGTCTGGACGCCGGCGAGGTCGGGCTCTCGAACGCCTGGACCGCGGTCGAGTCGTTCGAGAACGCCCCGCCGCGTGCGGCCGGCGAGACCGTGAAGGACGAGGGCAACGGCGGCGTCGCGATCGCCGATTACCTCGCCTCGAAGAAGCTCATCTGAGGGGACTGACTACATATGGCAGAGGTATTGGTTCTCGTCGACTCGGTCGACGGCACCGTCAAGAAGGCCACGTTCGAACTGCTCACCGCGGCCAAGTCGCTGGGTGAGCCGAGCGCTGTTGTCGTCGGCGCGCCCGGCGAGGCGGCCAAGGTCAAGGACCAGCTCGGTGAGTACGGCGCCGCGAAGGTCTACGTCGCGGAGAGCGACGACATCGCAGGCTTCTCGGTCGCACCCAAGGCAGCGGCTCTCGCCGCGGTCGCGGAGCAGGCTTCGCCCGCAGCGATCCTGCTGTCGTCGAGCTCGGAGAACAAGGAGATCGCAGCCCGGCTCGCGGTCAAGCTCGACTCCGGTCTGATCTACGACGCGGTCGGCCTCGAGGGCGACACCGCGACCCAGCAGATCTTCGGTGCCGCGATCAGCGTCCAGTCGAAGGTCACCAAGGGCACGCCGATCATCACAGTGCGGCCGAACTCGTTCGCCCCGGAGCAGAGCTCCGGCGCGGCCGAGGAGGTCTCGGTCGACGTCACGCTGTCCGACTCGGACAAGAGCGCCAAGATCACCGACACCGTCGTCGAGGAGAAGGGCTCGCGCCCGCAGCTCGCCGATGCGTCCGTCGTCGTGTCCGGTGGGCGTGGCATCGGCAAGGCCGAGAACTTCGAGATCATCGAGAAGCTCGCGGACTCCCTCGGTGCGGCAGTCGGCGCTTCGCGTGCCGTCGTCGACGCCGGCTGGGTCGACCACCAGATGCAGGTCGGCCAGACGGGTGTGACGGTGTCGCCGCAGCTCTACATCGCGGTGGGCATCTCCGGTGCGATCCAGCACCGGGCCGGCATGCAGACGTCCAAGACGATCGTCGCGATCAACAAGGACCCCGAGGCGCCGATCTTCGAGCTCGCCGACTTCGGCGTTGTGGGCGACCTGTTCCAGGTCGCTCCGCAGCTCACCGAAGAGGTCGGCAAGCGCAAGGGCTGAGCCCCGGCCACGTCGAGTGGCGCGTTTTACGTCGAGTGGCGCGATTATTCGCGCCACTCGACGCGTTAACGCGCCACTCAACGGATGTGGGCCATGTCGCCCCGGGTTGATATGAAGTGGGCTTGAACTTGGATGATGGTCGGGTGGTTACCGCAGCACCCGTCACCGTCGTCCCCGAGGCGTCGATCTTCACGGGCCGGCTGCGCAGCACCACCATCGGCCTGCTCGTCCTGATCTCGATGATCGCCTTCGAGGCGATGGCGGTGACGCCGGCGCTGCCGAGCGCGGCACGCGAGCTGCACGGACTCGGCGCGTTCGGATGGGCGTTCACAGCCTTCCTCGTCGCGAACGTCGTCGGCATGGTCGCGGCCGGACAACTCAGCGACGCGCGCGGACCGCGGCCGGGACTGTTCGGCGGCATGATCCTGTTCGTCGCCGGGCTGCTCGTGGCGGGGACGGCGACCACGATGGTGCAGCTCGTCCTCGGCCGCGCCGTCCAGGGCATCGGCGGCGGGTTGCTCATCACTTCGACCTACGTGCTGATCGGCGTCACCTACCCCGAACACCTGCGACCGAAGGTCTTCGTCGCCACGTCCGGCGCGTGGTTGTTGCCGTCGCTGCTCGGTCCGCTGGTGTCCGGGCTCCTCACGCAGCACGTCAGCTGGCGCTGGGTCTTCCTCGGCCTCGTCCCGTTCGTCGTCATCGGTGGCGCGCTGATCGTCCCCGTGCTGCGCACGTTCCATGGCGGGATCGAGCGCAAAGACCGGGTCGCCGGTCCACGTCGGATACTGCTCGCTCTGGTCGTGGCGGGCGGAATTGCCGCGTTCGAGGGCGCCGGGCAACATGCGTCGCCGATCCGGCTCGTGATCGCGCTGGCTGCTGTCGGGCTCGCCGTCGTGGGGCTGCGCGGCCTCGTCCCGCCCGGCACGTTCGGCGTGCGTCCGGGCGTCGGTGCGGACGTCGCGCTGCGCGGCCTGATCGCCGGGGCGTTCTTCGGCACCGAGTCGGTCGTCCCGCTCATGCTCAGCCAGCAACACGGTCTCGACCCGACCGAGGCAGGACTCCCGCTCGCAGTCTCCGGCCTGATCTGGTCGATCGGCGCCTGGTGGCAGGGACGTGACCATCCCGACGAGACGCCGGCACACGAGGAGCGTCGTCGCGTTCGCTACCTGCGCACCGGCTTCGCGAGCCTCGGCGTCGCGATCACGCTGATCGCGATCACCGCGCTGCCGGCGAGCCCCTGGTGGCTGTCCTATCCCGGCTGGGGGTTCGCCGGTCTGGGCGCCGGTCTCACCTTGACGACCGCGAGCGTGCTGCTGCTCAACCACACGAACGATGCCGACCGTGGTCGCGATTCGGCAGCGCTGCAACTGACCGACACGACCGCGGCATCGTTCACGGCAGGCATCGCCGGGGTGCTCGTCGCCGCTGCTGCTGCGGGTTCGATCGGTTACACCGCCGCGTTCGTCGGCCTCGATGCGCTCATGCTCGTGGTCGCCCTAGTCGGGATCGCGGTGTCAGGACGGGCAAGTACGTTGCGAGCGTGACGAGTCTTGGCGTGATCTTCCGTCCACAACGCGCACCGGAAGAGCTTCGAGCAGTGGCGCAAGCCGCGGACGAGTCCGGTGTCGACGAGCTGTGGCTGTGGGAGGACTGCTTCGACGAGGGCGGCGTAGCCAGCGCGTCGGCTGCGCTTGCCTGGACCGAACGGCTGCACGTCGGTATCGGGATCCTGCCCGCGCCGCTGCGCAATCCGGCACTGGCGGCTATGGAGATCGCGTCACTCGCGCGCATGTTCGGCGACCGCATCCACGTCGGTGTCGGTCATGGCGTGCTCGACTGGATGGGCCGCGTCGGCGTGCGCGCTGCCTCGCCGATGACCTCGCTGCGCGAGTACGTCACCGCGTTGCAGGCGCTGCTCGCGGGCGACACCGTGACCACCGACGGCGAGTACGTCCGATTGAGTGACGTGAAGCTCGGCTGGGCGCCGTCTCCGAAGCCCGCCCTGCACGTCGGCGCAATCGGTCCGAAGACCATCGCGTTGGCCGGCGAGTTGGGCGACGGACTCATCCTGACCGGCGGCAACCCGATGTCCGACCTGGTCGCCGCGCGCGCGGCGTTCGACACCGCCTGGGGCGCACGTCCCGGACGGGGCCGCGTGAGCGCGTACCTGATGTGCACGCCGGGACCGGAAGAGCGCTACCGCGCCGAGATGCGGCAGTGGGGTCTCGACCCTGACGACGACGCCGGCTCGTGGGGCGACGCCGAGTCGATCGCCGCGACGGTGCGCCGATGGGGTGACGCCGGCGCCGACGCCGTCGTGCTGCAGCCCACCGCCGACGAAGACCCCGTCGCATTCGCCCGGTTCGCCGGCGAGCAGGTCCGTCCGCTGCTCTGACCAGCGCCGCGCTCCCGAGCGTTCGCGTGCCCGAGGTACGTACTGCTTTGCCCCGCGGACCCTGCCCTTTGCCCCGCGCGACGCCGCGCTTTGCCCCGCGGACCCTGCCCTTCGCCCCGCGGACCCTGCCCTTCGCCCCGCGGACCCTGCCCTTTGTCCCGCGCGCGGCGCGCTTTGCCCCGCGCGCACACGCTGGAACCGCGAATTTGCCTGCCTGCGCGGGGCAAAGCGGTGCGCGGGCTGGGCAAGCTCCGGCGGCCGCTTCGTCCCGCGCACGGCGCGCTTTGCCCCGCGGACGGCGCGCTTTTGCCCGCGGACCCTGCCCTTTGCCCCGCGCAAGGCGCGCTTTGCCCCGCGCGCACACGCTGGAACCGCGAATTTGCCTGCCTGCGCGGGGCAAAGCGGTGCGCGGACGGGGCAAAGCGGTGCGCGGACGGGGCAAGGCGGTGCGCGCGGGGCAAAGCGGTGCGCGCGCGGGCAAAGCGGTGCGCGGACGAGGCGCAGCGGCGGCGGGCGACGGTCCGGGTGGCGCGATCTGTGTGCAGCCGACCGCGGCGTGCGCCGTTCCGTAAGCTAGAACGCAATGCCTTACCTCGATCACGCAGCAACGACGCCGATGCTGCCGGAGGCCGTCACCGCGGTCGCCGACGCCATGGGCGATCTCGGCAACCCGTCGTCACTGCACGGCGCGGGCCGCCGCGCGCGGCGCCGCATAGAGGAGTCGCGCGAGCAGCTCGCCGCCGCACTCGGAGCACGTCCGTCCGAGGTCATCTTCACCGCAGGCGGCACCGAGGCCGACAACCTCGCCGTCAAGGGCCTGTTCTGGGCACGCAACAGCGCCGACCCGCGCCGTACCAAGGTGATCGTCAGCGCGGTCGAGCACCACGCTGTGCTGGACGCGGCCGAGTGGCTCGCCGCAGCACAGGGCGCCGAGCTCGTGTTGCTCCCCGTTGACGCAAACGGGACGGTGCGCCCGGACACGCTGGCCGCCGCGCTCGCCGACGACCCTGAGTCGGTAGCCGTCGTGAGCATCATGTGGGCCAACAACGAGGTCGGGACGGTGCAGCCGATCGCCGAGCTCGCCGCCATCGCGCACGAGCACGGCATCCCCTTCCACACGGACGCGGTGCAGGCGATCGGCACGCTGCCCGTCGACTTCGCGGAGTCCGGCGTCGACGCGCTGACCATGACCGGCCACAAGCTCGGCGGCCCGGTCGGGACGGGCGCACTGCTGCTTCGCCGCAACGTCGTCTGCGTCCCGCTGCTGCACGGCGGCGGCCAGGAACGCGACGTGCGCTCCGGCACTCTCGACGTCGCCGGCTCCGTCGGGCTGGCAACAGCGACGACGATCACCGTCGAGCGTCGCGACGAAGCGGCCGTCACCCTCGCGGCGCTGCGCGACGAACTCGTAGCCGGCATCCGCGCGACCGTGCCCGACGTGACCCTCAACGGTGACCCCGCGCACCGACTGCCCGGCATCGCCCATCTCAGCTTCCCGGGATGCGAGGGCGACTCGCTGCTCATGCTCCTCGATGCGCGCGGTGTGGAGTGCTCGACTGGCTCGGCATGCGCCGCCGGCGTCGCCCAGCCCTCGCACGTCCTCACCGCAATGGGCGCCAGCGACGCGATCGCACGCGGCTCGTTGCGCTTCTCGCTCGGGCACACTTCCACGTCAGCCGACGTGGCCGCGGTCGTCGACGCGATCGGGCCGGCGGTCGAGCGGGCCCGCCGCGCCGGCCTCACCTCGGTGGTGCGTTGATGCGGGTCATCGCCGCGATGAGCGGCGGCGTCGACTCGGCTGTCGCGGCCGCTCGCGCTGTCGATGCCGGACACGACGTCACCGGCGTACATCTCGCGCTCGCGCAGAATCCCGCGACGCTGCGACACGGTGCGCGGGGCTGTTGCACGATCGAGGACTCGAACGACGCCCGGCGCGCAGCCGATGTGCTCGGCATCCCGTTCTACGTGTGGGATCTCGCCGAGCGCTTCCGCGCCGACGTCATCGACGACTTCGTCGCCGAGTACGCAGCGGGGCACACACCCAACCCCTGCCTGCGCTGCAACGAGAAGATCAAGTTCTCGGCTGTGCTCGACCGGGCCGTCGCGCTCGGCTTCGACGCCGTCGTCACCGGGCACCACGCCCGGCTCGATGACGGCGTGCTGCGCCGCTCGGTCGACGCCGGCAAGGACCAGTCGTATGTGCTCGCGGTGCTACGGCCCGACCAGTTGTCGCGCGCGATCTTCCCGCTCGGTGACACCACCAAGCACGACGTGCGCGCCGAGGCCGCCGCGCGCGGTCTGGCCGTGGCCGCGAAGCCCGACTCGCACGACATCTGTTTCATCGCCGACGGTGACACCCGCGGCTTCCTGCAGCGCACGATCGGCGAGAGCGACGGCGAGATCGTCGACGCCGAGTCGGGTGCGGTCGTCGGTTCGCATCGCGGCGCGTTCGCGTTCACGGTCGGCCAGCGGCGCGGGCTGCACCTCGACCGCGTCGCGCCCGACGGCGAACCGCGCTATGTGCTCTCGATCCAGCCGACCACGAATCGCGTGACGGTCGGACGTGGCGAACTGCTCGACGTCGACGAGATCAGCGCCGAGCGGCCGGTGTGGACGAACGACGTCCCCGACGGCCCGTTCGAGTGCGCCGTGCAACTGCGCGCGCACGGGATGGTGAGTTCGGCACGGGTCGAGATCGACCCGGACGGCGTCGTCGCGCGGCTCGACGCACCGCAACGCGGTGTCGCAGCGGGACAGGCCCTGGTGATGTACGACGGCGACCGCGTCATCGGCTCGGCGACGATCACGGCCGCACGCCGCGCGACAGTTACCGCATGAGCAAACCCCACGAAAACGCTCCGCAAAGAACACTGCGCGTTTCCGCGGGGACCCCGAAGGTACGGCTATGAGTCATCGCTGGCCGCCGGGGTCCGCCACCGGCATCGGTTCGCTGCCCGGAACCGACCCCGACGAAGCCGTCCGGCTCGTGTTCGGCGAACTGCCCGACCTGCCGCACCTACCCGAACTCCCGCAGCGTGGCCCCGGTGCCGACATGATCGGACGCTCCAGCGCCCTGCTGGTCGACCTGCCGGTCGAGATCGTGCCGTCGGGATGGCGGTTCGCCGCACACCCCGGACGCGACATTCGGCGTGCGCGCGACATGCTCGCCCGCGATCTCGACGCGCTCGAGGCGGGCGCCGACGGCTATGCGGGCGCACTCAAGCTGCAGGCCACCGGACCGTGGACACTCGCCGCGAGTATCGAACTGCCGTCCGGTCACAAGGTCGTCAGCGACCACGGCGCGACCCGCGATCTGGCCGAATCGCTCGCAGAGGGGCTGCGCGAACACCTTGCCGACGTGCAGCGTCGCGTGCCGAACGCACGGCTCGTCCTGCAACTCGACGAGCCGTCCCTGCCCGCCGTGCTCGGTGGACGGGTAGGCACCCCCTCCGGCTACGGCACCGTTCGCTCGATCGAGGCATCGGTGGCCGAGACGACCCTGCGCGACGTGCTGTCGGTCGCCGGCGACGGCGGACGCGTCGTGCACTGCTGCGCCGCCGACATCCCGCTGCAGTTGATCCGCGATGCCGGCGCGGATGCGATCTCACTCGATGCGGCACTGCTCGGCACGTCGAGCTACGACGCACTCGGCGAGGCGATCGACAACGGGACATCCCTGTGGCTCGGCGTGTTGCCGTCGGCCGATGCCTCGATCTCGCTCGACCGTGCGCGCGATGCGGTGCGCACGCTGTGGTCGGCACTCGGCTTTGCCCGCTCGGCCGCCGCGCAGTCGGTCGTGGTGACTGCGGCCTGCGGGCTCTCCGGCGCAAGTCCGGACTACGTGCGGCGCGTGCTGTCGCTGCTGCGCGACGTCGGTGCAGCATTGCGCGACGACGCCGCCTGAGGCAGGTTCCGGTCGCCGAGCGCGAACAGTAGGGCGAGCACGGCGAACACGACGACTACAGCCAGCGAGTTCAGCAAGACGCGCAGGTAGCCATGCGTCGTGACGTCGAGGAACGGGTACGGATACCAGTGCCAGATCGCTCCGCGCACCACCGTGTACGCAAGCCACCCCAGTGGAAACAGCAACGACAGCCACACCGTCCGCGCGTCGATCCTCGGCCTCGGCCCGAACAGCAGCCAACCCAGCACCATCATCACCGGCACGATGTAGTGGACGACAGTGTTCACGAAGGTCTCCGCACCGCCGTTCGGTTCGTGGATGCGGGCGAGCACGGTCGAATAGACGATCCCGGTCACCGTGATACCGAACAGCGCAGCGAGCCGGAGCACACGCCACGCACGCCCGTCACGGTCCGGGTCGCGCGCGAGCTGCGCCGACACCAGCCCGCAGAGCAGATTGCTCTGGATGGTGAAGAAGCTGAGCACCCGGATGATCCGCCCGGCCGTCGAACTGCCGCGCACGAGTCCCGCGCTGACGTCGTGGGGCGTACCGGCAAGGCGCACGGCGATCACGATCTGCACGACAATCGCGACGCCGACGAGCACGGCGATGACCGCGTGCCAGACCCGGCCGATCATGCCCACAGCGTAGTCGTATGCAGCGGCTAGATTCGGGACCGTGAGAACCGGAAGCAAGCTGCTCATCGCACCGCAGGGCCAAGATGCCCGACCGGAGGGATGAGCGTGGTCTCGCCGAAGTCAGCCACCGAAGACGCGCGCGACGAGCATGCGCGCCTGTCCGAAGAGATCGACGACGACCAGTACCGCTACTACGTGCTCGATCAGCCCACCTCGAGTGATACCGACTACGACAAGCGCATGCGCCGCCTCGAAGAGCTCGAGGAGCAGTTCCCCGATCTGCGCACGCCGTCCTCGCCGACGCAGCGCGTCGGCGGCACCTACTCGACACAGTTCACCGCAGTCGACCATCTCGAACGGATGCTCAGCCTCGACAACGCGTTCGCGTCCGACGAGATGACAGCGTGGGCACATCGCGTCGAACGCGATGCCGGGACGATTCCCGCCTACCTGTGCGAGCTGAAGGTCGACGGCCTGGCCATCAGCCTCGTCTACACCGATGGACGATTGACGCGCGGCGCCACGCGCGGCGACGGGCGCACTGGCGAGGACGTCACGCCCAATGTCCGCACGATCGACAACATTCCTGATCGTCTCGTCGGCGACGACCTGCCGCACGTCCTCGAGGTCCGCGGCGAGGTGTTCTTCCCGGTCGAGGACTTCGAGGCACTCAATGCGAGCCTCGTCGAGGCCGGCAAGGTGCCCTACGCCAATCCGCGCAACACTGCGGCCGGCTCACTGCGACAGAAGGATCCGCGGGTGACGGCGTCGCGGCGACTACGCATGGTCGTCCACGGTGTCGGCAAGGTCGACGGGGGATCGTTCGACGCGCGAGCCGTGAGCGCGCAATCCGACTGGTACGCGTTGCTGAACAAGTGGGGTCTGCCCACGTCCGCCCGGGCGAAGGTGGTGAAGGACCTCACCGGCGTGCAGAAGTTCATCGACTACTACGGCGAGCATCGTCATGACGTCGAGCACGAGATCGACGGGGTCGTGGTCAAGGTCGACGACCTCACGCTCCAGCGACGACTGGGTTCGACGAGCCGGGCGCCGCGCTGGGCGATCGCGTACAAGTACCCGCCCGAAGAGGTCAACACCAAGCTGCTGCGCATCGCCGTCGCGGTCGGCCGCACCGGACGCGTGACGCCGTTCGGAATCATGGAGCCGGTCAAGGTCGCCGGCAGTACGGTCGAACGCGCCACCCTGCACAATCAGTGGGAGGTCGAGCGCAAGGGCGTCCTCATCGGCGACACCGTCGTGCTGCGCAAGGCCGGCGATGTGATTCCCGAGATCGTCGGGCCGGTGGTGGGGTTGCGCGACGGCACCGAGACGAAGTTCGTCATGCCGACCGAGTGCCCGTCGTGCAAGACACCGCTCAAGCCCGAACGCGAGGGCGACAAGGACATTCGCTGCCCGAACGCGCGATCGTGCCCGGCGCAGGTTCGAGAGCGGGTCGCGTCACTCGCCGCGCGGGGCGCGTTCGACATCGAAGCACTCGGCTACGAAGGCGTTGCCGCCCTGTTCGACGCCGACGCGATCAGCGATGAAGGCGACCTGTTCGACCTCGACGCCGAACGACTCGCCCGGGTGCCGCTGTTCACCCGCGCCGCGAAGAAGACCGACGCAGCAGACCTTGTCGACGATGGACGCACGCTGTCGGCGAACGGGCTCAAACTGCTCGCCAATCTCGAACAGGCGAAGGCGCAGCCGCTGTGGCGCGTTCTTGTCGCGCTGTCGATCCGGCACGTCGGCCCGACCGCTGCGCGTGCGCTCGCGACCGAGTTCGGTTCGATCCCCGCCATCCGAGCGGCGTCCACCGAACAACTTGCTGCGGCCGAAGGTGTGGGTCCGGTGATCGCCGACGCCGTCACCGAATGGTTCGGCGAAGACTGGCACCTCGCGATCGTCGACAAGTGGCAACGGGCGGGCGTGCGCATGGCCGACGAGTCCGACGACTCCGTGCCGAAGACAATTGCCGGATTGACGGTGGTTGTCACCGGCTCGCTGCAGGACTACTCGCGCGACGGAGCAAAAGAGGCGATTCTGAGTCGCGGGGGAAAGGCGGCCGGCTCGGTGTCGAAGAAGACCGATTACGTCGTCGTCGGCGAGAACGCCGGGACGAAGGCAGAAAAGGCCGAACAACTCGGCGTGCGCATCCTCGACGAGGCCCAGTTCACCGCGCTGCTGACGGGCGGCCCGGACGCGGTGAAATGACCGTATCCGCAGGTGGCTTCGCTCACACCTGAGAGAGCACATTCCCGGCCCGCTGGGAAAAGGGTTTGTGAGCCAGCCAAACTGGGGAGGTAATTCACAGGTGAATTTGGCAAGAAGGTAGCTGTGGACCAGTCGACGAGAGCGCCGCGTGTGCGCCCACGGACGATTCGCGTCTCGCCTCGAGCCGGATTGTTCGCGCTGGTGCTGTTCGCCTACCTGGTCCTGATCCTCGGTGTCGTGCGCTGGTCGCCGTTCCTCACGATCGACCGGGACGTCTTCCACCTCGATCTGATCCAGCGCTACCCGGGCTGGTTCTATCCGCTGCACACCTACGTGATGCTCGGCCAGCGAGCTCCGGCAACAGTCGTCGCGCTGCCGTGGTTCCTCTGGCGGGCATGGAAGTCACGCTCGCCGCGGCCCTTGGTCATGCTGGCCACCGCGTTGATCGTGCTGAACCTGAGTGTCGGTGTCGTGAAGCTCGCGACCGGCCGGCTCGGCCCGCATGCCACGCCCAAGGTGCACGCCGTGTTCGAGGGCGGCGACATCTTCCCGTCCGGTCACGTGTCGAACGCCGTCGTGCTCTACGGCTTGATCGCGATGCTCGCCGTGTCGTACCGACGGCTCGTGATCTGGTCGGCGGTGTTCGTATCGGTCACGGTCGGACTGTCGACCGTCTATCTCGACACGCACTGGGTCAGCGACGTGCTCGGCGGCTGGCTCGCCGGCGTCCTCGTCCTGGTCGTCCTGCCCTGGGTCATGCCCTACTCGGAGCGAGTCTCCGACGCTGTGAT
The DNA here is from genome assembly GCA_963757455.1 of uncultured Actinomycetota bacterium. Taxonomy (GTDB): domain Bacteria; phylum Actinomycetota; class Actinomycetes; order Mycobacteriales; family Jatrophihabitantaceae; genus RYN-133. Next base: position 330,962 of record CAVWSE010000001.1, read on the forward strand.
CGGTTGGGGACGGCGCGGCCTGCACCGCATCCGCGACAAGCAGACGGTGCGTCCGGCGCCGGAACCCGTGATCGCCACGGGCACGCTGCCGGCTCCGGCAACCGAGGCGCGTCCGCTCACTCGAACGTGACGCCGGTCAGTTCCTCTGCCTTGCGCCACAGCTTTGCCGCGACCGCGGCGTCCTTCGACGCGCGCGTGCTGCCGCTCTTGTGGGGATGCCCGCGCATCTCGCCGATCCCGTCCGGGCCGTAGAACTCTCCGCCCCTGACGTCCGGCATCGTCGCCGCGTAGAGCGTCGGCAGCGCGCCCATCGTCGCGCTCTGGGCCAGGATCCGGTTTCCGAACGCCATCACCCGGTCGAGGATCGACTCGGTGTGCGACTGCAATTCGGTGGCGGCGTAGCCGGGGTGGGCCGCGACCGACAGCACGCTGGACTTGCGCGCGGTCAGGCGCCGATCCAACTCGTAGGCGAACATGAGGTCGGCGAGCTTCGACTGGCTGTAGGCACCCCAGCGCCGGTAACGGCGGGTGTGCCAGTTGAGGTCGTCGAGCGCGATCCGCCCCATGCGGTGCGCCTCGCTCGACAGCGTCACGACCCGCGACGAGATCTTCGGCATGAGCAGCCCGGTCAGGGCGAAGTGCCCGAGGAAGTTCGTCCCGAACTGGGATTCGAAGCCGTCGGGGGTGCGTGCCTTCGGCACGGCCATGATGCCCGCGTTGTTCACGAGCACGTCGAAATTGTCGGTGACGTTCGCGAACGCCCGCACGGACGAGAGATCGGCGAGGTCGAGCGGCCGAACGGCGACGTCGCCGGGGATGCCCTTCGCGACGGCCTCGGCCTTGGTCACGTTGCGGCACGCCATGATCACCCGCGCGCCGTGCTCGGCCAGCCCACGTGTGGTGGCCTCGCCGAGGCCGCTGTTCGCACCGGTGACGATGAAGGTGCGACCGCTCTGGTCAGGGATGTCCGTCGCGGTCCACGCAGGCATGGAGCAGACAGTAGTGGGAACAGCGTGTCCGCGCAGATCTCCGGTCAGGCCTCGGCGGCGGTCACCGAAGCCGCGATCGCGGCGAGATGTTGCAGGCGGACGAGTTCGGACGGCAGCCAGCGCAGGGCGGGTCGTCCGACGAGCAATGCGCCGTCGGCGAGCGGGGCCACGGCGAGCTCGGTGCCCAGCCGGTCCCAGTCGGCCGGTGCCCAACTGTTCACGCCTTCGAGTCCGCGCGCCGGCCGCGGCGGCCACCACGGCACCGGGAGTGTTTCGACCTCGGGTGCAGAGTTGCCCGCGGCCAGCACGGTGGACTGCCCGCTCACCGGGGCATCGAGCACGATCGCCCAGCCGGCACGGAACACCCGGGCGACCCCGTCGGCCAGCACCGCGAGCGACTCGTGCGGCTTGGCCGCGAGGTTGTCGAGCAGCTCCAGCTCGCGGTGCGGGTCGATCTGTCCCGCGTACGGACGGATCGACTCGACCTGCACACCTTCGACCGTCACGGCGGCGCTGACGAGGGTGTCGGCGAGCTTGTCCGGCGGCAGTTCGACGACCAGGTCGTCGATGGCGCTACCGGGTCCGCGCTCGATGACGTCCAGGCTCAGGATGTCGGCGCCGACCCCGCCGAGCGCGGTGGCGACAGCCCCGAGGGCGCCCGGTCGATCGGGCAGCACAATTCGGAGCAGGTAGGACACGCCGGACAGCGTGCCCTATCGGTGTGACGCTGCGGTTACGCGGGTGCAATCCGCTGCACCGGCCTTCCTAGGATGGGTTCGTGAGTGAGCCCCGAATTTCCCGCGACGAAGTCGCGCACCTTGCCCGGTTGGCCCGACTGGCCGTTTCCGACGACGAGCTCGACCTGTTCGCCGGCCAGCTGGACGTGATCCTGGGCGCGGTGGCCCGGGTCGGCGAGGTCGCCGCCGCGGACATCCCGCCCACGACGCACGCCGTGCCGATGTCGAACGTGCTGCGCCGCGACGAGATCGTTCCCTCGCTGCCTCGTGATGCCGTGCTGGCCGGCGCGCCTGCGGTCGAGGACGACAAGTTCCGCGTCCCGCGCATTCTGAGCGAAGAAGCATGAGCGATCTCACGCGGCTGTCGGCCGCGGACACCGCCGCGGTGATCGCGACCGGCGAGGTCACGGCGCTGGAAGTCACCGAAGCGCACCTGGAGCGGATCGCGCAGGTCGACGCGAAGGTGCACGCTTTCTTGCACGTCGACACCGAGGGCGCGATGCACGCTGCCAGGCAGGTCGACGCGCGCCGAGCCGCCGGTGGCGATCTGGGCCCGCTCGCCGGCGTCCCGCTCGCGATGAAAGATGTTGTCGTCACCAAGGACGTGCCGACGACAGCCGGATCGAAAATCCTCGAGGGCTGGGTGCCGCCGTACGACGCGACAATCAGCAAGCGCATCAAGGACGCCGGCATCGTGATGCTCGGCAAGACCAACATGGACGAGTTCGCGATGGGCAGCTCGACCGAGAACAGCGCATTCGGCCCGTCACACAACCCGTGGGATCTCACGCGCATCCCGGGTGGTTCGTCGGGTGGCTCGTCGGCCGCAGTCGCCGCGTTCGAGGCGCCGCTGTCGATCGGAACCGACACCGGTGGGTCGATCCGCCAGCCCGCCGCTGTCACCGGCACGGTCGGCTTCAAACCCACGTACGGCAACGTGTCGCGTTACGGGCTGATCGCGTTCTCGTCCTCCCTCGACCAGGCGGGCCCGTTCGCCCGCACCGTTCTCGACACGGCCCTCTTGTACGAGACGATCGCCGGGCACGACCCGTGCGATTCGACCTCGATCCCACGGCCGGTCGCGCCGGCCGTCGCGGCCGCACGCGACGGCGCCGGCGGCGATCTCACCGGCGTGCGCATCGGCGTCGTCCGCGAGCTCGGTGGTGAGGGTTACGAAGCGGGCGTGCTCGCATCCTTCGACGAGGCCCTCGGCACCCTCAAGGGTCTCGGCGCCGAGATCGTCGAGGTGTCGTGCCCGCACTTCGAGTACGCGCTTCCGGCTTACTACCTGATCGCTCCGAGCGAGTGCTCGTCCAACCTCGCCCGCTTCGACGCCGTGCGTTACGGCCTGCGGGTCGGCGACGACGGCGAGCACTCGCTCGAAGACGTCATGTCGCTGACGCGCGAGGCCGGCTTCGGCCCAGAGGTGAAACGGCGCGTGATCATCGGCACGTATGCGCTGTCGTCGGGGTACTACGACGCGTACTACGGCCAGGCGCAGAAGGTGCGGACGTTGATCGTGCGCGACTTCGAGGCCGCGTTCGCGCAGGCCGATGTACTGGTCTCGCCGACGTCACCGTTCGTCGCGTTCGAGATCGGTGAGCGTGCTGCCGATCCGATGGCGATGTACATCAACGACCTGTGCACGCTGCCCGCCTCGCTCGCCGGCACGCCGGCGATCTCGGTGCCGTCCGGCGTCGCCGATGGTTTGCCGGTCGGCCTGCAGATCATGGCGCCCGCGCTTGCCGACGATCGCTGCTTCAAGGTCGCGGCCGCGTTCGAGTCGGCCACCACGCCCGTCCTCGCCTCGATCCCGGAGCTGTAGAAGATGCCCACGTTGACGTACGAGGACGTCCTCGCGAAGTACGAACCGGTGATCGGACTCGAAACGCACGTCGAGCTCGGCACCCTTTCGAAGATGTTCTGCGGCTGCTCGACGACCTTCGGCGCAGAGCCGAACACGCAGGTGTGCGCTGTGTGCCTCGGACTGCCGGGAGCGTTGCCCGTCGCGAATGAAGCCGCGATCGAGTCGACGATCCGCATCGGGCTGGCGCTGAACTGCTCGATCGCGTCGTGGTGCCGCTTCGCGCGCAAGAACTACTTCTATCCGGACATGCCGAAGAACTTCCAGACGTCGCAGTACGACGAACCGCTGTGCGTCGAGGGCTATCTGGACGTCGACGTCGAGGGCACGACGTACCGCGTCGGGATCGAGCGGGTGCACCTCGAGGAGGACACCGGCAAGAACACCCACGTCGGGACGTCCGGACGCATCCACGGCGCCGACTACTCGCTCGTCGACTACAACCGCGCCGGCATTCCGCTAGTCGAGATCGTCACGAAACCCGTTCCCGGGACGGGCGCGTTGGCACCTGAGGTCGCGCGCGCGTACGTCACCGAACTGCGCGACATCCTGCGCACCCTCGGCGTCTCGGACGTTCGCATGGAGCAGGGTTCGCTGCGCTGCGACGTCAACACTTCGTTGAACAAGCCTGGCGCCGAGTGGGGCACGCGCACCGAGACCAAGAACGTGAACTCGTTGCGCTCGGTCGAGCGCGCGGTGCGTTCGGAGATCCTGCGGCAGGCGGCGGTGCTCGACTCGGGGGAGCGCGTGTTCCAAGAGACGCGGCACTTCTCCGAGACGACGGGCGACACTCGTCCCGGCCGGTCGAAGGAAGAGGCGACCGACTACCGCTACTTCCCGGAGCCCGACCTCGTCCCGGTCGCGCCGGACGCCGACTGGGTCGAGTCGCTGCGCGCGGGCCTGCCCGAGTTGCCGGCGGCGCGGCGCGCACGATTGGTCGACGAACTCGGCGTGAGCGCCGAGGACATGGTGCACATGACGAATGCCGGCGTGGTCGATCTCGTCGGTGCGACCATCGCGGCCGGCGCACCGGTCGACGAGGCGCGCAACTGGTGGATGGGCTACCTCGCGCAGAAGGCGAACGAGGCCGACCTCGACGCGGCCGAGCTGGCGATCCGTCCGGGCCAGGTTGCCCGGGTGATCGCGCTGGTGGCCGACGGATCCCTGTCCACCACGCTCGCGCGGCAGGCGGTCGACGGCGTGCTCGAGACCGGCCATGACGTCGATGACGTGATCGCCGAGCGCGGGCTCAAGCGCGTGTCCGACACCGGTGCCCTGGAGCAGGCCGCCGACGAGGCGATCGCTGCCAACCCCGACATCGCCGACAAGGTGCGCGGCGGGAAGATCCCGGCAGTCGGCGCGCTCGTCGGCGCGGTGATGAAGGCGACGCGCGGCCAGGCCGACGCGACCGCCGTCCGGCAGATCCTGCTCGACCGGCTGGGTGTCAGCGAGTAGTCGATGGTCGACTGGGTCGGCAACGACGGGCACACGACTGCGCGCCGCTACCAGTTCATGGGCGAGAGCCAGTTGCGTGGCGTCTCGCCGAGCTACGAGCGGCTGTGTCTCGGAGTCGCCGACGACGTCGAGGTGATCGAGCGGATCGACACACTTCCCGCACCGAAACGGCAACCGAACTTGCTGCTCGCAGCTGTCAGGTTTCTTGACGGTCCCATTGACGGCTACGACGCGTTTCGTTCGTTCGTCCTGACGCAGTGGGACGAGCTGTCGGCGACGATGCTCGCGCGCCAGACGCAGACCAACGAGGCAGCACGGTGCACTGCGCTGCTTCCCGTGCTCGCCGCATTGCCGCAGCCGTTGGCGCTACTCGAAGTCGGCGCCTCCGCGGGGCTGTGCCTGCGTCCTGACCGATACGCGTATCGCTACGACGACCGACCTGTGCTCGGGACATCGAGACTCGTGCTCAGCTGCCGTACGAGCGGTGACGGCCCGGTGCCGAACGCGCTACCGAGCGTCGTGTGGCGACGGGGACTCGACCTCAATCCGCTCGACGTCAACGACGACGAGGACGTGCGCTGGCTGAGCTCGCTGGTCTGGCCCGAGCAGGTTGAGCGCTTCACGACCTTGCAGCGCGCGGTCGAGATCGCGCGGCTGGAGCCGGCACAGATCGTGCGCGGCGACCTGACCTCCGACCTCGTCGAGGTCGCGTCCTCCGCGCCGCGGGCCGCGACCCTCGTCGTGTACCACTCGGCCGTCCTCGCGTATCTCGACGGCGACGGCCGCGCTGAGTTCCGTGCACAACTCGCACAGCTCGCCGGGCAGCGTCCGACGGTGTGGCTGTCGAACGAGGGCCCAGGCGTCTGCGTCGACATACCGAAGCCGCCCGGGCCCGTGCCGTTCGTGCTCGCGCGCGACGGCCTGCCGCTGGCGATCACCGGTCCGCATGGCGATTCGATCGACTGGCTGGCATGACCTTTCTCGCCGCTCTCGCAATTGTGGCGGCTGCCCTCGCGCCTCCTGCTGCGCCGCAGCACCTGTTCGACCTGCCCGACTCGCGCATCACCGAGGCGAGTGGCATCGCCCGTGGCATCGCGTCGCCGGATGTGTACTACGTCCAGAACGACAGCGGCGACACCGCGCGCTTGTTCGCCATCGATGCGCGCACCGGCACGCTGCGTGCCGTCGTCCGAGTGCCCGGTGCGGTGAACCGCGACTGGGAGGACCTCGCGGTGGCGCCCGATGCCGCCGGCACACCGTCGGTGTGGATCGCGGACATCGGCGACAACGACGCGACTCGTGGCGAGGTGCAGCTCTACCGGGTCGACGAACCGCACATCGTGGCAGGAGGTCTCGCCGGCACCGCGACGACGTCATCGCCGGACGTCTGGCGGTTGCGCTATCCGTCCGGCCCCGCCAACGCGGAATCGCTGGCCGTGACACCGTCCGGTCAGGCGTTCGTGTTCACCAAGAGCGTGAGCGGCGCGGCGACGGCGTACGCGGTGCCGTTGCACCCGGATCCGAGTCATGTCCAGGTCATGCGCCGCATCGGCACACTGCAGATACCGCCGCTCGCCACGGGAGCAGCGATCTCGCCCGATGGATCGCTGCTGGCCGTGCGCACGTACTTCGCCGTGTTCCTGTGGCGGCTGCACCACTCCGACGTCGCGGCCGCGATCCGGGGCAAGCCGATCCAGGAAGCCCTGCCGATACAGCGGCAGGGTGAGGGCGTCGGCTTCTCGAACGGGCGGCTGGTTGTCGACTCCGAGGGCGTCAATACACCGGTGTGGAGTGTGCCGCTCCCGGCGCAGCTCGACCGACGGCACGCTCCGCGAGGCTCGACGATCGATCCCACCATCTCCGCACCGCCGTCGCCGTCATCATCGCCGACCGACTCATCGCATTCGAATTCGACGCGGTCGCCATTGCTCGCGACGCTCGCATTGATTGCAGCTGGATGCGTGTTTCTTGCGGTTCGCGGGCTACGCCGGCGGGGATGATTCGGGCATGATGCTCGCCCTGCCGCACTATTCGACCTCGACGTGGGTACTGCTGATCGTCGCGCTGGCGGTGCTGCTCTCGGTAACGGCGGCATTTCTGGGGCGTGCACTGATCAGCAAGGGCCTGCGCGAGCCGTTCATCGTGCGGATGATCAACCGGACGTCCGAACGCGTCGTCAACGTGATCAAGCGACCGATCACGATCGCGGTGCTCGACGAGGTCGCCGACGTACTGCGGTCCGGCCACTACACCCGCAACGTTGCGTCCGCACTCGACGAGAACCATCAAGAGATCAAGGCGATGATCACCGAGAAGGTGATGGCTGACCCGGTCGCCGCGCGCTCGATCGGACTGCTGCCGTTTCACGAGCGGTTGCTGCAAGAGATCACCGAGGCGACGCTGCGGGTGATCCAGGAGGTGCTGAACGACCCGCGTACGGACGAGCTCGTCTCGGACATCCTGCGCGACAACATCAATCAGATCCGCACCGCCGTCAGCGCCAACGAGTTCTAGCCCGGCTGCAGGACGCAGTCGCCGCACATACCGCCGCGCTCGAGGCGATAGAGCAGGCAACACGTGCTGCGGCGGTAGTCGCGCCGGCCGCGTCCCAACTGAACAGCGGCGCCGTTCAGCGCCGACGCCACGTTGCCCCACAGCACCTTGCGCGACAGGTCGAACGTCGACGCATACGCAGCGACGAGCGGGACCAGCACCGGCGCGACGAGCGCGTCGGCCAGCGACGGGGTGGACGTCGAGGCTGTGACTGCGAGGCGCATCGGGCCCGGTACGGCGCGACGCCACCAGACCGTCGTTAGCGACAACTCCGGCGCGTTCCCCGTTGCGGTCAGCGCGGCCAGCACGGGCGAGGCCAGTCGCGCGAACAGCCCGAGCGAGTCGACCGAAGCCGCTGCTCGGAGCGGACCGTCGCCGAGGGCGTCGTGCGTCTCTCGGACCCGAGCCCGCAGTTGCGCGTCGGTTGCCAGCGAGGCGAGCGTCGCCCAGCCGTCGAACGAGCGCGGCGACTCGAGCGCGAAGTACGGATTCACCGCACCCGCACGACGGCAGCGGACGGCGCAACGGCCGATGGATGGATGATCGACGCGAGCGCCTCGACTCCGTCGACCAACCGCGGGCCGGGTCGCACGACGAGCCCGTCGCCGTCGATCGCCCATATCTCGGCGTCAGGGACGGCTGCGGCGACAGTCGTCGCCTGATCGACCGCGCCGTTGAGGTGGAATCCGCACGGCGCCACTACGACGATGTCCGGCCGCTGCGAAGTGACGAATGACCAGTCGACGGCGCGCGAACGCTCGCCGGGCAGTGCTGCTACCGGCGTACCGCCCGCGGCAGCGATCATGTCGGCGACCCAGTGCCCGGCAGGGAACGGCGGGTCGACCCACTCGATCACCGCGACGCGCGGACGTGGCCGATCAGCAACGGTGGCGCCGACCGCGTCCAGCCGCGCACGCAATTCGGCGACGAGGTCGGCCGCGCGATCGGGCACGCCGGCGTGCTCACCGACTGCGGCAATCGAGTCGAGGACGTCGTCGAGCGTGTACGGATCGAGTGCGAGCACCTGCGCCGAACAACCAAGGAAGTCCAGCGCCTCAGACACCGTCGCCGATGGCAACGCGCACACCCAGCACAGGTCCTGCGTCAGGATCAGGTCGGGCTCGATGCCGGCCAGCGCGTCGCGGTGCAGGTGATACAGGTCGGCGCCGGCCGCTGCCTGCGCGCGTACGTAGTCGTCGATCTCGCGCGGGCTCATGCCGCTCGTGTCGCGTCCACCGACGACGACCGCCTTGTCGACACGCGCTCGGGCCGGCTCGTCGCACTCGAACGTGACACCGACGAGGTCGTCGTCGATGCCGAGCGCGTAGACGATCTCGGTCGCCGACGGCAGCAGCGACACGATGCGACGGGCTGTCACAGCGGGTTGTTGCCGGCGCCGCCGCTGGGGATGATCCGCAGCACCCGCTCGTCGGCCGCAACCGGATGACCGTGTCCGTCCTTGTTCGACGTGGTGAGCCACAGCGCACCGTCGGATGCAGCGACGACGGTGCGCAACCGGCCGTACTTGTTGTGCAGCAGGGTCGAGAACTTGCCGAACTTCAGAACGCCGTGGTTGGTGAGCGACAACGTCGACGCCAGCAGTTCCCGCCCGTCGAGCGAGGTCGTGTAGAGCACGTTGTTCAGCAGCGCGCAGCCGCCCGGCGCCCGGCTGGCGCTTGGCAGCTGCGCGGCCGCGTTCGCACCGTTGCGGGCGAAGGCGCGACCCGGCGTCACCTGGAACACAGGGTCGCTCGCCGCGCTCGGGACGTACTCGGTCTGCAGCGCCAGTGTCGAGTTCGTCGAGGTGCACAGGCCGTCGGTCTCGCGCGCACCCGACGCGAAGACGGGGGAGCCCTTGACGGGATTGTCCTGTGCCGGACGTCCGATGTCGCTGATGCGCAGGATCTTGCCGGCGAGGCTGTGCGGGTTGCGTGCGAGGGCCGGACGTCCCGCGTCCCCGGTGCCTACGAGCAGGCTGCCGTCGGCGGCGAACGAGATCCGGCCGGTGTTTCCGGTGCGGCCACGCGGGATCCCGGTGAGCACCGGCGTGATCGGTCCCTTCAACGTGAACGCGATGACCCGGTTGTCCTTCGGTGTCGTGACGTAGGCGAAGATCAGGTTGTCCTCGCGATAGTTCGGCGAGATCGCGAGATCGAGCAGGCCGCCGTCGCCGGACGTGCTCAGCCCGGGGATGACACGAACCGTTCGCACCGGCTGGTTGGGCATCGGCTGCACGCGCACGATGCGCCCGGTCGTGCGCTCGCCGACCAGTGCGGTGTTGTCGGGCATCATCGTCAGCCCGACCGGAGCATCGAGGTGCTTGGCCACCACGGCGGGATCGCCCGACTTCGAGTTGCCGCTCGAACCGGAGCCGCTGGACGGTGCTCCCGGCCCACCCGACACGTGTGGCTGGATCGGCTGCGGGTTGGCGGGCGGCTGGTAGCCCTCGCCCGAGAACGACGGCTTCGGCTTCCAGTTGGGCGCGCTGCCCGACCCGCCCGGCGCGCACGCCGCGACAAGCGACAGCAGCACAGTGCTGCCGACGACCGCGGCGAGACGTTGCACGCCGTCCAGTCTGCCTGGCCATGCTGTGAACCGCGCCCGCACACCGCCCCACTAGCCTCGATCGGGTGATCACCGTCTGCGTGCCGAGCGAGTCGTCCCGCGATCAGATCCAGCCCTTGCCCGACGGCGTCCGCGTGCTCGTCTGGGACGGCGCGGACAACCCGCCCGACGGGATCGAGAGCACCGAATTCGTCCTCGGCGGTTACATGGCCGGCCCAGAGGAGCTGTTCTCGGCGATGCCCGACGTCAAGGTCGTGCAGCTGCTCTCGGCCGGCGTCGAGCGATGGCTGCCGCACCTGCCCGACGGCGTCACGCTGTGCAACGGACGCGGCGTGCACGGCCCTGCGACAGCCGAACTCGCGGTCGCCGGCATCCTCGCGATCATCCGACAGCTGCCGATGTTCCTCACCGAGCAGGCCGCGCACCGCTGGACCGAGGTGCACACCGAAGACCTGGACGGTAAGCGCGTCCTGATTCTCGGTGCCGGCGACATCGCGACCCACATCGCGGACGCACTGGCGGTTTTCGGCGCCAAGAACACGTTCGTCGCGCGCACCGCACGGGATGGGATCCGCGGCATCGACGACCTGCCGAACCTGCTGCCGGACGCCGACATCCTCGCGATCGCGCTGCCGCTGACCGACGAGACGTCCGGGCTGATCGGTGCCGACGCACTGGCCGCGCTACCCGACGGTGCGATCGTCGCGAACGTCGCACGCGGGCCGATCGTCGACACCGATGCGCTCACCGCGCACGCCACGGCCGGCCGGTTGCGTGCCTTCCTGGACGTCACCGATCCCGAGCCGCTGCCGGCCGATCATCCCCTCTGGCAGGCGCCGAACGTGGTCATCACGCCGCACGTCGGCGGCGGCACGCACGGCTGGGAGCGGCGCGGCTACCGGCTCGTCCGCGAGCAGATCGAGCGCTACGTCGCCGGCGAGGCGCTGCGCAACGTCGTCGGCGCCACCTACTGAGCCCGAGGTCAGCCCGGCCGTCGGACGCGACGCGTGCGACGCGACGGGGCGTACTTACGAACCGGCGCCGGGATGTCGGGTAGCCGGCCGTCGCTGACGCTCGCGATCAGAGCCAGATCGCTCGTGCGCACGCACGGCAAGCGCACCGAGCCGTCGTCAAGTACTGCGTACACCGACCGCCCCGTCACCGACAACCCGCGCACCTCATCCCAGGACAGCGTCCGCGCGCCGAATGCTGCTCGCACGCGCAGCCCTGTAGCCGAGACGATGGTGGCCGTGCGTGCGATGAACACCGCCGCGAGCACCGGTATCAGCAGCAGCGCCACCCGCCACGTCCACCCGACCGAGCCGCCTTCATCGCCGCCGTCCGCGGACAGCGCGAGCGGTGCCGAACAGAACAACAAGAACAGCACCGCGAGGTAGGCAGACCGCGGCAGCCGGAAGGTGATGGTCTTGCCGGCCGCGGTCACAGCGTCGACGGTAGCCGTAGGCTCGCAGACGTGAGTGGAGAGCAGCCCCGAGTGCACCGCAAGCCACACAGCACGATCGTCACGGACGGCGTCGAACGCGCTGCCGCCCGCGGCATGTTGCGCGCCGTAGGCATGGGCGACGACGACTGGCGCAAGCCGCAGATCGGTATCGCAAGCAGCTGGAACGAGATCACGCCGTGCAACCTGTCCCTCAACCGGCTCGCCAAGCGCGCGAAGGAGGGCGTGCGCGGTGCCGACGGTTTTCCGATGGAGTTCGGCACGATCTCGGTCTCGGACGGCATTTCGATGGGGCACAGCGGGATGCACTACTCGCTGGTGTCGCGCGAGGTGATCGCAGACTCCGTCGAGACGGTCTTCCGCGCCGAGCAGCTCGACGGCGCCGTGCTGCTCGCGGGCTGCGACAAGTCGTTGCCCGGCATGATGATGGCCGCCGCGCGGCTCGACGTCGCATCAGTGTTCTTGTATGCAGGATCGACGCTGCCCGGCCGCTACAACGGCAAGGACGTCACGATCATCGACGCTTTCGAAGCGGTCGGCGCCTGCCTGGCGGGACGGATGACCCGCGACGAGGTCACCGAGATCGAGAAGGCGATCTGCCCGGGCGAGGGCGCGTGCGGCGGGATGTACACGGCGAACACCATGGCCAGTGCCGCCGAGGGACTCGGCATGTCGCTGCCGGGCAGCGCTGCGCCGCCGGCGCCCGACTCGCGTCGTGATCATTACGCCGAACGCTCCGGCGAAGCCGTCGTCGCGCTCGTCGACGCGGGCATCACTGCGCGGCAGATCCTCACCCGCGAGGCGTTCGACAACGCGATCACGCTGATCATGGCGCTCGGCGGGTCGACGAACGCAGTTCTGCACCTGCTCGCGATCGCCCACGAGGCCAAGGTCGAGCTCACCCTCGACGACTTCAACCGAATCGGCGACAAGGTGCCGCACCTCGCGGACGTGAAGCCGTTCGGCCGCTATGTCATGACCGACATCGACCGCATCGGCGGCGTCCCCGTCGTCATGAAGGCGCTCCTCGACGCCGGGTTGCTCCACGGCGACGCGCTGACCGTCACCGGCAAGACGATGGCCCAGAACCTCGCCGCGATCGCACCACCCGATGTCGACGGCAAGATCATCCGTGCGATGAGCGACCCGATCCACAAGACCGGCGGGCTGACGATCCTGCGTGGTTCGCTCGCGCCGGACGGAGCGGTCGTCAAGAGCGCCGGCTTCGACGCCGACGTGTTCGAGGGCACCGCCCGGGTGTTCGACCGCGAGCAGGCGGCAATGGATGCGCTCGCCGCCGGGCAGCTCCAGGCCAATGACGTGGTCGTCATCCGATGGGAAGGGCCCAAGGGCGGCCCGGGCATGCGCGAGATGCTCGCGATAACCGGCGCGATCAAGGGCGCCGGCCTCGGCAAGGACGTGTTGCTGCTGACCGACGGACGGTTCTCGGGCGGCACGACCGGACTGTGCATCGGGCACATCGCACCGGAGGCGGCCTTCGGTGGCCCGATCGCGTTCGTCGCCGAGGGTGACCGGATCCGGCTCGACATGGCCTCGCGCACCCTCGACCTGCTCGTCGATCCCGGCGAGCTCGAGCGCCGCCGGGCCGAGTGGAAGCCGCTGGCGCAGCGCTTCGACTACGGCGTCCTGGGCAAGTACGCCAAGCTCGTCGGCTCAGCAGCCGAGGGCGCGGTGTGCGGCTGACTCAGTCCGCGGCGGATCCAGACGCATGGACAGACCTGCCCTCCCGCTCGACCGAGCGGGAGGGCAGGCTTCTATCCCCCGGACCATGGTCCTTGACGGCGGCTACCGGTCGTGGTGTTCAGGCCGGAGCGCCAAAGTCTTGCGTGAACCAGAGCTTCTGGTGGCGAGCGTCGTAGACGACGTCGATGCCGACCTGGGTGAACGAGCGGCTCAGGATGTTCACGCGGTGCCCGTCGTTCGGGGCAACCTCGTGATACATCTCCTTCTCGAGGGCGAGGATGCCCGACGACGTCAGGTTGCTGTTCCATCCGATGTTCTCGCCGGCCGCGCGCCACTTGTAGCCGGTGCGGCTGATCCGCGTGGCGAAGAAAGCCTCGCCGGGCAACTGGTGCGACATGACGTTGGCCTTGGCCATGCGAGCGTTGTGCTGGTGCGCCGACTCACGCAGCCGCCACGCCATCGTCAGCGGCTTGCGGCCATGAGCGCGACGCTCCTGGTTGAGCAGCCCCAGCATCTGCCGCGCGAAGGCCGCGGTGGTCGCCGACGTGATGCGGATCCGCGGCGCGGCGGCGCGGGCCGAAGCGTCGCGGGGGATCAGCAGCGCCGCCAGCGCGAGCGCAGCGGTGACGAGCAGCACCGTGGCGCGGCGCAGATCGATCGCGTGGGCGCGGGTGCTGGCGGGAGTCGGGGGCATCTGTCCGGTCCTTCGGGGGCGTGGGTGCTCGGTGGTACTTGTCCCCGCGATCGGTAGAGCCGGTAGTACATCCACGGCGCCGGCGCCGCTTCCCCCAAAGAAACTTGAGATTCGCTCGGTATCACCCGTGAAATTGCTCAAACTCAGGGGCGGCTTCCGGCAACCACAGCGATCTCTGAACAGAAACCTAACGCCATTTCGGGACAAGTGCAACAGATGGCGCAAGAAAATCTCAAGAGTTCTGCAACCCCGTCAGCTCAAGCGGTCCCGTGAGCGTGGTTGTCCGCCCTCCGCGCGCGTGTGTAGTGTCAGCGACGTGCGAAACCTGTTCCGCGTACTTATCTCCCAGCGCGTCTCGAGGGCCTGACGGCCCAGACGATCGAGACGCGCTGACCCTTCGTGCCGCACGGCACGGGGGGTTTTTTGTTGCCCGACCCGGATGCACCGACCAGCCACAGCCCGAAGGACCGCGATGACTGCCCCGTCCACACCCGCCGCCTCCGACACGCTCACCGGCGCCCAGGCCCTCGTGCGCTCGCTCGAGGAGGTCGGAGCCGACATCGTCTTCGGCATTCCCGGCGGTGCGATCCTGCCCGCGTACGACCCGCTGTTCGACTCCACGCGCGTGCGGCACGTCCTCGTGCGGCACGAACAGGGTGCGGGCCACGCGGCCGAGGGCTACGCGCAGGCCAGCGGCAAGGTCGGCGTCTGTATGGCGACCTCCGGACCCGGCGCGACCAACCTGGTCACGCCCATCGCCGACGCCTACATGGACTCGGTGCCGATGGTCGCCATCACCGGCCAGGTCGGGCGGGCGATGATCGGGACAGACGCGTTCCAGGAAGCCGATATCTCCGGCATCACGCTCCCGATCACGAAGCACAACTTCCTCGTCCAGGATCCGGCGAACATCGCCCAGGCGATCGCCGAGGCGTTCCACATCGCCTCCACCGGCCGGCCCGGACCCGTCCTCGTCGACCTGCCGAAGGACGTGTTGCAGGAGCGGACGACGTTCAGTTGGCCGCCGCGCCTCGATCTGCCCGGCTACAAGCCCGTCGTGCGTCCCCACAGCAAGCAGATCCGCGAGGCGGCGCGACTGATCGCCGAAGCGCGCCGTCCGGTGCTCTATGTCGGCGGCGGCGTGATCAAGGCCCGGGCGATCGCCGAGCTCCTCGCGATCGCCGAGCTCACCGGCATCCCCGTCGTCACGACGCTGATGGCTCGCGGGTCGTTTCCCGACAGCCATCGCCAGCACCTGGGCATGCCCGGCATGCACGGCACGGTCGCCGCCGTGACGGCGCTGCAGAAGGCCGACCTGCTGATCACGCTCGGCGCTCGCTTCGACGACCGGGTGACCGGGCGGCTCGACAGCTTCGCGCCGCAGGCCAAGATCATCCACGCGGACATCGACCCCGCCGAGATCGGCAAGAACCGCGAAGCAGACGTCCCGATCGTGGGTGACGTGCGCGAGGTGCTGCGCGAGCTCGCGCCCGCGGTGAAGGCCGAGTTCGACGCGGGCCATCGTGGCGACCTGACCGGCTGGTGGAAGCAGGTCGACGGCTGGCGCGACACCTATCCGCTCGGCTACGAGGAGCCCGCCGACGGGTCGCTCTCGCCGCAGTACGTGATCGAGCGCCTCGGCGCGATCGCCGGACCCGAGGCCATCTATGCGGCAGGCGTCGGCCAGCACCAGATGTGGGCCGCGCAGTTCATCAAGTACGAGAACCCCTACACCTGGCTGAACTCGGGCGGACTCGGGACGATGGGCTACTCCGTCCCAGCGGCGATGGGCGCAAAGGCGGCCTGTCCCGACAAGACCGTGTGGTCGATCGACGGCGACGGCTGCTTCCAGATGACCAATCAGGAGCTGGCCACCTGCTCCATCGAGGGATTCCCGATCAAAGTCGCCGTCATCAACAACGGCAACCTCGGGATGGTGCGGCAGTGGCAGACGCTCTTCTACGAGGAGCGCTACAGCCAGACAGAGCTCGGCACGCACGGTTCCATGACCTCGGCCGGTCGGGGGGCCAACCGAGTGCCCGACTTCGTGAAGCTCGCTGACGCGCTCGGGTGTGTCGGGCTGCGGTGCGAGAGCAAGGCCGACGTCAACGCCACGATCGAGAAGGCGATGGCGATCAACGACCAGCCGGTCGTGGTCGACTTCACCGTCGGTAAGGATGCGATGGTCTGGCCGATGGTGGCTGCGGGCACGAGCAACGACTCGATCTTGGCTGCGCGCGACATCCGACCCGTCTTCGACAGTGAGTGACATGAAGCGCGTCGGCCTGGTCGGCGGCACATCCTGGGTGTCGAGCGAGCACTACTACCGGCGTCTGAACGAGGGCGTTGCTGCAGCGCGCGGCGGCAACTCCAGCGCTCCGGTGACCTTGTGGTCGATCGAGTTCGGCGAGTTCGCGGCGATGCAGCACGCCGGCGATTGGACGGGCGTGGGCCGCGTTCTTTCCGACGCCGCGCGCCGCCTGGTCGACGCCGGCTGCGAGGGCATCGCGCTCGCGGCGAACACGACTCACCTGGTCGCCGACGACGTGCGCGCCGCCATCGGCGACGTTCCGTTCATCGACCTGATCAAGCTGACGACCGACGCGCTCGGTGACGCCAGGACCGTCGGTCTGATCGCAACCGGGTTCACGATGGCGAGTCCGATGTTCCCGGACGCCTTCGGCGCGCGCGGCATCCGCACGCTCTTACCACCCGCTGACGACCAGGCCCGAATCCACGCCACGATCTACGACGAGTTGACCCGCGGCGTCGTCACCGACGAGACCCGCGCGTACTACCTCGACGTGGTCGCGAAGCTCGCGGCGGAGGGTGCCGAGAAGGTCGTGCTCGCCTGCACCGAGCAAGGTCTCGTGCTGCGCGACGGTGACGCGAGCGTGCCGCTCGTCGACACCACCATCGTCCACTGCAATGCGCTCGTCGAATTCATGCTGGAAGGAACGCGATCATGACCGTCCACACGTTGTCCGTGCTGGTCGAGAACAAGCCCGGCGTGCTTGTGCGCGTGGCGGGACTGTTCAGCAGGCGCGGGTTCAACATCGAGTCGCTCGCCGTCGGGCCGACCGAGTTCCCCGAGATCTCGCGCATCACGATCCTCGTCAACGTCGAGGGATCGGCGCTCGAGCAGGTGACCAAGCAGCTCAACAAGCTGATCAACGTCCTGAAGATCGTCGAGTTGGAGGAGCGGCATGCCGTCCAGCGCGAACTGTTGCTCGTGAAGGTCAAGACCGACGAGTCCACGCGGCGCGACGTCCTGCAGATCGTCGACTTGTTCCGGGGCAAGGTCGCCGATGCCAATCCGGAGGCACTGACTATCGAGCTCTCCGGGCGTCCTGACAAACTCGAGGCGATGCTCAAGATGCTCGAGCCGTACGCCATCCGCGAGATGGTGCAGTCGGGCATGGTCGCGCTCGGGCGCGGCCCCCGCTCCATGACCCAAGCCGCCCTGCGCTCGGTCGAGCGCACCGCTTAGTAAGGAAAGCTGACAATGGCAATTGAGATCTTCTACGACGACAACGCCGATCTGTCGATCGTGCAGAACCGCAAGGTCGCTGTGCTCGGCTACGGCAGCCAGGGTCATGCGCACGCGTTGTCGCTGCGCGACTCCGGTGTCGACGTGCGGGTCGGCCTGCCTGAGGGGTCGAAGAGCCGCGCCAAGGCGGAAGAGGAGGGCCTGCGCGTGCTCACGCCGGCCGAGGCGTCCGCCGAAGCGGATCTGATCATGGTGCTCGCACCCGACCCGGCACAGCGCAAGCTCTATGCCGAGTCGATCGAGCCGAACCTCAACGACGGCGACGCGATCTTCTTCGGCCACGGCTTCAACATCCGCTACGGCTACATCAAGCCGCCGGGCAACGTCGACGTCGCGATGGTGGCGCCGAAGGGCCCGGGCCACCTCGTGCGGCGGCAGTTCGTCGACGGCAAGGGCGTGCCCGTCCTCATCGCGGTCGAGCAGGACGCGAGCGGCAACGCACAGGCGCTGGCGCTGTCCTACGCGAAGGGCATCGGCGGCACTCGAGCCGGCGCCATCAAGACGACCTTCACCGAAGAGACCGAGACCGACCTGTTCGGCGAGCAGGCCGTGCTGTGTGGTGGTGCGTCGCAGTTGGTGATGTACGGGTTCGAGGTGCTCACCGAGGCCGGCTACGCCCCGGAGATCGCGTACTTCGAGTGTCTGCACGAGCTCAAGCTCATCGTCGACCTGATGTACGAGGGCGGCATCGCCAAGCAGCGCTGGTCGGTGTCCGACACCGCCGAGTACGGCGACTACGTGTCCGGCCCGCGAGTCATCGACGAGCACGTCAAGCAGAACATGAAGGACGTCCTCAGCGACATCCAGGACGGCGCGTTCGCCGCCCGCTTCATCGCCGACCAGGACGCCGGCGCGCCGGAGTTCAAGGCACTGCGCGAGAAGGCCGAGCAGCATCCCATCGAGGACGTCGGCCGCAAGCTTCGCGGACTCATGAGCTGGGTCTCCAGCGACGACGACTACGTCGAGGGAAGCGCCGCGCGCTGACGGGCTTACTTGAGCTCTTCGGCCAGGTGGTCCAGCGCGTCCAGCGCGGTTATGAGGGCGCGCTGCTCCGCCTCCGGTAGGCGGGTGGCGGCCTGCGAGACCGCATCGGCGCGCTGGGCCTTGATTCGGGTGTGCACCTTGCGACCCTCGGCCGTCACCGACACGGTGACGCTGCGCAGGTCGTCTGGATCGGGGGAGCGGTCGATCAGGCCGAGTTCGTCCAGCCGGCCGACCACCCGCGAGAGCATCGTCGGGTTGAGGTGCTCGAGGCGCTGCAGATCGGGGAGCCCGACCGGACCGTTGCCCACGATCAGCCCGAGCACCGAGGCCTGCGTCGGGGTGAGGCCCTCGTCGGTGGCTGACGTGTTCAGCTGGCGCGCCACTCGAGCGATCGCGCGGCGCAGCCGCACGGCGTCCTCGGCGTCCACCTGAACCTCCCGCTGTGACGAATTCGATTTAGTTGCCTGCCGGCAAGCACTGTAATGTCACTGGTGATGTCAGTGTCCACCGCCGTCGTCACACCGACCGAAGCAGCCGCCGCCGAGGTGTCGCCGCGCCGGTTCCTCGTGTTCGCGATCGTCTCGGTGGCGCTGTTCATGGCCTCGGTCGATCAGACGATCGTGGCGACCGCGCTCAGCACCCTCCAACGTGATCTGCACGCGCAGGTCAACTGGAGCAGCTGGACGATCACCGTGTACGCGCTCGGCCAGATCCTGGTCATGCCGCTCGCCGGCCGGATCAGCGACCAGTACGGGCGGCGCCGGGTGTTCATCGCGGCGATCGTCCTGTTCACCGTGTCGTCCCTGCTCTGCGGGCTCGCCAACGACATCTACGTCCTCGTCGCGTTGCGCGCGGTGCAGGCGATCGGCGGCGGCGCGTTCATGCCGTCGGCCACCGGCATCGTGTCCGACGAGTTCGGCCCGAACCGCGATCGCGCGATCGGCCTGTTCACCTCGATCTTCCCGATCGGCGGCATCGTCGGCCCGATCCTGGGGGGACTGTTCGTCACGTACTGGTCGTGGCGCGGGATCTTCCTGGTGAACGTGCCGCTCGGTGTGCTCGTGTTCGCTCTGTCTCTCGCGTTCATTCCGCGGGCGCAGGTGCGCAAGAGCCGCGGCATCGACGTCCCGGGTATCGCGATGCTCGGTGTCGGGCTGCTCGGCGTCATGTTCGCGGTGAGCTCGTTGGGCTCGGCGGGGGCGTCCGTATTCACCCCGCAGTTCATCATTGCCGGCGTCGTCGGGGTCATCGGGCTGGTTGCCTTCGTGCGGCACTCGGGCACCGCCGCGAACCCGTTCATCCCGCTGCGTCTGCTGCGCGGGCAGGGCTTCGCGGTGATGAATTTGATCAACTTCTTCTTCGGTGTCGCGGTGCTCGGCTTTGCGACGCTCGTCCCGCTCTACGCGCAGGACCGGTACGGCATCGGCGTGCTGTCCGCGGGAACCCTGTTGACGGCGCGCGCAGTCGGAATGATCGCCGTGGCCGGCATGGCTGCGTTCGCGCTGCGGCGCACGGGATACCGCCGTCCGATGCTGATCGGCTTCGTGCTGTGCGTGATCGGTCTCGTGGTCATGGCGATCCCGCCGACCGGCTTGTCGCCGTACACCTGGTTGGCGATTGCCGCAGCAGTCACCGGACTCGGGATGGGGCTGTCCGTCCCGGCGACGAACAACGCGATCATGCATCTCGCGCCGAGTGACACGGGCGCGGTCGCCGGATTGCGCGGGATGTTCCGGCAGGCGGGCGGCATCACGGGTATCTCTGTCGTCACGGCCGTCATTGCGCGCAGCGGAAATCCCGGCACAGCGCAGGCGTGGACACTGGTCGTGCTTGCTGCGATCCTCGCGTGCCTGTTGCCGTTGATCTGGCTCGTCCCGGAGCATCGCGGCAGCTGGTAGCGCCGCAGCTCAGCGGTTGGGATCCGGATGGATCGCCGCGTACACCGACCACGCCTCGCCGTCAGCGTCCGGGTTCTCGAAGTACTCCTCCATCAACAACGTCAGCCGGTGCGACAGCTCGTCCTTGCGGTCGGCACTCAGGCGCAGGCCGATCCGCAGCGTGTCGACATCCTCGACGGGGACGAGGGCGACCTCCTCGAGGAAGGCGCTGAGCATCGCGCTGTCTTTCGCCGGCGTCTCCATCTGCCACGACTTGCCGGTGGCGAGGTAGGGGATCTCGCGTGAACCGCGGGTGCCGCGTCGCACCGGCTGGGCAGCGAGGAAGCCCGTATCGACGAGTCGTCGCACGTGATGCAGGATCGTCGCCGGATCCTTGTCCAGCGTCGCGGCGATTTCCTTGTTCGTGCGAGGTTCGCCGAGGCAGACACGCAGGATGCGCAGCCGTAGCGTGGACGCCAGCGCGCGCGCCTCGGCGTCGGTGGCCGGCCGTCTGCCGGGCCGGTGATCGGGTATCGGCACAAGCACAGCATAAGTGATTGACAAATCCCAATCACTAGTTGCACAGTGGGGCCGTGATCGATCGACCCACCCCGGCAGAGGCGATCCGCCGCCGCGGCGGACTGTGGCACCACCTCGACTTCCGACGGCTGTGGATCGGCGAGACAGTCAGCCAGTTCGGGACGTTCGTGAGCCAGCTCGCGCTGCCACTCGTCGCGATCCTGGTACTGCACGCGTCCACGTTCCAGGTCGGGTTGCTTGCGACGTTCGAGATGTTGGCGTTCCTCGTCGTCGGCCTGCCGGCCGGCGCGTGGGTCGACCGCATGCGGTTCCGCTGGGTGCTGATCGTCAACGACCTGATCCGGGCGGCGGCCCTCGGATCGATCCCGCTCGCACAACTATTCGGAATCCTGACGATCGGGCAGCTGTACGTGGTCGCGATCCTCACCGGATTGAGCACGGTGTTCTTCGACGTCGCCTACCAGTCGTACCTGCCGGCGCTCGTCGACCGCGAAGCGCTCGTCGAAGGCAACTCGAAACTGCAGGCGAGCGAGTCGGTGTCGCAGATCGCCGGTCCGGGCGTGGGTGGCCTGCTGATCCAGGTGCTGACCGCGCCGTACGCGATTCTGGTCGACGCGGTGAGCTTCCTCTGGTCGGCAAGCTGGGTCGCAGCGATCAGGTCGCGGCCGCCGAAGCCCGAGCGCAAGGCGGACCGGCATCTGGGCCGCGAGATTCTCGAGGGGCTCAAGTTCGTCGTCGGCAACCGCCTGCTGCGTTCGATCGCTGCGTGCACGGGCACGTCCAACCTGTTCTCGAACGTCGCGTTCCCCGTCTACTTCATCCTGCTCGCGCGCAACTTGCACCTGTCGGCCGGCGTGATCGGTCTGTTCACGTCAGTGATGGCCGTAGGCGGCTTGCTGGGCTCGCTCGTCGCGTCGCGCATCGCCAAGCGCTTCGGCCAGGGTCCGACGATCTGGGGGAGCATCGCCGTCAGCATTCCGCCCGCGTTCATCGTGCCCTTCGTGCATCGCGATTGGACGTTGGCGCTGATGGCCGTCGGGCAACTGGTGATGTGGGGTTCGGCGGTCGTCTACAACATCACGCAGGTGAGCTTCCGCCAGGGTCTTACGCCCGAACGCCTGCTCGGCCGCATGAACGCGACGATGCGGTTCTTCGTGTGGGGGACGATCCCGATCGGCGCGTTCCTCGGCGGAGTGCTCGGCTCGACGATCGGCATCCGTCCCACGCTCTTGGTCGCGGCGATCGGCGGATCGGTCGCGTTGCTACCGGTGTTCTTCTCGCCGCTGCGCACGATGCGCGAATTGCCCAAGTACGTCGATGACGACGACCCGGCCGAGGTGGCCGCCGCGCACTGACGAACGCGCCAGTAGGCTCGGCGAATGCAGTTGGCAGTGATCCCCGGCGACGGCATCGGCATCGAAGTCACCGAGCAGGCCGTACAGGTGTTGCAAGCCGTCGTGCCCGGCGTCGACACGACGTCCTACGACCTCGGCGCGGCCCGCTGGCACCGTACCGGCGAGGTATTGCCTGACAGCGTGCTCGCTGAACTGCGCAGCCACGACGCAATCCTGCTCGGCGCGGTCGGTGACCCGTCCGTCCCGTCCGGCGTCCTCGAGCGCGGACTGCTGCTGAAGCTGCGCTTCGAACTCGACCACCACGTGAACCTGCGTCCGGCCAAGCTCTATCCCGGAGTTGCGACGCCGCTGGCCGGCGAACCGGCCATCGACTTCGTGGTTGTCCGCGAGGGCACCGAAGGCCCGTATGCCGGCAACGGCGGGTCGCTGCGCAAGGGCACGCCGCACGAGATCGCGACCGAGGTCAGCGTCAACACTGCCTACGGCGTCGAGCGCGTGGTGCGGGATGCCTTCATGCGTGCGCAGGCGAGGCCGCGCAAGCACCTCACGCTGGTGCACAAGAACAACGTGCTGACCAACGCCGGAGACCTGTGGTTCCGCACCGTGCAGAACGTTGCGAGCGACTTCGATGACGTCGAGGTTGCGTACAACCACGTCGACGCGGCGACGATCTATCTCGTCACCGATCCCGCGCGCTACGACGTGATCGTCACCGACAACCTGTTCGGCGACATCATCACCGACCTAGCGGCCGCCATCGCCGGCGGCATCGGCCTCGCGGCGAGCGGCAACCTCGACGTGAGTCGCACGAACCCGTCCATGTTCGAACCGGTGCACGGCTCGGCACCCGACATCGCGGGTCAGGGCAAGGCCGACCCGACCGCCGCCGTGCTGTCGGTCGGGATGCTGCTCGAACACGTCGGTGAGCACGACGCCGCCCGCCGGGTCGAAGCGGCGGTTGCGGCTGACCTCGAGAGTCGCGATCCGAAGCAGCCGGGCACCACGTCCGAGATCGGTCAGCGGCTGGCCAAGGCCGCCGCGGGGTGATGGTTTCGCCCGTGCTGTGGCACACTCATGTCGTGCAGCATTTCGTCTCCATCATTATCGAGTAGCGCGTCGGACCAAGCACCACTCCGACGCGCAGACCCCACGCCATCCGGCGGGGGGTTTTTTGTTTGTCCGGCAAAGAGGATTGACCATGCAGAGCGACGCGTTCCACGTCTTCGACACCACCCTGCGTGACGGTGCGCAGCGTGAAGGCATCACCTACTCCGTGGCCGACAAGCTTGCCGTCGCACGTCTGCTCGACCAGCTCGGCGTCGGCTTCATCGAGGGCGGCTGGCCCGGTGCGATGCCGAAGGACACCGAGTTCTTCGCGCGTGCCGCCGATGGCGAGCTGGCGCTGAAGAACTCCGTCCTCGTCGCGTTCGGTGCGACCCGCAAGGCCGGCGTACGCGTGCAGGACGATCCGCAGGTGCGCGCGCTCGTCGACTCACGCGCGGCTGTCGTCACCCTCGTCGCCAAGTCGTCGGTGTGGCATGTGACCGATGCCCTGCACACGACGCTCGAGGAGAACCTCGACATGGTGCGTGACACGGTCACCTTCCTGCGCTCCGAGGGTCGACGCGTGTTCGTCGACTGCGAGCACTTCTTCGATGGCTACAAACTCGATCGCGACTACGGCGTGCGACTGCTCGACGTCGCGGCCGCGGCAGGGGCCGACGTCGGCGTCCTCTGCGACACCAACGGCGGAATGCTGCCCATGGGCGTGCACGACGTAGTTACCGACGTGCACCGTCGCGCCGGCATCCGGCTCGGAATCCACACCCAGGACGACACGGGTTGCGCAGTGGCCAACACCCTGGCCGCCGTGGATGCCGGCGCGACACACGTTCAAGGGACGGCGAACGGTTACGGCGAGCGGGCCGGCAACGCCAACGTGTTCAGCGTGATCGGCGGGCTGGTGACGAAGATGGGGCTCGACGTCCTGCCCGAAGGTTGCCTTGCCGAGATGCAGCGCGTGTCGCACGCGATCGCCGAGATCGCCAACCTCGCGCCGGACACGCACGCGCCGTACGTCGGCGCCGCGGCCTTCGCGCACAAGGCGGGCCTGCACGCGTCGGCCATCAAGGTGTCGCCGGAGATGTACAACCACCTCGACCCGGCGGTCGTCGGCAACGCACAACGGATCCTCGTCACCGAGATGGCGGGCCGCGCGTCGGTCGAGCTGAAGGCCGGTGAGCTCGGGGTCGACGTCAGCTCTAGACCTGATGTGGTCGGCAAGGTGGTGGAGCGGGTCAAGCAACGCGAGGCCGAGGGCTGGTCGTACGAGGCCGCCGACGCGTCGTTCGAGTTGCTGCTGCGCGATGAGTTGTCGCAGACGCAGGCGGGCTTCGTGGTCGAGTCGTACCGCGTGATCGTCGACCGCCGCGAGGACGGCGCGATGGTCAGTGAGGCGACCGTGCGCGTGATCGCCGGCGGTGAACGGGTGATCTCGACCGAAGAGGGCAACGGACCGGTGAACGCGCTCGACCGTGCGCTGCGCAAGGCGCTGACCAAGGCGCATCCGCGACTCGCGTCGCTGGAGCTCACCGACTACAAGGTGCGCATCATGCCCGGCCGCCACGGCACCGACGCCGTCACCCGCGTCCTCATCGAGACCTCCGACCACGAGCGCGAATGGACCACCGTCGGCGTCCACGGCAACGTCATCGAGGCGTCCTGGCTCGCGCTGCACGACGCCGTGCGCTTCGGGCTGCTCGGCGAGTCCGCACCCGAGTCGTCCTAAGCGCGCTTTGCCCCGCCAGGACACGTGATTCGGCGCTGCCGGCGTGTCTCCGCGGGGCAAGGCGGTGCGGGCGCGGGGCAAGGCGGTGCGGGCGCGGGTGGATCAGGTCTTCCTCCGCTGTGCCCGGTTCGGGACGCTCAGACCGGGCCGAGCGGAGGAACAGGCGATCCACTTCGGGTGGCCGATGCGACTTCGCCCCGTGAATCGAGCTGGGCCGGCCATATGGGTGACATCGGCGGGGGCGAAGCCGTGCCGGGCGCGCGCTTTGCCCCGCTAGGACACGTGATTCGGCGCTCCCAGCGTGTCTCCGCGGGGCAAGGCGGTGCGGGCGCGGGGCAAGGCGGTGCGGGCGCGGGGCAAGGCGGTGCGGGCGCGGGGCAAGGCGGTGCGGGCGCGGGGCGGGACGAAGCGAGTCGCGGTCAGGCCTGCTTGAGGGCGGCGAGGACGCAGGTGCTGCACTCGTGGGCGCAGGCGACGCCGGTGCCGTCGTGCGAGCAGGCGTGCGGGTCGTCGGGTTCGGCGTCGACGATGTGAAGCTCGCTCGGGTCATGGTCGACACCGCAGCCGCACAGCGCGGCGCGCCCGCCGTGGGCGGCGAGGACGTCGTCGACCACGGCGTCCAGGCGCGCCTCGTCCTGGTCGAGCCGCACGCTGCGATGGACGCCCCACGCGATCAGGCCCAGCAGCGCGGCAACGGTCAACGCGATGGCGGCGAACACCGGCGCGCCGGCCGTCCCGCTGCCCGCCGCGGCGACCGCGCCGACGGCGAGGAACAGCGCCGCGAACAGCACCAGGGTCGCGGCCAGACGGCGCCGACGTGGCACCGGGACGCGGGACAGCTGCGAACTCACGGCATCACCACCGCCGAGCAGCCTGGCCCCACGAACCGCTGGTCAGCGTTTACTCGGGTGGTCACGCCGTCGATTATCGCCGACACCGGATCGGTACCGTTAGGCCCTGTGCGTATAGCCCGCTTCGTCCATCAAGGTTCAGCTTCCACTCCTGCTGGGGTGTCCTGGGGAACGGTCGAAGGACCGGCCGACGCCGCGCCTGAGGCGCTCACCGTCGCGGCGATCGACGGGCACCCGTTCGAGAGGATCACTTTCACCGGCGACCGCTGGGCACTACCGGACGTGCGGCTGCTCTCGCCGATCCTGCCGACCAAGGTCGTCGCGATCGGCAAGAACTACGCCGACCACGCGAAGGAAATGGGCGGCGAGGCACCTGAGACGCCGATGATCTTCCTCAAGCCGTCGACGAGCGTGATCGGCGACGCCGACACGATTCGCCTGCCCCCGTCGTCGAACGAGGTGCATTACGAGGGCGAACTCGCGGTCGTCATCGGGCGGCCGGCGCGCAACGTCGCCCGCGAGGACGCCTTGTCGTTCGTGCTCGGGTACGCGTGCGCCAACGACGTCACCGCCCGCGACCAGCAGCGCAGCGATGTGCAGTTCACCCGCGCCAAGGGCTACGACTCGTTCTGCCCGCTCGGTCCATGGTTCGAGACCGTGCTCGATCCGTCCGACCTGCGCCTGACGACCCGCGTCAACGGCGAGATCGTGCAGGACGGACGCACGAGCCAGATGATCCACGACGTCGCGACGCAGATCGCGTTCATGTCGACCGTCATGACGCTGCTGCCCGGCGACGTGATTCTCACCGGCACGCCCGCCGGCGTCGGCCCGATCAAGGACGGCGACAGCGTCAGCGTCGAGATCGAGGGCATCGGCACGCTCACCAACCCGGTGCGCAAGACATGACCACCCGCGTCCGCTTCTGCCCGAGCCCGACGGGTAACCCGCACGTCGGCCTCGTTCGCACCTGTTTGTTCAACTGGGCCTACGCACGCCACGTCGGCGGCACGTTCGTGTTCCGCGTCGAGGACACCGACGCCGCCCGCGACTCGCAACAGTCCTACGACGATCTGCTCGCGGCGTTGCGCTGGCTCGGCATGGACTGGGACGAGGGCCCCGAGGTCGGTGGACCGTACGGCCCGTACCGGCAGAGCGAGCGCGGCGACATCTACCGCGTGATCATCAAGAAGCTCGTCGACGCCGGCCATGTCTACGAGTCGTTCTCGAATGCCGCAGAGATCGAGGCACGCCACGTCGCAGCCGGACGCAACGCGAAGCTCGGCTATGACAACTACGACCGCACGCTGACCGATGAGCAGAAGCAGGCGTTCCGCGACGAGGGACGCGAGCCGGTGTTGCGGGTGCGCATGCCGGACGAGGACATCACCTGGACCGACGTGGTGCGCGGCGACGTCACCTTCGCGGCGGGATCGGTGCCCGACTTCGTCGTGGTCCGCGCGAACGGCGAACCCCTCTACACGCTGGTGAATCCCGTCGACGACGCGCTCATGAAGATCACGCACGTGCTGCGCGGCGAAGACCTGCTCCCGTCGACGCCGCGACAGATCGCCTTGTACAGGGCGCTGATCGACATCGGCGTCGCCGACGCGATCCCGCAGTTCGGCCACTTGCCGTACGTCATGGGCGAGGGCAACAAGAAGTTGTCCAAGCGCGATCCGCAGGCGGCGCTGAACACCTATCGCGACGAGGGGTACATCCCCGAGGGGTTGCTCAACTACCTCGCCCTGCTGGGTTGGTCGATCGCCGACGATCACGACGTGTTCTCGATGGCGGAGATGATCGAGCGCTTCGACGTCGCCGACGTCAACGCGAACCCCGCGCGGTTCGATCCGAAGAAGTGCCTGGCGATCAACGCCGACCACATCCGGCTGCTCGAAGCGGCCGACTTCCGCGAGCGGCTCGAGACCTACGTGCTCGCGGCCGGACTGCCCGCCGACTCGACTGTTCTCGACGCGGCGGCGCCACTAGTGCAGGAGCGCATCCAGACCCTGGGCCAGGGCGTGAATCTGGTGCGCTTCCTGCTCGTCTCCGAGCCGGAGTTCACCGTCGACGAGGCAGCGGCCGCCAAGCAGCTCGGCGAGGCCGGCCAGCAGGTGCTCGCCGCCGCACGTCCGGCCCTCGAGCAGTTGGACGACTGGACGCACGAGGCGATCGAGACCGCGCTGAGTTCGACTCTTGTCGACGGCCTGGGCCTCAAGCCGCGCAACGCGTACGGCCCGCTACGCGTGGCGATCACCGGTTCGACCGTGTCACCACCGCTGTTCGAGTCGATGGAGATCCTGGGCCGCGAGCGCTCGCTCGCGCGGCTTGCCGGCGCCGCGACACAGTGACGCAGTCACCCGGCGACGCTGTGACCATCCGCGCGGTCTTTCTCGACGTCGACGACACCCTGGTCGACTACCAGTACGCCGCGACCAGCGCGTTCCACGAAGTGCTCGGCACCGAGGCCGACTACGACGCGTTCTTCGGTCTCGATCATTACGACCGCTATCTGAGCGGCGAACTCGGCTACGAGGATGCCCGGGTGCAGCGCATGGCGACCTTCCTGGCGATGGCCGGACGAGACGGCGAACAGCCGGCCGCGTTGGAAGCCGCCCGGCTCGCCGCGCTGGAGAAGTACTACAAGCTCTACGAGGACGCACTTCCGTGCATCCGTGCGCTGCGCGGGCGTGGCCTGCTGATCGGCCTGATCACCAACAACGAGGCCGTCCACCAGCGGCGCAAGATCGAGGCTGTCGGACTGGATCGACTTGTCGACACGACCGTCATCTCGGGCGAGCTCGGCGTCGCCAAGCCGGACGCGCGGATCTTCGCCCACGCGTGCGCGCAGCTCGATGTCGCCCCCGACGAGGCGATGCATGTCGGCGACGCGCCCTATGCCGACGCACTCGGCGCCCACGACGCCGGGCTTCGGGCCGTCTGGCTCGACCGCACCGGCGCCAACGAGCTCGCCCCGCTCGCGTTCCCCGTCATCTGCGGGTTGGGCGCCGTTACCGAATTGATTGATTGAGCAACCGTCGATCGCGGGTACAGGTGTGACGTGGATGACGTCAACGTCGCCGTCACCGGCGCCGGCCCGCACACGGTCGTGCTCCTGCACGGGTTCTCGGACAACCTGCAGACCTGGCGGCGCGTCGTTCCAGCCCTCGCGCTCGAGCACCGCGTCGTCGCCATCGACCTGCCCGGCCACGGCGCCACCACGCGCCAGTTCCGCGCGCCCCTGCTCAACGGATACGCCGCGCTCGTGCTCGAGGTGCTCGACGACCTGGGGATCCGCGAGCCGGTCAGCCTCGTGGGCAACTCGATGGGGGCTGCGGTGTCGGCCGTCCTCGCCGCCGCCCACCCCGAACGCGTCGACTGCGCCGTCCTGATCGGCATGCCGGGCGTGACCGGCGTCCCGTTGGCGTGGCGAGCAGCAGCGTCGCGGCCTGCCTCGATCGCGATGCGCACCGCCCTGCGACCCGTCCCGTTCGGCCACCTCCAGCGCGGGTTCGGCTGGTGCTACGCCCACGCGGCGACGCCACGCTCGGGCATCCTCGACCCTGCGACGATCAACGGCTACAGCGCCAGCTACGCCGACCGCGACCGGCTGTTCGGGCTGTCGGCCATCGCCCGCGCGCTGCTGTCGGAACTGCGCACCGTGCGGCTGGCCCGGCTGCTGCCGCGGCTGCGCGTACCCGTCCTGCAGGTGTGGGGACGCCACGACCGGCTCGTGCCGCCGCGCCGTGTCACGCAGAGCGAGGGTGCGATCGTGCTGCCCGGATGTGGGCACTGCCCGCAGCTGGACGCGCCCGATCTGCTGGTCGACACCATCGCGCCGTTCCTCGAGGCCAACCGCACGACCTCCTCGCATTTGCTGTCGCGAGCGGCGGGCGCGTAGCAGTTCTGGCGCGAGGTCCTCGCAACACGTTCCACTTTGCGGTTACCGTCGAGTAGCAACGCCGACTCGACGAGAGGTCCCGCATGCCCGCCAGCACCCGTCCCGCCTGGTCCGATGACGACATCGAGGCGTTTCGCGACCTCGCCCGTACCTTTCTCGAGAAGGAGTGCGCGCCGAACGAGCCGCGCTGGAACGAGCAGCAGCACGTCGACCGCGAGATCTGGCTCAAGGCGGGCGAGCTCGGCCTGCTGTGCCCCTCCATCCCGGAGCAGTACGGCGGTGGCGGCGGCACCTTCGCGCACGAGGCCGTGCTCGCCGAGGAGCAGATCCGCGCGATGGTCGGCAGCCTCGGGACGGCCGTTCACAGCACGATCGTCGCGCACTACATCCTCAAGTACGGCACCGAGGACCAGAAGCAGCGTTGGCTGCCGCGGCTGGCGTCCGGCGAGCTCGTCGGCGCTATCGCGATGACCGAGCCGAGCACCGGCTCGGATCTGCAGAGCGTCAAGACCAAGGCGATCCGGGACGGTGACGAGTACGTCATCGACGGGTCGAAGACCTTCATCTCCAACGGCTACCTCGCCGACCTGGTCATCGTCGTGGCCAAGACCGACCCGGACAACGCCGCCGCGGGCATCTCGCTGCTGGTCGTCGAGACCGACGGCGCGGACGGCTTCTCGCGCGGCCGGGTGCTGAAGAAGATCGGCCAACACGGCCAGGACACCGCCGAGCTGTTCTTCGACGGCGTGCGCGTGCCGGCGGGCAACCTGCTCGGCGAGGCCGAGGGGCAGGGCTTCATCCAGCTCATGCAGCAGCTGGCCCAGGAACGCCTCGTCCTGGCAGTCGGCGCGGTGGCCGCGATCGAACTCACCCTCGACGTGACGTTGAAGTACACGAAGGACCGGCACGGCGTTCGGCAAGCCGGTCTTCCAGTTCCAGAACACCAAGTTCAAGCTCGCCGAGACCGCGACCACGGCCAAGATCGCGCGCGTGTTCATCGACGACTGCATCGCCAAGCACCTGGCGGGGGAGTTGGACGTCCCGACCGCGTCGATGGCGAAGTGGTGGACGACCCAGATGCAGTGCGACGTCGCCGACGAGTGCCTGCAGTTCTTCGGCGGGTACGGCTACATGGAGGAGTACCCGATCTCGCGGCTGTACACCGACGCCCGCATCCAGAAGATCTACGGCGGCACGAACGAGATCATGAAGGAGATCATCTCGCGGTTCCTGTGACCCATCGGGTCGCGCTCCGGGCTGCAAAACTGTAACGTGTTCTCGTTCTGTCGGGACGAACGAGGACGGCACGCGTGACCGCTCAGTTGGACCAATCTGCCAGCACGGCTGACCACACCTTCGACCTCACCCATCCGGTCACCGGCGAACTCGTCGGCACGTTCCCCGTGCACTCCGCCGAGGACGTGCGCGCGGCCGTCGCGAAGGCGCGTGCGGCGCAGCAGTGGTGGGCCGACCTGGGCTTCGCCGGGCGGCGCAAGCGCATCGCGCGCTGGATCTCGTGGATCGCCAAGCACAGCGACGAGATCTGCGAACTCGGCTACCGCGAGACCGGCAAGCCGCGCGGTGACGTGCAGTTCGAGCTGGTCGCCAGCCTCGAGGACCTGCGCTGGGCCGCCGCCCACGCCGAGAAGGTGCTCGGCGAGCGGCGTGTCGCGCCCGGCATGGCGATGGTCAACTTCGATGCCCGACTCTCGTACGAGCCGCTCGGCGTCGCCGGCGTGATCGCGCCCTGGAACTTCCCGATCTACACCGTCTACTGCGGGCTCGCCTACGCGCTGGCCGCCGGCAACGCCGCGGTCGTCAAGCCGAGCGAGTTCAGCACGGCTACCGGTGTCTACGCGGCCGAGTCGTTCTACAAGGCCAACCCGGACGCACCCGAGGGCCTCGTCGGCTGGGTGTCCGGCTTCGGCGAGACCGGGTCGGCCCTGTGCAAGTCCGGCGTGGACAAGATCGCGTTCACCGGTTCCGTCCCGACCGGACGGCGCGTGATGGCCGCCTGCGCCGAGAACCTGACGCCCGTGCTGCTCGAACTCGGCGGCAAGGACGCCACCGTCATCGCCGAGGACGCCGACCTCGAGGCTGCGGCGGACGCAGTCGTGTGGGGCGGCAACTGGCACGCCGGTCAGGGCTGCGTGTGTGTCGAGCGCGTCTACGTCGTCGACGCGGTCAAGGACGAGTTCCTGCGCCTGGTCAAAGCCAAGGCCGAAGCGATCACGGTCGGCCTCGACGATCTCGTCGACTACGGGCCGATGACGATGCCCGGCCAGATCGACATCATCCGGCGGCACGTCACCGACGCGCTCGCAGCAGGCGCGACGGCGCTGGTCGGCGGGCTCGATTCGATCAAGCCGCCGTACGTGCACCCGATCGTGCTCGTCGACGTCCCGGAGGACTGCTCTGCCGTGCAGGAAGAGACGTTCGGACCGGTGATCGTCATCAACGGTGCTCGCGACGTCGACGACGCGATCCGCCGCGCGAACGGGACGAAGTTCGGGCTCGGCTCGTCGGTGTTCTCCGAGAAGCGCGGCCCCGAGATCGCCGCCAAGCTCCGTGCCGGCGGCACGACGATCAACTCGGTGCTGACCTTCGTCGGCATGCCGTCACTGCCGTTCGGCGGCGTCGGCGACAGCGGCTTCGGTCGCTTCCACGGCGAGGACGGACTGCGCGAGTTCACCCGTCCCAAGGCGACCGCACGCAAGCGCTTCGGCATGGGCAAGGAGATGCAGGCCTTCCCGCGTACCGAGGAGCAGTACACGATCGTGCGCAAGGTGCTCAAGCTTCGGTACGGACGCCGCTTCCGCTGACGCATAGGGTGAGCCGTATGCGGATCTCGCTGAGCAACAAGGTCGTTGTCATCACCGGCGGGGCGCGAGGGATCGGTCTCGCCACCGCACGCGCGCTGACGGCGCGTGGTGCCCGAGTCGTGATCGGCGACCTGGACGAGGACGGCGCGCGCCGGGCGGCCAAGGACGTCGGCGCCGCGCTCGCGCTGCCGCTCGATGTGACCGACCACGACGGATTCACCGAATTCCTCGACACGGTCGAGCGCGAGGTCGGTCCGATCGACGTCCTGATCAACAACGCCGGCATCATGCCGATCACGTTGCTCGGCGACGAGTCGGACGAGATGACCTACCGAGTTCTCGACATCAACACCGCCGCCGTCATTCACGGCACGCGCGAGGCGATGCGCCGCATGACGACCCGCGGCCGCGGCCACATCGTCAACCTCGCGTCGGTCGCGGGCAAGGTCGGCGTCGCCGGGGGAGCGACCTACTGCGCGAGCAAGTTCGCGGTGGTCGGCCTCTGCGAGGCCGTGCGACAGGAATTGCGTGGGACGGGCGTCGAGATCAGCTGTGTGATGCCGACGATCGTGCACACCGAACTGAGCGCAGGGTTTTCGCAGACGCGGCTGAGCTCGCAGGTCGAACCCGAGGATGTCGCGAACGCGATCGTCAGCGCCCTGGAGAAGCAGCGCTTCGAGGTGTGGGTGCCGCGCTACCTCGGTGCGCTCGACAAGGTGACCCGGCCACTGCCTCGGGCGTTCGGCGAGTGGCTGCTCAGGATCACCGGATCCGACTCGCTGATGACCGACGCGATCGACTCACCGGCGCGCGTCGCGTACGAACAACGCGCCGCGGCAAGCGCACCGTCCGTGCGGGCGACCGATGGTGGTACTGCTACCCGTGTCGCGCGCGCTGACCATTCGACATGATCGGCGAATGATCAGAGGACGACAGAATCTGCTTGCAGCGGCAGCTGCGCTCACCGCACTCGCCGCAGCGGGGTGTTCCAGTTCCGGCGGCGGGTCGTTCACGATCCCGAAGAGCGACGTCGAGGCGAAGGCGAAGGCAGCGCTGACGAAGTCGGTCGGGACGGCGCCGAAGAGCATCGCGTGCCCGTCAGATCTGGACGGCAAGAAGGGCGCCAGCGAGACCTGCACGCTCACCGCGCCGAACGGCGACACGCTGCCGCTGAAGGTGACCGTCACCGATGTCGCCGGCGCCAAGTACAAGCTGTTCTTCAAGGTCGGCACGAAGGTCACGCACCACTGAAGTCCACCGACTCCGACTCGCGCGTCCGGAGCGAAAACTGTAACGTGTTCTCATTCTGACGTTCCGACGCCGAGGAGAACCACGCGATGGCGAAGCAGCCCCGATCCCTGTCCGGCAAGGTCGTGTTCATCACCGGCGCGGCGCGCGGGATCGGACGAGCGACCGCGACCGCGCTCGTCGCGGAGGGAGCGCGTGTCGCAATCGGCGACCTCGACGAGGACCTCGCCAAGCGCACCGC
This sequence comes from uncultured Actinomycetota bacterium, assembly GCA_963757455.1. Taxonomy (GTDB): domain Bacteria; phylum Actinomycetota; class Actinomycetes; order Mycobacteriales; family Jatrophihabitantaceae; genus RYN-133. The sequence goes on from CAVWSE010000001.1 coordinate 365,145, forward strand.
GAAGGAGCTCGGCGGCGACGTCGACGGTGGCGTGTTCGCGATCCGTCTCGACGTCACCGACCACGCCGGGTTCACCGCCGTCCTCGACGAGGTCGAGCGCGAGGTCGGGCCGATCGACATCCTGATCAACAATGCCGGCATCATGCCGATCGGAAACTTCGAGGACGACTCGTTCGAGTCGGCCTACCGGCAGTTCTCTATCAACGTGTTCGCTGTGATGCACGGGACGCGCGAGGCGATCAAACGGATGAAGCCGCGCGGCCGCGGCCACATCGTGAACCTCGCGTCGATGGCTGGTGTCGTCCCGACGCCCGGCGCTGCCACGTACTGCTCGAGCAAGCACGCCGTCGTCGGGCTGTGCGAGTCGCTCTACTGGGAGTTGCGCGGCACAGGTATCGATCTTTCGTACGTGTTGCCGTCGCTGGTCAAGACCGAGCTCGCCGCCGGCGTGAAGGACACGCGCGCGTCGAACTCGATCGAACCCGAGGTCGTGGCCGGCGAGATCGTCAAGGCGCTCAAGAAGCCCAAGCTCGCGGTGTTCGCTCCGGCCTCGATGGGGCGCATCACCAAGGTCACCGGACTCATCCCACGCGCCATCGGCAACAAGATCATGACGGCGTCCGGGTCGGATCACCTGCTGCTCGATTCGCAGGCGAGCGCCGGTCGGCGTGCCTACGAAGAGCGCATCGCCGCGTCCGCACCGGGTGCGGACAAGGCCCGTCCGCAGCAGTAGCCGGGTTTGGAACGCCTGTGTGCGTTCCGGTAGAGTCTGTCGACGGCCCGAGCGACGAAGATCGCTTGACGCCATTGGGGTATGGGGTAATTGGCAGCCCAACTGATTCTGGTTCAGTTAGTCTAGGTTCGAGTCCTGGTACCCCAGCGGCAGTCGGAAGTTTCTAGGGCCCCGTCGTCTAGTGGCCTAGGACGCCGCCCTCTCAAGGCGGTAGCGCCGGTTCGAATCCGGTCGGGGCTACACCGCTGAGGCCACCGTATTCCGGGGGCTCCAGCTGTTTACTACGATCTCGGTTTCAAGATCGAGACGAGATTAGTCCGCAAAAAGTCCGCAGGAAGTCCGCGCGAGCTTTCCCAGGCGGCTGTCGCGGCGTCGTGCAGGCGGTCGCCGAGCTCGTCGAGCTGGTCTGCGTAGAGGTGGCCGTACAGGTCGAGTGTCATCGTGGCCGATTTGTGGCCGAGCATCTGCTGGACGACCTTGATTGTCGCGCCCGAGGCTATGGCAAGGCTCGCTGCGGTGTGGCGTAGCTCGTGCGGGTGCAGGCCGGTGAGATTCAACCGTTCGGCGGCGGCGCTGAGCACGGAGCGCTGGAAGACCTGCGCCCGGAGCGCGCCGCCCTTGTCGCCGGTGAAGACCAGCTCATCGCGCTGCTTGCCCGCGACCTGCGTCGCCAGCTCGTCGACTAGGAAGCGCGGAATTGGCACTTCGCGACGCTCGTGACCCTTAGGCGTGCCCCACGTCTGAACGCCGCGTACCAGGGTCACTGACTCGGCGACGATCGCGCGGCGGCGCAGCAGGTCGAGGCGACGAACCCGCAGCGCCGCCATCTCACCGAACCGCAGTCCGGTGTAGGCAAGGAAGAGGACCACCAGGCGGTGTGGCCCGCACTCCTCGGCGAGGAGTCGAACCTGCTCATGCGTCAAGTAGCGACGTTCGGCGATCGCAACTCGAGGCAGGTTCACGCCGTCGGCCGCATTCCGGCCGAGTCGGCCGTCCTTGACCGCGGTCTTCAGCACGAGCGAGAAGACGCGATGGATCTTGCGCACCGTCGCTGGGGAACGTGTTCGAGCCAATCGCGTGATCCAGGTCTGCACGTCCGCGTGTGTCACGTCGACCAGTTGCACGGTCGACCAGTGTGGCAGGACGTGCTCGCGCAGGATTCCTGCGTAACGCTCGTGCGTCGACGGTTTGAGGTGCGCCTGCCCGTCCAGCCACAGGGGCGCCCAATCGCCGACCGTGACACGGCCGCGCCGCGGGTCGGCATAGGTTCCGGTGCGCACCGCGGTGGTGACATCGTCCAACCATGCCTGCGCGTCGACCTTCCGCGCGAAGTGGCGCGAGTGCTCCTTGCCGGCAACGTCGCGGTACCGAGCGCGCCATCGGCCGTCGCCACGCTTCGCGATGCTCACGATCGCCGCCTCTCCTACCAACCGCCGTCCGGTGTACCACACGACGGTGACACGTTCGACATCGAACGAGTTACGCCTTAGCAGTCCGAGCGATCTATGAGCGACATTCGTTGGTTGTGCATGGGGCCCAGTAATCTGAGCACAAAGGGGTTGGTCAGCATCGGCTCTTGATGAGCATCGACGAATTTGATGTTGCCCCGGCATTGCCCAACGAAGATCCTCTTGACTGATGGCACAGATAATCGAACTGGACAGGGATGCTGTTCGAATGGCCACCCCATCCAGTGTCGTCGTCATCATGCGCCAACCCTTCCCGCCGACCAGCAGCTCGACGTGTCAGGCCGGAACACCGCTTTCAGGACAGTCACCGGCGCGAATGTTGGCCCCGAGTTTGGGGTGAGTGGGTCGAGCCTCAGGAACCCCGCACGACGCGGAAGGTGCTGGTGTAGGTGAAGTTGCTGCCGTCGACCTGCCAGGCGTAGCAGCCGGGTCCGCGAACGCGGACATAGGCGTCGGTGTAGCGCGCCGGGCCGGCTGCGGGCTCTGGCGGTAGTCGAACCTCGGTGCGTAGTGGGCCATCTGTCGTGCTGAACCGCACGGGTGTCGTGTCTCGCAGGCCGACGCCTCGGATCAGGACTGGCCCGTGGTAAGAGGACGCGACCAGCCACAGGATCTTCTGACCGCTGAAGGCGCTGCCGGCGAAGACGCTGCGATCCGGGGGAAACCTCATCGTGACTGTGCCGGGGTGGTGCCAGTCACCGGTGACGCTGAACACCGGTCCAGCACCGCGCGCGGCACGCCCGGCTGGATCGACTATTCGTTCTGGCGTGGGTGAGCATCTGCCATTGCTGACGGCTGGGCGACGGAGACGCCGTCGAAGTACTGCGGGGACGCTGCTGGCGGGACAGGCCAGTTGACCGATGCAATACGCGTTGTATTCGATCGTCGCCGGGCCGCTCGTCGAGGATGAGGGCCGCGGCGCGGTCGTTGCGGCAGCCTGACCTCGCGCGTGCTGTGTTCGTGTGTGACAGCGAACGCTCCCACGCCAACGGCAAGGGCTGCCACGAACATGAGCGCAAGTTTTGATCGTGCGGATAACCGCCGGCCCGGCTCGGGGCCGATTCGTAGAACGTCTTCCGGTTCGGTAATGGCGTGATTATCTGCCCGGAGCATTATGCGCGCCACACCGCTCTTCCCGACTTGCGCACTTGCTGGTGTGGAGCCGATAGGACTTGGTGCCTGTCTCGAGGATGCCGGCGTTGAAGGTGACGCGGCCCACGATCGCGGCGACCAGGGGTGGGGTCGGAGATCACGGAGCCGATTCACTGAACGGACGAGAAGAAGTCGTAACGCCCAAAGCGGACGACGACGCGATCTGCGCTGTACGAAGGGCCGCCGTCGACTCCAGCCGAAGATGCCGCCGGTCGAGACGCCGGTAGTTAGGTAGATAGGTCGGTGGATAGGTCGGTAGATGAGTCGTCGGTAGGGATGGACGCCCTGCCTGTTCAATGCGTACCGGCTGGATCAGCGGCTACCAGTGCGTTCCAAGGACCGCCCGCAGGACTCCCTACGGGCGACGCGGCGACGCGACCGCTACCGTGCGAGCGTCGCTCCTTGGCTAGGCTAGCCGGCAGCGATGCGACACAGCGAGGCGTCGCCGCCGACGGGGCCCATCGCCACTTTCTGAATCGCGTCGTGCCGCGTGAAGACGACCTTCGCGGCGATCTTGGGGACGATTCCGTGCGGCGCACCGAGTGCGCTGAGCTCATCACTGGTTCGACGGGCGAAGGTTACTTCTGCCACCAACGAATCTGCCGGGTTGTAATTCGCAATGCGCGAGATTTGAAATCGATCATGAGCGGCGAATCGCTGTTCGAGCCATGATTCGATCCGGGGCCACCCGTGAAGATCAATGGGCGTGGACGCCTTGAAATTGCAATCGCTCAATACAGGGTCCGCAACCATTAACTTCCGTATTGCCGCGAGGTCCGCGCGATCATATGCATCGAAATACTTGCGTATCGTCCGCAGGTGGTCGGCGGTGACAACATTCCCTGGCTGGCCGACGCAGTTGGCCCGCCAGAGCCACCATCCGAGCTGCTACTACCGCTGCACGCCGCCGAGGTCACCACAGCGAATACACCCACGATCAGCCGGATGGACAGATTCACAGCTCTGTGAACTGTGACGTCAACACTCGCGGGGCCGAGAGGGGCAGCTCTTGCACCGAAAATGCGGGTGCGCCATAGGTCGAGATATCTCCGCTCGAACCTCGATGATCGCGACGGTCCTGTGAAACCAAGCGATCCGCCTCTGATCGGCTTCCCGCGTAAACCAGAATCTGCTGTGTGTAGTATTTTCCCGACGACGCGATCGTCCTCGAGAACAGATAGCAGTTGGCCATTGCACTATCCCTTCGTCACGCGATCAATGATGCTGGTAACACGATGGCGACAGCCACAGAAATGCCGGCGATGCAGCGGCCGTAAAGCCGGTAGCCAGCATCAATACGTGCAATCGTTTCGTCGACGTCTCTCAGGCGAGTCGCGTACATCGCTGCGGCCAACGCTCGCATGGTTCGGAACGAAACATTACCAGCAGCGCCGAACAAATTCGGGCTCAGTAGCGCCGCGGCCACGACGAGCAGCATGCCCTGATACGTAATTCGTGTGGAGATCAAAAACGAGAGATCGGCTCCCCAAGCGAACAACGCGCCAGTCGGCCCAAGCGCGCAATTCCAGGATCGAGGAGTTTGTCGGTTTGTGCCTGATAACAAGCCACGCCTCAAGGCCCCGATGTCTACGGCCGCACCGAGTATCAGAAGAGGACACATCGTGTACGACGGACCACGGTCCATTCCGACCGAAAAGCTCGTTCACCGCCACGGCGAACAATCCGAGGACGGCCCCGGCGGCGACGCCACCGAACGCCCCGCCAAGCACATGGACGGCGGCGACTCTCATACGTGACCCTTGGACCAAGGGTGCGATCTGGCCGATCAGAGATACGCCTCAAGGGCTGGCAATAGCTAGCCAGCCGACCACCACACTGTAGCCAACCAGGACAGCTGAAAATGCGACGCTCGTCATCTCGCCGCGCCTAACAGGCGCATCTCTTCCCAGTCACACACGCATAGGGAAGGGCCTCGAAACAATGGCAACCGAGCCGCCCTTGCAGCACTCGAGGCAGCGGACCTTGCACCCTAGGCTGTTGCAGATCGTCCAGCTTCCGCTGATCGACCATCCGAACGGGCAGGCACCCCCGCTGCAACCGTCGGGACAGTTGCTACACACTGGCGCGGGCGAAAAGCAGTCTGTGCCTCCACCGCAGCCATAGCACGGCGCGAGAGTGTCTGCGAGCGCAACATCAGCACCAGACAGCACTAGGCCGGTACCGAGCGCCGACCCACTCGCCAACCTCAGGAACGTACGCCTGCTCGACAGCGCCCCGAGCCGGTCGCCGAGCTTCGTAGCAATCGTCATAGCGCTAGCGCCTCCTCTGTTGAAGAACTTTCGCCGTCACCTGTTAGCAGGCGATGGCTCGGAAACAGGCACCCACGGTTTACCTGCCTGCAGCGTGCCTTCCTCGTTCAAGAGAGACTCGAACCCCCGCCAGTCATTGGCGACTCCACGTATCAGGACGTGCGAATCCTCATCAACCACATACGTAAATGGTGTGTAGGCGACCTGATAGCTGTGCGCAGCAACCCCGCCCACGTCGACCCACGTCGTTATCCGCTTCGCCAGGCCCGATCCGTTTGCGAGCTGAGTCGCCGTCGCAATGTCCCCCGAGATGACGACCAGGTAGTCGAAGCTCGGCTGAGTTCTTGCGACCTCATGCAAGTGTTGCGCAAGTTGACGACACGCCAGGCACCCAGTCGAGAGGAACACGATGGCACGAGGACGCCGGACCAGCTCCCGAACTCCTAACAGGCTCGCGGGTCAGAACGTCGATGCCTTCGAAATCAGGCGCGAGCGCTCCACGCAAGAGTCCCTCATCAGTTATCAGTGCGCCAGGGTCATCGCCCATGCGAAGTCGAATGAGGCCGAGCTCCCGGAAAGCACCGGCAAGCAAAAAAGCCATACATATGACGAGAAGCCACAGAACCACAAAGCTTGCAATCCAGAATGGCGACCATTGTTCGCTCCCGTCTTGACCGGCCAGTGTCGCCGAGCTCTGGGAACACCGGCAGGCTTCGGAGGCTGACCCCGTTGACCCGCGCCGGGGCCACAACCGTCTCTTCCCGTAAGAATGACCACGCGGTGGGGATAGAGATCGACCAGGCGCAGCGTGACCGCAATCGCTACGCCGGCGATGACCGCGGCGACGACATCTCGCGATCCACGAAAGGCGTGCCCCTCCATGATCGCTAGTGTTAGCGCTGCGGCCGCAAGCGTAAACGCCCCGAGCCATCGTCGTCCAAGACGCCTTTTCGTCCACCGAGTTCCCAAAGCATCCGCACGGAGCGACGATTCCTCTGCCGATCACAGACAGAATCGCAACGCCGAACGTTAAGAACAATGCTGCAGAAACGTATGCGCCAATGCTGACCATGAAGCCGGTCAGCAGCAATACTCCTGCGGCGAGTTCAGCTGATATGAGACCGACGTAAATCGCCGTCACAGCGCGGTATGGCACCAACCGGAAGGCGAAGATCGCGGCCTTCGCTTCCCGAGGTTCGACGAACTTCATCGACCCCGCAACGATGAGTAGCGTTCCCATCGATACACGAAGTATCAGGATTGTCTGCATGTGGACCTCCCTGCACAAATGTCCACTCGCGGTCGGTCTACACCCGGTTGTGTTGATCGTCAAGGGGCCCGTCGCGCGAGAAGGTGCTATCCGTGGGCTGGAGCCGCCGGTGTCCAGGAGCGATCTGGCGATGTTCGTCAGGATGCCGAAGCCCAGGGCGCTGCCGCATAGGTATTCGAG
>CAVWSE010000002.1:0-160183 GCA_963757455.1 uncultured Actinomycetota bacterium
TCGCGATCGAACCGCGCCTGCTGCTGCTCGACGAACCGTCGTCCGGGCTCGACGAGGCCGAGACCGAGAACTTCGGCGCGCTGCTGCGCGAGCTCGCCGCGCGCGGCACCGCGATCCTGATGGTCGAGCACGACATGGATCTCGTGATGGGCGTGTGCAACCTGATCCACGTCCTCGAATTCGGACGGGTGATCGCGACGGGTACAGCAGAACAGATCCGTTCCGATCGTGCGGTGCAGGCCGCATACCTCGGCTTCGGCGATGACACGGCGCCGGCACCGATCGACGACACGCAAGTCATCCCGGCGGTGCCGTGATGCGGGAAGCGCCGATCCTCGAACTCATCGATGTGCACGCCGCGTACGGGCGCATCGAGGTACTGCGCGGTGTCGACCTGTCGATGCCGCGCGGTGCCGTGGTCGCGCTGCTCGGCGCGAACGGCGCGGGCAAGACGACGTTGCTGAAGGTGATCAGCGGGCTGATGCCGGTGACCTCCGGCGACATCCACCTGTCCGGCACGCACGTGCTCGGCGCCTCGCCGGACGACCTCACCCGCGCCGGGCTGTGCATGGTGCCCGAGGGCCGCGGTGTCTTCCCGAACCTGACCGTCGAAGAGAACCTCTGGCTCGCGTCCTACGCCGGCGTGCCGGTCGAGCGCATCCTCACCGAGGCGTACGGGCGGTTCCCGCGCCTCAAGGAGCGCCGCCGCCAGTTGGCCGGCAGCCTGTCCGGCGGTGAGCAGCAGATGCTCTCGCTGGCACGCGCGCTCGCCACCAAGCCCGCGTTGCTCCTGCTGGACGAGCTGTCGATGGGGCTCGCGCCACTGATCGTCGAGGGGCTCTACGAGTCGGTGACCGAGATCGCCGAAGAGGGCGTGTCCATCCTCGTCGTCGAGCAGTTCGCGAGCGCTGCGCTTCGCGTGGCCGACTATGCCGCCGTGATGCACGGCGGCCGCATCGTTGCGACCGGCGAACCCGCCGAGATCGAAGAGCAACTCAGTGAGCTCTACTTCGGAGGAGCCGCATGATCAGTCCGACGAGCGTCAAGTGGATCGCGGGCGGCGTCATCGTCGCGAGCGCGACCTTGCTCTGGCCCGGGCCCGCCGGTGCGACGTCGAAGCTGGGCGGCTACACGGCCAGCGTCGACGCCTCCGTGGTGCACATCGAGCTGTACGAGCCGGTGATCCCGGTGCCGGCGTCACCGCAGGGCGAGTTGAGCATCGGCTACGCGCAGGCAACGGCGCAGTCGGGCACGACCCGCGCGCTCGCAAGCTACCTGTGGCCCGGGAGCGTCGTCGGTGACGGCTTCGACCAGATCACCAACCAGCCCGGCTCGACCTATCCGGTGCAGGTGAACTCGCGCTACCCCGCGACGCAGCAGGCGCCGAAGTCGAACCACGCGCAGCTGACCAAGGGCAACGGCATGCAGACCTACGCCGACCCCGATCAGGCGCGCGCGACCACCAGCGGTCTCGGCATCCACGCTCCCGACACCAACCCGCTCGACGGTGCGGGGTCAGGGCTCGGCCAGCTCGTGAGCAACGAGCCCGCTCCGGGCGGTGGCTCGAACCCGTTGCCGCTGCCGTCCTCGCTGCCGGTGCCGACCACGGCGCCGTCCGGCCTGCCCAAGGCGCCCAAGCCGCCGAAGTCGCCCGTCCCGGTGCCCGCGCCGCTCGCAGCACTGGCGACCGTGCACGGCATGACCAGCACGGCGAACATCGACGCCCGCGGTTCGCGTGTCATTTCCTCGGCCCTCGCCACCGCCAAGGAAGTCGACCTGCTGGCCGGCATGATCACGCTCAAGGACGTCACGGTCGATACCCGCATCATCAGCAACGGCAAGCACGCCACGAACGTAGGGGGCGTGACGATCGCGGCGATGTCGATCGCCGGGCACCCGATCGCGCTGGGCAAGCACGGGCTCGAGATCACGGGTCAGAAGGCACCCGCACCGGACGTCCCCGCGCAACTGACGTCCGGGCTCAAGCAGCTCGGCATCTCGTTCTCGATCTCGCCCGCCAAGCAGTCGACCAAGGGCCCGAGCGGGACGTTCACCGGGCAGGGCATGACGGTCACCGTCGACACAGCGGTGCTGCGCAAGAAGCTCGACAGCCCGGTCAACACGCTGGCGAAGAGCCTGCCGTCCGACCTGTCGACCCAGCTCGCGCCGTTGTTCGCGCTGCGCCCGAAGCTCGTGTTCAAGATCGGCGAGACGCGTAACAGCGCCACGTCCGCACCGCCGTTCGTCATTCCGCCGATCACGCCGCCGGTCACCCATCACGGTGGTGGCGCGGTGCCGCCGCCGGCAACCGGTGGCGGTGGCGGCTCGACCGGCGGACTGGGCGGCGTCACCGGCACCGGATCGAGCACGACAGGCGGCACGACGACCGGCACGACCACGACCGGGACGGGCGGCACAGCGACCGGGGGAACGTCCGGCGGCGGTGGCGGCACCGTCACGCCGACAGCCCAACAGCCGGCCGCGCTGAGTCTTCCCGCGCTCGGGACGATGCCGCGCTTGTTCATCCTCGGCGGGCTCGTGCTTGCCGCCGGCCTGGGCTGGGCGCTGCAGACCGCGGGCGGCTCGTTGCTCGGCGGGACGTCCTCCTGCGCCTACGGGCTGCGCAAGGGCGTGCCGAACCTGCGGAAACCGAACGGATAGAGGAGAAGGAACCAGCTGATGGCCACCACCACGGCGCCGGCGCGCCGGAACCCGCCGCCGTCCACCCTGCGCCCACCGGCGTCGACGCATCCGTCGGTGCTGCAGGAAGGTGCACGCCGGCTGCAGTTCTCCCTGTTCGTGGCCGGCGCGGTGCTGATGCCGCTCGGCATCGTCGCGATCGTGCTGGGCTGGTACGGCGTCGGGCACTCGCACTACGTCTACGACCAGAACACCTACCTGATCAGCGGCGGCCTGCTCGGCCTCGGCCTGGTGTTCCTCGGCGGCTTCCTCTACTTCGGTGCGTGGCTGGCGCGGATGTCCGGCGAGCAGCGCGAGAACTCGCGGGCGATTGCCGACGCGATGTCGGTGCTCGCCGACGCGTTGGGCCAGGGACGCCGGCTCGGCGGCGATGACCAGTCGACCGGCACATCGATGGCTGCCGCTGCAGCGGCAGCAGCTGCCGCCGCGATCGCCGCGTCGCATCCGGGCCCGCGCGAAGTGCTCGCGGCACATGCAGCTACGCCGTCGTTCGCCACGACCGCGCCGCCGGCGGCGCCACCCGCGCCTGCGCAATTGACCGACTCCGACGTGCTGGTCACGACGGCGACGGGCACGACCGTGCACCGACGTGATTGTGCGCTGATCGAGACTCGCGAGGATCTGCGTGGGTACCACGGCGACGGGCAGGGCACCACGACGTGCCGGGTGTGCCGGCCGGAGGCCGGTCATGGCTGAGCTGGCGGATCGCGTTGCGATCGTCACCGGTGCCGCCCGCGGTCAGGGCGCGGCTGCCGCGAGGCGCTTCGTCGCCGAGGGAGCGCACGTCTTCATCGGCGATGTGCTCGACGACCTCGGCAAGGAGGTCGCAGAATCGCTCGGCGAGCGAGCGTTCTACCGCCACCTCGACGTCACCAGCGAGGACGACTGGTCCGCTGTCGTAGGGGAGGTGCTCGAGAACTTCGGACGCGTCGACGTCCTCGTCAACAACGCAGGAATCCTGCGCTTCGCCGCGTTACCCGACATGCCGCTCGAGGATTACATGCGGATCGTGAACATCAACCAGGTCGGGACGTTCCTCGGCATGCGCGCGGTGTCGAAGCCGATGATCGCCGCCGGCTCGGGCTCGATCGTGAACATCTCCTCCGTCGAAGGGCTTGCCGGCATGGGGATGCTCACCGCTTACACGGGCACGAAGTTCGCGATCCGTGGCATGACGAAGGCGGCTGCGATCGAGCTGGGTCCGTCCGGAGTGCGGGTCAACTCGGTGCACCCCGGCATGATCGACACCGACATGGTGAAGGACGCCGCCGGCGGCCACGAGGTCGATTTGACGCCGGTGGCGCGCAAGCGCATTCCGCTGCGCCGGCTCGGCCACGCCGAGGACGTCGCCGAACTCGTCCTGTTCCTGGCCAGTGACCGCAGTTCGTACTGCACCGGCGCCGAGTTCGTCGTCGACGGCGGCGCGACGGCGACGCACGCGTTCTACATGGGCTGACGGGCTATTCGGGCAGGACGGGTAGGCCGCGGTCGTCGAGTGGCCAGAACGGGTTGTGCGCGACCTCCCACGCGTGGCCGTCCGGATCGGCGAAGTAGGCGTGGTAGCCGCCCCATTCGGTCGCCTGCGCCGGTTTGAGGACGCGCGCGCCCGCACCCTCGGCGGTGGCGATCGCGGCGTCGACCGCATCACGATCGGCGAGGTTGATCGCGAGCGTCACGCCACGGAACTCGGCCGAATCCGATCGCGGCAACTGCGCGTCGTCGGCGAGGTCGTCGGCGCCGTAGAGACCGAGCAGACCACCGGCGGTACGGAAGAAACTCACCTCGCCGGGCACCGAGGCGGACGACATCGGGAAGCCGAGCGCCTCATAGAAAGAGGTCGATGCGGCGACGTCACGCACCCCGAGCGTGACGAGGGTGATAGCAGCAGCCATGGCCATACCGGCACGCTAACCGGCATTGGCGACAACGCCGGGTTAGGGTGAAGTTGCCAAGAGAAAGGGGAGCTGACGATGCCCACTCACGACAGCGGCCAGAGCCGGCCCCAGAAGCAGCAGGACGAGGTCGACCAGGTCGACACCGAAGCGCAGTCCGACGTTGCCGAGCGGCACGAGAAGCTGACCGAGGACGTCGACGCGATCCTCGACGAGATCGACGATGTTCTCGAGACGAACGCCGAAGATTTTGTCCGTGCATTTGTGCAAAAAGGCGGCCAGTAGGCGCTCGCCCGATCTTGATCAACACGTGAATCCGGTCGGATATCGACCGGATTCAGGTGTTGATCAAGCACCATCCGACGGGCGGGCGTCCACCGTCGCTGGGTAGGGTCGCTGGTGACCGTCCCACCCAGCGAGGAGCCACGTTGAGCAACGAGCGACCCGGCGTCCACGGGATACTCCGGTACGCGACTTCACCGGGATCGTCGTCGTTCGCAGAGTTCCTCTCAGCCGCCGCACCCGACCTGTTGCCGCGCGGGCACGCGAACGACGCCGACCTGCCGCATGGCACGACGATCGTCGCGGCGACCTTCGACGGCGGCGTCGTGATGGCGGGCGATCGGCGCGCCACGGCCGGCAACCTGATCGCGCAGCGCGACATGGAGAAGGTGTTCGCCGCCGACGACTACAGCCTCGTCGGGATCGCCGGCACGGCCGGCCTCGCGATCGAGATCGTGCGGCTCTACCAGGTCGAACTCGAGCACTACGAGAAGATCGAAGGCACCCAGCTCACACTTGACGGCAAAGCCAATCGGCTCGCGACGATGATCCGCGGCAACCTGGCGCAGGCGATCCAGGGGCTCGCAGTCGTCCCGCTGTTCGCCGGCTTCGACATCGACGCGACCGACCCCGCCGATTCAGCGCGCATCTACAGCTTCGACGTAGCGGGCGGACGCTATCCAGAGCGCTACTTCCACTCTGTCGGCAGCGGCTCGCTGTTCGCCCGCGGCTCGTTGAAGAAGCTCTGGCGACCGGGCCTCGACCGGGCCGGCGTCATCCGTGTCGTCGTCGAAGCGCTCTACGACGCGGCCGATGACGACTCGGCGACAGGCGGACCCGACATCACGCGCGGCATCTACCCGGTCGTCCTGATCGCGAGCGCCGACGGCACCGACCGTGTTCCGCAGGACGAGTTGGCCGGTGTCGTCCGCGAGATCCTGGCCGACCGCGAAACGCGCCCGGGCAGCTGAAGGAGCTCCAGATATGTCTATGCCGTTCTACGCCTCGGCCGAGCAGATCATGCGCGACCGGTCCGAGTACGCGCGCAAGAACGTTTCGCGCGGCCGCGGCGTCGTCGTGCTCAAGTACCCGGACGGCGTGCTCCTCGTCGCCGAGAACACGTCCAACACGCTGCACAAGATCAGCGAGATCTACGACCGCATCGCGTTCGCCGGCGTCGGCAAGTACAACGAGTACGAGAACCTGCGCGTGGCCGGCATCCGACTCGCCGACCTGCGCGGCTACTCCTACGACCGTCGTGACGTGACCGCGCGAGCGCTGGCCAATGCGTACGCGCAGACCCTCGGCGCAATCTTCACCGAGCAGCAGAAGCCGTACGAAGTCGAGATCTGCGTGGCGGAGGTCGGCGACACCGCCGACGACGACCAGCTCTACCGGCTGACCTACGACGGCACGATCGTCGACGAGCCGGACTATCTCGTCATGGGCGGCCAGTCCGAGGCGATCGCGACCGAGCTGCGCCGCAACTTCACCGCCGGCGGGTCACTGCACGACTGCCTGGCTGCGGCCGTGTCCGCGCTCGGTTCGGCCGGTGGCAGCGACGGCAAGCCGCGCGAGTTGCCCACGTCCCAACTCGAGGTCGCCGTGCTCGACCGCACCCGCGGCAAGCGCAAGTTCCGCCGCCTCACCGGCGCCGCGCTCACCCAACTGCTGCCGTCGGGCGATGCGCCCGAATCGGCGACCTCGGTCCCGCCCGAGGTCGCCGACGAGATCGATCCCGACGACCTCCCCTAGCCCGTCCACATGGCTCGCCTGTTTCACGTCAGCCCGGCGGCGAACCGCGCGTCGATCGACGAACACGGGCTCGACTGGACGCTGATGGGCGCTGCTGCCGGCATCGCCGGATCGTCATCACCCGAGGTCGAGGGCGTGTTTCTGTGCCGCGACATCGGCGAGGTGCAGTTCTTCATGGGCATCCGCAACGGAGTCGATGCGGACGTATGGGCCGTCGACGGGATCGATGAGCGTGACCTTGTCGAATCACCGGAGGGATTCGCGTACCTGCCCGCGCGCATCACTCGTGATGCGCTGACCCGAATCGACCCGCCGGCGCCGTTGCCCAGCACCGTCCACGACGGGCCGAGCTCGGCGTACCAGAGCACCCTCACCATCACCCTCGACGACGGCACCGTGCTCACCGGGGAGCAGGCGCACGATTTGATCCGCCGACACTCGACCTAGCCGGTGACGATCTCGCCGTTCTTCACCGTCACGGCGACCTTCGCCAGCGGCGCGGGCGCGGGCGGCGCGATCACGGCGCCGGTGAGCGCGTTGTAGACCGAGCCGTGGCACGGGCACACGGCCTTATCGCCCTGGGCCGCGACCGTGCAGCCCTGGTGCGTGCAGATCGCGCTGAAGCACGCCACCGTGTTGGCAGTGGGACGCGACACGATGACGGGCTTGCCGTCGGCGTTGGCCGAGATCGACTTGCCGACCCCGATGTCGGACACCTTCGCGACCTGGGACCCGGACTTCGATCCCCCCGCGGGCGTCGATGTGCCGCCGCTGCTGGTGCCGCAAGCCGCCAAACCGACGGCGCCGACCGCGCTCGCACCTGCCGCAAGCGCCGTGCGCCGGGATATCTGCGAAGTTGTCATATTTGCTGGTACGGGTGTCTCTGATAGCGGGTTCACGACCAGGCACGTTACGTGGGCCACGCTGAACCGATGCCATGCCCGGCGCGTGTTACCAGGCATGCACGTCTCACGGATGGAGCTATGAGTGCCACACTCGTGGATCTGAGCGACGACCAGCTTTTGCGAACGCTGCACGACGAGCACGCCCATGCACTGTGGACGTACGTGGTGCGGCTGACCGGTGGTGACCGGGCGAAGGCGCAGGACGTCGTGCAAGAGACACTGCTGCGTGCGTGGCGCACACCGTCCGTGCTCGATCAGTCCAAGGGCTCGCCACGCGGATGGCTCTACACCGTTGCCCGCCGAATAGTGATCGACGACTGGCGATCGTCGCGCACCCGACCCGAGATCATCACCGACGACCTGCCCGAACCACGCCGTGTCGGCGAACTCGACACGATTGCCCAACATGCCGTCGACCGCGATCTCGTCGTGTCGGCACTACGCACCCTGACGCCCGAACACCGCGAGGTCATCGTCGAGTGCTACTTCCGCGGCTCGTCGGTCGCCGAAGCCGCCGCGGCGCTGGACATCCCGCCCGGCACCGTCAAATCACGTACCCACTACGCCTTGCGCGCGCTGCGCCTGGCGATCGACGAGATGGGAGGTAGGTCGTGAGCACCACCGATCCGCACCGCTTCGACGACGCGGCCTACGTCCTCGGCGCGTTGTCGCCGGACGAACACGCCGCCTTCGAGGCGCACCTCGCTACGTGCGCGGAGTGCACCGCACGTGTGCGCGAGATCGACACTGTCCCCGCGCTGCTCGCCGGCATCAGCGAGGCAGACCTCGTGGACGAGCCGATGCCCGACACCCTGCTGCCGTCGCTCATGCGCAGGGCCAGCGCCCGCCATCGGCGGCAGCGGCTGCTGATCGGGTCGCTGGTCGCTGTCGCCGCGGCGTGCATCGCAGCGCTGATCGTTGCTGTGTGGCCGTCGTCGACGCCGTCGCCGGCTCAGCACAATTTCGTGCCGGTCGCCGCACAGAGTCCGGTGCAGGCCACGGCGACGCTGACCGGGAAGGCGTGGGGCACTGTGATCGACGTGCGCTGCCACTACCTCGAAGAGAACACCAAGTGGCACTTCCGCTACGACCTCGTCGCCTACGACCGGCAGGGCAAGCCGCACATGCTCGGCGATTGGCAACTGCCGCCGGACAAGGACATCGACTACCGCACCGGCACGTCGCTGAAGCCTGGGCAGATCACCCGTCTCGACATCACGCTTTCCGGCGGCCAACCGGTGCTGCGGCTCAAGCTCTGACTACCGCCTTTCGGGTTAGAGCAATTCGGGCTTGACCCACGGCTCGCCGTGCACGTGCTGAGCCAGCCACGCCCACACCGTCTCGTACCAGACGCGAGCGTTGCCGGGCTTCAGGATCCAGTGCCCCTCGTCCGGGTAGTAGAGGTAGGACGACTCGACGCCCGAGCGTTGCAGGTCGTACCAGAGCCGCAGCGCCTCGCCGATCGGGACGCGGTAGTCCTTGTCGCCGTGGATGACGAGCATCGGCGTCGAGATCGCCTTCAGGAAGTGGTGCGGCGACCAATCCGCATAACGCTCGGGTTGATCGGTCGGCAGGCCCCACTCGCGCGCCCAGTACGCAGGATGGTCCGTGGTCGCCTGGAACTGGTCGAGCGCCCACAAGCTCGCGTGCGTCACGATGCACCGGAACCGGTCGGTGTGCCCGGCCACCCAGTTGGCCATGTAGCCGCCGTAAGAACCACCCATCGCCGCGGTCTTCGTCTCGTCGATGTCGGGACGGGCGACAACCGCGTCGGTGATCGCCATCAGGTCGGTGTACGGGTTGCCGCCCCACTGACCCCAGCCTCGCTCGATCATGTGTGCCCCGTAGCCGGTCGACAGGGCCGGATCGGGCAGCAGCACCGCGTAGCCCTTGGCGACGAGCAGCCACGGGTTCCAGCGCCAGGCCCAGGCATTCCAACTGTTGAGCGGTCCGCCGTGGATCCACAACAGGAACGGCGCGGGGGAGTCGGCCGAAGCGTCGTCGGGCAGCGCGAGCCAGCCTTCGATCGTCGTGCCGTCGGCGGCGGTGGTCGACACCCGCTCGATCCGGCCGGGGGCATCGGTCGTGCCGGGTGCGTCGAGCTCGATCGGCTCACGGTCGGTCGCGACGGCATCGAGCCGGACGGGACGCGGCGGGCTGTCGATGGAGTCACGCAGCGCGAACAACGTTGCGCCGTCGGGGTGCACGCGGACGTTCGCGTAGTGACCGTCCGCGGTGACCCGAGTGACCTCGCCCGACTCGACCTCGACGCGGAACACCGGGCAGTGTCCCTGCTGGTCGGCGGTGAAGAAGATAGCGCTGCCGTCGGCCGAGAACTGCGGTGCGGCCGGCCACAGGTCAGGGTCGGCCACCAGCTCGCGTCCCTCGCCTGAGGCGAGATCGATGCGCCACAGCGAATTCCTCGGCGGGTTGTCGTAGTCGGAGTCGATCCCGCGCATGCACACGACCGACGCGCCGTCGCGCGAAACGGACGGCGACGAGTAGAAGACGTGCGGTTCGTCCGCCAGCGTGCGGCGCGAACCGTCAGAGGTGTCGATCGCGATGAGTTGGGCCCGCGGGAAGCCTGGCTCGTCCGGCACGTTCCAGGCGACGACGAGGGTCGAGCCATCGGGTGTGACGGCGAAGCTGGTCTCGTCGAGGGCGCGCCCCGGATCGGGCGTCAAG
The DNA here is from genome assembly GCA_963757455.1 of uncultured Actinomycetota bacterium. Lineage (GTDB taxonomy): Bacteria > Actinomycetota > Actinomycetes > Mycobacteriales > Jatrophihabitantaceae > RYN-133. The sequence continues at coordinate 10,220 of CAVWSE010000002.1, forward strand.
TCGACCGGGTCGGCGTCGAGATCGCGCAGCGCGAGCAGCCGTACCTGGTCGGGTCCGAGATCGTGGTCCCAGAACCGCACCGGTGACTCGGTGTGCAGCACCGCGGTGATCTTCTTGTCCTTGCGCGCCGTTCGCTTGTTCTCGTCCGCCTCGGCGTCGGACGTCCCGGCGAACGCCTTCGTCGCGACGATGACGGTGCCGGAGGAGAGGGCGACGCTGGTCGCGTTCACGCCGCCCGGGCGCTTGAGCACCCGCTCCGACTCGCCGATCGCAGGGAGTCGCCACAGCGCCGGCGGCTCGTCGTCGTCGGCGTCGCGGCCCGAGGTGAACAGCAGCGACCCGTCCGGCAGGAACGTCGGCGCCTTCTCGCCCTTGCTCGATCGCGTCAGCCGCCGTGCCGGCGCGTTACCGGCCTGATCAAGCTCCCACAGCGAGCTGACGAACTTGTCGCCGTCGTCGCTGAGTTCGCTGATCGCGGCGACCAGCCGTGATCCGTCCGGGGACAGGGCGAGGCCGTCCACGCGGCTGACCGCGAGGAAATCGTCGAACGAAGCAAATCCACTCATAGGCCTCACGTTAGTGAGGCCGCGATCACCCCTGCGTGACGGGCAGGACGAGCCGCTGGCCCGGACCACCGGCGATCGAAACCGGGTTGGCCGTGAGGCCGCCGCGGTAGTTCGGCGTTCCGGACGCGACGATCAGTTCGAGGTGGTGGCCCTTGGCGAACCGATGGACGATGCCCGGCAGCCGCACGGTGAATGGCTTGGACACGTTGGCGACCCGAATCGGCGCCTCGAGTCCCTTGATCAGGGCGCCGGAACCGTCGGCCGCGACGTCCTTCACCTTCACGAACAGCACCAGCTGACCGGCGGGCCCCTGCGACTGCGTGCCGGCAGCTGTGGGCGAGTCGACCTTCAGCGTCAGGCGCGGCGAACCCACCACGACCATCGCGTGAGCGAGCTTCGCGCCGTCCCAGGTCGCCGAGTTGGCCGGCGAATCGGTCTCGGGCGGGCCCTGCGAGCTGTAGCTGCCGATCACGTCGACCGGGTTCACCGACGTCGGTGCGCCCGCCGCCGGTGTCACGAACTGCTGTGCGGTGGTGTCGATGTGCTTCGAGCTCGTCGACAGCGTCTTGTTGCCGAGATAGAACGTCCGCAGCCCGCCGACCGGGAAGTGCGATGCGCTCTGGTAGGCCGGGGTTGCGATGCCCTTGTACTGCACCCAGTCGCGGAAGTAGCTGAACTGCGGGCCGGTCGAGGTGCCGGTGTGGCCCTTGAGGTAGTGGTCGAACCATGCGGCCACGCGCTGCGTCTCATACTGTGTGCGCGGGTTCGGGTTGGCCAGGTTGAGCTCGCCCGGCGCCGGCGTCGACTGCGAGTGACCCCACGACTGCCAGATCATCTTGACCGGCGTGTGCTGCGCGCGCAGCGCGCGGTAGTTGGCCGCGGCCTCGTTGAGGTTGAACAGCGTGTCGTTCTCGCCCTGGATCAGCAGGGTGGGGATGCGAATGTGCTTCATGTAGCTCGCCACCGAGGCGTGCCGGAAGGCGTGGAGTGCGTCGGGCTGGAAGTAGCCGGTCGATCCGCCGGTCGCCAGCGCCGGGCACACGAACGTCGCGAAGTTGGGGCAGCCGAGGTCGCGCTGTGGGTCGGTCTGGCCGCCCGAGAGCCCGTCCGCCGCGCCGTCGGCGGAGAACAGCAGGCCCCACGTCAGCTTGATCGCGCCGGGGTTGGACGTGGTCACGCCGCGCACCTGGTCGGTGTTGTTCGGGGCGAGGGAGTAGGTGAGGTCGTTCCAGGTGATCAGCGGGACGATGGTGTCCAGCCGCGGATCCTTGTCCGCGACCGCGAACTGGATCTCACCGCCGTACGAGCCACCGATCATGCCCACGCGCGGGTCGTAGCGGCTCGCGTGGCCGAGGTGGTCGCGCTTGTCGTGGATGACCACGTTCAGCGGAGCGACCTTCTGGGTGTGTTTGGCGTCGGCGAACGCGATGCCCGGCGCCCCGCCGAGGAACGACACCAGCTGGCTGCCGGCCCGGCCGTCGTAGTCGGGGTCGTCCAGGGTGATCTTGCAACCACTGCCGCCGAAGCCGAGCCCGGAGTAGGACAGCACCTCATACCCGCGGCTGGCGAACGCCTTGCCGATGCCGGCCTGGTCGTCCTTCGACCCGCCGAAACCGTTCGTCGTCAGGATCGCCGGCACCCGATGCGTCGGGCTGGCATCGCGCGGCGTGTACAGGTCACCGACGATGTCGCAGGGCGTGCCGCCCTTGGGGTCGGTGTGCACGAGGAAGTGCAGCGTACGCACGGTGTACTTCGGGGTGGCGGCCGACGTAGGGCCCGCGCCGACGAGTGCGGCCGCCGCGGTGGCGGTCAGGGCGGTGGCTACGGCGGCGGCGACGGTGCGGCGCATGGCGCTCCTCGAATAGGGGGTTACCTACAAGTAACAACGAGGTGACTCGCGATGGGTTATGCCCCGACACGCCGTCGCGACTATCCGCGCCCCAGGATCTCGTCGACGAACGGTCCGACCAGGCGGGTGACCGCGACGGCGGAATCCTCGGCCGACTCGAGTGGGACGAGGGCGTGGCTGATCGCGAGCCGGGCGAGCGTCGCGGCGACGAGCCGGGCGTCCTCGCGGCCGGCTTGGGGCCACACGTCCTGGATGAGTGCGCCGACCCGCTCGGTCGCGACCGCGAGGCCGGTCGTCGTCAACAGGCGGATCAGCTCGCCGCCCTCGGCATCGGCGACGATGATGCGCACCAACGGCTCGTCCGAGGCCAGTTTCAGGAACAGTCCGAACGCGCCGGACAGTGCGGCGCGCGCGTCGTCGTGGTGTGCCCGTACGTGCGCTTCGACCGCGCCGACTAGTGACTCGATCTCTCGCAGCACATAGGCCTGGACGAGCTCCTGTCGCGTGCCGAATTCGTTGTAGACCGTCTGCCGGCTGACGCCGGCGGCACGGGCGACGTCGGCCATCGTGGTCGCCGACCACCCGCGTTCGCGGACGAGCGTGTCAACCGCGTCGACGATGGCGTCTCGAACCGTCAAGTGGAAACCTCGATGAAGTCGACCTTCTCGCGCACTCCGCAGTCCGGGCAGGCCCAGTCGTCCGGGACGTCCGTCCACGAGGTACCGGGTGCAAACCCTTCACGCGGTTCGCCACGTTGTTCGTCGTAGACGTACCCGCATACCTCGCACCTGTACGCGCTCATGGCCTCTTGATGTTGGCGAGTGTGACATCGCCGCCGTAGTGCGCGAGCACCCGGCGATCCATCACCCGCCGCCACAACGGCGGGAAGTAGGCGAGCACGATCATCGTCGCGTACCCGCTCGGCAGTTGCGGCGACTCCTCGAAATGCCGCAGCGCCTGGTAACGCCGCGTCGGGTTCGCGTGGTGATCGCTGTGCCGCTGCAGGTGATAGAGGAACAGGTTGGTCGTGACATTGTTGTTGTTCCAGCTGTGGCGAGGCGTGACGCGCTCCCACCGGCCGTTGTCGAGTTGCTGACGCAGCAGGCCGTAGTGCTCGAGGTAGTTGACCGCCTCGAGCAGGCAGAACCCGAACACTGCCTGGATGACGAGGTACGGGGCGATACCGACGCCGAACGCTGCAATGAGTGCTGCCCACAGCACGACCGTCATCGCCCACGCGTTGAGGATGTCGTTGCGCAGCGAGAAGGTGTGCTTGCCCATCCGGCGCAGTCGCTTGCGTTCGAGGCTCCAACCGTTGCGCAGCGAACCCCATACGGTGCGCGGCAGGAATGCCCAGAACGACTCGCCGAGCCGTGACGACGCAGGGTCCTCGGGTGTCGCCACGCGAACGTGGTGACCACGGTTGTGCTCGATGAAGAAGTGCCCGTAGCCCGTCGGTGCGAGTGCGATCTTGGCCAACCAGCGCTCGGCGTGTTCCTTCTTGTGCCCGAGTTCGTGCGCGGTGTTGATCGCGATGCCATTCAGCGTCCCGAGGGTGAACGCGATCCCGAGCTTGTCAACCACGCCGAGTCCGTCGTGGAACGCGATCAGCCAGCAGCCGGTGACCAGCGCGACGTACTGCAAAGGCAAGAAGGCGTAGGTCACCCAGCGGTAGTAGCGGTCTTGCTCGAGCCAGGCGATGACGTCGTCAGGCGGGTTCGTCGGGTCGGTGCCGATGACTACGTCCAGCAGCGGGATCAGGACGTAGATGAACATCGGCCCGATCCACCAGAACAGGCCGAGCCCGGTGAGGTTCACCAGGCCCCAGCCGGCGAACAGGAAGCTCGGGACGACGGCTCCGATCAGCCACAGGTAGCGCTTGCCGTCACGCCAATCGGGACGCTCGGTGCTGCGCACCGCCCGTCCGGACAGGGTCGCTGTCATCGGACACACCTCCGCGTGGTTGCTTTACATGAAAGTGCCACATGTAAAGCAACCACGCAAGGTGGAACTACTCGCGCAGGTAGCTGATCGAGAAGTCCGTGCCGCCGCTCAGCGCGCTGGTGTGGTCCTCGAAGCCGCCGGAGTTGCTGGCGTCGAGCGCGACCGGGTTGGTGTTGCCCAGCGGGGCGCCGTCCACGGTCGAGCCGCTGAAGTTCACCGCGCCGAAGTTCGGGTATGCGCCGGTCGGCGACTCCATGATCACCTCGACGCTGGCGTTGGTCGCGGCGAGCGTTTGATTGGTGGTCTTGGTCCAGCCCTGGGTGTTGTCGGTCAGCTTCAGCGCGTAGGTCGTCCCGCTGCGGGTGACCGTCGCGGTGATCGAGTCACCCGGCGAGACGGGGTTGCTGTAGTAGACGGGCGACGCCGGATACATCTCGTACCAGCCCTGATAGACGGGTCGACCGCTCGAACAGTCGGTGGCGACGCCGGTCTGCTCGACGGTCGGCGTGCCGTAGCCGTCGATGCCGACCCACGGCGCGAACAGGTCGTTGGTCGAGTTGCAGGTGACGCTCGGCTCGGTCCAGTTCGAGGTCACCGAGCTGAAGCCGGAACCGGTGGCCGCATAGCCGGACCAGTTCTGACCGTCCTGGTTGTAGCCGTTGCGCACGACCTTGGCCTGCAGCGGCGTGCCGATCGCGGGGACGGAGATCGGCTTGAAGCGCAGCAAGTGGTGGTCGGTTGCCGCGCCGGCAGTGGACGGGACGAGGGCGAGGGCTGCCGCGACGACAGCGGCGACGACAGCGGCGAGGACGGCGGCGACGACGGTGGTCGGCCGGCGCAGGGTGGCGAGCACGGGCGTCCCTTTCGTAGGTTGCAAAAGGTGCAAAACGGACAGTGTCGAACCTGAACGTATCCCGCCACGCCGCGGTCGGCAACGCGACGAGTGCGACGTGATGGCAACCTTGTCCGGCTACGGTGGATGCCATGCAGCGGCGGATCTTCGGGATCGAGAACGAGTACGGCGTCACGTGCACGTTCCACGGTCAGCGCCGGCTGTCTCCGGATGAGGTCGCGCGCTACCTGTTCCGTCGGGTCGTGTCGTGGGGCCGCTCGTCCAACGTGTTCCTGAAGAACGGCGCACGGCTGTATCTCGACGTCGGCAGCCACCCTGAATACGCGACGCCCGAGTGCGACACGCTCGAGAGTCTGGTCGCGCACGACAAGGCGGGGGAGCGCATCCTCGAAGGACTCGTCGTCGACGCCGAGAAGCGACTGCACGACGAGGGCATCGCCGGCGACATCTACCTGTTCAAGAACAACACCGACTCGGCCGGGAACTCGTACGGCTGCCATGAGAACTACCTGGTCGGCCGGCACGGTGAGTTCACCCGGCTCGCCGACGTACTGATCCCGTTTCTCGTTACACGCCAACTGATCTGCGGCGCGGGCAAGGTGCTGCAGACTCCGCGCGGCGCCGTCTATTGCGTGAGCCAGCGCGCCGAACACATCTGGGAAGGCGTGTCGTCGGCGACCACTCGATCGCGTCCGATCATCAACACCCGCGACGAGCCGCACGCCGACGCCGAGCGTTACCGTCGGCTGCACGTGATCGTCGGCGACTCGAACATGAACGAGTCGACCACGATGTTGAAGGTCGGTTCGGCGCACCTGGTGCTGCGCATGATCGAGGACGGCGTCACCTTCCGCGATCTCACCCTCGAGAACCCGATCCGGGCGATCCGCGAGATCAGCCACGACCTCGCGGGCACCCGTCCCATCCGGTTGGCGGCCGGACGCACCGCGAGCGCGCTCGACATCCAGCGCGAGTACTACACGCGGGCTGTCGACTACGTCGAACGCACCGGCTCCGACGCGTCGTCCAAGCGCGTGCTCGAGCTGTGGGGACGCACCCTCGATGCGGTCGACAAACAGGACCTCACACTGATCGACCGTGAGATCGACTGGGCGACGAAGTACCAGCTCATCGACAGATACCGCACCAAGCACGACCTGCCGCTGTCGTCGCCGCGGGTTGCGCAGCTCGACCTCGCCTACCACGACATCTCGCGCAAGCGCGGCCTCTACTACCTGTTGCAGAAGCGCGGCGCAGTCGACCGGATCGTGTCCGACCTGGCGGTGTTCGAGGCCAAGAGCGTGCCGCCGCAGTCGACACGCGCGAAGCTGCGCGGTGACTTCATCAAGCGTGCCCAGGACAAGCGGCGCGACTTCACCGTCGACTGGGTCCACCTGAAGCTGAACGACCAGGCCCAGCGCACCGTCTTGTGCAAGGACCCGTTCCGCGCCGTCGACGAGCGGGTCGAGAAGCTCATCGCCTCAATGTGAGCGACGCTTGCCGAGCGAGCAGTCATCGGCGCGACGCCAGGACCGCGCTCGGACCGACGCCGGGACCCGAGCCTCGCGAGCGGTTCCGAACGAGGCCCGTCCAGCGCCGAAATAGCAACGCGTCACCACTAATCTGGTACCCATGCCCACCGGCTCGAACACGCGATCGGACACGCGCGCCTCGGCGCCGCGTCGCCGTACGGGCATTAGTTTCGAGGACATGGCGGCACGGCGGGCAGAGCGACTGGTCAACCTGGTCATCTGCCTGCTCTCGACCCGCCAGTTCCTGACCGCCGAGCGCATCCGCGACGCCGTCCCCGGCTACGAAGCCGGCGACGGCAGCAGGGCCACCGACGAGGCGTTCAAGCGCATGTTCGAACGCGACAAGGCCGAACTGCGCGAACTCGGCATCCCGCTCGAGACCGGCCGCAACTCACACTTCGACAGCGAGGACGGCTATCGGATCAAGCGCGGCGAGTACGAGTTGCCGCCGATCGAGTTCGACGCCGCCGAGGCGGCCGCGGTCGGCCTCGCCAGCCGGCTGTGGCGCTCCGCGACCCTCGGCGAGCAGGCCCGCTCTGCGCTGATGAAGCTCAGGGCGGCGGGCACACCCGTCCAGGACGATGCGCCGCCCGGCGCAGTTCCCGATCTCGACACGAGCGACCCGAGTCTGCCCGCGCTCATCGACGCCGCGCGTACAGCGCGAGCTGTGAGTTTCGACTACCTCAAGTCCGGAGCGGGATCCGCTCAGACGCGAACGCTCGAACCCTGGGGTGTGTTGTCATGGCGCGGGCGCTGGTACGTCGCGGGTTTCGACCGCGACCGGGGTGAGCCGCGCATCTTCCGGCTTTCGCGCATCGTCGGCCGCGTCGAGGCACTTGGTTCTCCCGCGGCGTTCGAACGCCCGGACGACGTGAACCTGCTCGAGATGGTCAGCGGACGTGCCGCCGAGGACACCCAGCTCGCCCACGTGCGGGTGAGCGGGCCAGGGGTCGCGTCGCTGCGGCGCATCGCCGAGAAAGACGTCGACGGCACGCTCGAGATCAGCTACGTCGACCTGCACTGGCTGGCCCGACAGGTCGCCGCGGCCGGGTCGGCAGCGCATGTCGTCGATCCCCCCGAACTCGCAGATGCGGTCATCAGCCGATTGCGCGCAGCTGCCGGGAGCCTGGCATGACGCGCGCCAACGCCAACGAGCAGAGGTTGCCGCGGCTGCTCGCGCTCGTCCCGTACCTGCAAGCACATCCGGGCATCAAGGTCGCCGAGGCAGCCGACGACTTCGGCGTGACCGAGCAGCAACTGCGTCGCGACCTGCAGCTGCTGTGGATGTGCGGGTTGCCCGGCCACGGCCCGGGCGACCTGATCGACCTGTCCTTCGAGGGAGAGACGGTGTCGGTGATCTTCGACGCCGGCATGTCGCGTCCACTGCGGCTTTCGGCCGAGGAAGCCCTCGCGCTCGCCGTCGCGTTGCGCACGCTCGCCGAGACGCCGGGGTTGGCCGACAGCGACGCAGTGCAGCGCGCGCTCGCCAAGGTCGAGACCGCCGCCGGGGGAGCGGTCGATGACGCGACGGTGACGGTCGCCCTCGACCTGACGACGCGGCTGCTGCCGGTGCTGCATCGCTCGATCGCCGAGTCGCGCGCGCTCGAATTGCGCTACTACACCGCCGCACGCGACGAGTCGTCACAGCGCGTCGTCGATCCGCTGCGGGTGTTCGAGGCCGACGGGCACTCCTATCTCGAGGCGTGGTGCCGCAATGCCGAGGGTGTGCGGGTGTTCCGCGTCGACCGCATCGAGGACGTGCGGCTGCTCGACGAGCCGGCCCGGCCGCCCCAGGGACTGCAACTGCGTGACCTCGCCGAGGGCGTCTACCAACCCGCGTCCGAACATCTGCTCGCCGTGCTGCGACTGTCCGAGGCCTATGCGTGGGTCGCCGACTACTACCCGCACGAAGAGGTCACCGAGCTCGACGACGGCGCGCTGCAGGTGTCGCTGCGTGTCTCCGAACCGGCGTGGGTGCGCGCGCTGGTGCTGGGCTCGGGCGGGCAGGTCGCGGTGCTCTCACCCGGCTGGCTGGCCGAATCGATCCGGTCCGATGCTGCCGCGGCCCTCGCCGTGTACGCCGCGACGTAGGGTTCTACCGTGATCGTGCTGTTCGTCTGGATAGGTGCCGTCGTCCTCGCCGGCGTCGTGGTCGCCTTCTGCGCGTACGAACTGACCTGGAAGAGCAAGCGGCTCCACGGCGATCTCGCCAAGCTGGAGCAACTGTCGGGTGCGCTCACCGACCTTCAGGACGAGGTGTCCGCAGTGCAGGTGCGAATGATCGAGGCGCGGCACTGACGTGGCCAAGGTCGCGCGCAAGGTACGGCGCCGGCGGTCCAATCCCGAGGGCCGCATGTCGGTCATGGACCACTTGCGGGAGTTACGCCGCCGCATCATCTGGATGCTGCTCATCGTCGCGATCGGTGCCGTCTTCGGCTGGGTGTTCTACAGCCAGATCCTGGAATTTCTGAAGCACCCCTACTGCGAGGTGCCGGCGAAGTATCGCTACACGCAACCGGGCAAGGGCTGTGTCCTCATCTATCACGGCGCACTGGACGGTTTCACGACGCGACTGAAGGTTTCCGCGATCGCGGGCGCCGTGCTCACCGCCCCGCTGTGGCTCTACCAGATCTGGGCGTTCATCACGCCGGGCCTGCGCAAGAAGGAGCGGCGCTACACGATCGTGTTCGTCCTCATGTCCTCGGTGCTGTTCGCGGCGGGTATGGCGTTGGCCTACCTCGTCCTCGCCAAGGGTTTGAAGATCGTGATCGAGCAGGGCGGCAACGGCACCGCCGCGCAGTTGACCGTCAGCGACTACATCTCGTTCGTCACGCTGATGATGGTGATCTTCGGTGCGGCGTTCGAGTTGCCGCTGCTGGTCGTGATGGCGAACCTAGCCGGCGCACTGCCGTCGCGCTTCCTGAAGAAGTCGCAGCGGATCGCGATCTTCCTGATCTTCTTGTTCGCGGCGGTCGCGACGCCGACCACTGACCCGTTCACGATGTGCGCGATGGCCATCCCGATGGTGCTGCTGTTCGAGGGAGCGGTGCTGTTCGCTGTCGTGCACGATCGGCGCAAGGCGCGCCGCGTCGCCGAGGCGCGCTCCGAGGAGCACCTCGACGACGACACCCCGTCCTCGATCGACGCCGTCCCGCAGCCGCTGACCACCGGCGACGACAGCTGGGGCGATACGACCTAGCAGTCGCTAGTCCTCGACACCGATCATGACCTCGGTCGACTTGACGAGCGCGGTGCACGGCGCGCCGACAGTGTGGCCGAGGGTAACTACGCTGGACGCCATGTCGTCGCCGAGCGAACGGTATGTCGCCGCGCGGCGGCGATCCGAGCGTCCTGCGCTGCACGATTTCCGCGGCGGCCTGCCGTTCCAGCTCGACGGATTCCAGATCGACGCGTGCACGGCGCTCGAGGACGGCTACGCCGTGCTGGTGTGCGCGCCGACGGGAGCCGGCAAGACAGTCGTCGGCGAGTTCGCAGTGCATCTCGCGCTCGCGTCCGGGCAGAAGTGCTTCTACACGACGCCGATCAAGGCGCTGTCGAACCAGAAGTACAACGATCTCGTGCAACGCCACGGCCCCGATCGGGTCGGCCTGCTCACCGGCGACAACTCGATCAACGCCGATGCGCCGATCGTCGTCATGACGACCGAGGTACTGCGCAACATGCTCTACGTCGGCAGTTCGTCGCTTGCCGAACTCGGCTACGTCGTCATGGACGAGGTGCACTATCTCGGCGACCGGTTCCGCGGCGGGGTGTGGGAAGAGGTCATCATCCACCTGCCGCTTTCGGTGCGGATGGTGTCGCTCTCGGCAACCGTGTCGAACGCCGAGGAGTTCGGCGAGTGGCTCGTCTCGGTCCGTGGCGAGACGAAGGTGATCGTCCACGAGCAACGTCCGGTCCCGCTGTGGCAGCACATGCTGATCGGCAAGCGCATGTTCGATCTCTTCGGCTCCGCCGACAGCGCGAACGTCGACCCGGAGCTCACCCGATACGTCAACGAGCGCATGCGCTTTCTGGACCCCGGCGCATACAACCGACGCGGCGGCCCGCGCGGGCTGCGCGGTTGGCGCCCGACGCCTCGTCCCGACGTGATTGCGCGTCTCGACAGCGAAGGCCTGTTGCCCGCGATCACCTTCGTGTTCAGCCGCGCCGGATGTGACGCGGCCGTGCAGCAATGCGTGTACGCCGGGATGTGGCTCACGACCGAGGACGAGCGCGACCAGATCGACGCAATCGTCGACGAGCGGTGCGCGAACATCCCCGGCGAGGACCTCGACGTGCTCGGCTACTGGGAGTGGCGTGACGGCTTGCGGCGCGGCATCGCACCGCATCACGCTGGTCTCGTCCCCGTGTTCAAGGAGACCGTCGAAGAACTGTTCGTCCGAGGGTTCGTGAAGGCCGTCTTCGCGACCGAGACGCTCGCCCTCGGCATCAACATGCCGGCACGCACTGTGGTGCTCGAACGGCTGAGCAAGTTCAACGGCGAGACCCATGCCGACCTCACCCCCGGCGAGTACACGCAGCTGACCGGACGGGCGGGTCGGCGCGGGATCGACATCGAGGGCCACGCCGTGGTGCTCTGGAGTCCCGAGGTCGATCCCGGCCGCGTGGCCGGTCTCGCCTCGACGCGCACCTATCCGCTGCGGTCGTCGTTTCGTCCCTCCTACAACATGGCGGTCAACCTCGTCGGGCAGATGGGACGAGCGGCGGCGCGGCAACTGCTCGAGTCGTCGTTCGCGCAATTCCAGGCCGACCGGGGCGTGGCCGGGCTGGCGAAGCAGATCCGGCGCAACGAGCAGACCCTGCACGAGTACGAGCAGCAGCTGACCTGCGAGCTGGGCGATATCCGCGAGTACGCACAGCTACGTCGCGCCCTGTCCGAGCGTGAGAGCGAGCTGTCGCGACAGGGCGCGAAGAACCGCCGCGCGGCCGTCGCGCAGTCGCTCGAGTCGCTGCGTCCCGGTGACGTCATCAGGGTCCCGTCGGGCAAGCGGGCGGGGCTCGCGATCGTGCTCGACCCGGGCGTGCATCCGCGCGACGACCCGCATCCGCTGGTGGTGACCGAGCGGCGCTGGGCCGGTCGACTGTCGATGGTCGACTTCCCCGTCACCGCCGAGGTGCTCGGGTCGGTCCGCGTGCCGAAGAAGGTCGACCACCGCTCGCCGCAGGTGCGCCGCGACCTCGTGTCCAGCCTGCGAGCACTCGACATCGCGCCCGAACAGCGCCCACGCCGCAAGGCCGGCTCCGGCGCGGCCGACGACGGCGAGATTCTCGACCTGCGCGCCGCGCTGCGCGCGCATCCCTGCCACGGGTGCAACGACCGTGAACAGCACATGCGCTGGGCCGAGCGCCACGTGCGCCTCGAACGCGACACCGACGATCTGCGGCGCCGCATCGAGGGCCGCACCGGTTCGCTCGGCAGGCGCTTCGACCGCATCTGCAAGCTGCTCGATCGCCGCGGCTACCTCGCGCAGGACGAGACCACCCCGGCCGGGCGACAACTCGCCCGGATCTGGTCCGAGTCCGACCTGGTCATCGCCGAATGCCTGCGCGCCGGCATCTGGGACGCGCTCAACCCGGCCGAGCTCGCCGCGGTCGTTTCGGTGCTCGTATACGAGCCTCGGCGTGACGAGCAGCCGGTCGAGCGCATGCCGAGCGTGGCGGTGCGCGATGCGCTGGCGACGTCGGTCCGGATCTGGGCGCAGGTCGTCGAGGACGAGGAAGAACTCGGCCTCACGCCCAGCCGCGAGCCGCAGCCGGGACTGGTCGGCGCCATCTACCGGTGGGCGCGTGGTGACCGGCTCGACGCGGCGCTCGAGGCGGCCGGCAACAACGGCGCGGAGCTGTCCGCGGGGGACTTCGTGCGCTGGTGCAAGCAGGTGCTCGACCTGCTCGATCAGCTGTCCGGCATCCCCGCACCCGGCGGCGAACCGGAGCCGCTCGCCGCCACCGCACGCGCAGCGGCGGCAGCCGTGCGGCGCGGAGTCGTGGCACAGAGCATGCAGCTGTGAGCGGCGCTGCGCTCGGCCCGTCCGCGACGCATTGCCCCAACGGTTACTGACCTCGCGGGCCTTTCGCAGTAGCGTGTTCGCAGCCAGCACACGCGCCTGGCCTCAGGACGTCGTGGCGATGAGAGGGATAGCGGGGAAATCGGTATGAGCGACTCGGGGAACCAGCAGAACTACCCCGGCCAGCAATGGCCGCCGCCCCCGCAGGGTGGCTACCCGCCGCAGGACCCGCAGCAGGGCGGTTACCAGGGCGGCGGCTACCAGCAATGGCCGCAACCGAACCCGTACCAACCGCCGAACCAACCGCCGAGCCAACCACCGAGCCAGCAGCCGCCCGCGCAGGACGAGCCGCCGGCCCAGGACGCGCCGGCCCAGGACGCGCCGGCCCAGGACGCGCCGGCCCAGGATGAAGCACCGGCCGCACAGAACGCGGACCAGCAGCCCGCGCAACAGGCTCGAGCAGCAGGCCGAGCAGCAGCCGACTGACGACGGCACCCTTCCCGGCCAGGCGCAGCCGGACCCCTCGGCCGACACCGCGTACATCCCGCTGTCGAAGGACACCACTCCCGCCGCGCAGCCGAGTGACCCGCAGCAGACGACCGCGTTCGAGCCGGTCAGCGACCAGCAGCCCGGGTACGCGCAGCCGGGCCAGCACACTTACGAGCAGCAGCCGACCTACGGCCAGCAGCCCGGTTACGGCCAACAGGACTACGGCCAGCAGAGCTACGGACAGCAGAGCTACGGCCAGCCGAGCCAGCAGGACTACGGCCAGCAAGGTTATGGACAGCAGCCGACCTACGGCCAGCAGCCTGGTTACGGCCAGGCGGGCCAGCAGGACTACGGCCAGCAGGGCTATGCCCAACCCGCATACGGCCAGCCCGCATACGGCCAACCAAGTTACGGACAGCAGAGCTACGGTCAGCCGCAGGCAGGTTACGGCCAGCAGGGCTATGGACAGCAGTCGCCGTACGGCCAGCAGGGTTCCGGCCAGCCGGCGTATGGCCAGCAGGATTACAACCAGCCGGCCGGCGGCTACGGCCAGGCCTACAACCAGCAGAGCTATGCGACCTCCGACTACGCCCAGGCACCGGGACAGAAAAAGAGCCGCGGGCTGCTCTATTCGCTGATCGCCCTCGCGGTCATCATCATCATCGCTATTGCCCTCGTGTTCGTGGTCAAGCCGTCGTTCCTCGGTTTCAAGACCAACCTCAAGCACGCCGCGGTCGAGAGCTACATCCAGCAGAACTTCTCCGAGTCGAGCGTGACCTGCAACGGCGGTCAGAACATCGAGATCTCGCAGGGCAAGAAGTTCCAGTGCCGCGGTGGCGACGGACGCACCTTCACGGTCACCTTGACCAACGACAGCGGAACGTACGAGGTGGCGCAGAACTAGCCGACGCTCAGCGCCTTCTGGATGGCGTTCAGCAACCGGTTCAACGACGACTCGATGCCGAGCTGCTCGGACAGTTCGACGAGCCGCTCGGCATCGGCGGGCTCGGCGGGTAATGCGTCGTCGAGCGCGGGTACGCCGGCGTCCACGCGCCCGCGCACGGCATCGGGCGCGACCGCGAGGTAGTCGCGCGCCGCCAGGATCTTGGTGGCCGATCCGGACGGAAAACCGTCCGACCGTGCCTCGGCGGCCGCGACGATGTCCTCGATCGTCCCGAACCTGGCGACCAGCGAGGCGGCGGTCTTCTCACCGACGCCCGGCACGCCCGGCAGCCCGTCGCTCGGGTCACCCCGCATGATCGCGAAGTCGGCGTAGTTGGCTGCGGGGACGCCGTACTTCGCCTGCACCTGATCGGGCCCCATCGCCTCCATCTTCCCGATGCCCTTGCCGGTGTAGAGCACGGTCACGCGCTCGGTCGCGACCGCGAGCAGATCCCGGTCGCCGCTCACGACCTCGACCGTGTCGTCGTCGCGGGCCGCGATCGTCGCGATCACGTCGTCCGCCTCGAATCCCTTGGCGCCGGTGGTCGCCAAACCCACGGCGGCAAGCACCTCGAGCAGGACGGGGATCTGCGGTTTCAGCGCGTCAGGGACGTCCTCGCCGCCGCCCTTGGCGATGCGATGCGCTTTGTAGGACGGGACGGCGCGCACGCGGAAGGCCGGTCGCCAGTCGAGATCGAGGCAGGCGACGTGTCGGGTCGGCCGGCGCTTGTCGATCAGCGCCGCGGTCATGTCGATGTAGCCGCGGATCGCGTTCACGGGACGGCCGTCCGGCGCGGTGATCGACTCGGGCAGCGCGTAGAACGCGCGGAAGTACAGGTTCGCCGCGTCGACGAGCATCAGCATTCTGGCTAGTAAACCGTCCGCGTTGAGTCGGTGCTGCCGCGCACGACGATCTCGGTCGGCAGCACGACGTCGGAGGCGGTGGTGGCGCCCGCGCCGTTGGTCTGCTCGCCCGAGGCGATCGTCGCGAGCAGTCGGGTGGTGACGTCCAGTGCCTGGCCGTTGACCGGTTGTCGCACCGTCGACAGATCCATCAGTTCGGCCATCGGATGATCGTCGAACCCGATGATCGCGACGTCTTCGGGCACCTTGCGACCGAGTTTGCGCAGCGCCCGCATCGCGCCACACGCCATCTCGTCACTCTCGGCGAAGATCGCCGTCGGCGGATCCGGGTTCTGCATCAAGGCGTTGCAGGCCTGCTCGCCACCGGCAGTGGTGAAGTAGCCGAGCACCTCGAGCGCGGGATCAGCTTTGACGCCGACGGCAGCAAGCGCTTCGCGGTATCCGTCCGCGCGGTGCAGCGGCGGGGTGAAGCGCATCGGGTCGTCGGTGTCGCCGCCGATGAGGGCCACGCGCCGGTGACCCATGTCGGTCAGATGCGTGACAGCGGCCTTGGCCGACGCGACGTCGTCGATGCGGGTCGACAGGAAACCTGATCGTGGGAAACCCAGCAGCCCGACAGGGCAGTGCAGCGATTCGAGCGCCTTGATCTCGTCGTCGGACAGCACGAGGCTGGCCACGAGAACGGCGTCGACGCGCTTGCGCATCGGCATGACGTCGAAGAAGCGAGACCGGCCCTGCTCGTCGCCGAGGTTGTAGAGCAGCAGGTCGAAGCCGGCCTTCCGGAGAGACGTCTCGACGGTGTCGATCACTTCGGAGAAGAACCAGCGATTCACGAACGGGACGACTACGCCGACGGTCGCGGTACGACCGCTGGCCAGCCGCGCGGCGAAGGGGGAGGCCACGTAATCGAGTTCGGACGCGGCTTCCAGGACCCGGTTACGGGTGGTCGCGGCGACATCGGGCAGGCCGCGCAAAGCTCGCGACACCGTCGCGATTGAGACCCCAGCCAGCCGCGCGACATCTTCGATGCTTGCTGCCACCTGTCGGGTCACCACCTTCGCTGACACCGGAAACGTTATCGACCTTCGCTGGCAGACTCTCCCGCGTGCGCACCCTTTACCGCAACGGTCGGCTCTA
The DNA here is from genome assembly GCA_963757455.1 of uncultured Actinomycetota bacterium. Classification (GTDB taxonomy): domain Bacteria; phylum Actinomycetota; class Actinomycetes; order Mycobacteriales; family Jatrophihabitantaceae; genus RYN-133. The sequence goes on from CAVWSE010000002.1 coordinate 26,422, forward strand.
TCACCGGGCGGTTCGTGACGAAACCGCGATGATGATCGACGGCACCTCGATCACGTGGATCGGACGCGACACGCAGGCCGATCAGAGTCCAGGTATCCGGATCGTCGATCTCGCCGGCGCCCTGGTGACGCCGGCCTTCGTGGATGCCCACATCCACGCCACCGGCACCGGACTGGCGCTGACCGGACTCGACCTGGCCGGTGCGAACTCGCTGCGCGAAGCGCTGGATCGCGTCGATCGGGCCGCCCGTGCGGGTCGCGGGCGGCCGGTGCTCGGCGGCGGCTGGGACGACACGCGCTGGCCCGAGCAACGGCCGCCGACAGCCGCCGAGCTGGACCGCGCCGGGTACGGCGGGCTGGTCTACCTGGCGAGGGTCGACGCGCACAGCGCGGTGGTCTCGTCGGCGCTGCTCGCCAGCATTTCCGGCGTGCGCGAGCTCGCCGGCTACCAGCAGGACGGCCTGCTCACCCGCACGGCCCACGACGCGGCCCGGACAGCCGCGCTCGGTGCCCTCGGGGCCGGCCGGACAACCGAACTGCAACGCGCCGCCCTGCAGCGCGCGGCCGCGCTCGGCATCGCCTGCGTCCACGAGATGGCCGGCCCGGCCATCTCGAGCGGGGACGACCTCACCGGGCTGCTTGCGCTGGCCCGTGAGGAGCCGCTACCCGAGGTGATCGGTTACTGGGGCGAGCTGTTCGGCGTGGACGTGGCGCGGGAACTCGGGGCCGTCGGCGCGGCCGGCGACCTGTTCTGTGACGGCTCCCTCGGCTCGCACACTGCCGCGCTGCACGCGCCGTACGCCGACCGACCGGACACCACCGGCATGCTGCGCTTCGACACCGCCGACGTCGCCGAGCACGTGCGGCAGTGCGCCGAAGCGGGGCTGCAGGCCGGCTTCCACGCCATCGGCGATGCGGCAGTCGATCAGGTGCTCGATGCGTTCGAGCTGGCAGCCGAGCGCCTGGGCCGCCCGGTCGGGCCGGGGCACCGCATCGAACACGCCGAGTACGTCCACGACCCGCAGCGGATGGCGCGCATCGGCCTGACCGCGTCCATGCAGCCGGTGTTCGACGCCGAATGGGGCGGGACGGGCGGCATGTATGCCACCCGGCTCGGCGCCGACCGCGCCCGCGCGCTGAACCCGTTCGCCGAGCTGGCGGCCGCGGGCGTGCCGCTCGCCTTCGGGTCGGACGCCCCGGTGACCGCGCTCGGCCCGTGGGAGGCCGTGCGGGCGGCGGTGCATCCGCACGAGCCGCAGGCTGCACTAGACGCCACGACCGCCTTCGCCGCCCACACGGTCGGCGGCTGGGCGGCTGCCGGGCGCACCGGGGGAGAGCTCGTCGCCGGCGCTGCCGCCACGTTCGCGGTCTGGGAGGCCGGCCCCGTCGACCCGGTGACCGGCCTGCCCGACTTGAGCCCTTCCGGCGACCTGCCGCAATGTCTGGCAACGGTCCGCGACGGAAGCACCATTTTCGACTCGGGACGCCTCGGGTGAGCGGCACTGAGAGCCGCAGCCGCCCGGATACCGCGCTCGGTGATACTCGACGGATGTCTTCGCGGTGGCCCGTCCCGGTGCGGGACGTCGACGCCACCGTCCGTGTGCGGTGGGCCGCGGCCGCGGCGCTCGCCGCCGGCATAGCGGCTGCGTTCGCGTTTCCCCGCGTCGGCATCTGGCCGCTCGCGATCATCAGCGTCGCCGGATTTTCGTGGGCGGTCGACGGTCGACGCGCCCGCACCGGCGCGTGGCTCGGACTGCTCTACGGGCTCGGCTTCTTCGTCCCCCTGCTGCATTGGACCGGCGAGTACGTCGGTGCGGCGCCGTGGCTGATCCTGGCGAGCGCCGAGGCGTGTTTCATGGCGCTTCTCGGTGCTGTGCTTGCGAGCGTCCAACGGCTGCCTGGCGCGCCCGCGTGGGTGGCGTGTTCCTGGGTGCTGGAAGAGGCGCTGCGCGACCGCCTGCCGTTCGGCGGGTTCCCGTGGGGACGGCTCGCCTTCAGCCAGCAGGACTCGCCACTGCGCTGGTTCATCGCGCTCGGTGGTGCACCCCTGCTCACCTTCGCCGTGGCGTTGAGCGGCGGCGGACTGTGGCTATTGGGCACCGCGCTGGCGTCGCGGGCGCCGCGACGGATCGTCACCGCGGTGCTCGTCCTCGCGGTACTGCCCGTCGCCGGCGGTGTGTGGGGACTGACCCGATCGACGCCGTCCGGCACACCGCTGCGGATCGCGCTCGTGCAGGGCAGCGTCCCCGACCGCGGCCTCGCTTTCGAGGACCGCGCCCGCCAGGTGCTCGACAACCATGTGGCGCAGACGATGCGGCTGGCCGCCGAGATCAAGTCAGGACGGGTCGCGCAGCCGCAGCTGGTGCTCTGGCCCGAGAACGCCTCGGATGTCGACCCGCTGGTCGACAAGTCGGCCGCGGCCGAGATCACCCGCGCGGTACAGGCGGTCCATGCGCCGGTGCTGGTCGGCGCGATCCTGTCCGGACCCGGCCCGAACCACCGGCGCAACGCCGGCATCCTCTGGTCGCCGACGACCGGGCCGGGTGCGATGTACATCAAGCGACACCCGGTGCCGTTCGCCGAATACATCCCGTTGCGCGCGATCGCGGAGGCGGTCAGCTCGGCCGCCAAGCTCGTGACGCAGGACATGGTTGCCGGCTCGGGGAACGGATTGCTCACCGGCGGCCCGGTGCCGATCGGCGACGTCATCTGTTTCGAAGTCGCATACGACAACCTGGTCCAGTCGTCGGTCGACGCCGGCGCGCAGCTGGTCGTCGTCCAGACGAACAACGCGACCTTCGGCCACACCGCGGAGACCTACCAGCAGCTCGCGATGACCAAGCTCCGCGCGATCGAGACCGGACGAACTGTGGTGCAGGTTTCCACCACCGGGGTGTCAGCGATCATCACGCCGGACGGCGACATGATTCGCGAGTCAGGCAGACTGTTCCGGCCGGCACTGCTCAGCGCTTCGGTCCCGTTGGAAACCGGTACGACGCCGGCTATCGCCCTCGGTGAGATCCCCGAATGGGTGCTCGCAGCGCTGGCCGTGCTGGCGCTCGGCACCGTCGTCGTCGCGTCCCGTCTGAGCAGGAAGCAGGAAGTGGTCTCTACATGACAGGGGTCCTGGTCATCGTCCCGACCTATAACGAGCGGGACAACGTTGCGCGCATCATCGAGCGGCTGCATGCGGCCGTCCCCGATGCCCACGTGCTCGTGGCCGACGATGCGAGTCCGGACGGGACCGGTGAGATCGCCGACGGGTTGGCGGCAGGGGATCCGCGCGTGCACGTGCTGCACAGGCCGGGCAAGGCCGGCCTCGGCGCCGCGTATGTCGCGGGGTTCGGCTGGGGCCTCGCCCGTGGCTACGACGTCCTGGTCGAGATGGATGCGGACGGATCGCATGCCCCTGAGCAACTGCCGCGAATGCTGGCCGCGCTCGAGCACGCCGACGTCGTGCTCGGCTCGCGGTGGATTCCTGGCGGCGCGATCGTCAACTGGCCGCGGCGGCGCGAGGTCCTGTCCCGGGGCGCGAACATCTACGTGCGGATCGCGCTCGGCATCCACGTCCGCGACGCCACCGGCGGCTACCGCGCCTATCGCCGCGAGGTGCTGGAAGCGATCGACTACCGCGCGGTCAGCTCGCAGGGCTACTGCTTCCAGGTCGACCTTGCCTGGCGCGTCCTCCAGGCAGGGTTCCGCATCGTCGAGGTGCCGATCACCTTCGCCGAGCGCGAGCGTGGCGAGTCGAAGATGAGCGGCGCGATCGTGCGCGAAGCGCTCGTCCGGGTGGGGCAGTGGGGTGCACAGCACCGTGCCGCTCAGCTGCGCGAAGCGATCCGCCGCAAGGAGCCCACCGCAAGGAGCTGAACAGACGACGACGCCGCCCGGACCGAGGTCCGGACGGCGTCGTGTTGTCTGGCGGGCTGTTAGGCGCTTTTCTGCCCGCGCCGGGCGCGCAGGACGTCCAGGCGCTCGGCGAGAACTTCCTCGAGGTCGGCGATTGAACGCCGCTCCATCAGCATGTCCCAGTGAGTACGTGCCGGCTTGACCTTCTTGGCCTCCGGCTCGGGGCCGTCAATGAGCAACCCCGTCGTCCCGTCGAGTCGGCACTCCCACGTCGTGGGAATCTCCGCCTCCTCCGAGAACGGGACGCTGAACTCGTGCCCGCGCTGGCAGCGGTAGGCCGCCACATTGCGGGGCGCGGGCTCGGCGCCGTACTCGGTTTCGTAGCTGATCGCGCCCAGCCGACTGCCACGTAGCGTGCGATCTGCCATGATCGACACCTCCTGAACTGGCTCAGTCTCTGGATCGGTGCACCGAAAGCCACGAGCATCTGTCGTGCTCATCGGTGTGACGTTGTCGGTGATTGGTGGTGTTTCACCGCTGTTGTAACCAACGGGTAACGATGGTGAATGATTCCCGCTAGCGACCCATCGGTAACCCACCGACACCGTGTTCTCTCAGGCGCACCGCCCAGTGATTTGGAGCTTCGATGCCACTGCTCGACACCGTTACCAAGGATTACGAGGCACGGGCCCGTTCGGTTTCGTCGGTGCGCAAATTCTTACCTTCGGCCCAGGTGATCACCGCCGGGATCGGGCTCGGTCGGGTGCTGATCGGGACGGCGTTCCTTGCCGCGCCGCGGGTGTCGGTGCGCATGCTCGGCGTCGATACAGCGACCGCCAAGCGAATGACGTTCCTCGCCCGGATGACGGCCGGACGTGACATCGTGCTCGGCGCCGGCACGCTGAACGCGGGGACCGGCCGGCGGGCGGTGCCCTGGTTGCTTGCCGGCGCAGGCGCCGATCTCGTCGACGCGATCGCGATCGCGGGTGCCGTCAAAACCGGCACGGCCCGCGGCGTTCCCGCGGTGGCGACGGTGGGCGGGGCGGCCGCGATCGCGGCGGTCGGCGCCCTGGCCGCCCTGGAGCTGCGGAACCTCGACTAGAGGTTGAGACTGGCGGCCGCGCCGAAGATTCCGACAATTGTGCACCTGAGGGATATTTCGGCGAATTCGCCGGGTAGGCACGCGGCGTGCGTACGCGACTGCTCGTCCTGACCGCCACTGCCCTCACATCCTCGGCCCTGCTCGCCGCGATCACGCTGGTCGTACCGAGCCACGCCGGAGCCGCTTCGGCCGGCAGGCCGGCCGACAGATCCGCCGGCAAGCAAGCAGTCGCCGTCGGCAGCGGCGGTGCGGTCACCTCGGCCGATCTCGATGCAAGCCGTGCCGGGATCGCGGTACTGCGACACGGCGGCAACGCGATCGACGCGGCGGTTGCGACGGCAAGCGCGCTCGGCGTCACCGAACCGTTCGTCGCCGGACCGGGCGGCGGTGGCTTCATGGTGATCTACCTGGCCAAGCAGCACCGCGTCGTCACGATCGACGGGCGCGAGAAGTGCCCGGCAAAGTGCACGTCGACGATGTTCCAGGACTCGTCCGGGAAGGCCATGGACTTCGAGCATGCTCGTCGATCCGGTCTGTCGGTGGGTGTTCCCGGCATGGTGGCGACCTGGGCCAAGGCGGTGCGCCAATACGGGCGGCACAGCTTCGCCAGCGATCTGCACCCTGCGATCGGGATCGCCCGGCGCGGATTCGTCGTCGACAAGAACTTCAACCAGCAGGAGCAGGATTCGCTCGCAGATCTGCAGTCGTTCACGAGCAGCCGCAAGCTGTTCCTGACCAAGGACGGGCAACCGCTCCCGATCGGGACGGTGCTGCGCAACCCCGACCTGGCGCGGACCTATTCGCTGCTGGCCGAGCACGGGCCGAGCTATCTATACCGCGGCGCCCTCGCCGCCGACATCGCGCATACGGTGCAGCACCCGCCGGTTTCAGGCGACAGTGACTTCCCGATCCGTCCCGGCTTCATGACCCGTAAGGATCTCGCCGCCTACACCGCGCCGACCCGCAAGCCGACCCACGTGAACTACCGCGGCCTCGACGTGTACGGGATGGCGCCGCCCTCGTCGGGCGGCCTCACGGTGGGGGAGGCCCTCAACATCTTGTCGCGCTGGAACCTTCACTCGGAGTCCCGCGCAAAGGCCCTGTTCCAGTACCTCGAGGCGTCCCGACTGGCCTTCGCCGACCGCAACGCCTACATCGGCGACTCGGACTACGTCGACGTCCCCCAGCACGGGCTGCTCGATCCCGCCTACGCCGCGACCCGGTCGTGCCTGATCACCGACCACGCGCTCACCTCGCCGGCCCAACCCGGCAACCCGTACCAGCCCTATGGCGGTTGCGGCTCGACCGCGAAGGGGAGCGCGACGTCACACGAGGGCATGCACACCAACCATCTGGTCACCGTCGACCGGTGGGGAAACGTCGTGAGCTACACGAACACCATTGAACAGATCGCCGGCAGCGGCATGACCGTGCCGGGTCGCGGCTTCCTGCTCAACAACGAGATGACCGACTTCGACTTCGTGCCGCTGACGACGCAACGGTTCGACCCGAACCAGCCCGCCGCGGGCAAGCGACCGCGGTCGAGCATGTCGCCGACGATCGTCTTGCACAACGGCAAGTTCGACTTCGCCGTCGGGTCGCCCGGTGGCTCGACGATCATCACGACCGTGCTGCAGATCCTGGTGAACCACATCGACTTCGGCATGTCGCTGCCGGACGCGCTGTGGGCGCCTCGCGTGTCGCAGCGTGACGCGTCGACCAGTCAGGCCGAGCAACAGTTCTACGACAGCGCTCTGGCCAAGCAGCTGCACGACAAGTACGGGGAGAACTTCTCGCTCGTGACCGGATCACTTTCGCCACTCCTCACCTACATCGGTGACGCGACCGGAGTGCAGTCGCTCGGCTCGGGTCGCTACCAGGCGGTGGCGGAGAAGGTCCGCGAGGGAGGTGGCTCGGCACTCGTCGTCCACGCCGGCGGGTGAGCTACAGGATCGCCGGTGCCTCGTTCCCGGCTGCTTCGACGGCGCGGCGCACGGGCACCCGCAGCAGCAGCACGAAGCCGACGGCGAAGAACACGACGAGCGAGAACAGCGCGCCGCGATACGACCCGGTGTTCTGGTAGGTCAGCCCGAATACGAGCGGGCCGAGCCAGCTCGTGCCGGAGTCGGAGATCTCGTAGAAGGAGAAGTACTCGGCCTCGACGCCGGCGGGGATCATCCGTGAGAACAGCGACCGGGACAGCGCCTGACTGCCGCCGAGGACGAGCGCGATCACCATGGCGAGGGCGAAGAACTGCCAGATCACACCCGCCTGCAGGAAGTAGCCGACGCCGACGCAGCCCATCCAGACGATCAGCGAGCCGAGCACGACCCGTTTCGAGCCGAACCGCTCGGCCAGTCGACCCAGCCAGATCGCGCCGGCGAACGCGACGAACTGGACGATGAGGATCGCGACGAGCAGGACGGTGTCGGACAGGTGCAGTTGCTTGTCGCCGTATTGCGCGGCGACGGTCGTGACGGTCTGGATCCCGTCGTTGTAGATCAGGAACGCGACCAGGAACGCCAGCGTCAGGGGGAACCCGCGCAGGTGGCGCATGGTGATGGCCAGCTGCCGGAACCCGGAACTGAGCAGCCCACCGGGGCTCGAACGGGCGCCGCGGCCGATCACGCGGGGGAGTCGCCGGTAGACCGGAATCGACCAGACGAGCCACCAGACGCCCGACGCGCACAACGACGCACGAGCAAGTGTCGTTTTGTCGACAAAAAGACTTGTCAAGAAAGAGACAGCGAGCAGGGTGCCGCCGCCCATGTAGGCGATCGCCCAGCCGACGGAGGACACCTTGTCGCGATCGGCCGAGGTGGACAGGTCGACCAACAGCGAGTAGCTGACGACTATCGAGGCGCTGTAGCCCAGGAAGGCCACTGCGTACAGCGCCGCACCGAGCTGCCAGTTCGCGCCGCTGACGAAGACCATCGCGACGCAGGCAAGCGCGCCGAACCAGCCGGTGCCGAGCATGATGTCGCGTTTGCGGCCGGTGCGGTCGGCAATCGCACCGACGAAGGGCATCAGGACGACGAGCACGATGGTCGCCGCGCTGACCGTGTACGCGAACAGGCTGCCCGGCGCGACAGGAATGCCGAACGGGTGCACCCGGCCGTGCTTGCCGACCGCGTTCTCGGCCACCGAGGTCAGGTACCGCGACATGAACACGGTCGTGACCAGCGTCGGGAAGGTCTGGCTCGCCCAGCCGTACAGGTACCAGCCGCGGCGTCGCCGCCCAATGGCTGCGTCGGCGGGATCGGCCGGCGCGGCGGAGCTCACGGCGTGAGCCTATTGGCCCCACTGCCCTCGTTCGATGAGCACCTCGCGCAACAGATCGGCGCGATCGGTCATCAGCCCGTCGACCCCGAGGTCGAGCAGCCGGTGCATGTGCGCGGGCACGTCGACGGTGTAGGCGATCACCGGCAGGCCGAGCCGGTGCGCCGAGGCGAGAAACCGCGCGTCGGTCACCGCGAGCCGGCCGACGCTGGCCGGCACCTCGACGCACGCAGCGCCGCGGGGGAACGCGCGGCCGGTCATCCGCAGCGACACCACGGCAGCGGGTCCGAACGACGTGCACAGTCCGGGCCCGAGTTGGGCGCGGACCGCGCGGATGCGCCGCGTTGCGAAGGCGCCGACACACACGCGGTCGATCGACGCCGTCCGACGCACTGCATCGATCGACGGCTGCAGAGATCGACTGGACTTCATGTCGAGATTGATCCGGATATCGGGCCAGGTGCCCAGCACGTCGGCGAGGAGCGGGATTGGTTCGCGGCCGCGGATGCGCGCCGTGCGCACCTGCGCCCACGTCATCTTCTCGATCTCGCCGCGCCGGTCGGTGACGCGATCGAGCCTCGCGTCGTGGAAGGCCAGGGCCACGCCGTCAGCTGTCGCGCGCACGTCCGTCTCGAGGTAGCGATAGCCGAGGTCGACGGCGCGCTGGAACGCGGCCATCGAGTTCTCGTCGCCGTCGGGCGCAAAGCCCCGGTGTGCGAACGCGTACGGGCGCGGACCGTCGAGGAATCCCATCGGCGCGGACGCGGCTAGGTGGCGAGCAGCAGCGTGCGCAGGTGCCGCACTGGAGGCGAACCGTGTGCCAGCACCGTGTCGTGCAGTTCGCGATCATCCAGCGTCGGCTGCTGGTGGCGCAGATCGCGGACGAGGTCGCGTACCTCGCAGTAGCCGACGTAGTAGGTGCACAGTTGCGTCGAGGTCAGCTGCACGCGCTGCCACTTCTCGACCGCCTCGCCGTCTTCTTGATACGCCCGCTCGGTCATCAGCCGACGGGCTTCGATCTCATCGAGATCGCGGCAGTGGAAGCGGATGTCGAGGATCGTGTTGAGCGTCGTGCGCAGCTGCATCTTCAGTTGCTGCATACGAAGTGCGCTCGCAGCGCGGGCCGATTCGTCGCTGCGGTAGCCGCGGGTCGCCATCAGTTCTTCGGCGTACACGGCCCAGCCTTCGACGAACGATCCGCTGTAGAAGACCGCGCGGATCGGTGTCGTGGCGCGGTGCCGGTTCGAGTGCATGAGCTGCAACGCGTGGCCGGGCATCGCCTCGTGCAGGGTCAGGTCGTGCAGCATGTGCAGGTTGTATTCGCGAAAGTACGAGGCGATGCGTTCCGCGCTCCAACCTTTCGGGGTCGGTGAGACCGCGAACTGCGTCGGTAGCGGTGACTTCTCGAGGGGTCCGGACGGATTGCAGTAGGCGCCCGCCACGCCGCGATCGATCTCGGGCATCTCGATCACGTCGACCTGCTCGTCGTAGATCGTGACGAGGTCGTTGCGGCGCACGAAGTCCGTGGCGTCGGCCATGGCGGCACGACACAGGTCCAGGATCGTGTCGTCGGTCGCGGTGTCGCCGGCCAGCTCGTCCATGACGGATCGAACCGTCGCTGCGTCCGGGTCGGCGACGCCGGCGAACCGCCCGGCTTCGGCGGTGATCTCACCGCTGATCCGTTCGAAGTCGTCCTCGGCCCGCGCGAGCAGCGCGTCGGGATCGAACTCGGTATCGAGGGCGAGGGCGAGCTTGCTGCTGAAGAGGTCGCGTCCGATGCGCGGATTGCGATCAGCCGTTTCGAGCCGGTCGCGCAGCCAGGCACGGTGTTCTTCGACGGCCGCGCGCGCGACCTCGGCCTCCGGGCCGAGGGTGCTGCCCGCTTCCTCGGCCAGTGCAGGAAGGGCGCCCTCGATCAGATGCGCCGTCCCGGCCAGTTGTGCGATGGCGGTCTCGGTGTGGATCCGGGACAGGTCGTGCAGCCGTTCGCGGGCCGCCGTGAGGAACGAGGGGACGGCCGCCAGCCGGGACCGCGCCGCCTCGAGCCGCTCGTGCGCAGGTGCGAACGGGCGCGAGGCGAGCGCGTGCAGCGCTCCGCCGGGGTTGTGCTCCATCGCGTTCCAGTCGCCCTCGTGCAGCTGGTCCAGGTCGAGCAGTTCCCAGCGCAGCGCCGTCCGCAGCACCTCGCGGTCGATCTGCTCATCGCCGTCGTCGATCGCCAACGCATCGAGCTCGGCGAGCTGGCGACCGAGCTCGTCCGTGCGTGCGGCCGCGCCGGCGGCGGACGGGTCGGGCAGCGCGTGGTCGCGTGTGTGGTCACCGAGGAACGTCGCGGCGTCCGGGTGTGCGTCGAGCCAGCTGTCCAGCGTCGCCGACGCGAATCTGGCGAAGGCGGACGGCTCCGTTTCGGGGGTGGGGGTCACTCGTCAGAGGTTAGTTCCTTGCGCAGCAGCTTCCCCGTGGCGTTGCGTGGCAGCTCGTCGACGAACTCGACCTCGCGCGGAACCTTGTGCCGCGCGAGTTCCGACTTCACGTGCGCCTTGACCTCGTCCTCGGACAGCGACTGCCCGTCCTTGAGCACGACGAATGCCTTGAGCCGCTGCCCGAAGTCCTTGTCCTTGACCCCGACGACGGCAGCGTCGGCGATCGCCTTGTGCTCGATCAGCAGGTTCTCGACCTCGGCCGGGAAGACGTTCTCGCCACCGGAGACGATCATGTCGTCGTCGCGGCCGTCGATGAACAGCAGCCCGTCCTTGTCGAAGTGGCCGACGTCGCCGGACGAGAGCAGCCCGTCGATCTCGTCCTTCGAGCCGCCGCCGGTGTAGCCCTCGAACTTCAGTCCGCTGCCGACGAAGATGCGGCCCGTAACGTCCGGCTCGGTGATGCGCTTGCCGTCCTCGTCGTAGATGTGCACCTTGCACCCGACCGGGACCTTGCCGACTGTGCCGGGCGCCTTCTTCCAGTCCGCGGGCGTCGCGACGCTCGCGACCGCGACCTCGGTCGAGCCGTAGAGGTTGTAGACCACGTCGCCGAACAGCTCCATCGCGTGGTTGCCGACCTCGGGCGCGAGCGCCGAGCCGGCGAGGAAGATGATCTTCAACGCGCTCGTGTCGTACTTCTTGATCTCTTCGTCGTCCATCTCGAGCATGCGTTGCAACATGGTCGGGACGAGTACGAGCGTTTCGCACTTGTACTCGGCCATCATCTCGAGCGTCTTGCGCGGGTCGTACTTGCGCCGGGTGACGGTGGTCGAGCCGAGGGCGAGCGTGAGCAGGAACTGCGACAGGCCAGTGCCGTGGAACAGCGGCGCGCCGAAGAAGGTGCGCTCGTTGATGCCGAGCGGGACGCGGTCGAGGAACTGCGCGGCGGCGAACGGCGAGCTCACCTGACGCGAGGCTCCCTTCGGCGTGCCCGTCGTGCCGCTGGTCAACAGGACGAGGCCGCCCACCGTCTTCGGCCTGGGCATGGCGTCGGTCGAAGCGCCCTTGATGAGGTCTTCCAGGGTCTCGTGCTCGTTGTCGTCACCGTCGGTCCAGGCGAGATAGCGCGGCACGTCGTCGGGGACGTCGCCGAGGATCTCGCTGAACTCGACGTCGTAGACGAGAGTGTCGGCGCCCTCGCGCTCGACGACCTCGGCGAACTGCGGCTTGGCGAAGCCGGTGTTCATGAGCAGCAGCTTCGCGCCGAGCTTGCCGGAGGCGAACATCGTCTCGATCAGGCCGCGGTGGTCGCGGCACAGGACCGCGATGACGGACTTGTCGCTCAGCCCTTGCTCGCGCCAGGCGCGCGCGAGTGCGTTCGAGCGTTCGTCGAGTTCACGGAAGGTGAGTTCGCCGATCTCGTCGACGAGACCGGGGAAGTCGGGGTCTCGGTGAGCAGCGATCTTGATCGCGCCGGCAACCATGCCCCACGAGCGCATCGCCAGGAGTGCGTAGGCCATGTCTTGCGGCTTGGTGACCGGCGCGATCCCGCTGCGCAGCAGGACGCCGGCCTCGCGCGCCGTCGTCGGCAACCGACGAAACTGCTGCCATGCCATGTCAAGATCGACCTTGATCACTCGCCGCTCCTCAGTGACTGTGCGGATGTCCTACCCGCGAAGCACTGTGCCAGAACCGGGCCGTCAGAGCGCGTCGAGGCGGACGGGCAGGCCGTCCTTGGGGCGGGGCAGCGAGCTCCAGTCGATCGGCATCTCGTAGTCACGCGGGACGCTCCAGCGGTAGCCGAGCAGCAATTGGTGCATCGCCGCCTTGACCTCCATCCCGCCGAAATGCAGGCCGATGCACTTGTGCACGCCGTTGCCGAACGGGATCCACGCATTGCGGTGGACCGTGCCGTCGGGGCCGAACCGGTCAGGGTCGAATTTATCCGGGTCGGGCCAGTATTCGGACAGGTGATGGGTGTTGTGCACGCTGACCGAGACGTACGTGTCGGCAGGGATGCGGAAGCCGAGCACCTCGGTCTCCTTCACCGTCTTGCGCGCAAGCCCGGGCACGGCGGTGACGAGCCGCATGCACTCGCGCATGACCCGATCAAGGGTCTCGAGCCGATCGAGATCCTTGTACGCGAGCGTCGGCGTGCCGACCGCCAGCGATTCGGCGCGGCACTTCTGCTGCCAGTCGGGGTGCTTGGCGAGGTAGTACGCCATGGTCGTCATCGTGATGGTGGTCGTGTCGTGCGCGGCCATCAGCAGGAAGATCATGTGGTTCACGATGTCGTCGTCGCTGAAGGACGCGCCGGTGTCGTCGCGGGCGTGGACGAGGGCGCTGAACAGGTCGGCGCCGTCACCGGCCCGCAGCGCCGGGATCTGGGGATACAGGAACTGCTCGAGCCGTCGGCGTCCCTTCAGCCCGCGAGACCAGCGCAGGCCGGGGACGGGGAAGCGGAACACGGCGGTGCCCGCGCGCACGCAATCGACGAACGCCGTGTTGAGGGTGTCGGCCTCGGGGCCGAGGTCAGCACCCATGAACGTCCGGGTCGCCACGTCGAGCGAGAGCTGCTTGATCGCGGGGTAGAACCGGAAGTCGCGATCGGTGCGCCAGCGGGCGAATCCGTCGGCCAGCGTGGCGTTCATCGGGTCCAGGTAACCGGCGAGGCGTTCGGATGTGAACGCCTGCTGCATGATCCGGCGGTGCCGGTGGTGCTCGTCGAAGTCGAGCAGCATCAGGCCGCGGTTGAAGAACTTGCCGATCAGGAAGCCCCAGCCCGGGCCGTTCGCGAAGGCGCGGTCGCGGTTCTGCAGCACGATCGAGGTGGCCTCGGGACCGGTGAACGTGACGTTCTTGCGGCCGAACGCGCGCAGCCATGAAACGGGCCCGTACTTGTCGTAGCGCTCGCGGGAGTTGTAGAGCTTCCCGGACAGGACGTCGAAGGTGTAGCCGACGATCGGTAGGCCTTTGTCGCCGGGCACCTCGCGCAACGTCTTGACATCCTCGACTGTCATGTCAACCGACCATAGCCCTGTCGGACGGGCTTGCCGAAGAATTGAATTCGCGATTCAATTCTTGCGTGGCATACCGGCGCACGGCAGAAGTCGAGGCTCGGCTTGCCGCCCAGCGCGCACGCATTGTCGCGGCGGCGACGCACCAGCTCGCGCAGCACGGCTATGCCGGCTGCTCGATCGCCGCGGTCGCCCGGCGCGCGGCGGTGTCACCCGGGACGGTCTACAACCACGTCGACGGCAAGGCCGAGCTGGTTGCCGAGGTCTTTCGCGAGGTCTGCGGGCGCGAGGTCGCCGCGGTGCGTGCTGCGGTGACGCCGGCGGCGGGGACCGCCGCTCGGATCACCGCGCTCGTCGAGACCTTCGCCCTGCGCGCACTGCGGTCACCGCGGCTCGCGTACGCGCTGCTCGTCGAACCCGTCGACGCGCGCGTCGACGAACTGCGGCTGGAGTTCCGGTTCGCGTTCCGGGACATTGCCGCCGCGGCGATCGATGCCGGCCTCGCCGTGGGCGAGCTACCTCCGCAGGATCCCCGGGTGGTTGCTGCCGCGTTGGTCGGTGCCATCGGCGAGGCGCTGGTCGGTCCGCTGAGCGGCGATCCCGATCCCGTCGTCATCCCCGAACTCGTCAATTTCGCCCTACGTTCGATCGGAGTCCGCGATGCCGTCCACGCATGACGTGACCAATCAGGTGCCCCCGCTGTCGGCGGACATCAGCACGTTCCCCGCTCTGCTCGAGGGCTTGCACCGTGAGGGTGCGGGTTGGGCTGAACCCGAGGTGCGCGACCTCGGCATGCTCGCGAACAGCGAGACCGCGCAGGAGTGGGGACGGCTCGCCAACGAGCATCCGCCGGTGTTGCGCACGCACGACCGCTACGGACATCGCATCGACGAGGTCGACTACCTGCCGCAGTACCACGAGCTGATGCGCATCGCCGTCGAGCACGGGTTGCACGGCTCAGCGTGGGCGTCCGAGCGTGCGGGCGAGCACGTGGCGCGCGCGGCGAAATTGATGGCATGGGGAGTGTCGGACGCAGGACACCTGTGTCCTGTCTCGATGACGTACGCGGTTGTGCCCGCACTGCGCACGACACCCGCATTGTCGGCCGACTACGAATCGCTCCTGACCAGCACGACCTACGACTACGGCCTGCGGCCGCCGTTGACGAAGCAGGGCCTGATCGCCGGCATGTCGATGACCGAGAAACAGGGCGGCTCGGACGTACGCGCGAACACGACCACCGCCGTCCCGACCGCGGACGGCAGCTATCGGCTCACCGGGCACAAGTGGTTCACGTCCGCGCCGATGTCGGATCTGTTCCTCACGCTCGCGCAGGCTCCGGGCGGGCTGTCGTGCTTCCTCGTCCCGCGTGTGCTTCCGGACGGCACGCGCAATGCGTTCTATCTGCAGCGCTTGAAGGACAAACTCGGTAACAAGTCGAACGCGTCGAGCGAGATCGAGTACGAGGACGCCGTCGGTTGGCTCGTCGGCGACGAGGGCCGCGGCGTGCGCACCATCATCGAGATGGTCAACATGACCAGGCTCGACTGCGCACTCATGGCGGCCGGCGGGATGCGGATCGGCACCGCCCATGCCGTGCACCACGCGACCCACCGTTCGGTGTTCGGCAAGCGGCTGCTGGACCAGCCGGCGATGGTGAATGTGCTCGCCGACCTCGCAGTCGACTCGGAGGCCGCGACGACCGTCGTGATGCGTCTTGCCGGCGCTGTCGATCGATCGGTGCGCGGTGACTCCGCCGAGACGGCATTCCGGCGGGTCGGCCTCGCTGTGACGAAGTACTGGTTGTGCAAGCGCTGGTCGACGCACGCGGCCGAATCGCTCGAATGTCTCGGCGGCAACGGGTACATCGAGGACTCGGGGTTGCCGCGGCTGTACCGCGAAGCGCCGCTCGTCTCGATCTGGGAAGGCTCGGGCAACGTCGCGGCGCTGGACACGTTGCGGGCGATGGTGCGCGAACCCGAGGCCATCGAGGCGTTCTTCGGCGAGCTCGACCTCGCTGCAGGCACTGACCCGCGCTACGACGACGCGTTGGCCTTGTTGCGCAAGGAGTTCAGCGACGCCGCGGAGCTCGAGTACAGGGCCCGGCATGTCGTCGAGCGCATGGCCATGCTGCTGCAGGGCTCGCTGTTGTTGCAGCACGGCAACACCGCTGTCGCCGACGCATTCGTCGCGTCGCGCCTCGGCGGTGACTGGGGTGTTGCGTACGGCACGCTGCCGACCGGCCTCGACACCGCGACGATCCTGGACCGTGCTTCAGTGCTGGGCTAGTTGCTCCGTGGCGGGCGCAACGCGGCGCGTCCACCCGCGCTTTGTGCGCGCATGGCCGATCACGCGGCACGCGAGGTAGAACGCGAACGAGATCGTGGTGACATACGGGCTGATCGGGATGTTGTCCGAGCCGAGCGCGAGCAGGATGCCGCCGACCATTGACGCCGACGCGAACGCGACCGACAGCACGGGGACGAGCACCGGTGACGCGGTGACCCGCATCGCGGCAGCTGCAGGCGTGCTGACGATCGACAGCACGAGCAGAGCACCAACGGCCTGCACCGACATCGCAACCGTCAGTCCGAGCACGAGCATGAACACGGGGGAGAGCAGCCGCACCGGAACACCACGTGCGGCTGCAGCATCGGGATCGGTGCTGGCGAACATCAACGGCCGCCACATCACGACCAAAGCGGCGACCACGATCACCGACGTCCAGATCAGGTGGCCGAGCTGCGTCGTGTCGACGGCCACGATCTGTCCGATGAGCGAGCCGAACTTGTTCGCCGACCGGCCTTGGTAGAGACCGAGGAAAAGCACGCCCAGGCCGAGCCCGAACGGCATGACGACACCGATGATCGAGTTGCGTTCGCGTGCCCGCACACCGAGCACGCCGATGATCAATGCGGCAATGAGCGAGCCGATGATGCCGCCGAGCACGACGCTCGTACCGGCCAGCAGTGCTGCCGCCGCGCCGGCGAACGACAGTTCCGAGATGCCGTGTACTGCGAAGGGCAGGTCGCGCATCATGACGAACGTGCTGATCAACCCGCACACCACGCCGAGAATTGCGCCGGCGACGACGGAGTTGTGAAACAGGCTCAGCAACTGGCCGTAGTCGGTGAAGTCGAAGATGCGGTGCCACCAGCTCACGAAATGATCCCGTCGTGGTGGTGGTGGGCGTGCAGGTCGGGCACGCCGGCCACGAGCAGACGTCCACCGGAGCGGATGACCTCGACCGGGCGTCCGTACAGCGCGGACAGCGTCTGCGTGGTCATCACCTCGTCTAGCGTGCCGACGCGGAACCGTCCGCCCGCGAGGTACAGCACGCGGTCGACGTAGGGGAGCACCGGGTTGATCTCGTGCGTCACGAATACGACGGCGGTGTCGTGCTCGCGACGGCGACGGTCGATGAGCGCGGTGATCGCGGCCTGATGATTCGGGTCGAGCGAGAGCAGCGGCTCGTCGCACAGGAGCAGCCGCGGATCGGTCGCGAGCGCCTGGGCGATCCGCACGCGTTGCTGTTCGCCGCCGGACAGCACCCCCACCGGGACGTCGGCATAGGACGTCGCGCCGACCTGGACGAGTGCGGCGTCCACGCGTGCGCGCCGGCCGGCGCTCGGGCGCCCGATGCCCCAACGGTGACCGTCGATGCCCTGGCCGACGACGTCGCGAGCACGCAACGGGACCAGCGGGTCGAGGCGGCGCTGTTGCGGCACGTAGCCGATCGAGGCGCTGCCGCGGCGGGCAGGCGCGCCCCCGATCAGCACCTGTCCGGAGGACAGCGGCTGCAGGCCGAGCACCGCGCGCAACAGGCTGGTCTTGCCGGATCCGTTCGCGCCCAGGACGGCGAGGAACTCGCCCGCCTCGACCTGCAGGTCGAGGCCCCGCCACAGCTCACGTGCTCCGTAGCCGAGTCCGGCGCCGCGCAATTCGAGGACCGGCGTCACTGTGCGAGCGCCTTCGTCAGCGCAGCGAGGTTCGCGCGCATCCAACCGAGGTAGCTGCTGGTCGTGTCCGGCAGTGTCTCCGTCACAGGAACGACCGGAACGTCGTCAGCGTGCGCGGCGGCGAGCACCCTGTTGGTTTCGGCGCCGGACGTCTGCGCGTTGTAGACGAGCGCGTGGACGGTGTGGTCGTCGAACAGCGCGAGCGTGTGCTCGAGGACCAGGGCTGACACGTCCGTCCCGCCTTCGACCGCGGCGCTGAACTGCTCGGGGGTGCGGTTGACCAAACCGCAGGCCGACAGCAGGTAGTCGGGGACGGGCTCGGTGATGGCGACGGAGGTGCCGCCATAGTGCGCACGAATCGCGGCCTCGGTCGCCTCGAGGCGGTGCAGGCCGGCGACGAAGCGTGTCGCACCGGTGTCGAACGTGCGCGCCTGGGCGGGCAGCCGGGTCGACAGCACAGCGACCAGACGCGCAACGAAGCGCTGCATCGAGCCGAAGTCGTACCAAACGTGCTCGTTCAGCTCTGCGCCCGGCGGTGCGGTATGGCCGGAGATCGCGACGGCGTCGAGCGTGGTCGCTCCGCGTTTGCCGGCCGCTGACGGAGCGTGTTCATGAAGTCGTCGTAGCCGCCGCCGTTCTCGACGACGACGTCAGCGCGGGCGATCGCGAGCTGGTCGCGCGCACTTGCCTCGAAGGAGTGCGGATCCTGTGCCGGGCTGTCGATCAACGCCGTCACATCGACGCGCGACCCGACGACGGCGCGCACGATCGAGGCATAGACGTCGGTCGAGGTCACAACCTGCACGCGGCCGTCCGCGGCGCTCGTGGCTACCGAGCAGCCGCTCGCCGCGACCGCGAGCAGCATCGCAGCAGCGGCGGCAGTGATGCTCCGGACCGACACCCGTCCGTCCCCTTACTGATATCGACAACGATATTCAATAAGAGGCTAGCAGTGCCGGCGTGGCCGGCAGGTGCGGTGGCTGGGGAGGGCGGCGCGTGCAGGGTGGCGCTGGTGGCGGGCGGGCTCAGCTGGCGCGACGGTGCGGCGAAGCCATCAGCAGCTCGGCGCGACGGGCGCCGCAGCTGGTGCCGTTGGGAAGCAGCTCGCCGAAGTCTTCGAAGAGCACGATGCCGTTGCACAGCAAGCTCCACCCCTGCTCGGGGTGCGAGACGAGCACGTGAGCGGCGTCGCGGTCGCTGTCGTCGACCGACGGGCAGCGCGGCTCGTGCAGGCAGTGTGCGTGGGCAGTCATCTCAGTGTCCTGGAACGTGGTCATGGCGATGGTCCTGTGGGGGGCGAGATCCGACGGGGGGATCGGATCGATGTGGAGTTGTGGTGCCGGCTGCGGTGGAGCGCTGTGCAACTTTGCCCTGAAGGTGTCTTCTGACCGGGCGGTGATACCGACTGGCTGTCGGTCTTCCTATCGGCCCCGAAATCGCTTCCAGGGAGAGCTACCTCACAAGTCTGCCCCGGAAACGGCCCTTGTCCACGCGGCGCGGCGAAACCCGTGCTTCCGTTTCGGACATATCCGGGCAAGTCATGTGTGGTTCCTGTAAAATCGTTATCTCGCCGTGACGTTGCGACCGCTTGGTTTGGTCGGACTACGAACAATATCGACCGTACGCCGATCCGCGCGCTGCCCGTCAGGTGCGGCCCCATTCCTCTTGCGCCGCTCTCAGGTCGCCGTTGCGGGGGACCCAGTCGGCAAGCACGGCCGGGAAGCCGGCCCGCATCCCGGCGTCGATGACTTCCGGGTCGTCGTCGACGACGGCGGCGATGCCACGATCAGCGAGCCGGCGCAGGACGGCGAGCTTGTAGACGCGCGCAGGGCGGTAGTCGCCGTCGGGGCGCATGTACAGCTCCCCGGCGGGCAGACCGTGCTGCTGGAACCAGTCGAGGGTCACCTCGCGCAGCCATTCGGGCCGTCCGGTCAACCAGACGATCTCGTGCTCGCGGCCCAGGTCGGCGACCAGGAGTTGCCCCTCGGCGAGCACCGGGTCGGCGCCGGCTTCGGCGAAGAAGCGGTGCCATCTGTGGCGGTGCAGGTGATGGAGTCGGTGCCGAACGTCGGCGACGACGCCGTCGACGTCGAAGACCGCTAGCACCCCGTCACCCTAGTTCGCCGACTAGAATCACCTCTTTGTGCGCTTCCTAGACACGGCTCCGCAGTTCGAGCTGACCTATGACGACGTCTTCATGGTGCCCGCCCGCTCGTCGGTGGCGTCCCGTTTCGACGTCGATCTGACCACGTCCGACGGCAGCGGCGCGACGATCCCGATCGTCGTCGCGAACATGACTGCCGTCGCCGGACGGCGCATGGCCGAGACGGTCGCGCGCCGGGGCGGTTGACCGTGCTGCCCCAGGACATCCCGGCCGGCGTCGTGCGTGAGGTCGTCGAATGGGTGAAGGCGCGGCACCTCGTTGTCGAAACGGCGCTGACGCTGAGCCCGCAGGCACCGGTGAGCGACGCCCTCGCGCTGCTGCCCAAGCGCGCGCACGGCGCCCTGGTGGTTGTCGACGGTGGCCGTCCGGTCGGCGTGGTGACCGAGGCCGATTGCACCGGAGCCGATCGGTTCGCGCAGTTGCATCAAGTGATGTCGGCCGATCCGCTCGTACTGGTCGCGCCGCTCGATGCGCAGCACGCGTTCGAGACCCTCGACAAGGCGCGGCGCAAGGTCGCGCCTGTCGTCGACGACGGCGGGCAGCTTGTCGGCGTCATCACGCGCACCGGGGCGCTGCGCTCCACCATCTACCGGCCGGCCACCGACGACACGGGACGGTTGCGCGTCGCCGCGGCGATCGGAGTGAACGGCGACGTCGCGGCCAAGGCTGCCGAATTGATGGACGCGGGCATCGACCTGCTTGTCATGGACACCGCCCACGGGCACCAGCAGCGCATGGTCGACGCGCTGCGCGCCGTCCGCTCGATCAACCCCGCGGTACCGGTCGTCGCCGGAAACGTCGTGTCGGCCGCGGGCACTCGCGAACTGATCGAAGCCGGGGCAGACATCGTGAAGGTCGGTGTCGGTCCCGGCGCGATGTGCACGACGCGGATGATGACCGGCGTCGGCCGCCCGCAGTTCTCGGCCGTGCTCGAGTGCGCCGCTGCGGCACGCTCCCTCGGACGGCACGTTTGGGCCGACGGGGGAGTGCGCCATCCCCGTGACGTCGCGCTCGCGCTCGCCGCGGGCGCGTCTGCGGTGATGATCGGGTCGTGGTTCGCGGGTACGCACGAATCGCCGGGTGATCTGCACATCTCCAGCGACGGCCGCATGTACAAGGACAGCTTCGGCATGGCGTCTGCGCGTGCTGTCGCAAACCGCACGGTCGGCGAGAGCGCGTTCGACCGCGCCCGCAAGGCATTGTTCGAGGAGGGCATCTCGAGCGGTCGGCAGTTCGTCGACCCGGCGCGTCCGGGCGTCGAGGATCTGATCGACACCATCACCGCCGGCGTCCGGTCCGCATGCACCTATGCCGGGGCGGCGACGCTGGAACAGCTGCACGAGCGAGCGGTCGTCGGCGTCCAGTCTGCTTCCGGATACGCCGAAGGACGGCCGCTCTACGCCGGTTGGTGATTTATAGTCGGGGCATGACTTCGCGCGTGCAGCAGTGGTGGCCGTCCTCGGACGGCTGATCCTGCTGCGCGTTTCTCAACCCAGGGCCGTCCGTATCGGGCGGCCCTTCGTGCTGTTCGGATGCGGCGACCCATGACCCGAAAGGCACGTCATGTCCCGCGTCCTCACCGGCGACCGGCCCACCGGCGCCCTCCACCTCGGCCACTACTTCGGCACACTGGCGAACCGCGTCCGGTTGCAACGCGAGGGTCACGAGATCTTCGTGGTCGTCGCCGACTACCAAGTGATCATCGACCGGGCACGTCCCGAGCGACTACGTGAATTGGTGCGTGGCCTCGTCCGCGACTACCTCGCGGTCGGACTGGATCCCGACGCGACGGTGATCTTCCCGCACAGCGCAGTCCCGGCACTCAATCAATTGATGCTGCCGTTCCTCTCGCTCGTGAGCATGGGCGAGTTGACCCGCAACCCGACCGTGAAGGACGAGATCGCCAACGCCGGGCGCGAGTCGGTCAGCGGGCTGACGTTCAGCTATCCGGTCCATCAAGCGGCGGACATCCTGTTCTGCAAGGGCGAACTCGTTCCGGTCGGACGTGATCAGCTGCCGCATCTCGAACTGACCCGCAGCATCGCGCGACGCTTCGGTGAGCGCTACGGCGCGATCTTCCCGCTACCCGAGGCGTTGCTCGGCGACGCACCGGTGCTGCGCGGGCTGGACGGACGCAAGATGGGCAAGAGCCTCGGGAACGCGATCGCGCTGAGCGACGATCTCGACACGATCGCCAGGAAGATCCGCAGCGCGCGCACGGACAGCGAGCGCACGATCACCTACGACCCAGACGCTCGTCCTGAGATCGCGAACCTGCTGACCATCGCAGCCCTGTGTTCTGCGCGCGCCCCGCAGGACATCGCGGACGAGATCGGATCGGCCGGTGCGGCGCGGCTGAAAACGACGACCATCGAGGCTGTCGACGAACTGCTCGCGCCGATCCGAGAACGTCGCGCCGCGATCGGCGACGACGACGTCACCGACGTGCTCTCGCGCGGGGTGAAGACCGCGACGGCGATCGCCGACGCGACGCTTGCCGAGGTGGTCAGCGTGATGGGAATGGATGTCATCACGCTTTAGGCGTAGGGAGATTCGTTGTGTGACAGTGGTGTGGTGAGCTCGCACGACCACGCGCATTCGCCTGGTGCCGACCGGCGCTGGCTCGGTGCTGCGCTCGTCGTGATCGTCGCGTTCATGATCGGCGAGGTGATCGCCGGGTTGCTGGCGCATTCGCTCGCCTTGTTGACCGACGCGGCGCACATGCTGACCGACGCGGCGGCGCTGGCGGTCGCGATCATCGCCTCGCGCATCGTGCAGCGTCCGGCGCGAGGCGCGTTCACCTATGGCTTTGCCCGCGTCGACGCGCTGTCGGGGCAGGCCAGCGGGATCACGTTGATGCTGCTGGCCGTGTGGTTCGCGATCGAGGCGGTCCGCCGGCTGTTCACGCCGGCCGGCGTGCACGGCGGTGCAGTGACGATCGTTGCGCTGGTCGGCATCGCGGTGAACCTGGTCGCTACGGCGTTCGCCGGACGGGCCGACCGCAACAGCCTGAACGTGCGCGGCGTGCTGGCGCATCTGTTCACCGACATCTGGGCGTTCGCGGCGACGCTGCTGGCCGGCATCGTGGTGCTGACGACGGGGTGGACCCGGGCCGACCCGATCGCGTCGTTGGTCGTCGCGGCCGTGATGGCCTGGACGGGCTGGCGGCTCGTCCGGGCTGCCGGACGAGTGTTCCTCGAGGCTGCGCCGTCCGGCGTCGATCCGGTGGCGCTGGGTCAGGAGCTAGCGCAGGTCGACGGCGTGGCCGAGGTGCACGATCTGCACGTGTGGGAGATCGGGCCGGGCACGGTCGCGCTGTCGGCGCACGTGCTGGTGCGGCCGCCACGTGACTGCCACGACGTCGCGGCGCAGCTACGTGCAGTGCTCAGCGCGCGGCACGGCATCGGGCACGTGACGCTGCAGACCGATCACGCCGATGCCCGCGACCAGCATCTGGCGGCCGACTGCTCTGACGCGCACGGAGTTGTGCACACCCCGCGCGCGGGCTAGCTACTTCTGCTCGTCGTGGCCCTGGACGAAGCCGCGAAGCTTGTCCGCCGCGTCCTCGATCTGCTGGTCGTGGCCCGGGACCTTGTTCTTCGCGAATTCCTCGGCCTTGTCGATGCCCTGTTCGATCTGGTCGGCGTGCTCCTCGGCGAAGCCCTCCGCCTTGTCCTTCAACCCGTCGAGATCCATCGGGGTCCACCTCTCACAGTTCAGACATCGAACCTAGCCCCGATCGTGGAAGACTCGCACCATGCTGGTCCCGATGCCGCCGCAGAGCGCGCTGTTCCTGCTTGCCGAGACGCGTGAGCATCCGATGCACGTCGGCAGCCTGCAGCTGTTCCAGCCACCGGACGGGGCGACCGCGCAGGACGTGAGCGCGCTGTTCGATCAGGCGCTCGCGAGCACCGAGGTGGCGCCGCTGTTCCAGAAACGAGCGCGAAGGTCGATCGCGTCGCTCGGGCAGTGGGGCTGGGAGGTCGACGAGCAGTTCGACCTGGAGCACCACGTCCGCAAGAACGCGTTGCCGCAGCCGGCGCGGGTGCGGGAGTTGCTCGCACTGTGTTCGCGGTTGCATTCGTCCCTGCTGGACCGGCACCGTCCGTTGTGGGAGACCCACCTGATCGAGGGGCTCAACGACGGCCGGTTCGCGGTCTACTTCAAGTCGCACCATGCGCTGGTCGATGGAGTGTCGGCGCTGCGGGTCTTGAGCCGGATGCTGTCCGACGATCCCGACGACCTCACGATGCCCCCACCGTGGGCGCCGCGGCAGCGGCGGTCGAAGCCGCCGCGGGAGCGGAACGGTTCGATGCCGATCAATACGCTCAAGCAGGCGCTCGCGATGGCCGGTGATCTTGCCGGGTTGGGTCCGGCGCTCGTGCGTACCGTCGGACGCGGCATGAACGAGCAGGGCGGCAACGTGTCGTTCTCTGCGCCGAAGACGATGTTCAACGTCCCCGTCACTGGTGCGCGCCGCTTCGCTGCGCAGTCGTGGCCGATGGAACGGATTCGTCAGGTCGGAAAGGCCTGCGATGCGACGGTGAACGACGTTGTGCTCACGATGTGCTCCGGTGCGCTGCGGTCGTACCTGCTCGCGGAGGACGCGTTGCCCGATTCGCCGCTGATCGCGATGGTTCCGGTGTCGCTGCACGGTGAGGAGTCCGGCGCAGGTGACGGCGGCGGCAACTCCGTCGGCGTCGTGATGTGCAATCTCGGCACCCATCTCGATGATCCCGTCGAGCGGCTGCAGACCGTGCACCAGTCGATGATCGACGGCAAGGAAGCCATGAGCGGCATGTCGCAGCTGCAGATGATGGCGATGAGCGCGCTCGGCGTCAGTCCGCTCGCCGTGTATCCCTTACTGCGGCTCGACGGCAAGATGCGTCCGCCGTTCAACCTGGTGATCTCGAACGTGCCCGGTCCACGCTCGCCGATGTACTGGAACGGCGCGCGATTGGACGGCTTGTATCCGCTGTCCATCGTCCTCGACGGGCAGGCGTTGAACATCACCGTGACCAGCTATGCGGATGAAATCGCGTTCGGTCTCGTCGGGTGCCGCCGGTCGGTACCGCACCTGCAGCGGTTGTTGACCTATCTCGACGACGAGTTGTCCGCGCTGGAAGTTGCCGTCGGCGTTTAGCGCGCCTGCACCGATTCGACCCTGGCCGTGCGCAGCGCACGTATGCCGTACACACCGATGACCGTGCCGAGCGCCAAGGAGACGATCGTCAGCACGAGATGCACGGCGAAGAAGGTCGTCATGCCGTTGTTCCAGGAGCGATGGTCGGCCCAGATGTTCTTCAAGAAGGTCGGCCAGATGACCCAGCTCCATACGCCGAAGGCAACGAAGAACCATCCGACTCGCCTCGACACAATCACCGCTCAAGTATGACGGGCGGGCAGACGTGGAGATCGTCGCCAGGAGTGGTGCGCCGGTTTCTTGGCCACGAACGCAACAGCAAGCCCGGCTACGGATCGGCGGCAGGCGATTCGTCGACCGGTTTGCCGTAGCGCCGCCCGGTGGGGGAGGTCCACCAGGTGGTGTCGTTCGAGTCGCGGTAAACCTGCCAGCCGGCGTCGTGTTTGCAGTGGTGTCGGGTGGTGGGCGATGGACACGAGCGAGGGCAGTCGGGGGCAGTGACCCACCGCCATTGGGGAGCGGAGGGGTAGGGGCAGGTCACTCGACCGTCGGCGGTGTCCTGACCCGAACACTACGAGCAGGGTGTGACAGTTTCGGCAAGAATCCGCAACTATAAAAAGAGATTCTCCGGCTGCCGCCGGATCTACCCCAACACCTCGGTCCGGTCGATCTTCAGCATCCCGCCCTGCCGCACGAACGTGAACATCGTGCGCTCTGTCGTCACTTGCCCGTTCTTGTAGTGGTAGACGAGCGTTGCAACGGCCGAGCGGGGCGGCTCGGCGTGTGCGGCCGACACGTCCACGCGGCTCACGCTGCCCCAGTAGGAGTTGTAGACGCTACGGCTCTGCGCCTTCGTGGTCTGGAAGTGCCGACTCAGCCGGTCCCACCCGGCGCCGAGGTTGGCTGGGACAAGGTCGTAGTAGTCGGTCACCGCCCCGACCAGCTCCGCTGACGTCGGTGCATGGTGCGTGGGGTGCGTCGAGCGTGGCGGCGAACTGGTCGAGGACGAGGAACTCGACGGCGGCTTGGACGAGCTCTGCGGCGAGGACGACGAATGACCGGTCGGCGTGCCCGGACCGTTCGCCGAACTCGCGGTGTTGTTGTTGCCGCCGAGCAGGATGACACCGAGCACGACGCCTAGGCCGATCACCAGCACGGCCGCGACCAGCACCGGCCACAGAGAACGCGATCGTGGTTCGTCCGGTCCGCTCGACATCGGCAACAACGGCGGCGGGCCCGACATCGGCGCAGGCGGTGCGGCGACGGACGGATCGAGTGCCATCGTGCGCGGCGAAAGCTCTGCGGGCAGGGGCGCAACCATCGGCATGGCCGGCGCAGGCGGAGGCTGCGTCCGAAGCGCCTTCGTCGCCTGGTCACTTCCGCCGATCCGTCCGAGGCCGACGTCGGTGAGCCGATTCGCGACATCGACCATGTCCGGACGATCACCAGGGTGTCTGCGCCATCATCGACAGCAACGTCGCTGTCATGGGCCCGCTACGCACCGGCGGATTCGTGTTGCCGGACGCGACGCGATGCAGGATGGCCATCGGGTTTACGTCGTTGCCGGACGGCGGCTGACCCTCCACCGCCATGTAGAGCGTCGCGCCGAGGGAATAGACATCGGACGCGAAGTCCGAGTCGTGGCCGCGCGCGACCTCGGGAGCGAGATACGCGGGCGTCCCCGACACGAGGCCGGTCGAGGTCAGCGTGACGTCGTCGACGGCATGCGAGATGCCGAAGTCAGTGATCTTGGCCGTGCCGTCGTCGACGATGAGGACGTTGCCCGGCTTCACATCGCGGTGCACGATGCCGGCACGATGGGCAGCTGCCAGGGCAGCGGCGACCTGCGTCCCGATGCGGGCTACGGCCAGCGGCTCGAGCGGTCCGTCGGTGCGAACGATCTCTTGCAGGCTGCGTGACGGGACATACTGCATCACCAGGCACGGCTTGTTGTTGTCGTCGACCACGTCGAACACCTGCACGGCGTTCGGGTGGTGCAACCGCGCGGTCAGGCGGGCCTCGCGCATAACCCGCTGCGAGGCGATCTCGGCGTCCGGCACGCTCAGCCCCGGTTGCAGCTGCAACTGCTTGATCGCGACCGGCCGGTGCAGCCGCTCGTCCCAGCCCTCCCAGACGGTGCCCATGCCGCCGGCGGCGAGTTGCCGGACCAGGCGGTAGCGACCGCCGATCCGCGTCTCGGCGTCAGCCACTCGCGCTCCGTTCCACGACAACAGGACACATCTTCTCCAGCGCCCAATCACATTACCTACCCGCGTGCGGGGTTGCGGTGTACTGGACGGATGGATGGGACTGGTGCGACGTCGAACCGCAGCGACACGCCGACGTGGCTGCCGTTCGCCGCGGCAGGCGCCCTGGTCGTCCTGGTGATCGCCGTCACCGTGCTGTTGAACTCCGGCGGGACGCGCGACACCTTCGATCTGCGGACGAGCGCGACCATTCCGTCCGGCCATGCAGCGGCGGCCGTCGTGCACGTCGGCGACACCGTGCGCGGCTCGGGCGAGGTTTTCGCCCCGCCCGGCGGACCGATGAGATTCTGCGATCCGTTCGCCGTCTCCACCGGCCCGGAACAGAGCTGCGCGTCCTCACTCGCCCTCACCGGCGCTGCGACGAGCAGGCTCACCCCGGGGCACGCAGCGACGATCACCGGCGTCTATCACGGTGAGTCGCTCTCGGTCACGAGCGTGTCTAAGTACGTGCCGCCTCGACACGTGCAGTTCCACGACGACGTTCCCTGCACCGCCCCGGACAGCGGCTGGCCGAACGGGACGGTCGACATCTCGGCGGTCTATCGCTACCGGCGTGCGCATCCGAACGACGTCCTGCTGACCACGGTGCTGCATCCGACGCGTACTGCGCAGGTCGCGTACGTCGTCACGGCCGGTGACCCGACTCCCGCCGGCACCGCGCTCACGAAGACCTATGGAAAGCGGCTGTGTGTAGTGCAGTCGCCGTTCTCCGCTGAGCAGATCGCCACCGCGGAGCAGGCGCTCAGGCAAGACATGCGGTCGCGGCCGGTCGACCTCGCCGAAGCGGGTGCGGCCGAGATCGACTCGCACGGCAACGTATTCATCGGAGCATCCGCGGCGATCGTTACTCCGCCGCTGGCGAAGGTCATCGACGCGCAACCTGCCCGGCTCGTCCAGCTGAGGGTCTGGCTGCGGCCGACGAGCTAGCCGAGCGCAAAGTCTCGGACGTACTCGGCGATCAGGGCGGGATCGTCCTTCACGACCCAGTGGCCGCCCTCGATGAGCCGGGTGCGCAGGTTGCTCGCGAACGGTGCCGGGGCCTCGGTCGCGCACACCGGGGTGATGAACGGATCCGCGCCCGGCGCGATCACCTGCACGGCGACGTCGATCGGACCCGGCCGAGGTGCACGCAACGCTGCGAACATGTTGGCGCGATACAGGTTCAGACCGTTCAGCTGATCCGAGCGCGAGCGCTTGCCGACCGTCCGCTCGAGCAGGCCGCGTCGGATCGCCGCTTCGGGAACACGCGGGAGCTGGAACAACAGCGTGTAGTACGAGTGCGCGAACTGCCGCAGCCGGGCGCCGAGGCGCGCGTGCCGGTTGCGCAGCCAGATCGACGCGTGGTCGAGCGACGGCCCGGAGATCGAGGTGAACGAGAGAATCCGTCCCTCTGCGCGCGGATCGGTCAGCGCCGGCCACAGCTGGACAGAGCCCCAGTCATGACCCAGGAGATGGACCGGCGAACCCGGCGCCACCTCGTCCAGGACGGCGAACAGGTCGTCGACGAGCAGCGCGATGCGGTAGCCGGTCTTGTCCGCCGGAGCGTCCGAGGCGCCCGCACCACGCACGTCGTAGCGGACGACGCGGAAGTCGGTGTCGAGTTCGGCGCTCAGGCGATCCCACACGGAGTGGTTGTCCGGAAAGCCGTGGACGCAGACCAGCACGGGCGCGTCGGCGCGACCGGATTCGTAGACGGCGAGCTGCGTCCCGTCGGGGCTGCGAACGCGCGACATGCTCGCAGACCCTACCTGAGACGCGCTGTCGCAGTTAGCCGTGGCTACTGGATGACGGACAGGATGTTGCCGGCCGGGTCGCGGAACCACGCCTGCTTCGGGCCGGGCTCGGCGATGCCCTTCTCGTTCGTCTTCAACGGGCCTTCGTCGTACTGCTCGAACGTGATGCCGGACGAGATGAGCTCGTCGACCGCAGCGTCGATGTCATCGACCGGGAAGTTCAGCACCGTGTGGCCGGCCGGCTCGTAGCCCGGCTTCGCGTAGATCAACACCGAGTAGCCGTTGCCGGCGCGCAGGCCGAGCAGTCCGGGTCCGATGTCGTTGATCGCCAGACCGAGCTTCTGGGTGTAGAACTCCTCGGCGGCCGTCAGGTCGTCGACGGCGTAGCTGGCGAAGAACGGTGAATTCGTGAGCATGCGGCGGCTCCCTCCGTCGGCGACACCGTAGCGCGGGTCACGCGACCTCGGCGAGGGGTCCGTGCTCGGGTGGCACGGTCTCGGCCGGCACCGGCGGCTCCGGGGCAGTGCCGTCGCCGAACGGACGCCCACCCAACTCTTCACGTCCATGCGGCGTCAACCAGCCGGTGAGATCCGGGCCGAGCGGGACGATGCCGGTCGGGTTGATGCCGGTGTGTACCTCGTAGTAGTGGTGCTTGATCTGGCTGAAGTCCGTCGTGTCACCGAACCCGGGCGTCTGGAACAGATCACGCGCGTAGGCCCAGAGCACAGGCAGTTCGGTGAGCTTGGTCCGGTTGCACTTGAAGTGGCCGTGATAGACCGCGTCGAAGCGTGCGAGCGTCGTGAACAGCCGCACGTCAGCCTCGGTGATCGTGTCACCGACGAGATAACGCTGTGTACGCAGGCGATTCTCGAGCCAGTCGAGGCGCGCGAACAGGGTTTCGTACGCGTCGTCGTAGGCGCTCTGGCTGCCGGCGAACCCCGTTCGGTAGACGCCGTTGTTGACGTCGCGATAGACGAGTTCGGCAACCTCGTCGATCTCGTCGCGGCGATCCTCGGGATACAGCTCAGGCGCACCGCCGCGGTGGAACTTCGACCATTCGAGGCTGAAGTCGATCGTCATCTGCGCGAAGTCATTCGTCACGACCGCGCCGGACGGGACGTCGACTATCGCCGGGACGGTGATGCCCCGCGAGTAGTCGGGGTCGCGAGCAAAGAACGCCTGCTGCAGCCGTTCGATGCCGAGCACAGGATCCTTGCCGCCTGGATAGAGATCGAAGGTCCAGCTGCGCTCGTCGTGCGTCGGGCCGCACATCGCCATGCTCAGCACGTCCTCGAGACCGAGCAGGCGGCGCACGATGATCGCGCGGTTGGCCCACGGGCACGCTCGCGCCACGACGAGGCGATACCGGTCGGGTTCGACGGGGAACCCGTCGCGTCCATCGGCGGTGATGCGGGTCGTGATGTAGTTGGAGTCGCGCTCGAAGTTGCCGTCGGCCATATTTCGATCATGCCCACACGGTGGTGAGTCACTATCAGGCAAGAGTGGAAGTGAGTCGTGAAACTCAAGCTCGACCTGCACGAGATCTACAACCGAGGCGGCGAGATCGATCGCGCGTTGCAGGCGATCATCGACGAAGCGGTCGCGAAGAAGGCGCCGCTCGTCGAGATCATCCCGGGGAAAGGATCCGGGCAGCTGAAGAAGCACGTCCTGCGCTTCCTCGACCGCAAGGACATCAAGGCGCTCTATCACCGCGTCGAGAAGGACAAGGACAACTTCGGACGGGTGTTCGTGCATTTCCGCTGGAAGTAGGCGGGGCTACGGCGGGCCGGAGCCGAGGAACAGCGCGATGGCGCACACGCCGGAACCGGCCGCGGCAACGGTCAATGTCGCGGTGATCACGACGGAACGCCGGGCTGCGAGCCACGATGCCAGTGGGAACAAAAGGGGGAACGCCGGCAGCAGGTAGCGCGGTCGCGAGCCGAAGTAGCCGGACGTCGTCACTGCGAGCGCGACGATGACGACGACGAAGATCAGTAACGGTGCAGGCTGACCCTGCCGGAAGCTCAGCGCCACGCCGATCGCCACGGCGACCAGTGCAGCGACCAGCAGGACGCCGGTGATCGGGTTCGTACCCGCGAGCTGGTCGCCGATCCAGCGAGCGAACGCCACGCCACCGTCGAAGTGATTGCCCCAGGCGTTGGTCACGTCGAAATAGCCGGTCACGCTGTGCTGCTGCCAGCCGACCCAACCCAAGTAGCCGAGGATTCCGAGTGGTGCGATCAGCACGGGGAGCAGCGAGGCAACGTCCGCTCTGCGGCGACGGAACGCGATCACGGCCGCGCCACACACCGCGAGCACAACGGCGGCCCCGGTCGGGCGGGTCAGGCCCGCTGCGCACGCGAGCACTGCTGCCAACGGCCAACGCTCGTCGAGCGTCGCGAACAACGCCCATGCGACGAGCGCGGTGAACATCGCTTCGCTGTAGGCCATCGACTCGACGAGTCCGATCGGCATGACTGCCCAGAGGACCGTCGCGATGATGGCCGCGCGCGGGCCGATGACCAACTCGGCGACGGCGAAGATGCCGGCGGCCGCGACCAGGCTCGCGACAGCGCTGATGAGCACACCTGCACCGGCAGCAGGAACACCGGTGAGGTTCGAGAGCACCCGCTCGGTCCACGGGAACAGCGGGAAGAACGCGTAGTCGCTCAGCGCCCGCCCGTCCGGCACCGTGCGGACGAATCCGTAGCCGTGTTCGGCGATGCCGGCGTACCACTGTGCGTCCCACTTGGTCAGCACCGCGTACGAACTGCGACCGACTCGATCGGCGCCGGCTGTGAGGCACAGCAGGACGAAAGCGCGGACTGCGGCAAAGCCCACGAGCGCGATCAGCACGTCACGCCGGGACACCCCGACGGCGCGCCGCAGGTACGCACCGAGCGCCAGGGTCACAGCGAAATTATGCCGCGGGACGCGGGACCACCCGCACTGGTGTGGTCGATCATGGACGAATGAGCGAACCCGACCGCGACTCCGACGGGCTCGAACTCGACGTGCTCGACGACCTCACCGACGACGCAGGCATGCGGCGCCGGCGCGCGAGTTTCGTCAGAGCGCCTCGATGACGTGCTTGGCCTCGGCCAGATCGCATCCGGTCTCCGCGCGGTACTGCTTGATGGCCCCGATCTTGTTGCCCTGCTGGACCAGTTCCCACACCTGAGCCGAGACGCCGCCCTTGTTCATCGAGATCGCCGTGCTGTGGCCGGTGGCCTGGTACAGCCAGTCGAGACGTTGCTCGAGGTCGGCGATGCGTCGCAACAGACTGTCTTCGTCCACGACATCTCCTCGCTGCGGTCGGTGGTGAGGACGACCGTACGGCGTCAGCGCACGCGCAGCGACGGCATGCGCAGCGAGGCGCCGACCGGCAGTTCGAGTGCGCCCGCCAAGTCGGGCAGCGCGGCAGCGCGAGCCAGCGCCCGCGGGTCGTCACTGTTGCGTGGCCGGCCCAATCGCGCGCGCAACGGCAGGTGGAGCGCGTGCCGCACCGGTGCGCTGTCCGACAGGCCGGCGCGTCCACGCGCGATGCGCACGGCATCGCGCAGACCGCCCAGTTCGTCGACCAGGCCGTTGGCCAGCGCGTCCGTACCGGTCCAGACCCGGCCGCGGGCGATCGCGTGGATCTCGTCGAACGAGCGGTGCCGTCCCTCGGCGACCTTGGCGACGAAGTCGTTGTAGATCGCGTCGATCGCAGCAGAGATGCGCTCACGTTCGGCCTCGTCGAAACCGCGCCGGGACGAGAACATCCGCGCACGCTCGCCGTGTGCCACGGCGCCCGTGCCGGCGCCGATGCGGTCGAGCAGTTCGCTGACCACGACCTTGCCGCCGAAGACGCCGATCGAGCCGGTGAGCGTCGCGGGCAGCGCGACGATGACGTCGGCCGGGCAGGCGATGTAGTAGCCGCCGGACGCGGCCGCCGTACCCATCGAGACGATCACCGGCTTGCCGGCGTCGCGCACCCGGCACACCTCGCGCCACATCGTCTCGGAGGCGACCGCCGACCCGCCGGGCGAGTCGATGTGCAGCACGAGCGCGCGGGCGTCGTCATTCGTCAGCACCGCGCGCAGCGCCGCGGCAATGGAGTCGCTGCCGATCTGGCTGCCCATCACGCCGCGGCGTGAGCGTCCGGAAACGATCGCTCCGTGCGCGCGCACGAGCGCCACGTGGCCCTTGTGCCGCCGCGGCAGCTGGGGCTTGTTGCGCGGGCGCCACCGGTCGGCGAACAACAGCTCGGCGTCGCTTCCGGCGCGCTCCCGGGCGGCTGCGTAGACCTGGTCGCGGTAGCCGAGGTGATCGACCAGTCCCACCTCGCGGGCTTCGACGGCGGTGCGCGGGCCGGTGTCGATCAGCTCACGCACGCGGGCTCCGTCGATGCCGCGGCCGGCTGCGATCGTCGTGACGGCGTCGTCGAAGATCGACTGCACGAGCCGGTCGGATGCCTCGCGGTGCGCGTCGGTGAATTCGGTGCGCATGATTCGGTCGGCCGCGTTCTTGTACTCGTAGCGCTGCTCGAGCTGCGGTTCGATGCCGAGCTTGTCGAGCACCCCGCGCAGGAACGTCGTCTCGGTTGCGACGCCGAGCAGGCCCAGCCCGCCACCTGGTTGCAGCCAGATCTCGTCGAACGCCGTGGCGAGCACGTAGGCGGTCATGTCGCCCGACTCCTCGCCGAAGCTCTCGGCCCACGCGGTCTTCGGCTTGCCGAACGCCTCGACACCGCGCCGCAGCTCCTGCATCGCCGCCCAAGGCAGCGTGCCGCCGAGTCGGGCGACGAGCCCGACGACGCGCGGATCCTTGCCGGCCTCGTGCAGCGCCCGCAGGATCGGACGCAGCTGATGGGCGTTGCGCGCCCGGAGCCGGCCGAGCGTGTCGTCCGGATCGAGATCGACGGGCACGTGCGTGAGGTCGATCTCGAGCAGCAACTTGGCGGGACGTCCTGGCAAGCCGGTCATGTGTCCAAGTTACGCATCGACCAGTCGTCGTAGCTCGGCGTAGACAGCCTCGGCCTGCCCGTCCCGCGATTGGATGACCGTCGCGGCCGGACGATGCGAGAGCAGCAGCAACAACCGGTCGTACATCGCCTCGAGGGCCGGCTGGCCACCGAACTGGTCCATCAGCGTGCCGGCCTCGACGTGCGCCGTCGTCGTCGCGGTGGCGGTGCGCCGCTGAAAGCGTTGGACGGCGTTGTCGCGGCCGTCCATCAGCACGAACTCGAGGAATCGTGCGCCGACGTCGTGTGCGACCTGCTCGGCCTGCGCAATGAACTGTGGACGGCCGAGGTACTGCGGCACGATCACGTCGTGACCGCCCCGCAGATGTACGCGCGCCATCTCGAGCGTCATCGCGCGAGCAAGGAGGCCGGCGTCGATCGGCTGCTCGTCCCAACGCCCGAGCATGCGCCGCACCGAGTCGAGATCGAGGTTGAGCGCGAGTGGGTGCTCGTCGACGAACCGCTGCGCCAGCGTCGACTTGCCGATGCCGGGCGGTCCGTTGAGCAGGATCAGCCGGGCGGTCATCCGGCGGCGCGGCCGGCTTGGCGGTCGGCCCGGCGGGCGCGGTAGGCGGCCACGTTCATGCGGTTGCCGCAGCCGGAGTCGCAGAAGCGGCGCGAGCGGTTCTTCGACAGGTCGACGAGCACGTCGCGGCAGTCGTCGGCGGCGCAGACCCGCAGGCGGTCGAGCTCCTTCATCCGAATGACGTCGACGAAGGCCATCGCCGCCTCGACCATCATGCGGACGTCGAGCCCGGCGTCGGGCGGGGTCGCGTGCAGGTGGTAGTCCCACTGGTCGTGCTTGACCAGCTGGGGGAGCGCATCGGCCTCGCGCAGCATCGCGTTGACCAGGTCGACGGCATCGTCCTCGTCGGCCGACCACAGCGCTTCCAGCCGCGGGCGTAGGGCGCGGACGGCGTCCAGTTCGGCGCCGTCGTGGGTGCGCTCGCCCGTCCAGCCCCACTCGCGGACGAAGGCGTCGAGCGCCGCGAAGTCGGGCAGCGCCTCGTCGTCGTGCGCGCTGTTGACCAGTGCGGCGGCAGCATTCAGAGCCACTTCTGTGTCATGGGCAAAAATCAACTTGACTCCTTACGGCCCTGATCAGTAGCGTGCTTGTCATGAGCGTAACGCGTATGACTCGTGACGGGTCACACGGCGCGCTGGGACTCGGTCTGGCGCTGTTCTCGGCTGCCACTTTCGGCACGTCGGGCACCTTCGCAGACTCGCTCATGGCCACCGGCTGGACTCCGGGCGCGGTCGTGACGTTCCGCATCGCGATCGCCGCGTTGCTGCTGA
Source organism: uncultured Actinomycetota bacterium (assembly GCA_963757455.1). Taxonomy (GTDB): domain Bacteria; phylum Actinomycetota; class Actinomycetes; order Mycobacteriales; family Jatrophihabitantaceae; genus RYN-133. The sequence continues at coordinate 61,655 of CAVWSE010000002.1, forward strand.
CCGTACCGGCGGTGCGGGCGCTGCGGGGGAGGTGGCACGAGGTCCGGGCGGCCGCCCGTTCGATCCTGGCCTTCGGCTTCGTCGCCGTCGCGATGTGCCAGTTGGCCTTCTTCAACGCCGTGCAGCATCTGGACGTCGGCGTCGCCCTGCTGCTCGAGTACTCCGGCATCCTGCTGATCGTCGGGTTCTTGTGGGTGCGGCACGGGCAGCGGCCGCGACGGCTCACCGTCATCGGGGGAGTGGCTGCGCTGGTGGGACTGGTGCTCGTGCTGAACCCGACCACCGGCGGCATGGACCCCGTCGGGGTGCTCTGGGGGCTGCTCGCCGCCACCGGCCTCGCGACCTACTTCGTGATCTCGTCGAATGACGACAACGCCTTGCCGCCGATCGCGCTGGCGTGGGCCGCGATGGTCGTCGGTGCCGTGACCTTGATCGCGCTCGACGCCGTCCAGGTGCTGCCGTTCCACGTCGGGACCGGCGACGTCGTGTTGCTGCACGACCGCGTCAGCTGGGTCGTCCCGGTGGTCGGGCTGTCGCTGGTCGCCGCTGCGATCGCCTATGCCGCCGGCATCGCTGCCACGCGCATGCTCGGTGCGCGGCTGGCGTCGTTCGTCGGGCTCACCGAGGTGCTGTTCGCCGTCCTGATCGCCTGGGTGTTGCTCGGTCAGCAGCCCGGTGCGTTGCAGATGGTCGGGGGAGTGGTCGTGCTCGCCGGCATCGCGATAGTGCGTGCCGACGACGCGGCGGTGATGCCCGCAGCCGAGCCGGAGCTGGTGCAAGCTTGACCGCATGCTGATCCGGCCGGCCGATCTCGCCCGCATCCGCGACGGTGAGATCGACCTGGCGTTTCGGCGCTGGGACCGTCCGCGGCTGCTCGTCGGTACGAAGATGCGTACGTCGGTCGGGCTGGTCGAAGTGACGTCTGTCGACCGCGTCCGGACGATCACGAAGGCCGATGCCGAGCGCGCCGGAGCGCCGCGCGAGCAACTGCTCAAGCTCATGGCGAGCAAGGAACCGGCGCCGATCTGGCGCATCGGGTTGCGGTTCGCCGGCGCCGACCCACGCGTCGCACTCCGTGGCGACGACACGTTGAGCGCGGACGACCGCGCCGAGCTGCTCGCCCGACTCGACCGGTTCGACCGCGCCGCGCGCAACGGCCCGTGGACGCGCAAGGTGCTTGCCCTCATCGAGGCGAATCCGGCGCGCCGCGCTCCGGACCTCGCCGCGTCCCTGGGGCGGGACACGCTGAGTTTCAAGCGGGACGTGCGGAAGCTCAAGGAACTCGGGCTGACCGAATCCCTCGAGATCGGCTACCGAATCTCGCCCCGGGGCGCCGCGCTGCTGCGCGGATAACGCATGAGACGGACGAACGCCCTCCGCCGGACCGGCGGAGGGCGTTCGCGATGAGCTGACGGGGGTCAGGCGGGCGGGGCGAACGGGCTCGTGCCCGGGGCGACTGCGACGCCGGACATGCCGTGCGAGTTCGCGTAGGCGAGTTCCTTGCGCAGGTTGCCGACGCCGTTCGAACCGGCCAGGGGCGCGATGGCCACCGTCGACAGCACGCCGAACGCGTTGCCGTTGGCGTCCATGAAGCCGGAGCCGGAGTCACCGGGGATACCCGGGGTCACGGTGTAGAGCGAGGTCGTCCAGCCACCGGCGCTGTCGCCGAGGCTCACGCCGATCTTCGGTGAGAGCTGGCTGACGCCCGCCCGCAGCGACGAGTTGCCGTAGCTGTAGATCTTGTCGCCGGCGGCGGTGCCGGTGCCCAGCGCGTTCGGGCCGCCGAAGAACGGGACGGTCGGGTTGACGTCCGCGACGTACTGCGGGTCGACCTTGACGAGCGCCAGGTCGTTGTAGGCGCAGGTGTTCGCGTCGGTCTCGCCGGCATTCTTCATCGCGAGCCAGGACGAGTAGGCCAGGGTGCCGGTACCCACGGTCGTGCCGTTGCTGACGAGCGAACCGTCGGGGCTGAAGGTGACCGGTGTGCCGATCGGCAGCGAGCCGGTGCTGCATCCGTTGGTGTCGGTGTTCGTGCCCGTGCCGGCGCAGTGCGCCGCGTAGCCGAGGTACACGTTGCCGGCGCCGTCGGTGTAGACGAAGTTCACCGTGCACTGGGCGCCGGCCGTGTAAGCCATCACGCCTGGGTGCAGAGTCGCCGTCGATTCGGACGCCCAGCTCGGCGTCGCGGCAGACGCGGACGAACTCACGCCCGCGGCGGAGATCGCGACGGCCGCCACGGCCCCCGTGATCATGGAGAGGATGGTGCGGGCGCGCAGGCGCATGGTCAGGTCGTCCCTTCGTCGGATCCGTTCACCTTTCAACGACGAAATGGCCGGTTAGTTACGTGCGACACACACTTACGGCGTCGAGGGCCGGAACTGGGGCGGACGGCGCACGTGGGTGGCCTGCTCCCACGAGTAGGCGAGTGAGATCAACTTCGGCTCGGACCACTTCGACGCGATCAGCGACATGCCGACCGGCAGCCCGAACGAGTAGCCGGCAGGCACGCTGATGCTCGGGTACCCGGAAATCGCGGACGGGCTCGACGACCCGATCGAGAAGTGATCACCGTTGATCAGATCGGTCGTCCAGGCGGGGGAGTTCGTCGGCGCGATGATCGCGTCGAGGTTGAACTTGCGCAGGGTGCCGTTGATCGCCTTGCGCGCCGTGCTGGTCGCCTGCTGCCTTGCTTTGGTGCACGTCGGGTTCGTGATCGCCGGGCTGGCCTGGGCCGCTAGGAATTGCTCCTGGCCGAAATAGCGCATCTCCTGGCTGCGGTGTGCGCGGTCGAACGCGATCAAGCCCGACAGCGTCCGCGGGTAACGCGCCGCCGTGTAGGTCTGCAGGTAGTGCGCGATGTCGTGCTTGAACTCGCAGTTGAGCGCGGTGCCCTCGGGCCCGTACGCGGCGTCGATGGGGATGTTGGCGGGGTCGACGATCGTTGCGCCGAGCGACTTCAACCGCGCGATCGCGTCGCCGCATGACCGTGTCGGTCTCGGGGGAGACGCCGAAGTTCCCCTTGCGCCACACGCCGATCCGGGCGCCCTTGAGCGCGTTCTTGCGAAGGTAGGGCGTGTAGTCGGCGTGGACGTGCCCGGTCTGCTGACTTGTCGCGTTGTCGTTCGGGTCGACACCGGTGATCGCCCCCAGCACGACCGCCGCGTCCGTCACGTTGCGCGTGATCGGTCCCGCGGTGTCCTGCTCCTCGGAGATCGGGACGATGCCTGCGCGGCTGGCGAGACCGAGCGTCGGCTTGATGCCGACGTCGCCGTTCTGGCCGGACGGGCACACGATCGAGCCGTCCGTCTCGGTGCCGATCGCGACCGTAGCGAGGTCAGCCGACGCGGCGACCGCACTCCCGGAACTCGACCCGCACGGGTTGCGGTCGAGGGCGTAGGCGGAGTTGGTCTGACCGCCTTCCGCGCTCCATCCGCTCGACGACTGCGTTGAGCGGAAGTTCGCCCATTCCGACAGATTCGCCTTGCCGATGATCAGGGCACCTGCTTTTTTCAGCCGCTTCACGATGAAGGCATCGCGCGGCGTGCTGCCGTCGAGCGCGAGCGAACCGGCCGTCGTCGGCATGCCGGTCGTGTCGATGTTGTCCTTGACGATCACCGGGATGCCGAGCATCGGACGCCGGTCACCCGAACTGCGGGCGCGATCGGCCGCGCGCGCTTCATCCAGGGCCGACTTGTTCACGGTGATCACCGCGTGCAGCTTGGAGTTGAGTTGCCGGATGCGACTCAGGTAGAAGCTCACCAGGTCTTGCGACGTGAGCCGATCCCGATTCATCAGGCTCTCGAGTCGCGGAATCGTCGTCGTGTCGACGTTGATGCCGCGCACTGTCGTGTCGGTCGGACTGGGCGCAGCGCTCGCTGTCGTGCTCGTCGCCGGAATCGCGATGGCTGCAGTGAGTAGGGCAGCGGCGGCGGCCTGGACGATCCGGGCGCGGGACGGACGGGACATCAGTGGTCCTCTCGTCGAAGGATCCACTCACCCTCTGTCCGATTTATGTGCATTGTCAACCACTGTTTCCGTCCACGAACCGGCGGTTCGGCCGATAGCGTCGCTGCATGACGAACTCCTCGAGCGCGGGTCAGCCGACCGTGTCGCGTCCGGCCATGCCTGACGGCTACGGCATACCGGAGTCTGCGGACGGCGCGTTGGCCTGGGCGGACGTCGAGGCGCGCCTGATCGCCTCGAAGTACTACTGGCTCGCGTCGGTTCGTCCCGACGGCAGACCGCATTCCGTGCCGCGCTGGGGCGTCTGGGTCGAGGGACGGTTCTACTACGACGGCGCGCCAACCACCCGGCACGCCCGCAACCTCGAGCGCAACCCGGCGTGCACGCTCACGCTCGAGAGCGGCGCGGAGGTTGTCATCGTGGAGGGGCAGTCGCACGCGACTCGCGCCGACGCGGACGGACTCGGCCGGCTGATCTCAGCGGCGTTTCGCAAGTACCACCCCGATTACGCGCCGGAGGCCGACGCGTGGTCCGACGAGAGCGGCGGGGGACTGCGGGTCATCACCCCGACGCGTGCGTTGGCGTGGTTCTCGTTCCCGTCCGACTGCACGCGATTCACGTTTTCGACGGCGTGACGGGCTCGCCGCCGAACGAGCCGGACGTGCGGGTTGCCGAGCCTGCGGACGTGGCGGGCATCTGCGAGTTCGGCGAGGCTCACATCCGTGCCCATTACGCGCCGCTGATCGGCGAGGACGCGGCCGATGCCCAGGTGCGCGACTGGTGGAACTCGACGCGGCTCGCTGCTGCCGTCGACGCCGGTGTGGTCGTCGTCGCCGAAGCCGACGGGGACCTCGTGGGCGTCGGTCAGCGCGGTCGCAACGGCGAGGAGCATGTGGTCTACAAGCTCTACGTCCATCCGCTGTGTCGCGGCCGGGGGATCGGCCGGCTACTGCTCGCTGCGCTCACCGACCAATTGCCGCCGGACGCCGATCGGCTCTACATCGAACACTTTGCCGCCAACGGGCGGGCGGGTGCGTTCTACGAGCGCGAGGGCTACGCGGTCGAGCGGGTCGTGCCGAGCGCCTCGGGTGATCCGGCGCGGGATGTGGTGTGGCGCGTGCGCCGGTTCTGAAAAATAGTTCGCGATGCGATGTCGAGAACGGCGCATCGGCTCCGTCCCTGATGCGAACGCGGCCACAATGGTCGCGCGACACCGAAGGAGAACGTGATGGCCAAGTACCTGTTGCTCAAGCACTACCGCGGCGGACCGAAGCCGTTCGTCCCGTTCGATCCGATGGATCAGTGGACGCCGGACGAGGTGGACGCGCACATCAAGTTCATGCAGGACTTCGCGAAGCGGCTCGAGGGCACGGGCGAATTCGTCGACGGCCAGGCGCTGTCACCCGAGGGGACGTTCGTCCGCTACGACGGCGAGGGCAAGCCGCCGGTCACCGACGGGCCGTTCGCCGAGACGAAGGACCTGATCGCGGGCTGGATGGTCATCGACGTCGACAGCCAGCAGCGTGCGCTGGAGCTCGCCGGTGAGTTGTCGGCCGCGCCCGGGCAAGGCGGCAAGCCGATCTACGAATGGCTCGAGGTGCGTCCGTTCCTCAACGACATGCCGAACGGCGAGCAGTGGACGAATCCCAGCTGAGGAGCCTGATTCCCGCGGTCACCGGTGTCCTCGTTCGTCGCGGAGCCGACTTCGCGACGGCCGAGGACGCGGTGCAGGACGCGTTGGTGCAGGCGTTGGCGGCATGGGCGCAGAACCCGCCCACGGACGCCAAGGGCTGGTTGATCACCGTCGCGTGGCGCAAATTCCTCGACACCGTTCGCGCGGACACCTCGCGGCAGGCGAGGGAGGACCGCGTTGCGGCCGAGCCGGCGCCGGGCCCGGCCGACGACGTGGGCGACACCCTGCCGCTCTACTTCTTGTGCGCGCACCCGTCGCTCACACCGTCGTCGGCGGTCGCGCTCACGCTGCGCGCCGTCGGTGGGTTGACGACGCGGCAGATCGCGCTCGCCTACCTCGTGCCCGAGGCGACGATGGCGCAGCGCATCAGCCGGGCGAAGCGCACGGTTGCGGGCGTGCGCCTCGACGAGCCCGGTGATCTGGCCACCGTCCTGCGCGTGCTGTACCTCGTGTTCAACGAGGGTTACACGGGCGAGGTCGACCTCGCCGACGAGGCGATCCGCCTGACCCGGCAGGTGTCGTCGTTGACCGACGAGCCCGAGGTGTCGGGCTTGCTCGCACTGATGTTGTTGCATCATGCGCGACGAGCAGCGCGCACGACGTCGTCGGGTGCCCTCGTCGCGCTGACCGAGCAGGACCGATCGCGCTGGGACACCGCGTTGATCGCCGAGGGCGTCGAGATCCTGCAGACGGCACTGGCCCGCGATCGCCTCGGCGAATACCAGGCGCAGGCGGCGATCGCCGCGCTGCACGCCGATGCGCAGACCGCCGACGAGACCGACTGGGTGCAGATCGTCGAGTGGTACGACGAACTCAACCAGTTCACCGACAATCCTGTTGTCCGGCTCAATCGCGCGGTCGCCGTCGGCGAGGCGGACGGGGCGCGGGCCGGGCTTGCGGCGTTGGCAGCGGTCGATTCGTCCGTCCCGCGGTACACGGCCGTCGAGGCGTACCTGCGCGAGCGGTCGGGCGAAATCGAACACGCTGCGCGGTTGTACGGCGAGGCTGCCCGAGCCGCGACCAACGTCGGCGAGCGCGATCATCTGACGCGCCAGGCCGCGCGGTTGAACGAACAGGTGCGATCAACCGCCGACAAGTAGGTCGAGCAGCAGTCGTTGTGTCGCCGCCGGCTGTTCGGCCCAGGTGGCGTGACCGGCTTGATCCAGGACGACGCGGCGAGCGTTCGGAAGCGCCGCGAACAGGGGATCGGTAACGCGCCATGGGCGGGGATCGTCTGCGCCGCAGAGTATGAGCACCGGACAGGTCACGGCGCTCGCGACCGTCAGCAGGTCATCAGTCGCGCGGTCGGCCCACAACTCCCGGTTCGCGGTGCTGTTGATCTCGACGTCGGGTGGACGGGTTTGCCACAGCGCCTCGGCGTGCTCTGCCGCTGCGGGGCCAGGGGAGAAGTCGGGGCGCCATTGGAGAACGCACCACTCGTGCTCCTCCTCGGGTGTTCGAATATACGCGCCGAGTTCGGTCCAGCGGGGGAGATCCGCGCCGAGGCGGCGCTCGCGTTCGGCGGCGTACGGGACGCGGTAGTCCTCGCCGGCGCCGATGCCGCTCAGATAGCCGACGACAGTCGTCCGGTCGAGGTGGTGCGCCGCGTACCGCAGCGCCAACTCGGCGCCCCAGGAATGACCGACGAGCGCCCAACGGTCGAACCCGAGCGCGGCGCGAATTTGTTCGAGGTCGTCAACAGCCTGCGTGATCGTGAACGGCCCGGAGCCGGTCGATCGTCCGCAGCCGCGTTGGTCGAACCGGACGACGGTGAACCGGTCGTCGAGCAACGCGGCGAGCGATTCGAGGTAATCCCACAGACCGGGTCCGCCATGACACAAGACGACCGGCGGACCGTCGCCGGTGATCGTCGTCCAGAGCGTTGCACCGTCGGCGAGCGTGATCTGCGTCGACGGCATCGTCACAGCCTGCCTGGCGGCCTCGGAGGGCGGGTCGGCCGGGTCCCGGGGGGACCTGGTCCGCCAATACGAAATGACATAATGTCACTTATCGGCGTACTTGAGCTGAACCAGGAGGTGGCCGGGTCACGGCCCGCCTGACAGTGCATAGGCCTTGAACTGATCCGCGCCGCCCCGCACGTACATGACGACACGGCATATGCCGGAGAACGGCGGCGTGTTGGACATGGGCCCAGAGTTCTCCGCTGTTCAGCCAGCCCGGAACGTCACCGATCCTGACGAGCGGTGATGCATCAGTTCGCGCAATCTGCGCCCGCGTCTGCGGTCGGCCTCCGGCCTGGAAGTCGCGATCGCACGCTTAGAGCCGGGATGGATATGTCGACCACGGCCACTCTTCATAGGCTCCGTAGCTCACGATGAGCGCGACGCCAGCCAGAAGGACAACAGTCATCGCGATGCGAATCGGCCAACGCCAGCGATGCAGCGCGCTCGCCGGGGCAGGCGGAGGCTCGTCGTCGATCTTGCTCACCTGCCGAGTATGGCGCGGCATCGGCCCGCCATCGCGACCACGACGCGTGTCACCCATGTAGCGCGCGACTGAGCAACGCGACGAGGTGGTCGACGTCGAAGACGCCGCCTCGTCCCCTGTCCGGCTGGCCGTAGGCGCACACCTGATGGGCGCGGCGCCCGTCGATTCGGTACACGCCGTAGTACCCGAGCGCGGCGTAGTAGGACGGATACCAGCCGCCCAGAAGAATCAGATATCGCCCGCGCGCGACGGTGAGCCCGTCCTGCAACGTGCGCAGGCCGGTGACATGACCGGCGAGCGTCCGATAGGACTTGATCACGCCGCCCGCCGCCTGCGCGTTCACGAGCGCGGTCGCTTCGCCACCTGCAACCAGAGAGCGAGCATCAGCCTCATCGCGGATGTTGCCGCAATATCCCCACGCCTGAGCCGGCGGACTCAGCATCTGAGTTTTCGGCGTCCGAGCCTGCGGTGATCTGATCGCAGCCGGCGAGCCATGTGAGCGGTCGGCAGCGGGTGCCGACCGGGCGCCGCTGTCGCAAGCCGACAGCGCACAAGCGGCCACGACGATGGCCGCTGCAACCCTCGAACATCGGCCCACAACCTGTAGACGCTCGCACCCTGGCGCAGCGTTGCGCTCCGCACCTCTCTTCCACCGTGCACGACGGGTCACCCGCCATTTCTAGCTATGCGCTGGAACGTGAGACACAAGAACAAGTGCGCAGCGACGGGAGTACCGCGGGAGTTGAGTCGCGCTTTTCGGTCCGGTCGGGACGAAGTCCCGAAGCGGCGAGTCCTCGCTGGTAGGTGCAGTTGCGGCTGGTAGCCATGCTTCAGCCGCTGACGAGGCTGGGTGCGTCGTGCATCTGGTTGCGGCGTGGTCGCTGGTCGGGATCGACCCACGTGGGCGGCACCCAGTGCGGGAGGTCGTTGAGCATGATCGACTGCCAGCCCATGCGTTCGAAGAGGGCGTGATTGGCGGTACACACAAGGGTGCCGTCGTCGACGGATGTTCTTCGGGTGATGGCGTAGTCGGTGACGTGATGTGCCTGTGTCCACGACAACGGCGCATCGCAGCCGGGGTAACTGCAGCCTTTGTCTCTGGCGAACATCGCCAGGCGTTGTTGTTCGGTGAACAACCTGTGCTGGTCCGAATACGCGACGATGCTCCTGGTCTTCGACAACAGCACGAGAATCGCTTTGGCTTTCGGGTCGATCCACCGGTCGGCGACCGCGGCGGGGACGGCGAACCCGTGGGCGGTCTGCACGATGCCGGTGCCGTCGGCGAACTCATCAACGTGCGCGGTGAGTACGAGGGTGGTGGCGCAGCCGTTCGCGCTCGGCAACGAGCCGGAGCTGTAGAGGATTTTGAACCCGCCGAGCAGCGCGTCGTGGCGGCGCTGGCCCGGGGTGCGCGGGTCACATTGCGCCGTCGGGGCCCTGGTGGCGGTTTGGCGAGGGTGTCGAACAGGGTCTCGAGGTATTCGGCCGCCTCGCAGGTCAGTTCGCCGGCGATCGTCCCGCTGCCGTCCGGGCGGCGGTGCAGGGTCAGGGTGCGGCGCCGGTGCGCGGCTTCGACGTCACGAAACGCCCCGTCTTGATCGACGCGGGCGTAGAGCCCGTTGGCGAACCTTGCCAGCAAGTCGGGGTCGTGGTCGGCCAGCGAAGTCGAGCAACGCGCACTCGAACAGCGGGGCCGACTGGTCGGCGAGCAGATCATCGATCCTGTCCGTCATCGCCACGACCGTGGCCGCATGCCGGGTCGAGATCGACCCCGGCCGCCAACGCGGCCGCCGTCTGCGGATGCGCCGCCTCGACCAGCTCCCCCGTCAGCGTCCGCCGCGGGGTCACCGCCGCAGCCAACCGAACCCGCCCCGCAGCGTCGCGGGCACTGATGTGCAACGCATCGCGCAACAACACCGCCGTGCTCTTCGCACCCAGGTCATAGGCCAGCCCCTCGGCCTCGACCTGCGCGATCAACCCGAGCTCCTCGACGTCCAGCGCCTGCTTCGCACGGGCGATCTCGCGCAGCCGATCCAGCACTGCCGTGCCGGCCAAGCGCGAGCTGCTCACGTGTTCGATTCTACCCCTTCCGAGGAAGAGGCGCCAGCCCTGTGAACAGAGAATCCGCACAAATATATAGGGATTCGCGCTCAGCGAACACGTGGCGTCCGAGCCGGAAGACTACGGCAACCGCTTGCCGATCCAGCGCAACGGAGCGCCGATGATCGGGCTGCGGTGCCAGCCGCGGTGGATCACGCTCTGTCGAATGCCTCGGAACTGGTTTCTGGCAACGACGAGGACGCCGGACCTTGATCGGTCGTCGAGCTCCCAGGCCTGCTTCGCCGCCCACCGAGCGCAAGGACGACATAACGCGACTTCGGGGTGGTTGCCGAGGTGCACCATCAGGGTCGGGTCGTTGTCCGAACCGCAGCACCAGCACTGTCCGGGAGCCGGTGTGCCATGAGTTTCGGCTGACGCGCTCGTCATGCCTCCATCATCACCCTGTCGCCGCTCGCGGTCAGCCCGCCTGGTTGATGCGGATGAGATTGCCGGACGGATCGCGGATCGCGCTGTCGCGAATCCCCCACGGCTGGTCGGCCGGTTCCTGAACGACCTCGGCGCCGCCGGCCTGCACACGTTCGAAGGTCGCGTCGAGGTCGGGCGAGGCGAACGTGATGATGCCGAACGTCCCCTTGGCCATCATCTCGGTGATCACGCGTCGTTCGTCGTCGGTGACGCCCGGGTCGGCTCCCGGCGGGTAGAGAACGATGTTCACGTCCGGCTGCTCCGGCGGCCCGACGGTGATCCAGTGCAGTCCGTGCATCTCGACGTCGTTGCGGATCTCGAAGCCGAGCGTGTCGCGATAGAACGCGATCGTTGCCTCTGGATCGCTGTGCGGCAGGAAGGCGGAAGAAATGCTGAGGTTCATGCCTCTCACGCTAGTTCGGGCGCCGATCGCGAGGCTTCTCGATTCCTGATCGGTCTGGTGACCTGCTTGACCATGCACGAGGGCAACTCCTCCGAGGCGACGGCTCGGTCGCGGTACGCGCTCGGCGACATTCCGACCAGTTCCGAGAACCGCGTGCTGAACGTGCCCAGTGACGAGCAGCCGACCGCGAAGCACACCTCGGTCACGCTCAGATCGCCGCGGCGCAGCAAGGCCATCGCGCGTTCGATGCGACGCGTCATGAGGTAGCCGTACGGCGCTTCGCCGTAGGCGAGCTTGAACTCGCGGCTCAGATGGCCGGCCGACATGTGCACACCTCGTGCGAGCGCCTCGACATCCAGCGGCATCGCGTACTCGCGGTCGATGCGGTCACGTACGCGGCGCAGCAGCGCGAGGTCGCGCAACCGCTGCTCGGCCGACGTACTGGTCACCCAACCGATCGTGCCACGTGGTCGTCCCCGACGACGTACGCGACAATGGGATCGTGACCGCCCAGCTCATCGTGAGCGCCGCGCTAGCCGTCCTGATCGTGGCGGTCGTGCGCTTCGAGTGGATGTGCCTGTCCGCGCTCGCGCATGCCGACGATCGCGACCTGAAGTATCTGACGCGTCCGGGCTGGATCGCCGTCATCCTTGTCATGATCCCGCTCGGCGGCATCGCGTTCCTCTACGCCGGACGGCGCGGCTAGTGCCCGACGACTGCGGCACCCGCGAGCGCCGTGTGCACGCATTCGGTGACGACGCGCTCGCGACGCATGACGCCGTTGCGCTCGCGGCGCTGGTCCGCACGGGCGAGCTCAGCGCGGACGAGCTCGCTCGCGCCGCCGTCGCCCGAGCTGCGCAGGTCGATCCGCTGCTGCATGCCGTCGAAGCCGACTGCTACGAACGTCCGCGATACGGGACCGATCGAAGCGCAGCACTGTTCGGCGTCCCTACCTTCATCAAGGACAACACGGACGTCGCCGGCCTCCCGACCAACCACGGCAGCGAGGCCTACACCGCTCGCCCGGCCAAGCAGGACGGCGCGTACGCCACGCAGTACCTGAGCACGGGCCTGACGATGCTCGGCAAATCGCGCCTTCCCGAATTCGGCTTCAACGCGAGCACCGAGTTCATGACCGCTCGCCCGGCGCGCAATCCTTGGGACACCGACTACTCGGTCGGCGCATCATCGGGCGGCTCGGCGGCGCTCGTTGCCTCCGGCGTCGTGCCGATCGCCCACGCCAACGACGGCGGCGGTTCGATCCGGATCCCCGCGGCCTGCGCCGGCCTGGTCGGTCTCAAGCCGACGCGTGGCCGGCACGTCGACGGCGAGCAAGCCGCCCACCTGCCGATCAACATGATCTCCGAGGGCGTGCTCACCCGCACCGTCCGCGACACCGCCGCATTCGTCGCCGCGGCAGAGGACCACTGGCGCAATCCCGAGCTCGCGCCGATCGGGCTCGTCGAGGGACCCGCGCCGCGTCGGCTACGGATCGGGCTCGTCATCGACTCGATCACCGGCCCGGCTGACGCCGCCAACCGCAAAGCGGTCGAGCAGGCGGCGCAGACGCTCGAGAAGGCCGGCCACGTGGTCGAGCCGATCGAGCTTCCGGTCAGCGAGCAGTTCGCCAGCGACTTCCTGCAGTACTGGGCGTTGCTCGCCGAGCTCGCCGTCGACACCGGGCGGCTGCTGCTCGACCGCGGCTTCGACAAGAACCGCATCGACGGGCTGACGCGCGGCTTGCGTGCGTACCACCGGCGCAATCTGCACCGCACCCCCGGCGCTTTGTTGCGACTGCGCAAGGTGCCCGCGACATATGCCCGGATGTTCGCGCGCCTCGAGGTAGTGGTGTCACCGGTACTTGCGCATACGACACCGCCGCTCGGACACATCGCACCGACGGTGCCGTTCGACGAACTCGTCGACCGGCTCACGCATTACGTCTCGTACACGCCGCTGAACAACATCGCCGGCTCGCCCGCCATCTCGCTCCCGCTCGCGATGAGCGAGGACGGGCTACCCATCGGCGTGCAATTGTCGGCAGCACGCGGTGACGAGCGCACCTTGCTGGAGCTCGCCTATCTGCTCGAGGCCGAGACCGCGTTCCCGCGGATCGAGGCGGCGCCGAACCAGGTCAGCTGAACATCCGTCCGATGATCGCGTCCATGGCGCGGTCCGGAAGCACCTTGCGGGCGCGAACGATCGTTCCTGCAGACCGGCCAACGGGATAGCGGGCCTTCGGGTGCCGCGTCGACGCCGCCTTCGCGATCTTGCGCGCCACGACGTCGGGTCCGGACGACCGGCTCGGCCGGTCGGCCTGTTCGAGGACGTGTGTCACGGCTACCGCCCGGTCGGCGTATGCAGTGCCGGCCGAGGTCGCGCGCAGGTTGTCGCGCGCGATCGTGTTCCACTCGGTGCGGATCGGTCCGGGTTCGATGATGACCACGTCGATGCCGAACGGACGCAGTTCGATGCGCAGACTGTCGCTCAGGCCCTCGACCGCGAACTTCGTCGCGTGGTACCAGGCGCCGAGCGGCTCGTAGATCTTGCCGCCGATCGACGAGATGTTGATGATCCGGCCACTCCCCTGCGCGCGCATGTGCGGCGTGACGAGCTGCACCAGCCGGGCGAGGCCGAAGATGTTGACCTCGAACTGGCGCCTGGCCTCGTCGATCGGGACGTCCTCCACCGCGCCGTAGGAGCCGTAGCCCGCGTTGTTGACGAGGACGTCGATGCGTCCCTGCTCGCCGATGATGCGCTCGACGCCGGCCACCACCGACGCGTCATCGGTGACATCCATGCTGAACGTGTGGACACCGGCCTTCTGCAGCGCGGCCATCGGCTCGGTGCGTCGCGCTACGGCGTACACGACGAATCCGTCGGCCAGCAGGGCGCGAGCGGTGGCCTCGCCGATTCCCGACGACGCACCCGTCACGAGCGCAACCTTCGACGGCATCATGTTCTCCTGTCTCGTGGTGATCTGATCAGCGTGTCTCGACGTCGCGCAACGCGATCTTGACGTCGACGATCGGTGTGCCGTCCAGGGCTTCGAGCGCGTCGACGCCGACCCGGCTGGCGTCGATCGTTGTCACGCGGACGGTGTGCAGCCCGATCGGGTTCGGCCGGTCGGGCGACCGCGTCGCGAACACCCCGGTCAGCGCGCGGCTCGCGTCGCCGCGCGGGTGGACGGCGCGCACCGCGCGGTCGGCGCGGTCGAACCAGGTCAGGACGACGATCGCATCGCCGACCTGCAGACCGGCCAGCGCGTCGGTCACCGCGGCGTCGAGTACGAGTACGGCCGGCGGCGCACCCTCGTCCGGCTGGCGTGGCGCCGAGGCCAGGTCGGTGAGCGACGACTCGACGCGACCGATCGGATGCACGTCCACCTGGTCGATCGCCTGCGCGAACCGCGTCGCGAGTTTTGCGACAGCGCGCTGCAACTCTTGCGGCGCGACCACGGTGAAGTCGCCGGGTACGGCCGCGAGCTGTTCTGCGTACCACCCGGGATTGCCCGTGCTGCCGCGCAGTACGCACGACCGTTCGCCAGTAGGTTCGAGTCGGCCGAGCATGCGCGGGACGCACGGTGCGACGTCGGCGAACGGTGCCGCGATGCGTACCTCGACGTCGTAGGTCCAGCCGTCCGCGAGATGGTCTTCGACCTCGCGCACGGGATCGAGGTCGACCGGACGCTCGAAGGTCTCCCCCGTCGGTGTCACCCTGACGATCCGGTCCAGCCGGAGAACGCGGCGCGCATCGGCGCCGTCCATCCGGCCGAGCAGATACCAGCGGCCGTGACGCACCACGACGGCCCATGGATCGAGCACGAACTCGCTGCCCGTGCGGTAGTCGATGCGCACCTGCTCCCCTGCCTCGCACGCCTGCGCGATCGTCGCGGTCAGTTCGGGGTCAGGCATCGCGGCGGCGTCGCTCGGGTTCTGCGCCTGGACGCGCCGCATCGCCTCGGCGGGCGCGGCCGCCGAGGCGGGCAGGACGCGCATGATCTTGCCCAGCGCCGACGCGGCCGGATGATCAGCCTCGACCGTCCCGTGCCAGCCCTGCAGCACGGCCATCACGAGCCCGAGCGCTTCGGCCGTGCTGAAGGTCAGCGGCGGGATGCGCGCGCCGCGTCCGATGCGGTACCCGCCGTACGGGCCGCTCGTCGACTCGACGGGGATGCCGGCCTCGCGCAGGATCCCGACGTAGCGCCGGGCCGCGCGGTCGGTCACGCCGAGTCGCGACGCCAGCCGCTCGCCGGAGATCCCGGGCACCTGCTGGATCGCCTCGAGGGCGACCAGCGCGCGTCCGGTGGGGCTGCCGATATCGGTCATGAAGATCGTCCCGGTCGAGGTAGCGATTCGTCCGCGACCCACCGTAGCGTCGGCGCCATGCCGCCGGTCGATGTCGCGCTCAACTTCACCGCCGAGGTCTGGTACTGGCGCGGGCCGTCGCCGTTCTACTTCGTGTCGGTGCCCGAGGAGCACTGCGCGCCGATCCAGGACGTCGCGAACGAGGTCACCTACGGCTGGGGCATGATCCCCGCGACGGTGACGGTCGGCGACACCACGTGGCCGACCGCGCTGTGGCCGAAGAACGGCACCTACGTCGTCCCGCTCAAGGCGTGGGTGCGCAAGGCCGAGGGCATCGAGGACGGCGAGACGATCGAAGTAGAGCTGGTCGTCGGCGCGCCCTAGCCGGCCGTGCGGTGCTCGACGAGCCCGACGAGATTTCCCTCGCTGTCACGGACGAAGGCCTGCCACTCGTCCGTCCCGGCCGGGCCGAGCGTGTCGTCGGCATGGCTGAAGATCACGTGTGGCTCGCTGTCGACCGCCACCCCGTGTTCGCGCAGTCGGGCAAGTGTCGCCTCGATGTCGTCGACGGCGAGGTAGAGCAGCGCCTGCGGCGCCGCCCGATCCAGCATTAGCCGCACGCCGTCCAGGTCGAAGAACACCAGGCCGGGCGGGTCGTACGTTGCGCTCGGTGTGACGGCGAGCAGGTCGGCGTAGAAGGACGCCGCCCGGTCGAGGTCGTCGGCATGCTGGGCCACCTGGACGAGTCGCATGTGCTCACACTTTCACAGCCTGCGTGCTGCCGGCTGCGGCCGCCGGAGCGAATCATCAATTTCCCCGGACTTATTTGCAAATAGTAATTTGCATAAGTAGCTTTGCATTCATGACGACGCAGCTCGAGCTGGACGGCACGTCCCTCAAGGCGATGGCCCATCCCCTGCGCGTGCAGATCCTGCGCATCCTCGAACTGCGCCGCCGCGCCAGCGTGACGAGCCTGGCCGACGAGCTCGGCGAGACGACCGGCGCGACCAGCTACCACTTGCGCCAGCTCGCGCAGCACGGCTTCGTCGAGCAGTTCGTGCCCGACGACGAACCGACTGAGGGAAAGCGTTCGGCAGGCCGCAAGCAACGCTGGTGGCGCATGGCCGTCGACGAGATCCACATGACGGGGTTGGACTTCCTCGAGAACGCC
Organism: uncultured Actinomycetota bacterium; assembly: GCA_963757455.1. Lineage (GTDB taxonomy): Bacteria > Actinomycetota > Actinomycetes > Mycobacteriales > Jatrophihabitantaceae > RYN-133. Next base: position 78,166 of record CAVWSE010000002.1, read on the forward strand.
GACACCCGTGAAGCGGCCGGCTTCCTGTTGCGCGAGTACCAGTCCGACCGCAGCCGGCGCCTGGCCAACTGGTTCTCGACCGCCACCCAGTGGCCGGCGCAGTGGCAGAAGGCGTCGAGCGACATGGACGGTCACCTGGACCTGTCCCCCGCGCAGGCACGCGCCCTCGCCGACGAGATGCGCGTGCTGGTCGACAAGTACCGCGCGCTCAAGCCCGGACGCGGGGCGCGCCCCGTCGACGTCCAGTATGCGGTCTTCCCCGCCGACACGGGGTCGATCCCGTGACTGCGCTGCCCGGCGCGTTCTGGCGGCTGTACGCGAGCGGCACGACGTCCAACCTCGCCGACGGCATCGGCCGCACCGCCCTGCCGCTGCTCGGCGCGACGTACACGCGCAACCCGATTCTGGTGTCCGGTCTGATCTCGTTCGCGTTCCTGCCGTGGCTGCTGTTCGCGCTACCCAGCGGTGCGCTCGTCGACCGAACGGATCGCCGTGTCGCGCTCGCCTGCGCGAACCTCGTCCGCGCCGCGGCCGTTGGTGCGTTGGCCGTGTTCGTCATGACCGGCACCGGCTCGATCGTCATCGTGTACGTCGCGTCGTTCCTCATCGGCCTGGCCGAGACGGTCTACGACAGTGCGACCCGCGCGATCCTGCCGCAGGTGATCGGCACGAGCGGGCTCGATCGGGCCAACGGCTTGATCACCGTCGAGGAGACGCTCGGGCAGACCTTCGTCGGCGCGCCGCTCGGCTCGGCATTGTTTGCGCTCACGGCGACGCTGCCGTTCGCACTCGACTCCGGTGGGTTCGCCCTTGCCGCCCTCATCCTGTTGACGTTGCGGGGCAATTACCGTCCGGTTCGCGACGAGCACGTCGGATCGATCGCCGCCGACGTCCGGACCGGAGTGCGCTGGCTCCTGCACCATCGGTTCCTGCGCGAGCTGACAGCAGTGTCGGCCGTGAGCGCGTTGTGCGGCAGCATGATCTCCGGCGTGCTCGTGCTGTACACCCTCGAGACGCTGCACCTGCCGGCCGGCGACTTCGGACTCATCCTGCTGGCGGCCGGCGCCGGTGGCCTGCTCGGCGGTGCGACCACCGACCGGCTCGCGCGACACTTCGGTCGAGGTGCGGTACTCGTTGCCGGTGGCATCCTCACCGGCCTCACCACGATCGCGATGGGGCTCACGGACAACGGCTACGTCGGCGCCATCGCCTTCGGGCTGTCGGGCATCGGCGTGATGTTCTGGAACGTCTTGACGATGTCGCTACGCCAGTCGCTGATTCCGCAACACCTGTTCGGACGCGTGCAGGGCGGTTACCGAACGGTCGTGTGGGGATGCATGCCCCTCGGCGCGCTGATCGGCGGCGTGATCGCGCGGGTCGTCTCGATCCCCGCCGTCCTGGTCGTGGCCGGCGTCGGATTGACTGCGACCGGGTTGTGGCTGGTGCGGGTGGTCGTCGTCCACCGCGACGTGTTCACCCGCGACCCTGCCGACGCGGAACTCAGCCCGTCAGGTGTTTCGTGATCGCCTCGACGACCTCGTCTCGACGCTCCCACCAGAACAGATGGCCGGCGTCCGGCAGCGGATGCATCGTCGCGTCCGGGATCAGCGACGCGATCACTTCGTTGTTGGCGTAGAGCACCATCTCGTCGACCGTTCCCGCCATGACCAGTGTTGGTGCGGCTACCGCCGGCAGCCTGGTCGATGTGTCGTGGACGAACGCCGCCTGGGCCTGACGCAGCACGACCGGCACCGGGACGCGGGCAGCCAGTGCGATGTCGTGGAACTCGCGCCAGTGTGCGTCGTCGGCGGCCCAGGTCGGCGACAGGTTCGCCTCGAATCCGGCACGCAACGCGGCGCTCGATGTCGCCGGAGTTCATCGCGGTCATCATCCGCATCGGACCGGGCGCCATCGGATTGGTGCGCGGACCACCGCAGTAGGTGCAGCCGAGCACGAGTCGGCGTACGCGCTCGGGGTGGTTGACCACGAGCTCCTGCGCGACCATCCCGCCCATCGAGATCCCGAACACGTGCGCGCTATCCCAGCCGACCGCATCGAGCACGGCGACGGCGTCCTGCGCGAGCTCGGCGATCGTGAACGGGCCTGGGACGTCGGTGCTGTCGCCGATGCCGCGCTGGTCGTAAGCGACGATGTCGAACGAGCCCTCGAGCGCGGCAAGGAAGTCTTCGCGCCACAGGCCGATATGGCCCGCCATGCCCATGATCAGCAGCAGTGGCTCGCCGCTGCCGCGACGGACGTAAGACAGTTGGCGATCACCGAGGTCTGCGTGCACGCGCAGAACCTACAGCCTCTCGATGATCGTGACGTTCGCCTGGCCGCCGCCCTCGCACATCGTCTGCAGGCCGTAGCGGCCACCGGTGCGCTCGAGTTCGTTCAGCAGCGTGGCCATCAGCTTCGTACCAGTCGCACCGATCGGGTGACCCAACGCGATCGCGCCACCGTTCACATTCACCTTCGCGAGATCTGCCTTCATGTCCTTGGCCCATGCGAGCACGACGGAGGCGAACGCCTCGTTGATCTCGATCAGGTCGATGTCGTCGAGGCTCAACCCGGTGCGCTCGAGTGCGTACTGCGTCGCGCGGATCGGTGCGGTGAGCATGAAGACCGGGTCGTCGCCGCGCACCGACAGATGGTGCACGCGAGCCCGCGGGGTGAGGCCGAAGCGCTGCACGGCTGACTCAGAGGCGATCAACATGGCGCTGGCCGCGTCGGAGATCTGTGACGACACCGCGGCAGTGATACGGCCGCCATCGCGCAGCGTCGCGAGCGTTGCCATCTTTTCCAGGGACGTGTCGGCGCGGGGGCCCTCGTCCGTGGTCATGTCGCCGAACGGAACGATCTCGTTCTCGAACCGACCGGCCTCGATCGCGGCGAGCGCGCGACGGTGGCTCTCGAGGGCGTACTGCTCCATCTGCTCGCGCGTGATGTCCCACGTCTCGGCGATCATGTCGGCGGAGCGGAACTGCGACACCTCTTGGTCGCCGTAGCGCTTGTCCCACCCGGTCGATCCGGCGAAGGGCGTGCGGAAGCCGAACTGTTCGCCGACCACCATCGCCGACGCGATCGGGATCGCGCTCATGTTCTGCACACCGCCGGCCACGACGAGATCGGCCGTCCCACTCAGCACTGCCTGGGCGGCGAAGTGCACCGCCTGCTGCGACGAGCCGCACTGCCGGTCGACGGTCACTCCGGGAACGTGGTCGCCGTAGCCCGTGCACAACCACGCGGTGCGGGCGATGTCGCCCGCCTGCGGGCCGATCGTGTCGATGCAGCCGAACACGACGTCGTCGACGGCGTCGGGGTCGACGTTCGGATTGCGGTCGAAGAGGGCCGTGATCACGTGCGCACCGAGGTCGGCCGGATGCACCTCGGACAGCGCGCCACGGCGACGTCCGACCGGCGTGCGTACCGCGTCGACGAGAAATGCTTCGGCCACGATTTCCTACTTCCGTTCGTTCGGCGCTCCACGCGCCGCGATGCCGTCGAGGACGATTGACAGGTACTGCTGCGCGATCACGTCGATCGTGATGGCACCGCCTGGCCGGTACCAGCCGACGCCGACCCACACGGTGTCGCGCAGGAAGCGGTAGGCGAGTTCGACGTCGAGGTCGTCGCGGAAGCTGCCCTCGGCGACGCCCGCGCCGAGCACGTCGTGCCAGAGCGTGCGGAACTCGACGAGCCGATCGCGGATGTAGCCGAAGCGCGGCTCGGCCGCGAGGTGTCGCGCTTCGGCCTGGTAGATCGCGACGGCCGCGTTGTGCTGGTCGATCGCTTCGAACGACGCGACGACGACGGCTTCGAGCGTTGCCCGCGGCCCGAGTTCCTGCGCGACGATCGCGCGGTAGCGATGGAACAGGTCGTCGAGGAAGTTGCGCAGGATCTCGTCGACCATCGACTCCTTCGAGTCGAAGTGGTGATACAGGCTGCCGGACAAAATGCCGGCGGCGTCGGCGATGTCACGCACGGTCGTCGCGCGCAACCCACGTTCGGCGAACAGTTGCGCGGCGATTGCCAGCAGTTCGGCGCGGCGCGCCTTGGCGGTGGTGGTCATGGATGTTGGCTGCTTACTGAGACGACCTCACCGGTGAGGTAGGACGAGTAGTCGCTGGCGAGGAAGACCATGACGTTGGCGACCTCCCATGGTTCTGCGTAGCGGCCGAACGCCTCGCGCTCGGTGAGGTGCTCGAGCAGTTCCTCGCTCGTGACCTTCACCAGGTGCGGGTGCATCGCGAGGCTTGGCGACACGGCGTTGACGCGGATGTTGTGGGCGGCCGCGTCGAGTGCGGCGCAGCGGGTCAGCGCCATGACGCCGGCTTTGGCGGCGGCGTAGTGCGCCTGGCCTTCCTGGGCCCGCCAGCCGATGACGGACGCGTTGTTCACGACCGCTCCCCCGCTCCCCTGCGCGGCCATCTGTCGCAGGGCCGCGCGTGTGCAGCGGAATGTGCCGTTGAGAGTCACGTCGAGTACGCGCGTCCATTCCTCGTCGGTCATGTCGAGGACCGACTTCGTGCCGCCGAGACCGGCGTTGTTGATCATCACGTCGAGGCGTCCGAATGTGTCGACGGCGTGGGCGATCAGTGCGTTCACGTCGTCCTCGACGGTGACGTCGCAGTGTTGGGCGCTCACTTCGCCGAGCGGTTTCAGCGCGTCGAGTGTTTCGCCGAGCCGGCGTTCGTGGGTGTCGCTGAGGACGACGCGGGCACCTTCTTCGAGGCAGCGCTTTGCGGCTGCCATGCCGATGCCGGCGCCGGCGCTCGCGGTGACGACGACGGTCTTTCCGGCGAGCAGCTCGTGCCCGGCGACGTAGGGCGGGGCGGTGACAGAGGTACTCATACTCGTGCTTCTCTGGGCAGGCCGAGCTCGCGCTCGGCGATGATGGTGCGCTGCACCTCGTCCGAACCGCCGTAGATCGTGTCGGCGCGGCTGAACAGGTACAAGCGCTGCCACGGGTCGAGATCGCCGTCGCGCTCGACCATGCCGGCCGGTCCTCGGATCTGCATCGCGAGCTCGCCGAGGTCGCGATGCCAATGCGCCCAGAGCAACTTCGCCACGGATGCCTCGGTGCCTGCGACCCCGCCTGACTGCAACGTGCGCAGTGCGTGCGCACGCATGACCTCGAGCCGTACGAACGAACGGGTCAGCCGGTCGCGCACGACCGGGTCATCGATGGTGTCGTTGTCGCGAGCCAGTTGCACGAGTGCATCGAGCTCGCGTCGGAAGCCGACCTGCTGGCCCAGCGTTGCCACGCCACGCTCGAACGCGAGCGTGCCCATAGCGACGCGCCAGCCGTCGCCGACGTCGCCGACCACGAGATCGACAGCGGTGTGCGCTTGGTCGAAGAAGACCTCGTTGAACTCGGACGTGCCGGTGAGCTGCACGATCGGACGGATCTCGACACCCGGCTGTTTCATCGGCACGAGCAGGTAGGAGAGCCCGTGGTGCCCCTTGGCGCCGGGCTCGGTGCGGGCCAGCACGAAGCACCAGTCGGCCAGGTGTGCGAGCGAGGTCCAGACCTTCTGGCCGGTGATCGACCACTGGTCGCCCTCGAGGGTCGCGGTGGTCGCGACGGCCGCCAGGTCGGAACCGGCGCCCGGCTCGGAATAGCCCTGGCACCACAGCTCGTCCAATGACTTGATCCTCGGTAGGAAGCGGCTTTGCTGCTCGGGCGTCCCGAACGCGATCAGGGTCGGGCCGAGCAGCTCCTCGCCCAGATGATTGACCCGATGCGGGGCGTCGGCGCGCGCGTACTCCTCGTGGAAGATCACCTGTTGCGCTGTCGTGGCACCGCGCCCGCCGTGCTCGACCGGCCAGCCCAGACACGTCCAGCCCGCAGCGGACAGGTGCTTGTCCCAGTCGAGCCGCTCGTCGAAGGCTTCGTGTTCGCGACCTGGGCCGCCGAGTCCCCGCAGCCCGGCGAATTCACCGGTCAGGTTGTCGGCCAGCCACTCGCGCACCTCGCACCGGAACCGCGCATCGGCGTCGCCGTGCTGGTCGGCCGTCATGGCGGTAGGCTACCCTACCAAGCGTTTGCTAGGTAGCTGAGGAGCCGTTCGCGTGGACACGATTCCGGCGGTCTTGCGCCGTGCCGCGCGCGAATTCGGCGCTGACACGGCGCTGGTCGACGGCGACGTGCGGCTGACCTTCGCGCAGTTGCTGGCGAAGGTGCGCGAGCACGCCGCGTTCCTGGTGTCTCGCGGCGTGCAGCCCGGAGACCGCGTCGCGGTGTGGGCGCCGAACACGCACCACTGGGTCGTCGCCGCGCTCGGTGCGCACTACGCCGGGGCGACGCTCGTGCCCGTGAACACGCGCTACACCGGGCACGAAGCCGCCGACATACTCGGGCGGACGGATGCAGTCGCGCTGGTCGTCACCGGGCCGTTTCTCGGCGTCGACCGGCTGGCACAACTACGGGCGGCCGCGACGTTGCCGAAGCTGGCGACGATCGTGTGGATCCGCACCGACGACTCCCGCGTCCCCGACGGCGTGATCGAGTGGGACGAACGCGCGCACGACGATGCGAGCGCCGCCGACGCGCGTGCCGACGCGGTGACCCCCGACGACATCAGCGACATCTTGTTCACGTCGGGCACGACCGGACGCAGCAAGGGCGTGTTGACCGCACACCGTCAGGTCATCGACGTCGCGCGGGCCTGGGGCGAGTGCGGTGAGGTCGACGAGCACGACCGGTATCTCATCGTGAACCCGTTCTTCCACAGCTTCGGTTACAAGGCCGGCATCGTGGTCTGCCTGCTCACCGGCGCGACGATCGTGCCGATGGCGACCTACGACGTCGACGAGGCGCTGCGCCTGATCGCCGACGAGCGCATCACCGTGCTGCCGGGGGCGCCGACGATCTATCAGATGATGCTCGATCATCCGCAGCGTGCGAAGTACGACCTGTCGTCGTTGCGCTTCGCGGTCACGGGAGCTGCGGTCGTTCCGGTCGCGCTCGTCGAACGGATGCAGTCGGAGATGGGCTTCGACATCGTCCTCACCGCCTTCGGCATGACCGAGGCCGTGGTCGTGACGATGTGCCGGCGCAGTGATCCACCGGACCTCGTCGCGCGCACGTGTGGCCGCGCGGTCGCGGGGTTCGAGTTGCGTATCGGCGAGCAGGACGAGCTGTTGCTACGAGGACCGAACGTGATGCTGGGCTACCTCGACGATCCGGACGCCACCGCGGCGGCGATCGACGCCGACGGGTGGCTGCACACCGGCGACGTCGGCGCCGTGGACGCCGACGGTTACCTGACGATCACCGACCGGCTCAAGGACATGTACATCAGCGGCGGGTTCAACGTGTACCCGGCCGAGATCGAGCAAACCCTCGCGCGGCTCGACGGCGTGGCTGATGTCGCGGTGATCGGGTTGCCGGACGAGCGGCTCGGCGAGGTCGGTCTCGCGGTGATCGTGCGCAACGGCGAGGTCGACACCGATGCCGTTGCCTCGTTCTGCCGCGAGCGCCTGGCCAACTTCAAGGTGCCGCGCCGGGTGGAGTTCGTCGACGCGCTGCCGCGCAATCCGTCCGGCAAGGTCCTGAAGACGACGCTGCGAGAGGAGTACGCCACGTGAGCGACGAGGTTCTCTACGAGGTACGCGGTGCGACGGCGATCGTCACCATGAACCGTCCCGAGTACCGCAATGCGCAGAACTCGGTGATGACCTACGCACTCGACCGGGCGTTCCAGCGCGCGGTCGACGATGACAACGTGAAGGCGATCGTGCTCGCCGGCGCCGGCAAGCACTTCTCGGCCGGGCACGACATCGGCACGCCCGGCCGTGACGTCGACGTGCACTACGACAACTCGGCGATCATCTGGTGGGACCACGTCGGCCGCGAGGGCGGCGACCTGCGGTACGCCCGCGAGATGGAGGTCTATCTCGGCATGTGCCGGCGCTGGCGCGAGATTCCCAAGCCGACGATCGCGATGATCCAGGGCGCGTGCATCGCCGGCGGGCTGATGCTCTCGTTCGTGTGCGACCTCATCGTCGCCTCCGACGATGCGTTCTTCGGCGATCCCGTGGTGCGGATGGGGATTCCCGGCGTCGAGTACTTCGCGCACCCGTGGGTGCTCGGGTCGCGAGCGGCCAAGGAGATCTTGTTCACCGGTGACCGGTTCTCGGCACAGCGCGCGTACGAGTGGGGCATGGTCAACCGTGTTGTCGCGCGGGACGACCTCGAGAACGAGACGCTCGCCATCGCCGAGCGCATCGGCACGATGCCACAGTTCGGGCTCGCCCTGACCAAGCGCGCGGTCAACCAGTGCGAGGACGCGATGGGCATGCGCAACGGCATGGACTCGGTGTTCGGTCTGCATCACTTCGCGCACGCCCACAACGCCGAGGTCGGCGCCGACTCACTCGGCGGCATGGACGCGAAGTCGATGAAGGCATCTAGTGGATCTTGATCTCGACTTCGACACCATCGCCTTCCGCGACGAGGTGCGCGAGTTCCTTCGCGTCAACGTCCGGCGGTTGCCGTCGATGGATACGGCGGAGGGGTTCGCGGCGCATCGCGAGTGGGAGCACGTGCTTGCCGATGCGCGGCTCTCGGTCGTGTCGTGGCCGGCCGAGCTCGGTGGTCGTGACGCGACGCTGCAGCAGTGGGTCGTGTTCGAAGAGGAGTACTTCCGAGCGAACGCACCGCTGCGCGTGAGCCAGAACGGCATCTTCCTGCTGGCACCGACGATGTTCGCTCACGCGACGCCCGAGCAGCTGGCCCGGATCATGCCGCCGATGGCGCGCGCCGACGAGATCTGGGCGCAGGCCTGGTCGGAGCCGGAGGCCGGCAGTGATCTCGCGGGCATCACGTCGCGGGCCGTGCGGACGGACGGCGGCTGGCTGCTGTCGGGGCAGAAGACGTGGTCGACCCGGGCGACGTACGCCGACCGGGGGTTCGGGTTGTTTCGCACCGATCCGGACGCCGAGCGGCATCGCGGGCTGACCTACTTCTTGTTCGACCTGCGCGCCGATGGCGTGGCGGTGCGCGGCATCCCGCAGCTCGACGGCGAGCCAGGCTTCGCCGAGATCTTCCTCGACGACGTGTTCGTCCCCGACGAGGACGTGCTCGGTGCGGTCGGCGAAGGCTGGCGCGTCGCGATGTCGACCGCCTCGAACGAGCGCGGGCTGTCGCTGCGCTCCCCCGGCCGCTTCCTCGCTGCCGCATCACGCCTCGCCGAGCTCGCTGGCGGCTGCACCGACTCGGCGCTGACCGATCGGGTCGTCGATGCGTGGATCGGCGCGCGGGCCTACGAACTGCACACCTGGGCGACGGTGACCCGCCTTGCCGACGGCGGTGAACTCGGCGCCGAGTCGAGCGCCGGCAAGCTGTTCTGGTCGCAGCTCGACGTCGCCCTGCACGAGACGGCGCTCGATGTGCAAGGCGCGCAGGGCGAGGTCGTCGACGACTGGACGGCGGGCTATCTGTTCTCGCTCGCCGGACCGATCTACGCAGGGACGAACGAGATTCAGCGCAACGTGGTCGCCGAAAGACTACTGGGACTGCCGCGATGAGGTTTGTCCCTGCCGTCGAACAGCGCGAGTTCGCGGCGTCGCTCGCCGATCTGCTTGCAGCGTCGGACGTTCCCGCTGTTGCGCGGTCGTGGGCGGCAGGTGACTTCGCACCAGGACGCAAACTGTGGACGCGGCTTGCCGAGCAGGGCTTGTTGTCCCTCGGCGATCCGGATTCCGGCGCGACGCCGGTCGACCTGGTGCTGGCGTTCGAGCAGTTGGGACGGTTCGGCGCGCCAGGCCCGTACGTCGAGTCGGTGGCCGTACTTCCGGCGCTCGGGCGTCACGACGAGAGTGCGATGGCCACGATCGCCGCACCGCCCGTGGTGCCGTACGCGCTCGACGCCAGTGTCTGCGACGCGGTCTACCTGCTCGACGGCGCGGCGCTCTCGACCGCGTCCGTGACCGGCTCGGTCACGTCCCTCGACCCGACCCGACGCCTCGCCGAGGTGAGCGCTGCCGAACCGATCGGCGAGGCCGACACTGCGCGCGCACTCGACCTCGGCACGCTCGCAACAGCCGCGCAACTGCTCGGGGCCGGGGTCGCATTGCTCGAGCGATCGGTCGAGTACGCCAAACAGCGCACGCAATTCGGCAAGCCGATCGGTGGGTTCCAGGCGGTGAAGCATCTGCTCGCCGACGTGCATGTCGGGCTCGAGTTCGCTCGTCCGCTGCTCTTCGGCGCGGCGCTGACTCTCGATGCGCGCGATGTCTCGGCCGCGAAGGTGGCGTGTGGTGACGCGGCCTATCGGGCCGCGCGCACCGGCCTGCAGGTACACGGCGCGATCGGCTACACCGCCGAGTACGACCTCGCGCTGTGGTTGACGAAGGTGCGCGCGCTCGTGAACGCGTGGGGCACGCAGCGCGAGCACCGCGACCGCATCCGGGCGGCGCTGTGAAGGAACTCCAGGACGCCGTCCGGTCGTTGCTGGTCAAGCGCTGCGACCCGCGCAAGGGCTTCGACGAGGAACTCTGGCGCGTGCTGTGCGAGCAGATCGGCGTCGCGTCGCTCGCGATCCCGGAGCGCTTCGGCGGCGCCGGCGCGACCCTGCTCGAGACGCACGTGGTGATGGCCGAACTCGGTCGTGCACTGGCGCCCGTCCCGATGCTTTCGAGCACGTACGCCGCGCAACTGTTGCTGGCCAGCGGAAACGACGACGCCTGCGAGCGGCTGCTCCCCCGCATCGCGGACGGCACCGTCGCAACCGTCGCGGAGGTCGACGAGCAGGGTGTCGCTGAGTACGTCCTCGACGGCGACCTGGCCGAGGTCGTGCTCCTCAGCGACGGATCGGGCGTCTACGAAGCGAGTGACGTCCAGGCGACACCGACGCCGGCCATGGACACTACGAGACGGCTCGCAACTGTGCGCGCGCAACGCGGGGAACGCGTCGGCGACGCGGAATCGGCTAGCCACCGCGAAGGATGCTGCCGCGGTCGCCCTCACCGCGGAGCAGGTCGGCGGCGCCGAGCGGTTCCTCGAACTGACGGTGCAGTACACCAAGGACCGCGTGCAGTTCGGCCGTCCGATCGGCAGCTTCCAGGCGCTCAAGCACCGTATGGCCGACCTGCACGTCCTGGCGCAGGCAGCGCGGTCAGCATCGTGGGCGGCCGTCGAGGGGACGGTCGCGCCGTCGGTGGCGAAGGCTTATTGCAGCGAGGCATTCCTGACGATCGCGGGCGAGTGCATCCAATTGCACGGTGGTATCGCGATCACGTGGGAGCACGACGCGCACCTGTTCTTCAAGCGTGCGCACGGCAGCGCCCAACTGTTCGGCTCGCCGGACGAGCACGTGCAGCGAATCTCGAAGGAGTTCCTCTAGTGGACCTGCAGGAACTGTCCGACCGACAAGAGATCGCCGATCTGATCACCGAGTACAGCCATGCCATCGACTTCCACCAGTGGGACGACCTCGACGCGATCTTCACCACCGACGCGACCCTCGACCTCACGGCCACCGGCGGCGAGTCGGGCGATCTGGCGACGATGAAGCTATGGCTGGCCAAGACCCTCGGCCTGTTCACCGGACACCAACATCTCGTCGCCACCAGCAAGATCGACCTCGCCGGCGACCGCGCCAGCGCGAAGTCGGTGTGCCACAACCCGATGTACCTCGACCGCGATGGCACGCAGCAAGTGCTGTTCGTCGGCCTCTGGTACCTCGACGAGTTCGTCCGCACGTCCGACGGTTGGCGCATTTCCTCGCGCAGGCAGCAGAAGGCCTACCTGCACGGGCTCTGACGGATCACCTCAGGCCGTGGCAGCTTGATCGAAGTGCGAAAGACCGTATGGCCACCTTGATCAAGCCAGCGCGGCCGCTAGCTGTACCAGCCGACAACGTTCACGGTCAGGTGCGCGGACCGGCTCGCCTGCAGGCAGACCTTTCCGCCCGGGAACAGTCGGCTCACCGCGAGCGTGGTCGCCGTTTGACCGGCACCGAACTGAACGGCCGGCTGCTGCGGGTTGGTCTGCCCACAGCCCCACACGGAGACCGTGCCGGCGCGCGATTCGGCAGACGAGGTCACCTCGAGCACGACTTCTTTCGCGCTGCCAGGCACCGGCCCTCCGGTTGCGCGTGTCGTGACCACCTGGTTGGCACGGGGCTTCGGACCGCGATAACCGATGTGGGCTGCGGTGTCGATGATCTTCCGCGGTGCCAACGCGGTGAATTGGCTCCCAGCCGTGTAGTACCCCGTCTCGTCGACCAGCACGTGCGTCGGAGCGGACGTGCGAATGCACACGTCACCGTGCGAACCGACCTTGCTGACAACCAGTTGTTCCTCGGCCGCCCCACGCTGGAACTCCAGCGCGGAGGAAGTCGGCGCTTTGCTGCCGCACGGGAACGCGGTGAGGTGACCTGGCCGGGCCCCGTCGAGCGCCGTGAGGTCCAACGCGACCGCAGCGGCGTCGGCCGGGACGCCATTACCCGTGACCGCGATCGTCAGAACCCGTCCCCCGGCCGGGCGTGCACCCGTGCGCGTATCGCGCAGACGTCGAATAGGAACAGCATGGAAGCTGCTCGTGCTCGAGTAGTACCCATCCATGTCGACCCGCACGTGCGCGTTGGTGGTCGCTTGCACGCAGGTCAGTCCGCTCGAATCGAAGGTCGCGAGCACGTGGCTGGAAACGGGTTTGTTCGCGGCGTAGTGCAGGTTCGGCAGACTCGGTTTCGGGGAGCTGCACGGCCATACGGTGAGCGAACCCGACTTGGCCTCAGACAGCGCCGTGACGGTCACGTCGAGTGCGGCTGCGTTGGTGGGCGCGGGACCGAAGCCGGCCCCGGCGAAGCCGAGCTCTTGGTTGGCCGTGGTTGTCGTCGTATCGAGAACGCGCTGTGGCTGCACCGGGATGAAGTCTCCGGTCGGCAGCGGGACGCCGTTACCGGCGAAGGTGAACGTGAACGGCTGACCGTTCCAGTGGCCTGACGTGCTCCCGGTCTGCGCACCCAGGGCGCTCGGCGCGTACCGATAGAACATGTGGCACGACTTCCCCGTACCCAGGGTCTTTCCCTCGCAGTCCTGCTCACCGCCGAACAGCTGGCCGGCGCCGCCGCCCGCGCCCGACATCACGACAGGAGATGACATGTTGGTGATCGTGACGGTCTGGGTCGGTCCCGTGGTTCCCAACGGCACATCACCGAAGTCGAAGCCCGTCTGACTGATCGCGAACCGAGGGCTGCCGACCCCCGTGAGATTGATCGTGTAGCTCTGACCGTTCCACTCCCCGGTCGTCGACCCGGTCGCTGTGCCCAGGTCGGTCGGCTTGAAGCGGTAGACCATGTGACACGTCGCGTTCACCAGGAGGGTTTTTCCGTCGCAGTCGTTCGAACTCGTGAACGGCGAGCTGGTGCCACCGCCCGAGCCGCTCATGACAACCGGAGCGTCCGACACGTTTCGCACCGTCGCCGACATCGCGACGCTCGTGGCGCCGACGCGCACCTGCCCGAAGTCCAGCGTCGTCGGGCTGATCACGAACTGTGGGCTGGCCCCGTGCGCCGGGACCGCGAAAGCCACGGTAGCGAGGATTGTTGAGACAATCAGCCTTGCCAGGTTTCGCAGCGTCACGACGACGATCCCCCCTGCGCGAATGTGCAGGAAGTATGAGGGTCCGCGGGGCCGGACGGAAGACCAGTCAGGTCAATATGCGCGAAGGACTGTCAGAACCAGTCGTCGTGACCGGGCGATGACGGCCTCCGACGGCTCAACCTTGGGTGCGGTAGGACGTGAACCCTCGCCGGCGCCCGTACATCCCCGGGCGGGGCACCGGCTGCGGAATGCCGGGGCTCGCGAGGTCGCTCGGATCCACGTCCACCCCGAGCAGGGTTCGCGTGACGCTCTGGGCGCTGTCGAGCAGATCGTCCAGAGCACGGCTCAGGTCGTCGGCCGTGACCTCGGTCAGTGGCTGTGCTCGGTCCAGCGACTCGAGCACGGCGCGACGCACGAGCTCCTTCAGGAACGACGCCGTTACGCCGTCCGTGCGCTCGACGACGTCGGCGTTGCGTGCGGCACCGACAGCCAACGGCACTGAGCGCGAGTACAGCGTGAACAGTCGTTCCCGTGCGTCGTCGTCGGGAACCTCGATCTCGACCGCGACGTCGACACGACCAGGACGGGCCGCCAGCGCTGGTTCGAGCAGGTCTGCCCGGTTGGTCGTGAGCAGGAACAGCAGGTCAGCGTCTTCGGCGGCACCGTCCATGGCGTCGAGGAGGTCGAACAGCACCGAGCTTCCGCCCGGCCCGAACGAGCGATCCTCGGCGACGAGATCGACGTCCTCCAGCACGACGACGGCCGGCGCGAGCTCGCGCGCGAGTTCAGTCATCGACGCGACCGCGTGCAGAGAAGCGCCCGACAGCAGGATCCGGGTGTAGTCGCTCATGTGGGTCACGAGGTAGCGCGTGGTGTGCGTCTTGCCCGTTCCCGGCGGTCCGAACAGGAGCAGGCCGCGCTTGAGATGCTGGCCGGCTGCGAGCAGTTCGGCGCTGTGTTCGGCGACGCCGAACGCATGACGCTCGATCCGCGCGAGCACAGGTTCGGGCAGTACGACGTCGTCTCGTGCGGTGCGCTGGATCGCCGCGAATGACAACCTGAAACCCATCTGGGTCGCCTGCACCTCGATCAGTTGACGTCGGTAGACGTTCAGCTTCGCGCGCAAGGCGTCGATTTCGGCGAACGACACTTGAGCACGGGCGACGTCCAGACCGACCAGTTGCAACATCAGTTCCGGTCGGTGGTCGTCCGGTCCCGACACGAAAATCACGTACGACCCGGCCTCGTCCGTGACGAGCAGAAGCGCAAGGCGAAGGCAGGCGAGAGTCGATCCCGGCCCGTCGGGCAGATCCGCGTAACTCGGCGCCGACAGCCGCAGCGGAGGCAGATGCTCACCGCTCACAAGCTGCTCGAGCGCGAGCTCGCCGTAGTGCGGCGGAAGGGTGATCCCGCGGACGACAACGGTGCGCCCGTCCGCCTGCGACCACGCGTTGAGCGCCGTCTGGAGGTTGACCTGCTCGAAGGCCGACCACTGCCTGGAGACCACCGAGAACTCATGCGCTCCGAGGAAGTCTCGCACCAGGGCGACGACCTCGTTGACGTTCGACTCGTCGCTGTCGCGGTGCACCCAGTCGAGGAAGCGGCGGAACGAGGCGGCGAACTCGCGCGCCTCGTCCGGGTCAGAGTGGGTCATGCCTTCGAGTATGCGTGCGCGTCGAAGCGTTTAGAACCAGTCGTCGGCGCGCGACCAGGTGATCAGGTTGTCGAGGATTCCCGGGGTCGGCTCAGCTTCCTCTGTCGCGGCGTAGGCGCCGCGGTAGAACAGGAGCGGACGGACGAGCCCATCGTCACCGGCGCTGTCGCCCAAGGCGTTGACGCGGCCGACGACGATCCAGTGGTCGCCGCCGTCGAGCACCGACTCGACGGTGCAGTCGATCCAGGTGAGCACACCGCGCAGCAGCGGCGCTCCCGACGGTGCGGGTTGCCACTCGATCGAGGCGAACTTGTCGGCGCCGGCCTTGCCGAAGACCGCGCTCACGTCACGCTGATCGTGCGCGAGCACGTTGACGCAGAACGATCCGGCCGCCTCGATCACCGGCCACGTGCGGGCGGCCTTGGCCGGGCAGAACAGCACGAGTGGCGGGTCGAGCGACAACGCGGCGAACGACTGGCAGGCGAAGCCGACGGGTTCCCCGCCGTCGGACACCGCAGCGATGACAGTGACGCCGGTGCAGAAGTGGCCGAGCGCCCTGCGGAAGGCTCCGGCGTCGACCGCCGTCATGTCACTTGTACTGGGCGCCGAGGGTGAAGTCGTGGCCCCACAGACTCACGGCAGTGCTCTCGCGCGCGACCCACGTGTCGTCCTCGACCTGGCGCCCTTCGCAACCGAACTCGACGTCGAAGCCGCCCGGCGTCTTCATGTAGAACGACAGCATCAGGTCGTTGACGTGCCGCCCGAGCGTTGCGGACATCGGCACCTTGCGGCGCAGCGCACGGTCGTGGCACAGGCCGACGTCGTCGGCCTCCTGCACTTCGACCATCAGGTGCACGATGCCGGACGGCGTCGGCATCGGCAGGAATGCCAGGCTGTGGTGGCGCGGGTTGCAGCCGAAGAAGCGCAGCCACGCCGGTGCTCCGTCCGCCGGACGTCCGACCATCTGCGGCGGCAGCCGCATCGAATCGCGCAACCGGAAGCCGAGCACGTCGCGGTAGAAACGCAGCGCGGCTTCGTCGTCACTCGTCGAGAGCACGACGTGGCCGAGGCCCTGCTCGCCGGTGACGAAGCGGTGCCCGTACGGGCTGACGACGCGCCGGTGCTGCAGGGCGACCCCGTGGAACGCCTCGAGCGTGTTGCCGGACGGGTCTTCGAAGCTGATCAGCTCGACGACCTTGCGGTCGGCGAGCTCCTCGGCCGTCCCCTCCTTGTACGGGACGCCGGCGGTGTCGAGCCGGTCGCGGATGTTCTGCAACTCGGCGGCGTTCGCACACTCCCAGCCGCTCGCGGCGAGGTGATCACGCTCGCCCGGGACGATCACGAGCCGCGCCGGGAAGTCGTCCATGCGCAGATAGAGCGCGCCGTCGATCGTCCCCGAGCCCTCGACCATGCCGAGGACCTTCAAGCCGTATTCGCGCCACGCCGCAACGTCGGTCGCCTCGATGCGCAGGTAGCCGAGCGA
This sequence comes from uncultured Actinomycetota bacterium, assembly GCA_963757455.1. Lineage (GTDB taxonomy): Bacteria > Actinomycetota > Actinomycetes > Mycobacteriales > Jatrophihabitantaceae > RYN-133. The sequence goes on from CAVWSE010000002.1 coordinate 94,857, forward strand.
TCTGAGTGTCATTTCGCCCCCAAGAATTGTGCGGTCAGGGCGTTGAACTCGTCGAACTTCTCGAGCATGGCCCAGTGTCCGCACCCGCCGAATACGTGCAATTGCGCACGCGGGATGAGCTTGAGTGCGGCGAGTGCGCCGTCGAGCGGATTGACGCGGTCCTCGCGCCCCCACACGAGCAGCACGCGTTGCCGCAGCTGGTACGCCTCGCGCCACAGCATCGCCTCTTCGGCGGCGCCGGGTCGCATGAACGACATGCCCATCGCCTTCATCGAGGCGAGCGTCTCGGGATCGGACGCGTACTCGTAGCGCTCGGCCACGAGCTCGTCGGTGATCATCGACGCGTCGAACACGAGCGTGCGCAGGAAGTCGGCGAGCTTCTCTTTCGACGGTCCGGGCGGGGCGCCGAAAGCGAAGAGTTTCTTGATGCCTTCGGTCGGGTCGGGCGCGAACACGTTCAGGCCGAGTCCACCCGGCGCCATCAGGACGAGGCGGCCGGCCTTCTCGGGATGGTTGAGCGCGAGCCGCACGGACGTGCCGCCGCCCAGCGAGTTTCCGACGCAGTGCGCACGCGCAATGCCGAGGTGGTCGAGCAATTCAGCCAGCGCGTCGGCGCTGTAGGTGAAGAACTGTTTGTCGAACTCGGTCGGCTTGGACGAGCGTCCGAACCCGGGTTGGTCGACAGCCAGCACGTGGAACCGCTCCGACAGCGCGCCCATCGTCCGGCCGAAGTTCGACCAGGCTGATGCGCCCGGTCCGCCGCCGTGCAGCAGCACCACCGTGTCGAGCGACGGGTCGCCCGCCTCGTGATAGTGCAGCGTCAGGCCGGACGGCAGCTCCGCGAACAGACCGGTTTCCAGCGTCGCCGTCATTGCGAGCTCCTACCGCCGCTCGCTTCGCTCACAACCACGCATCCTGAACCTTGAGTCCCAGCTCGAACTGGCCGTACATCGCCAGCGCCTTCTCGGGGTCGTTGATCGCGTGCACCCGTCCGGCGTGAGCGTCGCGCCAGAACCGCTGGATCGGCGTGCCGGTGCGCAGCGCCCGTCCGCCAGCGCTCTCGAAGAGCCGGTCGACCGCGGCGATGCCGGCTCCGGTCGCGTTCACCTGGTCGCGGCGTACGCGCACGCGCAACGGCATCGGGATCTTCTCGCCCTTGACGGCGTAGTCGTACTCCTCTTCGAGGTTGCGCTCGATCTGCAGCACTGCGCCGTCGATGCGCGACGCGGCCTCGGCGATGCGCAGCTGGTTGAACGAGTCGTCGGCCGCCTTGCCACCACTCGAGGCGCGCACGCGCTCCTTCGTGTAGCCGACGTAGGCCTCGTACGCGCCCTGCGCCATGCCGAGCACCGGGTTACTGATCGAGCACGAGAACACCGAGGCGAACGGCAGCTTGTACAGCGCGCCGGTGTTCACGGCCTGGCCCGGCCCGAAGCAACGTCCGGTGTCCATGAACGACAGCGTGCGGTACTCGGGGACGAACGCTTCCTTGACGATGATGTCGTTGCTGCCCGTGCCACGCAGACCGACCGTGTCCCAGACGTCCTCGATCTCGTAGTCGGCGCGCGGGAGCAGGAACGTGCGGAAGTCGACCGGCGTCCCCTCGGGACCCATGACCAGCCCGCCGAGGAAGATCCACTGCGCGTGATCACAGCCGGACGAGAACGACCAGCGGCCGCTGAAGGTGAACCCGCCGTCGGTCGGGGTCGCGCGTCCCATCGGCGCGTACGACGACGACACAAGGGTCGCCGGGTCATCGCCCCACACCTCCCGTTGCGCGCGGTCGTCGAAGATGCCGAGCTGCCACGGATGCACTCCGATCACCGATGACACCCAGCCGGTTGAGCCGCACGCGCTCGCGATCAGGCGCACTGCCCGGTAGAAGTCGACCGGCGAGGCCTCGTAGCCGGCGTAGCGCGTGGGCTGCAGCAACCGGAAGAAGCCGGTGTCCTGCAGGGCGGCGATGTTCTCGTCGGGGATGCGGCGCAGATCCTCGGTGGCCTGGGCGCGCTCGCGCAGGGTCGGCAGCAGATCGGTGACGCCGGCGAGAACTTCGGCTGGGGTGGTGGCGCTGCTCATCGGTGAAAACTCCCGTGTTCGCTGGCATTTCTGACGCCAGACTAGAACAAGTTCTCGTAAGTGTCGAGACGACGCGGCGGCGTCTGAGCTTGCGCGAGGACGGCTCATCAGGCACGATTTCTGAAACAGGTTCTATTTGTTGACGGGAGCGCCGATGACCCGGACGGTCGAGACCAACGAGTCCTCCGTAGGCACTGATGCCGTGCGTTCCATCGACGCAGGCGTCGTGCCGGAGCGGTTCGCGCGCGGGTGGCACTGCCTCGGCCTCGCAGCCGACTTCCACGACGGCAAGCCGCACGCGATCACCGCGTTCGGGACGAAGCTCGTCGTGTTCGCGACCTCGGACGGCGCGCTACGCGTACTCGATGCCTATTGCCGGCACATGGGCGGTGACCTGACCCAGGGCACGATCAAGGACGACGCGATCGCCTGCCCGTTCCACGACTGGCGCTGGTCGGGCGAGGGACGGTGCGTTGGTATCCCCTACGCGAAGCGCGTGCCGCTGCGGGCCCGCACGCGTGCCTGGACGACGACGGAGAAGAACGGGCAGCTGTTCGTCTGGAACGACCCCGAGGGCAACGCGCCCACGCCCGAGGTCGAGATTCCGGACATCGAGGCCGTCGGTTCGCACGAGTGGAGCGACTGGGTCTGGACGACGCTGCGCATCGAAGGGTCCAACTGCCGCGAGATCATCGACAACGTCTCGGACATGGCGCACTTCTACTACGTGCACTACGCGTTCCCCACGTATTTCAAGAACGTCTTCGAGGGTCACATCGCCACGCAGTACATGGAGTCGCGCGGGCGTCCCGACATCGGGCAGGGCAGCCAGTACGCCGGCGAGGACAACCTGCTCAAGTCCGAGGCGTCCTACTTCGGACCGTCCTACATGATCAACTGGCTGTGGAACGACTTCAAGGGAACGACGGTCGAATCCGTCCTGGTGAACTGCCACTACCCGATCGACAAGAACTCCTTCTTGTTGCAGTACGGCGTGATGGTCAAGAAGCTCCCGGGCGTCGATCGCGAGATGGCGAACAAGATCGCCGGCAAGTTCGCGAAGAGCTTCAAGCTCGGTTTCGAGCAGGACGTCGCCATCTGGCGCAACAAGAGCCGCATCGACAATCCGTTGCTGTGCGAGGAGGACGGGCCGGTCTACCAGCTGCGCCGCTGGTACGAGCAGTTCTACGTCGACGCCGCAGACGTCACCGAGGACATGACCGCACGGTTCGAGTTCGAGATAGACACCTCCCACGCCGTCGAGACGTGGGAGAAGGAGGTCGCGGAGAACCTGCGCAAACGCGCCGAGGCCGGCGAGTAACGATGCCCGCGATGACCGGTCGCGAGCGCGAGACCGCTGCCGACAAGCGGCTCTACGTCGAGATCGGGTTGGTGCCCGTGTCGTGCACGACGTGCGGCGTCGAGGTCAGCGTGAAGAAGAACTCGCGCAAGCACACCAGCGTTCAGTGGACGGCCGCGGCCATGGCCGGGTGCGCGCACTTCGATGCCGTTGGCGCATTGGGTGTCTCGCTCGGGTGTCCGCGGCTGCGTGAGTCGATCGACGCGGCAGTCAGCGACGGGCGCGTCGTGGTGCCTGATGAGTGACGCTTGCGGAGCGAAAAATGTCGATGAATGAGGTCGACTCGCATCGGCTGCGCGTCGCAGAGATAGTGCGCGAGACCGACGACGCGTGCTCGGTCGTGTTCGAACCGCCCGCGGGCGTCGACTTCACCTACTCCCCCGGCCAGTTCCTGACGCTGAGGCTGCCGCTCGACTCGGGACCGATCGGCCGGTGCTACTCGCTCTGCAGCTCGCCCCACCGCGACGAGCCGATGCGCATCGCAGTCAAGCGGGTGAACGACGGCCTCGGGTCGAACTGGATCAACGACACGCTCGCTGTCGGCGACGAGCTCGAATGCCTCGTCCCCAGCGGGATGTTCACGCCCAAGTCACTCGACGACGACCTGCTGCTCTTCGCCGGTGGCAGCGGCATCACGCCCGTCCTGTCGATCCTGAAGTCGGCACTGCATGCGGGGAACGGCAACGTCGTGCTCGTCTATGCGAATCAGCACGAGAACGCCGTGATCTTCTCGGCGCAGTTGCGCGAGTTGGCCGAGCAGTATCCCGACCGGTTGCACGTGCTGCACTGGCTCGAATCGGTGCAAGGCATTCCCTCGCGTGCGCAGCTGAAGGCGCTGGCCGCACCGTTCACCGAGCACACCGCGTTCGTGTGCGGCCCGAGCCCGTTCATGGAGTCGGTCTCGCACTCGCTGCGCGAACTCGGCGTCCCGCCGGCGCGCATCCACATCGAGCGGTTCCAGTCGCTGACCGAGGATCCATTCACCCTGCCGGCAGCCGACGCGTCCGCTGTCGTCGACGAGGCCGAGAACGGCCCGGCGACGGCATTGACGCGTCGACCTCGACGGCGAGACGCACGAATTCGACTGGCCACGACACAAGAAGCTGCTCGACTTCCTGCTCGAGAAGGGCCTCAAGGCGCCGTTCTCGTGCCGGCAGGGCGCGTGCAGCGCGTGCGCCTGCATCCTGGCCGACGGCGAGGTCAAGATGCTGCACAACGAGATCCTCGAGCAGGACGACCTCGACGAGGGCTTCGTGCTCGCCTGCCAGTCGCTACCGATCAGCGACCGGGTCTCCGTCCGCTACAGCTGACCTCAAGCCCGAGTTACAGTCCCGTCTGACCACATTTCGGGCCGAAAAATGGTCAGACGGAACTGTAACTCAGGGTTAAGAGGCGGCGTAGGCCGCGCGGGCGCCGCATTCGGCGCACTCGTACACACCGCCGTGGGTCGCCTGCATGGCGCCGTGCGCGGTGCAGGTCGGCTGGCCGCTGTCGCCGAGCACCACGTTGCCCATCATCACGTCCCAGCCGCCGTCGACATCGACGAGCTGCGCAGCGACGGGGCCGAGTTCGCGGGCGCGTTCGAGAGCGAACAAGACTTCGGCCAGTGCCGCGAAGGCGTTGCTCTCGCGCGTCCAGCCGTCCGGCAGGCTTGCCTCGGCAGCGCTCACCCCGTCGCCGGACACCTGGACGACCGCGCTCTGCTCGCTGTTGTCGGGTCGTTGGAAGGTCACTGCGTACCGTCCGGCGCCGGCCAGGGCCTCGACGCGATGCACCCGAGTCACACGGGCGAGCCTACGACTGAGCGGTCTCAGCGCGCGCTTTGAGCCGCGCCAGCGTGGCGTGGATGTGGGCCGCGTTGAGGCCGGGGCGATTCCGCGTCCCGGTCACGAGCTCGGCCGGACGTTTGAACCAACCGGGACGACGGTCCCAGGTGCTCTCCGTGACGCGACAGCCCTCGGCGCGTCGGTTCGAAGTCGTACTGCCACCGTGAGATCGGGATGGACGGCATGCCGTGGCTGACGTCGAAGGCGAACACCCGGCCCGATTCGGCGTCGGTCACCGTGCAGGTCGTCGTCCAGCGCCGGCGGCCGTTGCGGTTGGTGCCGCGGAAGCGCGAGCCCGACGTCGCGGACGACCCGGTCACCCAGCGCATGGCCGTGGCCTCGTCGGCGAGCTCGGCGAGAATGTCGAGGTCGGTGACCAGCGCGTAGACCGCAGCGGGCGGTGCGGCGATGTCGATCGAGGCGGTGGCGGACGGTGCGGTCAAAGTAGAACCAGTTCTAGGCGAAGGCATCGGATTGTGCGCGCATCATATCTTGCGTTACCCGCGCAAAACTATAACCTGTTCTACATGCGGGATGACGAGTACGACGTCGTCGTGGTGGGCAGCGGCGGCGCCGGGATGTCGGCCGCGCTGACCGCCGCTCACGCCGGGCTGCGGACGATCCTCGTCGAGAAGGCCGCGCACTTCGGCGGCTCGACCGCGCGCTCGGGCGGCGGCGTCTGGATCCCCAACAACGACGTGCTGCGCCACGACAAGGTCGACGACACCTCCCAAGCCGCGCACGACTACCTGCGCAGCATCGTCGGCGACGTCGTACCCGCCGACCGCATCGACACCTACCTCGACCGCGGGCCCGAGGCGCTGCGGTTCCTGCTCGCCCACTCCCCGCTACGGATGCAGTGGGTGCCGGACTACAGCGACTACTACCCCGAAGCGCCCGGCGGACGGGTCGGCGGCCGAAGCATCGAACCGCGACCGTTCGACCTCAAGCGGCTCGGACCCGAGCGGGCCAACCTCGAACCCGACTACGGCAAGTCACCGCTCAACGTCACCGTTACGCAGGCCGACTTCCGCTGGGCAACGCTGCTGATGCGCCACCCGCGCGGCGTGCTGCGCGTGCTCAGGATCGGGCTGCGCTGGATGTGGGCGATGGTTACCCGCAAGGACCTCGCCGTGCGCGGGCAGGCCTTCGCCGCCGGCCTGCGCGCGGGCCTGCAGGACGCCGGCGTGCCCGTACTGCTCGACACCGCCCTCGACGATCTGCTCGTCGAAGACCAGCGGGTCTGCGGAGTCGTCGTCGAGCACAACCATCAGCAACGCACCATCCGCGCACGCCACGGCGTCGTGCTCGCCAGCGGCGGCTTCGAGCACAACGAGGCGATGCGCAAGCAGTACCAGCGCGAGCCGATCGGCACGGCGTGGACAGTCGGTGCCGCCGCCAACACGGGCGACGGCATCCTCGCCGCCGAACGTCTCGGTGCCGAACTCGAGCTCATGGACGACGCCTGGTGGGGACCGTCCATCCCGCTGACCGGTGGTCCGTGGTTCTGCCTGGCCGAGCGCACGCTGCCCGGCGGCATCATGGTCAACGCGCGCGGCGAGCGGTTCATGAACGAGGCGCTGCCGTACGTCGAGGCGGTGCACCGCATGTACGGCGGCGACGAGTTCGGCCGCGGTGACGGTCCCGGCGAGAACATGCCGTGCTGGATGATCATCGACCAGCGCTATCGCAACCGGTACGTGTTCGCCGGCGTGCCACCCCGCCGTCCGTTCCCGGGCCGCTGGTACAAAGCCGGGGTCATCCAACGTGCGGCGACCGTCGGCGAGCTCGCCGCGAAGATCGGTGTCGACGCCGCCACGCTCGAGGGCACGGTCAAGCAGTTCAACGGCTTTGCGAAGACCGGCAAGGACGAGCAGTACGGACGGGGCGACAGCGGCTACGACCGCTATTACGGCGACCCGACCGTCAAGCCGAATCCGTGCCTGTCCCCGATCGACCAAGGTCCGTTCTACGCCGTCACGATGGTGCCCGGTGACCTCGGGACGAAGGGCGGCGTGCGCACCGACGTTCGTGCTCGCGTGCTGCGCGCCGACGGGTCGGTCATCGACGGCCTGTACGCGGCCGGCAATGTGAGCGCGCCGGTCATGGGCCACACGTACGCCGGGCCGGGCGCGACGATCGGGCCGGCCATCACCTTCGGCTACCTCGCTGCGCAGGACATCGCCGAGCGTGCCCGAGCGAGCTCGAAGGAGCACGAAGATGCCCATTGACCCGTCGACGGCGCTCGGCGCCGAACTCGCGCCCTTCGACTTCGAATGGACCGAATCGGACGTGCTGCTCTACCACCTCGCGCTCGGCGCCGGCACCGATCCGATGGACGCGTGCGAGTTGCGCTACGCCACCGAGGACGACCTGCACGTCCTGCCGACCTTCGCGGTGGTCGCGCCGTCGGTCCACGCGACCGAAGCCCCGCGCGTCGAATACCCGGGCATCTCGATCGACCTGACCCAGGTGTTGCACGGAACGCAGCGCATCGAGGTGCACCGGCCATTGCCGACGAACGGGAAGGCCCGCGCCGCAGCACGAGTCGCCGACATCTGGGACAAGGGCAGTGCCGCTGTCATCGTCACCGAAACGCACGTCAGCGATCTCGACGGCAACCCCTTGTGGACGAACACCTCGAGCATCTTCGCTCGCGGCGAAGGCGGGTTCGGCGGTGAACGCGGGCCGTCCTTCTCGAAGTCGTCACCCGAGCGTGCACCTGACCACGTCATCGTCACGCCGACCCTTCCGCAGCAGGCACTCTGGTACCGACTGCTCGGCGATCGCAATCCGCTGCACTCGCGCCCGTCCTTCGCCGAACGCGCCGGGTTCGAGCGGCCGATCCTGCACGGGCTGTGCACCTACGGCATGGTCGCCAAAGCCCTCGTCGACACACTGCTCGACGGAGACGTCGCGCGCCTGACTGCGTTCGAGGTGCGCTTCGCGGGCACGGTGTTCCCCGGCGAGACGCTGCGCACGTCCGTGTGGCGCGACGGCGATGCGCACACGGTGGTCACGACCGTCGACGAGCGCGACAATGCACCAGCCCTGACCGGCGCAACCATGGAGGTCACCCGGTGAGTGTTCGTCCCAAAGCTGCAGCCGAGCTCGAGACGTGGGACGACGAAGCCGACGTCGTCGTGGTCGGTTTCGGTGCCGCGGGTGCCTCGGCGGCCTACGAAGCGGCCACTGCCGGCGCGGACGTACTGGTGCTCGATCGTGCGGGCGCCTCGGGTGGCGCGGCTGCGATGAGCGACGGGTTCGTCTACCTCGGCGGCGGCACTCCCGAGCAGCGACAAGCCGGTTACGACGACTCCGTCGAGAACATGACGACGTTCCTCAAAGCTGCGTGTGGCCCGGCGCCCGACGAAGCGAAGATCGAGCTGTACGCGCAACGCAGCCTCGAACACCGCGAGTGGCTGCTCGCCCGGGGCGTCGAGTTCCTCGGCCAGGTCAGGCTGGACGCGAGCGGCACGTCGCCCGTCGACGGCGAGGGGTTGATGTTCACCGGCGGCGAGAACGCCTATCCCTACGACGAAATCGCGACGCCGGCACCACGCGGGCACATCGTGCAGGGTGGCCGACCCGGCGGCGGTGTACTGATGCGAGTGCTCGCCGACGCCGCGACCGAAGCCGGTGCGCGCACGTCGTTCGACACCAAGGTCGAGCGTCTCGTCGTCGACGACGACAACATTGTCGTCGGGGTGATCGCCACTCGGTACGGCGACACCGTCGCGATCCGCGCACGCACAGGAGTGGTGCTCGCTGCAGGCGGATTCATCCACTCGCCGGAGATGATCGCGCAGTACGCACCGGCCGTGCACGCTACCGCGCTTCGGCTCGGCACCGATGGTGACGACGGCCGCGGCATCCGCATCGCCGAGGCCGTCGGCGCGCGCGTAAAGCGCATGGACGCGATCGAGTGCGCGCTGCCGTTCAACGCGCCGCGCAGCCTCGTGCACGGCATCATCGTCAACCGGTTCGGTCAGCGCTTCGTCAACGAAGACACCTACATGGGACGGGTCGGGCAGCACGCGCTCGTCCAGCAGGGAGGCGAGGCCTACCTGATCGTCGACGAGGAGCACTACGCACCGAACTGGCTCAACATCCCCGCCACCTGGGTGTGTGAGACAGCGGCGGAACTCGAGAGCGAGATCGGGCTACCGTCAGGTTCCCTGACGACCACGATCGGCTACTTCAACGAACATGCCGAGCGCGGGGACGATCCGCTGTTCCACAAGCGCGCGCCCGTCCTCACGCCGTTGCGGGCTCCCTTCGCGGCGTTCGACCTACGCGCGTCGAAGTTCATCTACGCGCCGTTCACGCTGGGCGGCCTGGACACCTCCGTCGACGGCGCCGTGCTCGATCTCGACGGTGCCCCGATCGCCGGCCTGTACGCCGCGGGCCGTACCACGTCCGGCGTCGCCGCGCAGGGCTACTGCAGCGGCCTGTCCCTCGGCGACTCAACCCTGTTCGGCCGCATCGCCGGGCAGTCAGCGGCAGGAGCCAAACAATGAGCATCCTCGACAGGTTCCGCGTCGACGACCAGGTCGCGATCGTGACCGGTGCCGGACGTGGCATCGGCGCCGCGTCGGCAATCGCACTCGCGGAGGCAGGTGCCGATGTCGTCATCTCGGCCCGCACCGAAGAGCAGTTGCGCGAGACGGCGGCCGCAATCGAATCAGCGGGTCGCAAGGCGCACGTCGTGGTCGCCGACCTCAACGAGGTCGACCAGGTGAAGTCGCTCGCCGACGCTGCCCGCGAGGTGTTCGGGCGCGTCGACATCGTCGTGAACAACGTCGGCGGGACGATGCCGCGCACGTACCTCGACACCTCGGTCGGCTTCCTCGAACGGGCGTTCCACTGGAACGTGTCGACAGCACATGCGCTGACGACCTCGGCCGTACCGCTCATGCTCGAGAACGGCGGCGGCTCGGTCATCAACATCGCCTCGGTGGTCGGGAAGGTCGCGGGCCGCGGCTACCTCGCGTACGGGACGGCCAAGGGTGCGCTGATCCACTACACCGAACTCGCGGCTGAGGATCTGGCGCCGCGCATCCGGGCGAACGCGATCGCAGTCGGTTCGGTTGCCACGTCCGCGCTCGACATCGTGATGCAGAACGACGAAATGCGCACCGGCATCGAGCGGCTGACCCCGCTCGGCCGGCTCGGTGTCGTCGAGGACATCGCTGCGGCCGTCGTCTACCTGGCCTCCCCCGCCGGTGCGTATCTCACCGGCGCCGTGCTCGACGTCCACGGCGGGCTGCAGAAGCCCAACATGGACCTGCCGATCCCGGACCTGACATGAGCGACGCTTGCGGAGCGAGTGGCGGAAAGGAGATCGCATGAAACGCTTACAAGTGATCCAGTGGAGCACCGGCAACGTCGGTCGGCACGCGATCGCCGGCATCACCGCACGTCCGGAACTCGAACTCGTCGGAGTGTGGGTGTCCGACCCGGCCAAGGTCGGGCAGGACGCCGGCAAGCTCGCCGGGCTTGACCGTGACCTGGGTGTGCTCGCGACCAACGACGCCGACGAACTGCTCGCGCTGCGCCCTGACTGCATCGTGCACACCGCGATGGCCGACAACCGGCTCGTCGAGGCGATCGAGGACCTGAAGCGGTTCCTGGCCGCCGGCATCAATGTCGTGTCGAGCAGCCCGGTGTTCCTGCAGTACCCGGACGGCACCGTCCCGCCTGAACTGACCGATCCGATAAGGCAGGCGGCGCTCGACGGCGGCGCATCGTTGTTCGTCAACGGTGTCGACCCGGGCTTCGCCAACGACTGGTTGCCGCTGGTGCTGACGTCGGTGTCCGAGCGCATCGACGAGGTGCGCTGCATGGAGCTGCTCGACTACTCCACTTATGACAGCGCGACAGTGCTGTTCGACGTGATGGGGTTCGGGAAACCATTGGACGAGACGCCGATGCTCCTGATGCCCGGCGTGCTGTCGTTGGCGTGGGGGTCGGTCGTGCGGCAGTTGGCCGCCGGGCTCGACGTCGAGCTCGACGAGGTGATCGAGAGCGTCATCCGGCTACCCGCCCCCGAGACGTTCGAGATCGCGTCGGGCACGATCGCCGAGGGCACGCAGGCGGCACTGCGGTTCGAGGTGCTCGGCGTGCGCGGCGGCCGCCCGGTCGTGGTGCTCGAACACGTCACGAGATTGCGGCCCGATCTCGGACCCGACTGGCCGCAGCCGGCCGGCCAGGGCTGTTATCGAGTCAAGGTGACCGGCGAGCCCAACTACACGCTCGACCTCGAGCTGCTCGGCACCGACGGCGACCACAACACCGCAGGGCTCAAGGCGACGGCGATGCGCCTGGTCAACGCGGTCGAGGCGGTCGTGGCAGCACCACCGGGGCTGCTCACCGCGCTCGACCTGCCGCTCATCACTGGACGCGGGCTCGTCGCCGGCTGAGCCGCGCGCGCCAGCCGATCTGTTCGACCAGCGCAAGTTCGACCGCGTTGAGCACGGCGAGGACGATCGCGAGCGCGAACAGCGCGGCCAGTGCTGGGACGTGCGGTGCGATCGGGATCAGCACAAGGACGACTGCCGCGGTCGACAGCCGAGTCCACGAGATCAATCGGAACATCGCCCACCGCGTGTAGCCGAACGTTGCGAGATACAGCGCGGTGCCGCCGAACAGCAGCCCGGTCACCGCCCAGCTCAGTGCGTGCGTCGGCGCCGCGACCGAGTCGTGCAACCCCACAGCGACGATGATGATCGCCGCGATGAACGCGAGATGCCCGTACGAGAGCACGAGCCGCGTGATGTCGAGCTGCACCTGGGCCGTCGCCAGCGCGTGGCGCACGGCGTCCGCTGCGAAGTGGAAGTAGACCCACCACAGCCCCGCACTGAGCAGGAACGCGGCCGCGATCGCGAATCCTGTTGCTACGTCGAGGTTTCCCGTCACCGTCGTCACAGACACGACCGACTCGCCGAGCGCGATCAGCACGAACAGGCCGAAGCGCTCGGCGAGATGACCCGAGTCGACGCGCATGCCGGCCATCCGGCGCCGCAGCAGCCGGGGTGTCGAGAGGTCGAGCACTGCGGCGACGGCCCAGAGCAATTCGCGGGCGTCGTTGTGGACGAGCGCGCCGACGACGAGCAGCGGCCCGGTGAACAGGACGCTGATCGTGACGGGATTGAGCAGGATTGCGCGCTGCGCGCGGAACATGGGCAGCTGCGGCAGCGCGAGCGCGATCCGTCCGGCCCAGTAGGCGGTTGCGAACAGCAGCCCGAGCCGGCCGTACGAGTCGTCGAGCGAGGCGGCCATGAACACGGCCGCGAGGGCGACCGCGAACAGCCGTAGTCGCAGGATCACCCGCGAGGTGTCCTGCTGGTTGGTCTGGATCGCCATGCCGACCCAGAGCCAATACACCGGCACGAACACGATCACTGCGCGGAGCACGCCACCCCACGAGTGATCGTGTTCGATGAACGCCGATACGCGAGTAACCGCGACGACGAACACCAGGTCGAAGTAGAGCTCAGCCCAGCTGACGCGCTTGCCGGACTCGGGTTCGCTCACACGACCCAGTCTGCCGGGTTGGTGCTACTGCGGAGCGATGCCGAACTGCACTTGGCCCTGCGGGTCGACGCCCGCATCGAGCGTCTTGTCGTCGAGCAACCCGGCTGCGGTCGGCTCGAGGAACACCCGCGCGCCGTTCTCGGCGATCACGGCGTCGTCCTCGGCCGGGGTCAGCGCGAGCGACAGGGTCAACGTCGCGCCGTCCGGGTTGCTGGCGATGCGAATTCCCGCGTCGTCCGGCACCTCGGGGTTGTTCTCGATCAGGTTCTTGATCTCGGTCGTGGCGCTGTCAGTCAGCGTCAACACGTCGTGAAGTCCTTCCGTCGGTTGCATATGCGAACGCGATCCACGGTCGTCACCAGCGTCCCCGAAGTCAAATGGCGGTGCCGCCCGGGCGTGTCGGTTGCGGCGGGTGGCATCGTGGACGCATGTGCCGCAACATTCGCCCCCTGCACAACTTCGAGCCGCCGGCGACAAGTGACGAAGTCCACGCCGCCGCGGTGCAGTACGTGCGCAAGGTCGCCGGGACGACCCGCCCCTCAGCCGCCAACCAGGAGGCGTTCGACGAAGCAGTCGCCGCGGTCGCGCATGCGACCGGACACTTGCTCGACGCGTTGGTGACAACGGCGCCGCCGAAGAACCGCGAGGAAGAAGCAGCCAAGGCGCGGCTGCGTGCCGAGAAGCGCTACGCGCGCGTGTGAAAGTCACCGTCTTCTTTCTCGGCGGCACCATCAGCATGTCCGGGACGACGAGCGCGGTGGCGCGACTCGGCGGTGATGAACTGCTCGCGTCCGTGCCGGGCCTGAGCGACCTCGGCCTCGATGTGGACGTGCGCGACTTCCGGCGGATGCCGAGCGCAAGCTTCGCGTTCGCCGACCTGATCGAACTCCTCGAGCAGGCTGACGACGCATCGACCGACGGCGTCGTTGTCGTGCAAGGCACCGACACGATCGAAGAGACTGCGTTCCTGGCCGATCTGCTGTGGACGCGCGAGGAGCCGGTCGTGGTCACTGGTGCGATGCGCACGCCGGCGATGGCCGGCGCGGACGGTCCGGCGAACCTGCTTGCCGCGTTGACGGTCGCAGCGTCGCACGATGCACGCGGACGAGGCGCGCTCGTCGTCATGAACGACGAGATCCACGCCGCGCGTCACGTCGCCAAGCGACACACGTCCAGCACGGCAGCGTTCGAGTCACCCGACACCGGCCCGATCGGACGCCTCGTCGAAGGTGTGGCGGTATTCCGGTACGGCGACGCGCGCCGGCCTGCCCTCCCGCGACCGCGGGCAATCGATGCGCGCGTGCCCCTCGTTGTTGCGGCGCTGGGCGATGACGGGGCTTTGCTCGATGGCATCGGCACCGACTGCGCCGGCCTCGTCGTTGCCGGCTTCGGTGTCGGACACGTCCCCGAGCGCTGGGTCGAGCGGCTCGGTGCCCTCGCCGCGCGCATGCCGGTCGTGCTGGCGAGCCGCATCGGCGTCGGACCTGTCCTCACGCACACCTACGGTGCGCCCGGCTCGGAAACCGACCTGCGCAGTCGCGGCCTCGTGACTTGCGGGAACCTCAACGCCTATCAAGCCCGGCTGTTGTTGCTCGTGCTGCTGAGCAACGGCACCGACGACGTACGTGCCACTTTCAGCGCCTGGATCGAGCGTGCCTAGACCCGCTGTGTGCGCAGCACTCCGGTGACCATCGGCAGCGTGAACTCGCCGTGCGCGGTCTCCGGTCGGTGTGCGAGGTAGTCGCGCATCTTCGTGAGCCGGGACCCGCGGTCAGTCTCGGACATGACCAGGATTCCTGCCTTCGTACCGAACGTCGCGACGAGCGAATCTGCCGTGCGTTGCTGGCCGTTCGCGAACTCGGCTTGCTCGGCGGCACCGAAGTGCGCGGACGCGTACAGCTCGGCGATCGCGACCCGCCACGCCGCCGGCGTGTCCCGAGGGCCGATCGCCGCCGGACCCCCGACCTCGGCGAGGCCGGCCACCCAGTCGACCCGATCGTCCATGAGGTTCCAGAGCCCGGCGAGCACACCGCCGGGTACGAGCACCCGCGCGATCTCCGGCCCCGCGACGGCCATGTCGAACCAGTGCATCGCGTTGCCTGCGAGCACCGCATCGACCGACCCGTCCGGCAGCGGGATCGCTTCGGCGCTGCCCGCCAACGCGCGAGCCGTGGGCAACGCGCGGCGCAACTCGGTCAGCATCGCGGGGTCCGGCTCGACCGCGACGACGTCGAGACCGAGCGCCATCAGCGTGGCGGTCAGCTTGCCGGTGCCGGCACCGAGGTCGAGGACGCGCCGTCCGGGGGCTGGGTCGAGCGCCCACGACACAGCTGCCGTCGCGTAATCAGGACGATGTTCGGCGTAGGCAACCGCTGCCGTGCCGAAGGACGAAGCGAGGCTGCGTTGCTCCACGCAGCAACCCTAGGCGGCAGTGAGGACGAGTCCGCTGGTGGGAACGCCGGTGCCTGCAGTGACGAGCACGTTCTCGACGTCGGCAATCTGGTTGACCGCCGTGCCGCGAACCTGTCGGGTGGCTTCGGCGATGCCGTTCATGCCGTGGATGTATGCCTCGCCGAGCTGCCCCCCGTTCGGATTGAGCGGCAACGCGCCGTCGAGTTCGAGCCGTCCGTCGGCAATGAAACCAGCCGCCTCGCCTCGGCCGCAGAAGCCGAGTTCCTCCAGTTGCATCAACACGAACGGCGTGAAGTGGTCATAGAGCACGGCCACGTCGACGTCGGCCGGACCGATGCCCGCCTGCCGCCACAACTGATTCGCGACGACGCCCATCTCCGGCAGGCCCGAGATCGAGTCGCGGTAGTAGGACGTCATGACGAACTGATCGGGCCCGCTGCCCTGGGCGGCCGCGCTGATCGTGACGGGACGTTGCGCCAGGTCACGCGCGCGTTCGGACGAAGTAACGACGATCGCGACCCCGCCGTCGCTCTCTTGACAGCAGTCGAGCAGATGCAACGGTTCGGCGATCCACCGCGACGCCTGGTGATCGGCCAGCGAGATCGGTCGTTGGTAGAAGAATGCGTTCGGATTGGTCGCTGCAGCCCTGCGCACTGCGACGGCGACCCGGCCGAAGTCTTCACTCGTTGCGCCGTACTCGTGCATGTAACGCCGCGCGGCCATTGCCACCCACGCCGCCGGTGTGCTCAACCCCATGGGGTAGACCCACCCGGCGTCGACGCCGGACGAAGTCGGTGCGAACGCAAGATTGCTCATCACCTGCCCGAAGCGTTGTCCGGAGCGCTCGTTGAAGGCGCGGTAACACACGACGACGTCGGCAACGCCGGTCGCGACGGCCATCGCCGCCTGCTGCACCGTCGCGCAGGCCGCACCGCCGCCGTAGTGGATGCGGCTGAAGAACGACAGCGACGGGATGCCTACCTCGCGGGCGACCGCCGCTTCGGTGTTGTTGTCCTGGGTGAAAGTGGCCAGGCCGTCGACATCGGACGGCTGCAGGCCGGCATCGGCGATGGCAGCGCGCACGGCCTCGGCGGCGAGGCGCAGCTCCGATCGTCCGGAGTCCTTGGAGAACTCGGTCGCGCCGATCCCGGCAATGGCGCTCTTCCCTGACAGGCTCAACGGGTCACCTTGACCGTTCCCACCACGTGGTCGCCGAGCTGTCCGCGTCCGGTCACCGACACCGTGAGGACGTCACCGTCGACTTCGGTCACCGTCCCGGTGAAGGTCAGCGTGTCGTAGGCGTAGCACGGCACGCCCAAGCGGATCGAGATCGCGTGCACTCGCGACTGCGGGCCGGCCCAGTCGGTGACGAAGCGCTGCACCAGGCCGGTGTCGGTCAGGATGTTGACGAAGATGTCCTTGCTGCCGCGCTCGATCGCCTTGTCGCGGTCATGATGCACGTCCTGGAAGTCGCGCGTCGCGAGCGCCGAGGAAACGACGAACGTCGGCGTGGCCTCGATCGTCAGCGTCGGGAGTTCGGTGCCGATCAACGCAGCCTCCAGTACGGCAGAGTCAGCTCGTCGTCGATCTTCGTCAAGGCGAGTTCGACCGGCACGCCGATCGACACCGCGGACGGGTCGGCGTCCACAAGTTCGGCAATCATGCGCACGCCCTCCTCGAGGTCGACGAGTGCGACGACGAACGGCAGCGTCTTGCCCGGCACCGGCGGCGCGTGATGCACGACGAAGCTGTAGACCGTCCCGCGGCCGGACGCGACGACGTAGTCGGACTTGTCGGCGCCGCAGTTCATGCACATCGGACCGGGCGGATTGCGCAGCGTGTCGCAGGACGGGCAGTGCTGGAGGCGCAATTCTCCGGCTGCGGTGCCTTCCCAGAAGAACGCGGTGTCGTGGCTGACGACGGGGCGCAGCACTGCCGATCGATCGGGTTCAGGTGGCTCAGTCGGCCTCGGCTTGAACTTCAGCACCCGGAACAGCATCTCGGCGACCGCCTCGTCGCCCGAGTACCAGGTGTTGCGGACGGTGACGAACCAACCCTCGCCGAGCCCGGTCCGCTTCGGCCCGACGACCTCGTCGAGACGGGTGGTCACCTGCAGCTGCTCGCCGACCTCGAGGTAGCGGTGATAGGTCTGCTCGCAGTTCGTCGCGACGACCGAGGTGAACCCCTCGGCGTCGAGCGCCGCCATCATCAGTCCGAGTGGATCGTCACCCGCACGTGGCATGTGCAAGCCCGCCATCGTCCAGACCTGGATCATCGCCGGCGGAGCAATCCCTTCGCGATACGTGGGATTGTCGTCGCCGAGCGCCTCGGTCCAATTGTTGATCATTGCCTGGTTGATGGGGTCGCGAGCCTGACGCGGCGTGCACTCCCCCGCCGCCTTGAGCCGCGCGGCGGTATCGAGGATGTCGCTCATCGCGTCACTCGCGGAAGCCCGAGACCGAACTGGGCGATGAGTTCGCGTTGCACCTCGTTGACGCCACCGCCGAACGTGAGCACCAGGCTGCGCTTGGCCTGCACATCGAGCCAGTGCAACAACTCACCCGACGCCGGGTCGGCGGCGTCGCCGTGGCGTCCGACGATCTGCTCGAGCAGACGGAACACGCGTTGCGCACGCTCGGACGAGAACACCTTCGTCGCCGACGCGTCGGCGACATCGACGGTGTCACCACTCGCGGCGACCTGCCAGTTGAGCAGTTCATTGATGCGCGTGATCGCGCGAACCTCGGCGAGCGCGCGGCGCACGTCAGGTTCGTCGAGGAAGCCGCGTCGCGAGCCCAGTCGTGCACGCGGTCGTAGAGACCGGCCGAACTTGCCCGGCGGGCCCGAGCATGACGCGCTCGTGATTGAGCTGGGTGGTGATCAGCTGCCAGCCCTGCGTTCTCCTCGCCGACCCGCATCGACACCGGAACCCGCACGTCGGAGTAGTAGGTGGTGTTGACGTGGTGCGCGCCATCGGCGGTGATCGTCGGCGTCCACGAGAAGCCCGGATCGGACGTGTCGACAATGAGGATCGAGATGCCCTTGTGCTTCGGTGCATCGGGATCGGTGCGCACCGCTAGCCAGACGTAGTCGGCGTCATGACCACCGGTCGTGAACACCTTCTGCCCGTTCACGACGTACTCGTCACCGTCGCGCACAGCCGTCGTCCGCAGGTTGGCGAGGTCGGTGCCTGCGGACAGGCTCGGTGTAGCCGATCGCGAAGTGGAGGTCGCCGGCGAGGATGCGCGGCAAGGAACAGGTCCTTCTGTTCCTGCGTGCCGTAGCGCTGCAGTACCGGTCCGACGGTCTGCAAGGTCACGTACGGCAGCGGGATGTCGCTGCCGCGCCGCTTCGTTGACGAAGATCGTCTGCTCGAGCTGGCCGAAGCCGCGGCCACCGAACTCGGTCGGCCAACCGACCCCGAGCCGACCGTCGCGGCCCATCCGCCGCACGACCTCGCGATAGGTGGCGCCATGCCGGGTGACGAGCATCTCGCGCGCCTCGTCCGCGCGTGACGAGCGACCCGAAATAGCATGCAGCTCGCCTGCAGCGCGCGCTGCTCGTCGCTCAGTTCGATGTGCACGCGGCGATCCGTTCGAGGCGCGCGTCGGGGCCGCCGACGAGACGGGCGAGGTCCTTGGCGTGCGAGTAGTAGCGGTGCAGCGGGTAGGTGATGTCGACGCCGAGCCCGCCGTGCAGGTGCTGGCACACCTGCAGTGCAGGCGGGAGCTCGGCCGCGAGCCAGTACGCCGGCGATCTGCGAGTCGGCAGCGCTGACCTTGTTGTTCGCGAGTTGCCAGTTCACCGTTGCCGCCGCCAGATGCATCGTGCGGGCCGCGATGTACACCTCGGCGATCTGTTGGGCGACCGCCTGGAAGATGGCGAGCGGACGGCCGAACTGTTCGCGGGTGCGTACGTGTTCCGTTGTCAGGCCCAGCGCTCCGGCCAGCACGCCGTCGCCCATCGCGGCCGCGCCGGCGAGCGCGCAGACCTCGAGGTCGGCGAGCTGAACCGGGCACGACACGTCCGCGGGGCACCGTCGTGCAGGCGACCGTGTACTCCGGCGAGCCGGTCGACGTCGTCGTTCGGGT
Organism: uncultured Actinomycetota bacterium; assembly: GCA_963757455.1. Lineage (GTDB taxonomy): Bacteria > Actinomycetota > Actinomycetes > Mycobacteriales > Jatrophihabitantaceae > RYN-133. The sequence goes on from CAVWSE010000002.1 coordinate 114,161, forward strand.
CAGCGTCACGCCTTCTGCGGCGGGTGGCACGAGCGCGATGCCCGCGTCGGTGGCGAGCAGCATCCGGCCGCGCTTGTGCGGCGAACGGCACGGCGCGCGCGCGTCCGTCCACCCGGCCGTCGGAGAGCGTGAACGCCTCGAGCGCTCGCGGTGAGCACGACCCCGTCCGCCACGCCCGTCAGGTGTTGCGCGGCGCCGACGCGGGTCAGCGGCAGCACTCCGAGCGCGAGGGTCGCGAACGCGGGCAGCGACACCGCCTGGCGACCTACGGCGGTGAGGACGGTGGCGATCTCGACCGCGCCGAGCCCGTCACCGCCGTGCTCGGACGGGATGGCGAGCGCGAGCAGGCCGGCCTGCGCCAGCGCCTTCCACGCGGTCTCGTCGTACCCGGCAGCACCGGCCTGACTCTGCATAACGCGGGCGTGCTCGCCGACGTCGCGCAGCACGGTTGCCGCCAGTTCGGCGACCTGCTGCGCAGTGTCATCGAGCGTGAAGTCCACGCCTGCACCTCCACGGAGCTAGGTAGAACGTGTTCTAGTATTGACCACGTGGCAGCGACCAGGCAAGATGAGGGCTTCGTGAGCCGGCTGACTGATTTCGGCTGGGATCTGACCGGCCGGTTCGTGCACCTGCCGCCTGTCCCGGAGCTGCCCGACGGCACGCTCGTCGAGCTCCCCGGACGCGGGCGCACCTTCGTCGTCGACAGCGGGCCGCCGCCCGGATCGGCCCGATGCGCCGACGCTGATCTTGCTGCACGCACTCGCCTGCACCGGGTTGCTGTCGTGGTACCCGTCGCTTTCCTGCGCTCGCGGCGCGCTATCGCGTCGTGACCCTCGACCAGCGCTGGCACGGGCGCGGCATCCGGTCACCGCACTTCCGTCTCGAGGACTGCGCCGACGACGCCGTCGCGCTCGCCGATGCACTCGACATGCAGCAATTCGTGCCGGTCGGTTACTCGATGGGCGCACTCGTCGCGCAACTGATCGCGGTGCGGCGCCCCGACCGGGTTGCCGGTCTGGTGCTCGGTGCGTCCCCGATGCGCTTCGCGCGCGGCCAGGCCGACCCGTTCGCGCTGCGGGTGCTGTCGCGGCGGGTTCGCACGATGGCCGAGCGACGCTTGCGTGGTGGCCCGTTCGGTGCGCCGAGCGAATGTCACGACCGACGCGAACCGGTGGGCGTTGGCGCAGTTCCGCTCGACGAGCCCGGCAGAGATCGCCGGTGCCACCGCGGTGATCACGCGATTCGACTCGAGCAGGTGGGCGGGCCGCATCACGGCACCGACCGGCGTCGTCGATCACCTTGCGTGACCACGCAGTGCCACTGGCGCACCAACGGGCGCTCGTGCGGGCGATTCCGCACGCGACGGCGTTCGAGATCGACTCAGGTCACGCGGCGGTCGTGCTCGATTCGGCGCGGTTCACGCCTGCTTTGCTCGCGGCGTGCGCTTCGGCGACTCGGTCCCGTGTTGTTCGCGGGCAGCCTTGAGCAGTTCGTCCAAGGCGATCGGCAAGTCGTCGGCAAGCGACCACAGGTCGGGTGCGAGCTCGCGTGCGGCGATGAGGCCGACGTCGACGTGGCCGTCGTTCGACAGCACGGTGACGTTCAGGCCGGCACCGTGGAAGACCGGTCCGAACGGGTAGAAGCCGATGACGCGGGCGCCGAGGAAGTAGATCGGCATCTGCGGGCCGGGGACGTTCGAGATCACGAGGTTGTGCACGACCGGGTGCATGTCGGCCAGCCGCAACTTCGAGTACACCCGCACTGCGAGACCGAACGTGTTCGGTGCAGCGAACTGCGCCCAGTCCTGCAGAAGCGATGCACTGAGGGTCTGGTGGTGGTCCTTCGCGACAAGGTTCGCCTCGGCGATCGTGCGCAGCCGCTCGACCGGGTCGGCGATGTCGGACGAGAGGCTTGCGAACATGCCGGACACCTTGTTCGTGCCGCCGCGCTTGGTCTTGCCGTGCACGGAAACCGGCACCATCGCGACCAGCGAATCGTCAGGGAGTTCGCCGTTGTCGTCGAGGTAGCGCCGCAGAGCGCCGGAGCACATCGCAAGAACGACGTCGTTCACCGTGCACCCGAAGGCGTTCTTGACCTCCTTGACGTCGTCGAGGTCGAGGCGGGTGAACGCGATGCTGCGGTGGCCGGTGATCGTCCCGTTGAGCGACGTGCGCGGGGCGGTGAACGGGGCCGGCATCGCCTTGCCGCGGCGCGCACGTCCGATCCAGTTCGGGATCGCGCTGCACCGTGCCGGGCAGCACGTTCACGAGCCGCAACGGACGCTTGGCGAAGCCGATCACGCCGTCGATCACGATGTCGCGATCGCGTGGGCGCTTCGGCAGCGGCTGGGGTTCCTTGTTCGCCCCGAACGGAGGCGCGTCCGGTTCGAGGCTGCACAGTTCAGAGATCAGGCTCGCGCCGCTCACGCCGTCGACGGTGGCGTGATGCATCTTGGTGACGATCGCAAGCCGGGGCCCGTTCTCGTCCTCGTAGCCCTCGACGACCCACATCTCCCAGAGCGGACGGGTGCGATCGAGCGGCTGCGCCGCGATGTCGGCACACACCTCGGACAGTTCACGCTCGCCACCCGGCGACGGGACGGCGGCGCGGCGGACGTGGTGCTCGATGTCGAACTCGTCGTCGTCGACCCACACCGGATGGTCGATGTTCAGCAGCGGGCTGTGCAGCTTGCGTCGGAACTCCGGCGTGACCTCGAGCCGCTCGCGCAGCTTGTCGCGCACGTCGGTGAAGCTGTAGTCGGCAGGCATCGTGGACGGATCGAGCACGAGCAGTCCGCAGACGTGCATGAGATGCGCCGGCGTCTCGAAGTACAAGAAGCTGGCGTCGAGCCCGCTGAGCCGATCCATGCGCCATACGATAGAACTGGTTCTACTTGACCGCCATTGGGAGTGACGTGGTGCGCATCGCACGGCGAGAGCTGCTGAACGTGGCGCTCGTGGCCAACGCCACGCGTCCCGTTCCGGGCACTGCTGCGTCGGTACCGGCGATGTTCGCCGGCTGGCTCGCCGCCGAGCTGGCGCCTCAACTGCTGGCGTTGACGGCCGTCGGTGCGGGCGTGCGCGTCGCGCGCCACGGGGTTCGCGCCGAACGCGAGAACCTGCTCGCCGCCGCGGTCGCCGGTGCCGGCTACGCCGGGTTGATGGCACGCGGTCACCGGGCTCGGGGCGAGATCGAGGACGCGCTGCGGGAGGCGATCGGCGACTATCAGACCGACCTGCCCCGCATTCCGGACGAGGCCGAGCTCGCCACCCCGTGGCGCTCGCTGATCAACCCGTTCCGCATGACGGACGTCGACGTGGTCGCGACGCGCAGACTCCCCTACGCCGAAGGCGGACGCCGCTTCGAACTCGACGTGTACCGCCGCCGCGACGCGCCGCAGGACTCGCCAGTGCTGTTGCAGATCCACGGCGGCGGGTGGGTGATCGGCGAGAAGGAACAGCAGGGCATGCCACTGATGATGCACATGGCCGCGCGCGGCTGGACGTGCGCAGCGATCAACTACCCGCTCTCACCCAAGGCGCGCTGGCCCGAGCACATCGTCGCGATCAAGCGTGCGATTGCCTGGATGCGCGAGCACGTCCACGAGCACGGCGGCGATCCGTCCTTCATCGCTGTCACCGGTGGTTCTGCCGGTGGGCACCTGTCGGCGTTGACCGCGCTGTCGGCGAACGATCCGCGTTGGCAGCCCGGCTTCGCCGAGGTCGACACGACTGTGCAGGCGTGCGTGCCGCACTACGCGGTCTACGACTTCACCGACGAGAGCGGTTCGCGCGCGTCGAAGGTGCGGCTGCGCTCGCTGGTGCGGCGCTGGGTGATGCCGGCCGAAGCTCGGTACCCGGACGACTATCGCGCCGCCTCGCCGATCTTTCGCGTGCACGCGGACGCGCCGCCGTTCTTCGTGCTGCACGGGACCAACGACTCGCTCGTCCCCATTGCCGATGCGCGGGCGTTCGTCGCCGCGTTGCGCGAGTGTCTCGAAGAGCCCGGTCGCCTATCGCGGAGCTGGGCGGTGCCCAGCACGCGTTCGACATCTTCCCGTCGATCCGCGCCGCTCACGTCGTGCGCGGCGTCGAACGCTTCCTGGAGTGGGCGCGCGCTACTTCCGCGGGGCAGGCCGAGAATCCGCTCAGCCGCAACCGTGAGCAGCACCTGCGTCGTGCCGCCCGCAATCGTCAGGCAGCGGCTGGGCAGGTAGTTCTGCAACTCGTCGCTCGCCAGCGTCCCCTGGTTGCCGAGCAGCGACAGGCCGAACTCGGCGACGTGCTGGCGATGCCGGACGCCGACGAGCTTGCGCACGCTCGACGCGGCGCCGGGATCGCGACCGTCCAGCTGTTGGATCGTCGCGCGCAGATCGAGCAGCGAGCACGCCAGGCCCTCGGCGACGACGGCGCCGAGCTCCTCCTGCCCACTCACGTCTGCCGCCATCGCGATCTCGGCCAGCAGACCTTCGACGTCGTCGCCCAGGCTCGACCCGTTGCCCATCGCGACGCGTTCGTTGGCCAGCGTCGTCGCGGGCAAGCGGCCAGCCGCCGTCGACCTCGCCGACCACGAGGTCGTCCGGCACGAACACGTCGTCGAGGAAGACCTCGTTGAACATCGCCTCGCCGGTGATCTCGCGCAGCGGCCGGATGTCGATGCCGGCCGAGCGCATGTCGACCAGGAAGTAGGTGATGCCCTTGTGCTTCGGCACGTCGGGATTGGTGCGTGCGAGGCAGATCGCCCAATCGGCGCGATGCGCCAGCGACGTCCACACCTTCTGTCCGGACAGTGCCCAGCCGCCGTCGACGCGCACGGCTCGGGTGCGCAGCGACGCGAGGTCGGACCCGGCGCCGGGCTCGCTGAACAGTTGGCACCACGTCAGCTCGCCGCGCAGCGTCGGCGCGGCGAATCGCTCGATCTGCTCGGCGGTGCCGTGCGCGATGATCGTCGGGATCGCCCAGCCCGCGATCACGAGGTCGGGACGGGTGACCCCGGCGCGCGCGAGCTCCTGGTCGATGAGCACCTGCTCGGCCGGGCCGGCGTCGAGGCCGTGCGGCGCGGGCCAGTGCGGTGCGAGGAGACCCGGCATCGGCCAAGCGCGGCACGCTGCTGGTCGGCGGGCACCGCCGCGATCGACTCGGCCTGGGCGCGCACGCGCAGTCGCGGCGGCTTCGTACTCGCCGAGGTCGATGTGCAGGGTGCGGCGCGCACCGGTGCGCCTGAGCTCGGCGACGCGGCGGCGCCAGCGTGCCGTCCCGCCGACGAAGGCGCGCAACGCAAGCGCTCGCCGCAGATAGAGGTGCGCGTCGTGTTCCCACGTGAACCCGATGCCGCCGAGCACCTGGATGCAGTCCTGCGCGGTGGTCACTGCGGCGTCGAGAGCGACGGACGCCGCGACCGCGGCGGCGAGCGGGCGTTCGGCCGGCGTCGCCTCGGCGGCGTCCCACGCGACGGCGGCCGCCGACTCGCTGCGACAGAGCATCTCGGCGCACAGGTGCTTGATCGCTTGGAAGCTGCCGATCGGGGAGCCGAACTGCTCGCGCACCTTGGCGTAGGCGACGGCGGTGTCGAGGCACCATCGGGCCACGCCGGCGGCCTCAGCCGCTGCAAGGGTCAGCGCGATGTCGCGAGCGGCCTCGACCTCGTCACCGGTGCCGCTGACGAGCAGTTCGGCTACCGGGCGGGACAGGTCGGCGCCGGCGATGTCGGTGAACTTGGCGGTGCCGGACGCGAAGTGGCGCCAGCGTCCCGTCCGCGTCGGGGGCGAGCAACGCGGCGTCGGGGCCGGCGGCCAGGACCGGGCCGTCGGGAGCGAACGCGAGCGCGACCGGTTCGTCCGGAGCGCTGCCGAGCACGGCCGCTGCCACGGCCGTGCCGAGCACCGGTCCGGGCGCCAGGACGGTCGCGCACTGTTCGACGAAGCGGCTCAGATCGGTCAGCGAGCCGCCGGCGGCGATCACCTCGCAGACGCCGAGTTCGGTCAGGCCCGACCATGTGCCGCGCCAGGCCTCGGGGTCACTCTCGTCGGCGCGCACCGTGTCGATCGGGTGCGCGCGCTGCGCCCACGCGCGCACCGAATCGGCGATCGCGCGCTGTTCCGCGGTCGTTGCAATTGGCACCAAGATCGTCCTGAGCTAGAACGTGTTCTAATCACACCCGTGGGGCTGCGTCCCGTCAAGTTGTTGGCCGAAAGCGCCAGGGGCGACATCGAACTGAAACAGGTTTTGCATGGGTACAAGCGTTTTCACTGGTAGCCTGGGGACATGACAAGTCCCGCCCGCACGCGAACCTCCGCGCGACCGAACGGTGCGGCGGACGAGCAGGGCTCCTCCGCGCAACGTGATCGGCGCCGTCGAATTCTCGATGCCACCCTGGCCCTGGCGAGCAAGGGCGGCTACGAAGCCGTGCAGATGCGCGCCGTCGCCGAGCGTGCCGATGTCGCGCTCGGGACGCTGTACCGCTACTTCCCGTCCAAGATCCACCTGCTGGTCTCCGCGCTGGCTCGCGAGTTCGAGCGCACGCAGGACCGCATCGACCGCGCGATCCTGCACGGCGACACGCCCTACGACCGGATCATGCTGATGCTCGGCGGCATCACGAAGGCGATGCAGCGCGACCCGCAGCTGACCGAGGCGATGACGCGCGCGTTCATGTTCGCCGACGCGTCCGCGGCCGCCGAGGTCGACGCGGTCGGCCGGCTGATGGACGGCATGTTCGCTCGCGCGATGAGCGACACCGAGCCGACCGAGGAGCAGCTGGCGATCGCGCGGGTGATCAGCGACGTGTGGTTGTCGAACCTGGTCGCCTGGGTCACCCGCCGCGCCTCGGCGACCGACGTCGCGAACCGGCTCGAGCTCACCATCGGGCTCCTGCTGGGCCAGCGCCGCGCCGCCGACGCCTTCTGAGTCTCGAGTTCTGACCCCGTCGAGTGGCGCGTTTCGCCCATGAGTGGCGCGATATTTCGCGCCACTCACGCGCGTAACGCGCCACTCGACGTGCGTTCAACGTGCGGCTGAACGCGCGGCTCAACGTGCGGTTCAACGTGAGCATCGAATTGTGATAGCGCTTATGTATTAGCGCTGTTACAGTTTTGGCCATGCCTGACACCCCGGTGGGCGTTCCGCTCGGTCTGCGTGTGCGCGCGGTGCTCGACCGCATGGACGCCGACGTCGCGAAGGTCCTGGCCGACCTGGGCATCACCGACTACCGGCCGAACTTCTCGGCCGTGATCCGCTACGTACTCGAGAACGGCGCGGTGACGATCCGCGACATCGCCCGCGGCACCGGCGTCACCCACTCGGCGATGAGCCAGCGGGTGGCCGAGATGCGCCGACGCGGCCTCGTCCAGCTCGTCCCAGGCACCGACGGCCGCGAGCGGATCGTGCACTTGAGCGACACCGCGCTGGCCCTGCAGCCGGCGCTGGATGCCGAATGGGACGTGACCGCGGCAGCCTTCGCCGCGCTCAACACCGAGCTGACCGCGTCGCTGAGCCAGATCGTCGACGAGATGAATGCGGCGCTCGACCAGCGCTCGTTCCGGGACCGGATTGCAGACGCCGCAGCAGCGATGCCAGGCATAGACCCGCAGCACCGCGCGGCGATGACCCGCGATGCCTGACCTGCGCGGGCTGCTCGCCGACGTCAGGCCGCTGCGCGAAGTCGCAGCGTTTCGCCGGCTCTGGATCGGGACGACGCTGTCGACCCTCGGCTCGGCGATGACGCTGTTCGCGGTCACCCTGCAGGTGTTCTTGCTGACGCACTCATCGGCAGCGGTCGGCGGAGTCGGGCTGGCCGCTGCCATCCCGGCCCTCGCACTCGGGCTGCTCGGCGGAGCTGTGGTCGATCGTGTCGATCGGCGCCTGCTTGTGCTCAACACGCAGAGCGTGATGATGCTCGTCTCGGTCGGGTTCGCATTGCAGGCCTTCCTCGGCAACCAGCACGCTCTGGCTGCTCTACCTGCTCGAAGCGCTCGCGTCGTCGGTCAACTCGATCAACGCCCCCGCCCGACGCACGTTCATGCCAAGGTTGCTGCCGAAGTCGCAGATCCCGGCCGGCTCGGCGCTGACAATGCTCACGATGCACATCAGCATGCTGGGCGGGCCGATGATTGCCGGGCTCGTCGTCCCGATCGGTGGGGTCAAGCTCTGCTACCTCATTGATGCGGTCACCTTTCTTGCGTCGCTGTACAGCGTGTTCCGGCTGCCGTCGATGCGTCCGGACGGCGGTGAGAATTCCCGGCCGAAGCTCGGCGGCGTGCTCGACGGAATCCGCTTCCTCGCCCGCAGCCGGGTGCTCACCGGCGTGCTGATCACCGACGTCGTCGCGACCCTGTTCGCGATGCCGGTCGCGCTCTACCCGGCGATCAACGCCGAACGCTTCGACGGGTCGGCGCGCACACTCGGCCTGCTGAGCGCGGGCCTGGCGATCGGCGGGGTCGTCGGATCGGTGCTGTCCGGACCGCTGGGCCGCGTGCGGCGTCCCGGGTTCGGCATGTTGATCTCGGTCGCGGTCTGGGGCGCGGCACTCGCCGGCTTCGGCCTGGCGCATGACCTGGCGACAACGATGGCGTGCCTGATCGTCGCCGGGGTCGCCGACGTGGTGAGCGTGGTGTTGCGGTCGACGATCATCCAGGTCGCCACCCCCGACCAGTTCCGCGGCCGCGTCAACGCTGCCGAGATCATGGTCGGCGGCAACATCCCGCAGGTCGGCAACTTCCGCGCCGGCCTGGTCGCCGAGGCGACGTCGCCCGCCTTCAGCGCGACCCTCGGTGGCGCGATGGCCGTCGCCGGTGCGGCCGTCATCGCCCTGACCTGGCCGGCGGTCGTGCACTACCGATCCGCCGACCAGGTGGACGAACCCGAACCCGTCAGGGACGCGGTGGGCTGACCAAGCCGGACCAGCCGACTGCCTCGAGCACGCGATCGACCGCACCCTCACGATCGACGTCGGTAGTGCTGACGACGTGGTCGAAGAACGACTCGCCATCGAGGTGGCGTTCCTCGTTCGCGCCGACGCCGATCCAGTACGAGGCCTGCTGGTCGGTCATGCCAAAACCCGTGGCGCGGCCCTGCAATCTCTGCCGCAGCAGATCGTCCTGGGCCAGCCGCAATCGGACGACCGTCCAGTCGGCGTCGGGAACCTGTGCCCGGTACTGAGCGCACTGGTCGGCGCTCTCGACACCACCGGCGAGGACGAACCGCTCGGTGCCGCGATCGCGGAAGGTCGGCCACGCGGCACCGAGAACTGCCGCCTTGACCCGATGGTTGTGTTCGTCGTCGTCCGGCGTGGGATGGCACTCCCCCAGATCGTCGAGGTCGAGTCGGGCCGTGCGGACGCCGGCTCGCCAGAGCCGGTCGAAGATGCGATAGGACGTGTCTGACTTGCCGGCGCCGACGGCGCCGACCAAGAGCAGCACGGAAGATGAAGACATGGCGTTGCCAATCAGGTGAAGAGGAAAAGGGATCGCAGAGCAGCCCGCCAGTGGGCGGGCATCGTCGAGAGTTGCTACGGGCTGCGATCAGAACGCCATGGCACGACTGTGCCGCAGGGAAATCAGCAGGTCAACGGAATTCGATCAGCGCGGTCCGACGAGGGCGTCGATGAGCGATTGCGCATCCGGGCTGTTGTCGAGCAGCTCGGCGACGTGCTTCTTCGTGCCGCGAAGGGGTTCGAGCATCGGCACGCGCACCAACGACTCGCGTCCGACGTCGAAGATCACCGAGTCCCACGATGCGGCCGCGACCGCAGTCCCGTACCGGCGCAGGCATTCGCCGCGGAAGTACGCGCGGGTGTCCTCGGGCGGCGAGTCGACGGCGGCGCGGGCAGCGTCGTCGGGCAGCAAGGTCGTGATTGCGCCGCGCTGGACGAGGCGGTGGTAGAGGCCCTTCTCCGGACGCACGTCGGAGTACTGCAGGTCGACCAGTTGCAGGCGCGGTGAATCCCAGTCGAGGCCGTCGCGGTCACGGTATCCGTTGAGCAGTCGCAGCTTGGCGACCCAGTCGAGTTCCTTCGCCAGCTGCATCGGATCACTCGCGAGGCGCGTGAGCACCGACTCCCACCGGGCCAGCACGTCGCGCGTCTGCTCGTCGGCATCGTCGCCTTCACGGTCGTCGACGAATTTGCGGGCCCGATCGAGGTACTCGCCCTGCAGATCGATCGCGGTGATCGTGCGTCCGTCCGCGAGCTGGATGCCGTGCGTGAGCGCCGGGTCATGACTGATCGTGTGCAGTTCGCGCACGGGTTGCGCGATCGTCAGGTCGTCACCGAGGAAGTTGGCCTCGATCATCGCGAGCACGAGCGCGGTCGTCCCGACCTTCAGGTACGTCGAGATCTCCGCCAGGTTTGCATCGCCGATGATCACGTGCAGGCGGCGATAGCGATCGGCGTCGGCATGCGGCTCGTCGCGGGTGTTGACGATCGGCCGCTTCAGCGTGGTTTCGAGCCCGACCTCGACCTCGAAGAAGTCGGCCCGTTGGCTGATCTGAAAACCGGACGTGCGCCCGTCCTGGCCGATACCGACTCGACCGGCGCCCGCGAAGACCTGGCGCGTGACGAAGAAAGGTACGAGATGTCGTACGAGGCTCGCGAAGGGGGTGTCGCGGCTGCAGAGGTAGTTTTCGTGCGCACCATACGAGGCACCCTTGTTGTCGGTGTTGTTCTTGTACAAGTTGATCGGGGCGTTGACGCCGGGCATCGAGGCGACGCGCCGCGCGGCCTCGAGCATGACGAGCTCACCCGCCTTGTCCCACCGCACGATGTCGAGCGGGTTGGTGACCTCGGGACTCGAGTACTCCGGGTGCGCATGGTCGACGTAGAGCCGGGCGCCGTTCGGCAGGATGACGTTGGCCATCCCGGTGTCCTCTTCGGCGTCGATGAACTCCTGGGCGACGGTGCCGCTGCCACCGAGGTCGAAGCCGCGTGCGTCGCGCAACGGGGACTCTTCCTCGAAGTCCCAGCTGGCGCGTCGCGCCCGTCCCGCAGGCAACCCGCTCGCGTAGGCGTTGACGACCTGTGCGGACAGGAGCATTGCGTTGGCCGAGGGCTGGCCGGGCAGGCTCACGCCGTACTCGACCTCGGTCCCCATGACCCGCCGGACGCTCACGACCCCAGGCTACGGCGTCACGCTGCGAGATGCCCGAGCAGTCGGTTCGGGGACGATCAACACCGGGCGATGCTGATGCCGCACCAGGCGCTTCGGCACGGAGTCGCCACCGATCAGGCGCCGCAGCCCGCCGCCGTGAGTGGCTCCGACCACGATGTACAGCGCGTCGAGCTCCGTGGCCAGCCGGGCCAACGCATGCGCGGGGTCGTCATGCTGTTCGTGATAGGTCCAATCGACGCCGGCATCGCGCAGGTCGATCTCGAGCGCGGCCTGCTCGGCCTGTCTGCTGCGCTCGTACTCGGCCTCGAACCGTTCGCTGTCGGGATCGATTCCGTAGTCGTCGAGGGTGATGCTGTGCACGACATGCAGATGGGCAGGCAACCGGCGGGCGAGATCGACCGCGACCTGCAGCGCCGCGATGCCCGCGGCATGGCGGTCGTGTCCGACGATCAGGACGTTGCTCACGTGTCACCCTCGCCGCTCACGGTAGATCTGCTCACGCCACGATCGCCAGCCCCACTGCGGCCGCCGCTGATGTGAGCACGGTCGTGGCCACCATGTTCGACAGCGCGGCGCGCCACGCGTTCTGCTGGATCAGCCGGACGGTCTCGAACATCGCAGTGCTGAACGTCGTGTAGCCGCCGCAGAAGCCCGTCCCGATCACGAGGGCGACGTCCTTGCCGCTGTGGTGATAGAGCACGAAGCCGGTGAGGATGCCGAGCAGCAGCGAGCCGGTGATGTTGATCAGGACGGTGGGCCACGGGAAGGTCGTTCCGTATCGCGCACGAAACGTCGCGTCGATGACGAACCGTGCGACGGCGCCGACCGCCCCGGCCAGGCACACCAAAATGAAGATCATCGTGCGCCGCCGTTGCGGTACCGGTGGTGGTTGGTCGCGGCTGCGATACCCGCGGCGGTGGCCGCTATTCCGGCGATCAGGCTCGCGGCGAGGTAGCCGCTCGCGAGGCCGGGGTCGTGGCTGCGTACGAGCAGGTCCATCTCGACGGCGAAGGTGCTGCACGTGGTCAGCGATCCGCAGAACCCGGTGCCGACCAACAGCCGGATGCGTCGCTGGGTCGAGACTCCGGCGTCGCTGCGCGCGAGTGCTTCGAGCAGTGCGCCGAGCACGAACGCGCCGACGAGATTCACGGTGAACGTTGCCCACGGCCAGCCGCCGGTCGACGTCGGGACGGCACGGGCGAACCCGTAGCGGGCGGCCGTGCCGATGATGCCGCCGAGCGCGACGAGCGCGATCGCTCCGAGGCGTATTCCACTGCCGGATCGGGCTTCGGTCACACACTCCTCCTCAGGTCGGAGGAGCCATCAGCCCGACAGCGGGCGGTTCAGACCGCGGGACGAGCCGGCCTCGGCGGAGATCCATCGCCAGGTGTCAGCGTAGAGGACGGCGATCACCTCTTCCCCCGCTGTGCCCGGTCGGCGCGCCGCGAACCGGGCGCAACCGAGTAAAGCCTGATCACGACAACAGCGCGGGTACAGGACAGTGCACCAGCGCGCAGGCTGTGCGCAGCAGTTCGGCCTCGGCGATCGCGAGCTTGCCGTCGTGGGCGATCGCTGCGGCAAGGGCCTCGATGAGCGGCTTCTTGTGGCGCGGGTCCAGCCCGTCGAGCGGCGCCCAGACGGCGTCGAGCGCGCTCACGAAATCGCGGGGCGGTTGGAGCGGCTGCGGCGGCAGACCGAGTGCGGTCACGCCTGCGGCGAACGCGCGCTGGGCGGAGTCGGCGGTGTCGTTGCCGGCCGCCGCTACGACCGCGAGCAGTGTGATCGCAGCCTGCTGCTGTTGCTGCACCGTGGCCCGTCCCGGACGCGAGCGGCGCACGGGGTCGAGCGAGTCCTGCACATAGGCGCGTACGAGGCGGGTCAGGCAGTACTCGTGCACGGTGAACGTGCCGTCGGCCAGCGCCAATTCGTCCAGCAGGCCGATCAATGCGTCGAGTCGCTGCGGTGGACGGGCGACGACGCTGGGCATCGCGATCGCGAGGAGCGGGATGCGCAGCAGGGGCGGCACGGCTGCGACGCGTTCGTATTCGGCACCGGCGGCGGTCGCGGCGTCGGGTGACAACCGCGTGGCGATCAGGCCGAGCTGGCGCTCGCGCACCTGCGGCGAGGAGTCGAGCAACATCGCCAGCACGAGCGGCAGTGCGGTGGTGACCTGCGTGGCGAGCGCTCGCACGTCCGCGCCGAGTTGTGCTGACAGAGCTGCTCCGCGCGCGAGGTCGTCCGGCGTGAACGTGCCGACGCGCGCCGAGATCTGCGTCGGGGTGACCTGGACGTGCTGCGCGGGCGCAGGTGCTTGGGGTCCGACAAGTCCGAGCTGTGCGTCCTCGGCCATCCCGTTCGGCGGGTCGTCGTGGTACTGCTGCTGCAGCGCCGCGATGGCCGCCGGGTCGAAGCCAGGCTCGAGCGCCTTGATGCGATCGAGCAGCGGCGGGTGCGTCGCCCACAGCTGGCTGACCGAACGCCTGCCCTCGCCGAAGAGCATGTGGTTGATCTGTTGCTCGCTGTGCGCTGTCCGCCAAGGCCGAGCCGGTCGGTACTCCGGCGATCTTCTTCAACGCGCCGGTCAGCCCGGACGTCTGGCGCGTGAACTGCACGGACGACGCGTCAGCCAGCCATTCGCGTTGCCGCGACACGGCCGCCTTGATCAGACCGGCGAAGAACTGGCCGATGAAGCCGAGGACCAACGCGGCGATCGCGAAGACGACGACCGGGCCGGCGTTCTTGTCTCGTCGAGCGGCCACCGCCGAAAGCGAGCACACGCAGTCCGACCAGCCCGAGTAGCAGCAGCCCGTTCAGCAGCCCGATCAGCCGCAGGTTCAGCTTCATGTCGCCGTTGAGGACGTGGCTGAACTCGTGCCCGATGACACCTTGCAGCTCGTCGCGGTTGAGTTGATGAAGCGCGCCCGCCGTCACTGTGACGGCCGCGTCGGCCGGTGTGTAGCCCGCCGCGAAAGCATTGATGCCCTCTTCGCGTTCCAGCACGAACAACCGCGGCATCGGGCACGCCCGACGCGATCGACATCTCTTCGACGACGTTGATGAAGCGGCGCAGCTGTGGATCAGAGGTGGTCGGGTCGACCGGCACCGCGCCGACCGACTGCGCGACCGCCACTCCCCCGGCTCGCAGCGCGATCAGCTTCGTCGTCGTACCGCCGCCGATGATCAGCAAGGTGCCGACCGTTGCGACGACGACCCAGCCGATCGTCGCGGACGCACCTTGCGACCGCACCGCGACGAGCACGAGCAGGTCGATCGCGGCGACGATCGACAGCACGCCGAGCAGGAAGAGAACAACGAGCTTCGCGGACGTCCCGCGCGCGGCGTGTTGGCGCGCGAAGAAGTCGACGCCGGACGGCTGAGCGGCCACCGCTCAGAACTGCACCTTCGGAGCTTCGCGGGTCTCGGGGTGGTCGGGTCCGATCTCCCACAGCGCCGCGGTCTCGAAGTGGAACATGCCGGCCAGCACGCTGGTCGGGAACACCTGGCGACTGTTGTTGTACGCGTTCACCGAGTCGTTGTAGGCCTGCCGGCTGAACGCCACGCGGTTCTCGGTGGACGTCAGTTCCTCCGACAACTGCTGCATGTTCTGGCTGGCCTTCAGGTCCGGGTACGACTCGGCCACCGCGGTGAACCGTCCGAGTGCGGACGCGAGCGCACCCTGCGTCTGCGCGAGCTGGGACATCGCGGCAGGGTCACCCGGGTTGGCCTTCGCCGCGCTCAGTCCCTGCATCGCGGCGCCGCGCGCCTGCAGTCACGGCCTCGAGCGTCTCGCGCTCGTGCGCCATGTAGCCCTTCGCAGTCTCGACGAGGTTGGGGATGAGGTCGAAGCGGCGCTGCAGCTGCACGTCTATCTGCGCGAACGCGTTCTTGTATCCGTTGCGGTTGCGGACGAGCTTGTTGTAGCCGCCAACCACCCACGCGACGAGCAACACGACGACAACGATGATGACGATCGTGATGACAAGACCCATGCCGCGCAGCCTAGGGCAACGCGATGCTCAGAGGTACTGGCCGGTATTGCCCACCGTGTCGATCGAACGGCCGGCGTCGGAGCCCTTCGCGCCCGAGACGAGCGTGCGGATGTAGACGATCCGCTCGCCCTTCTTGCCGGAAATCCGCGCCCAGTCGTCGGGGTTGGTGGTGTTCGGCAGATCCTCGTTCTCGCGGAACTCGTCAACGCACGCGGCGAGCAGGTGCTGCAGGCGCAGTCCGCGCTGCTGGGTGGTCAAGAAGTCCTTGATCGCCATCTTCTTGCCGCGGTCGACGATGTTCTGGATCATCGCGCCGGAGTTGAAGTCCTTGAAGTACAGCGTTTCCTTGTCCCCGTTGGCGTACGTGACCTCGAGGAAGCGGTTCTCTTCGGACTCGGTGTACATGCGCTCGACCGTGTGCTGGATCATCGCGCCCACCGTTGCGTCGGCGTCGCCGCCGTGCTCGGCGAGATCATCGGCGTGGATCGGGATCCCGGTGACGATGTACTTGCTGAAGATGTCTCGCGCGGCCTCGGCGTCGGGACGTTCGATCTTGATCTTCACGTCGAGTCGGCCCGGACGAAGGATCGCAGGGTCGATCATGTCCTCGCGGTTCGATGCGCCGATGACGATGACGTTCTGCAATCCCTCGACGCCGTCGATCTCGCTCAGCAGCTGCGGCACGATCGTGTTCTCGACGTCGGACGAGACACCCGACCCGCGTGTGCGGAAGATCGAGTCCATCTCGTCGAAGAAGACGATGACCGGCGTGCCCTCGGACGCCTTCTCCCTCGCGCGCTGGAAGACCAGGCGGATGTGCCGTTCGGTCTCGCCGACATACTTGTTGAGAAGCTCAGGCCCCTTGATGTTCAGGAAGTAGGACGTTGCCTTCTCGTCCTTGCTGACGTTCGCCACCTGCTTGGCGAGCGAGTTCGCGACCGCCTTGGCGATGAGCGTCTTTCCGCAGCCGGGCGGGCCGTAGAGCAAGATGCCCTTCGGCGGACGCAGCTGGTGCTCGCGGAACAGATCGGCGTGCAGGAACGGCAACTCGACCGCATCGCGGATCGCTTCGATCTGCGAGGTCAGCCCACCGATGTCGGTGTAGTCGATGTCCGGGACCTCTTCGAGGATCAGTTCCTCGACCTCGCTCTTGGGCACGCGTTCGTAGGCGTAGGACGAGCGTCCGTCGAGCAGCAACGAGTCGCCGGCGCGCAGCGGTGCCTCGCGCAGGATGTCGGCGAGGTGCACGACACGCTCTTCGTCGGTGTGCCCGACCACGAGTGCCCGGTCGCCGCCGTCGAGCAGCTCCTTGAGCATCACGATCTCGCCGGCGCGCTCGAAGCCGCGTGCGGCGACCACGTTCATCGCCTCGTTCAGCATGACCTCTTGGCCGTGCCGCAGGTCGGCAGCGGTGACGTCGGGAGAGACGGCGACGCGCAGCTTGCGGCCGGAGGTGAAGATGTCGACGGTGCCGTCGTCGAAGAGCTCGAGGAAGATGCCGTAGCCGCTCGGCGGCTGCGCAAGCCGGTCGATCTCTTCCTTCAGCGCGACCATTTGATCGCGTGCCTCCCGCAGCGTCTGCGACAGGCGATCGTTGCGGTCGTTGAGCGCGGCGACGCGCGCCTGCGCCTCGGCAAGACGGTCTTCGAGCATGCGCATGTGCCGCGGTGAGTCGGCGACCTTCGAGCGGAGCAGTTCGACTTCCTGCTCGAGGAACGCGGCGCGGCGGCGCGCGTCGGGATCGTCGTTCGGACGGTGTCCGGACTGCGGTTCGCGCGGCTCGGGAGCCATGCGGCCACCTCCAGGTTCGTGGAGTGTTCGCGAGAACTCACCCTACACAGCACAGGTGTCGCGGGTAGGCAATTAGGGTGGACGCCGAGCCGGTACAACGGCACCGCAATCTCGACGAAACATGGGGTCCACACGGTATGCCCGACGAGCTTCAGGTCTGGATCGACCAGGATCTGTGCACCGGAGACGGTTTGTGCGTCCAGTACGCGCCCGAGGTCTTCGAATTCGACATCGACGGCCTCGCGTATGTGAAGAACGACTCAGGTGACCTGCTCGCGACGCCGGGCCAGCGCGCGGCGGTTCCGGCGGGACTGCGGCTCGACGTCATCAGCTCGGCGAAGGAGTGCCCGGGCGACTGCATCCACGTCGTGCGGACCGATGACGACGTCGAGGTCGCAGGCCCGGACGCCTGATCAGCCCTTGGCCGGGCGGCGCTGCCGCGGCGGGGCCGTGACCCCGGGCGCCAAGCGCCTCGCGCTCACGAGGAAGGCCGTGTGCCCGATCATTCGGTGCTCTGGGCGCACGGCCAGGCCCACGACGTGCCAGCCGCGCATGAACGTCTCCCAGGCTGCGGGTTCGGTGAAGCCGCCGGCTTCGCGCATCGCCTCGACCAGGCGCGACACCTGCGTGGTCGAGGCCACGTAGCCGATCAGGACGCCGCCAGGATGCAGTGCCGCTGCCATGGGTGCGAGGACGTCCCACGGGCTGAGCATGTCGAGGATGATTCGGTCGACCGACTCGCTCGCCCCGTGATCGGCGGCGTCGCCGATGCGCAGTTCCCAGTTGTCGGGAGGCTCGCCGAAGAAGGTCGTCACGTTGCGCACGGCGACCTCGGCGTGGTCGTCGCGGATCTCGTACGAGATCACCCGTCCGGACGGCCCGACCGCACGCAACAGCGCACACGTCAGCGACCCCGACCCGGCGCCGGCCTCCAGCACGGTCGCACCGGGATGGATGTCACCCATCGTGATGATCTGCGCTGCGTCCTTCGGATAGATCACCGCAGCGCCCCGCGGCATCGACAGGACGAAGTCGACGAGCAACGGACGCAGGGCCAGGTAGAGCGTCCCGGCACTGGAGCCGACGACGCTGCCCTCGGGCGCACCGATGAGCGCGTCGTGCTCGATCGCCCCGCGGTGCGTGTGGAACTGCTTGCCGGCCTCGAGCGTGACGGTGTGCAGGCGGCCCTTGGGGTCGCTCAGTTGCACCCGTTCGCCGACGCGGAACGGACCAGAACCGGGCCGCATCCGCCATTCCGCAAGCGCGTCATGCCCGCCATCGCTCCGCAAGCGTCGCTCATGCCGCCATCGCTCCGCAAGCGTCGCTCATGCGCTCAAGGCTGCCGCAAGGTCGGCGGTCGCGAGGATGCCGGCCGGTGCACCGTCCGGATCGACGACGAGGTACTCGTTCGCCGGGGTCTTGCGCACTGCGTCGAGCAGGGCCTGCCCAGCGAGCCCGCGCGGCAGGATGAGCCCGTCCTCGAGCGGGCGCGCCACCTCGCGCAGCGCAACCCACGGCCGCCGGTCGGGCGCGACTGTGTTCACCCGCGCCTCGTCGACGATCGCGGCGGGCTTGTCGAAGGCGTCGACGATCACCAGACCGCGGGTGCGGCTGTCCCACAGGCGGCGCAACGCGGCATCGATCGACAGGTCTGCGGGCACGAGCAGTCCCGGGCGCAGCAACGCTTCGAGTTGGAGCTGTGGCACCTTCGCCAGCACCTGCGCTTGTTTGAGCGACTGTCCCGCGGCAGCCCACAGGTAGACCGCGAGCATCGCGCCGACGAGGCCGTAGAAGACCCCGAATCCCGTCCTGTTGCCGATCAGGCTCGCTGCGAACACGACGACAGCGAGTGCGCGGCCGGCCCACGCACCGACGACGGTGCCGGTCAGCTGCGACTTCGAGATCGCCCAGATCGCCGAGCGGAGCACCCGTCCCCCGTCGAGCGGCAAGCCGGGCAAGATGTTGAACACGACGACGACGCCGTTCGCCCACGCGAGCAGCAGCAGGAGCACGCCCAGCATCGAGTCGCGCGGCGCGGCGAGGTATCCGAGCACCGATGCGCCGGTGAGCACGAGCGACACGAGCGGACCGGCGGCAGCGATCAGGAACTCGTCGCGCGGGCGGTCGGGCTCGGTCTCGATCTCGGAGACGCCGCCGAGCAGGAAGATCACCACCCGCTTGACGGGATGGTGCAGCGCCAGGCTCACCGCCGTGTGACCGAGTTCGTGGGCGAGCACGCACAGCGCGAACAGCACGGTGTAGCCGAACGCCAGCAGATAGGCCGAACTCGCCGAGATGCCGTCGACGGCCTGCTGGATGAAAGGGCCGTAGCTGACCGTCAGCAGCGCCGAGATGATCAACCAGGACGGTGCGAAGTACAGCGGCACGCCGAAGAACCGTCCGATGCGGAGCATCCGGACGCGCACGACCCGGCGGCCGCGCTGAGGATCCCCGCTCATGCTGGGGACTGTACGGGGCGAGCGCGTGGGTTTCCGGCTACGGTACGGCGGTGGCAGAACAGGGCGCGGAGGCCGACTCGAATGACGCGGACGAGGGGTCGCGCAGGCCCTCGCCACGACCGAGGCCCGCACCCGACCCGGAACCCGAGCCGGAGCCCGAGCCGGAGCCGGAGCCGGAGGCAGAACCCGAGCCCGAGCCGGAGCGGCCCCACCGGCCACGTCCCTCGGCGAGCGCGCCGCTGATCTACGACGAGGACATCGCCGAGCCCGAGGCCGATCACCCGCCGACGACGGATGCCTCCGACGCGAAGCCCGAGGACGAACCGGCGGACAAGCCCGAGCCGGCAGCCCCGAAGCAGGACGCCCGAAGCGGACGCCGAAGCAGGACGCCCCGAAGCAGGACGCCCCGAAGCAGGACGCCCCGAAGCAGGACGCCCCGAAGCAGGACGCCCCGAAGCAGGACGCTCCGAAAGAGGAGCAGAAGCCGTCCAAGCGGGTCGCTCGTGGCCTGCCGGGCTGGGTACGGCGGCTGCGCACGTTCGTCATCGTGATCGTCATCGCGCTGGCGGCCGCGTGGGGCTTGCGCACGTACGTGGTGGCGCCGTACTACGTGCCGTCCGCGTCGATGGAGCCGACGCTGCACGGCTGCAGCAACTGCAACGACGACCACGTGTTGGTGCAGAAGCTGTCCTACGACTTCCACGACCCGGAGCGCAGCGACATTGTTGTCTTCAACAACCCCGGCAAGCGCTGGGCACAGGCGAAGGACGAGGTGCTCATCAAGCGGGTCATCGGCGTCCCCGGCGACAAGTTGCAGTTCCGAAATCACAAGGTCTACGTCAACGGTCAGCTCCTCGCCGAGCCGTATGTGAACAAGTCCTGTCACGGCACGACGCCCAACGGCGGGCCGCGCAGCTACAAGGTGCCCAAGGGCGACTTGTTCGTGATGGGCGACAACCGTTGCGACTCCGAGGACAGTCGCGTGTTCGGCTACGTCCCGATCGACAAGGTGATCGGCAAGGCGTTCCTCATCTTCTGGCCGGTGGGCCGCTTCGGCTCACCCTGACCGGGTGTCGGTGGTCGAAAGTGTCAGACCCCGAATCTAGGGTCGAAGCCATGACAGACCTGACCGTCGACGCGCCGCTGCCACCGGCGATCCTCGGTTCGCTGTCGCCCTCTCGCGCGGCCGATTTCAAGGCCTGCCCGCTGCTGTACCGGTTCCGCACCATCGACCGGCTGCCCGAGACACCGTCGCGCGCGGCGGTGCGCGGCACCATGGTGCACGCGGTTCTGGAGCAGTTGTTCGAGCTGCCTGCCGCCGGGCGAACGCTCGAGGCAGCACGCGAGCTGTTGCCCGAGGTATGGCAGCGCATGGCCGCCGACGAGCCTGACATCGCGGCGCTGTTCGACGAGGCCGGAACCGCTGACGACGCCGATGCCACCAGCCTCGCCGACTGGCTGGCGTCCGCGTCGCAGCTGTTGGCGAACTACTTCTCGCTGGAGGATCCGTCGCGCCTCGAGCCGGTGGCCCGCGAGCAGCTCGTCGAGGTCGTCATCGACGGGCTGCGTTTGCGTGGTTACATCGACCGCCTCGACGAGAACGACCGCGGCGAGCTGCGGGTCGTCGACTACAAGACGGGCGCGACCCCGCGCGAGGCGTTCGAAGCCAAGGCGCTGTTCCAGATGAAGTTCTACGCGCTGGTGCTGTGGCGTACGCGGGGCATCGTCCCCAAGCAGCTGCGGTTGATGTATCTCGCCGACACCGACACGCTCTCCTACGAGCCCGACGCCGAAGAACTCACTCGCTTCGAGCGCACGGTGCAGGCCATCTGGGCCGCGATCGAGCGTGCGACGCGCGAGGCCGACTTCCGACCGAGCCCGGGACGGCTGTGCGAGTGGTGCGATCACCACGATCTGTGCCCTGCCTTCGGGGGCACTCCCCCGCCGTTTCCCAGCGACTTTGCACACTGGATGCATGCCGAAACCAATGAGCCGTGACCGCATCTACGAGTTCCTCGCCGCCGGCACGCACACCGGCAAGCTGGCGACGGTGCGTGCCGACGGACGTCCGCACGTCGCGCCGGTCTGGTTCGTGATCGACGGCGACGACCTGCTGTTCATGACGAACGAGGCGACCGTGAAGGGGCGGACGTTGCGCCGCGACCCGCGGGCCGCACTCACCGTCGACATCGAGGAACCGCCGTACGCATTCGCGACCGTCGAGGGCACGGTGACGATCGAAACCGACCCGGTCGCGATGCTGCCGCATTCGGTCGCGATCTCGCGGCGTTACATGGGTGACGAGCACGCCGAGGAGTACGGCCGGCGCAACGCCGTCCCCGGCGAGTACCTGGTGCGCCTCACGCCGACCCAGTTCGTCGGCAGGGACGACATGGCGGGCCACTAGTCAGTCGAGGTGGTGCAGCCGCGGCCACAGCTGCGGCCACGGTGCCTTCGGGCCGCGACACACTGCGACCGGTTCGCCCTGTTCCTCGTTGTCGACACCGAGGCCGTTGTCGAGACGTGCCCGCACCGTGCACGAGGCGAACCAGCGGCCGGTGTCGTCGTACTGCCCGCCGACGAAGACCACCGTCGTGGTTGCGTCGGGCGGGCGTCCCTCGTCGACGAGTTGGTTGTGCCCGCTGTACACCGCGGGCAGGCCGTCGCCGGGCCCGTAGCGGTCGATCGCGCCGGCCTCGCCGTAATTGCTCGCGTAGACGACGGCGTGCGCGCGCTCGTCCGGCGCGAGCCGGCGGTAGACCGTGGCAACCTGCGACACGTAACGCGGCCAGCCGACGCTGTCCTGCGCAACCTGGCTGATCGCGGCGATCGGGGTGTCTGACAACGACCCGAGCGGGATGATCGGCAGGGCGAGCAGCGAGCTCACGACCGCGTTGACGACGACACCGACGACGAGCAGCCGTCGCCACACCGTCCGGGTCGAAACCCATTGCCACGCCGGCTCGCAGCCCGCGGCGAACAGGACGGCAAGCAGGCCGAACGGGTAGTAGAACTGCGAGCCCATCACGAACACGAGCACGAGCAGCACCGGGAACGCGACGGCGATGAACCGCAGCGAGCGGTCTCGCCACAGCGCCACCAGCCCGGCGATCCAGATCGGCACCAACGGTGGTCCGAGCATGATGATCAAGAACGGCCACATGACGATGTGCACAGACGTGCTGTTGTGGTCGGCGAGTGCCCGTCCCATCGCCAGCTCGGGGAAGCCGTGCGCCACCTGGTAGACCAGATTGGGCAGGCCGATGACGAAGCCGAGGACGGCAGCGAGCGCCACCCACCGTGACCAGAGCAGCCGACCCGGCCCGACCGCGAGCAGGCCAACGACGAGCGCGATCAGCAACACCGCGACGAGCAGCTTGTTGTACAGGCTCACGCCCGCCACCGCGCCCGCAGCCAGCCACCAGCGCGGCTCGGCACGCTTGACCGCGCGGACGATGAACAGCACGACGGCCGGCCACACCGGCATGTCGACGGTTGCGGTCAACAAGGTGTGCCCGAGGATCATCGGGTACGCGGCGAACGCGAAACTCCACGCCGCGAGCGACTGCGCCGCGCGACCGCCGCCGAACTCGCGGGTGAGCAGGGCGATGACGACAACCGTGGCCATCGTCGCCAGGGTGGCGGCGATACGCACCGTCCACGTCTGATCGCCGAGCACGTTGCGCAGGGCGCGCGCGATGAGCGGCGTCAGCGGTCCTTGGTCGATGTAGCCCCACGCAGGTGGGAGCATCCGGAAGTAGAGCTCGTCGCGTTCGTATCCGTATCCGGCGCTGAAGGCCGAGAGTGCGACGCCGAGCGCAAGTGCAGCACCGAAGACCGGCGTGCGGGCCAGGCGCGGCACGTCGGACTTCGGACCGGTCATGGCCGGCCGGTGAAGCAGATCAGCGGGATCGCTGTCTCGGCGCCCGTCACAGATCCGTGGAAGCCGACGAGTTTCGCAATCTCGTCGGGTTCGTGCTCGCGCGCCAACACCACGGTGTCACCGTTGCACACGACTACGACATCGCCGATGCGCTGCAGATGCCGGGGCGACACCGGACCGAACAGCCCTGCGTCCACCGCCTGCTCGCGGGTGTAGACGCTCGCCCTGGCACCGAGCACGTCCGTCCACGCGGCCTGGACGTCGGCGGCCGCGCCGGGTTCCACGTGCAGGTATCGGAACCGAGGTTCGCCGGCGACGATCCGCAGGCCCATGCTGAGGCGGGCGTCGTCGGCGATGTCGAGGCGCGATGTCGACGGGACGTCGAGCCCACCGTGGTCGGCAGTGACCAGCAGCGCGGCGTCGTCCGGTAAGCCGGCGACGAGACGTTCGAGCTGCGCGCCCGTCCACGCGGCTGCGTCGGCCCATTGCTGGGACGCGATCCCGTGCACGTGTGCCGCGGTGTCGACGCGGGCGAAATAGCCGAAGACGTAGCCGGGCCGGGCCCGCAGGCTCGTGAGCATCGCGTCGACGACATCGGTGTCGTTGTCGGCTGCAACGAACGAAGCGCCGCGGTAGGCGGCCTCGGTCAGCCCGCTCCCCCGGAACTGGGTGGGCAGGACGACCGAGCTGGCGACCGCGGTTGCGCGTTCGTAGACGGTCGGCACGGGCTGCCAGGTCGCGGGATCAGGATCGCCGCGCCACATGATGTGGACGAGGACGCGATCGGTGCCGGGGACGTTGACAGTGAAACCGACGATGCCGTGCTCACCGGGCGTGACGCCGGTCGCCAACGACACGAGGCTGGTCGGTGTGGTCGACGGCAGCGTGCAGTCGAGTCGCGAGAGCGAGCCGGTGTGGCCGGCGACCACGTCCGCCAGCAACGGCGCGGTGGCAGCGGCGCGTGGCAACAGTTCGTAGCCGAGCCCGTCGACGAGCACGACCGCAATGCGGCGGACGGGCCCGACGCGCGCGGCAAGGCCGAGGGCATCGTCGAACTGCGATTCGCCGAGCAACGCGAAAGCGCTCGGCAGGATGTCGGTGATCACCGCCGCCGCACCAACTCGGACAGGACGTTCAGGTCGAGGTCGGTCAACGAGTCGACGATGACGCGTCCCGGCGCGGCCTCGATCGGCACGTGATTCGGGACGGCGACGACGAGGCAGCCGGCGGCCTCGGCGGAGGCAACGCCCGTCGGCGAATCCTCGATCGCCACGCACCCAGAGGCGTCGACGCCGAGCCGGGCCATCGCGGTGAGGTATGGCTCGGGATGCGGCTTCCCGTCGTTGACCTGATCACCCGTGACCACCGCGGCGAACGTGTCAGCAGGAAGTTGATCGGTGATCGGCGTCGTGAGGGCGGCGTACGACATTGTGACGAGGGCGCACGGCACCTGGTTCTCGGCGAGCGTGGTCAGCAGCTCTCGTGCGCCGGGTTGCCACGGAATATCGCGGACCGTCGCGGCAACGACGTCGCTGATCAGCCGATCGACGATCTGCGCAGGCTCGAGATCGACCGAGCCGTGCTCGCGGATGTAGCGCGCGGAGTCGAGCAGTGCGTTGCCGACGATCGCGTGCGCGTGCTCGTCGCTCCACGTCCCACCGTGCTCTTCGACCAGCGCGTGTTCGGCACTCATCCAGTACGGCTCGGTGTCGACGATGGTGCCGTCCATGTCGAACAGCACGGCTTGCAACGGCGACTCCTGATCCACCCGGCAAGCGTCCCACGCTGGACGATACGAGTTACGCGGTAGGGATCGCCGCCCGGGCGAGCGGCGCGGTGACTACGGCCGAGCGCTGCCGGACGGTCATCGTGATGCTCACGACCAAGAACCACAGCGTGATCACGGCCATGGGCATCACCGCGTTGAGCAACATCAGCGCGCCGGCCGGAACGCCCGCGATGGCGAGCCACCGTGGCAACGCCCGGGTCCGCAGAGCGGTGACGCTGACGGTCACGGCGAGCAGCGCCGCTGCAAACGCACTGAACATGACCAGAATTCCGTACGAGGCGCCCAAGAAGTACCGCGATGTCGAAGGATCCGGCGCGGGCGCCTTCGAGAACGTCATCGCTGCCGGTATGGCCGCGTACACGCCGGCGCCGACGAGGTAGGTGAGTGCAAGGGCGATGCCGGATCCGGAGACGAGTCCGCCCGCGAGACGTGACGCGCCACTGTGGTCGAGGCGGTCACGGAGGATTGCGGTGAACGCGAGCAGCAGCGGGGCGCCGAGGGCGACAAGGCAAGCTGACACGAACCACAGACTCCGGCCGTGCGTGCTGTACCACTGCGTTATCTGCGCGTCCGGCCACTGCGAGGTCGGCGCACGATCGAGGGCGAGCCCTGCGACGACACAGGCGACTCCCGCGATCCCGGTCAGCGGGCTCAGACGTGGCGGCGGCGCAACTACGGACGAGTTCATGACGGCTCCTTGCGGTGTCGGGTGATGTTGTGCGGCGAAACGCTACGAACCGTCGAGGCCGGCGCCGTCCACCCGCAGATCGATTTCGCAAGCCCGGCTACATCGCTGGGATGACGCGGTAGCCGTCCCCGCGGGCTACCGTCAGCGGGTATGACGATCATGCGGAGCCGGATGCTCGACGTGGTCGTTGTCGTGCTCGCCGTCGCCGAGGCGGTCGCGTTGCTCGCCGGTCATCAACCAGGACGCGTGGCTGCCGCGGTGTTCGCGGCCGCGGGCCTGCTCGTATTCCTCGCCCGCCGAGTCCAACCATTACTGGTCAGCGTTCTCGCCCTTGCGCTGCTTGCGGCGAGCGTCGCCGCAGCCGGCCGCTCGCCGACCGTGCAGTTCGTCGCCGTACTCGCTGCGTTTGCGATCGTCGCCGCATGCAACACGACCGTCCATGGCGTGACCTGTCTCGTCGCGGGCCTCGGTTTTCTCGGTGTTGCCACGGTCGCGTTCGACCCGGGGAACGTTCTCGGCGACTTCTTGCTCACCGCGGCCCTGTGCTGCGTGATGTGGTCAGCGGGCTGGCAGGTGTCCAGGCATGGCCGCACCGCCCGCGTGATGGAGTTGCGCGCCCACACGGCTGAGGTGAGCAAGGCCGAAGCCCTGCGCGAGGAACGCTCGCGGATCGCACGCGAACTGCACGATGTCGTCAGCCACGGGCTCTCTGTCGTCGTGGTCCAGACAATGGCCGCACGTTCGGCTGTTGCCGACACTGACGCGGACGCGGCAACCCGACACCTTGACGCGGTCGAATCGGTCGCGCGGGACTCGCTCGCCGAGATGCGTCGGATGCTCGGCCTCTTACAGGTGGACGAACCCACCGACAGCGGCGTCGACGCAACGTCGAGCCCAGCGCTGGCGCGGATCCCGGTGTTGGTCGAGCGGGCGCGAGCAGCGGGTGTGCAGGTCGACGACTCGGCGGCCGACCTCGACGCGACCGCGTCACCGGGGGTCGCGCTGGCGGCCTACCGGATCGTGCAGGAGGCATTCACCAACGTCGTCAAGTACGCGCCGGGAGCGCAGGTCCGGTTCGCGCTGACCTGCCGCGACGGCCGGGTGTGCATCGAAGTCGCGAACAGTCGTGGCGCGAGCGCGCCGAGCGCGCTGATGGCCACCGATTTCGCGAGCAGCCACGGCATCGTGGGTATGCGCGAGCGCGCCGAACTGTACGGCGGGACGCTGACGGCCCGACCGACCACGGACGGCGGCTTCTGCGTGCGAGCCACGCTGCACAGCGACGTGCCGGCTCGCGTGGCGCCACGATGATCCGCGTCCTGATCGCCGACGACCAGGCCCTGGTCCGGGACGGATTCCGCTCGCTCATCGACCGCGAGCCCGATCTCGAAGTCGTTGCCGAAGCCGTTGACGGTGCAGAGGCCGTCTCGATGTCGCAGCAGCATCATCCGGACGTGGTGCTTATGGACGTGCGGATGCCGCACATCGACGGACTCACCGCAACGCGTCGCGTGCTCTCGCTACCGATTCCACCACGCGTGCTCGTGCTGACGACCTTCGATCGCAACGAATGGGTGTACGACGCGCTCAGTGCCGGAGCGAGCGGCTTCTTGCTGAAGGACGTCCGAGCGACGCAACTCACGGACGCGATCAGGATCGTCGCCGCAGGCGAAGCCCTGCTCGCCCCGTCGATCACTCGGCGGCTGATCGAGCAGTTCGTGGCGAACGCCGCGCCCCCGCCACCTCGGGTCGTCGACACCGCATTGACCGACCGCGAGATCGAGGTGCTGCGGATGATCGCGAGCGGTCTGTCTAATGCAGAGATCGCGCAGCGACTCACGATCGGACACTCAACGGTTAAGACGCACGTGAACCGGCTGCTCACGAAGCTCGGCTTGCGCGACCGCACCCAGGCCGTGATTTACGCCTACGAGCACGGCATGATCAATTCAGCCGCGAATCGCTGAGTTCTGACACATCGCGCAACCGTCCCGGAGGTGCGGTTCAGATTCTGCCGCAATTGGGCAGAGTCTTGATGAATGCCGCGAGCTGGTCGTGGCACCTGACGAGCAATGGTGGTCGTCGTGATCGTTCTTGGTCTCATCCTGATGGTGATTGGCTTTGTAGCCAGCATCCCCATCCTCTGGACGTTGGGCATCATCGTCCTCGTCATCGGCCTGATCCTCTTCGTGCTCGGCTCGATGGGACGCCAGGTCGGTGGTCGCAAGTATTGGTATTGACGCGCTAGCTGACCGCGTAGCAGTTACTCGTCGTCGGTGCGGTAGCCGAGATTTGGCGCGAGCCACTTCTCGGCCTGAGCAGTCGTCCAGCCCTTGCGCTTGGCGTAGTCCTCGACCTGATCACGGCCGAGCCGCCCGACGACGAAGTACTGCGACTGTGGATGTGAGAAGTACACACCGCTCACCGAAGCCCCGGGCCACATGGCCATGCTCTCGGTGAGTTCGATCCCGGCATTGGTCTTCACGTCGAGCAGGTCCCAGATCGTCTGCTTCTCGGTGTGCTCCGGGCACGCGGGATAGCCGGGCGCCGGACGGATGCCGACGTATCGCTCCTTCAACAAGCCTTCGTTGTCGAGGTCCTCGTCGCGCTGGTAGCCCCAATACTCGGTGCGGACGCGTTCGTGCAGCCGTTCGGCAAACGCTTCGGCGAGCCGATCGGCCAGTGACTCGAGCAGGATCGCGCTGTAGTCGTCGAGCTCGGCCTTGAATGCGGCCGCCTTCTCGACGCTTCCGAGTCCTGCGGTCACTGCGAACGCACCGACGTAGTCGCGCAGGCCGGTCTCGCGCGGCGCGACGAAATCGGCGAGCGACCGGTGCGGCACACCTTCGCGGTGCTCGCTCTGCTGACGCAGTTGGTGCAGCGTCGTCCGGACAGCTCCTCGCGTCTCGTCGGTATAGACCTCGATGTCGTCGCCCACCGCATTGGCCGGGAACAACCCGAGGACGCCGGCCGCGCGCAGCCAGCGTTCGTCTGTGAGCCGATCGAGCATGCGCTGTGCGTCGTCCCACAGCTTGCGCGCCGCCTCACCGGATGTCGGGTTGTTCAGGATGTCCGGGTAACGGCCCTTGAGCTCCCACGCGTTGAAGAACGGCTGCCAGTCGATGTACTCGCGCAACTCGGCGAGGTTGTAGTCGTGGAAGGTCTTGACGTATTGCACCGGCGCCGTGGACGCACGGAAGTCGTCGGTGTACGCGTCGCGAGCCTGCTGCACGATCATGTTCGGACGCGGCGGCCGGTAGCCAGTCCAGTCGATCGGCGTGCGGTTCGCCCGTGCGGTTTTGACCGGGACGAGCGCCTTCTCGGTGTTGCGCGCAGCGTGGCGCGCTCGCAACGAGTCGTAGTCGACCTTCAGCTCGTCCAGCAGGGCACCGCGTCGTTCGCTCGAGAGCAGGGTCGCGACGACCGGCACGGAGCGCGACGCGTCCTTCACCCAGACGACCGGCCCGTGGTACTGCTTGTCGACCTTCACGGCGGTGTGCGCCCGCGACGTCGTCGCGCCGCCGATGAGCAACGGGATGTCGAGGCCCAGCCGCTCCATCTCCGACGCGAAGTTCACCATCTCGTCGAGTGAGGGCGTGATCAGCCCGGACAGCCCGATGATGTCCGCGTCGTGTTCTTTGGCCGCGTCGAGGATCTTCTGCGCAGGCACCATCACGCCGAGGTCGATCACGTCGTAGTTGTTGCACTGCAGGACGACGCCGACGATGTTCTTGCCGATGTCGTGCACATCGCCCTTCACCGTCGCCATGACGACCGTGCCGTTCGACCGCTCCGGCTCGCCGTCGGTCTTCTCGTCCTCGATGAACGGGATCAGGTAGGCGACGGCCTTCTTCATCACCCGTGCGGATTTGACCACCTGTGGCAGGAACATCTTCCCCGAGCCGAACAGGTCGCCGACGACGTTCATCCCGTCCATCAAGGGACCCTCGATGACCTCGATCGGGCGGCCGCCCCGCTCGGCGATGACGAGGCGCAGTTCTTCGGTGTCGGCCTCGACGTGATCGTCGATGCCCTTCACCAGCGCATGGGTGATCCGCTCCCCAACGGGCAGCGACCGCCACTGCTCATCGGCAACCTCGCGCTGCGTGCCGGTGCCGGCGAATCGCTCGGCGATCTCGAGCAGCCGCTCGGTGGCGTCACTTCTGCGGTTGAGGATGACGTCCTCGATGCGCTCGCGCAGTTCCGCGTCGAGCTCGTCGTACACCGAGAGCGCACCGGCGTTGACGATGCCCATCGTCAACCCGGCCTTGATCGCGTGGAACAGGAAGACCGCGTGGATCGCTTCGCGCACCGTGTTGTTCCCGCGGAAGGAGAACGACACGTTGGAGATGCCGCCGGACACCTTCGCGCCCGGGAGGTTCTGCTTGATCCAGCGAGTGGCTTCGATGAAGTCGACGCCGTAGTTGGCGTGTTCCTCGATGCCGGTGGCGACCGCGAACACGTTCGGGTCGAAGATCACGTCTTCGGGCGCGAAGCCGACCTCGTCCACGAGGATGTCGTACGCGCGTCGGCAGATCTGCTTTCGGCGCTCGAGATTGTCGGCCTGGCCCTGCTCGTCGAACGCCATCACGATCACGCTTGCGCCGTACTTACGACACAACTGCGCATGCTCGACGAAAGGCTCCTTGCCTTCCTTCAGCGAGATCGAGTTGACGATCGGCTTGCCCTGCACGTTGGCCAGGCCCGCTTCGATGACGTCCCACTTGGACGAGTCGATCATCAGCGGCACGCGGCAGATGTCGGGCTCGCTGCTGACCAGCCGGACGAAGCGCCGCATCGCGGCGATGCCGTCGATCATGCCCTCGTCCATGTTGATGTCGATGATCTGCGCGCCGCTCTCGACCTGCTGACGCGCCACCGACAGCGCCGTCGGATAGTCGCCGTCGCGGATCAGGTTGCGGAAGCGGGCCGAACCGGTGATGTTCGTGCGTTCGCCGACGTTCACGAACAGCGAGTTGTCGTCGATGGTCAGCGGCTCGAGCCCGGACAGGCGCAGGGCCGGCGTGATGGACGTCGGGACGCGCGGTGTCACGTTCTCGACGACGCGTGCGATCGCCTCGATGTGCGCAGGCGTCGTGCCGCAGCAGCCACCGACGAGGTTCACCAGTCCGGAGGTTGCGAACTCGCCCAGCGTCGACGACGTCTCGTCGGGCGTCTCGTCGTACTCCCCGAACGCGTTCGGCAACCCGGCGTTCGGGTACGCGTGCACGAAGCAGTCGGCGATACGCGAGAGTTCGGCGACGTACGGACGCAGTTCCTTGGCGCCCAACGAGCAGTTCAACCCGACGACGAGCGGCTTGACGTGACGCATCGAGTTCCAGAACGCCTCGGTCACCTGGCCGGTCAACGTGCGTCCGGACGCATCGGTGATCGTGCCTGACACGAACACGGGCCAGCGTCGCCCGAACTCCTCGAACAGCGACTCGACGGCGAAGATCGCAGCCTTCGCGTTCAGGGTGTCGAAGATGGTTTCGATCAGCAGCAGGTCGGCGCCGCCGTCGAGCAGGCCACGGGCCTGCTCGCCGTAGGCCTCGACCATTGCTTCGAAGTCGATGTTGCGCGCGCCGGGATCGTTGACGTCCGGAGAGATCGAGCCCGTGCGGTTGAGCGGACCGATCGCGCCGGCGACCCATCGTGGCTTGTCCGGCGTTCGCGCCGTGGTGGCGTCACACGCCTCGCGCGCCAGCCGGGCCGCGGCGACGTTCAGTTCGTAGGCGTATTCCTGCAGACCGTAATCGGACAGCGAGACCCGTGTCGCGTTGAACGTGTCGGACGAGACGATGTCGGCGCCGGCGTCGAGGTAGGCGGTGTGGATCGACCGGATCACGTCCGGTTGGGTCAGTGCCAGCAGGTCGTTGTTGCCGCGGAGGTCGCTGGGCCAGTCGGCGAACCGCTCGCCGCGAAAGTCTGCCTCGTCCAGTTGGTGCTGCTGCACCAGCGTTCCCATCGCGCCGTCGATGACCAGAATCCGGGCACGTAGGGCCGCAGTGAGGTCAGCGGTCGCGTCGGGCCGGTGGGCTGCCACAGGCTGGGCATCGCCGGCAGCGGCGGTGTCGGGCACAGGCTTCCTCACTGCAGCGGAACAATCATCGAGCGCACGTCGAGCATACGGCGACGCGCCACGCGATACCCGACGAACGCCGTCTGCGGGGCTCGCGTAGTTAGGCTGGAGGCCATGACCGAGAAGCACGGGAGCGGGTGGCCCGAACTCAGCGACCCCATCGTCGTCGCAGCCTTCGAGGGCTGGAACGACGCTGGCGATGCTGCCACGGGCGCGGTCGAGCATCTCGAGCTCGTATGGGACGCGCAGCCACTGACCGAGATAGATCCTGACGACTACTACGACTTCCAGGTCAACCGGCCGACCGTGTCGTTGGTCGACGGCGTCTCGCGACGCATCACCTGGCCGACGACCAGGTTGTCGTACTGCCGCCCGCCCGGGTCCGACTTCGACCTGGTGCTCATTCGCGGCATCGAACCCAACATGCGCTGGCGGGTGTTCTGCCGCGAGATCCTGGGACTGATCCAGGACTTCGACGCGCACACCGTCGTCACTCTCGGCGCGTTGCTGTCCGACACGCCCCATACCCGGCCCACGCAGGTCACGGGTACGTCCTATGACTCGGAGTCGGCCACCCGGTTCGGGCTGGAGAAGTCGCGCTACGAGGGCCCGACGGGCATCGTCGGTGTGCTGCAGGACGCCTGCGTCGCCTCAGGCATCCCGGCCGTGTCGTTCTGGGCCGGCGTCCCGCACTACGTGTCGCAGCCGCCGAACCCCAAGGCGACGCTCGCGCTGCTGCATGCCGTCGAAGAGGTGCTCGACCTGCCGGTGCCGCTCGCCGAACTGCCGCAGCAGGCCGATGAATGGCAAAAGCTCGTTGACGAGATGGCGGCCGAGGACGACGAGGTCACCGAGTACATCCGCAACCTCGAAGAGCGAGACGACGAGATCGACGAGTCGGAGCTGAAGCAGACCTCCGGCGACGCGATCGCGCGCGAATTCGAGCGGTACCTGCGCCGACGTGATCGTGGTCACGGCGGGCTGCCGGGCCGCGGCTGAGCGATCCACCCGGTGGCCTCCGGTGGTCTTCGCACTAACACCCCCGCCGCGCTGACGGCATCGACCTAACGTTCGGGTCACACAAGAAATACGACCCGACGGAGAACACGATGCGCGCGACCCTGACCGCCGCTGTTGCTATCGGCGCCGCTGTCGCGCTCACCGCCTGCTCGGCGACAACGAACGGATCGACGGGCAACTCGCACCGGCCGGCGCCTTACCCGACGAAGACCGCAGCTTCGAGTTCGTCGCCGCCGCCGTCCCTCCCCGCCGACAGTCACCTCGAGCGCGCGCTGCTGACGGCACGCGACCTCGGACGCGGCTTCGTCCGGACGCAGGACGATCCGCCGGCCGCGTTGCCTTGCACTCCGACCGCGCCGCCGGTCGATGACCAGGTGCGCCACGTCGAGAAGGGTGGCGCCGTCTTCGTCGACGACATGGGCGGCGTGCAGGTGAGCGAGCAGGTGTACGTCTACGGCGCGGTCGCCGACGCACAGCGCCACGAGTCGATCGACGAGGCGGGTCTCGGTTGCGCGCGCGGCCGCCTGGGGACGACGCCGGTCAAGGTCACCGGACCGGTCGACCTGCGTTCGCGCCTCGGCCGGCGCGCCGACTCGGCGCACGCCTGGGGCGTGCAGACCACACAGTTCTCCGGCGCACTGATCGCCGTTCGCATCCATGCCGTGGTGGTGCAGTTCGCGATCGTCGCCGAGGCCGGATCGACCGCGCACATCGATGCGCAGCAGATCGTTCAGACCGCCGTGCACAAGGTCTTCGTCGCGGCGACGAACTAGCGGCTAGAGCGCCACTCCCAGCAGGGCGTCGACGGTATCGCGCACCAGTCCCGGTGCCTCGGCGTCGTCGCCGCCCGTTCGGGCTGACTCGACCCAGCGATCGACCGCGGCGATCGCGCCGACGGTGTCCAGATCATCAGCCAGCCGGGCACGGACCTGCGCGAGCACTCCGGCAGCGGGCGGTCCGCTGTGTTGTGCCAATGCGGTGCGCCACCGCGCGAGCCTCGCCTCGGCCGCCGGCAGCCGGCCGCCCGTCCATTCGCGGTCGGCGCGGTAGTGACCGTCGAGCAACGCGAGCCGCACTGCCATCGGATCGACACCCGCGCTGCGCAGCTTCGAGACGAGGACGAGGTTGCCGCGCGACTTGCTCATCTTCTCGCCGTCGAGCCCGATCATCCCGGCGTGCACGTAGTGCCGCGCGAACGGATGCGTGCCGCTGAGGGCCTCTGCGTGGGCGGCCGAGTTCTCGTGGTGCGGGAAGATCAGGTCCGAGCCGCCGCCCTGGACGTCGAAGCCCATCCCGAGCCGGTTGACCGCGATCACCGTGCACTCGATGTGCCAGCCAGGACGGCCCTTGCCGAGCGGGGTGTCCCAGAACGGCTCGCCCCAGCGGTGTGCGCGCCACAGCAACGCGTCGAGCGGGTCGCGCTTGCCCGCATGGTTCGGGTCGCCACCGCGCTCGCCGAACAACCGCACCATCGTCTCGCGGTCGTAGTGCGATTCTGAGCCGAACCGGCCGGTGGCGCTCGAGTCGAAATAGATGTCCTCCCCGACGCGGTAGGCAGAGCCGGTGTCGAGCAGTGCCTCGATTGCGACCGTGATCTCGGGAACCGCCTCGACCGCGCCGATGTAGTCGTCCGGCGGCAGGACGCGCAACGCGGTCATGTCGTCGCGGAACAGGTCGATCTCGCGCGCGGCGAGTTCGACCCAGCTCTCGCCGGTGTGGGCCGCGCGTTCGAGCAGGGGGTCGTCGACGTCGGTCACGTTCTGGACGTAGCGCACCGCATGACCCGAGTCGCGCCATACGCGATTGACCAGGTCGAAGGCCAGATAGGTAGCGGCGTGGCCGAGGTGGGTGGCGTCGTAGGGGGTGATTCCGCACACGTACATGCGGGCGGTCTCGCCCGGCTCGGTGACCCGGATCGTCCCGGAAGCCGTGTCGTACAGGCGCAGTGGCTCACCGCGTCCCGGCAGGCTCGGGATCTCGCACGTGGGCCAACCATCCATACGTGCACGTTATCCGGCATGGTGAGGGGCATGTCTGCCTACCTCGTGACCGAGAGCAAGGTCATCGCCGCCGACCCCCAGACCTTGTTCGACATCGTCGCCAACCCGGCCAAGCACCCGGAACTCGACGGGTCGGGGTCGGTGCGCGAAGCACGTGCAGACATTCCGCCGCGGTTGTCGAAGGGCGCGACGTTCGGCATGGACATGAAGCTCGGCGCCGCGTACAAGATCACGAACACCGTTGTCGAATTCGACGAGCCGACCCGTCTCGCGTGGCGGCACTTCAACGGTCACGTATGGCGCTACACGTTCGAGCCGACCGATGGGGGCACGCTCGTCACAGAGGAGTGGGACGCCCGTCCGGCGAAGAACCGGTTCGTCCTGAAGCTGATGGGCTTCCCGCAGCGCAACCGGGCGGGCATCAAGGCCACCCTCGACAACCTCGCCCGCCTCGCGTCGTAACGAGCTACATCGGCGGCCACGGGACGGCAGGCCAGTCTTCGCTGGGTTCCGGGTGACGCCGGGTCGACAGCAACCGGTCGACGCGTGCGCGGGTGCGGCGCACCTCAGCGGTCGTGAGCAGGTCCGCGAGGGTCTCGCCGAGCGGCCCGTCAAGGTCGCGGCGCAGCCGGCGCAGCACGTCCTGCGTGTCGTCGGGCAGCGTGCGGCCGGCCCACTGCCACAACACCGTGCGCAGCTTGTCGTCGGTGTGGAAGCTCACGCCGTGGTCGACGCCGTACACGTGGCCGCGCGTCGTCGGCAACAGGTGGCCGCCCTTGCGGTCGGCGTTGTTGATCACGGCGTCGAACACGGTCACGCGGCGGATCGCGTCGCTGCCTCGTCCACGGATCAACCCGATGAGATCGGCGTCGTCATCGGTGTCGATCCACAGCTGCACCATGCCCGGCCCGGCCGGACCGACGCGATAGACGGTCGGCGGGACGATGTCCCACCCGGTCGCTGAAGACACCGCATAGGCCGCGACCTCACGCTCGGCGAGGGTGCCGTCGGGAAAGTCCCACAGCGGACGCTCCCCCGCGATCGGCTTGTACACGCACGCAGCGGTCACGCCGTTGCCGGTGACACCGCAGTAGAGGGTGGCGTTCGACGCGTCGACCAGGCGGCCTTCGATGGACAGTTCGCCGCACTCGAGCAGCGCAAGCGCCTCCGGCACCGGCAGCTCGAGCGCCGCGGTGAGATCCGGATCGGGGGTGCTCACTACTCGATAGTGCTAGGCCGGTGGTAACCGTTCTGACGCGGGCACACGTGCCCGGACGAGTTGAGCGGCTGACCACACAGCGGGCACGGCGGCCGTCCGGCCGAGATGACCAGTCGTGCGCGCTCGATGAAGGCTCGCGCGTCGGGCGGCTCGATGCGCACCCGCAAAGCGTCGGGGCCGTCCTCGCTGTCTTCGAGCAGAGTCTGCTCGGCAACCTCGGCATCTTCGACGGGCGCTTGTGCCTCGATCACGATCACGCCGTCCTGGTTGTCCCACGCGAGCCCCATGGCGCTGACGCGGAACTCTTCGTCGATCGGCAGTTCGAGCGCGTCGGTGTCGGTGCCGGATGCGTCGGCGGTCGCCCCGGTCGCGGCGACGACCTCGTCCAGGAGCTGTTCGAGGCGATCGGCGAGGACGGCGACCTGCTGCTTCTCGAGCGCGACCGACACGACGCGGGTGCCGTCGGTGGCCTGCAGGAAGAACGTGCGCTCGCCCGGCTCACCGACGGTGCCCGCGACGAAGCGGCTGGGCCGGTCGAAGACGAAGAGCTGGCGCGGCATGATGCGTCCAGTCTAGTAAGGATCAGACTGTGCCGCCGCCGGCGCCGCCCCCGACTGTGGCGTCGTCCGCGCTCTTGCGCCGGCGTCGCTTCTTGGGCGGGACGAACGGCGTCAGGTCCGAGCCGACGTCGTTGGAGCGCAGCACGTACGGACGGGTCTCGGTGTAGCGGACGACCGAGACCGAACACGGATCGACGACGATGCGCTGGAACTGGTCGAGATGCAGCCCGAGCGCGTCGGCGAGCACTGCTTTGATCACGTCACCGTGACTGCACGCGACCCAGATGGCGTCGTCGGGCAGGCGCGAGTTCCAGTCGCGCACGGCGGCGACTGCCCGCGCCGACACCTCGGTGAGCGATTCGCCGCCGGGGAAGCGAGCGGCCGACGGTTGGGTCTGCACGACCTTCCACGTCGGGTCCTTGGCGAGCTCTTTGATGGGGCGGCCCGTCCACTCGCCGTAGTCGCACTCGATGATGCGCCGATCCTGCTCGATCGGGTGCTCGTCCTTCTGGGCGGCGGCGATCGCCGCCGCGGTGTCGAGACACCGGTCGAGCGGGCTGGACACGATCGTGTGCACCGGCAGTACCGCGATGCGCTGCGCGACCGCGGCCGCCTGCTTGTCCCCGCGCTCGTCCAGATGGAGGCCGGGGGTGCGACCGGCCAACACCGGTCCGGTCATCGCGGTCAGTCCGTGCCGGACCAGCAGCAGCGTCGACACGCTTACTTCGTCGCGTTCAGCACGCCGGTCGAGAGCAACACGATCAGCAGCACGCCCAGCGCGATCCGGTAGTAGATGAAGATGAACGTGCTGTGGTTGGTCAGCCACTTGAGCAGCCAGTGGATCGACGCGAGCCCGACCACGAACGCGAACACGGTTGCGAGCCCGGTGAGCCCGAGGCCGGGGCCGGACTTGTCACCGATCTTGCGTGCCTCGTACAGCCCTGACAGGACGACCGCCGGGATCGACAGCAGGAACGAGAACCGGGCGGCGGCCTCGCGGGTGAGGCCGCGGAACAGCCCGGCGGTGATCGTCGTGCCGGAGCGTGACGCGCCCGGGATCAGTGCGAGGGTCTGCGCGGTGCCGATGACCAACGCGTCCTTGGTGTTGATCTCTTCTTCCTCGCGGTCGCGCTTACTGACCTTTTCGGCCGCGGCCAGCACGAGGGCAAGCGCGATCAGCGTGATCGCGATGACCCAGAGATTGCGTGCGCTCGTTTCGATCGTCTTGCTGAACACCAGACCGAACACGCTGATCGGAATGGTCGCGAAGATCAGGTACCAGCCCATTTTGTACTCGAGCGAGCCGCGGACCGACTTGTCGTACAGCCCGCGGAACCACGCGACGATCACGTGCAACAACTCGCGCCAGAAGTAGATGACGATCGCGAGCGTCGTTCCGAGTTGGATCACTGCGGTGAACGCGGCGCCGGGGTCGTGCGGGTGGGCGGGGTTGTAGTCGAACGTCCACCCGAACAGCGCCGGCACGATGCGCAGGTGTGCCGTCGACGAGATCGGCAGGAACTCTGTCAGTCCCTGCACGATCCCCAGGACGATGGCCTGGAGGAAGTTCATGTAGCGGCGCCTGATTTCTGGATTGCGTTCATAGCAGCTTCCAGGGAAGCCATCTTCTCCTCTGTCGTCCAGCCGAACGGCGAAATAGCCAGATTTGTGACGCCCGCTGCAGCGAAGTCCGCCATCCGTTCGGCGATTCGGTCGATCGGGGCCGAGCAGCGCGGTCGAGTCGACGAACTCGAACGGGACGGCGGCGGCGGCGCCGTCGTAGTCCTTGGCGAGGTATCGGTCCTGCACCTCGGCGGCTGCATCGC
The DNA here is from genome assembly GCA_963757455.1 of uncultured Actinomycetota bacterium. GTDB lineage: Bacteria > Actinomycetota > Actinomycetes > Mycobacteriales > Jatrophihabitantaceae > RYN-133. The sequence continues at coordinate 152,568 of CAVWSE010000002.1, forward strand.
CGTAGCCCATCCGCACGGCGAACGCGTTGTAGAAGTTGTGCTCACGGCTGCCCATGCCACCGATGTACAGCGCGGCGTAGTGGCGCACATTGTTGGCGCACGCCTCGACATCGTCGCCAACAACCAGCGGCACGGTCGGGACGACGTCGAATCCGTCGAGGGTCTTGCCGACCTTCGCCCGACCGGCGGCAAGGTGATCGAGCAGTTCGCTCGCGAAGCTCGGCGCGAAGAACACAGCGAGCCAGCCGTCAGCGAGCTCGCCGGTCAGCTCGAGGTTCTTCGGTCCGATCGATGCGATGTAGAGCGGGATGTGGTCGCGGACCGGATGCAACATCAGGTGCAGTGCCTTGCCCGGCCCGTCCGGCAGCGGCAGCGTGTAGGTCGGGCCGTCGTACTTAACCCGCTGCCGCGACAGCGCGAGCTTGACGATGTCGACGTACTCACGGGTGCGGCCGAGCGGCTTCGCGTAGGGCACGCCGTGCCAGCCCTCGGCGACCTGCGGGCCGGACAATCCCAACCCGAGGCGGAATCTGCCGTTCGACAGCAGGTCGAGCGTGGCCGCTGTCATCGCGGTCATCGTCGGCGTTCGCGCCGGGATCTGCAGGATCGCGCTACCGACGTCGATGCGTTCGGTCTGCGCGGCAATCCACGTGAGCACCGTCACGGCATCGGTGCCGTACGCCTCGGCGGCCCAGGCAACCGAATAGCCGAGCCGATCGGCCTCCTGGGCGATCTGGAGGGTTTCTGCCGTCCCGCCATAGCCGAGGTTCAGTCCGAGTTGCACCGCGCAACCATAGCCGTCGTGCCGCGGCGGACCTGACCCACCGAGCCGGTAGCGTCGCAGCGTGGAACAGCGCACAGTGGGACGCAGCGGGCTGAAGGTGAGCCACCTCGCGCTCGGCACAATGACCTGGGGTGTCGAGACCGACGCCGATGAAGCAGCCGCGCAATTGGTCACTTTCCATGACGCCGGCGGCACGCTCGTCGACACCGCGGCGTCCTACGGGTACGGCGAGACCGAGGAGCTGTTGGGTCAGTTGCTCGCCGACGTCGTACCGCGCGCCGATGTGGTGATCGCGACCAAGGCCGGCATCACGCGCAATGCCGAGGGACGCTTCGTCGACTGCTCACGCGGTGCGCTGCTTCGGCAGTTGGATGAGTCGCTGCGCAAGCTCGGCACCGACTACATCGACCTCTGGTACGTGCACACCATCGACGACACCGTTCCCTTTGACGAGACGCTGTCGGCACTCGACGCGGCTGTGCATTCCGGCAAGGTGCGCTACGCCGGTGTGTCGAACTACAGCGGCTGGCGCATCGGGCGCGCGGCGACGTGGCAGCGAGCGGTGCCGGGGCGGGCACCGGTCGTTGCAAACCAGCTTCGCTACTCGTTGCTCGACCGCGGCATCGAACGCGAGGCCGTCCCGGCGTGCGAAGAACTCGGCGTCGGGATCTTCCCGTGGTCGCCACTCGGTGGCGGCGTCCTCACCGGCAAGTACCGCGGCGGCGTACCGGCCGACTCGCGAGCATCCGGTGCGAACCGTCCGCTGCCGATAACTGACGCGCCCCGTACCGCAGGCATCGTCGAGGCCGTCGCTACTGCTGCCGACGGGCTGGCTACCTCGCCCGTCGCCGTGGCACTTGCGTGGTTGCGCGATCGTCCCGGAGTCGTGGCGCCCGTTCTCGGCGCGCGCACTCTCGGTCAGCTGACCGCGCAATTGGTGTGCGAGACGCTCGATCTGCCGCACGAGATCCGCGTTGCCCTCGACGACGTGAGCGCGCCCGAGTTCGGGTACCCGGAGGACGTCGACTGACCGATGTCGCCTGATGTCATCTGATCCTGTCTTCGAGGCGTTCTGCTCGGCGGGGCTGTGGCCTGGTCTGGGCAAGACGCTGGCGGGTCTGCTGGCCGACCACGGCATCGACGGTCCGCAGGACGTCACCGCGTCGAACCTCGAACGTCTGCCCAAGGTCGGTGCTGTGCGCGCCGGTCGGCTGTTCTCGTCCTATCTGAGCGCGGCGCCGGTGTACGAGGTGCTCGAGATCCTCGTCCCGGCTGGTGCCGAGCCACGGCTCGCGATGCGAGTGGTCGACATGTTCGGGCCGCCGGCGCCGCGGTTGCTGCGTGACGATCCGTGGCGGTTGCTTGCGCTGCACGGCGTGACTCTCGCCGACGCCGACCGGGTCGCGCGTGCGGCGATCCCTGGCGTTCGTCGCGATGACACGCGCCGTTCCCGCGCACTCGTGGCGTTCGTCCTGGCCCGCGAAGCGCGCGACGGCCACACGGTGACCGCGCGCGACACGGTCGTCGATGCGCTGCGCGAGTTTGGTGTTGCCGACGCGGACGAGGCCATCGCGGCGGCACTCGAAGCAGCGCTGGTGATCGAGATCGGCGACGGACTGCTGTCACCAACCCGGTTGGCCGAGGCCGAGGACGGCATCGCTGAAGGCATCGCACGACTGCTGGCCTCGGCCGCGCCGATCAAGGCCAAGGTGCCCGCGCGCGGCCTCGACGACGCGCAGCGAGATGCCGTCGCGGCGGCGCTGCGCGAAGGTGTGTCGGTGCTCACGGGTGGTCCCGGCACGGGCAAGAGCCGCACGGTCGCAACGCTGGTCGAGCTCGCGGAGAAGACCGGCAAGTCGGTTGCACTCGCGGCGCCCACCGGACGTGCGGCGAAACGCCTCGAGGAGTTGTGCAACTCCCCCGCATCGACACTGCACCGGCTGCTCGGCGCGCAACCTCGACAGTCGGGCGACGCGGTTTCCTTCGACGGGCGTTTCGCGCGCGGCGAGGACTGGCCGCTCGACGAGGACGTCGTCGTCGTCGACGAGACGTCGATGCTCGACGTGGAGCTGGCCGAGGCGTTGCTGTCGGCATGTTCGGACGGAACGCACCTCGTGTTCGTCGGCGACGCCGCGCAGCTTCCGTCCATTGGCCCTGGACGCGTGCTGGGCGACCTGATCGATTCCGGCGCCGTCCACGTCACCGAACTCACGACGCTGTACCGGCAGGCCGAGGGTGGATCCATCGCGCGACTCGCGTCGTCCGTCCGCACCGGCGAGTTGCCCGCGGTGTCCGATCCGACCCACGAGGTCGTGATCGTCCCGGCTCGCGGGTCGGCCGAGGCCGCGCACCGGGTCGTGCAGCTGGTGACCGACTCGATCCCGCGCGCGCTCGGCGTGCCGGCCGGTCAGGTGCAGGTCGTCACTCCCGTCCATCGCGGCGGTGCCGGCACGCAGGCGCTGAACGCCGTGCTCAAAGCGGCGCTCAATCCCGGCGCCGGGCGTGGTCGCTTCGATGCGGGTGATCGCGTTGTGGCGACGGCGAATCATCCCGAAGCCGAGCCGTTCGGTTACGCCAACGGCGAGGTCGGCACGGTCGACGAGATCGAAGCTGATGGCACGGTCGTCGTCGAGTTCGCGTCGGGGCCGGCCGCGGTCAAAGGCAAGGCGTTGGCCGATCTGCTGCACGGCTGGGCGATCACGGTGCATCGTGCGCAAGGCTCCGAGTTCCCCGCCGTGGTCGTCGTGCTGCCGCCCGAGGCCGCGACGATGCTGTCGCGCCCGCTCGTGTACACCGCACTGACCCGCGCGCAGCGACATCTGTCGGTCGTGCACGCGGCCGGACCCGCACTCGTCCGGGCGGTGCGACAGATCGGCGCGCTCCCCCGGCGCACACGATTGATCAGTTTGCTGCAGGCCGCTGCCGGGTGAGAGCGGGCTGTGCGCGTGCCGTATCGAATGCGATGCGTCACGCGGCTCGGGCACCTACGCTTCGGCTAGCGGATCTTGGAGGGCGATCAGCGTGACTGAACTCGACGGCGGTGTCGGCGAGGCCGGTCGCATCCTTGCCTATGATCCGGCCGCACCACCCAAGCAGCCGGGCAGCGTGCCGCCGTTCTTGCTGTGGTCTCTCGTCATCGGCACGACGATCGTGCTGTGCGTCATCGGGATGTTCATCCTGAGCAACGCATTCGCCGACCCCGTCGGCGGCTGCGGCGGTGGTTGATACCGCGGTCGCCGTACGCGGCGGCACGCGCGTCGTATTGGCGGCGCTCGTTCTGGCCACCGTCGTCCCGGTCGTGGTCGCAGCCGCGATGGCGCCGAGCGGAGCTGCCCATGCAGGGTCCGCGCTGACACTGTTGCTGTTCGTCGGCTCGTCGATGCACGTCGCGTCGACGGCCTGGTTCTACGCGGTCCGCGATGTGCGCACCCACATGAATCGGCATCGGACCCGGTATTTGTGGGTCCCGGTCGGCTTGGTGATCGGTTCGGCGATCGTTGCCGCGGCGATGAGTCCGCGCGCACTGCAGTGGGCGCTGCTTGCGTTCTTCGGCTGGCAATTCTTCCATTTCCAGAAGCAGAATCTCGGTGTCGCGGCGCTTGCTGCGCGGGCTCGCCGCGCGCCACCGTTGTCAGTGCTCGAGCGGCGCGCATTGGTTGTTGCCGGCGTCGGCGCGATCCTCGGCATTCTCGGCCGTCCTGGATTGCTAGCCCTCGATGCGACACCACGGACCGACGTCGCATTCATGCTCGGGATGGTCGTGTTCTGCCTGGGCGTCGCGATGGGCATTGCCGGACTGCTCCAGCGGCACCGTCCCGATCGTGTTGTCGCCGGCGTCTACCTGCTGTCGTTGGTTTTCTTCGCGCCGATCTGGTTGTTCCAGTCGCCCTACGCCGCGGTCGCCGGCGTGACGATCGCGCACGGGTTCCAGTACCTGTTGTTGATGTCGCTCGTCGCCGCGGGCGGACCTGATCGTCCGGTCGCGTTGCTCATCCTCGTCAATGTGGCTGCCTTGCTCGGGCTCGCTCTCAACCAGTTGTCGCACCTGCATTCGGCCGCGGCGCCGCTTCGTGCGCTGTACGGCGTCTTCCTCGGCCTGTCGATGGCGCATTTCGTCATCGACGCCGGGCTGTGGCGCCTGCGCGAGGAGTTCCCGCGAACCTTCCTACGCGAACGCCTTCCGTACCTGCTCGCGTAGTGGTTGGCGCGGAACCTGGCTGGGACAGCTCGCTTTGCCCCGTGGAGACACGCGATTTCGCCGTCTCAGCGTGTGTTAGCGGGACAAGGCGGTGCGGACGCGGGGCCAAGGCGGTGCGGCCGCGGGGCAAGGGTCTCAGCGGCGCAGGCGCGGCAGCCCTCGTGGGCGCGGGCCGGCATCCGAGGCACGGGCGATCGTGGCGCTGGCGCGGCGTACCGAGATGCGACCGGAGGACGGCAGCACATCTTCGACGAACGCATACGACGCCACGTACTCGGCCGCGGTCGACGAGCCGTCGGCGGCGCGTGCTCGCATGCCGGCGAGCCAGTCGACGATGTCGCCCCAGCCGGGTGCAGCCAGCGAGCCGCCGACGTACTGCACCGACAGCGCGGCGCAGAGATTCGCGAAGGCCAGACGTTGCTTCAACGGCCATTCGGCGAGCGTCCCGAGGACGAACGCCGCACCGAACACGTCGCCGGCACCGGTCGGGTCGTGCGCGTCGACCGGGAGCGACGGCACCCACTCCTCCTCGCCGGTCGTGGAGTCGATGGCGAGTGCACCCTGACCGCCGCAGGTCACAACGGCGATCGGAACGCGGTCGGCCAACGCATGCAGGGCGTCGTGCGGATCGTCGGTGTGGGTGTAGGCCATCGCCTCGACGCTGTTCGGCAGGAAGCAGTGGAAGTGCCGAAGCTGCGCCAGCACGCTGGACGGCCATTGTTCGGCGGGATCCCAACCGGTGTCGGCGAACAGAAGCATGTCGGTCTTGGCGGCCTGCTCGATCCACTCGCGCGGTTCGACGTCCAGGTGCGCGAACCCGACCCGCGCCGCGGGGACCGTTGGCAAGAGCTCGACCTGCGGGACGGGCGGCGGATGCATGTGAGTCACCATCGCGCGATCACGATCGACCACCATCGAGACCGTGACCGGCGAATGCCACTCGGCGAAGCGGCGTGAATAGCTGAGGTCGACACCTTCCTGCTCCGCGAGGGTCGACCAGCAGAAGTCGCCGTACGTGTCGTCGCCGAACGCAGCGGCGAGCGCGGTCGTCAAGCCGAGCCGGCTGGCAGCGATCGCGAGGTTGGCCACGCCGCCCGGGCACGAACCCATCCCGTCGACGAGCTGCTCGGTGCCGCGCGCCGGGATGTCGTTCAGGCCGGTGAACACGATGTCCAGGAAGACGGTCCCGTTCACGAAAAGATCGAACGGCTCGCTCATAACTAGAGTCTGCCTCCATGAAGGTAGCCGTGCTCGGAGGTGGCGGCTTCCGGTTCCCGCTGGTGCATCGCGCGCTGTCGCACAGCACGGTGCCGATCGACGAACTCGTACTGCACGACATCTCCGCGGATCGGCTGCGGGTCATCGAAGCAGTAGTCCGCGGCGATGGCATCGACGTGCGGACGACGACCGAGCTCGATGATGCGCTCGAGGGCGCCGGTCTGGTGTTGGCGGCGCTACGGGTCGGCGGTGTCGACGCCCGCGTGCGAGACGAGCGCGACGCGATCGAACTGGGTGTGATCGGACAGGAGACGGTCGGCGCCGGCGGTTTGGCATCGGCGCTGCGGGTCGTGCCTGTCATCGACGACATCGCCGCCAGGGTCGCGCGGCTGGCGCCCGACGCTTGGGTCGTCTCGATGACCAATCCGGCGGGCATCGTCACCGAGGCGATGGCCGCCACTCTCGATGAGCGCGTGATCGGCGTATGCGACTCGCCCGTCGCGTTGATCCGCCGGGTGTGCGCGGCGCTCGACCTCGACCCGGGCGCGTCGCTCGCCGAGGTCACGACGACCGCAGAAGTCGACTATCTCGGGCTGAACCACCTCGGCTGGTTGCGCTCGCTTCGCGTCGACGGGACGGATCTTGTGCCCGCCTTCATCGCCGACCCCGCGCGCGTTGCTCGCGTCGAAGAAGGCCGGCTGTTCGGCGCCGACCTCTTGCAGGCACTCGGAACCGTGCCCAACGAATACCTGTACTGGTTCTACGCGCGTGAGGACGCATATCGCGCGCTCGTCGCCGCCGGACGCACCCGCGGCCAACACGTCCGCGAACAGCAAGACTCCTTCTACCGCGCAGCGCTGGCCAACCCTGACGACGCGGCGAAGCTGTGGCGCGAGGCGAACGACGAACGCAATCGCACCTACTTCGCCGAACTGCGCACCGGCGAACGCGATCGAGCTGACATCGCCGTCGGCGGTTACGAGTCCGTCGCAGTTGCTCTAGCCGAGGCGCTCACCGGCGGCGCGCCGTCGCGCCTCGTGCTCAACGTCCGGAACGCGACCACCATCGCGTCGTTGCCGCCCGATGCAGTGATCGAAACGGTCTGCCAAGTAGATGACTCCGGTGCCCGTCCGCTACCGACCGTCGAGCCGAACGCCCACGAACTCGGACTGATCTCGACGATCAAGGACTGCGAACGCACGATCATCGCCGCGGCTCGCCAACGCTCCCCCGAGCTTGCCCTGCGCGCCTTCGCGACCCACCCGCTCGTCGGATCGCTCGCCATCGCGCGCGAACTGGCGGGGCGAGCCATGGCGCGGGCGTCCGGCTGAGCCGCGCGCAAACGATCAGGTCTTCCTTCCCGAATGCCCGGTTGTGCCCGCACCCAAGCGGGCACAACAGAGGAAGACGTGATCA
>CAVWSE010000003.1:0-151694 GCA_963757455.1 uncultured Actinomycetota bacterium
GAACGGGCGCGCCGTGGACGTCGTCGCGGTAGGCGAGGTCGAGCGTGCCGCGCGAGACCAGTGCCGACGTGCCGTCGGGGAACACGTCGCAGAGCTTCACCGACAACGATGCGGCTGGGGACGAGGCCGAAACCCGCGCGTGCAGGACCGGATAGCCGACCACCGGAGCGGACGGCGCGGCGAGATCCCAGACCAGCGAACGGGCGTCGTCGAGGCGCTGATCGCCCGACAGCCCCCACGGCAGGTGACCGGCGCAGTCGATCCACGCTTCCGTGCCGACATCGGGCGCGACCTCGAGCGTCCGCGGCCCGTCGACGTCCAGCGTCATCGCAGCCACCGGTGGTACCGAAGGCAGCGCGACCCACGAACCCTCGTGCAGGTCGAGGTCGACCTCGGGTCTTGTCGACGAGCGCACGAAGACGTCACAACGGTCCTTGTGCTCGCCGCTGCCGCGCAGCCAGTGGTCGAACCACGCGGCCAGTTCGGCCTCGAAGTCGATCCGCGGCCCGGGCATCGCGCTGGTGGGGTCGGCGTGCGCCCACGGGCCGGCGAGAAGTCGGTGCGGGACATCGTGTCGCGCCAGTTCGGCGACGGTGCGGAATGAGTTGTTGCGATAACCGTCCGCCCAGCCGGCGACGATCATCACCGGGCAGCCGATCCGTTCGTAACCCGATGTCGTCCCGTCGAGGCGTACCGAGCCGTGATTCCAGTACGCGCTGTGCCGGTTCTCGCGCAGCCAGGTCAGCACCCAGGGCGCATTGGTCGAAAGCCGGCGCACCCATTCGTCGTGCCAGTCGTCGCCCCAGACCGCCGGGACGGGAGGCAGCACGCACATCGGCGTCATGTAGTGGTTGTAGTCGACGAGATCGACAAGCCGCAGCGCGCCACCACGCCAGTGCACGTCGTCGGTCCACCGGTCGTCGGTGGCGTAGATCGCGCAGATCGCCTTGAGCTCGGGCGGTCGTTCGCACGCGATCTGCAGGGAGTTGAAGCCGGAGTACGACGTGCCCCACATGCCGATCTGGCCGTCGCACCAGTCCTGGGCGGCAAGCCAGCTGAAGGCGTCGGGCAGGTCGCGCTGCTCGGCCTCCTGGTACTCGTCGAGCGCGTCGCCCGGCGACGAGCCGGTGCCGCGCACGTCGATCCGGCAGACGGCGTAGCCGTGGTTCTCGCACAGCGAGCGGTAGCTCTCGGCGTAGGACGACGTGAGGTCGTCCTTGCGGTAGGGCAGCGCCTCGACGAGACACGGTTGCGGTCCGTTCGTCTCGTCCGGGAGGTAGAGCGTGGCGGCCAGCCAGCCGCCGTCGCGGATCGGGATGCGCTCCTCGCGGACCCTCACCGCAACAGCCCGAGAACCTCGTCGTTGTTCGCGGACTCGCTCGTGTTGCCGTCCCTGCCGACCACGGTCGGGGCGGTGAACATCGAGTTCAACACTGCCTCTTCCGAGGCCTCCACGACGGCGGTGAAGAACGGGTCGAGCGCGCGTCCGGTCACGACCGGCGTGCCGTCCGGCTTGCCGTCGCGATCGAGGCGCATCCCCGTGCCGAAGGCCATGAAGATCTCGCCGCTGCCGTGATGGGCGACGGAGCCGGCCCTGGCCAGGCCCAGGCCGACCCGGCGGGCGAGCCGTGCGCACGACGCGCCGTCGACGGCCGCGTCGGTGACCACGATCCCGATGCACGAACCGGCCGGCTGCCGCGGCCCGTCGCCGGCGAGCAGTCGCTTGCCGACCGGTACGCCGCCGACGACCAGCTCCTTGCGCTCGCCGAAGTTCGTCATGAGCAGGACGGCTACCGTGTGGCCGTCGACCGTTCGGGACGCGGTGCCGATGCCGCCCTTGAAGCCCAGGCACGACATGCCGGTGCCCGACCCGACCGCGCCTTCCTCCGGGGGAGTGGTTGAACCGCGCGAGGCCATCGCCGCGCGCCAGGCGGTGACGACGTCATCGTGCTCGACCTGCATCCGGCGGGCGTCGTTGAGGAAGGAGTCGTCACATTCGGCGACCACGGGGATGATGAAGTCGGTCGCGCAGGCCGGGTTGACGTCCAGCTCGATCCGGCAGGCGGAGTCGTAGACGCGACCGAGCTGCAGCGTGGACGTGAGGTAGACCGGCGTCTCGGCCGATCCCCACTCGGCGGCCGTGATGAAGCCCGTGCACTCACCGGCGCCGTTGAGCACGGCACCGCCGGCGGGCACTGGCCGCGAGAACGCGTCGTCGGCCAGCACGAGGACGGTGACGCCGGTGCGCGCGAGGCCGCGGCCGTCCGGCGGGGCGGGTTCGTCGCGGTGCAGTGTGGTGTGACCGAGCCCGACGCCGGGAACGTCGAGGACCGAGTTGGTAGGACCGGTCGGCAGCGAACCGATGACGATGCCGAGGTCGCGAGCGCGTGGCATGCCAGCATCCAACCAGGCGCTGAGGATGCCATGCTCCGTTAATGCCGATGCCCGTCGTGTGGTCTGCCGAGACGCGACGTCACCTCCCGATGCGCGAGGTCTGGGTCGGCGTCGCGACCGACGGCACCGAGGTTCCCGAGCGTGTCGACCGGATCCTCGATGCGCTGCGGTGGCCATGAGCTGGTCGAGGCCGTGCCCCACGACGACACGGTGTTGCATCGCGTGCACGACCCGGTCTTCGTCGAGCACCTGCGAACGATCTATGCCGAGTGGCTCGCCGGACCGTACGACGAGCTGGTCGGCCAGGACCGGGTCGTCCCGTACGTCTTCCCGACACCCGCCATGACCCAGGGCATGCCGATGACGGACGCCGCCGCCACGCACGGCCGGGCCGGCCAGTTCTGCTACGACACGATGACCCTGGTCGGGCCGGGGACGTGGGAGGCCGCGCGAGCTGCCGTCGACTGTGCCCTGACCGCGGTCGAGCTGGTGACGGCTCGGGGCGGCGCCGCGTACGCCTTGTGCCGACCGCCGGGCCATCACGCCACCGGCGCGGGCTACGGCGGCTCGTGTTACTTGAACAACGCTGCCGTTGCCGCCGAGGCATTGCTGGCAGCCGGTCGCCACACCGTCGCGGTCATCGACCTCGACGCGCACCACGGCAACGGCACCCAGGCGATCTTCTGGGAGCGCTCCGACGTGCGCTACGGCTCGTTGCACGTCGACCCCGCCGCCGGCTGGTTCCCCCATTTCTTCGGGCACGCCCGCGAGACCGGCGCGGGCGACGGTACGGGCGCGACCCGCAACCTCCCGCTGCCCGAGGGAACCGGCGACCCTCGCTGGCTCGACGGCGTCCGCGACCTGGCCGAATGGGCCACGGGCGCGGACGCCCTCGTCGTCTCGCTCGGCGTCGACGCCGCAGCCGCCGACCCGGAGAGCCCGCTGGAGGTGACGGCCGACGGCTACGCCCAGCGGGGGAGATCCTCGGCCGGCTCGCGTTGCCAACCGTGGTCGTGCAGGAGGGCGGCTACGACCTCGCTTCGATCGGCACGTTGGTCGCCGCCTGCCTCGACGGAATCGGCTGACGCGGAGCGGCTGGGCAACCTTTAGCCTCGCATGAATGAGGCTGCGTCCGATGAGCGATGGCGAGTTCGAGCAGTGGTGGCCGCGAGCAATCGAGACCTACGCGCAGGATCTCGCACGCGCGACAGGACGACCGGTCGAAGCTGTCCGTGAGCGCGTGCGCGCGCAGGGCTTGCAAATGCTCCCGGACGGCCTTCGGTCCGCGAATACCTGGCTCATGATCATCTGTGACGACAGCGACGCACCCGCCGGAACACTCTGGATCGGCCGGCATTCCGACCACGACGACTGCGCGTTCATCTATGACATCGCAGTGAACGAGTCGCGGCGAGGCGAAGGCCTCGGACGCGCCGCCATGCTCGCAGCCGAGGAATTGGTCCGCGATGCAGGCTTCCGAGAACTCGGGCTGAACGTCTTCGGTTTCAACGAATCCGCCCAGCGCCTTTATGCATCACTCGGCTATCGCGTCGTAGCGACGCAGATGACCAAGCGCGTCGAGTAATCAACTATCGACGCGCTCGAACGCGACCCAAACAACCGACTGAGAAGTTTGACGGAGTTAACCCCGAGCGAAATCAATTCGTCGTATGTGGTGAGCTCTGCCCACGAATTGCGTCGGCTTAGAGTCGAGGATCGACGGCCTCCGACTCTTCCCGATCCGCCGATTCAGCGCTGTCGGACGGGCGAGACGGTTCTCCGAAACCGGGCGCGGCGGTGCCAGCCGAGCCAATGTCACCATGTCGCCTCGCGCTTACCAGGCGTAGATATAGCGCCACCGCGAAGAATGGCAAACCGACCTGGAACAACGCGGCCTGTGTAACTGCCTCAGGCTCAAAGAAACTTTCGGACAGCGCGCCCTTCCCAACGATGGCCTGAGCAGAGAAGAACACCACGCCACCGCAAAGGACGATGGTGTACCCGAGGAATGCAAGCAGTCGACTAGATCGTGGAACTCGACCAGTCCCGAAGTTTGTCATCGTCTCGCCAGACATAAGCACTTCCCATGTCACCGCCAACAGCAAGATAATCGCGGCCCAGACCGATACCCGGCTCGCTTGAAGGGCGTGCGTGTACAGCCGATACATGACATCCAGAGCTGCCAGCGCCCCGGCGAGCCCGATCAATCCGCAATAGGGAGTGTCGACGGCTGCCCATCGGCGCGGCGCCAGCCTCTAGACCGCGCCACGACCATGCCAACTAGAGCCAACACGCCAATCCCGAAGTACACGGGACCCTCTCCAATCGTCGGAACCTTTGAGTCCGCGCCAAAGACGACGCGCCCCAGTGGCGCAAGGTTCACCTCGATGTCCATGAGGACCACGAGCGCAAAGAAGAAGGACACCACCCAAGACCCTCGGATGCGCACGTCGACGTCGCCATGCAAGCGTCGCGCCGATGAGGATGGCTGCCGCGATCAATCCCAGGCCGTCTTCCCATGCGACCAGTCGGTCTGCGTGGTTGAGGGGTGCCTCTTCGTCGGGGCGGCGGATAGAAACGCCCTCCGCCGGCGTGTGCACTGAGTTGCCGATAGCTTCGAAAAGCGACGTTGTCTCGGCAATGTCGTAACCGACCTGCAGCTCGTCGATGATGTAGCTCACCGATGTGCCGGTGCCCGGCGTAGGGGTGACGGTACGTACCCACAGAAGGCCTCTTTCGAATACCCTTTTGTGGAAGCGGCCGTGCTGGTGACAGTTGCGACGGTCCACGCCCCGATTGCGCGCGTCGCAGAGATGTTTGTACAGCTGCCTCGGCGGCCAGCGAGGAGAGAGTTGAGGTGCCCTGACGATCGGTGACGATGACGATCTCGGCACGTCCGGGTTCGACCGGTGCGTGGGCGGCGAGCCCGGTCGCAGACCCGTTGGAGGAATTCACGGTGATCCACGGTCGGGGGAGAAGGACCGAGAATGGCCCCGCGGGTCCGAGTGATACTTGGGTCACGACGTCAGAGCCAGGTGCGAAGTGGCCGTCCGGAGTAACCAGTTCGGGAGTGCGAATGACGAAATTGCCGTTGATCAGGCCCGCGAGCGGCACGATGACGATCGTGAGCATCGCACATACAGCCACAAGGGGAGCGAAACCGAGGCTTCCGCTCCACGGTAATCCGTTCAGCTTGAGCACGCGCCCGACAAGGCACAGCACTGACCATCCGATGGTAACGACCAACACGCCGCGAGCGACCGAGTACAAGGTCGCAGAGGACAGCACGCCGGCGACTGCAGCGTGTTGGTATCCGTAAACGATGACGCCTACGCCGAGTAGAAACGCGAGGATCCGCGTAACCACTTCAGTCTTCGCAATAGCCGCTCCGACGCGTTCCACAGTGGTTTGACCCCACTCGCCGAAGTCGACGGCTGCCACCTGCAGGAATGGATAGAGAGCTAACGCAAGGCTTCCGAGGAGCACATTGACCACGGGGCCGAATACCGACAAGTGACCGACGGTCGGCGAAGCGATTGCGAGGGTCAGCCAGTAGGCGCCGAACAGCACAATGTTCATCACAAGCGCAATGGTGTGGGCCGATGTCATCTCGTGACGCCCACGCCCGCCGCGCTCAGAAAAGCCGAGCCTCACTGCCACCGCAGCCAGTAGAACGAGTAATGCGCGGGAGGACCATTGAGCCCATCCAGGCAGCAAGGACACAAGTCCAACTGACCCGGATGTCGACCCGAATGCACCGGTATAGAATCCCAAGACGATCAAAACCAGCGTCGTTGCCGGAACAGCTACGATCGGACTGGCGATTCAGCACCAGTAACCAGGTAGCCCAGTCCGATCGACAGCAGGACGAGCGCGACAGCGTAGTAGACCGCCCCAACCTGATGCACTCCGTTGAGCCCACCCCCGAGATATACAGTCGGTTGCGAAATGCTGCGAAGAGCGATGAGTATCGCGCTTGCCGCCAATGTCGCGAGTGCGCCCGCAGTGGCCAGCCGCAGCGACCGGTCCATCGTCGAAAGCGAAATCCGTCGTCGGCGAAATGCCTCACTAATTGGTAACGGGGCATCGGGTTGCGACGAGTATGCAGAATCGGTCATCGTCCCTCCCAGGAACCGACCGGTGACCAGCGAACTGGATCTTTCGCGTAGTTGTACTCCGCGCCGGCTCCAAGTGGAAGACGCCGTCGGTATGCGCTGCCGGGCGTAGGCGAGTTGGAACGGGCGGTCGCTGCGGTTCGGTCTGCGGGCGGCAGACGCACGCGTAACAGCTCGTCCGTTGGAATCCAAATGAAATTCCCAGATCCTTCGGCCGGTTGGGGGACGGCCTGACGAGAATGGGAAACCGCACGTGCCGCTCAATATCCGTCTGATTGAGACTTCATGACGGACGCGACGGTTTCGGTCGTAGCGTCCGGAGGTGCGATGGGCTGGCTCGCGAACCGTCTGCCGACCTTCGGGTTTGGCTTGTGAACGAGGTGCTGGCCCGTCGTATCTCGCCGCGGTGTGGCTCCAAAGAGGCGCGGACGCGATCGATCTGAAATCAGACATGCCCGCCGCGGTCATCCCTTGATCGAGATGGAGGATGTCGTGGCTGAAGTGATCATCGGGATCGATCCGCACAAGGGCTCGCACACCGCGGTCGCGCTCGACCGTGACGAGCACACGCTGGCCAAGCTGCGGGTCAAGGCGACAGCCGCTCAGGTGGAGCAGCTGCGCGCGTGGGCCCAGCCCTGGCCGCAGCGGAGCTGGGCGATCGAGGGCGCACGCGGGCTGGGTCGGCTGCTCGCGCAGCAGCTCGTCGCGGCCGGCGAGAGCGTCGTCGACGTGCAACCCAAACTCGCCGCGCGGGTCCGGCTGCTCAACACCGGCCAGGTGAACAAGAACGACCCGAACGACGCCCGCTCGGTCGCGGTCGCGGCGTTGCGCGCTCCGTCGTCTGCTCATCGATCACGGTCGAGGACGAGACCGCAGCGATGAAGATGTGGGCACGCCGCTACCGCGACCTCGGCAGCCTCTGGACCCAGACCGTCTGCCGGCTGCACGCCGTGTTCTGCGACCTCGTCCCTGGCGGGTTCGCCCGCAGAATCTCGGTGCCACAAGCGATCCAGCTGCTCGAGACCATCGACGCCCGCACGCCGGCGGACACCGCGCGCGTCTGGATCTGGCTCGCGACCTCGTCGAGGATCTGCACCGCATCGACGCCCAACGTCGGCAGGTGAAGCGACGCCTGGCCGCACTCGTCGCAGCGTCGAGAACGACCCTCACCGAGATCCACGGCGTCGGGCCGGTCGTCGCCGCGACCGTGCTCGGCTTCGTCGGCGACGTCGACCGCTTCGCCAGCCGCGACCACTTCGCCGCCTACAGCGGCACCGCGCCGATCGAGGTGTCCTCCGGCAACCGACGGATCCACCGGCTCTCCCGCCGCGGCAACCGCCAGCTCAACCACGCCGTCCACATGGCCGCCGTCACCCAGATCCGCAACCCCGGCACCGCGGGCTACGCCTACTACCACCGAAAGCTCGACGAGGGCATGGGCCGCAAAGCCGCGCTCCGCGCGCTCAAACGCAAGATCAGCGACGCGATCTACAACCGCCTCGCCGCCGACTCACGAGCGAAGAAGAAGGACCCGGGAGGGCAGACGGGGAACGACTCTGCATCCAGCGCGACCGGCTCACACCCCGCGACACCGGCTCTTCGGAGAAGCCACTCCCGGGCCACCGCCAAGCCTACGAGCGCACAGCCCTCCCCGTCAGCACCAGCAGACAAACCCGACACCAGATCGCGCCGACGAACCGCTTGACAACAAAGAGGGCTCGATATCGCGCAGGCTGTCGATGCACGCGAAGCGCGCAGATCTGTCCGTATGGCGTCCGACCATTTACCGCTCATGCCGACTTGAGTACGTCGTAGACGATGTTGAGTGGTTCGATTGACCGATGGACGACCCGAGGACTGTCCTGCCAAGCAAGGTCGTGGACGCGATCTCGACCTTTCCCGAGTACCGCATGGGAGCCAATCGGATCGCCGTCACGCTGGGTGACGGGTCAGTGGTCGAAGACGTCATCGTCGCCTGGGGCCGTCAGGTGGTCCGAGTCGCTGGCGTGGACGGCTGCCCGTTCGACGCAAGCCAGGTGGTGAGCGCAGAGGATCGGAGCAGCGCCTCCGAGTGACCGGATCTGCCGCAGTTAGTGGAACTCGGCAACAACCTCGATCTGCCCGACGATGTTGGCATTGAACGCGTCTAGATCCTCGGCGGGTATCCAGTATTCAAGGATCGTCCGACCGCCTGCCTGCTGCACGGAGTACCGGTTGAGGAACGACTTCGTAACCTCAAATCGGGTCACGTACCCAGCTCCACTCGCCTTCACGTTCCAGTCGCGCGCTATCCGTGTCGCGTAGTCCTCGTTCAGCACCGGATAGAAGATCGGCTGGTCCGGCAGACGCGGCGGCCAGGCCTTCCATCCGGACGCCTCGACAAGAGCCAGCTCGGCCGGCCCAGTCGGACGCCAGAGCGTCACCGTTTCCGCTTCGATCATTGAGCAAGTCTCCACGCTATTGCGTCCACAGACGATCGGATTTGCCGCAGTCCGTGCGTGGACTTGGCGATGAACGTGCGAATGACCATGGCCGATGACACGATGGCACCATGACCGATCAGGACCCGCAGAACCGGGCGCACGTCGAGGTGGAGGACGTTGCGCTCGCCACCTTCGCGTACGTCGTCGGTCTGATCGTTTTCGGCTTTGTTTCGCTAGTCGCCGTCATCGTGTGGTCCCTGATTGGGCTGTTCGTTGCTCTCGGAATAGCGAGGTTCGCAGCACACATACGCGCGATGCGGGAGACCAGCGACGCGAACGCCCGTTGGATCGCTCAGCACCGCAACGCAATCGAAAAGTTCCAATCTCAGGCGCCAGGGGACAACGGGACGGCCTGAAATTGTTTTGTCCGGCTGAGCGCCGATGGGTCCAACCTCGCAGCGGCCCTACCGGATCTGCCGCGCAGCGGCCCTACCGGATATGCCGCGTAGCGGCCCTACCGGATCTGCCGCGTAGCGGCCCTACCGGATCTGCCGCTGGTCGGGCGCGCGATCCGTCGATCTCGCGTACGGCGCCGGCGACGATGGCACACTCAGATCGTTCTGTATGTGGCCACTGCCAATGCGCGCGAATCTCACCGACAGATGGATGCCACGATCGACCGGCTAGACACCATGAGCACCCCGCCGCAGCCTTCGACCCCGGCCAGGGGGTGAAGTCGCAGGTCCCTAAGTGCTGGGCCGCATCGCGCGGAGGACGTGCGCCGACATCGCGACCTCGACTGGTCCTTCGCCAAACCGCTCCGTCAGGGCAGCGGTGAGCGGTGCCACCACGTCGGCGGGCTCAGCGCGCTCCCCGAGTTCGAAGCGCAGCGGCGTGCCGAGGCAGTACCCCTCGGCGAGTGCTGCCGAGGAGGCCGCGTGGCCGGTCAATTCGACCCGCTCCACCTCGGCAACCTCGAGCCCGGCTGCCTCGATGTCGTCTCGGATCCGGTCCGCGTCGGCGTATCCGTGCGGGACGCGGCGCAGGAAATCCGGAGGGTCCTGTGGGAACAAGTTGGCCATCGCGTCAATGACCGTCGCCTCGACCACATGTGTGTCCAGCGTGTCCCACGCATTGAAGAGGAACGAGCCGCCCGGCCGCAGCACCCGGAGCACTCCGCTGTAGGCGTCGACCCGATTGGAAAGGAACATCACCCCGAACTGACACACGACGAGGTCGAACGAGGCGTCGGCGTACTGAAGATCCTGTGCGTCGGCGACCTCCCACCTCGGTCCCGGCACCTTCGCTGCGGCGTAGTCGACCATCGGCGGATTGAGGTCGGTCGCGATGATCTCAGCGGACGGCAGAGCCGCGACCAAGCTCCTGGTGACGATGCCGGTGCCGGCCGCCAGCTCCAGTACCCGCTGCGGCGCTAGGACGGCGGCGCGGTGGGCGAGGTCCGCACCGTAAGGTGCGAACACGGCGTCTCCAAGGCGGAGGTCGTAGATCTGAGGCATCGACGCGCGCCAGCTCGAGTCACTCACACTCCCCACGTTAACGAGACGACGGCGTGTCGCTAATCCTCAGTCATACCAACCAAAGGCCGCACAACTGACGCTGACAGGCCACGGCAGCTAGACATCCGCCCGACCGTCGCCGCGATCCGCGCACTCGAACCGTCGTTCTGCTCGCCGTTGTGGCCCCGGCGCTGATGCGCGTTCTGCGTCCCGGTCAAGCCGTATGTCCAGGTCACCTCGCAGCAGCATTGGTGCCGGCGAGGGTTAAGAGACGACGTCGGCCAACCGGTCGATGTTGGAGCGCACCTGCCGAGCAATCACGGGTCGCAGGAGGGGAAACAGCAGCCGGGCCGGACCCTTCGGGGCCATGTGGAAGCTAAAGCGGATTCGAGTGCCCGCACTTTCCGGGGCGAAGTCATATGCTCGGTCGAGGCTCGAACGGACCAGAGGTGTTCCGCAGCGCGAACCGACGCTGCGGCACGACCTCGGTAATCTCGAAGCCGGCACGCTGTCGCCCGAGGAACGTCGGGTTTCGACACCGGTCAGCCCAGGCTGCGGAGGCCCAGGCTGATTCTGCTGCATGGCTACGACCGCCGGATCCCAACTCGAATGGTGATCGAAGTACTGCTCGGCCACGAAATCCCAGGTCGAGTCCAGACCCGCACGGCAGCTCACCTCGTGTACGACCGCCAGTTCCATCACAGACCTCCTACTCCGGATCGGAGCAAAAGTTACTCCGATCCGGAGTACGGTGCAATGGTGAGCGGCGTTCCTCCGACGACCACCCGTGCGGCGATCCTCGGCCAGTTGGCCCTCCGCGACTGGAGCGCCTACGAACTCACCCGCTCAATGCGCCGAACACTGCGCTACTTCTGGCCCCGCGCCGAGTCGGTCATCTACGCCGAGGCGAAAAAGCTTGAAGCCGACGGGCTCGCCGTCACCCGCACCGAGCCCCTCGGTGACGGCTCGCGGCGCACCAGAACGATCTACTCGATCACCACCACGGGCCGACAGGCTCTCGCCGCATGGCTCGCCACGCAGCCGACCACAGTCGACCTCTACCTCGAACCGTTGCTCCGCGTGCATCTCGCCCGCTTCGGCACGCGCGAGGACCTACTCCGAGCGATCGACGCAGCCCACGCGGCGGCCAACGACATCCTCATCACTGCCGACACCGTCGCGACCGAATTCGTCGAAGGACGCCACCTGTTCCAGACCGAAGCCCACCTGCGGGCCGTGCTGTTCGACGGACTCGTCAGCCAGGCCCAGGCCCTCCAACGATGGGCAGCGAACGCACAGCGGGAGATCCGTCGGTGGCCCGAGGTCACCGGCGATCCCCCCGCCCAGAGGCGGGCCCTACACCGCATGAAAAGGTACCTCGTCCAGCGCCAACGGGATGCCTAACGCCGCGCGATCAACGCCACAACCGAGACGGCCACTTCGATGCTCCCCTCGCTTCACTGCCGGCGTCGCAACCCCACCGAGACGGCCATCGCGTCTTCGCCATATCCGTGCCTTCGGCGCCCACCGGGTCGGCCGCGCAATGACATTGTCGACATGCCGCGGACAGCGCGCATATCGGCGGGCACACAACGGCTGGGAGATGAACCGTAATCGGCGTTCTGCACGGACGAGCGTTCGCACATTCGCCGCACCTGATGGAGGGCGGCTGATCGCCGGCGCGTGTTCCGGTCGACGCGGCGAAAGGCCATGCTGTGCTCGTGCGCACCCGACTCCTGGCCGCAGGCGCTGCTGACGACGGCACTTGCCGCTGCCTCGGCGACGTCGGCGACAGCTTCGCCGGACCGTCCGCGTCCGGACGCTCACCAGGGCAACGCCGCGTCGTACGGCGACCGGACGATCGATCACGGTCGGATCGCTCCGGCTGCACCCCTGCGCCGTGGTCCAGGGCGCCTACTGCGGACGCCTCGACCGACCATGGGAACCGCGCAACCCGAAAGCCGGCACGATCCGCATCGGCTTCGCCTACCGACCCGCGACTGATCGACACCAGCGCGTGCTCGGGACGCTCGTCCCACACGAGGGCGGTCCCGGCTATGCGACCACGGCCAGCGGGTCGTCCTACGCCGCGATGTACGGGCCGCTGCTGCAGCGGCGCAACCTGCTGCTCGTCGACCAGCGGGGGACCGGGAGGTCGGACCCGATCGACTGCCCCGCGCTGCAGAATCTGACGATTGCGTACTCCGTCGCGGCGCGGCGGTGCTCGACGAGGCTCGGGGCGCGTCGCGACGACTACACGACGGCGCAATCAGCCGATGACCTCGCGGCGGTGATCAAGGCACTCGGGCTGAACCGCGTCGACCTGTACGGCGACTCCTACGGCACGTTCTTCGCCCAGGTGTTCGCCGGCCGTCATCCGCACCTGCTGCGCAGCATCGTGCTCGACAGCGCCTACCCGGCCTACGGCGAGACCGCCTGGTACCCGACACAGGGGCCGGCGATGCGCAGCTCGTTCGCGACGGTCTGCCGCCGGTCCCCGGCCTGCCGACGCGCGGGGCCGGGCTTCGAGGCGTCCATCCACCGGGTGCTTCGCGAGGTGCGCCGCCATCCGTGGCGCGGCGTCTCGCACGACGCCGACGGCCGCCGGATGCACGTGAGCGTCAACGCGCCGAACCTCGCCGTGGTCGCCTTCGACGCGACGTACGGGCCCTACTTCTACCGCGAGTTCACCGCAGCGCTGCGGTCCGGGCTGCGCGGCGACCGCGTCCCGCTGCTTCGTCTCGTCGCGCAGGCGACCGGCGGCGGGACGGACGCCGGCCCGGTGCAGGACTACAGCGAAGGTCTCGACGCCGCGGTCAGCTGCCACGACTACCCGCAGCTGTACGACATGACCGCGACACCGCAGGTCAGGATCCGCCAGTACCGCGCAGCGCTGGCCCGCCGTACCAAGCTGTGGCCGAACACGTATGGGCCGTTCACCGTGGGTGAGTACGCCCGGTCGGACTGGTCGGAACTCAACTGGTGCCTGCGCTGGCGCTCGGCACCGCCGGACAACCCGGCCCGGCCCCCGCGTCCGCCCCATGGCTATCCGTCGGTGCCGACGCTCGTGCTCAGCGGTCAGCTCGACTCGATCACCACGCCCGCCGAGGGCGCGCTGGTGGTCAGTCAGTTCCCGCGCGCCCGCCAGATCGTGATCGCCAACAGCTTCCACGTGACCGCCGACGGCGACACCGATCACTGCGCTGTCGACATCCTGCGCCGCTTCGTGCAGACGCCTGCCCATTGGCCGCAGCACCGCTGCGCCTCGAAGGTGCCGCCGGTGCGCGCGATGGGCGTCTTCCCGCGACACCTGCGCGACGTCAGTGCCGGACGGGGGAGCGGGACGCTGGTCGCACGCCGCATCGCGCCGGCCGCCGCCGCGACCGTGGCCGATCTGCTCGACACCTGGTGGAACAACTACTCCGGTCACGACGTCGGGCTCCGCGGCGGGCACTGGAGCTACACCGGCGACCGCACCACCGTCTTCCACCTGCACGGTGTCCGGCTCACGTCCGACCTCGCGGTGAGCGGGACGGCGACCTGGCGACGCTATGCCAACCGGCTATCAGTCAACCTGCAGATCCGCGCGCCCGGACACACGGGAAGGCTGCACGGCGTCTGGGCGACCCGGCAATTCCGGGCGAGGGCGACATTGCGGGGCGTCCTCGACGGTCACCGGATCGCGGTCGAGTTCCCGGCGCCGTGACGGCTACGGTGAGGCGATGATTCGCACGACGCCGTTCCACCCGCGGCTGAGCGAGCTGAACACGCAGGGGCTCTACACGCACTGGCAGGGCATCCTGTCGCCCCTGCGCTACAGCTCATGCGCCGAAGCACGAGTACTTCGCCGTCCGGAACTCGGTCGGGGTCTTCGACACCTCGCCGCTGTTCAAGTACCGCATCACCGGCCCGGACGCCGAGCGGTTGCTGGCCGGCGCGCTGCTGCGCGACATCAGGCGCTGCCGTCCGGGGTCAGGCGCAGTACACCGTGTGGTGCGACGACCGCGGCTTCGTGATGGAGGACGGCGTCGTCTTCCGGCACTCCGACGACGACTTCCTGCTGACCGCGGCCCGTCCCAACCTCGGGTGGTTCGCCGACCTTGCCGGGTCGCTGCGGGTGCAGCTCGAGGACGTCTCCGACGAGTACGGCATCCTCGCCGTCCAGGGGCCGCGCTCACGGGCCGCGCTCGCGTCGGTGATGCCCGAGGTGAGCTCGCTCGGGTTCTTCGACCACGCGCAGGCGAAGCTCGCATCGGCACCGGTGACGCTGTCGCGGACCGGATACACCGGCGACCTCGGCTTCGAGGTCACCGTCGAGTCGGCGCACGCAGTTGACGTGCTCGACGCCGTGCTGGAAGCCGGCGCGCCGCACAGCATGCGGCCGTTCGGCGAGGAGGCCCTGATGATGCTGCGGATCGAGGCCGGCCTGCCGCTCATCGACGTCGAGTGGCACAACAGCCGGCTCGCGTTCACCGACGCCGACCGGGTGACACCCAAGGAACTCGGCGTCGGCTGGATGCTGCGCGGAGTGCGCGACTGCTGCAGGACGACCGTGCCTTCATGGGACGGCGAGGCGATCCGCCGCGAGCTGACCGAAGGCACCTCGCGCTGGGCGACGCGTCGGCATCGTCGTCGACTGGGCCGACTGGGACCGGCTGCACCGCGACGCCGGCCTGCTGCCGCCGAAGTCCGAGCACCCGCTGCCCTACGAGTCGGTGCTGTACGACGGCGACGAGGACGGCAGCCAGGTCGGCTACTCACGAGCTTCGTCTACTCGCCGGTGCTGCAGCGCCACATCGGGCTCGCCCGGGTGCGTCCCGACCTGGCCGCGGCCGGCACCGAGGTGCGCCTGGAGACTCGCCATCGCCCACCACAACACCACGGTGCGGCGCGCACGGCGAAGCTGCCCGTTATTCAACCCGCCGAGGAAGACGGCCCGCAATGACAGGACAGAACCACCAGTACGACGCGATCGTGGTCGGCGGCGGCCACAACGGGCTGATCCACGCCGGCGTACCTCGCCAAGGCGGGCCTGCGCACGCTGGTGCTCGAGCAGAACGGCCGTTCGTCGGCGGCGCCGCGATCACCGAGGAGCTGGTCCCGGGCTTCCGTTTCACGACCTTCTCCTACGCGCTGAGCCTGCTGCGGCCGGAGATCATCCACGAGCTCGACCTCGTCCAGCACGGGTTCCTGCCGCTGATGATGCCGTCGTCGTTCCACCCGACCGGGGACGGCGACTACCTGCTGTTCGGCGACGACCACGCGCAGAACGTCCAGGAGATCCGGCGGCACTCGCCGCACGACGCCGACGCCTACGACCGCTACCACCACGACCTCGACCGGTCGTGCCAGGCCGTGCAGCCGCTGTTCGACAACCCGCCGCCGAACGTCTTCGGCAAGGACCCCGAGGACCAGGCCGACGTCGCCTGGCTGCTCGACCACCTCGGCGGCGTCGAGCAGAAGGTGATGCACGACGTCGTCCGCCTGCTGACCGGCAGCGCGGCCGACTGGCTCGACGACTACTTCGAGCACGAGGCCGTCAAGGGCTACCACGCCTCCTCGAGCATCATCGGCTCGAAGGTCGGGCCCGATGTCGCCGGGCTCCGGGCTCGTGCTGCTGTTCCACAAGATGGGCGAGCACGACGGCCACCTCGGCTCCTGGGCGTTCCACAAGGGCGGCAACGGCGGCTTCACCCAGGTGCTGGCCCGGGCCGCCGAGGCGTACGGCGCCGAGATCCGGGTCGGCGTCACCGGTGGCATCGCGTGCTGACCAAGCGACGGCCAGGTGGTCGGCGTGGCGCTCGAGGACGGCACCGAGTTCCGCGCGCCGGTCGTCGTCTCCGCGCTGGATCCCCGGCGCACGTTCCTCGAGCTGGTCGACCCGCGCGACGCTGCCCGCCGACCTCGTCGAGAACGTCGAGCGGATGCGGTTCCGCGGCGTCTCGGCGAAGGTGAACTTCGCCCTCGACGGGCTGCCGGTCTTCCCCGCGCTGCCGGACACCGTCGACCACTACGGCGGATTCCTCAACATCGGACCGACGATCGAGTACGTCGAGCGGGCCTTCGACGCCGCCAAGTACGGCTGGTACTCCGAGCGGCCGTTCATCGACGCGGCGATCCAGTCGGTCGTCGACCCGGACATGGCACCGCCCGGCAAGCACGTGATGTCGTGCTTCGTGCAGTACGCGCCGTACGAGCTGCGCGGCAGCGACTGGGAGACCGAGCGCGAGCGGTTCGGTGACAAGGCGCAGGCCGTGCTGGAGTCGCACTTCCCCGGCTTCGGCGACCTCGTGCTGCACCGCGAGGTGGTGACCCCGGTCGACATCGAGGCGCGCACCGGGCTGACCGAGGGCAACATCTTCGCCGGCGAGTTCCTCGCCCCGCAGATGTACTTCTTCCGGCCGGCACCCGGCTGGAGCCAGTACGCCACGCCGCTCGAGGGCTACTACCAGTGCGGATCCGGCACCCACCCCGGCGGCTGCGTCATCGGCTCTCCGGGCCGGTTGGCGAGCCAACGGATCCTCAAGGATCTGCGCCGCGACTGATCGGGACGTGACGGCGCTAGGCAGCCGGTGACGCGGTGAACGGTGGCTCGGCCGAGCCGAAACACACCCCGTTACCGCCCTCGCTCTTCGCTCGATACATAGCCAGATCGGCCCGGTGCAGGACGACTTCCAGCGCTTCACCCGGTGTCGGGACAACTGCTCCGACGCTGGCGGTCACGCCGGTATCGGCGCCGGTGCGGGCGACCGCTGCGCGCAGCCGTTCGGCGACGTCCTGACTGTCGGGCGCGCTCCCGTTGCCGGCGGCGAGAACCGCGAATTCGTCGCCGCCGAGCCGAGCGACGGTGTCGGTCTCGCGCACAGCCGAGCCGAGTGCCTGGGCCACGGCGACCAGGACGGCGTCGCCCGCAGCGTGGCCCGCGGCGTCGTTGACAGCCTTGAATCCGTCCAGATCGATGAGGCAGATCATGAGGTGATCGCAATCCGGGCGGGCGAGCGTCGTGCGCAGCCGTTCGAAGAACGCGCGCCGGTTGAGGACGCCTGTCAGCGGGTCGGTTGCGGCGACGATCTGCTCGGTTCGCAGGAGCAACTGCTGGGCATCGTGCGCCTCCCAGGCATTCGCCGACGCCAGCGCGCAGATCGCGGTGAAGCAGGCCATGACGACGGCCACGACAGTGGCAGAGAGCGTGATGTGCGGCGGACAGATCACGAACAGGTAGTCGAGGGTCATCACTGCGCCGACGACCACGACGCCGCTCGGCGGATAGGCGAGCGCCATGTACGCGAGGGTGAGGAACAGCAGGGTCGTCAGCGGGCTGGCGGCGCCGCCGTCGAGGCGGGCAGCGATCGTGATGACGACGGTGTCGGCGATGCTCCAGACGTAGAAGAACAACGCGCCGCGGACGTGGCTGAGCATCGCTTCCAGCGGGAGCGCCATCAACAGCGGGGTGGCCACCAGCGCCGCACCCACCAGCACGAACATCGCCGGGCGATGATGCGATACGTCGCTATGACTGAGGACGGCGTACACGCCGCCGACGGCGGCGGCCACCTCCGTGATCCAGACGCCGATCAACACGTGGCGGCGCCAGTAGCCGATCCGGCGGCCGGCGTTGGTCAGCGGCCGGAACATTCCGGCCAGCAGGGCGGCAAGCGGCGAACGCTGAACCACAGCTGGTCCAGCGGCGCGCCGAAAGATCATGAACTGACAATCGGCACGTCTCGCGCATTGTTGAGCCCCGCGGCCGCAGCCAGCGCGCAGGTCCGGACGCTCTCACCGTCGACACGCGGGCAGTGTTGCCGTCCGCGGAAGGAAACTCGTGCCAGGATCCTCGCAGGCGTGAGACCGGTCGGTGCGGTTAGGGGATCAATTGCACGGCACCACCCAACTTCGATGCTCCTGTTGCGGCCTGCTCGAAATGGCGCAGCACCGGGACGGGCACGGCACCGTGTGTGCGCGATGCCGCGAACATTCCGATGACACGATCGAGGAGCTTGCCTCGCGCGAGACGGACCACGCGGCCATGTATCACCGTGCGCTGTTCGACGCGCAGGACGAGGCGTTGCTGGCGCAGGGGGAGCGGGACTACTTCCGGGACAAGATGCACGCCGCGTATTCGAGCCGCGAACTGCTGGTGCAGGTGCTGTCGGAGATCGAGCATCTGCATCACCTGCGCGGTAAGCGGTGCAGTTGCGGGCGGCGTGGCTGCGCGATCTCAGCACGACTCGGCGACCCGAGGGTTGCGCGGCTGGTTCGGACGTACGACGAGGTGCAGCGCACCTTGCGCGAGTTGCATGACGCCAACCCCGACCGGTGGATCGACAAGTGGGACTACATCGATGTCTCACTCGTCTACCCAGAACCGCGTCGTCACCAGAGTCGAGGACGCCACCGGGCAACCGGCTGACGAAGCTCGGCGACGACGCCGTCGAAGGTGACGACCGAAGGTCAGCGATGCACGTGGGACAGCGGGCCGGCGTTCGCCGGGAACTGCGCGGTGTTCAGCACCTGAATCCCGGCGTGCTGGTTGCCGTTGAACGGCGTCACGATCGGGGAGGTCGCGGAGCCTTCGCAGCCCAGGTTGAACGGGACGTTCGGGTTGTTGAACCAAAGTCCCAGGTGGTACTGGTGCGTCGGCGTGAAGGTTGTCGTGCCGCCGGGAGACACCGAGAAGGTCTCTGAGTCGAACACGCCGACGACGGTCACGCTGCCGGCGCCGGTGCCGTGGGACTCGACGTCGGTTTGGTACCAGGAAACACCGAACGGGGCCGTCGGTTGCTGGATGACGAACAGGTCGAAGTCGCGGTTGTTCGGCATGCCGTGGATCGAGACCTGCATCGTGTCGTTCAGCGTGCCGGGCGTGATCGTGACGCTGCCGCCGGCGTGGGGCAGGCAGGCGCTGATCGCAGACGACGACGGCTTGAGGGCGAACGTGAACGACTTGGCGGCCGCACCGGAACTGGACGAGGCCGTGACGGTGGCCGCCACGACGAGCACACCCACTCCGGCAACCGCGCCGAGCTTGCCGCGAGTCGAGGACAGTAGACGCCGGGTCAGGTTCATGAGGTCGTCCTTTCTCTCCCTGCGGCACCGGGTCAGCGCCGCACGCTGCACAACCAGGCCTGGAAAGGCGAGGCCACGCTATTGCGCCGACCTCCATGGGCACTCAAGTCGCCGCAGTCGGGCACGCGGTGTGCGAGTCGGGTTCGCCCGAAACGCACGGCCGGGGAACTAGTCGCGCACTTCTGCGTCGGTATCGATCAGGCGTGGAGCGTCCGCGAGCAATCTCTTCGTGTAGTCGTGCTCCGGACGCTCCAACACCTGCTCGACCGGCCCGGCCTCGACGATGCGGCCGTCCTGCATGACGGCGACGCGCTGGGCGATCGAGCGGACGAGGGGCAGG
Source organism: uncultured Actinomycetota bacterium (assembly GCA_963757455.1). Taxonomy (GTDB): domain Bacteria; phylum Actinomycetota; class Actinomycetes; order Mycobacteriales; family Jatrophihabitantaceae; genus RYN-133. The sequence goes on from CAVWSE010000003.1 coordinate 19,856, forward strand.
TTGTGCGTGATGAACAGGATGCTCAACCCCAGATCCTCTTGCAGTTCGCGCAACAACGTCACGATGGCGGCCTGGACCGACACGTCGAGCGCGCTCGTGACCTCGTCGCACAGCAGCACCTTCGGACGACAGATCAATGCGCGCGCGATAGCGACGCGCTGGCGCTCGCCGCCGGACAGTTCGTCGGGGTACTTCGCGGCGTAGTTGGCCGGCAGCGCGACTCGCTCCAAGAGGCCGGACACCTGTCGGCGGACGAGGTTGCGGCTCAGGCCGAGTAACGCCAGTGGACGTGCGACGGATTGCCCGACGGTGCGGCGCGGGTTCAACGAGCCGTACGGGTTCTGGAAGATGTACTGGATGTCGCGCTTCATCGCTGCGCTGCGGCGCCTGGCCGAATGGGCGAGATCGAGACCCCCGAGGCTGATCGCGCCGTCCCACGTGTCGTGCAAGCCGACGATGCAGCGCGAGACGGTTGTCTTGCCACTGCCTGATTCGCCGACGAGCGCGAGGCATTCACGCCGCGCGACCGCGAGAGTCACGTCGTGGACGACGTCCACGTCGGCGTAGCGCGCGGTCAGCCCGGCGACGCGCACGATCCCTTCCGGATGATCGGCTGCGGCAACAACCGGAGCGGGCGCCGTGGTCGCCAGCGTCGCGCGCGATTCGGCGACGCGAATGCAGCGCGCGGTGTGCCCCGGACCGCCGACCACCACCGGCTCGGGCAATCGTTCGGTGCACTCCGCGATACGCAGCGTGCATCGCGGCGCGAACGGACACCCCGGCGGGCGCGATCCCGGCGACGGTGCACGTCCGGGGATCGCGGTCAGGCTGCGGGTGACGTCGATGCGCGGCACCGCAGCGATCAGTTGCCGCGTATACGGATGCGCGGGCGCCGCGAAGATTTCAGCCGCGCTGCCCTGTTCGACGATCCGTCCGGCATACATCACCGCGACACGGTCGGCGAGGCTGCTGACGACCGACAGGTCGTGCGACACGTACAGCGCCGCTGCACCCTCCATCGACGTGATGCGCCGGACGGTCGCCAACACGTGCGCTTGCGTCGTCACGTCGAGCCCGGTCGTCGGTTCGTCGAGGACGACAACCGCCGGCTGACAGGCGAACGCCATCGCGATGCTGACTCGTTGCTGCTGGCCGCCCGACAGTTGGTGCGGGTAGCGGCGCAGAAACTCCGCATCGTCGGGAAGTGAGACCTCGCGCAACATCTCCGAGATGCGTTGGCGGCGGAGCTGATCGCTGCCGCCCCAATCGTGCACCTCGAGCGCTTCCATCAGGTGCGTGCCGATGCGCCGGGCCGGGTTGAGTGCAGCGCCCGGGTCCTGCGGTACGTAGGAGACCAACTTGCCGCGCGCATCGCGCCGCGCACGCTTGCCGAGCGCGAACATGTCCGCGTCTGCCACGAGCGCGCTTCCGCCGGCGATGCGCACGCCGCGTCGTTCATGAGCAAGCAGTGCGAGCGCGGCGGTCGTCTTCCCTGACCCCGACTCGCCGACAAGCGCCAGTACTTCGCCCCGGCCGATCTCGAACGAGACGTCGTCGACGATGTCGTACCGGGTGGCTGCGACTTCGATGCGCAGGCCGTTGACGCGGACGGCTGCGCCGGCGAGGTCGGTCATGCTGCGCCTCGGTCGATTCCTGCGGCGGCTCGAGCGATGCCGTCCCCGACCAGCCCGACGCCGACGGTGAGCAGCGCGATCGCGATCGCCGGGATGAGCGGCGCGTTGGGTTGCAGCGTCAACGCACTGGCGTTCTGCGACACCATCGTTCCCCAGTTCGGTGCGTTCTGGTCTGGTGCGAACCCGAGGAACGCGAGCGCGGCAATCAACTGCACGGCGTACGTGAGTCGGAACGTCGCTTCGACACCGAGGGCGCCGATGACGTTCGGCAACACCTCGACGAGCGCGAGGCGAAGCTGTCCCTCGCCGTTGGCACGTGCGGCGTCGACGAACTCGCGCTCGACCACCCCCGATGCGGCGCCGCGGATCACTCGCACCGTGCGCGGCAGCGTGGTCAGCGCAACGGTCAACACGATCAGCCAGGTCTTCGTCCCGACGGTCGCGATGACGATCAGGGCCAGCAGAATCTGCGGGAAGGCAAGGAGAATGTCCGTGAGTCGCAACAGGGTGTTGTCGATCCAGCCCTTCGACAGCGCCGCCCACAGGCCGATGAGAACTCCGCCGCCGACGCCGAGCGCGGTCGACAGCGCGGCGACGAACAGGATCGATCGCCCGCCGTCGAGGAAACGCGACAGCACGTCCTGGCCGAGGTAATCAGCCCCGAGCGGCAGGCCGGGTGAGGGCACTTGGTAGGGCTTGCCGAGCAGCGCGCTCGGGTCGTGCGGCGCGAAGAACGGCCCGAAGATCGCGACCAGCACCAGGGCGATGGTGATGGCCAGGCCGATACGCGTGCGCCACAGCCGTAGCGAACGTCGCAGCACGCCGCGGGAGCGCACTACGGGTGTGGGCGCTTCCCGGGCGATGTTGTCCGCGAGATCGGTTGTCATCGGACGCTCACGCCAGCCTGGTGCGCAGTCGCGGGGTCACGAGGACCGTCCCGATGTCGGCCGCGAGGTTCGTCACGACGTACACCGCAGCGATGATCATCGTGACGACCTGCGCGGTCGGGAAGTCTCGGTTGAGCACCGCATCGCGCATCGCGACGCCGATGCCGGTGAACGAGAACACCGACTCGACGACGATCACGCCGCCGGCCAGGTAGGCCAGGTTCAGCGCGATGACCTGGAACGCCGGCGCCAGGGCATTCGGCAGCGCATGCCGCACCACGATCTGGCGCTCAGGGACTCCGGTCAGCCGCGCAGATTCGATGTAGTCGGACTCGAGCACTTCGATCATCGCCGCGCGCATGATCAGCGCGATGTTCGGCGTCACCACCAGCACCAACGTGAGCGCCGGGAGCCAGATCGCGTCCAGGTTCGACCACGGCGGCGATCCGGGCGGGATGATCGACACCGCGGGGAAGAGATGGAACACGCTCGTCGCGAACAGTGCGATGAGCGCCAGGCCGATGACGAACTCCGGAATGGACGCGAGTACGCGTTGCAGGAACGAGGACAGTTCGTCGAGGATCCCGTCACGACGCACCGCGGCCAGCGAGCCGATCAACAGTGACAGCGGGATCGAGATGGCCGCGGCGACCAGCACGAGGAAGGCAGAGTTGCCGAGCCGTGGCGTCAGGTCGTTCATGATCGGTTGTCCCGACGTCAGTGAGTTGCCGGGATCACCGCGTAACAACCCGCCGATGAAATGCAGATACTGGTGCAGCGGCGAGGTGTCGAGGCCGAGCTGCTTCTCCAACGCCGCGAGTGACGCTTTCGTGGCCTGCTTGCCGAGCTTGGCTTTCGCCGCGTTGCCCGGCAGCAACTGCGTCGACGCGAACACGATGAATGAGACGACGACCAGAGTGACCACGGCGAGCGCCACTCGTACGACGACGAGCCCGGCAAGACCTCGCGGTCGTAGCCGCCGCGCCAGCCGCAGGCTGAGACTGTGTTTCGCCACGCCCGTGCTCAGACGAGGTACACGTCTGCGAAGTGCCGTCCGTAATAGTCGAGATTCAGCGTCCCGCGGTTCTTCTGGAACCCACCGACCTTGTTCGAGTACGCGTCGACGAGATTGTCGAAGAACGGGATGATGTAGCCGCCGGTCTCGAACTCTTCGCGCATCATCTCGTGGATGATATCGGTCTGTTTGCCGGAGTCCTGCTCGGCGAGCGCCTGCTGATAGAGCGAGGCGAAGTCCGATCCCTTCGGCGGCCAATAGGTCTCGTTGTACGGCGCACCGCGCAGCGAGCCCTGCGCGACCTGTGGAAGGTAGTTGCGCGTCCCCCAGAAGTCCGGCGAGAACGTCCACTTCTGGAAGCCGTTGTTGAATGTCGTCGAGTCCATGACCTTGACATTGACGGTGACGCCGGCGCCCTTGGCCTGCTGCGCGAAGACCTGGCACATCGCGTTCAGGCCGGCGGCGACCTCGCTCGTCTGGAGATCGATCGTGAGGTTCGAGTGACCGGCCGCGCTGAGCAACGACTTGGCCTGGTCGAGATCCTGCGTGCGTTGCGGCACCTGCAGGTAGGCAGGGTCGAACGGGGCGTACAGGTCGTTGGCGATCCGCCCGAATCCGCCGAGCGCGTTCTGCAGCATCTGGTTGCGGTCGACGATCAGCCGGAAGGCCTGCCGCACCCGCACGTCCGTGAACGGCTCTTGGTCGATGCGCATGCACAGCGTCAACCAGCCGCCGCCCTCGTTGTTGAACAACACGAGCGAAGGCTGCTGCGTGATGACATTGGTCTGCGTGTACGGCACGTCGGCGATCGCCTGCACCTGCCCGGCGATCAGCGCGTTCATGCGCGCGTTCGGGTCGTCGATGTCGAGAATCGTGACGTTGTCCAGGTACGGCTGGCCCGACAATCGGTAGTTGGCGAATCGCTCGTGCTCGGAACGCTGGCCCGGGTTGAACGACGTGAGCCGGAAGGGGCCGGTACCGACCTGACCTTTCTGCCAGGACGTGCCGGTGTTCTTGTACCCCTCCGGCACCATCGTCGCGGTGTAGGACGCGAGGCCGAACGGGATCGTGACGTCGGGACGGCTGAGGCCGAGCCGCACCGTGTATTGGTCAAGCTTCTTGATGTTCTGGCGGTCGACCGAGAGCAGCCCGGTGCCGCCGTCGAGGGCGAGCTTGGGATCGGTCAGTCGTTGCAGCGAGTAAACGGCGTCGTCGGCGGTCAGCGTCTTGCCGTCGTGGAACTCGATGCCCTTGCGCAGCTTGATGACGTAACCCGTCCGTCCGTCGGCTTCGACGGATTCAGCAAGCCCGGTCGTCGAGAGTTTGAAGTCACGGTCGAACTCGAGCAGCGGTTCCCACCCGGTGACCGCGCGCGCCTGATCGATCTTCGCGAGGTCGTTCTGGGCGTCCATGATGTCTTTGAGCCCGTTGCCCTCGACCGCCACGCTGAGATGGCCGCCGCGCTTCGGAGTGCCCGACGGACCGGAGCTGCCCGGCGCCGACCCGGTTGCCGGACCCGTGGCGGGCGCGGAGGACGAGTTGGTCGGGCCAGAACCGGTGCACGAAGCGAGCGCCAACCCGGCAGCCGCGCCGCCGATGCCCAGCAGCGCGTGCCGCCGGGTGATGGCGCGCGCACGCCAGAACCGATCGGGGCTGACCGGACCGTCGTCCGGGCCGTCCGCTTTCGGCATTGCCGCACCCCCCGTGAGCTGCTTCGTAGATCAGAAGCATGGCCTACGTTCGCCGGTCGAGACCACCCCGACACGACCGGTTTCGCGTAAACGTAACTCGCGGGCCACTCCCGGTTAGTAGCTGAACGTCGTTGCGCCGTCGCCGATCCACTCCCACAACTGGACGGTGCCGCCGAGTTCGGCGTTGGTGACCAATTGTTCTGCGTCGAGGGCGCGCGAGTTGAAGCAGAGCGGGCAGACCAGGAAGCGTCCGCCGGCGGCGTCGTAGCGCTTCATGAGATCGGCGATCGGCGGGCAGCCGTCGCAGGCGATGCCGATGGCGTGGCCGGGCAGGACCAGGCGCACGGCTTCCTTGGTCAGGAACATGAGCGTCTCGCGTCCCCCTTCGGCCGCGCCGACGGCAACGAGCAGCGCGACGGTGACCTTTTCCGGGTCCTCCAGGCCGGTGACGAGGCTGATTGCCGCTTTCATCGTGTACTCCCTTCGGTGTGGAAGCCGGAGCAGAGCAGATCGATGGTGTCGAGCTGCTGTGCTCCGGTGGCGAATACGTGTTGCTCGACGACGCGGGCGGCACCGTCGGCGGTGCACATCCGCACCCGCCAGCGCAGCGCGGTCTTCGGGCCGATCGGTCCGATCGAGGCGTCGAGGAGCTCGAACGAGTCGGGGCCGCCGAACCACTGCACGAACTTCGCGGTCACGGCGTCAGCGCCGTCGAGGAAGAACGGTCCGGGCGGGACGAGCGCGCGGAAGGCAGTGGTCGGCGACAGCGATTGGGCGAGCGCGACGAAGTCACGCCGGGTGAGTGCATCGAGCAGGCGAGCCGCCGCAGGCAGGGCCGTGGCGTCGGTGCTCGGCAGAGCAGCTGTTGAGGTCATGCGTCCGTTCTACGGCGGACGGACGGTGCCTCACATCGGGTGATCTGCCGATGTTTGCGCGTCGACCAGGCCGTGGCGCAGTGCGAACATCGCGGCGGCGCCGCGGGTCGAGACGCCGGCCTTGGTGAAGATGTGCTCGATGTGCGTGCCCACGGTGCGCGGGGTGATCGACAGGCCTGCCGCGATCTGCTTGTTCGAGTTGCCCCGGACGAGCAGCTGGAGCACTTCGACCTCGCGAGCGGTCAGCCCGGCAACCAGGGGAGCGCGGCGCCGCACTCGATGCCCGGCCGCGGCGAGCACGGCTTGCACCGCGCCGGCATCGAGGCGTCCTTCGCTCGCCTCGGTGCGCAGCACGGCTTCGCGTTCGGAGTCGCCGAGCGCTGCACGTCCGGGACGGGCTTCGGCCAGGGTCTGATACTCGTCCGCTGCGGCGAGCAAGCGCGCCAGCTCGGGAATCGTGCCGCCGGCGAGCGAGCGCGGGTAGCCCGAGCCGTCCATGCGCTCATGCGCCATCGCGGCGAGTGAGCCGATCGCGGCCAGCTGCGGTTGGCGGCTCAAGACGCGCTCGGTCAGGTACGGCACGGTTCGCACGCGTTCGCGCTCGGCGGCCGTCCACGTCGGCTTGTTCCAAATCGTGGTCGACACTCCGGTCGCGCCGAGCCGGTGCACACGTGCGGCGCGGGCGACCGTCGAGACGTCGGACGCGTTGCAACCGGCGGTCGTCGCCGCATCGCGGACGAGCGCGGCCACAGCGCGGGAATGTCCCAGGTACCAGGGGGATTTGAGGTCGGCGTAGTCGGCGACGGCATCGAGGACGTCGTCGAGTTCTGCGTCGGGGATCGCGCGGTCGAGAGGTGCGCACCCGTCGATCACAACGCTCCATGCCTCGATCGTGTCGAGGTCGGCGAACACGTCCTCGAGATTCGCGAGGCACAGCTCGACGAGCTCGGGGTCGAACTCGGTCCCGCGTCGCGAGCGGAGCAGCTGCGCCACTGCGGTCGTCCCGCCCGTCCGGTGGAACACCTCGGAGTCGTCGGCGATCTGCACGACGCGCATCGTCTGCTCGATCTGATCGCCGGATGCCGCTCCGGGGATGCCCTTGCCGTCCCAGCGCTCGAACGCCTGGCCGAGCGCGGTGCGCACGTCGGCATCGAGGCCGAGTCGATCGGCGATGTCGCCCGTGGTCTGGCAGTGGCTCACCATGCCGTCGACGGCGTCGCGGAAGCCGCCCGAGAGGAACTGGCCGAACAGGGTCAGCCGGCGCATCGGGCTGCTGCCCGATCCGACGTGGCCGAGCATCAGCCGCATCATCGGCATGCCGATCTTGTCGACGGTGTAGCTGTCCGCGCGGATCTGCCGATCGTCGCCGAACCAGTGCGCGAGCTCGTGCGAGTCGGCGACGCAACCGACCCAGGCCATGAGTGAGACGTAGAACGTGCTTGCCTGCACGCGTTCGTCGAGACCCGCCAGCCGGGCGATGCGGCTTGCGACGACGGTCTGGCGCAGCACGTGTTCTTCGGGCAGGCCGAGCCCGAGATCGGTGGCCAGCGACAGCGACGCGATCAGCTCCGCCAGCCGCACACCCTGACGATCACCCACCCACGACATTGTGGTGCTGAGCGCCCTCCGGCGCGAGCACATCACGCCGCGAGGAGGTCGTCCGGCGCTGATGATCAACGCAAACCGTCACCTGCCGGCGCGGCCGACCTGCTCGATCACGTCGGCGCCGCGGCGCAGCCCGTCACGTGCGCGAATCCTCGCCCCGACCTCGGCAGCTCGCTTGCGCACGTTCGGGGCCAAGGTGTGTGCCAGCGCGCCGGCCATTTCGTCCTCGGTGAACGTGTACGTGCTCAGCCGCACGCCGAAGCCGGTCTCGGCCATCCGTTGCGCGTTGTCGTGCTGGTCCCAGAACAGCGGAAGCACGATCATCGGCTTGCCGAAGTGGAGGCACTCGGTGGTGGTGTTGTTGCCGCCGTGCGTGATGACCGCATCGACCTGTGCGATGACCCGAGTCTGCGGCAGGAACTCGGCGCCGACCATGTTGTCTGCGAGGTCGAACTCGGCGTGCTGCGGTCCCTTGCTGACGATGTAGCGGTGCTGCGTCCGGCCGAGTACCTCGACCAGTCGCCTCATGAGCTCAACGTCTGCACTGCCCAGCGAACCCAGCGAGAGATAGACCAGCGCGCTGCCGTCGGGACGGTCGCGCACCGTCGCCGGCAGTTCGTACTCGGCGTCGGTCTCGCGCACGCTCGAGTCCATGCGGTGCCAGGTCGCGTCGAGCGGACGAGCCTCGGTGTAGTCAACCTCAGCAGGGAACACGTACAGGTTCGCGACCCGGCTGGTCGGCATGAACTCGAGATACGGCAGCGGGTCGGCACCCTGATCGACGACCCACGCGTTGAACGTCTCCCACAGCTCGCGGTGTGTGCGTTCGTACTCAGCGCGAAATGCCGGCCACTGCGGCGCATCGTCGGCGGGCAGCCCGGAGTACGGCGGCGGGACGCTCGGTCCGACGATCTCGAGCGGATTGCACGACACGATTCGTACGAAGGGCACGCCGGCGGTGACCAGCGCCGGGAACGCGATCACATTGTCTTCGACGATGACATCGGGACGGGTGCGCTCGATGATGGCCTTCAGCTGTGCCTCGCAGTAGTACGAGCCGTCGACCAGCGCCTGCCACGTCGGCAGCATGAACGTCTCGAGCTGGTCGATTGTCGGCTTGCGAAATTCCGGCGCGGTCTCGTGGATGAACTCCTTCCAGAACGAGCCGGCGTCCTGGTCGTGCGGCTCGTCCGTCGGGGGCGCGAGGTCGACGAGGTCTTCTTCGAACCCGAGCGCGGTCAGCTTGCCCAGCCAGGACGCCTCAGCGGCGAACACGATGCGGTGCCCACGCTTGCGCAGGATGTCGCCGAGCCCGATGCACTGGTTGGTCGGGCCGTACGCCGACTCGGGCACGAACAGCACGGTCAGCGCCGCAGCGTCCATCGCTCAGGCCCCGAGGTCGGCTCGGGTGAGGGGATGCGCGGGCGGCGCGGCGCGCACCGGCGTTGTGGTGATGTTCAGGTCCGGGCCGACGTGGACGAGCGTCCCCGGCTCGATCGGCTGCCATGCCGACTCGTCGTCCATGACCTCGCTCGCGATTGTCACGCAGGGTTGTCCGGCGAGGTCGTCGGACTGCGCGCGGATGCGGTCGGTGCGGTGTTCGAACCGTTCCGCATCGCCCTCGCCCGTACGTAGCAGGTGCAGCTCGTTCGTCGCCGGGTAGCGGAACGCCCACAGATCGGTCGGCGTGATGAGGACGAAGTTGAGCGCGTAGACGGGCAGGTTGTCAGCGATCCAGTTGATCGCCGAAGCGATTCCTTGCTCGAGATCGCCGGTGTTGTGAATCTCGGCCGTGATCAGGGCGAACATCCGCTCGCTGTCGGTCTCGCCGTGCACCAGGTCGCGGACGGCAAGTTCGTCCAGTCGCTTGTCGAGGTCGGCCAGCCCCTCGAACGCGCCGTTGTGCGCGAACAGTCGTCCGTCCTGTTCGAAGGGATGCGTGTTCTCGAGCGTGTGCGCGCCGGTGCTCGCGTACCGCACGTGCGCGACGAACGTCCGTGATCGCAAGTTGCGAGCGCCCGATGCGAAGTCGGAGTCGTCCCAAGCCGCCATCGGCTGCTTGTCGATCACTGGACGATCTTCGTCGTCGAAGATGCCGATCCCGGCGCCGTCGGGATTTCGGTGGCTCTGCTCGGCGAGGCTGTCGGGCGCGTCGAGAAGCCAGAACGTCGCGGACGTTCGCCCGCCGGCATGCAACCCGAACAACCTGCACATGCGCCTCACCGTAATGAGTGATCGCGAAGAGGACGGTGTGATACTCGGACAGTGAGCGAGCAGCCGCCGGTCGGGCCTGTCGACGCTGCGCAGGTGCCGCGCTATGCCGGGCTGTCGACGTTCGCGCGACTGCCGCGGCGCGAGGACGTCTCGCGGATGGACGTGGCCGTAGTGGGCGTGCCGTTCGACTCGGGCGTGAGTTACCGGCCGGGTGCACGGTTCGGGCCCAGCCACATCCGGCAGTCGTCGCGGCTGCTCCGTCCGTACAACCCCGAACTCGGCGTCTCGCCGTTCGCCGACAAGCAGGTTGTGGACGCAGGCGATCTCGCGGTCAACCCGTTCAGCATTCACGAAGCGATCAGCTCGATCGAAGCCGGGGCGCGCGCGTTGTCCCGCGACGCGAAGCTGATGGTGCTCGGTGGCGACCACACGATCGTGCTGCCGATCCTGCGCGCGATGCAAGAGCTGCACGGACCGATCGCAGTGCTGCACTTCGACGCGCACCTGGACACATGGGACACGTACTTCGGCGAGCCGTACACGCACGGCACTCCGTTCCGGCGCGCGTCCGAAGAAGGGCTGCTCGACAAGGAGCACTGCCTGCACATCGGCATCCGCGGACCGCTGTACGGCGCCCACGATCTGCCCGAGTCGGCCGACCTCGGCTTCGCGACGATTCACAGCTCCGAACTCGACGAGCTCGGCGTCCCCCGAACCATCGAACGCATGAAGGACCGGCTCGGCGATCGTCCTGTGTACGTGAGCGTCGACATCGACGTCCTTGATCCGTCCCATGCCCCGGGGACGGGAACGCCAGAAGCCGGCGGCATGACCTCGCGCGAATTGCTGGCGATTCTGCGCGGACTCAGCGGGATGCACGTCGTCTCGGCCGACGTCGTCGAGGTCGCGCCGGCGTACGACCACGCCGAGATCACCGGCATCGCGGCGGCCCACGTCGCATATGAGCTGATTTCGGTCTTCTGAACCGGCGCCGGACGCGACAGACTCATGAAATGACATCCGCCCAGGAGAAGAGCCGCATCAGCGGGCTCGAGGTCCGTTCGATCGACTACGTCCCGCTCGACGAGCGGCACGGCAAGCTGTGGCACCTCGGTCCGCTGTGGTTCATGTCCAACGCGCAGATCGCGACACTCGCGGTCGGCATCGTCAGCATCACCGAGGGTGGAACCTTCTGGTGGTCGATCATCGCGGTCGTCGCCGGAATTCTCTTGGGAACGCTGTTCATGGCGTTCCACTCGGCCCAGGGCCCGCAGCTCGGGTTACCGCAGATGATCCAGTCGCGTCCGCAGTTCGGGTACATCGGCGCACTGCTCGTCTGGCTCTTCGCGTACCTGCAGTACGCAGGCTTCAACGTGTTCAACAGCGTCCTCGCCGGCCAGTCGATAAACGTCACGATCGGCGGCGCAACGAAACTCTGGGTCGTCATCCTCACGCTTGTCGCTTTCGTCATCGCGATCGCTGGATACGACCTGATCCACGCGGCCGAACGGTGGCTGACGGCAGCGATGCTGATCGTGTTCGGCGTGCTGACGGTGTCGTTGTTCTTCCTCAGCTATCCGCCGGGAACCTTCGATCTGGGCACCTTCCACGCCACGCCGTTCTTCCTGCAATTCGGGATCGTGGCGGGGTACCAGATCAGCTGGGCGATCTACGTGTCCGACTACTCGCGCTACCTGCCACCTGGCGTCACGGTGCGCAAGACGTTCTACTGGACGTACTGGGGATCGGCGCTCGGCGGCGCGTGGATGATGATCATCGGCACGACACTCGCAGCCTGGGTCGGAAAATCATTCTCGGGTTCCGCCATCCCCGAGTTGAAAGCGTCCGGCGACAAGGTCTTCAGCGGCTTCGGGACGATCGTGCTCATACTGGCCGCGCTCGGGCTCGTCTCGGTGATGGCGCTGAACATGTACGGCGGGTCGCTCACTCTGATCAGTGCGATCGACTCGTTCAAACGGATTCGGCCGACCCTCATGGCGCGCCTGTTGACCGTCGCGCTCACAGCGGTGTTGTCGATCATCGGCGCGCTCGCCGCGAGCGACAACTTCTTGGGCAACTTCCAGAACTTCCTGCTGCTGATTCTGTATTTGTTCGTGCCGTGGACGGCGGTGAACCTCGTCGACTACTACCTCGTCCGGCGCGGGCACTATGCGATCGCCGAGATCTTCAAACCCGACGGCATGTACGGACGGTGGGGCGTGCGTGGCGTCTCGGCCTACGTGCTCGGCTTCGCCGCGATGGTCCCGTTCTTCGACGTGAGCAGCGCTTCGGGCGGCACCCTGTACGAGGGGCCGTTCTCGAAGGCGATGAACGGCGTCGACATCTCATTCTTCATCGGTCTGCCGGTGGCGGGCATCCTCTACTGGGTTTTCAGCCGCAGCATCGACGTCGCAGCCGAGACGCGAGTCGCCAAAGAAGAGCAGGAAGAGCTCGAAAAGGCCGCTCACGCTCATCAGGAACCGTGACGGACGCGTGGGAGTGCGCCGAGCAGATCCGCTCCGGCGCCATGACAGCGGTTTCGGTCGTCCGCGCTGCTGTCGAGCGTGCGGAGGCCGACACCAACAACGCGTTCACCGTCGTCACTCGCGAGGCTGCGCTGGCGCGGGCTGCCGAGGTCGACGCCGGTGTGGTCTGCGGCCCGCTCGCCGGCGTTCCGATCTCGGTGAAGGATCACGTGTGGCTCGCCGGACTGCCTGCCACGAACGGGTCGCGCGCGCTGGCCGATTTCGTCCCGACCGAATCGGCAGTATGCGTCGACCGGCTCATCAGTGCGGGCGCGGTCGTGATCGGCAAGACGAACAATCCCGAGTTCTGCTATCGCGGTGTCACCGAGAACGACCTGTTCGGTGTCACGACCAATCCGCGCGACGCGACCCGGACGACAGGTGGATCGAGCGGGGGAGCGGCCGCGTCCGTGGCGGCGGGAATCGTGCCGCTCGCTGTCGGGACGGACGGTGGCGGATCGATCCGCATCCCGGCTGCGTTCTGCGGGGTCTACGGCATGAAGCCGAGCTTCGGACTCGTGCCGAAGCTGCCGGGGTTCCGCGGCTGGCCGACGTTGTCGGTCACCGGTCCGATCGCCGAGTCGGTGCGCGATCTCGCGCTCGCGCTCGACGTGATGGCCGGACCGCATGCGGCTGACTGGCTCAGCTTCCCGGGTGGCGGCGACTGTTGCGGGGCGGTGACCGACCCGACCTGGGACGGGCTGCGCGTGGGTTATTGCACCGACTTCGCGCCGGTCGACGACGATGTGCGCGATGCGTTCGCCGCGGCGTTGCGCGCGAGCGCATCCGCCGGCGCAGCGCTGGTCGAGGTGGATGTGCCGCGCGACGACTGTTTGGCAATGTGGGAGTCGATCGCGCTTCCGGAGGGCTACGCGTCCGAAGGTCCGGTCGTCGAGGCGCACCGCGAACTCGTCGGCGACGACGCGGCTGAGATCACCCTTTCCGGTAAGGGCACTTCGGCGCGCGCGTATCTCGACGCGCAGGACGCCCGGATGGACTACGCGCGTCGCTGGGCGGCGGTGTTCGACGATGTCGACGTACTGCTGATGCCGAACATGCCGACTACCGCGTTCCCGGTCGGTGCGCTCCGTCCCGACACCATCGCGGGGGAACCTGTCCCGGACGGGTACGACATCTGGTGCGCGTCGATGCCGCCTGCCAATCTGGCGGGTCTGCCAGCAGCGTCCGTCCCGATCGGAACCGGAGCCGACGGGCTGCCCGTCGCCGCCCAGGTGATGGGCGCGCGCTGGTCCGACGCGACCGTCCTGCGTGCTGCTGCGCTCCTGGATGCCGCCGTCCGTCATTAGTTCGAGCTGATCAAGCGGCCTGCTCGTCGGACGAGTCTGCGTGATTGTCGTTTCGGACGACAATCTCGCTCGTGCGGTCGATCGGATACGTCGCAGGGTCGACGACGAAGGTCTTGCCGGTGGGGTTCGTCCAGACCGTTGTGCCATCGGCGCGACGCTCGACCGTCCAATCGGTGTCGTGCTTGAAGTGATGATGGCGGCAGCACAGGGCGTGGAGGTCGGTTTCGTTGGTGAGGCCGCCGTCTTCCCACGAGTCGATGTGGTCGATCTCGCAGCGGCAGGCGGGACGGTTGCAGGACGGGAATCGGCACGTGCGGTCGCGAGCGACGACGAAGTCTCGCAGCGCCGCCGGCGGTTTGTAAGCCGTGCGGCCGTAGTCGACGAGTCTGCCGATCGGGTCGGTCACGAGTCGGCGCCACGTCCCGGTCGGGTCGTCGGCCAGGCGTCGGGCCAGCTGGGCTGGTATCGGTCCGTGACCATCGAGCTCGGCGGGCTCGTTGTCGGCACCGAGCAGGGTCGAGAGCGCGACCGACACCTGGATCGAGGGCCGCAGGCCTTGCCAGCGCGGCAGTTGCCCGGCCACCAGATTGTCGTCCGGAACGACAATCGCATGTTCGTCATGTTCGCCCGGGTCGACTCCACGGCAGTGTGGACAGGCATCGAACCGATTCAGCGCGTCGATCCCGAGCTGGACGAGCGCGTCAGCCCGGCGCTGATCCTTCGTTCGCTCGTCGTCGGGGTCGCGCCGATCGGCGGCAACATCAAGAGCCGTCATCAGCGCCTGAGCACCTTCGGCCGGGAGCGTCGCGCCGAAGTGCGCGATCGCGGCGCTGTAGCGATCGGCGTACGTCCACACCCGTCGCTGCTGCAGAGTCTTGGCGAGGAAGTCAGCGAGTTGCTCCTCCATGGTCCGGCTGTCGAGAGCGAGGACTTCACGGCGCACCTTGCGGGCGAATGCAGCGAGGTCGCGGCCGGCGGCGAAGTCGACGCACCGATCTTCGACGAGCGCGGCGTCTGCGTCGGACAGGGCACAGACAGCATCAGTGAGCAGTCCGGCATGGCGCATTGTCAGCGCGCCCGCCTCTACCGCGTCGAGGGTGGCCGCGAGTCGGTGCACCAGGGTGCGTGCAGTCTCGATCCGGTTGGTCACGCTGACCGCCGACTCGCCGAGCGCAGCACGGAGTTCGTCGCGCACGTACTCCTTCTCGACAACGGGCGCCGGCGAATCCTCGCGTGGGTCGTCGGCAATCGCGGCGATGAACCGGGCTTCGCGCGCCTGGACACGTGCGATCTCGCGCCGCGCATCGAGCAGTGCTGCGAAGCGATCGTCAAGAGTGAGCGTCCAAGGATCGACGTCATAGCTCGCACCAGGAATCTCCGTCATAACCCGCACGCTAGCCGCAGGGTCTGACAATTTCTGACCGAGAATCTCGTTGCCCCACAGGCAGATTGTCGATATCAGTCGGCATCTTCGGACTCGGTCACCTCGACCTCGAACGGTGTCTCGCCCCCGAACATGCTCGCCAGGAGCACACCGACTTCGTCGGCGAGACCGCCGACGGCTGCCATCGCCTGAGTAAGCACTGGCGCCGTCAGACCGACAGGTGAAAGCGTCTGGCTCACGATGACGGCATCGTTCGACCACAGCACTGCCGAGCTGAGGGCTCGGCGCTGGATGTCGTTGAGCTCGGTGAGCAGTTTGAGATTGCGCCGTACCCCGATCACCGCCTGCGCAGCGACCCGGACCATCGGCAGCTCGCCCTCGACAAGATGCACCCAGCAACCTGCCGTCCCGAAGCGGAACCGGTAGTCGCCGTCGGCGTCCGGCTCGACTCGGCACACGTCCCACTCGTCCTGCAGCAGCCGCTCGACATGCGAGCGGATCCACAACATCTCGGTCATCTCGATCCCTCCGTCGCGACATAGGGTCGCAGCGGGGTACGACAGTTTTTCGCGAGAGCCCGAGGGAGTGGACATGCCCGGACGAAGCCACGATCGGCTCGACGACGCTCCGCGCGCGGCGATGCCGACCGTCCCCGAACCGATGCTGGCAACGCTGACCGAGGAGCGGTTTTCGGACAAGAACTGGATCTTCGAGAAGAAGTGGGACGGCATCCGGTGTCTCGCGTTCCGCGACGCGAAGGGCAAGGTGGCGCTTCGGTCGCGCAACGACCTCATGCTGAACGACCGCTTCCCGACGGTCGCCGAGGCGGTGGGAGAGCAACTCGAGACGAGCGCGGTGCTCGACGGCGAGGTCGTCGCATTCCGTGGGAAGCACAGCAGCTTCGAGGAACTGCAACAGCACGGGACGAACGTCTTCTACTACGTGTTCGACGTGCTGTACCTCGACGGGCACGACGTGCGTGAACTGCCATTGCGCGAGCGCAAGGGGTTGCTCAAAGACCACGTGCGCTTCGACGGGCCGCTGCGTTTCACCGTGCACCGCAACGCAGCCGGCGAGGACGAGTACCGCAAGGCGTGCGCACGCGGCGACGAAGGTGTGATCGCGAAGCGAGCCGACGCGCCGTACCGCCCAGGCCGCTCGAAGGACTGGCTGAAGTTCAAGTGCGTGCACAACCAGGAGCTGGTGATCGGTGGCTACACCGATCCGAAGGGCAGCCGCGAGGCATTCGGTGCGCTGCTCGTCGGCTACTACGACGGTGACGACTTCGTTTACGCCGGCAAGGTCGGCACCGGCTTCGACGAGAAGACGCTGCGCGATCTGTACGAGCGCATGACGCGACTCGAAACAAGTACGACGCCGTTCACGCGTGGACGTCTGCGCATCCCACGCGACGGGTCGATGCACTTCGTCGAACCAGAATTGGTCGGCCAGTTCGGGTTCACCGAGTGGACGCGCGACGGCATGCTGCGCCACCCGCGCTACGAAGGACTGCGCGAGGACAAGTCGGCGAGCGAGGTAGTGCGCGAGCAGCGCTAGCGTGCAGGACGTGGCCACCGTCGACGACGTGCACGAACTCGCTCAGGCGATGCCGCACGTCACCGTCGTCCACGGCCCGAAGGGCAACGCCGTCTACCAGGTCGGCGGCAAGTCGTTCGTCTTCTTCCGCACGCCCCAACGCGACGCGTCCGACCCGCAGACCGGCGAGAAGTGGGCCGACGTGATCATGCTGTGGGTCGGTTCCGAGGCCGACAAGCTCGCGCTGATCCAGGACGATGCGACGCCGTTCTTCACGACACCGCGCTTCGACGACCATCCGTCCGTGCTGATCCGCGGCGCGCACCTCGACCGCATCACCAAGCAGGAGCTGGCCGAACTCGTCCAGGACGCCTGGCTGTCACGGGCATCGCGCCGGCGTGCCGAGAACTGGCTACGCGAGCACCCGGCCTAGCGTCGGATCGGCAGGCACTGCTCGACGCCGTTGACAAGTCCGTTCGCATAGATCTGCTTGTCGGACGCGTCGAGTCCGGACATGCCCGCGCTGTTGCCACCGGCCTCGTTGTAGATCCACGGGACGTGCGAGAGCAGTTGCACGATCCAGATGTTGCCGCTCTGCAGGCCGCGGCCGCCGAGGTCGTAGCCGGTGTTGCTCATCAGGTTGACCGAGCGTCCCTGCGCGGCTTCGCGAGTGTGCTGGAAGATCTCGCCGTAGCGCTTGCTGACCGCAGCGACGCGAGAGTCGGTGAAGTAGATCTTCCGGCCCTGTGGATTCTCCCGGTAGTCGCCGACCGCCTGGTAGTACACGTTGCTGTTGCCGCCGTCGAAGGGAATGCCACCGTTCGACCCGGCCTGGTCGTGAATGCTCAGCGCGATGTCGGCGTGCACGCGGTTCGCCAGGTACGCACGCACGCCGAGGTTCGTCGGGGTGTCCACCGACGGCTTGGTGAGATAGACGCGATATCCGTCGGCGACCAGCTTGCGGCGCACCAGCAACGCGATGTCGTACACGTCGCGCATCTCGGGTTCGTTCTCGTAGTCGGCGGTGTCGAGACCGGTAGCCCGATCGGTGCCGCTCACCGTGACGCTGTGCCCTGGGTCGATCACGACGACGGGATGGTTGCGCGCGGGCGGACGGGTCGGCGTCGGCGTCTGAGTCGGCGTCTGAGTCGGCGGCGCAGTCACAACCGCCGACGTCGGCGTCCGCGTCGGGTGGTGCTTCTTGCGCTTCTTGTGCTTGTGGACGGGCGGCGTCGAAGCGCTGCTGCTGGACGACGACGGCGGCACGGGGGACGTCGACGGCCTCGGGACTGCGACCGGATGACCCGCCTGGCTCGACGTGCACGCCGTGGCCGCGAGGAGCACGACAACGCCGGCGAACGTGGTAAAGCGGCGGGGGATCACCAGCCCACGGTAACGAGCCGAATCGCGGGATTCGTGATCAACCGGTCGACGCGGCGAGTTGCGTCACGCCGTACGCCTGCGCCATCACGTGATCGGCGCCTTCGAGGAACACCGGCAGCCAAGTGCTGTCCAATACCTGCGCGGCGTGCCCGCCGGACGCCTCGAAGACGCGTGCATCGGGGATCGACTCGGCGAGGCGACGTTGACGGCGGGTCGGGATCGCTCGATCGGCTGCCGTGACGACGACCGCGCACGGCACGTCCACGTCGCTGATCCACCCGGCCGAGTTGAACCGTCCCAGCTCGGTCAGCACCTCGGGCACGGCCCACCCGCTCGTGCTGCGGAACTGCACCTTCGTCCAGTCGCGGGCGTCGCGGACCTCGATGGTGGGGACGAGTGGCAGCGCGTCGGCCAGGCGTTCGACGCGGGCGAGAGCGTAGTGCGACAGCGGCCACATGACGCCGACCATCGTCGAGAAGAACATCCGCTCGCTCGCCTTGCCGCGGAAGTTGCGCGCGGTCGAGCAGAGCACGAGGCCGCGCACACGATCGCGATGCCGGCACCACGCGAGTTGTGCGACCGCGCCGCCCAGCGAATAGCCCGCGACCACCGCGTCGTCGATGCCGAGCGCGTCGAGCACCGCAACGACGTCGTCGGCACAATCGTCCAAGCGGAACCGCGACGAGCGGATGCCGCGACCGTGCCAGCGCTGATCGAAGGTCACGACCCGGTAGCGCTGCGCGAGTTCGGGGATCGCCGCCGACCAGCCGAGGTACGCGCTGCACACGAGCGCGTGCAGCAGCACGATCGTCGGCGCATCGGGTGTCGGTCCGGGAACGTCGACGACGAAGGTGCGGCCGCGTCCCGGCAGATCCAGCATGCGTCCTTCGACAGGTACCCCGACGGACGGCATCGGTAGGAATCGGCGCGCTCCGGCGGCGACCGCAGCGCGCAAGATGGCTGCACCGAACGGCATTCCGGCTCCTTCCGGATCACCGCACCGCGCGGCGACCTGAACGAGAACGTGTTCTACCCCGTCCGGGCCAGCATCTCACGGATCCCTGGCACCTGTGTCAGCTGTGGAATCACCTGCCCGACACGGCGGGGCAAGCGTCAAGAAGCCCGACCGGCACGGTATACAAAGCGAGAGCCCGAGAGGAGACGTCATGACCACGTTCCGGCGCGCACTGTGTGGAATTGCGCTGACCGGTCTCGGCGCGCTCGCGGGCTGTACCGGCAGCAGCGGCGGATCGCCGAGCTCGTCGTCGCCGTCGTCCCCGTCGTCGACGAAGCCCGCTCCGCCCACGGCACCGGCGGTCAACCCGCTGACCGGGTTGAAGCCGTCCAAGAATCCGGTAATCGCTGTGAAGATCGAGGACACCGCGCTGGGACGTCCGCAGGTCGGCACCAACCTCGCTGACCTGGTGTACGTGGAGCAGGTCGAGGGCGGCCTCACCCGCCTGATGGCGATCTTCAATACGCACCTGCCGACGTCTGTCGAGCCGGTGCGCAGCGTCCGTCCGAGCGATCCAGAACTCGCGCTGCAGCTGGGTCACATCATCTTCGTCGCGTCCGGCGGTTCGAAGGCCGGCTTCGCGCCGCTCAAGGCCTCGCCGTTGAAGAAGGTCATCGGCGACCGTGGCGGCCCCGAGTTCACCCGCGACCCGAACCGCAACGCGCCCGAGAACCTCGTCGTGAACCTGAAGAAGGTCGCGAAGATGGTCAAAGGGCCGCGTGCGAAGAGCATCGGACTGCAGTGGTCGACGAAACCGCCCGCCGGCAAGACCAAGCCGGGCAAGTACGTGCAGACCGTTGTCGGTGGGACGCCCGTGGCGTTCAAGTGGAACCCCAAGACGCATCGCTACATGCGCATGATCGACGGCGCGATCCAGCACACGGCCAACGGCGCCGTCATCGACACTCCGAACGTCATCGTCGAGTTCTGCAAGGTCACGACCTACACGAAGGACCGTGACGTGCTCGGCAATCCTGCCAAGTTCACCAAGACCCTCGGGACGGGCAAGGCGGTCGTGTTCCGCGACGGCAAGCGCATCAACGGCTCGTGGAGCCGGAAGTCGGTCAACGACGGAACGATCTTCAAGGCGAACGGCAAGGTCATCCCGTTGACCCCGGGCGGTGCGTGGTTCGTGCTCGCAGCCGTCGGTGCGCCGCTGAAGTAGGTCTTCCTGCGTCGGTGCGAACGCGCCTATTGTCGAGGCGTCGGGAGGACGAGCGATGACCCTAGCGATTGCTCCTGCCCAGCCGCAGACCGCGACGCCGCTGTCGTATCGCAAGAGCGTGGAGCTGCTGCGTCCGCAGCAGCTACAGGTGTTGCGGCGCGCGTATCGAGCGTCCGAGGCGCAGAACGACGACCGGGGCTTCAACCGGTGGGCCGGAATCCACGGCCTGCCGCTGCCGTACTCGTGCCAGCACCACACCGAGCTGTTCCTGCCCTGGCACCGCGCGTACCTGTACTTCTTCGAGCTGAGCCTCAAGCGGTACGAGCCGACGGTGACACTGCCGTGGTGGGACTGGACATCGGCGAGTTCGCACCAGCACGGGGTGCCGCCGTCGTACGCGGTCGCCAAGGTCGGCGGTGTCGTCAATCCGCTCGCGGCCGGCGGGCCGATCGACCCGCTGGCGACCAAGCAGGGACGTGACAGCGGCGTCGGCGGACCGCGCAAGACCTCGCGCAACCACGAGGCCGCGTCCGCGCTGCCGACACCGCAGGACGTCCAAACGCTGCTCAAGCTCGGCGACTTCCTCGATTTCCAGCAGCAGCTGGAGCAGGTACACGACAGCGTCCACGTGTGGTGTGGCGGGACGATGGCCGAGATCCCGTTCGCCGCGTTCGACCCGCTGTTCTTCGCCCACCACGCGATGATCGATCGCATCTGGCGGCTGTGGCAGCTGCGGCATCCGACCGCGGTCGTGCCGCACAGCCTGCTGAACGACGCGCTCGATCCGTTCAACATCACCGTGGCGGACACCCTCGACGTGACCGCGCTCGGCTACGACTACGCGACGTTCTCGTCGCGGACGGTGATCTCGTCATGAGCATCACGTTCGACCTCGAGTTGCCACCGGCCGCTGTCATGGACGGCCTCGCACGCGCCGACCTGACCTTCTACGGCCTCGACCACTCCGGCTCGAGCTATCGCGCGCTGATCTTCTTCAACAACCCGAGCGCCGACGCCGCGACGCCGACGGATGCGACGTCGGGATACGTCACGCGGTTCGCCGTGTTCGGGCACGGCGGCTGCTTCGGCGACTCGGGGCACTGCGAGGTCGTCGGCCCGGTGAACGCATTCGACCGCAACCACCCACACCAGCTTCAGCTCGCGACCCGCATCGTCACGGTGACCGACGCCGTCCAGACGCTCGTCGCATCAGGCGCGAAGTCGGTGACGGTGACGGTCGTGCCGGTCGTGCGAAAGTCTGCGCTGGCAAAGGAATCCGACGCCGACACCGTGCTCGTCATCGACCAGGTCGCGCTGCACACGTACGCCTGACGCGGCTACCAGAGCGGGAAGCGGACGCTGCTCGACTGCGCGGTGCGCGGTCGCGCCTCGATGTTCGTCTGCGCATGGCGGAACGGGACGACGTCCTGGTTGCACACCGTCCCCTTCGCAGGCACCTGCGACGTCATCAGGTAGTGCGAGATCGCGTTCGTCGCGCATTTCGAGAGGAACAAGGACGTGTGGCCCCAGCCGTGCACGGTCAACAGCCGCGAGTTGGGCAGCAACCGCGCCGCGGCCTGCGCGCCCTGATACGGCGTCGCGGGGTCGGACAGGTTGCCGACCACGAGCACCGGATTCGCGGTGTGGTGCGTGAACGGGCCGAGGAAGCGGTTGGCGTCGTGTCCGGGCCAGTGGGCGCAGATGCTCGATGCCCAGGTCCAGGTCGGGCCGAACACGCCGTCGTGCTTGGCCGCACTCGCCGAGGCCCGCGTCCAAGCCGCTTCGTTGCGCGGGTCGATCGCGTCGGAGCAGGCCACACCGGGGAAGCCTTCGACGAAGTTCTGGTACGCGTACGCCCGCTGGAATTGCTTGCGTTCGCCGGCAAGCGCACTCGATCCCGACTTGGTCGCGCGCAGCTGCTTCACGTACTTCGCGAAGTCCGGCCAGCTCGACGAGTCATACATTGCACCGAGCGTGTCCGAGATCAGGAAGCTCTGGTCGTAGGGCGTCGACGAGCCGCCCATGTGAATCGGATGCTTCTGCAGCCGGTGATACAGCTGCCAGTACTTGTCGCCGGCATGCGGTGCGAGCGCACAATGCTTGCCGCCGGCGTTGCACAGGCGCAGGAACTCGCGCAGCGTCTTGCGCGCGCCGACCGCGCTGTGCAGCCGCGTCGAGAACGGCACTGTGTGGTTCGCGCCGCGTCCCGACCACGCGACCGGGTTCAGCACGCCGTCGATCGTGACCGCGCGGACGTGACCGGGGAACATGTTCGCGTACGTGTCGCCGAGATAGCTGCCGTAGGACACGCCGTAATAGGTCAGCTGCTTGTCGCCGACCGCGGCACGCATGCGGTCGAGGTCGCGCGCGACGTCGGCGGTCGCCATGTGGTCGAGGATCGGATTGCCGCGACGCGCACACGCGTTCTCGATGTAGCGGTCGTTGGCGAACTGTTGCTGGCGTCGCTTCGCGTTGTCGGGATACGGGAACGGCGGGTAGTGGGACGCGGCCTGCTGCAGAGTCTGGAAGCACCGCAGCGGGGTGCTGGCAAGGATGCCGCGCGGGTCGAATCCGATGAGGTCGAAGTGCGCGCGTACCTGCGGGGTGAACAGCTGCGAACCGGCGCCGACCACGAAGTCGATGCCCGAACCGCCCGGGCCGCCCGGGTTGAGGAAGATCGAGCCGATGCGATGCGCCGGATCGGTCGCGAGTTGCTTGACCATCGCGATCGAGACCGTCGGTCCGTTCGGGTCGCGGTAGTCGAGTGGCACCTGCAGCTTGGCGCAGAAGAAGCCGTGGTCGCAGGCCCGCCAGTGCAACGGGGACGACGCGGCCTGAGCCGGTGCATCGACGGCAGCCGCGGATGCGATCGCCATGAGGGCCGTGCCCGCCAGCGCCAGGGCGCGGACGAGAGCTCGTACGGGCATTCGGGCCTCCAAGATCGCGACTATCGACTTGCCCGTCCTACCGGACGCGACGACGCCCGTAAAGGATTACGCGGACTTTGTCCGGCGTCGCCCCGATCCTGCGGACAACTCCATCGGCGGCGGCGCCGTCGAGTCGCGCACGACCAGCTCGGTCGCGAGCTCGACGTGGTGCGAGTCGACGTGGTCGCCGGCGCCGAGGCGCAGCGCCGTCCGCAGCGCGACGCTGCCCATGCGCCGCAGTGGCTGCGCGACCGTCGTCAGCTGCGGCGCGGCGACGCGGGCGACCTCGGTGTCGTCGAAGCCGACGACGCTGAGGTCTTGCGGCACGCGCAGCCCGCGAGTGCGCGCCGCCTCGATCACGCCGAGCGCCATCTCGTCGTTCGCGGCGAAGACGGCGGTCGGCGGCTGCGGCAGGTCGAGCATCGCCGCGCCCGCCACCAGTCCGTCCTGGTACATGAACGTCCCCGCCTGTATGTAGCCGCGCGGGATCTTCTCGCGGGCGGCCTCCATCGCGCCGCGGAAACCCTGCAGCCGGGCCTGGTTGCAGGCCGCGCCGGTGGTGCCGCCGACGTAGGCGATGCGGTGGTGGCCGAGGTCGAGCAGATGCTGCGTCGCGGCGAGGCCGCCCGCGAAGTTCGTCGATCCGACGCTGATGATCTCGACGCCGGGCGAGCCGATCGGGTCGATGACCACCGTCGGGACGTGTGCGCGCGAAAGCGCCGAGAGCTCACTGACCGCGGTGGTGACAGCGATGACCGCCTGCCAGTCGCTCACCGAGCGTTCGCGCATCAGCTGCGCCGAGCGTTCGGACGCGATGTCGGTGCGCGCGACCGTCACTTCGACGCCGACCTCGCTCGCGGCAGCGAGGACACCCTCGAGGATCTCGAGCGAGTAGGTCGTGAGTGGGCCGTGGAACAGCAGCGCTATGGACGCCGCCCGCGGTTTGTCGCCACGACGCGGCTCGTAGGCGTGATCGACAAGGACGCGCTCGACGCGGGCACGGGTTGCCGGTGCGACGTCAGCGCGGCCGTTGACCACCTTCGACACGGTCGCCACGGATACCCCGGCCGCCTCGGCAATCGTCGCCAGGGTGGCCCGCCCGGCCGTGTTCGACACGACGTCCTCCTGCCATGCCCGATGCGACTACGGACGGATGTGCACCGGCGTCACCAGCTGCCGGTCGGAGCCGACGACCCGAGTCTGTCCGGTGACACGGATCGTCGTGCGGCACGGCACGTTGGCCGCGGAAGTGCCCAGCCATAGTTGCACATCACCGGGCTCGACAACGCGCTGGAACGCCCCATTCGTGTACGCGAATCTGTCGGCGTGAACGCGGAATACGACCTCGTGCGAATCGCCCGCGCGAAGTTCGATCCGGGCGAATCCGAGCAGCTGTTGCACCGGACGCGCAACCTGCGCGACGACGTCGTGCAGGTACAGCTGTACGACCTCGCTGCCGTCACGCGTGCCGGTGTTGCGCACACGCACCGATACCTCGATCTCACCGTCGGTCGCGATGGTGTCGCCGCTCAGTTTCAGGTCGTTGACCTCGAACGTCGTGTACGAGCTGCCGTGCCCGAACGGGAACAGTGGCGTCGTGTCGACCGTGCTGATGCCGCGGCTCTCGAGTCGTCCGAGCGGAGGCTGCAGATACGTCGAGGGCTGCGCGCCCGGCGTGCGCGGGATCTGCACCGGCAGCTTGCCGCCCGGCTGCACCCGTCCGGACAGCACGCCGGCGATCGCCGGCCCGCCCTCCTCGCCGGGGAAGAAGGCCTGGACGAGACCGGCGGCGCGCGGTGCGATCTCGCCCAGCGCGTACGGGCGGCCGGACACGACCACGACGACAACGGGTGTCCCGGTCTCGAGCAACTGGGCGACGAGGTCGGCCTGTACGCCCGGCAGTTGCAGGTCGTCGACGTCGCAACCTTCGCCGGACGTGCCGCTGCCGAACAGGCCGGCCCGGTCACCGACGAACGCGACACACACGTCGGCATCGCGTGCGACCTCGAGCGCGGCGGCGAAGCCGGATCGGTCGGCGCCGGACACTGCGCATCCTTGCGCGTAACTGACATCGACGTCGGACAGCTCGGCGCGCAGCGCGTCAAGCGCGGAGGGCACCTCGATACCGAGTCCGGTACCCGGGTGGCGCACGGCGACGTGGTTGGGGAACGAGTAGCAGCCGAGGAAGGTCTGGCTGTCGTCGGCGCACGGTCCGACGACAGCGATCCGTTGCGGCTGCGACCGATTCTCGCGGCGCAGCGGCAGCGCCGTGCCGGCATCGAGCAACACGATCGACCGCTCGGCGAGTTCGCGGGCGAGTGCACGGTTGCTCGCGGAGTCGAGTTCGGTGGCGGCCGCGTCGCGCACCGAGCCTTCAGGTGTCCAGTCTGCGTCGAGCAGGCCGAGCTCGACCTTCTGCGTGAGGATCCGTCGGGCGGCGCGGTCGACGAGCGCTTCGTCGACGTCGCCACGCTGCACGCGTTCGACCAACGCGTCGCCGTACCCGATCGTGTCGGGCAGCTCGACGTCGATACCGGCCGCGAGCGCGAGTGCGCCCGCGTCGCCTGCGTCAGCCGCGACGCGGTGCATCGTCGCAAGGAATGGCACTGCCCAGTAGTCGGAGACGACCGTCCCGGTGAACTCCCACTGCGCGCGCAGTACGTGCGTGAGCAGGGTCGGGTCGGCTCCGACGGGGACGCCGTCGATGTCGGCATAGGAGTTCATGACCGATCGTGCGCCGGCACGGATTGCCGCTTCGAACGGCGGCAGGATCACGTCGGTCAGCTCGCGCCGTCCCATCGACACCGGGCCGTGGTTGCGCGCGGCCCGCGAAGCCGAATAGCCGGCGAAGTGTTTGAGCGTCGCGATGACCCCGGTGCTCTGCAAGCCGCGCACGTAGGCGGCACCGACCATCGACACGAGATAGGGGTCTTCGCCGATGGTCTCCTCGACCCGTCCCCACCGGTAGTCGCGCACGACGTCGAGCACGGGGGACAGGCCCTGGTGCACACCGAGGGCGACCATGTCGTGCCCGATGGTCGTTGCCATCCGCTCGATGAGATCGGGGTCGAACGTCGCACCCCACGCGAGCGAGGTCGGGTACACGGTCGCGCCGAAGCACGTCAGGCCGGTGAGGCACTCCTCGTGGACGAGCGCCGGGATGTCGAAGCGGTCGTTCTCGAGCACGGTCTGCTGCTGCCGCACGAGCTCGGCGGCGCCCTCGGCGGCGCTGACCGGAATGCTGCCGTAGATGCGCGTCAGATGCCCGAGCCCGTGCCGGCTCGCTTCCTTCAAGGTCATCGACTCGCCCGCGGTGAACACGTCCTGCATCGGCGCGACGTTGAGGGACGTGTCGACCTCGTCGGTGTCGTGGTGCGCGAGGTTCGCCTGCGTCCAGCGGCTGCCCAGTTGCGCGACCTTCTCCGCCAGGGACATGGCACCCAGCAGTGCATCGACGCGCGCGCTCGCCGGTTGCGACGAGTCACGCCACACGGCCGCAGTATCGTCCGGCTTGGGCATGTATGTCCTTCCGCTGTCGAGGAAGACTTCTCGAAATGTTTCGAAGCTCCGAACGTGGGTTCGAGACGCAGAATATGCGCCACTGTGGCCCAAACTGGCAAGGATGGCAACACCTTGACTTTGTGTGATCGAAATCCTACGGTCCAGTTTCGATAACTATCGGACGGCTCACCGCGCGGCCCGGTGCCGCGCCATCCCGAGTGGAGTTCAGCGTGGAAGCCAACAAGATGCCGCTGCCGGACGGCCTGTCTCGTCGTCGGTTCCTCGAGTTGCTCGGGCTGGGTGTGCCGGTCGCGGCCGCGCTGGCGGCGTGCAGCTCGTCCGGTCCGTCGCAGGCCGGCGCCGGCGGTGGGGGCGCGAAGAGCGGCGGTGGCGGCAGCGCGACCTACTGGTTCCTGTCCGGCCAGCCGCAGCAGAAGATCCGCGAGGATTCGGTCAAAGCGTTCAACGCCTCGAGCAAGACGGGCCAGATCAGCTATACCGAGTTCCAGAACGACGCGTACAAGACCAAGATCAAGACCGCGATCGGGGCCGGCAAGGCGCCGACCATCATCTGGGGTTGGGGCGGCGGCGGTCTGCGCAGCTACGTCCAGGACAACAAGGTCGAGGACCTCACCGACTGGTTCGGTCAGAACGCGGACGTGAAGAACCGACTGTTCGCATCGTCGTTCGGCGCCGCGACGGTGGACAACAAGATCTACGCGATGCCGTGTGAGACGGTGCAGCCGATCATCCTGTTCTGGAACAAGAAGGTGTTCGACGACGCCGGTGCCGAGCCGCCGAAGTCCTGGGACGACATCCTCAACCTGATCCCGAAGTTCAAGGCGAAGAACGTCGCACCGATCTCGCTCGGTGGTCAGTCGCTGTGGACGAACATGATGTGGCTCGAGTTCCTGTTCGACCGTATCGGTGGCCCGGACGTCTTCGGCGCCGTGTTCAACGGCGAGAAGAACGCCTGGTCGAACCCGGACTCGATCAAGGCGCTCACCGAGATGCAGAAGCTGATCAAGGCCGGCGGCTTCATCAACGGCTTCCAGTCGATCACCGCCGACTCGAACGCCGACCAGGCGCTGCTCTACACGGGCAAGGCGGCGATGATGCTGCACGGCTCGTGGACGTACGCGAGCATGAAGGCCGACGGGGGCGACTTCGTCACGGGCGGCCACCTGGGCTGGATGAACTTCCCGCCGGTCGACGGCGGCAAGGGCGATCCGTCCGACACGGTCGGCAACCCGGGCCAGTACCTGTCGATCTCGTCGGACGCCTCCGAGGACGCCAAGACCACGGCCAAGGACTTCTTCAAGAACGGGGTGCTCACCAGCGCTGAGTCGAAGGCGTGGATCGACACCGGCGGCGTCCCGATCGTCCAGAGCGCGTCGAGCCAGCTTTCCGCCTCCCCGGACGCGGATTTCCTGAAGTTCGTCTACGACGTCTCGAGCAACGCGAAGGTCTTCGCCCAGTCGTGGGACCAGGCGATGAGCCCGACCGCCGCCACTACTCTGCTCGATACGATCGGCAAGCTGTTCGCCCTGTCGATCACTCCGCAGCAGTACGCCGACACCATGAACGGGATCATCGGCAAATGACAGTTGCAGCGCGGCCCCGTGAGCGGACCGCGCCGACGCCGGCTGCTCCTCCGCGCAGCCGGCGTCAACGCTCGTTGACGTGGCTCGCGCTACCGGCCTTCGTGATCTTCTTGCTGTTCGCGCTCATCCCGCTGGCCGGCGTGGTGCTGCTCAGCTTCACGACGTGGGACGGGTTGGGCGCCATCCACGTCAGCGGGCTGACCAGTTGGAAGGCGGTGCTGCACAACCCTGAGCTCGTCCACTCGCTATGGGTGACGTTCTTGATCATGGCTTTGTCGTGGGCGTTCCAAACGCCGATGAGCATTCTGATCGGCGTCTTCACTGCCGGACGGCAGCGCTATCGCGCCGTGTTGTCGGTGTTCTACTTCATTCCGTTGCTGCTGAGCGCCGCGGCGATCGCGATCACGTGGAAGGCGCTGCTCGATCCCAACTTCGGGTTGGGACCGGGACTGCATTGGGATCTGTTGACGCAGAACTGGCTCGGCAACCCCGAACTCGCGGTCGGCGTCGTCATATTCATCGTGTCGTGGCAGTTCATCCCGTTCCACTCGCTCATCTATCAAGGCGCGGTGCGCCAGATCCCGACGAGCATGTACGAGGCGGCGAAGCTCGACGGTGCCGGGCGCGTGCGGCAGTTCTTCTCGATCACGTTGCCGCAGTTGAAGTACACGATCATCACGTCGTCCACGCTGATGGTCGTCGGCTCGTTGACCTTCTTCGACCTGATCTTCGTGCTGACCTACGGTGGCCCGGCCGACGCGACCGACGTGCTGGCTCTCAACATGTACAAGCAGGGCTTCGTGGGCAATCAGATGGGTCAGGCCAGCGCCATTGCGGTGATCCTCGTGTTCGTCGGGCTTGCCATCGCGCTGTTGTTGCGCCGGTTGGGTGGACGTGACGCGACGGCCAGTCAGCTGGAGGGCGCGTAGTGGCAACCGCGACCCTCGACGCCCCGACGCGCACGGAACAGCCGACGCGCGGTCCGCGGGGCGCGGTCGGCAAGCGATTGCTGCACCTGAACTGGCTCGGCGGGCTGGCCTCGTGGATCTGGCTGATCATCATCATCGCGCCGATCTACTGGATCATCATCACCAGCCTGAAGTCGCAGACGAACTACTTCTCGTCGAATGCGATGGTTCCAACCGGTAAGCCCACGCTGGACAACTTCCGACTCGTCCTCGATTCGGGCTTCACGCAGTACTTCGTGAACAGCACGATCGTCACGCTCGGCGCGGTGATCCCGGCCGTCCTCGTGTCGTTCATGGCGGCGTACGCGATCATCCGCGATGGCCGTCGATGGTTCATCCGCAGCACCAACTGGCTGTTCCTGACCGGGCTCGCGATCCCGCTGCAGGCAGTGATCATTCCGATCTACCTGGAGATCATCAAGCTGGGTCTCTACGACTCCCTGCTCGCGATGGTGCTGCCGTCGATCGCGTTCGCGATCCCGCTGTCGGTGCTGGTGCTCACGAACTTCATCCGCGACGTGCCCCGCGAACTGTTCGAGTCGATGCGCGTCGACGGCGCGACCGAGTGGCAGCTGCTCTGGCGACTCGCGTTCCCGCTCACCCGCCCCGCGCTGGTGACGGTCACGATCTATCAGGGCGTGCTGATCTGGAACAACTTCCTGCTGCCGCTGGTGCTCACACAGAGCCCGAACAAGCGCACCCTGCCCCTCGCGCTGTGGACCTTCCAGGGCCAGTACGCCGTCAACATTCCCGCTGTGCTGGCGTCGGTGCTGCTCACCGTGCTGCCGATCTTCGTCCTGTACGTCGTCGGCCGGCGTCAGCTGGTGAGTGGGCTCAGCGGGGGCATCAGCAAGTAGGCGGCAGAAACCTCAGCCGCCGGCCATAGCTCCGATCACCAGGAACGGCTCGTCGCCGGCGGCCACCGGCGCGGGGAGAGGCGTGTCGGGGTCGTCGTGCGAGAGGTCCTGTTCCAGCGCGTAGAAGCGGACGAACGTGCGCCGCAGGCCCGTGTTCGGGTCGCGCAGCGTGCCGCGTAGCGCGGGGTAGGTCGCCTCGAGTGCGTCGATGACGCCGCGCTGGGTCGGTTCGGCGTCGAGCGCGACCTCTTTGTCGCAACGCGCCAGCTGGCGAAGGTGCGCGGGGAGGTGCACGCGGATCATGTCAGCGTCTGTACCTCGACCGACAGCACGGCAGGAAGGTCGCTTGCCGCAGCCGTCCACGTGTCGCCTGAATCGGCGGACGCGTACACCTGGCCACCGGTCGTGCCGAAGTACACCCCGCACTCCGGCAGCGTGTCGATGGCCATCGCATCGCGCAGGATGTCGTGGTAGCAGTGCTCCTGCGGCAGACCGTTCGTCAGTGCTTCCCACTCGTTCCCGGCGCTGCGGCTGCGGTAGACGCGCAGCTTGCCGTCGGGCGGGAAATGGTGCGAGTCGCTCGTAATAGGGACCACGAAAATCGTGTCGGGCTCGTGAGCGTGCACGGCGATCGGAAAGCCGAAGTCACTGGGCAGGTTGCCGCTGATCTCGGTCCAGCTGTCGCCGCCGTCGTCACTGCGCATGACGTCCCAGTGCTTCTGCATGAACAACCGTTGCGGGTTGGACGGATGCATGGCCAGGTTGTGCACGCAGTGACCCACGCTCGCGGCAGGGGAGGGGATGCCGTCGGAGAGCAGACCCTTGTTCGCCGGCTCCCAGGTCGTGCCGCCGTCGCTGGTACGGAACACGCCGGCCGCCGAGATCGCCACGATCGATGCGCTGTTCGTCGGTCGGGTCGAGCAGGATCGTGTGCAGGCACATCCCGCCCGCACCGGGCTGCCAGTCAGGCCCTGAACCGTGCTCGCGCAGTCCGCGCACCTCAGCCCAGGAACGGCCGCCGTCGGTCGTCTTGAACAGTGCGGCGTCCTGCACGCCGGCGTAGACCGTGTCGGCGTCGGACGGTGACGGTTCGAGATGCCAGACGCGGGTGAACTCCCACGGCCGCAAGGTGCCGTCGTACCACTGGTGCTCGCCCGGAACGCCGGCATAGCTGAAGTCGTTGCCGACCGGCTCCCACGTCGCGCCGCCGTCATCGGAGCGCTGGATCACCTGACCGAACCAGCCGCTCGATTGCGAGGCGTAGAGACGGTCCGGGTCAGCGGGGGAGCCCGCCACGTGGTAGATCTCCCAGCCCGGGAAGTGCGGCCCGTCGATCTGCCACTCACGGCGACCTTCGTCCGAGGTGAGGACGAACGCACCTTTGCGTGTACCGACCAGAACCCGCACTCCGCTCATGGCGGACAGACTGGCCCAACCTGCCGACAGGTGTCCAAGCGCATCCGCAACTGTCGGCGCGAGTGCTGCGACAGACCGCATCTGCGGTTCAGCCCGAACTGTCGGCTGCGACTCATACGATCAACCCCGTGCTGCACATCCACCGCTCCGAGCGCGCCGACGCGCTGGTCGCGGCGCTCGGGGCGGCCCTGCGCACTCCGAGCGGTGACCCGTTCCGGCCCGAGACGGTCGCGGTGCCGAGCAGGGGGGTGGAGCGCTGGCTCGCGCAGCAATTGAGCCACGTGCTCGGCGCGCGCGACGGCGACGGTGTGTGCGCCAACGTGGTGTTCCCGTCCTACACGCGATTGCTCGATGAGAGCGTTGCCGAGGCTGACGACGACTACGCGGAGGCCGTCGAGCGGTGGTCGCCCGAGCGCGCGGTGTGGCCGCTGCTGCGCGTGATCGACCGCTGCGCACCGACCGAGCCGTGGTGCGGTGTGCTCGCGGCGCACCTCGGCCTGAACCGCCGCGTGGCTCCCCACGAGGGACGCAGATTCGCCGTCGCGGCGAAGCTGGCCGCTCTGTTCGACAGGTACGGACGGTCGCGGCCGGGTCTGATCGACGCGTGGGTTGCCGGCCGCGACGAGCAGGGCGACGGGACGGCGCTGCCCGACGACCTGCGCTGGCAGGCGCAGCTGTGGCGTGAGCTGCGCGACGAGATCGGCTCGCCGTCACCTGCCGAACTGCTCGAGAGCGCCTGCACGAACGTGGGCGTCGGCCCCGAGTTCTCGATCTTCGGCGCGACCCGCATCTCACCCGCGCGAGTGCGCATCCTGCGTGCGCTCTCCGCGCACCGCGACGTGCACTTGTGGATGCACCACGCGTCGCCCGCGCTGTGGCAGGCCGCGGCCGGACGAGGCCCGAGTGCGCGACGTGAGCAAGGCGTGCCGGTGCAACATCCGCTCCTCGCCAGCATGTCGCGCGATGTCTACGAACTGCAGCAGTTGCTCGAACAGATCCCGCATGAGACCGAGCACCACCCGATCCCGCCGCGTCCCGACACGGTGCTCGGCAGACTGCAACGCCAGCTCGCCGACGATGACGTGCCCGCCGAGCGCACGACGATCGCGACCGACGATCGCAGCCTGCAGGTGCACGCCGCACACGGCGCGGCGCGCCAGGTCGAAGTCGTGCGCGAGTCGATCCTCGCGCTGCTCGCTGCCGACCCGACCCTCGAACCGCGCGACATCGTGATCATGTGTCCTGACGTCGAGCAGTTCGCTCCGCTCGTCGCCGCGTCGTTCGGGATGACCGAGGAACCCGGCGCACATCCGGCCGCCGGACTGCGGGTGCGCCTGGCCGACCGCGCGCTGCACCAGACGAACCCGCTGCTCGGCCTGCTCGGCAACCTGCTCGAGCTCGCTGCCGGCCGCGTGACCGCCACGCAGCTGCTCGACCTCGCCGGCACCAGTCCGGTGCGTCGCCGGTTCGGTTTCGACGACGACGACATCGAACGGCTGCGCATCTGGACGGTCGCCGCCGGCGCGCGCTGGGGACTCGACGCGCCGCACCGCGACGCGTACGGTCTGCGCGCGATCGGTCAGGGCACCTGGCGCGCAGCGCTCGACCGGTTGTTGCTCGGAGTCGCGATGCAGGACGACGAGGCATGGGTCGACCAGGCCGTGCCCCTCGACGACGTCGACAGCGGCGACATCGAACTCGCTGGGCGGTTCGCCGAGTTCGTCGACCGCACCGAGCACGCCGTCGACGAGCTCGCACAGCACCACGATGTGCGTAAGTGGACGACGTTGCTCGGCGAGCTCGTGCTCGCACTCGGTGAAGGCGACCAGCCGTGGCAGGCGATCCAGTTGCGCCGTGAGTTGGACGAGCTCGCAGAGAGCGCCGCTGACCAGAGCGTGTCGCTCGGCCTCGCCGACATCACGGCGCTGCTGCAGGCGCTGCTGGCCGGACGGCCCAGCCGGGCGAGCTTCCGCACCGGCACGCTCACCGTGTGCACGCTCGTGCCGATGCGATCGGTGCCACATCGCGTCGTGTGCCTCGTCGGTATGGACGACGGCGCTTTCCCGCGCCAGGGCATCGCCGACGGCGACGACGTGCTCGCCCGGGTACCGCGCACCGGTGAGCGCGACGTGCGCAGCGAAGACAGGCAACTCTTCCTCGACGCGATCTGCGCCGCTGCGGAGCATCTCGTCATCGTCTACACCGGTGCCGATCCGCGCACCGGCTCACCCGTCCCGCCCTGCGTGCCGCTCGGCGAACTGCTCGACGCCGTCGATGCGTCCGCGATCGGACCGGGGGGTGTGAGCGCGCGTGACCACGTCGTCGTGCATCACCCGTTGCAGCCGTTCGATGCACGCAACTTCCGCCACGGCGAACTCGGGACGCCACAGCCGTTCTCGTTCGACCCGTCCGGCCTTGCCGGTGCGCGCGCAGCTGCCGGCGAGCGCGTTCCGGTCGCGCCGCTCGTCTCGGCGCCGCTCGCGCCACCAGAGCCGGCGGACACGATCTCACTCGACGACCTGACCAGGTTCCTGCAGAGCCCGGCGAAGGGTTTCCTTCGGCAACGGCTCGGCATCGCGATCAGCAGCAGCGAGGACGACCCCGACGACGCGCTGCCGGTCGAGCTCGACGGCCTGCAACGCTGGGCGATCGGCGACCGCGTGCTGCGCGCCCGCCTGGCCGGCGTCCCGACTCAGACCGCGGCACAGCTCGAATACCTGCGTGGCTTCCTGCCGCCTGGGCAACTCGGTCGCGAGACGATCCGCACGATCGGCGGTCAGGTCGACGAGCTGCTCGCGCAGTGCGCGGACGAGCGACGGGTGGAAGCGCGATCTGTCGACATCAGCGTGGCGTTGAGCGACGGACGCATGCTGGCCGGCACGGTGCCGCAGGTGCGCGGAGATGTCGTGCTGTCGGTCGTCTACTCGCGGCTGGCGGCCAAGCACCGGCTGACCTCGTGGGTGCGCCTGCTCGCGCTGGTCGCCTCGACCGGCAACGCCGATCTGTGTGCAGTCACCGTGGGCCGCCCGAACGACCGTGTCTCGCGATCCGACCTGCGCGGCGTCTCGCCCGAGGTCGCGCGGCGCCTGCTCGATTTGCTCGTCCAGATCCGCGACGAAGGTCTGCGCGAACCGCTACCCCTCGCGCTCGAGACCTCGCACAGCTACGCCGCTAGTCGGCGGCGCATGAGTCCGGCGAACGCGTTGGCGCGAGCTGAACACACGTGGGCGGCCGACCGGTTCAGCCCCGAGCGTGACGAGCCCGAACACGCGCTCGTCTTCGGGCCGAGCGCGCCGTTCGAGATCCTCACCGCCCAACCGAACGGCGGCCCCACCGCGATGCCCGACGAAACCAGTCGATTCGGATCGTTGGCGCGTTCGGTGTGGGACATGCTCGTGATCGCCGAGGCCCGGCAGTGAACGACTTCGACCTGTTCGCACCGCTGCCGACCGGCACCACAGTGCTCGAGGCGAGCGCCGGCACGGGCAAGACTTTCACGATCGCCGCGCTTGTCGCGCGCTACGTCGCCGAGGGCAGCGCGCGGCTCGATGAATTGCTCGTCGTCACGTTCGGACGCGCCGCAACCCAAGAGTTGCGCGACCGGGTCCGCGAGCGACTGGTTACTGCCCGCGACGGGCTCGCCGACGCAACGGCCGCTCGCACTGGCGACGACGCGCTGCTGCGTCACCTCGCCGAGGTCGACGACAACGAAGTCGTGCTGCGTCGAGCGCGACTCGTGACAGCGCTCGCATCCTTCGACGCGGCCACGGTCGTGACGATTCATCAGTTCTGCCAGCTGATGCTCGTCGGGCTGGGCACCGCCGGCGACCTCGACACCGGCGCGACGCTCGTCGAGAACCTCGACGACCTCGTCACCGAAGTCGTCGACGACCTCTACCTGCGCAAGTGGGGACTCGACACCGCGACGCCGCCCACGATGACACTCGACGAGGCGCGCCGCCTCGCTCGCATCGCTGTCGCCGACAGCCAAGCGATCCTCGTCCCGGAGACCGACGCCGACGACCAGAGCGCAGCAGCGGTACGGGTGCGGTTCGCACACGCCGTCCGCATCGAGGTAGACGCACGCAAGCGCGCCCGACGTGTCATCAGCTTCGACGACCTGCTCACACGCCTGCGCGACACGCTCGCCGATCCGGTCACAGGGCCGCCCGCGGCGGCCCGGCTGCGCAGCCGCTACCGGGTCGTGCTCGTCGACGAGTTCCAGGACACCGACCCGGTGCAGTGGGACGTGCTTCGACTCGCGTTCCACGACTCGGCCACGCTGGTGTTGATCGGCGACCCGAAGCAGGCGATCTACGCCTTTCGCGGCGCGGACGTGCAGGCATACCTGCAGGCGGCCGAACTGGCCGAGCAACGCGCCACGCTCGGTCAGAACTGGCGCAGCGATCCCGCGCTGCTCGACGGCCTCGACGCAGTCTTCCGCGGGGCTGCGCTCGGCGATCCGCGCATCGTTGTCCGCCCGGTGTCGGCGGCGCACAGCGGACGTTCGCTCGACAGCCAAGCCGCACCGGTCTGCATCCGGTTGTTGCCGCGCGATGCCGGGGGCCTGACTGTCGGCCCGGTACGCGAGCGGATCACCCGCGATGTCGTGCGCCAGATCATCGCCGTGCTCGAAGAGGCACCGTTGCTGCATCCGCGTGACCGCTCGCCGGCGCGACCCGTGCTGCCCGGTGACATCGCGGTGATCGTCCGCACCAACCTCCAGGCCGGGCTGGTGCACAGGGCGTTGCTCGCCGCCGGCGTGCCGTCGGTGCTGCGCACCGCGTCCAGCGTGTTCGCCACCCAGGCGGCTGCCGACTGGATCGTGCTCCTCGAGGCGCTCGAACAACCCCATCGCACGACGCGCGTGCGCCGCCTCGCAGTCTCACCGTTCGTCGGCTGGGACGCCGCGGCGCTCGAACGCAACGACGTCGACAGGTTCGGGCTGCGGTTGCGCGGCTGGGCTCGCGTGCATGCCGAACGCGGCATTGCCGCGTTGTTCGAGACGGTGAGCCGCGACGAACGGCTCGCGTCGAGACTGCTCGCGCAGGTCGAGGGCGAGCGGTTGCTGACGGACCTGCGCCATGTCGGTGAGGCCGTGCACGCTGCGGCGATGAGCGAGCAGTTCGGACTCACTGCGGCGCTCGAGTGGCTGCGCAACCGCGTGCGTGACGCCGCGACCGATCAGTCGGTCGAGCGCAGCCGCCGGCTCGATTCCGATGCCGAAGCCGTCCAGGTCGTCACCGTCCATGCCAGTAAGGGACTCGAGTTCCCGATCGTGCACGTGCCGTTCGGCTGGGACCGGCACGTCGACTCGGCGAAGGTGCCCTTGTTCCACGACGAGGACGGGCGGCGCGTGCGCAACGTCGGCGGTTCGAACGCACCCGGCTTCGGCGCCGACCAGCGGCAGAACAACGTCGAAGAGTTCGGCGAAGACCTGCGGCTGCTGTACGTCGCGATGACACGTGCGCAGGCACAGGTCACCGTCTGGTGGGCCGCGAGCAACACCACCGAGCATGCACCGCTGCACCGGCTGCTGTTCACCGACGATCCTTCAGCGGGCATCCCCGACGGGGTGCGGCTGCCGAGCGACGCGGGCGCGCTGCGCACGGTGTCGATGCTGGCAATCGACGGCCGCCTTGCCGTCACGGCTGTGGCTGACACCGGCGACGCACGCTGGCAGCGCGGCACCGCGACCTCGACCGACCTCGAGGCAGCGGTGCTCGCACGCACGGTCGACACAGCGTGGCGACGCACCTCGTACTCCGCGCTGACCGCGTCTGCACATGACTCGGCGCCGGTCATCGGTAGCGAGCCAGAGGTCGCCGACACCGACGACGAACCCGAGACGCCGGCGCCCACTGCGATCGCGACCGAGCTGGCCGACGTCCCGTCGCCGATGGCGGCGCTGCCGGGCGGCGCCGCGTTCGGGACGCTCGTGCACGCTGTGCTCGAGGGCTTCGACCCAGCAACCGGCGACGCGGGTCTGGGGGAGCAGGTGCGTCAACAACTGGCCCGCTTCGGGCCGGCCGAGCTCGACGCCGACGAGCTGACCGTGGCGCTCTCACCCGCGTTGCGTACGCCGATGGAGATGCTCGGCGACAACACGCTCGACGGCATCGACACGCGTGACCGGCTCGCCGAGCTGGAGTTCGAACTCCCGTTGCGTGGCGGCGACCGGCCGAACGGGCGCTCACGGTTGCGTGACCTCGCGCCGCTGCTGCGCAAACATCTGCCCGGCGACGATCCGCTTGCCTCCTATGCCGAACTGCTCGCCGATCCCGTGCTCGGCGATGCCGCGCTGGTCGGCTATCTGACCGGCAGCATCGACGCCGTCGTCCGCGTCGGCGAGCGTTACGTCGTCATCGACTACAAGACCAACCGGCTGGGGACGCCCGACGTGCCGCTCACCGCGTGGGACTACCGCCCGGCCGCGATGGCAGACGCGATGTTGCAGGCGCACTATCCGCTGCAAGCGCTGCTGTACGAGGTCGCGCTGCATCGTTTCCTGCGCTGGCGCCTGTCCGACTACGACCCGGCCCGACATCTCGGCGGCGCGCTGTACCTGTTCCTGCGCGGCATGTGCGGTCCCGACGTGCGGTTCGCCGACGGCACGGTGCCGGGCGTTTTCGCGTGGCGACCGCCGGCCGAACTCGTCGTCGACACCTCCGACCTGCTGGCGAGCGGTGCCTGATGACAGACGTGATTGCGCTGCGAGCTCGCGGCGCGTTGCAGTACTTCAGCGAGGCCGGCGTGCTCGACGTGGCCGATGTGCACGTCGCGTCACGCCTCGGCGCGCTGACCGGCGAGTCCGACGACAACGTGCTGCTCGCCGTGGCGTTGCTCGTGCGCGGCACCAGGCACGGATCGGTCGTGCTCGATCTGGGCGACGTCGCCGACACCGTCACACCCGAGGCCGAGGACGCGCCTGTCGTCGAGCTCGAGTGGCCGCAGGTCACCGAGTGGGTCGAGGCGTGCGCACGGAGCCCGTTGGTCGAAGATCGTCCTGGCGGTCGGCCGGTGCATCTGGTCGGCACGAGACTGTGGCTCGACCGCTACTGGACGCAGGAGGCCGAGGTCGCTGCCGACCTGGCCCGGCGCAGCGCCGACCGTCCGGACGATCTCGATGCCGCGGCGCTCGCCGTCGATCTCGACGAGCTCTTCGGCACCGCGCCCGACGACCAGCGTCAGGCCATCGAGGTGGTTGCTCAATCGCGAGTGGGTGTGATCGCAGGCGGCCCGGGCACTGGCAAGACCACGACGATCGCGCGGCTGATCACGGTCTTGCGTCGCCAGCGGCCGCGGCTGCGCATCGCGCTGGCGGCGCCGACGGGCAAGGCGGCAGCGCGCCTCGAAGAGGCGATCCACGCCGCGGGCGATCCGCTGACCGCCGACGATCGTGCCGCGCTCGCCGCGCTCTCGGCATCGACGCTGCACCGGTTGCTCGGACGGGTGCCCGCGGTGTCGAGCCGCTTCAGGCACAACCGCGACAACCGACTGCCCTACGACGTAGTGATCGTCGATGAGAGTTCGATGGTGTCGGTGACGTTGATGGCGCGCTTGCTCGAAGCGCTCGCGCCGTCGACACGGCTCGTGCTGGTCGGCGATCCCGATCAGCTCGCATCGGTCGAAGCAGGCGCGGTGCTCGGCGACCTCGTCGAGACCGATGACGACACGACCGCGTTGCACGGCGCCGTCGCGACCCTGCGCACCGTGTATCGCTACGACGCCGGCGGTGTGATCGCCGCGCTCGCGCAATGTGTGCGCGAGGGCCGCGCCGACGACGCACTGGAGCTGCTCGCCGCCGCACCCGACGGGCTCGTCTTCCACGACACCCCTGACGGCGAGCCGCTCGCTGGCAGCGCGCTCGACGCGATCCGCGGCCTCGCCGTGCACGAGCGGGCAGTGATCGAGTCGGCGCGCACCGGTGACGTCACCGCGGCGCTCGACGCGCTCGACGCGCACCGCCTGCTGTGCGCACATCGGCTCGGCCCGCGCGGTGTGCGCCATTGGAGCGACACCATCGAACGGCGTTTGCTCGCGGACGATCCGAGCCTCGCACCGCGGCTGGACGGACGCTATGCCGGCCAACCGTTGTTGGTCACGGCCAACGATTACGAGAACGGGCTGTTCAACGGCGACA
Source organism: uncultured Actinomycetota bacterium (assembly GCA_963757455.1). Taxonomy (GTDB): domain Bacteria; phylum Actinomycetota; class Actinomycetes; order Mycobacteriales; family Jatrophihabitantaceae; genus RYN-133. The sequence goes on from CAVWSE010000003.1 coordinate 59,508, forward strand.
CCGGCGTGGTCGTCGCGCAGGGCGATGACCTCGTGGCCGCGTTCCGGCGCGGCGGCCTCCCGATCACGCTGCCACTCGTGCGACTGGGTGACGTGTCACCGTTGCACGCGATGACCGTCCACCGCGCTCAGGGCAGCCAGTTCGGCGAGGTGACCGTGTTGCTCCCGTTCGCGACGTCACCGCTGGCCACGCGCCAGACGTTCTACACCGCGATCACCCGCGCGTCGTCGGTCGTGCGACTGATCGGCTCGGCCGATGCCGTCCGCGCCTGCATCAACCGACGCGCCGCACGAGCCACCGGCCTGCGCGATCGCCTCGCCGGGCGGCTGTAACCACGTACAGGCTGTGATCACAACGGAAGGACTGCGATGACCACCGACGTCCCGCGCGTCGTCTGGATCGATCCCGAGCACGATCGTGGAGCTATCGACGACCGGCTGTTCGGCTCGTTCGTCGAGCACATGGGCCGCTGCGTCTACACCGGCATCTACGAACCCGACCACCCGTCCGCAGACTCGGCCGGCTTTCGTGGCGACGTCGCCGACCTCGTGCGCGAACTCGGCGTCACCGTCGTGCGCTATCCCGGCGGCAACTTCGTGTCCGGCTACGACTGGCGCGACGGCATCGGTCCGAAGCGCGAACGACCACGCCGCCTCGATCTCGCGTGGCGCTCGATCGAGACGAACCAGGTCGGCACCGACGAGTTCCTGCAGTGGGCGGCCCGACTCGACATCGAGCCGATGCTCGCGGTCAACCTCGGAACGGCCGGCATCCTCGATGCCGCGCAACTCGTCGAATACTGCAACGTCGCGGGCGGCACGCACTACTCCGACCTGCGGCGCGCCAACGGCGCGACGGATCCGTACGGCGTGAAGTTGTGGTGCCTCGGCAACGAGATGGACGGTCCGTGGCAGACCGGGCACATGAGCGCGGACGAGTACGGCACGCTCGCGCTGCAGGCGGCGAATGCGATGCGTCTGGTCGACCCGTCGATCGACTTGGTCGCGTGCGGCAGCTCAGGCCACGGCATGGACACCTTCGGCTACTGGGAATCGACCGTGCTCGAGCGCACCTTCGACGCCGTCGACTTCGTGTCGATGCACGCCTATTACGACCCGTCCGACGGTGATCGCCGCAGCTTCCTCGCATCAGGTGCGGCAATGGACCGGTTCATCGACGACGTCGTCGCGACCGTCGACGCGGTAGCGGCTCGCAAGCGCAGCCGCAAGCGGATCAAGATCTCCTTCGACGAATGGAACGTCTGGTACCAGGCGCGTTTCCCCGGCCCGCACGCCTTCGATATCGACGTCTCCGGACCGCGCATCGAGGACGTCTACGACCCGGTGGACGCCGTCGTCGTCGGCGATCTGCTCGCCAGCCTCGTCAACCACAGCGACCGAGTACGGGTCGCTTGCTTCGCGCAGCTGGTCAACGTCATCGCGCCGATCATGACCGCCCCCCGCGGCGATGCCTGGCGGCAGACGATCTTCCACCCGATCGCCGAGACCATCCGGCTCGCTCGCGGATCACACAGCCTGGTCACGCGCGTGGAATGCGGCGAGCTCGACACCGCCAAGTACGGCGACGTCCCCGAACTCGCCGTGGCCGCGACGCGGCATCCGCACACTGCGGCTACGGCGGTGTTCCTCACCAACCGCGCAGATGCGCCAGCGCCGGTCGAAGTGCGCTCGACGCGGGGCTGGGCGTCCACGAGTGCTCGCACGATCGCCGATGTAGCACCGCCGGTCGCGCTCGAGACCGCTGTCGATGGAACCGTCGCCCGGCTCACGCTGCCGCCGCAATCGTGGACGGTGCTCGAAAGCCGCCAACGCCTTGGTGAATGATCGATCAATGCGCGTTCTTGTGACCGGTGCGTCGGGCAAGGCAGGCAAGTGGGTAGTGCGCGACCTCGCGGCGTCGGGTCACGATGTCCTGGCGAGCGACGTTGCGCCCAAGTTGCCGGACTGCCCGGCCGAATTCGTCCGAGCCGACCTCACCGACTACGGCCAGACGATCGACATCCTGGCCGGCGTCGACGCTGTCGCGCATCTCGCGAACATTCCGGCGCCCGGGTTGTTCTCCGCCGCCCACACGATCAACGTCAACAACGCGATGAACACCAATGTCTTCCTGGCGGCGGCCGACCGTGGGGTGTCGCGCGTCGTGTGGGCCTCGAGCGAGACGACACTCGGGCTACCGTTCGACGTCCCACCGAAGTACGCGCCGGTCGACGAAGACCACTACCCGTTCCCGACCTCGACCTATTCCCTGTCGAAGGTCGTCGCAGAGGCGATGGCCGAGCAGGTGTCGGCGTGGTCGGGGATCGCGTTCGTTGCGTTGCGCTTGTCGAACGTGCTCGATCCTGATGACTACCGCGCCTTCCCGGATTACTGGCGCGACGCAATGGCGCGCAAGTGGAACCTGTGGGGCTACATCGATGCGCGCGACGCGGCGAGCGCGTTCCGTTGCGCGCTGGAAGCGGACACGACAGGTGCCGAGGTCGCGATCGTGGCGAACGACGACACCGTCATGAACCGGCCGTCCGTCGACCTGCTCCGCGAGGTGTTCCCCGACGTCGAGGTGCGCGGCGAACTGGACACCTATCAGACCCTGTTGGCCAACGACCGTGCCAAGCGGCTGTTCGACTGGCGGCCCGAACACTCGTGGCGCACCGAGGTCAGTTCGTAACCATCAACCGCTTGACCACGCCGTTCGTGTCGTCGATGACCCAGAGCGACCCCGCAGCGACTCGCACCGCGGAGACATCGCCGCCGATGTTGAGGCGACGTTCGACCGCGCCCGTGCGCGGATTGATCTTGGCCAGAGTGCCGCCCGACGGGATGCCAGTCTGGTCGTCGAACGCGGTGTCGAATCCGGCCCACAGGACGCCGCGATAGGCGGTCATCGTCGGCCAGGTCGGGACGTTCGGAAGCGTGATGGTGTGAGTGACCGCACCCGTGTCGGGAGCGAGTTGCTCGAGCGAGACTGGGCCGGCACAGTCGCCGGCCCATACCGATCCCGCGATGGCCACCAGATCGCTGCAGTCCACCGGGGCTGCGAACCTCGTCGGACGGTCCGTGCGCGGGTCGATCCGTTCGAACGGCCGGCTGCCGTTGCTCGAATAGATGTAGAGGTAGCGACCGTCGTCGCTCATCGCCTGCGGGCCGTTGCGGAACATGTGCGGATCGCCGGCCGACACGGTCGCAACACGCGATTCGTGCGTGGGTCGATCCGGGTCACCGACCGTCCGTGATGGTTGGAGACCCACACCGAACCGAAGGCAAGGTGGATGTATTGCGGCTGCAGTCCGACGTTGATCCGGGCGAGGACGTGTCCACGCGGGCCGATGCGCTCGACCTGGTTGTCGGAATACATCGATACCCAGATCGACCGGTCGCCGACCGCGAAACCGCCGGCGGACGAGTCGAGGACGTGCGTCGCGGTGACGTGATTGGTCGCCGGGTCGATCCGCCGCAAGGTCGAGTAACTGTTCTCGTCGACGGTGACGAGCCACACCGCGCCCAATCCACCGGCGAGGTCGTACGCGCCGAACTTCGGCACGTGGATTCGGGCGACGACAGGTGCCGGTGCGGGCGCGGCGGCGTTGGCTGCCGCAATCGGAGTCAGCACCAGCGCTGTCGAGGCCGCGATGCAGCGGACGATGCGTGCTCTGCTCATGACGATGCTCCCGGGGTCACGCGCACGACATGGTCGTTGGAGGTCAGGTCGTTGGTCCACAGGCTGTGCCGCATCCCGAAGACTTCGAGCCCGAACACGCCGATGTCGATGTGGCCCAGAACGGCGCCGGTCTGTAGGTCGCGGCGCACGAGTTCGCCCGCGGTGCAATCACCCGACGGTTGACGGGTCGCTTCGGCCGTCCAGAGATAGCCGGCGAACACCGTCATGCCGGCCAAGCAGGTCGCGAACGGGATGGTCACGGTCTTCGTGATCCGGCCCGTCGACAGGTCGAAGCGACTGAAGTTGTTCGAGCAGTCCGAGTCGTCGATCCAGATCGCCCCCGGCGCCGGGTCGAGCCGGCCGCAGTTGTAAGCCGCGGCATCGCGATGCCTGCCCACGATCCGATTGGTCGCCGGATCGAGTTCGACCAGGCGTTCTGCGTCCGGGAGTTCTGCCCAGATGTGACCCGCCGTGAATGTCAGGTAGAACGGGCCGCCATTGAAGTCGCGGGGGTCGCCGACTCGGGTCCTCGAGACCACCCGGTTCGCGCGCGGATCGACTTTGACGACGACCTCGCCGTGCCAGTCCGACACGAATATCGCATGATCCACCGCAATGACGCTCGTGGGCGACCGTCCGACCGGGATCCGCCGCGTGATCGTGAGGGTGTTCGGATCGATGCGCAGGACCGTGTTGCGGAAGTACTCCGGCACCCAGATCGACCCGCCCGCGGCTGCAACAGTGCCGCGGAACTGATCGTTACCGCTCGGTTCGCCATAGCCGAGCGACACCGATCCGGTCACCCGGTTCGTGCGCGGATCGACTCGTTCGAGTGCGCTCGTGTTGCCCTGGACTAGCACCCACACCGATCCGAAGGCCGCGTATTCGGCAACGGGGAATTGCGACGAGGGATCGGTCGGCAGTTCGATCGACACTGTCCGCGGGGCGCTCGCCACTGCCTGCTGCGCGACGACGAACAGCGCGAGGATGACCGCGGGAACGAGCAGACGGGTACGCATGCCCGTACAGACGCAGAGGTCGACAGATCCGCTGCGTGCTCGACATGTATCAATTCGGATGCGGCAGGTCTCTGTTATCGCGATCAGTCACTTCGTCGAACGGAACATCCGATGCGTCGCACCCTCGAAATCGCCGTGTTCGCCCTCGCGGCGACCTTTGCAGCCCTCGTGACCGGCGTCGGCCCGTCCGGTGCGGCGGCGCCGCACACGCAGCAGATCGTCGTCCGCCCGGTGCACTCGAACGGCACGCCGGTCGCGGGCTACACCGTCAGCCAGGAGTCCATCCCGGACTTCACCTGTTCCGGCAGCTCGGCCGGCGCGGTCGACCCCAACATCGAATGGTGCGGCTTCTCCTCGACCGGCACCGTTGCGTGCTGGAAGTCGACCAATCACACCGTGCTGTGCCTGCGTGATCCGATGCGCAAGCACCTCGTCCGCATCCGCTACCAAGGCGCGTTCACCCCGGTCGCGGCACCGCACCACCCGTCACCGCAGTCACTCGTGCTGTACAGCGGCAACTACTGCCTCGTTCGTGACGGCGGTGCGTGGTCGAACGTCGTCGGTCACCCGAACTGGTACGGCACCTACGGCTGCCGGCACAACGCCATCTACGGCGGCTCCGGTGACGGCATCAACCGCAGCGTCAACCCGTGGCGTGTGCACGTGGTGAACAACCCTGAGAACAACACGCCGAATGCCATCGTCGTGCGCGGTGTGAAGACCGCGTACTACGTCGGGACGGCCAGCTGACCAAGATCGTGGGCCCACTCACATCGGGGTCGAATTACCCGGTGTGGGTGGGTACATCTCCTGTAGCCACAAAGAGCTGGAAGGAGATACAGATGCAGCTGCAAATTCCGCGGGTTGACCCCAAGAACGCCGCCGGCCTGATCGACAAGGTGGTCGGGCTCGGCAAGGAAATCGCAGGGACGATTGCAAGCAACGACCGGCTCACCAAGGCCGGCCAGGTGCAGCAGGACAAGGGCACCGAACGGCTCAAGGCGATCAAGGCCGAAGTCGAGGCACGTTCACACCAGGCCAAGGCGGCCGGCGCGGAGTCCGCGCAGAAGTCCGCCCAGAAGACCAAGGAGGCGGTGCACTGATGGGTATCGGCGAGCAGATCAAGGGCGCAGTCAAGAGCAAGGTCGGCGACGTGACCGACAACGACGAGCTCGAGGCCGAAGGCGAAGCCCAACAGACCAAGGGTGAGGCCGAGACCGACGAGACCGAGGCGCGCACCGAGGCGAAGGCCCACGAGAAGAAGGCCGACGCACTCGAGAAGGAACAAGAAGCTCTCGAGAACTGACGCACCTCGCAGTACATGTGATGAGGCCCGGGCGAAAGCCCGGGCCTCGTTGCGTCAGCGGGGCGCTTCAGGCGGTGCGGTCGAACGGCGCGACCAGCGGCAACAGTTCACTCTCCGGGACGGGCCGGCTGAACAGATACCCCTGCGCCAGGCCCGGGCCCATCTTCGCGAGCAGGTCGCGCTGCGCGATGGTCTCGACACCCTCTGCGATCCACTTCAGCCCGAGCTCGGACGCCAGACCCGTGACGGCACGCACGATCGCCTGGTCGTCGGGCTCGAACTCCATCCCGGACACGAACGAGCGGTCCACCTTCAGGTGTGACACCGGGAAGCGGCGCAGGTAGGTGAGCGACGAATAGCCGGTGCCGAAGTCGTCGAGGCCGATAACAACTCCGCTGTCGCGCAGGTCGACCAGTTGCGCGATCGTCGCCTCGTCGGCCTCGAGCAGCGCTGATTCGGTGAGTTCGAGGGTGAGGGCATCTTCCGGTAGTTCCGCTGACTGCAGCGCCCCGCGCACCGTGGTGGCGAGGTCGGACCTGGCGGCCTGACGCGCGGCGAGGTTGACCGAGACGGTGAACGGACGCCCGGTCTGCGTCCGTAGCCACGCGATCGTGCGGCAGGCCTCGCTCAGCACCCAGGCGCCCATGGGGACGATCAGCCCGCTCTGCTCGGCGACGGTGATGAACTTGTCGGGTCCGACGAGGCGGCCGTGCTCGTCGACCAGTCGCACCAATGCCTCGAAGCCGACGATCGACGAATCGGCGAGATTGACGATCGGCTGGTAGTGCACGACGAACCGGTTGTCGGCGAGCGCAGTGCGCAGCGACGCCTCGGTGCGTTGGTGCTCGATCGCGCGCGCGTGCAGGTGGTCGTCGTAGATCTCGCGCCGGTCCTTGCCCAGCCGCTTCGCCTGGTACATCGCGGCATCGGCGCGTTGCAGCAGTTCCTGCGGCGCGTGCGGGTCGATGACGCCGCTCGCGATACCGATCGATGCGGTGACCGTCGCCGGTCCGTCCTGCGTCTTGATCGGGCGGCGCAGCAGTTGCTCGATGCGTTCGCCGACGCGGCGAGCCGTGCCGAACTCGTCGCCGGGCGGCCCGCCGGCGCACACGACCACGAACTCGTCGCCGCCGAAGCGTGCAACGACATCGGACGGACGCACGGCGGCGCGCAGCCGCGTCGCCACCTCGAGCAAAACCTCGTCGCCGACGTCGTGACCGCGCGTGTCGTTGATCAACTTGAAGCCGTCGAGGTCGATGAACAGGATTGCGCACGGCGTTGCGGCGGAGCCCATCTCGCAGAGAATCCGGCCGAGCAGGGTGCGGTTCGCCAGGCCGGTCAGACCGTCCTGTTCGGCCTGGCGGCGCAGCACTTCCTCGACGGTCCGGCGCGCGGTGATGTCTTCCATCTGCGCGAGGAGCTGACCCTTTCCGTCCGACGACTGCATGTACGCCAGCGAGACCATCGTGGTGATGACCTCGCCGGACGAGTGGAGGAACCGCATTTCGAACCGGTGCCGCCCGTCGGGCGCAGCCATCGCGGCAGCGCCGGCCGGATCGGTGAGGTGCACGTCGTCCGGGTGACAGATCTCGCTGGCGCTCAGTTTGCTCAGCTCTTCCGGGCTGCGCCCGAACAGCTCGCACAGCGCGCCGTTGACCGCGCCGAATGTGCCGCTCTCGTCCACGGTGAGGGCCATGGCCAATGGCGATGAGTCGAACACCGAGCGGAACCGCTCCTCGCTCTCGCGCAGGCGGCGGGCGCTCGACTCGCGCTCGACCACGCGGGCGGTCTCGCTCGCGACAAGGCTGAGGACCTCGCGCTGGTCGTCGTCGGGCGCGTTAGTGGTCGACACGAACAGCAACGCCATCCGGTCCGGTCCGGGCACCGGGACGAGCACCGTCCGCGTGCCGACGAGGGTGATCTCGGCGCCCTCCGGTGGCGGGACGAGGGTCGTCAGGTCCGCGACGTCGCCGTGGGCGGACACGACGAGCGGCAACCAGCCGCCGTCCCACCGCAACACCGCGCCGCCGCGCCAGCCGAAGTGGGAGCACACCGTCGAGAGCACTTGCGGAGCGAGCGCGTCGAGCGTGGTCGCCTCGTTTGCGGCGGTAGCGATCGAGTGCAGCAGCCGGAGCCGATCGGCCGACAGGAGAGCGGCCTCGTGTGCGCGCTCGAGTTCGGCGCGGGCCTGCTCCTCGTGGGTGATGTCCAGGACCAGCGACACCCACCACCGCGGCGTGCCGTTCCGGTCGCGCAGCAATGCGCTGGTGACCTGGACGGGAACCTCGTGGCCCTGCTTGTGCTGGAACCGGCGCACCGCGCTCGCGCTCGGCACCGCGCTGGCGAGCAGTTCGGCGGTGGCGTCGACGATCCGCGCGAGCTCGGCAGGCGAGGTGAAGTCGCTGGCCGGGCGGCCGATCATCTCGTCCGGTTCGTAGCCGAGCATCTCGGCCATTGGCTTGTTCACCGACGTGACGTTGCCGCCCACATCGGAGAAGATCTGGCCGATCGGCGCGTGGTCGAACACGGCCCGGAACCGGGTCTCGGTGTCGAAGCGCGCGGCATGGCTCTGTTGTGCCTCGTGCCAGATCTCGGTGATGTCCATGGCCATGCTGCCCAGTGCGAACCGTTTGCCGTCCGCGTCGTACAGCGGGAACTTGTGGGCGATGAAGCGCCGCTCCGCACCCGTGCGGTCGTGCAGGCTCACGAAGCGCGGGCCGATATCGCCGGCGAGCACCGTGTCGTCGCGTCCGAGGATCGTCGCCGCGTCGTCGGCCGGGTAGATCTCGGCGACCGTCTTGCCGATGATCTCGGCGGCCGGCCTGCCGACCAGCTCCTCGAAGCCGGGGTTGACCATGAGGAATCGGCCGGTTTCGATGCTGCGTACGAGCATGACCCCGCCGAAATCGACGAGCCCGTCGAGGAACGCGCGCAGGGATTCGATGGTGGCATCCGGCGGCGCGTCGGCCTGCCCGTCGCTGCCCCGCTGGGACAGGGCGGAACGAAGCGGTCCGAGCATGGCGCGAAAGCCTCCGAAAATGCGACGAACGGTTCGTCCTTCGCATCGGCCGGGACGGGCAGGATCTGAGCGGTCGAACGTGTCCGATTGGTGACGAAGGTGCCCCGGAGCCCGGCGAGGGAGGTGCCGGGTTCCGGGGCACGCCGGACCGGATTGTTCTGGTCCGGCTGGAACCTCGGGGGCGGCCGAGGTCCACCCTTGGTAGTCAATCGCGTCAGCTCGGCACCCGGATGAGCCGACCGGTTCGTTCTCAATAGGTCGACGGGCCGGTATCTGTAGTGCCTGGGTACTAGCCCGTCGCAGTCATCGCCCAGCGCAACGTGCGCACGACCGCAGCACCGGCCGGGCGGACGATCGCTGCCTCGGTCAACGGCAGGTACGGCAGGCGCAGTGGCCACCGCGCCCAGGTCGGCAATGATGCGACCGCCGCGCTCGCGAGCGCCGCGTATGCGGGCCGTACGACCGTCGGCAGTGGCGGGCGCAGCAGCACGAACCGGGCCGCCCCGCGCGCCTCGCGGGTCCCGCGCAGTTCGGGTCGGTATGCGGCGAGCGCCTCGGCCAGCTCGATCTCGGTCTCCGGCGGTTCGAGGACGCCGAGCGCCCGGGCCACCTTCGCGGTGTCGGCGATGTAGGCGTCGCGTTCGTCCGCATCGAGCGGCCGCGATCCGTAACTTTGGTAGGTCGTGAGGAAACTGTCGACCTCGGCGACATGCACCCAGCGCAGCAGGTGCGGGTCGCTGGCCGCGTACGGTCGCCCGTCCGGCGCGATTCCGCGGACCCGCTCGTGCACGCGGCGCACCCGGTCGATCACATTCAGCGCGTCGGCTTCCACACCGAACGTCGTGGCCGCGAGGAAGTAGCTGGTGCGCTGCAGCCGTCCCCACGGGTCGCCGCGGTAGCCCGAGTGCGCGGCGACGCCGGCCATTGCCAATGGGTGCAGCGACTGCAGCAGCAGTGCGCGCAAGCCGCCGATGAACATGGCTGAGTCGCCGTGGACGAGCCGGATCGGACGGTCGTCGGCGAACCACCGCTCGCCGGCCGCGTCGCGGATGCGTTCGCGACGGCGCGGACCTTCGGCGCCCGCGACGCGTTCGAACACGAGCTCGCCGAGACGCGTACGGAGGTCGATCGCCACACCTCCTGTGTACTCCATCCGGTTGTGCCGGTATTGTCTATCGAAGAAATAGACAAAGGAGGTCCGTTGACGGTCACGATCGTGGTCGGGAACCCGAAACCGCAGTCCCGTACCTTCCATGCCGCCGAACTGGTCGCCGAACGCCTGACCGGCAAGGCGCCGGACGAGCGCATCGAGCTCGCCGAGCTCGGCGCCCGCCTGCTCGATTGGTCCGACCCCGAGGTGGCGGCGGCGAAAGCGACGGTCGCGGCGTCCGACCTCGTCGTGGTCGCCTCGCCGACCTACAAGGGCACCTACACCGGGTTGCTGAAACTGTTCCTCGACCGGTTCGGTGCGGGCGAGCTCTTCGGCGTCACCGCAGTGCCGCTCATGCTGGGCGGCGATCTACGCCATCAGCTCGCGGTCGAGACGAGCCTCAAGCCGGTGCTCGTCGAGATCGGCGCCACCTGCCCGACGCAGGGTCTGTTCCTGGTCGATTCGAGCTACGAAGACCCGGCCGCGTTGGAGCCCTGGGCGGCGCGGGCCGAGCGGCAGGTCGCTGCCACGTCCGGACGGCTGCGATGACCCGCACGGTCGCCCTCGACGACGCCGCGGCGCTGCGGGAGGTGTTCGGTGCCTTCCCGACGGGAGTCACCGCTTTGGCCGCCGAGGTGAACGGGACGCCGACGGGAATCGCGGCGAACTCGTTCACCTCGGTCTCGCTCGACCCGCCGATGGTGTCGGTCTGCGTCGCGCATTCATCGACGACCTGGCCCACGTTGCGCACAGCCGGACGTCTCGGAGTGAGCGTGCTCGGTGTGCACCAGGCGCACGCCGCGCGTCAACTCGCCGGACCGAACGAGGGCAGGTTCCACACCCTGGACTGGCGTCGCACCGACGATGGTGCCGTCGTGCTGGACGGGGTGAGCGCGTGGCTGGAGACCAGCCTCGCGCAGGAGGTGCCCGCAGGCGACCACGACATCGTCGTGCTCAACGTGCACGATCTGGCGGTCGATCCGGCCATCGCACCGCTCGTGTTCCACGCGAGCCGCTTCCGCGAACTCGCCTCGTAGCGCTCAGCTTTCGGCGTTGTCCTCGGTGTACTCGGTCGGCCATGTGTCACCGAGTCCGGTCATCAGCAAGATGCGCACGACGCGCGGCGACGGATCGCGCAGGGCAAAGCCGAGCTCTGCGTCCTCGGCATCGTGGCTGAGTTCGACGAGGGCACCGATGCCGGTCGAATCGAGGAACGACACGTCGGCCAGATCGAGCACGAGGGTCGGCGTGTCGGTCTTCAGCGCGGCACGGCCGGCCGTCAATAGCGATTCGCGGCTCTGGACGTCGATGGCCCCGGACACCCGAAGGATGCTGCGTCCGCTCTCGTCGGTGCCGGACTCGATGCCGATGTTCATGTCGGCACCCTAGCTCGACGTGCTAGCGCTCCTGCTCCTGAGTGGTGTCGGTGCGCTGCGTGTTGGACGGGCCGGGCATCGGCTCGCCCTCGTCGTTCGTGGCGACGCGGGTGGTCGGAATGCCCTGGGTCTCGGTCGTGCTGCTGGTCGTGCCGCGCACATTCGCGTCGTGACGGCCGTACGTGGGAGCGCCGTACGTGGGAGCGCCGTACTGCGCGGACTGCTCGTCCTGGCCGGAGCCGGGCGCGGACCGATAGCCGGACTGCTCGTCGCCGGCCTCGTCTTGCGAGTGTTGATCGAACACCTGGGTATCGGTGCTGGCCGCGCTCTCGTCACGGACCGGTTCGTGCTCGGGCGGGAACGTTCCCTGGTCGTAGCGCAGGTGATCGAGGTGATCACGGTCGTCGGCCTCGGACTGGACGCGGTCGGCCTCGCGGCGCTCGGCGAGCCGTAGGTCGCGCACGGTGACGACCGACAACCGTCCGAAGGCGGACGCGGACAGGTACAGGATGATCGCGCCGAGTCCGTAGAAGAACGCCAGCACTTCGCCGATGCGTTGCGCGGAGCTCGAACCGATCGGCTGGCCCAGCGAACCCAGCGTCACTTCGCTGGAGATTGCCGGGCCGACGATGAACCACGTACCGCCGAGGATTGCGAACCACGCGCCGAGCACGGTGATCGCGCGGCTGCGGGCGATGAGCAGCAGCAGTCCACCGACGAACACCGCTGATCCGGGCGCGACCTCGTACCAGCCACGCGCGGCGGTCCAGTGCCACGCCTTGTCCGGGGTGAAGGCGAAGGTGAAGGTCGGGCCGATGAACGGCGCGAGGGCGCCCCAGGCGCCCAACAACACGAGCAGTACGCCACTCGCGGCTCCCCGGGTTCGAGGCAGGATGCGAGTGCTCGGGGGGTTCTCTTCAGCCATGACGTCTCTATGCCCCATTCGTGTGTTTTCCCAACCTCACCCTAGGCGGATCCCCGCCAGCTGCGCGCCCTGTGCGACCAGTCGTCCCCGGGCATCCCACACGGAACACACCTCGTCGACTTTCTGGGCCTCGATCAGCTGTGCCTTGTGCAGGATCCGCATCGGCCCGGCGGCCGGCAGTGCGCGGACGTAGGCGCTCAGTTGCAAGGTCGGCACCCAGCCGCTGGCGGCGACTTCGAAGGTGGCGGGCGGGAAGGCGTCGACGGCGAACAGCAGCGAGATCGGGTCGAACGCCTCGTCGCCGGGCAGGCTCAACCAGCCCTTCAGCTCGCCGCGCCCGCTCGGTTCGCCGCGTGCGAAGCCGGTGTCGGCCGGATCGATCCGCAGCTCGATCTGGTCCATCAGGGGCACGGGCAGGCCCGTCGGTGAGGTGCCGGGCACCCGCAGGCACCGCTGCGGATCGGCGACCGCGGGCACGGGTACGCCGCTCCAGAACGGCTCGGTGTCGGCGGCGAGTTCGCTCGTGATGATCAGCGCGTCGACGCACATAACGTCGTCCTGCGCCATCCGCACGCGCAGCTGGCTGGCCGAGCGTCCGGCGCGCAACACCTCGACGTCGACCTGTACGGGGCCGGGCTCGGGCGAGTGCAGGTACGTCGCGCTCGCGGCGATCACGTGCGGATGCGGCCCGACGAAGATTGCTGCGCGGCCCAGCATTGCGAGCAGGTAGCCGCCGTTCGGCTTGCGGGCGATCGTCCAGTCCTGGTGGACGTCGGCGTCGAACCGTCCCGGCCCGGTCGGGACGAGCGAGGTGACGGCGGAGAACGGCAATCCCATGCCGCCATCCTCTCGTGGCGCCGCTCGACGACCGCGCGTCAGGTCAGCCCCGCGACCGTCCCCGTCGCGTACCAGGCGCGGGCGTCGAGCGTGAACGGTCCGGACGGCAGCATCGCGCGGCAGGCCTCGCGGACGCGTGTTCGTTCCTCGTCGTGCAGCGACTTCAGGTACTGGCCCGCCGGTCCGATCGCGAAGGTGATCGGCTCCCAGAAATCATCGAAATCCGTGTAGCTCGCCTCGACAGTGAGGCTGCTGTCGTCGATGTCGGTCAGGCCGGCGCGCTCGAACCGCACGGCGAGGTCGCCCCGTGACGTGCCGGCGCGTGCCTGTTCGCCCTCGGCGTCCGGATGGATCTGTCGCACGCCGTCCCAGAACGTGCGCAACATCGTCATGCCGCCCTCGGCGATGTCCCACATGCAGGCTGCGACCCGTCCGCCCGGCCTGGTGACCCGGGCCATCTCGGCGACGCCTCGGTCGGGGTCGCCGAAGAAGCCGACCGCGAGGCACGACAGCGTCGCGTCGAAGCTCGCGTCCGACCACGGCAGGTTCTCTGCTCCGCCGAGGCGTACGTCGGCACCGGGGCAGCGCTCCCGGCATGCGGTCATGAACTTCTCGGACGGATCGATCGCAGCGACGTTTTCGGCACCGAGGCGGGCACACAATTCCGCGGCTAGACCGCCTGGGCCACTACCGACGTCCAGCGCGCGGCCGTGGTCGATGACGCCCGCTGCGTCGCACAACCTTGTCGCCAAACTCGGGGTGTAACGGCCCATGAAGCGGTCGTACTGCTCGGCCGGCGCGTCGAAGGTCATAGCGCAGTGCTGTCGGTGACGCGGTACTGAAGGAACACGACTCCGTTGTCGAACCTGCGCTCGTCGGCCAGTTCGAGACCGAAGCGTGCACCAGCGGGCAGGAATCGGGTGCCGCCGCCGACGGCGACCGGAGTCAGGAATTGCTGCAACTCGTCGACCAGCCCGGCACGCAGGGCGTGTGCCGCCAGAGTGGGACCGCCGACGGTGATGTCGCGATCGGCGGCGTCCTTGAGCTCCCGGACCGCAGCGGGATCGAAGGCGCGTTCGAGCCTGGTGCGTGGTGTCTCGACGGCATCGAGCGAGGTCGAGTAGACGATCTTGTCGGCTGCCTGCCAGATCTGCGCGTAGTCGTCGGTGACGGCGACAGGGTCGGGATCGTCGTGCGTCGTCTGCCAGACCTTCATCGTTTCGTACATGCGGCGGCCGTAGAGGTAAGTGCCGACCTGCCGCTCGAGCTCGTTGACGAACGCGTGCACCTGCTCGTCCGGCGCGGCCCAGTCGAAGCTGCCGTTCGCGTCGACTGTGTAGCCATCGAAGGACGTGATCGCTGAATAGATGAGCCGCGCCATGGTCAACCAATAGCAGACGTGACGTGCGCTAACACGTTTAACACCACTCGATAGGGTCGATGGGTGAGTGAGCCGGCCGCCCCACAGATTCCACATGTATGGCACCGCCCCTTCGGCGACGAGCAGGATCCGTGGTCGTGGCTGCGGGATCGCGACGATCCGGAGACGATCGCGTACCTCGAGCGGGAAAACACGTACTACGACACGTGGGTCTCCGGTCGCACCGCGCTGGTCGACGAGCTGTACGACGAGATCCGCTCGCGCGTGCAGGAGACAGACGAGTCGGCGCCGGTGCACGATGCGGGCTGGTGGTACCTGCGCCGCACGGTCGCGGGCAGCGACTATGCGATCCACTGCCGCGGACGCACCGCCGAGACCGCCGGCGAGCAGGTTGTGCTGGACGAGAACCTCGAGGCCGATGGGCACGATTTCTTCGCCCTCGGCGCGCTCGAGATCAGCGCCGACGGCAATCTCGCGGCGTGGAGCAGCGACACCGACGGCAGCGAACGATTCACGCTGCGCGTCCGTGACCTGTCCAGCGGCAACGAACTCGACGACACGCTCGTCGACACGAGTTCGGCCGGCGTCGCCTGGTCGGCTGACAACACCTACCTGTTCTACGCGAAGCCTGACGAGCAGACGCGTCCGTTCCAGATCTGGCGGCACCGGCTCGGTACCGCGCAGGACGACGACGTCCTGATCTTCGAAGATCTCGACGAGCGCTTCTATGTGTGGGTCGAGCTGACTCGCAGCCGCGAGTGGATCGTGATCGGGTGCGGCAGCCACACGAGCGCGGAGGCGAGCCTGTTGCCGTCGAGCGATCCGACCGCAGAGCCGATGGTCGTCCGGCCTCGTGTCGACGACCTCGAGTACACGATCGACCACTGGGGCGATCGGTTCGTCGTCGTGACGAATCTCGACGCGGAAGACTTCCGTGTGATGACGGCGCCGCTCGATGAGCCGGGCGACTGGACCGAACTGGTCGCGCATGTGCCAGGGCGGCGGATCACTGCAGCGGAACCGTTCGCGGGGCATCTTGTGATCCACGAATGGGCCGATGCGCAGACCCGGCTGAGGATTCTGTTCAGCGACGGCGAGACACGCATCGTCGACCTCGGCAGCGAACCGCATGTCGTCCGCATCGGCGCGAACCCCGAGTACGACGTGCCCTTCGTTCGGTTCGGCTACGAGTCGTTCACGGTGCCGACGACGGTTTACGACGAGGACGTGCGGACCGGTGCACGGGTGATGCGCAAGCGACTGGCCGTCCCGAACGCTGACTTGAGCCGGTACACCGCGACACGCGAGTGGGCCACTGCCGACGACGGCACGAAGGTTCCGGTCGACATCGTGCGTCGTGCGGATCTGCAGCCGGACGGTTCACACCCGTGCCTGGTCTACGGCTACGGCAGCTACGAGTACGCCATCGAGCCGAGCTTCGCGCCGGCCCGGTTGTCGCTGCTCGACCGCGGTGTCGTATGGGCGCTCGTGCATCCGCGCGGTGGCGGTGAGCTCGGCCGGCGCTGGTACCTCGAGGGGAAGCTGCTCAACAAGCGCAACACGTTCACCGACACGATCGCGTGCGCTTCGCACGTGGTGTCGCTCGGTTGGGCTTCGCGTGATCGGCTTGCGTTGCGCGGTCGATCCGCCGGTGGGCTGCTTGTCGGCGCTTGCGTCACGATGCGTCCTGACCTGTTCGCCGCCGCGCTCGCCGAGGTGCCGTTCGTCGACGTCGTGAACACCATGAACGACACGACGCTGCCGCTGACCGTTACCGAATGGGAGGAGTGGGGCGACCCGCGCGAGGAGCCGTGGGCGAGCTATATGCGCAGCTACTCGCCGTACGAGAACACCGTGGCCGCGGACTATCCCGCGCTGTACGTGACAGCGGGCTTGAACGACCCGCGCGTGAGCTATCACGAACCGGCGAAGTGGGTTGCCCGGCTTCGCGCTACGCGCACCAACGACGCGCTCATCGTGTTCCGTTGCGAGATGGGTAGTGGCCATGGTGGCGCGAGCGGGCGGTACGAGCGGTGGCGGGACGAGGCGCGCGCCATGGCGTTCGTGCTGACCACGATTGGGTGATCATGGTTGTCGATGACCCAACCTCATGACCTCTGGGAGCCGTTCGCGCTGCGGTTGCGCTGCGGCGCGCTCGAGCTGCGTGCGGTGACTGACGTCGACATCCCTGCGCTGGTCGACCTTGCCCTCGACGGCATCCACGATCCCGCGCAGATGCCGTTCGCGATGCCGTGGACCGACGCGCCGCGTGATCGGTTGCCGGCGAACACTGCGGCGTACTACTGGAATGCGCGTGCCACTTTCTCGCCGAACCGGTGGCTGCTCGATCTGACTGTGCGCGTCGACGGCGAGCTCGTCGGGGTGCAGGGGGTGAGCGCAAGGGACTATCCCGTTGTGCGGTCGGCCGAAACCGGCTCATGGCTTGGGCAACGGTTCCAGCGTCGCGGTATCGGGACGGCCATGCGCAAAGTGATCTGTGTGCTGATGTTCGATCATCTCGATGCGGCCGAGGTCACGTCCGGGGCGTTCAGCGACAACCCGGCGTCACTGGGAGTGAGCCGCAAGGTCGGTTACGTCGACAACGGCACGGAACGGCGGCAGCGCCGTCCCGGTGAGGTCGCGATCAACCGGCGCCTGGTACTCACACCGGATCGTTTCGTGCGTCCGTCCGAGCCGGTTGAAGTAGAAGGTGTTGCCGAGCTCCGACGCGCGATAGGACTGACGTGAGCACCTCACTCGATGGCTTGCCGAAGATCGGCGCTCCTGCGACGCGTGCGCTGAACTCGGCCGGCTATACCGCGTTGCGTCAGCTGGCGGGTGTGCCGCGCGCCGAGTTGGCGAAGCTGCACGGGATGGGGCCGAAGGCGCTGCGGATCCTGGATGAGACGTTGGCCGAACACGGCATGCAGCTGGGGTGAACTCGGCTAGTGCCGCATCAGGCCGTAGACGGGCACCGGTCCGACACGTTCGGCGTCGAGGCCGTGAGCCGTCAGCGACGGGTAGATGACATCGTCGTACCACTGACCGATCGCGTCCTCTGACCGCCACGCCTCGACGACGAGGATGTCGGCCCCGTCGGGATACGCGAGATGGATCAGCAAGCCATCCGGCGGGCCGCCGAATCGCTGGATCGCCTCGCCCGTGGTGATGGTGAGCGCGTTGTACTGCTCGTCATTCGCGGACTTGATCCGGTGCGTGATCGTGATCGCCACGCGGTGAACAATAGCTCCCGTGCGGCGCGCAGATCTATGGAATCGGCCGGAATAGCGAGGGATTCTCCTTGCGGAGTCCGCCGAGAATTGTCGGACCCTGGTCGTAGCGTTGGGGTTGTGGCGAGGAAGATCGAGCGGTTGTTGCGGATCGATCCTGCGGGTTTGTCGCGGGATCAGCTGCTCGACGGCCTGGCTGAGGTCGATGCGGTGGTTGCCCGTGCGCAGGCATGTCGTGAGCGGTTCTTGGCCGCGATCCACGACCCGTCGGATGGCAAGGAGTGGGCGCGTGAAGAGGTGGCGTGCGCGCTGCGGTGGTCGCCGGATTATGCGAAGACTCGGTTGGTGCAGGCCACGCATTTGACGACGAAGTTGCCTCGGCTGTTCGCGCTGCACGAGGCCGGGCGGATCAGTGATGCGCATGTCCGCGTCGCTGCCAATCTGACCTGCCACTTGGACGTGGCGGTGATCGCGCAGGTCGAAGACCGGGTGATCGGGCGGGCGGCGGAGCAGACGGTGACGCAGTTCCGGGCGTCGTTGCGGCGCGTGATCGCCCGCCTCGATGTTCGTCAGGCCGAAGAACGTCATGTCGAGGCTCAGACGCAGCGGCTCGTCCACTGTGTGCCGTTGCCGGACGGGATGGCCGGCATCTGGTCCACCCACACCGCCGCCGATGCCGAGGCGATGTATGCACAGCTGACCGAAGCGGCAAGAAGACAACCCGATCAACGACGGCCGCACCATGGACCAGCAACGGGCCGACACTCTGCGCGACCTCGTCCTGGGCCGCACCGCAGCCGGGACACCCGCACGCGGGATGCGGGTGCAGGTGCTGGTCCGTCAGGACACCGCCGACGGCACCAGTGACCTGCCGGGTGAGTTGGCCGGCTACGGCCCGATCCCCGCCAGCCAGGTCCGCGAGATCATGGCCGACCAATCGACCCGCATCGACCGCGTCCTGGTCGACGCCGCGGGCCGGGTGATCCCGGAGTGCGGCATCGACGACCACCCCGAAGCCCGCTACCCCTCCGCAGCCCAATGGCGGTGGGTCACCGCGCAGCACCCGACCTGCCGGTTCCCCGGCTGCAACCGGCGCGCGATCGGTTGCGAATGCGACCACATCGCCCCGTTCAACGGCAGCAACACCGTCATCAGCAACCTCGAGCCGGTCTGCTCGCGCCATCACCACTGCAAACACGACGCCGGCTGGTCCGTCACACGCGACTCGAACGGCACCACCTGGTGGACCTCTCCCACCGGGCGGCGCTACAGCAAACCGATCGACGAATCCCCTGCCGCCGATCCGTAGCCGGACCGCCGCAAGCGTTCGTGGCCGAAAGGCCGAGGTCGCCACTCTTGTTTCGGAGGAGCGCTCTCAGCAGCGGTGGTGATCGGGTTTCGCGCATGCCATCCTGTCGGCGTGCCTGAGGAAAGCCTCATCGACGATCGCCCCACTGGGGTATTCGACGGTGCGACGTCGTCGCACGCTGTCACCCAGGCGCGGACGCCGTTCGCCACTCGTGGCACGCGGCGGCGCCGGTTGTGGATCCACCATCCGGACAATTGCAACCAGTACCCGAGGCAGCGGGGCATCAGCGACGACCGTTATCTCCCAGTGCATTGGGTGCACTGGGAGTCATTGCTGCACAGCCATCGCACGCTGGTAGAGCTCTGGAATGACCCGACCGATGCAGGCGTCGCGGTGTGCTGAGTTCGGCTACCTCAGCACGAACCCCGTCCCGACGGGATCGTCGTCGGCAAGGGTGAACACGTGCTCCCCGGAGCGATACGCCATGCCGGACACGTCGGGGATCACCGCGGCATGTCCATCGACACTCACGACCTGCGCCACCGCCGCAACGAACGTGGTGTCGATCAACGAGTGATGAGTCAGCCTCTGCTTGCCGGCAAGACTTCCGTCATCGTGCAGCAACGCGACGCGCGCCGCGGTCCCTGACCCGCACGGCGACCGGTCGACGGCGCCGTCGGCGTAGATCGTCACGTTGCGCTGCACCGGACCGTCGGCGCCGCCGGGCAACTCGTCGAACAGGATCGTCCCGTACACACCGGACAGCCGATCATCGTGCGGATGCCGGGCGAGCTCGCTGTCGTTGAGCGCCCATTTGATTTCGCGGCCGATGTCGATCAACTCGCGATACGACCCGCGTTCCACCGACAGTCCGACCCGCGACGCCGGCACCGAGGCATACAGCGCGCCGCCCCAGGAGAGGTCGACGGTGACGGCCCCACGCGAAGTCGCAACAGCGACATCGCGCGCAACCACATACGAGGGCACATTGCGGAATGTGATCTCGCGAGTCGCGCCGCCGGCGCGGCGCACGCGGGCGACGACCCGACCGGACGGCACGTCGATCGTCACGTCGGTCATCCCCTCCGCGGCAGCCGCAACCAGTCCGGAATCAACCGCCCACGCGCCGAGTGCGATCGTCCCGTGCCCGCACGCGGTCGAATACCCGTCCTTGTGCCAGAACAGCACACCGAAATCCGCGCCCGCAGAGTCGGGCGGCACCACGAAACAGCCGTACATGTCGGCGTGCCCGCGTGGCTCCTGCACCAGCAGCTGGCGTACTCGATCGATGTCGGGCGACTGCAACGCAGTGATGCGACGCGCGGCGACCGTATCGCCGGCAATCTCGCCGACGCCGTCCGTGACGATCCGGAACGGCTCACCCGCGGTGTGGTAGTCGACGCTGCTCACCCTCATCTCGCCAGCCTACGAACGGAGCACAGCGCGGATCTCCGCATCCGACGGCAACGCGCCGCGGGCACCGACGCCGGTTGTCGACAGCGCACCGGCGACGACCGCGTAGCGCGCCGCATCCACCAACGCGTCGCCCCGCGCAAGCGCAACGCACAGCGCGCCGCAGAAGCAGTCACCGGCGCCGGTTGTGTCGACGACAGAGACCTCGGGCGGGGCGACGAGCGAAATGGCACCGGACGACTCGACGACCAGCGCGCCACGCCCACCCAGCGTCACGACCACGTCGCGCGAGGTCACCGAACGAACCAGATCGGCCAGCGATGCCGGCGAATCGTCGGCAGGGGAGCGGCCTGCCATCCGTGCGAGCTCCCACTCGTTCGGCACGAGGACGTCCACACGCGACAGCAGCTCCTCGGACAACTCAGCGGGCGGCGCGGGATTCAGCACGACAAGACCGGTGGCATGCGCCACGGCCGCCGTTACGACGGCCATCGGAATCTCCAGTTGCACGAGCACGACCTGCGCAGACGCGACCGCATCGACGGTGACGTCGTCGGCGATCAGCGCACCGTTGGCACCGGGAGCAACGACGATCAGGTTCTCGCCACTGCCGTCCTCCACGACGACCGTTGCCGAGCCCGTCGGGCGGGCGGACGTGACGACGCCCGACACGTCGACACCGCGCGAGCGCAGGTCGTCGACAAGCGCTGCACCGGACGAGTCGTCGCCGACACGTCCGATCATCGCCACGGACGACGACAACGCAGACGCGGCAGCCGCCTGGTTCGCGCCCTTGCCGCCGGGCAGCACCTGCACGGACGTCCCGACCACCGTCTCACCGCGCCCCGGCAGCGCCGCGACCTTGACAATCAAGTCGAGGTTGAGACTGCCGACGACGACAACGGCGGGTTTGGTCGACACCTGATCAGTAAACTTGACATGGCAACGTCCCCACAGCATCCGGACGGCAACAACTGACTACCAACAACGTCGGGCTGCGCTCCGAACGCGGTCCACTCCTGCTCGCGCTCATGCTCTCGACGGGGCTGGTCGCGATCGATTCGACGATCATCGCGACAGCGGTGCCGTCCATCGTCAAGGACATCGGGGGCTTCACCCAGTTCCCCTGGCTGTTCTCGATCTACCTGCTGGCGCAGGCGGTGACCACGCCGATCTACGGCAAGCTCGCCGACCTGTTCGGCCGCAAACCGATCATGCTGCTCGGCATCGGGCTGTTCCTCGCCGGCTCGATCATGTGCGGCATTGCCTGGAACATGGTCGTCCTCATCGCGTTCCGCGCGGTGCAGGGACTCGGCGCGGGCGCGGTCTTCCCGATGGCCGTCACGATCGTCGGCGACGTGTACTCCCTCGAGGAGCGGGCCAAGGTGCAGGGCTACCTGGCCAGCGTGTGGGGCATCAGTTCCGTCGTCGGTCCGACGCTGGGCGGGGTCTTCAGCGAGTACGTCAGCTGGCGGTGGATCTTCCTCGTGAACATCCCACTGTCGCTCGCCGCCGGCGTGATGATCCAGCGACGCTTCCACGAGAAGGTGTCGCGATCGCGCCCGACGATCGACTATGCCGGCGCGATCACTCTGACGGTGGGACTGACCCTGCTGATCCTCGGCGTGCTCGAAGGTGGCCAGGCCTGGGCGTGGGGATCCGCGCCGAGCGTGCTCATCCTCGGCCTCGGCGGGGTGCTGCTCGTCGCGTTCGCATTCATCGAGCGGCGCGCGAGTGATCCGGTGCTGCCCGTGTGGGTGTTTCGGCGCCGATTGCTCATCACCAGCAGCCTCGCCTCATGCGGAATCGGCGCGATCATTCTCGGCCTCAGCTCCTACATCCCGACCTACGTCCAGGTCGTCCTCGACACCGGCCCAGTCGTCGCCGGCTTCGCGTTGGCGACGCTCACGATGGGCTGGCCGATCGCCGCGTCGCAGGCGGGAAAGATCTACCTGCGGGTCGGCTTCCGTGTGTGCAGCCTGATCGGGGCCAGCCTCGTTGTGATCGGTTCGGGGCTGTTGCTGTTGCTCGGTCCGTCCTCGAGCGTCGTCGAAGTCGGTGCGATGTGCTTCGTCATCGGACTCGGGATGGGCTTGTCCGCGACGCCGTCATTGATCGCGGCGCAGACCAGCGTGGGCTGGCAAGAACGTGGCGTTGTCACCGGCACCAACATGTTCTTCCGTTCGACAGGCAGCGCGGTCGGCGTCGCCGTGTTCGGTGCGATCGAGAATCACTCGTACAAGACCGAGCCGCTGAGCGACGCGATCCACAATGTGTATCTCGCAGTCGCCGTCGTCGCGGTGCTGGTCCTTGTCGCCGTCTCGACGATGCCGAAGGATCGTCAGTCGCGACAGGCAGCGACGAGCTCGGGCGACTCCGATTCGACCCGTGCCGGCGAGCGGCGCGGTTCGGACAACGCGAGCACTGCGAGTGCCAACACGATCACACCGGCGCCGTAGACGTACGCGACGTCACGCAGCCCGTAATGGACGGCTGCGAACCCGGCTGCGACGGCCGGGACGGAGAACGCCACGTAGCCGACCGTGTAGACCGCGGCGAAGAACTCGCCGCGCTCCGCGGGTTGCGGCAGCGCCGACAACGTGCGGATCGAACCGCTCATCGACCCGCCCAGTCCGAGGCCACCGACCGCTGAGCCGACCACGAACACCGTGAGCTCGTCGACGTGCAGGCCGTACAGCGTGATGATCACGCCGGCAATCAGTCCGAGCGCGCCCAGGTTGTTCGTACGTGCGGGCGTGACGTCACGCAGCACGAAACCGGACACCGCCGCCGCCAGGCAGACGACGACGACGATCAGACCCGACTCGAACCGGTTCGTGATCCCGAACTGCACGGCAGCCAACGAGACCAGCAGCGACAGGGTGAGCCCCATCTGCGCCCACGGCGCGAACAGCGACGGCGTCGCGCGGACGAAGGCTGCACGCACCGGCTGCGCCACGCGCAGCCGCGGGACGAGCGATGCCAAGGCACCGTCGCGCAGCTCGTCCGACTCGTGCGCGAATGCGAACAGGATCACGAGCAGTGCCAGCGCGGCGGCAACGATGACGAAGACGAACACGGTCGGTGCAGGCGCGTACTCGGCGAATGTGCCCGCGATCAGCGCGCCGAGACCCAGCCCGATACTGGGAATCAATGCGTTGAGCATCCCGGCAAGACGTTCCTTGCCGGTCGGCGCCAGCGCGACGATTGACGCGCTCAACGTCCCGATCGCGGCACCGGCGGCGAGGCCCTGCATCACGCGTGCCACATACAGCCAGGCGACGCCGTCGGCGTTGGCGAACACGACCATCGCTGCGGTCAGCAACGCAAGGGCCGCGATGAGCACCGGCTTGCGTCCGATGAAGTCCGACAGGCCTCCCACGGTCAACAGCGAGGTGAGCAGCGCGAGCGCGTACACGCCGAACACGATCGTCAATGTCGAGGTCGGGAAATGCCATTCGGCTTGGTACACGACGTAGAGCGGCGACGGTGTGCTCGCCGAGATCATCAACGTCAGGTAGGCGGCTACGACGAGCCAGAACGTGGTGGTGCGGGACAGCTTCACGAAGTCACTTCCGAAGTCGTTGCGGACAATCCGTCGAGCACGGCGAAGAACTCGTCCATCGCCTGTGCCGTTTTGCAGACCTTGGTGCGGGTAACCACGCCTTCCCAGGCGTTGGTGAGGAACGGGCCGAGCACGGCCGGGTTGAGGCCGGCGGTCAGTTCGCCGCGTTCCTGCGCGGCGCGCAGCAGCTCGGTCGTGGCCGCGCTGCGGTAGTCGAGGCTCGCCTGCACCTCGGCGCGGACGGCCGGGTTCAGGTCGGCGAGTTCGGTGCCCATGTTCCCGATGAGGCAACCGCGGGTGTAGCCACGCTCGGTGAGCACCGCGCGCATCGCCTCGAACCGGTGCCGGAGCCGGATGAGCGGCGGCAGGTCGGCGTCGTCGGTCGTGCGCCATACGGAGCGCTGCTGGTACTGCTGCAGCGCCTCGACGGCGAGGGCGTCCTTGCTCGCGAAGTGGTTGTAGAACGAGCCCTTCGGGACGCCGGCCGCCCTGGTGATGTCGTCGACAGAGCAGTTGTGGAAGCCCCTGGAATGGAATTGCTCCAGGGCGGCTTCGACCAGTTGAGGACGGACGCTCGCACGGGCCATGCAACCAATATGACCGGTCGTCTTAGAATGTGCAAGCAGTCGTGACGCGCTTCACCAGGCGGCTCTAGGACCAGGTGATCGTGGTCGTCGTGCTGCCCGTCCCCCAGGAGATCGTGATCGTGGCAACCGCGCCTGACTTGGCAGCCGGCACGATCACCTTCGTGTGACCGGTGGAGCCGGCCGGGATGGTGCCGGACGCGGGGGAGAAGGTCACGCCGTCGGGCGCGCTCGCGCTCCAGTGGACGGGCGCGCCGGTGACCGACATCGTGAGCACGCCGGAGCCGCCGGTCGTCGCGGAGTATTTCGTCGGGTTCACCGTGGCGGTCATCGTTGCCTGCTTGGGCGTGGTCGGGCTGGTGTCCGGCGCGGGTGTCGTCGGCGTGTGCGACGCGTGCGATGGCGCGGTCGACGACCGCGACGGGCGAGGTGTCGGGCGGTGCGAGATCGACGTGTGCGGGTGCGGTGCGGGCGTCGGCGGCGGTAGGACGGCGATGCTCGTCGTTGTCGCCCCGGACGGTGTGGGCGACGCGGGCGCCGTGGTCGACGTTGCCGTTCGCGTCGGTCGATGCGTGAGCGAGCTGACTGCGTGAGTGTGCGATGAGCTCGCGACCGCTCGACTCGTGGCGACAGCCGCGACCGTCGATTCCGCACTCGTCGCCGTTCCCGTATTCGCCGCCAGCGCCGCCGCCGGTCGCGGGTCGGGCGCCATTGCCGAGTGCAGCACCAAGGCGCCGGCCACGACCGCTGCGACGACTGCGGCCGCAGCAACGCCACGTACCCGCCGACGCCGCGGCCGCGTGCTCGGGAAGCCGGCCGCGTCGTAACCGGCGATGCTCTCGACGGCGGCCCGGTCGCGGGCGCCCATGGCACTGTCGTCTGATACGAGTCGGAACCCGCCGACGACGCGCGAGCGCAGTTGCGCAGACGCCGCCAGCAACGGGATGACCGAGAACAACGCGGCAGCGCTGACTCGGCGCTTCCTCTGCTCGCCGCACTCCGGGCAGCGATCGATGTGGCGTGCGATCCGCTTGCGCATGAGTGGCGTCATCACGCCGTCCCAGCCGGCCACGATCTCGGCCAGTTCGCCGCAGCGGGACGGATCGCGCGCGACCAGCAGCGCGGCCAGGCTGCGTTCGAGTTCGGCACGGCCGCGCTCGAGCAGCTTGTTCGCGTTGCTTCGGGTGACGTCGAGCGCGGCGGCCAGATCGTCGCCATCGAGCCCGTGTCGCAGCGACAGTTCGAGCGCTGCGCGTTCACCGGTGTTCAGGCCGCCCATCGCCTGCCACACCAGCGCTTGCAGATGTGCACTGTGCGGCGCGGCGTCCAAATCAGGCGTCTCGGCGCTCATCGTCTCGTCCCATGCCTCGAGTGGCACGTTGCGGCGGGCCGATCGAATCTGGCGCAGGCACTGCGATCGCGCGACGGCGTAGAGCCACGGCCGCAGCCGGGACGGATCGCGCAACTGGCCGACGCGATGCACGAGCACGACGAATGTGTCCTGAACGGCGTCCTCGGCGCTCGAACGGTCGTGCAGCATCGACAGGCAGAACGAGAACAGCGCGTCGCCATAGGTGTCGTACGCGCCGGCGAGCCCGACGGAATTTCCCTCCCGGATCGCCGCCACGAGGGCGCGATCTTCCACGGATCGGACCATACGTCATCACCAGACTCTTCGGCAGTGGTCATCGGGGCACCGTTTCGGCAGCAGCGTCGTCGCCCGGGCGCGCTGCGCCCGGGCGACGATCGGTCGGGTGCGCTGTCAGGCGCAGGTGGTGTCGAAAAACGCGACCGGCGAGTCCGACAGCAACGTGCCGTCAGTGGTCTCGGCGTGCAGGTGGACGCTGTGGCCCGTCGTGCCGGCCGTCGCGATGAACGCGTAGTGGAAGGTCGGCGAGATGCCGCCGGACGCGAGCACGGACGGGTCGGTCACCGTGGTGTCCCCGACGCGCGTTCCGTCGACGGTCCAGTAGTAGCGAACGCCGGCGGGCGGGGTGCCCCAGAAGAAGATCTGGCCGCCCAGGTCGGTGTACACGTCGCCGCACAGTGCGCTCGAGTCGGTGGCGGTGGCCCAGGCCGAGTCCAGCCCGGTGGCGCACTCGGTGTCGAAGAACATCTCGCGGGTCTCGACGCGGTTGGGGCTCGTGACGACAAGCCGCTCCCAGCCGCTGTAGTTGACCGAGATCTGCCAGGTGTCGTGGACGGTGGAGCTGTGCCGGCCCGCGCCTCGGAAGTGCAGCGCGCGAGTCGGGCCGACCGAGCCGTCGCTGCGCTTCCAGTGGTAGCTGACGTTTGCCGGTCCGTTGGACAGGATCCGGGCGTTGAACGTGTTGGTCTGCGGGCAGGAGTACGGGTGGTTGATGCCAGCCGCGCGCACCGTGACGGACGGTGTGGTTGCCGACGCCGGCGAGGCGCCGAGCATCGCTGCGATCAGCGAGACGATGCCCGCGATCAGGGCGACGGTGGTGGTGCGGACGGTGTGAGTGACGAGTTTCGAAGCGAACATGACGGGCTCTCTTTCCGATGTGCCGATGCCGGGTGCATCAGGCGGTCACCGGTATGAGCCCTGGGGATCGCGGGCGACGACAACTTTTTCGAAGAATCTTTTCCGTCGTCGCCCGCGGCGAGTCTCAGGCCTGGCCGTGTGCCTCGATGGAGACCGGCTCCCACTCGTCCCAGGTGGCGATGCGGCTCGCGTAGTCGGCCTTGGCCACGTCCAGGACGCCCTTGCCGAAGAAGATCCGCAGCGGCGGGTTCTCGGCGTCCACGACCTTGAGCACCGCATCGCGTGTCGCGGCCGGGTCGCCCGGCGTCGTGATCCGCTTGGCCCGGGCGGCTGCGGACGCCTCGCGCACACCGTCGTACACAGGGTTCGCGGTGGCGTGCCGCGCAGACGGGCCGCCCCAGTCGGTCGAGTAGCCGGTGGGTTCGATCAGCGTGACCTTGATGCCGAACTCGGCGACCTCCTGCGCCAGGGCCTGGCTGAAGCCCTCGAGCCCCCACTTGGACGCGTGGTACATGCCGACGTTCGGGAATGCGCTGATGCCGCCGATGGATGACACCTGCAGGATGTGGCCGCTGCCCTGGGCTCGCAGCAAGGGCAGCGCAGCCTGGGTCACCCAGAGCGCGCCGAACAGGTTCGTCTCGATCTGATCGCGGGCGTCGGCCTCGCTGAGCTCCTCGACCATGCCGAACTGTCCGTAGCCCGCGTTGTTCACGATCACGTCGAGCTGGCCGAAGTGCTCGTGCGCAGCCTGGACGGTCGCGAATGCGGCGCCGCGATCGGTGACGTCGAGTTGCTGCGCAAGGAGCAGGTCGCCGAACTTGGCGGCGAGGTCGTCGAGGGTGCGCGGGTCGCGTGCGGTTGCTGCGACGCGATCACCGCGCTCGAGTGCGGCGATCGTCCACTCACGGCCGAAGCCCTTGGACGCGCCGGTGATGAACCATGTCTTCGTCATAACAAAAAACGGTACGCTGCGTTCGTTAATTGGAGGTGTCCCGAAATGGGTGCCGGACGTCCCCGCAGTGAGCAGTCGCGCCGCGCGATCGTCGAGGCGGCGGGTGACCTGATGCTCAGCGGCGGCCTGGCCGCGGCGAGTATCGAGGCGATCGCCGCGCGCGCCGGCGTCAGCAAGGCGACCATCTACAAGTGGTGGCCCTCGCGGGGTGCGGTCGCACTCGACGGGCTGATGCACCGCATGCAGGACTCGATCGCGATCCCGGAAGGCCTCGACACCGCGGCGGCCTTGCAATACCAGCTGGACGAGCTCATCCGCCTTTTCCGAGACACCGATGTCGGCCCGATCATGCGCGCCGTCGCTGCTGAGGTGCTCGGCGATCCCGACCTGGCCCGCGCCGTTCGCGAGCGGTGGCTCGCGCCGCGCCGCGCCGTTGCCGCCGAGGTGATCCGTCGCGGGATTGCGAGCGGGCAGCTGCGCGCCGATCTCGACGCGGAAACGCTGATGGACCAGCTGTACGGGCCGCTGTACTACCGGCTGATCTTCGGTCACGCGGACCTGCCGACCGATCTCGGCGCGACGCTTGTCACACAGCTGTTGGCTGGCGTCGGAAAATAGTAGACGTACCGTATAGATATGGCCGCCACGACCGAGAAGACCGCTCCGCCCGAGCTCGGCGTGGTCACCGTCGTCCTCGCCGTGACGTCCGGACTCGCGGTCGCGAACCTGTACTACGCGCAACCGTTGCTGGATCTGATCGCGAAGGACTTCGGCGTCGGTCAGGGTGCAGCGTCGGTCGTCGTCACGCTGACGCAGATCGGGTACGCGATCGGGCTGTTGCTCGTCCTGCCGCTCGGGGACCTGTTCGAGAACCGTCGGCTGATCACGCGGGTGTTGTTCGCGACCGCGCTGGCATTGCTGCTGACCGCCGTGTCACCGGTCTTCGCCGTGTTCCTCGCGATATCGGTGCTGGTCGGGCTGACGTCGGTCGTGGCGCAGATCGTGGTCCCGCTCGCGGCCCACATGGCGCCGGACGACTCGCGCGGCAAGGTCGTCGGACAGGTGATGAGCGGGCTGCTGCTCGGCATCCTGCTCGCGCGATCCGCATCCAGCTTCGTCGCGAACTGGTTCGGGTGGCGCGCGATCTACTTCGTGTCCGCTGTGCTCATGGTCGTGCTCGTCATCGCGCTGCGGCGGCTGCTGCCCGAGTACCGGCCGGCCCATGTGAACGGTTACCGCGAGTTGTTGACGACCACACTGCGGCTGCCGCGCGAACTGCCGGTGCTGCGCTGGCGTGCACTCAACCAGGCTGCCATGTTCGGTGCGTTCACCGTGTACTGGACGGGCATCGCCTACGAACTCATCGACGAGCATCACCTCACGCAAGCCGAGATCGGCGTGTTCGCCCTGGTCGGTGCGGCCGGTGCCGCGGCGGCCCCGCTGGGCGGCCGGCTCGCCGATCGTGGCCACGGTCGGTCGGCAAGTGGCGCCGCGATAGCGCTCGCGGCGATTGCGCTGGTCCTGGCGGCGGTCGGCCACTCGAGCGTCGTGTTGCTTGCGCTGGCGGGCGTGCTGCTCGACCTGGCGGTGCAGTGCCACCAGGTCATGAGCCAACAGGAGATCTACTCGCTGCGCAGTGAGGCGCGCGCCCGGGTCAACACCGTCTACATGACGACGGTGTTCGTCGGTGGCGCGATCGCATCCGCGATCGCGGGCGTGGTGCACTCGGCGTACGGCTGGACGGGCATGTGTTGGTTCGGCGCCGCGTTGCCGCTGCTGGGTTTGATCCTGTGGACGGCGCGGCTTCGTCCGACGCGCACGGCACGATAGGCAGCGTGTCCGATCTACGCGCGACCGCCCAGCAACACCTGACCCGGCTCGCCGGACCGTCCGCGGTGCTGCGCGACGACCAGTGGACGGCGATCGAGGCGCTGGTCGAGCAGCGCCGCAAGGTCGTTGTCATCCAACGGACCGGATGGGGCAAGTCGGCGGTCTACTGGATCGCTGCGGGTCTGCGTCGAGAGGCCGGCTCCGGGCCGGCCTTGGTGATCTCGCCGTTGCTCGCGCTGATGCGTGATCAGGTCGCGGCGGCGACGCGGTCAGGGCTGAACGCTGTGACTTTGAACAGCGCGAACATCGACGACTGGTCAGAGATCGAGGCGCGCATCGCGGCCGACGAGGTCGACGTGCTGCTGATCTCGCCGGAGCGGCTGAACTCCGCGGGCTTCCGGTCGCGGGTACTGCCCGGTCTCGCGCCGCGCATCGGACTGCTCGTCGTCGACGAAGCCCATTGCGTGTCCGACTGGGGGTCGGACTTCCGTCCTGATTACCGGCGCATCCGCGATGTGCTCGCCGGGCTGCCAGACGGCACGCCAGTGCTCGCCACGACTGCGACGGCGAACGATCGCGTCACCGCCGACGTGGCGGCGCAACTGGGCACCGACACCATCACGCTGCGCGGCTCGCTCGACCGCGAGAGCCTGGCGCTGTCGGTCGTCTCGACAGCCGACCTGCCCACGGCGTACGCGTGGATCGCCGATGCGCTCGCGGCCGGCCTGCCGGGATCCGGGCTCATCTACACGCTCACGGTCGCCGAGACGACGCGGCTCGCGAGCTTCCTCGCCGAGCGCGGGTACGAAGTCGCGGCGTACTCGTCCGCGACCCCGCCCGACGAGCGTGCGTTGATCGAGAAGCGACTGCTCGCGCATGAATTGCGCGCAGTCGTGGCTACCTCGAGCCTGGGCATGGGCCTCGATCACCCGACGCTCGGCTTCGTCGTGAATCTCGGTGCGCCGCCGTCGCCGATCTCCTACTACCAACAGGTCGGACGTGCCGGCCGTGCCCTTGACGAAGCGCATGCGGTGCTGCTGCCCACCAGCGCCGACGAGAAGATCTGGGCCTTCTTCGACTCGACCGCGTTCCCGTCCGAGGATCGCGTGCAACGGGTGCTCGCGATCCTCGCCGACCAACCGGTGTCGTTGCCACGGCTCGAGGCCGATTCCGGGCTGCGCCGCACGCGCCTCGAGACCCTGCTGAAGGTGCTCGACGTCGATGGGGCGGTCGAGCGCGTCGACGGCGGCTGGGTGTCGACGGGGCGCGAGTGGGTCTACGACGCGGCGCGCCACGAGGCGATCGCCGCCGCACGGCGTCGCGAACAGCGCGCCATGCTGCGCTACGAGCGCGGCGAGTCGTGCCTGATGCGGCAGCTGCGCGCCGAACTCGACGACCCGACCGAGGCCGACTGCGGCCGGTGCGCGGTGTGCACGGGACGGCTGCCGCTGCGAGAGCCGTCGCCCGACACCGTTCGTGCCGCCCTGGTGCATCTGCGCTCGCAGACGGTCGTCATCGAGCCGCGCAAGATGTGGCCCGCCGGCGCACCGCGCCGCGGCAAGATCGCCGAAAGCACTCGTGCCGAACCGGGTCGTGCGCTTGCGCTGGCAGAGGACCCCGCCTGGCTCGCCGCAGTTTCGGCTGCGCTGCAAAGGGATCAACCGGTTTCCGCAGAGGTGTTCGACGGCGTCGTGGGCGTGCTGTCGAAGTGGGGTTGGCCCGCCGGGCGTCCGACATGGATCACGTGGGTGCCGTCGCGGCGGCACAACGGGCTGCTTGCCGATCTGGCCGAACGCATCGCGACGCTGGGCCGAATGGAGGTCGCGACGCCGTTGCACGCCGACGGTCCGGGCTTGCAGGCGGACGCCGCGACGAACGTCGATTCGGCGCGGCTCGCGCTGACCCGGTTGTCCGTCGAGGGTGCGGTGCCGGCGGGGCCGGTGCTGCTGCTCGACGACACCGTGCGCAGCAGCTTCACGCTCACGGTCTCTGCCGTGCTGCTGCGCGAGGCCGGCGCCGGGCCCGTCTATCCGCTCGTCCTGCACAAGACTTTCTGAGTAGCTGCTTACGATTGCAGCACCCAGGCCCGAGGAGGTCACGGTGACCTTCGTCGAGCGGCTCGACCGGTATCAGCGCACGCATCGCCGTGCCGGGTTCCCGATCGCCGTGCTCTACAAGTTCGTCGATGACCAGGGCACGTACCTCGCGGCGATCATCACCTACTACGGGATCGTGTCGCTGTTCCCGCTGCTGCTGCTCGGCTCGACGATCCTCAACTTCGTACTGCAGAGCGACCCGTCGCTGACGCAGCAGGTGCTCAACTCCGCGCTCGGGCAGTTCCCGGTCGTCGGCGATCAACTCACCGACCCGCGCGGCGTCAGCGGCAGCGGGCTCGGGTTGGTGGTCGGCATCCTGGGCACCGTCTACGGCGGTCTCGGCGTTGCGCAGGCAGCGCAGAACGCGATGAACACGATCTGGCGCGTGCCGCGCAACAGCCGGCCGAATCCGCTGCGGAGCAGGCTGCGCAGCTTGGTGCTGCTGCTCGTGGTCGGCCTGTCGATCATCGGCACGACCGTTCTGTCGGCCCTCAGCACGACGACGTCGGCCTTTGGCGCGGGCGTCGACACGGGGCTGAAGGTGTTGCTGGTTCTGGCGTCACTGGTCGTCAACGTCGGGGTGTTCATGCTCGGCTTCCGGGTTGCAACTGCGCGGCCCTTGCCGTGGCGGTGCATCGTGCGTGGCGCTATCGCGGCCGCAATCGCGTGGCAGCTGCTGCAGTACGTCGGCACCGCCTACATCGGCTCCGTCGTGAAGCACGCGACCGCGACGAACGCGGTCTTCGCCTTCGTCCTCGGCCTCGTGGCGTGGATCTACCTCGAAGCGCTCATCGTCGTCATCGCCGTCGAGTACAACGCCGTGCGCGAACTGAAGCTCTATCCGCGTTCGCTGCTGACTCCGTTCACCGACGACGTCGAGCTCACCACGGCCGATCGCCGGGCCTACACGGGTATGGCGAAATCGCAGCGATTCAAGGGTTTCCAGGACATCAACGTCACCTTCGACGAGTCGCAGCGCGAACGGGACTCTTGACGTTGAGTTCGACGAGCAGCGCCGGGTGATCGGTCGCACCGTGCATGTCGATGACAGTGCGCGATCCAACGGCGATGCCGTTGCTCGCTATGACGTCTTGCAGCAAGCCGTCATCGGCGCGTCCGTAGCCGCCCGGCAGGCACGACTGCGGCGACGGTGTGCCGTGGGCGCGCAGGTTGAGATCCGCGCCGAGCGTGACGGGAAGATCTCCGATCTGGCTGCGGACCTTCGGCACGGCCGTGTCCAGGAAGTAGCGGCATTGGGCGAGGGCGATCGTGCGACTCGTGCTTGCGGTGTGCGTCGTGCAGGCAAGTAACCCGCTGGACAGGTCGAGGCACACCCAGACCCGTTCCTCGGGGTCGTCCAGATCCTGTTGCGGGTAGACGCCGGAGTACGTGCGGTAACGCGTCCGGGACGATCCGAGTAGCGCCACCACTCCGATGCCGTAGGACTGACCGTTCACGCAACGGAACGGGCCGCCCGTCGACCGGTTGCGGGCGGCCTTGAACGCGGCTGCGACCGGTTCGTTGTTGCGCGCGGCAGACACGGCACGGGCGAGGGTTGCCACGTCCGTGCGGCAGACCTCGTTGAGGGTCACAACGTCCGGACGCTCGCGCCGGATCACATCGGCAGCCGTGCTTACCGATCGGCCGGTGTAGCAGCCGGCGATCCCGCTGTCGCACAGGTTGAACTGCAGCTCCCGCAGCGCGGAGCCGTTACGCGAGCTCGGCCAGGACCCGGCGGCCCGTCCGGACGTCACGGCGCCGACGAGGGCGACGGCGCACAGCGCGATCCAGCTGGCTGCCGCAAGCGCCCTGCGCCGGCGTCCGCCTGACACTCTCGCCATGAGACCGCATCCCCACGTCCGTCTCAGGCCGATCGTACGAGCCGGGGGTCGCGCATCAAGGCATTCAGCTGAGCAACCATCGGCGGCACGGTTTCGGGTGCGAGGTATTGCAGCCGGACGATGAACCCCGAGTTGGTCTGATGCAGCAGGACGGACCCGAAGCCCGGTGGGTCGGGCGTGATCACGCGATTGGCGGGGCCGCCGCGTTGCACACGAATGAGAACGGTGACCGAATCGACGAAGGCTGCGATATCGCGACGGACCAGCAGATCGCCGTGCGTCAGCGAATTGACTGCGATGACGCTGTGGACGTGCAGGCGTACACCTGGTGGCAGGTACGCCTGGGCGAGCTGATCGAGATCGGCGGGGACCGTCGAGGACACTGCGCAATCCGGAACGCCGCGGCAGGCAGGATCAGCGCGCGGCGTGCGTGTTTGCGTCGGCGCCGACGCGGACGCTTGCGGGGGCGGCGGAGACGAGGACGGACGGGTGACCACCCATACCGCCGCGCCTGCGACGGCGAGTGTGACGACGAGCCACGTCCACCGTGGATGTCGCCGCTCGGGTTCTGCCAGTTGCTCGTCGTCGACGTCGTCCGGCTCGGGGCCGGGCAGGAATTCGATACTCACTACTTCGGCGGACCTGGCGTCGCGCGAACCTTCACCTCACCGATGATTGCAATGCGAACAGTCCTGCGCCAGTCAGTCGGGGGTCTGGTCGATGCGGACGTACCGGAACGGTCCGCGCACGCCGTCCTGCTTGTACAGAGCAGAGCAGCCGCGCCGCAGGTTCGAGCACACGATGTGTGCCCCGCCGAACTTGTGGATGTCCAGCCGCGACGGGTAGTAGAAGCTGAACGCGTTCGGGTCGTGCCGCGGGTCGACGCTTTGCGAGATGCGGTCGTGGCGCCACCGAGAGGTGAGCAGCCGGCGGTCTGCCGAGCGCTGGTGTTTGAGGTACTTGTCGAACCACGCGACGGTGTACCAGTTGCTGATGTCCGGGCCGCGCAGCGAGGCGCCGAAGGCCTGGTTGGGGATGTAACTGAAGTCGAGGTGCGAGCCGCCGCGGATGATGATCTCGCCGGTGTCGACGCCGGCCTTGCTGTAGCGCAACGACCACACTGACTTCGCCTCCGGATCGGGCTCCGAGGTGTTCGGCGTCGGCGGGAGGCCGTAGTCGGCAGAGATGCCGAGGGCCGGCGTGTGGATCCCGACGGTGCGGCGCGCCGCAGGATCGGCCGGACACCCTTGCTCGCCGAGGCTCTTCCCGCCCTTCATGCCGGGCACAGATCCGTCGGACGGGCCGGGGCCGCCGAGGTTGTCCCACGCGACGATCGCCTTGACCCGGTGGTCCCACTGTCCGATGTAGGAAACGCCCGCGGCACCGTAGGAGTGGCCGGCGAGCCCGATCTCGTTGCGGTTCAGCAGCTTCCACAGCGGGTTGTACCCGGCGTCGAGTCCACGCTTGACGCGCCGGAACTGCTTGGGCGCGTGGCTCGATCCGGTGCTGCAGCTGGGCACGGGGCGGTAGCGATGCGCAGGCGTCGACAGGAAGAAGTTCAGTGCGTCCTCGGTGCCGTCGTAGAACGGGCGGCCGTCGCTCTGGGCGGGCACGCCCTCCGTGCGATCGGCGCCGGTGCCGAAGGTGTCGCTCTGCCCCTGCCCCTGCGGGTCGAAGGTCAGCACGACGTAACCCTCTTTGGCCAGTGTCTGCGCGGCGTACCAGTACATCGCCTCGTCCGCCTGCACCGAGCCGTCCGTGATGACCACGCCGGGACGGTGCGCAGGGCCACGTCGCGTCGCCCATACATGCCCTGAGAGCGTTGCGCCGTCGCGCGCGGTGAACAGCACCTTGCGCACGATGCCGTAGTGCTTCGGTCCCCAGTTGTAGAGCCGGATGTCACCGGCGCAACCGTTCTGCATCGACCAGCACAGGTTGTTCGCGAAGTTGCGCGCCGGATCGTCCGCCTGGGCCTTCGTCGCCGCAGCGAAGTTCTGTGCACCAACCGTCGCGAGCCGCTGCTGGTAGGCAGGCGTGTCGTACTCGGCCTGGCGTTCCTGCGTGAT
Organism: uncultured Actinomycetota bacterium; assembly: GCA_963757455.1. GTDB lineage: Bacteria > Actinomycetota > Actinomycetes > Mycobacteriales > Jatrophihabitantaceae > RYN-133. The sequence goes on from CAVWSE010000003.1 coordinate 95,591, forward strand.
CGCGAAGTTCTTCGCCTCGCGCGTGGCGTTGAATCCCGATGCCCCTGCCGGCAACGCAAACGCGATGACTGACAGGGCAACGGCGGACACGGCGAGCAGAAGACGCATTTCCCGATCCTGAAGTGGACAGGGGACCTGCGCAAATCGGCGCTACGGCTTCAGGTACTTGTCGAACCACTCGAGGATCGCGTCGAACCGCGCGACGCGATGACTCGGCAGGCCGGATCGCGACAGCTCGTGACCTTCGCCCGGGAAGATCAACATCTCGACGTCGGCGTCACGGTTGCGCAGCGCGACGTAGAGCCGCTGTGCCTGCTCGATCGGGCACCGCCAGTCGTGCTCGGAGTGGATGATCAGCAATGGCGTCGTGATCTTGTCGGCGTAGGTCAGGGGGCTCTGCCGATGCTGCTCGGCAGGGTCGGATCCGTAGAGGTCGTCACCGAATCCCCAACCGATGTCGCTCGACCCGCCGAAGCTGTCGATCGCGTTGACGGCGCGCTCGCTGATGGCGGCGGCGAAGCGATCGGTGTGCCCGACGATCCACGACGTCATGAAGCCGCCGTGCGATCCGCCAAGGACGCCGAGGCGTGACTCGTCGAGTTCGGGACGAGCAAGCGCATCATCGAGCATCGCCATCAGGTCACCCATCGACCGGTCGCCGACATCGCCCTTGATGTACTTGCCGTACGCGGCGCCGTAGCCGGACGAGCCGCGCGGGTTCGTGTACACAACCGCATACCCGGCGCCCGCGTAGACCTGCGCCTCGTCGAACACCGTCCAGCCGTATTGCGCAAACGGCCCGCCGTGAATCATCAACAGCACCGGATGCGGCCCGTCGCCGTCGGGGAGCACGAGGAAGCCGTGCAGTTGCTGCCCGTCGGGTGCGGATGGCGTGAGCTCGATGATCGGGCGTGGCGCAGCGTTGTCACGCAGTTGCTTGCCGAAGTCGGTGAGCCGGTGCACGTCGCCGTCGCGCAGCAGGCCCAGCTCGCCGCTGGTCTGCTCGTCCTTGTACGAGACGACGATGGTGTCGCCGACACGGTCGAAGCCGCCCACCATGCGGTGCCCGGACGAGACCGTCGTCGGCCCCGATCCGTCCAATGCGATGGCGATCAGGTCGTTCGCGCCGCGGTTCTCGTACAGCGCGAGGACGCTGTCGCCGCGGACGAGCACCCCGCTGTCCTCGACCAGGTTGTAGCGCTCGGGGTCGGTCAGCCGGCTCGCCCGGCCGCCCGGCACCACCGGCACCGAATACAAGCCCGTCTGGGTGCCGACCCACGTCGTGCCGCCCGGACCGGGGTCGCCGCCGACGAACACGATCGCGTCGCCCGACTCGGTGAACTCGGGGGCGCCGGCCCACAACGTCGAGTCGGTGACCTGGCGCAGATCGCTGCCGTCCGGGCGCATGACGAAGACGTCGGCGTTGAGGTCGTGCTCGCGCCGGTCGTGGCGCCGCGACACAAAGGCGAGCCACGCGCCGTCCGGACTCCAGGTCACGTCGGTGTCGTCCCAGTCGCCGGACGTGAGCTGCTTCGGCTCGTCGTCACCGGCGACGTCGACGACGAACACATGGCGCCGTCGATCGATCAGGAACCCCACGCCATCGAGGCGGTACTGCAGGCCGGTGATGCGCCGCGGCGCTTCCTTGTCCGGGGTGATCTTGTCGTCCTGACCGTAGCGGCCCTCCTCGGGCACCCGGGCCGTGAACGCGATCGTCGACGAGTCCGGCGACCATCGTGCCTCGCCGGCGCCACCGGGCAGGTCGGTGAGCTTGCGCGCGTCACCGCCGCCGGTCGCCAGCACGTGCAACTGCGGCTTGTCGTCGGTTTTGCGCACGAAGGCGAGCCACTTGCCGTCGGGCGAGTAGCGCGGCGCGCCGTCGCTCTCGCCGTGCGTCAACTTGCGCGGCTCGTCGTTGCCCGTCAGGTCGACGAGCCACAGCTGCGAGCGATAGTCGTTCTCGTCCAGATCGGGACGTGACGCTGCGACCACTGCACTGCGACCGTCGGGTGAGACGGTCGGGGCGCCGAGCGAAATCAGGTGGGTGATGTCGGTGGGCTTCACCACTCCACCTTAAGGTCGAAACGATGGGCGTTGTCGATGACCTGGTGGCACGCGCGGTTGCGCTGTCGGCGAACACATCCGGACGGGTGCTGATCGGCATCACCGGCTCGCCGGGCAGCGGCAAGACGACGCTGGCGCAGGTGCTGACGAGTCGGCTCGGTGGCTTTCCGGCGGTCGCGCACGTCCCGATGGACGGCTTTCACCTTGCCGATGTAGAACTCACGCGGCTGGGGCGGGCCGACCGCAAAGGGGCGCCCGACACCTTCGATCTCGACGGCTACGCCGCGTTGCTCGCCCGCATCGCGTCCGGTGCGGCGGTGTGGGCGCCCGGCTTCGATCGGATCGTCGAACAGCCGATCGCCCAGGCGATCGCGGTGCCCGAGTCGACGCGGGTCGTGATCAGCGAGGGCAACTATCTGCTGTTGCCCGAGTGGCACGAGGTGCGGCGGCACTTCGCCGAGGTCTGGTTCTGTCGCGTCGAGGAGCAGCTTCGGCTCGCTCGCCTGGTCGCCCGTCACGTCCAGTTCGGAAAGTCACCGGCCGAAGCGGCCCGGTGGGTCCAGCGCAGCGATCAGCGCAACGCCGATCTCGTCGCACCGACCGAGCACGACGCCGATCTCGTTGTCGACCTCAGTGGCACCGACCTGAGCGGCTGACGACCTGACTCAGGCAGCGTCCGCGGCCGGCGGAGGGACGGCGCGCGGTGCGCGCAGCCGACGCACGGTGGGCACGCTCGCCATCGACGCGTCGAGTTCGCGGCACAGCCGCAGCCGGTCGGCGCCGGCCAAGCGGGCATCGCGGAACACGTGCAGCCACGCTCCAGGATCGTCGCCGTCGACGATGTGCACGCCCGACACGAGCCGGTGGCCGCCCGCGAGATCGGGTGTGTCCGAACCGCTCACCCATACGACCGGGACGACGACCGCGTCGCCGGCGCTGCGTCCCCGGAGGTACTCGCGCACCTGCGCAGCGCCGCGTTCGGCCGCGTGCAGGTCGCCGGCCTGCTCGCGGTCGCCGTCGCGGTCCTCGGTGACGATGGCGAGCACGGCGGCGGGTGCGATCACGACATGATCGACGTCGGCGACCTCGGCGGCGATCTCGTCGACGACGTGCCAGCCGCGCAGCCGCTTGAGCGCCGATACGGGCGAGACCGCCCGAGTACGCGGGGTGAAGGTGCCAACGGCCCAGATGACGAACACGGCGACGGCGTCGATGCCGAGCATGAGCCAGACATACCCGGTGGGGAGCCAAGTCATGGCGAGAACCTCCTCGACCCCCGCCGTGGATCTCCTCAATCTATCGGGCTCACATAAAATTCACAATGGCTCGACGGCGGGTGCGCGATCGGCCGCACCGCGCGCCCGCTAGAAAGAGGTATGACGCAGATCGAGTCGCAGTCGGGGACGAGTTGGTTGGCCCGCGACGAGTTGGAGTCGGCTCGTGAGCGACTGCCGATCGTCTACGTCGACATCGTCCCCGTCCGCACTGACGAGGCCGGCACGGTTACTGCCTTCGGGGTCCTGCTGCGGGTGACACAGGGCCAGATCAGTCGGGCCCTCGTGTCGGGCCGCGTGCTGTACCAGGAGCGCCTGCGTGCCGCGCTGCTGCGTCACATCGAGAAGGACCTCGGGCCGCTCGCCCTGCCGAAGGTGCCGGCCTCACCGCAGCCGTTCACGGTGGCCGAGTACTTCCCGACCCCCGGCGTGACGGCCTTCCACGACCCGCGCCAGCACGCGGTCTCGCTGGCCTACGTCGTCCCGGTCGAGGGCGATTGCGAGCCGCAGCAGGACGCGCTCGAGCTGACCTGGTTCGCGCCCGCAGAGGCAGCCGACGCGAGGTTGCAGGCCGAGATGGCCGGTGGGCAGGGAACGCTGCTGCGGCAGGCGCTCGCGCACTGCGGCTACTGAGAGCGCACCGCGCGCACCCACTGCACGCACTCCTCGACCCCGTGACCCGTGCGCGCGCTCACCTGAATAACCGGCGCCGCGGGGTTCACCGAGCGCAGGTTGCGCAGGAACAGGTCGAGATCGATCCCGACGTACGGCAGCAGGTCGATCTTGTTGACGAACACGACGTCTGCCGAGCGGAACATCACCGGGTACTTCAGCGGCTTGTCCTCGCCCTCCGTGACGGAGTAGATCATCGCGCGGGCATCTTCGCCGACATCGAACTCCGCGGGGCACACCAGGTTGCCGACGTTCTCGATCAGCACGAGATCGAGGTCGGCAAGCGGAAGCCGCACCAGCGCCGACCGCACCATCGGCGCATCGAGGTGGCACTCGCCACCGAATCCGTTCCCGGTGTTGATCAGCTCCACCACTGCGCAGAGACCAGCGAGTCGGTCGGCGTCGATGCTGGTCTCGATGTCGCCCTCGATGACGCCCACGCGGTGCGTGCCGGCAAGTCGGGTGAGCAGCGCGGAGAGCAGGGTCGTCTTGCCGGCGCCGGGGGACGACATCAAGTTGATTGCGCTCGCACCTGCCGCGTGAAGATCGGCGCGGTTGTGCGCGGCGCAATGATCGTTCTCGTCGAAGATCCGCTCGAGCACCTCGATACGCTCCGTGCCGGTGCTGTAGGCCGAATGGTCACCGAACTCGTGGTGCCCGTGCGCCGAGTCATCGTCATGGCGGTGGAAGCGGCCCATGTCAGAGCGCCACCAGGTCCAGCGCGGTGACGTCGAATTCATCGCCGGCCGTGATGTCGACTTCGACCGAACCGCACGCCGGACAGGCCACTGCGAACACGCCGGCCATCGGAGCGATCTGGTCGCAGGAGCGGCAATGGACCGTGGCCGGCACGCGTTCGATCTCGAGATCGGCATCGGCGAGGTAGGTCCCGTCGGTGACCATCGACCAGCAGAACTCCAGCGTGTCCGGGACGACTTGGCGCAACTCGCCGATTCGTACGTGCACCACGGCGACGTGTCGGCGCTCCGCACGCCTCGTCACGATGTCGGCGATGGCGGCGCACAGCGACAATTCATGCACGGGCAGTCGTCCGATCCGGGACATCAGGACCCAGAATCCAGCCGGACGGAGTCGATGGCACCGAGGACATCGTTGCGTCTACCGAGATCGGGACTTGCATGTCGTCCGGCGGCCAGCTGTGCGGGTTGTCGGTGAGGCCGAGCAAGTACGTGATCGTGCAGTCGAGCGCGACCGCGAGCTCCGGCAGTCTGCCGATGTCGAGGCCCTGGCCGTGCTCCATGGCGCTGAGGCTGCGGTTGCTCGCGCAAACCCCGAGCGTGGCCAGGCGTTCGACGACGTCGTATTGGGTCAGACCGAGGTCGTGGCGCCGCTCGCTCATCCGCCGGGCGCAGGTCCAGTGCCGGTCTCTGTGCAGCTCCGCCGATACGGCCATGGCTCTGTCACCCACCTGTCGCCCCCACTTACTTTGCGCCGGTCGGGATCGTGCGTCAATCAGGTGCCATGTCTGTCAGGGCCTTCACGTCGAAGTGCGCGAAGTTGTAGCACGGGTTGCCGCCGATCAGCCGCTCGAGCTCCTCGTGCGAGTCGACGTCCATGATCCATACGCCGCCATGCGCGCCGACGATGTGATAGCGCGCGCTGATCTTTCCGGCCTGCTCCAGCCCGGCGGCATACGACGGTACCCGCGCGAGTGCTGTAGCCATGTCACGCGACAAGAGGTTCAGATCGAGCTGCCAGATGACGAGGAACTTCACGCTGCAGAAGTTACGCCGATTCTCGGAATCGCGGAATCCACGAGTCACGAATCCAAGGAGTTTCCCCTTATTTCATAAGGCTTTTCGCATCTTGCGCTGATCTTGATACGGCGTAGAGTCCGCTTCCATAACAGGCTTCGGCTGTGATGTGAGGTGCACTTCGGTGACGACGGCTGCGGACACGGACACTGCCAAGCACGGCCAACCCGACGAGGAGAGCCCCGTCCACATTCTGTGGATCAATGCGGGGCTCTCCTGTGACGGGGACTCGGTGGCACTCACGGCCGCCACCCAACCCAGCATCGAAGAGATCGCGCTGGGGGCCCTGCCAGGACTGCCCAAGATTGCGGTGCACTGGCCGCTGATCGACTTCGAGTGCGGCCCGGAACAGGGCGCCGACACGTTTATCGAATGGTGGTACAAAGCCGAACGCGACGAACTCGAACCGTTCGTCCTCGTCGTCGAGGGCTCCATCCCGAACGAGGAACTCAACCGCAACAACGGTGGCTACTTCTGCGGATTCGGCAACGACCCGAACACCGGCGACGTGCGCACCACCAACGAGTGGCTCGACATCCTCGCGCCGAAGGCGACAGCGATCATCGCCGTCGGGACGTGCGCGACCTACGGCGGAATCCACGCGATGGCGGGGAACCCGACCGGCGCGATGGGCGTGCCTGACTACCTGGGCTGGGGCTGGAAGTCCAAGGCCGGCTTGCCGATCGTCTGCGTGCCCGGCTGTCCGATCCACCCCGACAACCTGTCCGAAACGATCCTGTACCTGCTCTACCAGGTCGCCGGCCAGGCGCCGATGATCCCACTCGACTCCGAGTTGCGCCCGCAATGGTTGTTCGGAAACACGGTGCACGAAGGATGCGATCGGGCCGGCTATTACGAGCAGGGCGACTTCGCGACTGAGTACGGATCACCGAAGTGCATCGTGAAGCTCGGCTGTTGGGGTCCGGTCGTCAACTGCAACGTGCCCAAACGTGGGTGGATCAACGGCATCGGCGGCTGCCCCAACGTCGGCGGCATCTGCATCGGGTGCACGATGCCGGGCTTCCCGGACAAGTTCATGCCGTTCATGGACGAACCGCCCGGCGGCAAGGTGTCGACGACCGGCTCGCGGGTCTACGGCAAGACCGTCAAGACCTTGCGCAGGTTCACCCAGAACACCCTCAACAAGGAACCCAAGTGGCGTGAACGCGGCCCGGCGCTCAAAACCGGTTACCAGCCGAGAGGACGTTGATCCATGACGACGACACAGGCCCGCCCCAGCCCCTCCGGCCGCAGTTCGAAGGACACCGACCTGACCGAGATGTCGTGGGATCCGATCACGCGCATCGTCGGGAGCCTCGGCATCTACACGAAGATCGATTTCAAGCAGAAGACCGTCGCCGAGTGCTACAGCACCTCGTCCATCTTCCGCGGCTACAGCATCTTCATGAAGGGCAAGGACCCTCGCGACGCGCACTTCATCACGAGCCGAATCTGCGGGATCTGCGGCGACAACCACGCCACCTGCTCGGTCTACAACCAGAACATGGCTTACGGCGTGCATCCGCCGGCGCTCGGTGAGTGGATCATCAACCTCGGCGAGGCCGCGGAGTACATGTTCGACCACAACATCTTCCAGGAGAACCTGGTCGGCGTTGACTTCTGTGAGCGCATGGTCAAGGAGACCAACCCCGGTGTCCTCGAGAAGGCGAACCACACCGAGGCGCCGCACGCAGCCGACCACGGTTACCGCACCATCGGCGACATCATGCGGTCGCTCAATCCGCTCGAGGGTGACTTCTACCGCGAAGCGCTCCAGGTCAGCCGCTGGACACGCGAAATGTTCTGCCTGATGGAAGGGCGTCACGTCCACCCGTCCACGTTGTACCCCGGCGGGGTCGGCACGACCGCGACGATCCAGCTGTTCACCGACTACCTCACCCGGCTGATGCGCTACGTCGAGTTCATGAAGCGCGTCGTTCCGTTGCACGACGATCTGTTCGACTTCTTCTATGAGGCCCTCCCGGGCTACGAAAACGTCGGGCTCCGTCGCACGCAGCTGATCTGCTGGGGTGCGCTGAACGATCCGGCGCACTGCGACTTCAAGTACGAACACATGACCGATTGGGGACGCAAGGCCTTCGTGAGCCCTGGCGTTGTCGTCGACGGCAAGCTCGTAACCAACGATCTGGTCGAGATCAACCTCGGTATCCGCATTCTGCTCGGCAGCTCGTACTACCAGGGCTGGGAGAACGAGCCGATGTTCGTCGAGCGCGACGCCCTCGGCAACCCGGTCGACCGCAACCACCCGTGGAACCAGACCACGATCCCGCAACCCCAGAAGCGCGACTTCAGTGACAAGTACAGCTGGGTCATGTCACCGCGCTGGTTCGACGGTAAGGACCACCTCGCGGCCGACACCGGTGGCGGCCCGATCGCTCGCCTGTGGGCCACCGCGCTTGGCGGTCTGGTCGACTGCGGTGGGTACGTGAAGTCGACCGGCCACAGCGTCGTCATCAACCTGCCGAAGACGATGAACAAGCCCGAGGCCACGTTCGAATGGACGCCGCCGAAGTGGAGCAACGCGCTCGAGCGGGACCGCGCGCGCACCTACTTCCAGGCCTATGCCGCGGCAGCAGCGCTGTACTTCTGCGAGCAGGCACTCGCCGAGGTACGTGCCGGCCACACCAAGACGTGGGAGTCGTTCACCGTCCCGGACGAGGCATTCAGCTGCGGCTTCACCGAGGCAGTTCGTGGCGTGCTCAGCCATCACATGGTCATCAAGGGCGGCAAGATCGCGAACTACCACCCGTACCCGCCGACGCCGTGGAACGCGAGCGTGCGCGATGTGTTCGGCACGCCGGGCCCGTACGAGGATGCCGTGCAGAACACGCCGATCTTCGAAGAGAATCCGCCGGAGAAGTTCAAGGGCATCGACATCATGCGAGCAGTGCGCAGCTTTGACCCCTGCCTGCCGTGCGGCGTGCACATGTATCTCGGCCCCGGACGCACGATCGAGACGATTCACAACCCGGCGGCGATGCCGGTGCAGACCCTGGCGACCTGATGGCGGCGAGCGACGTCGGCGTGCGGGTCGAGGAGCTGCTCGCACAGGTGGGTGAGCTCGGCGGTCGCCAAGCGGCTGTGACCGCCGAGGAGCTCGTGCGCGTGCTCGTCGAGTACTACGGCGAAGGCCTCGAACACGTCGCCGAACTTGTCGGTCCCGACACTGTACGCGCGCTGACTGCTGATCCGCAGGTGTCGACACTGCTAGTCCTGCACGGTCTGCATCCGCTCGACATGGACACCCGCATCGAGAACGCCCTGGACAGCGTGCGTCCGTATCTCGGATCGCACGCCGGCGGGGTGTCCTATCTCGGCGTCGACGAGGACGATATCGCGCACTTGCGATTACAGGGCAGCTGCAGCGACTGCCCGTCGAGCACGGTGACTGTGAAGATGACAATTGAGGAGGCGCTTATAGCCGCGGCGCCGGAGCTTCAGGGCATCGACGTCGAGGGCGTCGAGGACAAGCAAAGCCCGGTGCTCCAGATCGGGCTGCGACCAGGGCTGGATCCCGTTCCGAATTCGGCACTGCATTCCGCTTGGCGCCACCCCGCTGCGCCAGACCTTCCTCTTGACGGAGGTTTCTGCAAGGTCGACGTCGGCGGTGTGGCTGTGCTCATGGCCCGGTTGGGCGAGACCTATTACGCCTACCGCGATGCGTGCGCTTCGTGCGGCGCCTCGCTGGCACGGTCGACGTTGGGCGGCGACGTACTGACCTGTGGGTCGTGCTCGGCGCGCTTCGACATCCGGCTGGCCGGCGTCGCTGCCGACGGCTCCGGTCGACGCCTCGATCCGCTGCCGTTGCTCGACGACGTCTCTGGCATCCGGGTCGCGGTACCCGTTGCCGAGGCCGTGTGACATGACCGCCGGGCTGCGCCGATTCGTCGGGCGATCGCCCGTCGAATTCGCGCAACGTGTTGCGCCGGTTCAGGGCGAGGCATGCGAGCTGTGCGGTGCCACGATCGCGTATGAGCACGCGCACGTAGTGAACCTCGAACGGCGCAACCTGCTGTGTGCGTGCCGTCCGTGCTACCTGTTGTTCACCCGCGATGGTGCCGGCCGGGGCAATTACCGTGCCATCCCGGACCGGTACCTCGCGACGCCAAGACGCTCTCGCAGCTGCAATGGGAAGCGTTGCAGGTGCCGGTCGGCATGGCCTTCTTCTTCAAGAACAGCGTGGTCGGACGGATCGTCGCACTGTATCCGGGACCGGCCGGCGCGACCGAGTCGCTACTCGACCTGCACGCGTGGAACGACATCGTCGCGGAGACTCCGATCGCGGCCGAGCTGCAGGACGACGTCGAAGCGCTGATCGTGCGCCGCGACCGCGGAACACGACGAGATGTACTTGGTCCCCATCGATGCCTGCTACGAACTCGTGGGTCTGCTGCGCATGCACTGGACGGGCTTCGACGGTGGACCCGAGGCGCGCGCGGACATCGACGCGTTCTTCGAGCGGGTGCGTTCGCGTGTCCGCACCTGAACTCGCCTTCGACTGCCTCGGCGCCCGCTCCGACCCCTATGCCGCCGGCCCGACGCTCACCTTCCGGCTGCGCGTCGCCGAGACCACCGGCGAGCGCGTGCATGCGATCGCGCTGCGGGTGCAATTGCGGATCGAACCGCAGAAGCGCCGATACACCGATGACGAGGCGCGTCAGCTCGACGGCCTGTTCGGCGACCGCACGCGGTGGGCAGAAACGCAACGACCGCTGCAGTTCGCAGAAGCGGCCGTGATGGTGCCGAGCTTCACCGGAAGCGTCGAGGTCGACGTACCCGTGCCGTGCACCTATGACCTCGAGATCGCCGCGACCACGCTACTTCCACGCTCTCGACGAGGGCGAGATCCCGCTGATGCTGCTGTTCAGCGGGACCCTGATCGCCCGCGGCGCCGGCGGGTTCAGCGTCACCCGCGTTCCATGGCACAAAGAAGCCGCGTGCCGCGTGCCGGTAACCGAGTGGCGGGCAATGATGGACCGCTTCTTCCCCAACAGCGGCTGGCTGCGCCTCGACGTGAGCACGCTTCGGGCGCTGGGCGCCTACAAGAACGCGCGCGCCCTGCCGACGTGGGGCGCACGATCGACGCCTTGCTCGCGGAGGTGAGCGACCGTGAGCAGCGCTGACCCGTTCGCCGCGGTGCGCGCCGTCGCCGACGCCGTGCTGTACGAGGGGTACGTGCTCTACCCCTACCGAGCGTCGTCGGCGAAGAACCAGAGCCGATGGCAGTTCGGCGTCTTGATGCCGTCCGGGGTTCGACGATCCGTCCGAACGCTCCGCCAGCCGCACCGAGATCGTGCTGGAGGCCGGCGCGGATGCCCAGCTCGCGATCGAAGTCCGGTTCCTGCACGTGCAGCATCGCACCGGCGGGGGCTGCCCGAATGGGACGAGACCGTCGAACGGCAGGTCAGCTTCGCAATCGACGTCGATGGCGTTGCGCAGCGCGCCGCACGAGCACCGATTCCGGTTCGCCGATGCGGTCGGCGACAGCGCAGACGGCGCACACCGCGAGACCTCGGCGATCGACGGCGCGGTGGTCGCATCGCTCGACCGAACTGCCGGGGCCGTACGGCGCGTTGCGCCTGCGGATCGACGTCGAGAACCGCACGAAGGCAACGCCCCGGGACCGTGACACAGCATTGCGGCGCGCGTTGGTAGCGGCACACACGCTGGTCACGGTCGACCAAGGCCGGTTCGTGTCGATGACCGAGGGACCCGAGTGGGCGACACCCGATGTGAAGGGATGCACCAACGAGGGCACCTGGCCCGTGCTGGCGGGGTCGGAACAGGTCGTGCTGTCGTCGCCGATCATCCTCGGCGACAACCCGCAGATCGCGCCGGAGAGCCCCGGCGACCTGTACGACGCGACCGAGATCGACGAGATCCTCACGCTGCGCACGATGACGCTCACCGACGCCGAGAAGGCCGAGGCCCGCGCGACCGATCCGCGCGCGGCGCGGGTGATCGAGCAGGTCGACCAGCTGCCGGCCGAGCATCTCGACCGGCTGCACGGCGCACTGCGTTACCTGCGACGGGTGGAGGGCGCGGACGACGCCGAGCCCGATGCCAGACGCCGACCGATGCCGACATCGAGCGCTCATGCATCCGCAGACGCCGTGGTGGGATCCGGGCGCCGACGCGTCGGTCGACCCGGAGACCGATCACGTCGTCGTCGACGGGCGTGCGGGTCGCGCGCGGGTCACGCGTACGGCTGCGCCCGGGACGCAGTCGCCGCACCGACGCGCAGGACCTGTTCCTCGCCGGGCGCACCGCGACCGTCGAGGCAGTGCTGTTCGACGTCGACGGCCGGCAGCACCTGGGCGTGACCCCCGACGACGATCCTGAACTGGCCGAGATCGCTCGCTGGCACGGCCGATTCCTCTACTTCGCGCCCGAAGAGGTGGAACCGCTGTGAGCCGGCGCGCAGGGTGCTCGTGGCGGGCGTCGGCAACATCTTCCTCAGCGATGACGCGTTCGGTTGCGAGGTCGTGCGCGCGATGGCTGGAACCACCGTCCCCGACGGGGTCGAGATCATCGACTTCGGGATCCGCGGCGTCCATCTGGCCTACCAGCTTCTCGACGGCTACGACCTCCTCGTCCTCGTCGACGCGGCGCCGCGCGACACCGAGCCGGGGACGGTGTCGTTGCTCGAGGTCGAGCTCGACCAGATCGAGGCCGGGTGCCGCCACCGGCGCGCCGCTGGTCGACGCGCACGGTATGGAGCCGGTCATCGATTCTGACCATGCTCGCCTCGCTGGGCGGGCGGGTCGCCCGGGTGCTGGTGGTCGGTTGTGAGCCCGAATCGGTCGCGGAAGGGATCGGGCTCAGCGAGGTCGTCGCCGCCGCCGTGCCGCGTGCGGTCGAGCTCGTCCATCGAGGTGATCGCAGGAGCTCACGAGCCGGTGAAGGAGGTGTCGAATCGATGAGCGGATTGATCAAACTGGCGATCCTTGCCGGCGTGATCGGGATCGTGGTCGTCAACGCGCCGGACATCAAGCGCTACATCAAGATCTCGCGGATGTGACGTGGAGGACGGTGCCGAGAAGCAGGGTTGCGGGTGTCCGATTCGGGCGTAGCGTCGGCACCGGACGTACCTGCCCGGCGATGAGGCTCGATAGGTGGGGGCGACGTGACGACGTGACCGGGCGACCGAGAACGCGCTAGCGTGCGCGTGTGCAGGTGCACGGCCTCGTCCAAGGCGTCGGGTTCCGTCCGTTCGTCTATGCACTCGCGCGCGAACTCGGCGTTGTCGGGCTGCGTCTCGAACACCGCTGACAGGCGTCGTGGCGGAGGTCGAGGGACGCGGACGACGTAGCCGAGTTCACGCGCCGCGTCGGCGTTGACGCGCCGCCGCTGGCAAACGTCGCGTCCGTCGATGTCGACCGAAACGCCGTCGTCGGCGGCACCGATTTCGTCATCGGATCGTCCGAGCGAGGTGCGGCGCGAACACTTGTCTCGCCGGATGTCGGTGTCTGCGACGACTGCGTGCGCGAACTCGGCGATGCCGGCGATGTGCGGTACCGGCACCCGTTCATCAGCTGCACCAACTGCGGACCGCGATTCACGATCGTGCGCGAGTTGCCCTACGACCGACCCGCGACGACGATGGCGAATTGCCGCTGTGCGAGCGTTGCGCGACGCAGTACGCCGATCCGTCCGATCGCCGCTTCCATGCGCAGACAGTGGCATGTCCGGAGTGCGGACCCACCCTGACGCTGCGCGACCGGCACCGCGTGCACAAGGCGAGGCTGCCGTGACGCATGCGCGGCAGCTGCTCGGCGCCGGCGCGATCGTCGCAGTGAAGGGCATCGGCGGTTATCACCTCGCCTGCGACGCAACGGATCGCGACTCGGTGGCGACCTTGCGCAAGCGCAAGGACCGCGGTGACAAGCCGTTCGCGGTCATGGTCGCCGATGTCGACGTCGCCGCCGAGCTGGCCGAGGTCGGTGCTCCGAACGTGCGCTGTTGCTCGACGTGCGCCGCCCGGTCGTACTGCTGGCGCGCCGGCGTCGACCTGCCGTCGTGCTTGCCGATGAGGTCGCCCCGGACAGCCCCGACCTCGGCGTGATGCTTCCGTACACGCCGCTGCATCACCTGCTGTTCGGGTTGCCGGGCGATCCACCGGCGCCGCGCGTGCTCGTGATGACCAGCGGCAATCTGTCCGGCGAGCCGCTGGTGACCGATGACGAGCAGGCGCTCGTCCGGCTCGCGGGCCTCGCCGACGCGTGGCTGCAGCACGACCGCCCGATCCACGTGCCCTGCGACGACTCGGTACTGCGCGTAGCCGGAGGAGCAGAACTGCCGGTTCGCCGCTCGCGCGGATTCGCTCCGCTGCCGGTCGCGCTGCCGGTCGCGGTAACACCGGCGCTGGCGACCGGCGGCGACCTCAAGAACACCTTCTGCGTCGCGGACGGTCGCTATGCCTGGCTCTCGGCGCACGTCGGGGACATGGATGACCTCGCCACCCTCGATGCCTTCGACCGTGCGACGGCCCAGCTCGAGACGATCACCGGCGCCGTGCCCGAGGTGCTCGTCACCGACCGGCATCCGTCCTATCGAAGCGCGGCAGTGGGCGGTACGCAACGCCGACGGACGCGAGGTGCGTCGCGTGCAGCACCACCATGCGCACATCGCCTCGGCGATGGCCGAGAACGGCCACGACGGTTCGTCGCGCGTCATCGGCTTCGCCTTCGACGGGACGGGTTACGGCGACGACGGCGCGGTCTGGGGCGGTGAGGTGCTGCTGGCCGACTACGCCGGCTACGACCGGGCTGCCCACCTGCGCTACACGTGGCTGCCCGGCGGCGACGCGGGTGTGCGCAATCCGTGCCGGATGGCGCTGTCGCACCTGCGCAGCGCCGGCGTGGCGTGGGATCCAGCGCTGCCGTGCGTGCGCGCCTGCTCGGAGGACGAGGTGCGGGTCGTGGCGCGACAGCTCGATCGCGGCTTCGGGTGCGCGCTGACATCGAGCATGGGCCGGCTGTTCGACGCCATGTCGTCACTTGCGGGCGTATGTCATCGCGTGGCGTACGAGGCCGAGGCGGCGATGCGGTTCGAAGGGCTCGCGCGCGCTGCGGGCGACGACGTCGCGGCGCCGTACGAGCTTCGACCTCCGGGCCGGCGATCGACGGGCCGTGGCAACTCGACCCGGCGCCCGTCGTTCGCGCCGCCGCCGGTGACGTGAGCCGCGGTGTGCCTGCAGAGCTCGTGGCCGCGCGGTTCCACCGCGCGGTGGCGGCGGCAGTGCTGCGCATCGCCATCGAACTGCGCAATCGACACGCGATCGACACGGTCGCACTGTCCGGCGGCGTGTTCTTGAACGTGTTGCTCACCGTGCTGTGCGTACGTGCCCTCGAAGATGCCGGGTTCGAGGTGTTGCGTCATCGACTCGTGCCGCCGAGCGATGCGGGGCTCGCACTCGGACAAATAGTGATCGGCGCACGACGACATGAGGGAATTCCTATGTGCTTAGCCGTGCCAGGCAAGGTGCTCGAGATCTGGGAGAAGGACGGCACCCGGATGGCGCGCGTCGACTTCGGCGGCGTCGACAAGGAAGTGTGTCTCGAGTTCGTCCCCGACCTGCAGGTCGGGGAGTACACGATCGTCCATGTGGGATTCGCGCTGCAACGCCTCGACGAGCAGTCCGCGCTCGAGACGCTGGCGCTGTTCCGCGAGATGGGCGAGCTCGACAAGGAGTTCGGTGACCCCTGGGAGATCGCGGCCGCCGAAGCGGGCCAGGAGGTGCCTAACGCATGAAGTACCTGGACGAGTTCAACGACCCTGAGCTGGCCAAGCGACTGGTCGACGACATCAATGCGACGACGACGCGGACCTGGGCGCTGATGGAGGTGTGCGGCGGCCAGACGCACTCGATCATCAGGCACGGGATCGACCAGCTGATCCCCAAGGTCGAATTGATCCACGGACCGGGCTGCCCGGTGTGCGTCACACCGCTCGAGCTCATCGACAAGGCGTTGGAGATCGCGGCCCGCCCAGGCGTGATCTTCTGCTCGTTCGGCGACATGCTGCGCGTGCCCGGCAGCAGTCGCGACCTGTTCCGCATCAAGAGTGCGGGCGGTGACGTTCGCGTCGTGTATTCGCCCTTGGACGCACTGAAGATCGCCCGTGACAACCCCGAGCGGGAAGTGGTGTTCTTCGGCATCGGCTTCGAGACCACCGCCCCGCCGAATGCGATGGCGATCTACCAGGCCCGACGCCTCGGAGTGCAGAACTTCAGCATGCTCGTGTCGCATGTGCGCGTCCCGCCGGCGATCGAGGCGATCATGCAGTCGCCGACGTGCCGGGTGCAGGGTTTCCTCGCCGCGGGCCACGTCTGCAGCGTGATGGGAACGTGGGAGTACCCGTCCCTCGTCGAGCGGTTCAACGTGCCGATCGTCGTGACCGGTTTCGAACCCCTCGACATCCTCGAAGGTATTCGCGGATGCGTGCACCAACTGGAGGCCGGCGAGGCGAGACTCGACAACGCGTACGCGCGGGCGGTGCGGGCCGAGGGCAACAAGGCCGCGATCCAACTGCTCGAGGACGTGTTCGAGGTGACCGATCGCGGCTGGCGTGGCATCGGAACGATCCCCGGTAGCGGATGGCGGCTCGCTACCAAGTATCGCGACCTCGACGCCGAACACCGGTTCGATGTCGGCGACATCGAGACGGAGGAGTCGACGGTATGCCGGAGCGGCGAGGTGCTGCAGGGTTTGATCAAGCCGCATGAGTGTGCCGCGTTCGGCAAGGAGTGCACGCCGCGCAACCCGCTCGGTGCCACGATGGTGTCCAGCGAGGGCGCGTGCGCCGCGTACTACCTGTACCGCCGCTTGCAGGTATCCGGAGGGAGCGGGCGTTGGCTGACACCGAGGTAGATCGTCCTGAACGTGGACTTCGCGGGCTGGACGTGTCCCATCCCGCTCCGGGACAGCCCGACGATTGTGATGGGCCACGGCGGCGGCGGCCAGATGTCCGCCGAGCTGATCGAGCATCTGTTCGTCCCTGCACTCGGTGCGTCGCCGTCGGGTCTGGCCGACTCGGCGGTCGTGTCGCTTGCGGGCACGAGGGTGGCGTTTTCGACTGACACGTTCGTCGTCCGCCCGCTGTTCTTCCCCGGCGGATCGATCGGGCACCTCGCCGTGAACGGGACGGTGAACGATCTGGCGATGAGCGGGGCGGTGCCGGCCTACCTGTCGTGCGGATTCGTACTCGAGGAGGGAACGGAGCTCTCGGTCGTCGGCCGGGTCGCCGCCGACATCGGAACCGCGGCGCGAACCGCCGGCGTCAGCGTCGTCACGGGCGACACCAAGGTGGTCGACGCAGGCCACGGCGATCAGGTGTACGTGAACACGGCAGGCATCGGCCTGGTCGCGGACGGCGTCGACATCCGTCCCCAACGGGCGATGCCCGGTGACGTGGTCGTGGTCAGTGGCGCGATCGGCGTCCACGGTGTGGCGATCATGAGCGTTCGAGAAGGCATCGAGTTCGGGTCGGCGCTCGTCACCGACTCGGCTGCGCTGACGCCACTGGTCCAGGCGATGCTCGCCGTGACACCGGACGTGCATGTGTTGCGTGACCCCACGCGCGGTGGACTTGCCACCTCGTTGAACGAGATCGCAAGCGCGTCCGGGGTCGGAGTGCATCTCGTCGAACAGTCGGTGCCCGTGCCACCGGACGTCGCGAACGCGTGCGCCATGCTCGGGCTCGACCCGATGTATGTCGCCAACGAGGGAAAGCTGGTCGCATTCGTCCCACGCGAGTCGGCCGACGCCGTGCTCGAGGCTATGCGCTCGCACCCGCTCGGCGCCGAGGCTGCGGTGATCGGCGAGTGCGTGACAGAGCATCCCGGCATGGTGGTGGCCACGACGACCTTCGGCGCAACGCGCGTCGTCGACACACCGTTGGGGGAGCAGCTACCGCGGATCTGCTGAGGGGTCAAGGTTTGCAGAGGTAGAACTGGTCCTCGGCGGTCTGGGCGAAGTCGATGACGGTCGCGTGGCTGTGCAGTGGCGAGTCCCAGTGCACGGTGACGACGGGAGCGAAGCCGTCGCCGCCGTCGCAGCCGGCCGGTTTGCGGATGGTCAGCAACAGCCGGATCTCGTCGTCCGGCGGCACGAGCGCGGGCAGGTTGCGCGAGCGCACGTTGCGCCCGTAGGACGATCCGGCGGGCAGCAGGTGCCACGGTGACCACTGGATCCGGCTTACGGGCGCGGCGGCAGTGACCGACGTGATCTTGACGCTGTGCGTCCCGTCGTTCGCCAACGAGTACATCCGGACAACCTCTGTGCCCGCCGGGCCGTTGATGTAGGTCGTTCCGGGCGGACCATCGGCCAGATGTGCGTGCGAGTACTCGCCGCCGAACGTCCCCGCGCGGATCGGTCCGTACTTCGCGTCGGCGTTGCGCAGGTGCACCCACACGATCGCGCCGGCGACAACGGCGAGAACGAGGATGACGCCGAGCACCCATACCCACCATCGGACGCGGCGGCGTCGCTCCGGCGAGTCGTCGGAGCTGTGGTCGGAGCTGTCGTCGGTCACGCTCGGTTCCCGTCGAGGCGCGGGGTCACGACGTGCAACGCCTCCGCCGCGACCTCGAAGTCGGCCGGGAGTTTCGCGACCACCTCGCCGTCGAGCGCCACGTCGAGCGGACGGTCGACGTGCACTCGCAACTCCTTGGTCCGCAACGCGCGGACACCGAATCCCTCGCGGCGGCGGCCGAGGATCGTGATCAGCGCGCCGAGCACCAGCCGCAGCGGCGAGCCTTGCTCGACAGCGATCACCACCAGGCTGCGGTCGTCGAGGCGCGCGCCAGGTACACGCATGTCCAGCGCACCGCCGAACACCGGGGCGTTGATGATCGACAGCTGGACCAGTTCGACCTTCTCCGTCTTTCCGTCGTAGTTGAGTTCGCACTCGA
This sequence comes from uncultured Actinomycetota bacterium, assembly GCA_963757455.1. Classification (GTDB taxonomy): domain Bacteria; phylum Actinomycetota; class Actinomycetes; order Mycobacteriales; family Jatrophihabitantaceae; genus RYN-133. The sequence goes on from CAVWSE010000003.1 coordinate 114,310, forward strand.
ACGGGCGGTTCTGGCGCAACGCGCGGACGCCGGCGACCGCGTAGGTGAATCGGCCGAAGCGGCGCCGCAACGACGACCGCGTTGCCAACTGGGCGAAGTGCACGTTGAATCCGACAGTCGCGGCATGGACGAAGTTGCGCGGTCGCTCGCCCTCGACGACGACCTGGCCGGCGTCGATCGCGCGGACGACACCGTCGCCGAGCATCCGCGCGGCTGTCACGGGATCCGGGGATATGCCCAGCGACCGCGCGACGTCGTTCGACGTCCCGAGCGGCAGTACCGCAAGGATCGAACCGGTGCCGGCAAGTTCGTCCGCAGCCGCACCGACTGTGCCGTCGCCGCCGGCGGCGATCACGAGCGGACGTTCCGACATCGGGAGCGCGACGAGTTCGGCGAGCGTGCCCTTCTGGTCCACCTCGAGCTCGCGGGTGATCTCGATGCCGATCTCGACCAGCGCTCGTTTCGCGTCCTCGTAGAGCGCTGCCGAACCGGCGCTGGGGCTGCCGAGCACCCACGCCTGCTTAGGCAACGTCCGTTCCTGTGGCGGCGGCAACTTGATGCCCGGGTCGTCGCGGAGCGCCGCGCCGGCGATGGCCGCCGCACCGACCCCGAGGCCCGCGCCCACGATCACATCGCTCGGGTAGTGCACGCCGTTGTGGACGCGCGAATACGCAACCGCGCCGGCCGCGGCCGCAATCGGGATGCCCGCCGCCGGCCACTCGCGCGCAACTCCGGTCGCGAACGCGAAGGCCGATGCCGCGTGTCCGGACGGGAACGAGAAGGACGACGGCATCACCACGAGGTTCGAGCGGCCCAGCATCCGACTGGTCGGTCGCTCGCGGCGCAGCAGCAGCTTGAGGGGGCCGTTCACGATCGACGAGGTGATGGCGATCCCGAGCAGACCGCGCAGCGCCGCTCGGCGCCCACGGCTGCCGCCGCCGACCCCGAGGATCGCGGCCAATGCCACCCACAACTTCGAACGATTGGCCGCGAGGGAAATCGTCTGCAACGCCGCGTCCGCAGCCGGACTGTCATTCGAAGTGGCCCGATGCAACAGCCTGCGATCGATGGCGCCCGCGCGTCGGCGCGCGTGTGCGAGACGACGCACGTTACGAGTGCTCCTCGACGTACTCGTCGGGATCCACGTCGGCGGTGTCGATACCGCGTCCCTGCGGATGTTGCGCGTAGAACTCCAACCAGAGTCTGGCGAGTTCCGTGCGAAGTTCGCGGCTCGCGTTCTTGCGGAAGTCGGGCAGTCCCTCGTCCTCTTCCTCGCCGAGGTGCTCGGTGTTCTCGGTGCGGGCGTGCCCGACGGCAGTGAACCACTCGTCAGTGCCCACGGCGTGCTTCGCGGCCTCGGCGATCGCATCGCGGATCTTGTTGTGGTCGCGGATGGCGTCGTCGGTCTCGTCCTCGGCGTCGTCGCCGCGGCGCAACAAGGCGGGATAGAAGATCGTTTCCTCGGCCTGCGCGTGGGTCTCGAGCCGCGTCGCGAGGCCGTCCCAGATCTCGGCGAGTTCGGCCGTACCGTCCGCGTCGTCGAGTCGGGCGAACTGGCGACGAAACCACTCGTGGTCGTCCATGATCAGCGCGGTGATGTCGGGGCGGCCATCGCTCATGTGCTCAGCCTAGAGACTTCTCAGCGTGCGTCCGCCGATTGGCAGGCCTCAACCGCGTGTGAGGTGGGGGAGGTGGCAGATGAGCATGGCCGTGTCGTCCTCGACGCTCGCGTGGTTGCGCGCGAGCAACTCGTCCGCGATGGCCTCGGGATCGTCGAGTCGTGCCGTTATCGAGATCGCGCTGCGACGCAGCCGTGTGAGGCCGGTGTCGATCGTCTCCTCGCGGGTCTCGACGAGCCCGTCGGTGTAGAGCACGAGGGTCGACCCGGCCGGCACGACCCTGTCTGACTCGGTGCGGGTCAGGTGATGTCCGGTCCCGAGCAGCGGTCCGTGGATGTCGCTGAGCATCTCGGCCTCGCCGGACTCGGTGAGCAGCAACATCGGCATGTGCCCGGCATTGCTCCACTTCAGCGTCCACGAGCCGTCGTCTCGTGGGCGGACCACCGCCATCAGTACCGTCGCCGTGCCGTCGATGGCGAGCGGTTCGAGGCTGTCGTCGACGGATTGCAGCACTCCGGCCGGTGGTGCGCCGGTGACGACGCTGACACCGCGCAGCAGGTTGCGTATTGCGGACATTGCGGTCCCGGCGGCGAGGTCGTGCCCGGCGACGTCCCCGACGACGATCGCAGTTTGATCGTCGGCAAGGCGGAAGACGTCGTACCAGTCGCCGCCGACGTCGAAGCGATCGCGCGCGGGCAGATACCGCACTGCGACACGCACCTTGGTGTTCTTGGGAACGGCAGGCAGCAGCGCGCGCTGGAGCCGCGTCGAGATGTCGGCCTGTGCTCGGTACAGGCGCGCGTTGTCGACAGCGAGCGCGGCGCGCAGACACACGTCGGACGCGACGAACTTGTCGACCTCGGTGAACTGTGGACTACCTGCGACGCGGATCAGGCCGAGCGCGCCGACGACATGGCCCCGTGCGATCAGCGGCACCGCCAGCAGCGCGACCGCGCCCACTGCTTTGAGCATCGCTCTCGTCTGTGCGCTCAGCAGGGACGGGTCGTCGAGGCGTTCGCCGGTGACTTCGACGATGTCAGTCGAGGTGACGATGCGGTACGAGGCCGATCGCGGTTCGAACGGAGCGGCCACTTCCTCGCTCGCGAGGATGGCCGGAAGGTCGATGTCGATTCCGTCCGCGACCGCCGACCCGCTGCGTTGCAGGACGGTGTCGTCGACGACAAGGTCCCCCAGCGCGATGTCGGCGAGGCGACTGACCGCCAGCCGTGCGAGGCGTTGCATCGCCTCGTGTTCGTCGAGGGTCGAGGCGAGTGCCTGTGAAACCGACTCCGCCCACTCGAGGTCGGCGATGCTCCGGTGCGCGACGGCCAGTTGGGCGCGGTCGGCAACGCGTTCCTCTTCATCGGCGACGGCGCGGGCGCGTTGGGAGGTCGTGTCGCTGAACACGAGGACCGCGCCGGCGATCGTGCCGTCGTTGTTGTCGCGCAGCGGGTTGACGGCCCACCACACCGGGAGCAGCTCGCCACGGGCAGTCCGGAACGTGTCTTCCTGGTGCTGGCCGGTGCTACCGACCAGGACTGCGTCCTCGAGGTCGCACTCGTCGGTGGGCCGGCCCTGATGGAGCGCCTCGTGCACGCAGCGTCCGAGCAGATCGGACTCGTCGGCCTGCAGCATCGACAGGGCCGCGGCGTTCGCGCTGAGGATGCGCGCGCGGGCGTCGACGGCGACGATGCCAATGGCGGCCGCGGCGACGATGTTGCGCGGCGATGCATCAGCCGTCGTAGGAGGCGCATCCTGGTGCTGTACCACCGTCAGGCTCCTCTTTTCCGGCCGCGATCTTGGCTTCGACGACACACTAGGAACCTCTCGGCCCAACTTTCAATGTCGCCATGAAGTGATCGATGGTGATAACTCGGGCATACCCTGACAATGGACACCGAAGCGGCGCGCTCTGAGCAAGCGGAGTCGGTGTCGACCGAGATCGAGTTCCCGCTTCCGGCCGACGTCGAATCACCCGGCAAGGCGCGTGCGTTCGTGCGCGGCCGTTGGCCGGAGAGCGACGCCGAGGCGCTCGACGACCTCACTCTGATCGTTTCCGAGTTGGTGTCCAACGCTGTGCAGCACGGCGAGCCGGAGATCTTGTTGCGGCTGCGGACGGATCCGCTGTCGGTCGACATCTCGGTCCTCGATCATGGGCGGACCGTACCGCCGGGGACGGTCGTGGCGCCGGACCTCGCGGCGACGTCCGGGCGTGGTCTGACGATCGTCGATCGCCTGGCCAGCGACTGGGGTGTCGTGCCGTTCGAAGGAGCTCCGGGCAAGACTGTCTGGGCCCGGTTGAACGTGCCGGGATGACGCAGTCGAGCGGGACGGGCTCTCGCCCGCCCCGCTCGAGGGTGCTTGTTATCTCGCGCAGATGCTTGTTATCTCACGCAGATGCGAAGTACAGGAACATGTTCGTCGGGATCGGTCCGACGACGTTCTTGTTCTTCTGCTTCATGAGGTGCTGGATGTAGCCGGTCGATTCGTGCGAACGGATCTTGTTGTACGTCGCGCGGCTTGTGACGCCGACCACGACGACGTCCCACCACTCGCCCTTGCGGTTGTTCAGGTCGTTGATGAAGTGGTCGTGCTCAGGCACCGGAGCGTTCTTCAAGGCCGCGTAGAGCTCCTTGTTGGTCAGCTTCGGGTACAGCGGCTTGAGCGCCGGCTCGAGACGGGTCAGGTCGATCGTCCCGGGGTGGTCGACACAGACGAGCCCGCTGGGGCAGTCGACCATGTTCATCGGCTGCGAGAAGCCGAGTGGCACGGTGATGTACAGCGGGTCGAACTGCTTGGACGGCGTCTTGTTGTACTTGGCGCCGGCCTCGCACTTGGACGAGGCGTACGAGTGCACCGAGGTGTCGCAGAAGAATCCCTTGGTGTAGGTGAACCCGACACGCGTGCCCTTGTAGAACGCGCCGGTCATGCCGTACTCGGGGATTCCGCGTCCGGCAGAACGTGCGTTGCTCGACGGGCTGCTGGAGCCCGCCGCGATCGCCGCCGTGACGCCACCGCCGAGCGCGACAACCGTGAGCGCGGCGACGCTGATCAAACGCCGCCGGGAGTTGCTGAGAGCCTTCATTTGCATGTTCCTCTCCCCGCCGCTGTCTGCGGCGTTCATGGGTGAGTTCGCGCGCGACCCGCTGCCGGTTCCGTGCGGGTGTGGATTCGGCCGGGAGCGCACCGGTGAAGCAAAGGCCGCCGGCACGACGTTGTGCTCGTTGCCTGTCTCCGAGGGCGTGCGTCGGCTCGAAGGCGGCCGTCGGCTCAGCGTGTGACCTGGCGGTCGCCGAGGAGTTTGGGCAGGGTGAGCGCCATGATCTTCAGGTCGAGGCCGAGTGATTGGTGGGCGATGTAGTCGATGTCGAGGGCCACGCGGCGGTGGACGTCGGCTGGGGTGTGCAGGGGGCCTCGTGAGCCGTTGATTGCGGCCCAGCCGGTGATACCTGGCTTGACGCGGTGGCGGTGGGCGTACGCACTGACCAGTGCGGCGGACTCGACGTCGTCAGTTTTCATGCCGATCGCGTGTGGTCGCGGCCCCACCAGTGACATGTCGCCTCGCAGAACGTTGACCAGTTGCGGTAGCTCATCGAGGCTGCACTTGCGTAGGAACCGCCCGATTGTGGTTACTCGCCCGTCGTTGGCGGCAACCTGTCGTTCGGCCCGGTCGTCGGTCGCGTCGGCACTCATCGATCGGAACTTCCAGACGACTATCTCTTCATTGTTGAATCCGTGGCGACGCTGACGAAAGATCACCGGGCCGCGGCTGTCCATCTTGATCAGGACCGCGATCAGTGCCAGCAGCGGGCTGGCCAGAAGCAGTGCCGGCCCAGCGATGAGCAGATCCTGCAGCCGCTTGGCGAACGCCCTGCGGTCTATGTCGGCGCCGCGGTGGAGATCGGCCAGGTCCAGGTCTTCCAGGCGCGCCAGCGTTGTCGGCCCACACGCGGAGGCGTCCTGGTCGAGGAACAGGGTGACCTCGTTCGGCAGCACTGCCAACCGGGCGGTGATGTCAGCGATTCGGCTCGTCGCGCCGGAGTCGATGGCGATGACGATCCGGTCGATGTAGGGAATGATCCGATGACCGAGAAGCGTGTCGATGTCGCCCAGCACCGGCACGCCGCGCACCGCGCGCGGGCTGCGCTCGCCACGGTCATCGAAGACCGCGAGGATGTTGACGTGGCCACGCGCGAGCGCATCGCTGATGATGCGCTCTGCCTGGCTGTTGGCCCCGACGATGACCAAATTCGGGGTCAACCGACCGGCGGTTCGCCATGCCCGCACCGTGACCCACCACCCGGCGTGCAGGCCGGTCAGCGTTGCAGCCGCTAGCAGGCTCCACTGCACGCACGCCAGGCTCCAGGGCCGGTCGTGGCCCAGCCGGTAGGTGATCAGAAGAGTTACCACGGCGACCGCCCATCCGGTAGTCATCCGGACGAAGTGCCGCACCACGCTCTCGCTGCGAAGGAACCGGTACAGGCCCAAGGAGTGGAGCGCCCGAGCGAACACAAGCGCGGCGCACACGAACGGCAGAACATCGCCTACCGGCGTGTCCAGCAACGAAGCCGGCGACTGGCCGTCACAGGCCACGACGGTCACCACGACAAGCGCGAACAAGTCCACGGCCCGAAACGCGTGTGAGCTGAGCCGCCGACCTCGCTTCGCGCGGACGCTGATCAGACGCCGAGGCCGCATCGGGCCCCGCTGCGACACCCGCCGCTCGGCGGCCGTCAAGGTAGTCATCGGCGTTCTCATCGGCACCGACCCGGCGAACTTGAGGACCGGCACCTGCGCGAACCGACCGGCACGCCGTGACCGGCCAGGATTGTCCTGATGCGGGTGCTGCCGGTGGCCCGGCAGCTGACTGTGGCCGGCCGCGGACGGCGAGCGGTCGGGGCCGATTCAGTGAGCCGCCGGCCTCACTGGGCCACCGGGTCTCGGGCTGTGTACCGGTGGTCGACGGTCGCGCTCATCATCATCACGTCGACTATCACCATGTCAGGTCGGCAATCGGTGGCGCGTTCCATCGCCTTCCGCCCGTTGCACGCGTAGACAACCTCGTATCCGGCTCTGGTTGGAGGGCGGCCGGGCGCGCGCAGGCGCTCGACGTCGCTGTGATCGCCTCGACCGCTCCGTGCACGGTGTCGATCTCGTGCCTTACCTGCGCGGACGGGCTCTTGGTCGCCTTGTGCGCATAGTTGTCCAGCCATGCGGCGAAGCGTTCAGACGGGAGTGGTCGGGTGACGAAGTAACCCTGTATGTCGTCGCAGCCCATCGCAGCCAGCATGGTCTGAGTTGCTTCGTCCTCGACGCCCTCGGCAACGACGAGGAGCCCGAGGTTGTGTCCGAGGTCGACCGCTGATTGGACGAGAACGAGGTCGCTGGCTTCGGTGGTGAGGCCCATGACGAACGAACGGTCGATCTTGAGCTCGCGGACAGGAAGCCGCCTTGAGATAGGCCATCGAGGAATAGCCGGTGCCGAAGTCGTCGATGCTGAGGCAGATACCCAACGCGTCGAGTGCGTCCAGCACGGTCAGCGCATGGCCGGGGTCGGTCATGACAGCGCTCTCGGTGAGTTCGAGGGTGAGCGAGGTGCCTCGGGGAGCGCCGCTGCGTCAAGGTGTGCCTGCACCTCGGCCGGGAAGGCGAGGTCGATGCAGCGAGCGGGCGGAGATGTTCACCGAGACAGGGATGATCCAGCCCGTGGTCGCGCCAGCGTGCGGGCTTGCTGAGCGCCTGGCGCAGGACTTCGTCGGTGAGCGGATGGATGACCGCAGTGTTTTCGGCGATCGGGATGAACGCATCCGGAGTCAGCAGACCGCGGGTGGGATGTTGCCAGCGGACAAGGGCCTCGACGCTGTGCAGTTCCCGGTGCTGGCGCTGACCTTGGGTTGGAAGTGCAGGACCAGTTCGCCGCTGCCCGATCGCCGCGGCGCAGGTCACCGAGCAGCGCGAGGCGGGCGACGGTGTTGTCGTCACGAGTCAGTTCGTAGACGGCTGACGGCAGCGTGCTGGGTCTTAGCTTCATACATGGCCACGTCAGCGCGGCGTAGCGGCCGTCTCGACGTCGATGCCCGAGCCGGCCAGAGCGATACCGATGCTGGCTTCGACGTCGAGCGATGATGTCCTTCGACCATGAACGGGGTCCTGGAGAGACCTCGGTGAATCGAGTCGCCGCCGCGGTCGCGTCCTCGCGCGTTGGTTGCACTTCAGCAGCACCGCGAACTCGTCACCGCCGAGCCGCGCGACCGGAGTCCTCGGCGCGCAACGCGGCGGCTGAAGCGCTGGGCGACCTGCCCGAGCAGAAGGTCACCGTAGTGGTGTCCCAAGGTGTCGTTGACATCCTTGAAGCGATTCAGGTCGACCAGCATCACGGCAATTTGACTACCGGAGCGACGCGCGGCCCGGAGGGCCTGCGCGGTGCGGTCCTGGAACAGCGCACGGTTCGGGAGCCCGGTGAAGCTGTCGTGGAACGCGTGGTGCAGGTTCAGTGTCGCGTTGCTCGCGCAGACGGCGTCGAGAACGCCGCAACGCGCGCGGGAGCCCAGGACGATGAGCCCCAGGCCGACCAGCAGCGACATGATGGTCGAGAGCGAGGACCACGCGGCCGGTTCCTGCCCGACTGCGCGACCTGCACCAAGGTTGTTGCCTCGCGCGACGGACGCAGCAGCATAGATCGCCTCTTGCATGACATTGAAAACCGGATCGACCAACCGTGTGTCGATGGAGTTGATGGCGGCGGTTGTGTCGTGCCGGTCGACTGCGGCGAAGAGCTTGCGCGCAGCGAGCACATAGGCCGCGTGCTGGCGGGACACGGTGGTCACCAGCGCGCGGTCCTGCGATCCTGGCGAGCCGGCTTCCGCCGACGGCCTTGCGAATCCTGGGATTCCTGGTCACTTCCCCGCCCGGTCCATATCTGCGTATCGGCAGACGGCGAGCATTACTGAGCCCCCACGCCGGCCGTGCAGGTGAGGGCGATGAGGTCACTGACGCGGCGGAGCAGGTCGCGGCAGCCGAACGGTTTCGGCAGGAACCCGTCCGCTCCCGCGGCAACCGCCGCGGCTGCGCCGACGCCGGTGTCGTCTGCGCTCATCAACAGAACTGCGCTCGATCTCGTGGCCGGACTGGCCTTGAGCCGACGGCACAGTTCGAGTCCGGTCAGACCCGGCATCTGGATGTCGAGCAGGTACAACGCCGGCGCGTTGCCATTGGCCGCATCTTCGGCAGGACTTGCGTCGAGGGCCGCGCGGCCGTCGCAATATGCCTCGGGCTCGTGCCCTGCTCTGGCGAGGACGGTCGACACGAGCCGACGAATGTCCGGATCGTCTTCTGCCACAACAACGCGGCTGGCTTGACGGCTGCCCTTTTCGTGAACTTCGGGTCGGTGCATCGGAGGTGGCCCTTCGGTGGGTCTGGTCCCGGCGCTACCTGACGTGGGCCTGCCCACCGAGACGCGCCCGTATCGGGGTCGACAACGGGCGGGGCCTCGGATCTGACAGGCGTCGGCGGGGGTTCGAAACCTGTCGAGCGGATCATCTGAACGCGGACAGTCCCCGTTCCGATGTCACCTCAGCATGCGGCGTGCCGTCGGCAAAGGCCATAGGCGGAACAGCACGCCGTAGGGCGTCAAGTAGACGAAGCGTCGATGGCTTTGCGTTCAGCGATGCGGAAGAGATCGACGAGTTCTTGCTGGGAGGCGACGCCGAGCTTGGCGAACACCGCCGCGAGGTGATTTCGGATCGTGCTCTGTGTGAGGAACAGCTTGGCGGCGATCGCCGGCGGCCGGTCGCCGTCCAGGAGCAAACCGACGACTTCCAGCTCTCGTGTCGTCAGTCGGCTCAGGCCAGGGACGTTGCGTTCGGTGACGCCGTGGAACACCCCTCGCGCCAGCTTGGCGACATGCGCACCTCGACCAAGGCGGAACAGGATCGCCGAGAGCTCGGCGGAAGAATGTTCTTCCTGGGCACCGTCCTGGATGGGCAGGAAGACGAACGCGCAACTCGGTGATGGTTGCAGGGGCAGAAGCAGCACCTCACAACGCAGTAGCGGTCCCGCGACTCCCGTACGCATGTCGAGATTCAGGGTGATGCCGGCTTGACCGCCGGACGCCTCGCTGAGAGCGATGAGGCAGCGCGGCACGTCGTCCTCCGCGATGAGCGCGAGCAACGAACGGCCGAGCAGGTCTTCGACCGGCACGTTGAACAACTCTTCGGCGTCGCTACTGACGCGCTCGATCAACAAGCTGGCGTCAGCTGTGCCGAAGATCGCTGGCGCATCGTGCCAACTGGCGTCGGTGCCGCCTTCGTCGGCGGGTGTGTCGGCGACGATCACGACCACCACGAATTCCGACGAGGGCCGACGAGCGAAAGAGCGGATCCACATCCGCACCGAAAGATTCTCACCATCCGCACGTTTGAGAACGCGGAACGTCTCGAACCCGTTGAGTCGGCCTCCGGCGAACAAGTCGTCGCCGAGGATCGGACGATCCGCGGTGAACTCTTCGAGCAAGCGGCCGGTGATCATGCCTCCGTCAGGCTCGAGCAACCGGGACGCCGCCGGGCTCGCAGCGACGATCCGTTCCGATGGCACCTCGAGAACCAAGGCGGGGAATGCGATGTCGCCGAGGACTTTGCCTGCAATTTGCGCGAACTCGCCTGCGCTCAAAGATTCGGGTGAAGCCATTGCAGCCTGCCCCTCCCGAATTTGAACTTTGAGACCGCACAGCCGCATCTACCTGGCGAGTGAGTCAACCTTCGAGTGTAGTGCAGAAAGCTCGGACCTCAGAAAGTTGTAAACGGCGCCTTGTCGACAGCCAAACTACGAGACGGAGCTTTCGATGGCCGTAGGTTCGACGGCTGTGCCCGCGGGAATCACTATTCAGCTAACGGACTAAACGTAAATTCACGACACGGTTGAAGCGCTGACAAATCGTCGGCGTTGAAGTGTGGGCGTGTGGGTCGCGAGCAGTCATTCAGCGTGAACCACGACGGCGTGGTAACCGATCGCGATCAGGCGGGCTCCGCCGATGCTGCTGCCGCCAATGACAGGTGCGGTCGTGGTGAGGACGCGCTTTCCCGTGATCCAGTGGGCCGTGCTTGACAGGTCGACCAGTTCGGCTGCGATGGGGACAAGTTGGTCGGCGTCAGAGACGGTGACGGCGCCGATCCGATCATTCGGTTGCGAGCGTCAGTGGCCGTAGCTCACGGCCATTTCGTGGCGCTCGAACGAGTTGATGTGATCACAACTCCAGGCGGTCGGATTCATGATCCCGTGATAGGACGTGTCATGCCCAAGACCCAAGGCATGACCGAGTTCGTGCTCTGTCGCAACTTTCCGGACGTCCGCAGGTTGGGCCTCATCTGAGGCGTTCATCTCGATGTTGACGCTGGTCATGGTCGTCTTTGTTGCGTAAATGAATGTTTGGCCGAACGGAGCGGACTTCCCGCGAACGGGGCTGGTGATGCTGATGCACCCCGCGCCCGCACGGCAGGTGCCGACCCTGAGCCCACTGCCCCAGTCGGCAACGGAGCCGGAGACTGCCCAGCGGCCGTCGGTGTGGTCCTCGACGTAAACCACGGGCCAGTGGCCGGCTGCGTGCGTCCAGGTGTAACCCTCGGTCGATGCGGCAGCCGGTTGGACCCCGATGAGCAGGCTCGCGAGGGTGGTGAATGCGGCCACCACAGCGACGACAATTCGTTTCACTTGGGATCTTTCGTTGGTGGCGGTCGCTCGCTTGCCGCGGGGTCCTCGCTAGGAAGTAGCTTCCAAGGAAGTAATATCCGTGTCAAGTCCTGGCGGATGAAGCCAGGCCGGGGCGACGCTCGAGCCGGGCGCCCCCGGTCCATCGGGGGTCGACGCCCGGCCGATGTGAAGGCGCCGTTTGCCAAGTGCTGTAGGGTCGTCATCAGGTCGAACTTGTGTTCGCCGCGAATTGGCGGCGGGCGCGTGGCGCAGGGGCGTTGCGACCGTCGGGGTTTGCATGAGCTGGATGGGTAATCGTGCCCGCCAGAGACGCAACCGAAGGTCCAACTATGCCCACATCACTGTCCCGTACCCGTAGCAGACACGCTCGTCGCCGAGCGCCAATCACGCAGGGCCGCCGCTTGGTTTCCAGCGGACTAGGCCTTGTGGGCCTGGCCTTGCTGATGTGGGGTGTGGTGGCAGGCGCCGCTCTCCCGACCAGCGCGCAGGCCGCAGTCGCACATGCCATCAACCAATGCAACGGCACCGACAACGTCGGCGGTCAGGCCGTGGAATGCACAGTCACCGTTACGAACAATTCTGACCTGACGACTGGCACCACCAGCTCGACAGTGACAGTCAGGGAGTGCCACGGCGCTGCCCACGCTCCACCGACGTGCACCCGGACAACGACCCCGTTTACCGCCCTGACCACGTCGGTGACCCAATGTGACGGCTCGGGAAGTGGGGGCGGAGGAACTGTCACCTGCACCGTAGCCATCATCAACAACATCACCGGTCCGGCGACAACCAGCCCGGCGACCATCAATCAGTGCATCGGGTCTGGCCGTGGCGGTGGTACGCAGCCGACGCTGGCATGCGCGCCTCAGGGCAACACCACCGGCGCCACCATCACTCAGTGCAACACCTCCGGTAACGGCGGTGGCGGGACGATGCGCGTGAGGTGCACCGTCACCCCGTCCACCCAAACCTCCGCCCTGCCCGTCACTGTCAATCAGTGCAACGGGTCGGGTAACGGCGGTGGCGCGACCGTGACCTGCACCGTCTCAATCACCAACAACGTCATCCCTGCGACATCATCTACGCCGCCAGTGAGCACGCCGCCGGTGAGCACGCCGCCGGTCAAGACGCCGCCGGTCGAGCACTCCGCCCGTGAAGACCCCGCCGGTCAAGACGCCGCCGGTGAAGACCCCGCCGGTCAAGACGCCGCCGGTGAAGACCCCGCCGGTCAAGACGCCGCCGTGAACACGCCGCCGGTGAGCACGCCGCCCGTGAGCACCCCGTTCACCCCACCGGCAGGCCTTACAGGCGACAGTCCGCCCCAGAGCGGACCAGACAGCGGACCGAATGAGCTGCTAGTGGGCTTCGGCCTGAGCTTCCTCGCTGCAGGACTCCTGACGCTGGTCGCTCGATCGGCACGCTGAGCAGGTCACGTTCGTTTGCCGGTGCCGCGGTAGCCATCGCTTTCATCTCGATGGCTACCGCGGTCCTGGCGGGCGTGGGTTTCCAGCATTCGAGCGGTCCGCAGGCGCAGCGCTGGTTCGGAGTAACGGGCGTGCCCTGGAGTTCTCGCAGCACGGATGCGACTGTGCCGCCTGGGCCATCGCCGGCTTCGAAGTCGCTGCAACGCCGCGGGGATGCCAACTATCGCGGCGCGTTCTCCCTTGTCGTGCACACCGGTCGGGGCGAGATTCACGCTGCGGTTGCCCCGCTGTCCGCCACGATTCGTGCCGACGGCACCCCGGAACCGATAGACCCGCCTCACAGCAGTGCGCAACAGTGGGACACGGCAGCGTGGATCGAGCAGTCGGCCTATCCCGATAGGCAGGCACTCGGGCCGAGCTACATCTACGGGCACGCTTGCCATTACCACGTCTGCCCGTTCACCCGACTTCTCGACTCGCGCGTTGGTGACACCATCACGGTGCGGGCCGACGCAAGGCCGATCAAATATCGGGTCTGCGCCACCGGGGTGTCCTCCAAGGCGGGCAATCTCGTCGTACCAACGTGCAACTCGAGCACCGATCTTGTTCTCGTCACTTGCCAGTACGAGCGTGGCGATACGAGCACAAACAACCTTGTCGTCGTAGCCACCACGATCGAAACGCCCGAACCGAGGAAGTGAACGCGCACCCGCGTGCAGCCGAGTGGTACCGAGCCGAACAGCCCAGGAGCAACCCAAGACAGCGGCGGGACGGCGCGTGATTGCGCTCCCGGTTTCGACTGTTCAGCGCGATGTGATCAAAATTTCGGAGAAGTGCGCCGCCAGGGACTCGAACCCCGAACCCGCTGATTAAGAGTCAGAACTGAGGCATCGTCGGGTGAGGTTGATCAGCGATGACAACTGCTTGGAGGCCCCGTACTTACTGGCCTGTAGGCAGGTGAGGAGCGATGGCGGTCGATGATGGTTATTGGCTGTTTTTGAAATTCTTGAGGACTTTTTGCGGACCGAGGTAGATCAACTTCTCGCCGTGGGGGCCGCCGGATCGCGAGCTACCGGGCCGTCCACCGCCCGAGGCGCTATTCTGGTAGTTGCGCAGGGCGGTAGCGCTGCGAAGTGAGCCCGGCAGCCCTCCGGACGGTGGGTGGGCCGGGCTTCGCGCATCTCGGGGTCAGACCTCGATCGTCTGGGTCACGACCGGCCGGATGCGCTCCCGCCATCGTCGATCCCGCGTCCAACACCACGCAGCAGCGTCGGCGATCCAGAGCAATGGTTCGGTGCGCGGCGGCACATGCTCGTACGTGAGCGTGTTGGCTGCGCCCGTTGTGTGCACGGCTGACCAGAGATCGGTCTGATCCGCGGCGACCAGCGAGTCGTCCTGCTCAATGACGAGCCGGTGCGCGTTCTCGGCAGCGAGGTCGCGTACCAGCCGGTGCAGGCACGCCGTCCGCGCCCGCCGATGATCCGTCCGTCCCACCGCCTCGTAGATCCTGACGTCCAGATCAAGACCACAGATAGCCGATGCGATCAGCGCACGACGGCGTGGCTGCTCCTTGCTGAAGTGGATCCGATGCTGTCCTGGTAAACACAGCGCTCGCATTTCTTGACGTGCCGGCCGGAGCCTGTGCGGAAGAACCAACACGGCTACGAGAACGAAGCCTGCGGCCTTGCTCTCGTCGACGAACGCGTGGACGCTCACCGCAGCGAGGCTAACGAACTGCCTGCGTGACCACGAACGGCGGAAGCGCACGCTTGATAGCAGTCGGTGTGCCCGCCAGCCACATTCGAGACGTGCCCGGCGTTCTCCGGTTCCTAAGTGCTACCTGCCGCCCCGCGGCAGCGGACTCAGGCTGGTCGGGGTCTCGTGGTAGTTGCACTCGCGACCGGGCTGCATCGAACCGCGGTAATCACCTCGCGCGGCGGAAAGGGGTCGTCGTGACCTTGAATTGCGGCCTCGGTACCGGACTGAATTTGACCACGCCTCCCCTTTATCGACTTGCTGTGAGGTCAGGCGACGTCGGGGCTGCCGGTGCTGCGTTGTGCGCGTAGCCACGCGTGGACGTCCTGGCGGCGGTATCGGACGTGGCGGCCGATCTTGTAGCTGTGTGGTCCAGTGTTGCAATGGCGCCAGTAGCGCAGGGTGGCTTCGGGGACGCGGAGTAGGTCGGCGACTTCGTGCAGGGTGAGCAGGTCGCCGATCTCGTCGTCGCTCCACCCGTCGTGTCGGTCGTCGTGTCGGTCGTGGTGTCGGGTGTTGTCGTGGCTGGTCATGGTGAGTGCTCCTCTCGGGTGGGTGTCACCGCTTGAAGGTGAGGCGGTGGGCGTTGGCGGACGTGGTTGAGCGAAGTTCTTCGTTCGTAGTGAGGGTGGTGGCGTCGGGCCTCCTCTCGATCAGGTTGGTTGTGGTTGTAGCGCGAAGCTCTGCCACGGCCGGCGCCGAAGAGCGTTGGTCGTGCAGTGCTCTCACCCCGGTCAAGCGCGGTGGGGAGGGTGGAACACGACAGGAGGAGCGAAACTTCTTCCCGCTCGGCCCGACAGGCTGTTGGCCGACGGTGGATCGGGTTGGTTGGCGTTGAGTGCGGTGAACCGCCGCTGTCGACGCGTTGGTCTGGCACGGGGGCAGGGCTGGGTTCAGCGGCTGATGCCTCGGTCGGGTGCGTCACGGGAAATTTCTATTTCCCCGCCCCGTCCAGCACTGCGTGGGCCGATCTGGTCTCGTTCGCGGTCTTGGCGGGCGGCGGCCATCAGGTTGCGCCAGGCGGCGAGGTGATCGCGGTCGGTGGCCCATTCGGTCCGGGCTTGCTCGACAACATCGCCGCGCTGGGTGCGCAGGGTGGGCTCGGCCCGCAACGCACTGATCCGGGCACGGACGGTAGCCAAGGTCGCGTCGTCGGCGGCGATCGCGGCTTCAGTGTCGGCCAGGCGTTGGTCGGGGTCCTCGACGTGGCCGAGGCTGCCGTGGTGCTGCAGCGCGATCGAGTAGTGCTGCTCGGTCTGCCGCAATGCCGTCCAGGTGGCGGTCTTGGCATCGGCTGCCTGCTGTGCGGCGGCGCGGACGGCGAGGTAGTGCGGGTGGGCCTGCTCAATGATCGCGCGAGCGTGGGTTCGGATTGCTTCGTGGTGGCAGGGGGTGTCGTCGAACCAGCTGGCGAAGGCGACAACCTGATCGAGCTCGGCCGGCATGGCCGGGACGTAAGGGCCCCAGGCGGTCGACCATTCGTCAAGGTCGGCATAGGCGTGTCGCACTGCAGCGCGGCGTTGTCCGAGCCTGCCGGTCCCGTGTCGCACGGTCTGGGCGGCGTCGCGGGCGCCCTGACGTTGGGCATCCCACGCGGCCTGCAGTGTCATGGCCTGCTCGTCGGCATGAGCGGTCATGGCCCGCTCGAGCCGGCGAAGCGTCTCGGCGGTGCTCTGCGCGGTGAGACGTGCCTCGTCATGCGCGCGGCGCAACGGCGGCAGGTCGGCGTCGCGGTATTGGGTGAGGGTCACGATGTCGCGGAGCAGCTCGCGGCTCTGGCGTGCGTCGTCGAGGCGGGACTGCGCGGCGGCTTCGGTGGTCCATGCCTGGCGCAATTCGTCGAGCACCTGGTCCAGGGGCCGTAGCCGGGCGTAGCGCTCGGCCTCGGCTGCGGCGAGATGGGCGGCGCGGGCGGGGCCGAGGTCGGCACGGTCGCGCGAGAACGCGGCGATCCATTGATCGCGGGCGTCGGCGACGGTGTCGGCGACCAGATGCGCCGTGTTGTGCTCGCGGCCGCGGGTCATCCCGACATAGGCGGCGGCCGCGCTGGTGTGCTCACCCATCAGCAAGTGCCCGGCGGTCACGGTGTCGCCCTGCACGCCATGCACGGTGCTGGCGTAGGCCAACTCGACGTGCTCACGCACGTACTGAGCTGGCAGGACGCGGTCACCGCGCTGGCCCGAGATAACGGCCGAGCCGTCCTCCTCAAGGTGCGTGACGGTCCAGGTGTCGCGGTTGGCGACCCGCGCGGTGGTGTCGTTGCGGCGTGTCGCCACCCGATCACCGACGCCGATCCGCACTCCCGCCGCCGTGGTCATTGCCCGGTTGTCGTCCACCTGACCGGACTCGACCAGCCGGTCACGGATCGCGGCGTTCAGAGCGGCGACCTGCTCGCGGGTGTCCGCGACGACCACCTCACGGGAGCCGGTGCGCACGGCGCCTGCGACCGCATCAGCGGTGGTGTCGGCGAGCGCGGCGAGGCGCTCGCGGTCGCTCGCGTGCAGTTGGATGTGGCCGCGCGCGACCAGCGCGTCGAACACGTCGCCGGCGTCGTCGCCGGTGCGCATGGTGAGGCTGAGGCGGCCGTACTCGTCGTCTGGTGCCGTGCTGGTGGTGCCGTCCGGCGATGTGGCGGTGTGCACGAACCGGTGCACGGTGTCCAGCGTCGACTGCGCGTCGCAGTGCGCCCACCGCACGGCGTGGTCGAGCACGCCGCCGCGTCCCACGGCGGGGAGCTGGTGGCGGTCGCCGACCAGAGCGAGCCGAACACCGTGCCCGTCAGCAATGGTGAGCAGGGCGTGGGCGGTGTCCTGATCGAGCATCCCTGCCTCATCCACCAGCAGGCAGTCACCCCGGTGCAGCATCGCCGTGCCGCTTGGACCGGTGTAGACCGTGCCGGTCTCGCGGTCGACCTGACCTGGTGCAAGACGTGACCAGGCGCTGTGCCCGTCCCACCGGTAGCCGTGCTGATGCGCCAGCCACGCCGCCGAGAACGCCGGCGTGCCGAGCTCGCGGGCGGCGACCTGCGCGGCCTTGCGGGTAGGGGTGACGACCACGAGCCGGTGCCCGTCGCGGTCGATCGCGGCGCGCGCGGCAGCCAGCGTCGCCGTCTTACCGGCACCGGCCGCGCCCTCCACGACGACCAGCTGCGCATCGCCGGCCAGCACCGCGACGGCATGCTGCTGGGCAACATCGAGCGACCCAGACTGGTCCGTCGCTGTTACTGCCCGGGTGATTGACGGTGCGTTGCCGCGCGCTGCCAGACGCGTAACGAGGTCCGCTTCCACCTCCAACACCTGCGGCGAGGTCAGCGCCCGGATGTGTTCGGGCACGCCGGTGCGCGCAAGCAGCGGCACGCACCGAGTCAGCGTCCGCGCCGTCAAGTCCTCCGCCAGCTCGCTGCGCACGGGCGCCGCGGTGACCACTCCGGCACGGGCAATGAGCTGTTCGACTTCACCGTGGATGTCGGCGGTGTTCCACGCCGACCGCCGCGACGCGAGCCGGGTCAGCACCTGCTCGACGGCGTGCTCGCGGTCGATACGGCCGACGCTCAGCGTGCGCAGCGGGACGGGTTCGGACGGTGGGCGGAACCCGAGGTTATGCAGCTCGGCGCGCCACCGGCGGCCCAGGTCGGCACCATCGGAGGGCACGATCTTGTCCGGGCGCGCGTCGGCCCACCCGCGCGCATCCCACGCCCGGAGTAGCGCCGGGCCCGGTTCGCGGCCCGGGTTCGCCGCGCGCCACTGCGTCTCGTAACGGTCGATATTGCGGCCGATCTGGGCAGCGCGGGCACTGAATGGACCCACGAAGTCGGCAAGTTGCGAGATCTCGCCCGTGTCGGAGTTGAGGGTGTAACCGTGCGTAGCCAGCACGGTGCGGAACCCGGGGTCGGTCATCACCGCGGCGTGCCCGATGCCGTTGATCGCGTCCAGCGAATCGCGCACGCCGACCGTGTGCAGGCCGCGCCAGCGGCCCTCAGCCAACACGCGCGCGTTGATCTGCAGGTGCAGATGCCGGTGCGGATCGCCCGCCCGCGACGTGTAATGCCGCACCACCGCAGCCTCCAACTCGGTGACCGGAACCTGCACCTGTCCACCGCGCGGACCCACCCGCGTCGTCGCATGGCAAGCGAGCCAGCCGAGGATCTGCCGCGCGGCGCGGTCCTGCGCCGCGTCGTACGCGGCGGAGATGCCGGGATGAAGTTCCGCCGCGAGGGACCATGACTTCGGCCCGTTCACCACCACCTCGACGAAGCGCACCGCGTTCTCGTCATTCCGCAACCGCCCCTTCGGTTCACCCGTCACAGGGTCCACGCCGGCCACCCACGCCTCATACGCGTCACCAGTCAGCGGCGCGAGACGACGTACCCCGTCGGTCGGCAACACGGCGTACCGCTCGGCAATTCCAGTCCCTTCGCCGAGGTAATAGTCATCCACGCGGGACCGTCCGGCCTCCACATAGTTGCGCGCACCAGCCGGCGACCCGCGATAGGTCTTCATCCCACCATGCACCGCAATCAACGCCCGCCAATAACAGCCAACAATTGCCGTAAGAATGCTGAAACGTCACCCCGACCGGGGTGACGTTCCTACCAATATTGGTAGCATTCGTGCCGCTATTTGGTAAAGACATGAATAAGATGAGTTAGCCCTGGATATTGTTGGCGGCGCTTATCGAAAGGATTTAGGTCAGGTCGGCGCAGAAGGGTCTCGGGTCTCGGAGGAAAGTCGGCGTCGACGAGTGCGGTCAGGGCGGACATGATCGCCGACAAGGACCGATCACGCGCGAAGGTCCGGCTGGTCACGTAGACCGGGCCGGCGTGAACCCGACCGGTCGCACGCCAATCGGTGACCGATTGCTACGAAGTCACCAATATCTGCTGTAACGGGTCTGTTGCGTTCGTCGACGCCAACCTCGGACGCAGACACTGTCCAGGTGATCGTTTCAGCGTTCGATCGTCGACACCGGCCGGCTACCGATTCCCGCTTGAGGCAATCGCGATCGCCGTGCACTGGTACCTGCGCTATGGGCTGCCGACCGCGACGTCGAGGAACTCCTCGCGGAGCGCGGCATCGAAGTCGACCACGTCACGATCTACCGGTGGGTGCAAACCTTCACGTCCGATTTCATCGGCACCGCCCGCTCAGCCCGGCACGCGACCGGCGACAGATGGTTCATCGACAAGACCTACGTCATGATCGCCGGCCGCTGGACCTACCTATACGGCGATCGATCAACATGGCCAGTTCATGGACGTCCTCGTCTCACAACGACGCGACGCTCATGCGGCGCGGGCATTCATCACCCGCGCCCTCACGCATGGCCCGGCGCCGACCGAGGTCACCACCGATCGAGCTCCGGTCTACCCGCGTCGTCGATGACTTCGTCCCGGCCGCGCGGCACATGACCGAGCAGTAGCGAACAACACCGTCGAAGCCGATCATGGTCGCCTCAAAGCGCGGCTGCGACCGATGCGCGGCGTCAAGACGATCAGCCCTCGTCGCACTCTCGTTGCCGGGCACGCCTTCGTGCAGAACCTGCGACGCGGTCCATTATGAGATCACGGCCGACCTTCCACTCATGATCGCTTTCGGGTCGCATTCACCGAACTCGCAGTCTGCATCTAGACGCGATCACTTGGTCGACCGAACCCCAACGAGGCTCTTGATCGATCAACGCAACACTGCCGGCCACCCTCACAGGGCAATCATTATTTCGGGCGGGTGTGTCAGATCGGGTGTGTAAGTGACGTGGCCTGACTCTGAGTCTTAGCGACTCGGAAAGGGACCACGCGATGACTGACACTGAGATCGTGCCCCGTAAGCGTGACCGTGAGCCGGCAGATCGGCCGCCGCTGGTCGACGCAGAGCTGGCGGATGAGCTGCTGGCGCGGGCGCAGACCGACGGGGGCAAGCTGCTCGGCCCGGACGGGCTGCTGTCCCAGGTGACCAAGGCGGTGCTCGAGCGCGCGCTGGCCGAGGAGATGACCGAGCATCTGGGCTATGAGAAACACGACCCGGCCGGCCGTGGGTCGGGCAACAGTCGCAACGGTGCGACGGGCAAGCGGCTGCTGACCGAGATCGGCGGCATCGACCTGGAGGTGCCGCGCGACCGCAGCGGGGTCGTTCAGCCCGCAGATCGTGCGCAAGGGCCACACCCGCCTGGACGGGTTCAACGACCGCATCATCGCTTTGTATGCGCGCGGATTGACCACCCGCGACATCCGGGCGCATCTGCGTGAGATGTATGACGTCGACGTCTCACCCGACCTGATCAGCCGGGTCACCGACGCGATGCTCGACGAACTGCAGGAATGGCAGGCCCGGCCGCTGGATCGCGTCTATCCGGTGGTGTTCATCGACGCGTTGATGGTGAAGATCTGCGACGGGGTCGTGGCGAACCGGCCGGTGTATCCGGCGATCGGGATCGACTGCGACGCGCGAAGAATGTCCTCGGCCTGTGGGTCGGACCGTCCACCGGGGAGTCGAGCAAGTTCTGGCTCACCGTGGTCTCCGAGCTCAAGTCCCGTGGTGTCGCCGACGTTGTGCACAGAATGGGCAATCGTCTGTTGTGACGGGCTGACCGGACTGCCCGACGCCATCGGCGTCGTGTGGCCGCAGGCGGCGGTGCAGCTGTATGTGGTGCATCTGATCCGCGCCTCGCTGCGGTATGCCTCGAAGAAGGACTGGGGTGCACTGACCAAGGATCTGCGGCTGATCTATACCGCGGTCGACGGGCAAGCCGCCGAAGCAGCGCTGGACGCCTTCGAACAGCGTTGGGAACAGCGTTACCCGACGATCGTGAAGCTCTGGCGCAGCCACTGGGCCGAATTCGTGCCGTTCCTGGCGTTCCCACCCGAAGTCAGGCGGGTCGTCTATCGACCAATCTGATCGAGTCGATGAACGCCCGGCTGCGCAAGGTCACCCGCAACCGCGGGCAGTTCCCGACCGAGCAGGCCGCGCTGAAGGTGCTCTACCTGGCCGTGCGCAACCTCGATGAATACCGGGGTCCGACCGTCGGAACGAGAAGTTCAGACTGGAAACAAGCGCTCCAAGCGTTCACGATCTACTTCGAGGGACGCATCCCCACACCATGACCGCCACGATCACTTACACAGGCGGTCTGACGCTCCCTTTCGGGCGGGGCGGGCTGGGAATGTCGACCGTGCGGGTTGCTGGTCGATCTGTCAATCTCCGCAGTGGTTTGCACGGATGTCTGGGGTCCCATGGAAGGCCTGGGCCGATGCGCCCGACGTGAGGTCGGGGTTTACCTGACACGGACATGGGACAGGCAGGTTCCAGATCGGAGGCTGCCCGATTCGGACACACCGCGTACAGCCAGGTCCGGAAATTCACGGCTGACACACGATTTGCTGTTGTGCTGTGGGTTGTCTGGGTGTTTGATCCATCCGCGCTGTTGATCTCATAGCCATAGCTCGGCCAGATGATCAGTCTGGTCGGTCGGGTTGTCGTCGAGGGAAAGCGTCGCGTTGCGCCGGATCCGCCGGACACGGCGGTTCATTAGCGTGAACTTGTCTGAGTTGCTGAGGTCGCGACCAGTGGTGAGGAGGCGCGTCGGGTGCGGGTTGATCGTGCGGTGCGCAGGGTGGTCGACGATCCGGATTCGGAGTCGTTGATGATCAGCCTGGTCGGGGCCGAGGGCGCGTCCGGTACGCAGGTGGGCGAGTTGGCGGCGCTGACCGAGCGGGGTGTGCAGGACTTCGAGGCGCGGTGGGGGGCCGACTTCCCGGGGTCATTCGATGCGCCGCCGCCGGTGGTGTCGGTGGCGGTGGTGTCGCCGCGGGTGATCGTGTCGCTGGACAAGATCACCGACCTGCCGTTGTCCTTCGACCGGCTGCTCGCGGCGTGGCAGCCGTGGCTGCCTGCCACCACCCGGGTGCAGCTGCCGCCGAAGGTTCGCGCGCCGCGCCCGGGGCAGGCGGTGGGGCAGCTGGTCGCCCGCTGCGCGGTCACCGCCTATGAACGCCCCCCGAAAGCGGGGATGGAGCCGGGGTGGGTGTGGCAGCTCGAGCCCGAGCGCGAGGCCCGGGTGGATGCCGCGGTGTTGTCCTGGCTCACCGGGTTGGGCCGGGGACCGCACCTGTTCGACCAGGTCGGCGACCGGTTTCTGCCGGTGCAGGACGGTGATCTGGCCGATGCCTGGCAGCGGAGCAAGAATCACCTGAGCGGGCACCTGGTGGCGGTATCCGGGCCTGAGTTTCGGCAGGTCAGCATGTGGCGTGACACTCAGCACTTCAGTTTCAGCGCGGGCATCCTCACCCCCGACTGGTTCAACCCGCAGGCCAG
Source organism: uncultured Actinomycetota bacterium (assembly GCA_963757455.1). GTDB lineage: Bacteria > Actinomycetota > Actinomycetes > Mycobacteriales > Jatrophihabitantaceae > RYN-133. The sequence goes on from CAVWSE010000003.1 coordinate 137,119, forward strand.
CTACGACCAGCTGCTCGAGCTGTTGCGCCGCCTCGAACCCGACCTACAAATGGCCCTGGTCTGCTACAGCGCCATCCTCGACGACGTCCGTTACGTCCACCGGCTGACGGGAGAGTTCAAGGCGCGGCGCAACGTCGCCCGGTTTGATCATGAACGGCTTTACGAGGATCACGGCGGGATCGTAGACGCCCAGGGTGTGCTGCTGCTCGCCGATCCTCCGGAGGGCATCGACCCTTCATGGATGCGGGAACCATTCGGGCACCTCACGCTGCTTACCGCCCCCAACCTGATCGAGGACTGGCTCGCCCACGGGCCCGACGCCGCCACCCGTGAACAGGCCCGCACCGCGCTGGCACCCCTCATTCGTGGCTACACCGCATCCAGCATCTACTACCCCGACGGCAAGCCGGAGACTCCATGACCCGCCGCGCCGCGCCCGTCGTTCACGCCTCCCGGGGCGCGGCGGTCGCGCGGTTTCGGTCGCGGGTCACCCGCGCCGCCCGCACCGCCGTGGCGGTCCGGCTGTTGTGGAGCCCCCCGTCAGCTCGCCGGGCCGCTGTCGAGCGCGTCTCCTGCGGCAGGCGGCGGCCCGGGCGGGGGTACTCGCTCATCGTGGCGTTCACGTTATTGACGACCGGACTGGTGGCCGGTGCTGTGGCGCCGCCGGCGCTGGCGGATACGACCTTGACGGCCGGCTCGGCCTGCTCGCCGAACACCACCAGTTTGGACGTCGGTGTGGCGGTGCGTTGCATCGACCACATTGCGCTGACCAGTCGCCAGTCCTACATCAACCCGGCGTGCATCACGACAGTGTTCAGTGTCCTTCCTGGTACAACAAACTCAGACGGCGAGGACGTGTACGGCCGTGCGGCCTGCGGCTCGAACGGCCGGGGTGCCGAGGCGATCGCTCAGGCCCGGTTCCTCAACCGGGAGGGCGGCGCCCAGGCCGGGTACCAAGGCGGGTTAGTTTCCAACTTCCAGTACGAGGTCAACATCCCCAACGCCGTCGACGTCAGCGGCAAGACCTACCGTCGGGCGGACGTGCTGTTCTACCCGCACCCGTTCGACGCGCCCGCGACCACCCCATCGGCGATCCAGATGTATGAGTTCAAGGGCACCTGGAATGGCACAGCCACGCAGGCTAGGGCTCAGGTCGGCGCATATGTGCGAGGTTGGAACACCACCGAGCGAGGCCTGTACGGCAGCGCCAATGCGGACCCTGGTACCTATGCCAGTCAGGTCGGCTACACCGACCAGTTCGCGATCGAGCTGGCCAAATGCGACCCGGAGGACACGCAACGCCGTTATGAGCATTACACGGTGTCCGTGGACCCCACCCAAGACGGTCTGCTGATCGTCGATCGCAGTTTCGACCCGTGCCAGGACTCGAACCAGACGACGCCGGCCGGTGAGCAGTCAGCTGCTGCCGAAGGTCTCAGTCCCGCAGAGGAGGATCGGCAGTCCGCGCAAACTGGCAATGTCGCAGGATCGTGGGGTGATCCGCACCTGGTGACGGTGGACGGGCTGGGTTATGACCTGCAGTCGGCCGGCGAGTTCGACCTGGCTTCCTCGCCTAGGTACCGGCTACGAGTACAGGCCAGGTTCACACCACGCAACGGCAGCTGGTCCGGACTGGCTGCAGTGGCAGCGTCTGTTGGCGTCCACCGCGTCGAGCTGAGCATGCACGCGACGCTGGTCGATGGCCAACCAGTGGCCCTCGACGGTGGTGGCGTGCTCGCGTTAGGCACTGACGGTCTGCTCACCCGCTCTGACGACGGGTCACGCTATTTCGTGCATTGGGCCGCCACCTCTGCCGTCGACCAACCAGTGCTGACCTTCGCCCCGTCCTCCATCGCCGCGGGCCTCGGCCTGTACTACCCGTCCGGCCCGTCAGATCTGACCGGTTTGCTCGGCAACGCCGACGGCTCGCCAGACAACGATCTTGCGCTGCGCGATGGCACGCCGCTGGGTGTCAACCCCTCGGCTGCCACATTGCACGGCTCGTACGCCGACTCCTGGCGAATCACTGATGCGACTTCGTTGTTCACCTACGATTCCGGTCAGGACACCGAGTCCTTCACCGACCGCAGCTTCCCATCGTCAATTTCTACGATCGACGACGTCGATCCGTCCGCCCGCGATTTGGCGATCGCGGCTTGCGAACAGCAGGGCGTCGTATCCGGCCCGCAGTTTGACGACTGCGTCCTTGATGTGGCTCGGACGCAGAACACGCAGTACGCCGGGCTGGCGGGCCAATTCCGCACACCATTGCTCGGGGCCGGAGACGCGCGGGTTGGCGCCGATGGGGCGCTGAAGGTTGATTTCGAGGGTGACTCTGTCGCCCCGAACTTCAACTCGGGTCAACTCGTCAGCGACACCAAACTGTCGAATTTCGCTGGGCCGTTCAGCGGTACGAGCACCTACCGGTTCTATATTCCCGAGCTTCCACCGCATGTACAAGCCTCGGTGTCTTTCGACCTCATTGCCCTCGGCGATTGGTCAGACAGCACCGTCGAGACGCTCAATCTTGCAATCGATCAAAGAAGCGTGTGGTCGCAAGAATTCGGCGACGGCAGCCCTCAATTGGTTGCGAGCGGGACAGGGACGACCGACAGTGGCACTGTCTATACGACCTACCACGTGACCGTGCCGTTCGGCCACGACACCTCTCGGCTCAGTGCCGTCTTCTCGGCAACCGGCGTAGACGGGCTCGCGAACAAGGCATTCGGCATCGACAACATTCAAACCCAGGTGACCGTCATCCCGCCGAAAGTCTTCGACCTCGGCCCCCTCACGTTGGGGGCGCCGCTGACGGTGTCGGACCAGGTCGTGAACGGGACGTCGACGCCGGGGGCGGGCGACCTGGAGTCCCGTTTGTCGCGTGATGAGTACCGTTTCCACCTTGCCGCGACCCAGACGCTGTTGATCGATTTTAGTGGGTCCGGCCGCACCCCGCCGGTGCGGCTGGTCGGTCCCGATGGTGTCACGGTGAGCACGTCGACCGGCACCACGCAGGAGACCAATCTGCCCCCGGGTGACTACCAGCTCTACGTCGGCGACGACTCCAACGGCAGCGACCCGGGCACCTACCAGTTCGCGTTGGAACCGAGCAGCCTGCAGTCCTTCGACGTCGGGGCGGTGGGGTCGGGCTCACCGGTGTCGATATCGGACGGGGTGCCGGCCGCAGGTGCCGGCCGGCTCGAGACGCTCGCCGCCGAGGACGACTACACCTTCAGCTTGAACCAAGCGGGTGCGGCCGAGCTGGCCTGGTCGTGCCCCGCGATGCACAACAACGTGTACTGGCGGCTGTTCGGGGCCGGGTCCTCATCAGCGCTGATGACCTCCGCCAGCTGCAATGACGCGGTCACACCCAGCCTGGACCCGGGCGACTATGTCCTGAAAGTCGCTGCCTGGAACGACCCAGGCCCCTACTCCCTCACCATCACGACGGTGCCGCCGACCCAGGTTTTTGATCTTGGGCTCGTATCGTCGTCTCCGGTGTCGGTAGCCGATGGGATGCCCGCAAGCGGGGCGGGCGACCTGGAGTCCCGTTTGTCGCGTGATGAGTACCGTTTCCACCTTGCCGCGACCCAGACGCTGTTGATCGATTTTAGTGGGTCCGGCCGCACCCCGCCGGTGCGGCTGGTCGGTCCCGATGGTGTCACGGTGAGCACGTCGACCGGCACCACGCAGGAGACCAATCTGCCCCCGGGTGACTACCAGCTCTACGTCGGCGACGACTCCAACGGCAGCGACCCGGGCACCTACCAGTTCGCGTTGGAACCGAGCAGCCTGCAGTCCTTCGACGTCGGGGCGGTGGGGTCGGGCTCACCGGTGTCGATATCGGACGGGGTGCCGGCCGCAGGTGCCGGCCGGCTCGAGACGCTCGCCGCCGAGGACGACTACACCTTCAGCTTGAACCAAGCGGGTGCGGCCGAGCTGGCCTGGTCGTGCCCCGCGATGCACAACAACGTGTACTGGCGGCTGTTCGGGGCCGGGTCCTCATCAGCGCTGATGACCTCCGCCAGCTGCAATGACGCGGTCACACCCAGCCTGGACCCGGGCGACTATGTCCTGAAAGTCGCTGCCTGGAACGACCCAGGCCCCTACTCCCTCACCATCACGACGGTGCCGCCGACCCAGGTTTTTGATCTTGGGCTCGTATCGTCGTCTCCGGTGTCGGTAGCCGATGGGATGCCCGCAAGCGGGGCGGGCGACCTGGAGTCCCGTTTGTCGCGTGATGAGTACCGTTTCCACCTTGCCGCGACCCAGACGCTGTTGATCGATTTCAGTGGGTCCGGCCGCACCCCGCCGGTGCGGCTGGTCGGTCCCGATGGTGTCACGGTGAGCACGTCGACCGGCACCACGCAGGAGACCAATCTGCCCCCGGGTGACTACCAGCTCTACGTCGGCGACGACTCCAACGGCAGCGACCCGGGCACCTACCAGTTCGCGTTGGAACCGAGCAGCCTGCAGTCCTTCGACGTCGGGGCGGTGGGGTCGGGCTCACCGGTGTCGATATCGGACGGGGTGCCGGCCGCAGGTGCCGGCCGGCTCGAGACGCTCGCCGCCGAGGACGACTACACCTTCAGCTTGAACCAAGCGGGTGCGGCCGAGCTGGCCTGGTCGTGCCCCGCGATGCACAACAACGTGTACTGGCGGCTGTTCGGGGCCGGGTCCTCATCAGCGCTGATGACCTCCGCCAGCTGCAATGACGCGGTCACACCCAGCCTGGACCCGGGCGACTATGTCCTGAAAGTCGCTGCCTGGAACGACCCAGGCCCCTACTCCCTCACCATCACATGGGTCGACACGTCGAGATGATGCCGACGCGTTCGCAAGAGCGGATGCAAGTCGTTTTGTGGACGCCAATCCCACTGGGGTCACGATTCAGAAAATGGCTTTGACAAAGCATACATTTGCGCCGAGCCTGAGCCACCCGCGGCGCGGTGATGTCGACCGAGGCCATCGCGCCGTCCGCGGCTGGTTCGCGCGAGCGGGCTGAGTTCCTCGCCGTTGTGCAGGACGCGCAGGTGGTTGTCTTCGACGACGATCGTGGCGTCTGTAGATGTGTGAGGAATGGCGCACGAGACCGCGAAGATGACTGCGGCTCCGGTCGGTGCGGTGGGCCGTGAGCTAGCCCGCGCCAGCGTCGCCCTGTTCCGGTCCCTGCCAAGAACAGGCGAGCGTGAGGTGCTGCCGTGCCCGATCTGCGGGGCTTGGGGATCTTCCGCCGATTCCGACCTCAGTCGATGTTGCCGACGCCCTGAAACGATCTTCCCGGGTACACAACGGGTACACACGAGGATCGCAAACTGCCGGTACCAACCAAGGATGATCAGCGTGGGAAGCCCCAGAAAATAAGCCTCCAACGCTGATCAACGTCAATCGAAGGCCGACGTGCGTTCATGTCGGACGGACAGACAGGGGCTTCAGCTAAGCGTCGACACCAAAGGCAATCGAACAAGTTCTCGTGGGGCAACGCCTGGGCAACAGCAGGTCCATCGATGTCCATCGGAAGCCGATGCTGATCGACGCCAGATAACACGGAAATACTGGCCTCCATCCGCAATCAACGATCACCAGTTGCGGATCGCTCGGACTCCTTGACCGGGCATCCGGACGTGCTCTCGGTGGCGCTGCGCGGGGTCCGGCTGACCGCCGCGCTCTATTACCGGGTCAGCACGTCATCGCCGTCGCCCACGATCTTCTGGTGTCTGTCGCCCCCTTCGGCCGGGAGATGGTTGCGGTTAGCGAGAGTGGCCCGGTCGAGATTTAACGTTGAACGTGTCCGGTCGTGGTCGGGTCTTCGACGAGCCGATTCGGAGCAGGTTCGTCCTCGACATGGGCTCGGACGCAGCCAGGCAACGCGCTGTCTACCTGCTCAGGGTCCACCCGGCAGTTGAGAGCGAAGCCGCGCCGCGCTGCCGACCTCGCCGAGGAACTCACCACCGCCGGGCGGTAACGCCGACGCACCGGGCGACGACGCGAGGCGCGGCGCCGTGCCTCCTTCGCAACTCGGCTCCACGCCGGCTCGTTACGTCTCAGTTGAGAACGAACGAAAGGGCTCCGTGGTGGCGGCTTCAACGACGGTCAACATCAGTCAACGATCCTGCTTCTAGTCGACGGCGTGACGATCGCGGAGTTACCCCGATTGACAGAACCGCGTGGTAGACCAATCTCCAATCATCGGAGGAGATCATGGCCAACATCGCGAGGCGATCGGACGGTCGGTGGCGGGCTCGGTATCGTGACGCCGCTGGAAGTGAACACTCGCGTCACTTCGCGCGCAAGATCGACGCTCAGCGATGGCTGGATGCGGTCACGACGGCGATGACGACCGGGACCTACACCGACCCCCGCCGATCCAAAATAACTGTGTCCGAATGGGCAAGCCGGTGGTTGGCGACCAAGGTCGACCTGAAGGCAACCACCCGACGCGGATACGAGGGCATGCTCCGCGTACACGTCCTGCCACGCTGGGCCGACGTCAAGCTCGCCGACGTCGCGCACGAGGAGGTCGCTGCGTGGATCGCACAGTTGCGCAGCGGGGGATTGTCGGCCTCGACCGTGCGGCAGGCGCACCGCGTCTTCTCACTCGTGCTCGCACTCGCCGTCCGTGACGGACGTCTCGCACGCAACCCGGCCGACCGCGTTCCGCTGCCACGAGCCGCACGCGGCGAGCAGGTGTTCCTCACGCACGGCCAGCTCGATGCGCTGGCCGACGCGTCCGGACGCGACCGGCTCGCAATCCTGTTCCTCGGCTACACGGGTGTCCGCTACGGCGAGATGGCTGCGCTGCGCGTAGGAAACCTCGACCTGCTGAGGCGTCGCGCGCTGATCGCGGAAGCCGTCGCCGACGTCAACGGGCGAGCCGTGTTCGACACACCCAAGAACCATCAACGACGAGCCGTCCCGTTGCCGCGATTCCTCGCCGACGAGCTCGCCGAGCACATCGTCGGCAACAGTCCTGACGACTTCGTCTTCGCGGCGGCGAAAGGTGGCGTGCTGCATCTGCGCAACTTCCGCCGCATGAGCTTCGACCCTGCGGTGCGTGCGGCCGGCCTAGACGGTCTGACGCCGCACGCGCTGCGCCACACCGCCGCGTCGTTGGCTATCGCCGCAGGCGCGCACGTGAAGATCGTGCAGACCATGCTCGGGCACAAGTCGGCGACGATGACCCTCGATCTCTACGGTCACCTGTTCGCCGACCAGCTTGATCAAGTTGCCGACGCGATGGACGCCGCACGGACGTCTTCTCAAGATCATGCGGACTTTTTGCGGACTAAGCCGATCGTCCGTGATCTTGACGAGGCGCGCCAGAGGTCTAAAGGCCAGTAAATGCGGGGTTTCACGGGGTGCGCCGCCAGGGACTCGAACCCCGAACCCGCTGATTAAGAGTCAGCTGCTCTGCCAGTTGAGCTAGCGGCGCCGGTCATGCGTCCGGCCCACCTCAGGTGGGCCGGACAGCAACATTAGCACGGTGCGACGGTCCCGATTTCGGGTGCCGGGGCGGTACTCAGGCGGCGCTGTGGGGAAGGGTCAGCCCTATGAGTGACGAGCCGGACGCCACCGATAATGGCGATGACTCCGGCCATGACGAGGGCACCTTCACCGTCCTGCTCGCTCTTGCCGCGAATGTTGCCGTTGGGGTGCTCAAGCTCGTTGCGGGCCTGATCAGCGGCTCGGCTGCGCTGCTGTCCGAGGCGGCCCACTCGGTCGGTGATTCCACGACCGAGATCCTGCTGCTCGTCGCGTTGCGCCGCTCCGATCGTCCTGCCGACCGACGCCACCCGTTCGGCTACGGCAAGGAGCGCTACTTCTGGTCCCTGCTCGCCGCGGGAGCGATCTTTGTCTCCGGCGCTGCATTCTCGATCTTCGAAGGGCTGCACACGATCGTCGGCGCAACGGCCGAGTCGACGGACAAGCTGTGGATCAACTATCCGGTGCTCGCCGTCGCCGCCGCCCTCGAAGGGACGTCGTTCCTCCAAGCGCTTCGACGTGCTCGCTCGCAGGCGCAGCGCTCGCGCAAAACCCTGCGCGCGCTTATCCGCGACCCCGAAGACCCCACCGTGAACAGCGTCGCGATGGAGGACTCCGCAGCGCTCGTCGGCATAGTCATCGCGGCCACCGGCGTCGGGCTGCACCAGCTGACCGGGTCGAGCGTTTATGACGGCATCGCCTCGCTGTGCATCGGCGTGCTGTTGCTGGTCGTCGCCTTCGTGCTCGCGCGATCGACCGGCGACCTGCTCATCGGCAAGCAGGCGAGCCTGACGTTGCTGCGCGAGATCGAAACCTTCCTCGAGGGCGAGGCCGAGATCGTCGACGTCGTCGACGTGCTCTCGATGGTGGTCGGCGCGGGCAGCGTGCTGCTGTGCGTGCGCGCCGACTTTGCGGACGAAGTGAGCTCGGGCGACATCGAACAGGCATGCATGCGCATCGACGACGACCTGCGCGGCCGGTTTCCCGAGCTGAGTGAAGTCTTCATCCAGCCGGTGTCTCGGGGCGATCCGCGGATCCAAGACCGCGTCCAGGCGCGCTACGGTCGCATCCTCTCCGACCAGGACGCTCCCGCCGACCAGTGAGGACACACCGTGGGCGACGACTACAGCCGCAGTGACGAGTCCGAAGCCGAGCGGCTCGACCGCAATTACGGCGAACTGTTGCAAGAACTGCGCGTTGCCCAGACGGGCGTCCAGATCCTGTTCGCATTCCTCCTCGGCATCGCGTTCCAGACCCGGTTCACCGAGATCTCGTCCTATCAGCGCGGGATCTATCTCGTGACCCTGGTGGCGTCAGCGCTCGCGGCGATCATGCTGATCGCACCGGTGGCGGTGCACCGGATGCTGTTCCGTCGCCACCAGAAGCAAGAACTGGTCGATGTGACCGCGCATCTGGCTGCGACCGGTCTGGTCTTCCTCGCAATCGCCGTCCTCAGCGCGGTGCTGTTCGTCTTGAGCGTCGTGGTCAACCTGACGCTCGCTGTCATCTTCACCGCCGTCCTGGGCCTCGTGCTGGTCGGGTCTTGGTACGTCCTTCCCTCCGAGGTGCGACGCCGACGGCCGTCGCGTGATCTGCACGCCGAGTGAAAGATCGCCCGCGCGCGGGTAACTGACAGTCATGTCTGAACCCGCTGCGGCATCGCCACCGCGCCGTCGCAAGCGGATCACGATCGATCAGATCGTCGAGCTCTACGACGACGCGGAAAGGTGCGCGACCGCCGCCGGACTGCGGTACGTGAGTGCGGACGAGCCGGGAATCCGTCGCACCCGACGCGGCAAGGGTTTCAGCTACGTCGATGCCAAGGGCAAGACCGTCGCGGCGCAGGTGCGGGTGCGAATCAATGCGCTCGCGATCCCGCCCGCATGGTCGGAGGTGTGGATCTGCGCGTTCGACGACGGGCACCTGCTGGCAATCGGTAACGACGAACGCGGCCGGCGGCAGTACCGCTATCACGACGACTGGCGTTCGTTTCGCGACCTGCTCAACTTCTATCGCCTTGTCGACGTCGGCCCGCGGCTGCCGAAGATCCGTGCCGACGTTGCTACGCAGCTGCGGCGGCGCACCTTCGATCGTGACCAGGTGCTCGCGGCGATGTTGCGCATCGTCGACGTGTGCGGGCTGCGCGTGGGCAGCGAGGAGTACGCGGAAGAGAACGCGAGCTACGGGCTCTCCACGCTGACCAAGAAGCACGTCCAGGTCGTCGGCGGCTCCGTGCTGTTCGACTTCCCGGCGAAGTCCGGCAAGCAGGCGCAGGTCACGCTGCATGACCGGGCGGTCGCACGCATCGTGACCACTCTGCTCGAGCAGCGCGGGCGTCGGCTGTTCGCGGTGGACGGATCGCCGATCGGCGCTGACGAACTCAACCAGCGCCTCGGCGAACTTGCCGGCGCTCGCGTCACCGCGAAGGACTTCCGGACGTGGCACGGCACGCGCGTCGCGTTCTCGTCGCTGCGAAAGCATCTGCCACCGTCCGACGACGTAGGTACGCGTGAACAGCGCGTGCTGAACGCCATCGACGCAGCGTCGGAGTTTCTCAACAACACCCGGACGGTCGCTCGCGCGCATTACGTGCATCCACACGTGGTTTCGGCCTACGTCGACGGGACGTTCTCGCAGACGCTGGCCGCGCGCCGGCCGCCGCGCGCACCCGGTCTCGACACCGACGAACGGGCGCTGATCGGCTTTCTCGGCACGCTGCTCGCGCAGCATTTGCACGCCCTCTGACCACGGTGTCATCACGCGTGATTACTATCTCGCGCTGAGACCGTTGTCGGTGTTGAAACCTGACGACACGAGACACCCGCCCCCTGCCCCACACGAGTCCGTGTGGTCGAGACCGGCAAAACGCCACATGTCGAGGACGTCGTGCTCCCGGTCGACGGTGCTCCCCACTTCGACCATTCCTTGCGCCCCCTCCAACCCTCGGCCACGGCCGGAATATTGGTCAACCCCCTGGACCCCACAACGGGTACCCCCCCCAAACGGGCCCCCCCCCCCGCCCCCATCCACCCGCCTTCCGGAACCCCCCCCGGGACGGCGATCGGCATCCTGATGGCGCATCGACGCATCACCGACACTGCTGCGTTCGAATTGTTGCGCGATGCCAGTCAGCGTGGCCATCGCAAGCTGCGTGACATCGCCGAGGACGTCGTGCTGACCGGAACCGTGCCCGAGTAGCGCGTCCGACTGGGGCGAAATGTCTGGAGTGGCAATTTGTTCGATGCCGCGGTTAGACTGCCGACACCGGCGGGTACCACCCCCGGACAACGGCGAGAGCCAGCACGTCGGCGACTGAACATGCAGGGGCCCGATGCGCGAGCAACCGCCACGAGCGGAGCGATTGTGACTCTGTCCGTCGAGTCAGGCCGAAGCAGTCAGACCGGTGGTTTTGATGTCCGCACCTCGAGCTGCGACACGATCCGAGCCAATCTCACGATCAGCGGTGACCTCGACGACGACGGTGCAGCCGTCCTCGGTGAGGTGATCGAAGGTCACGTCCGTACCGGGCGCCGCTTCTTGCGGCTGCACCTGGGTGGGGTGCGTTCGCTCGGCGATGCCGCGATGGTCGTGATCGCCCGCGCTCATGAGCAGCTGCTCGCCGCGCGGGGCACGTTGATCCTGATGGGTGTCGACGGGCGCCTCGAAGCAGCACTGCGGATCGCCGCGCCGGCGAGTCCGTTGTTGCTGCTGCCGGCGCGGCCGGCTGAGGTCGGCTGAGCGCTAGGCCGACGGCAGCGAGCCCGTCCGGACCAGTTCGTCGGCGATCAGTCGCAGCTTGACGTTGCTGCGCTGCGACGCATGCACCATCACGTCGAACGCCTGGCTCGCTGTGATGCGGTGGCGCTCCATCAAGATGCCCATCGCCTGGCCGATCACCTCACGGCTCTCCAGTGCGCGCCGCAGGTTCGATTCGCGGTCGAGGGCAGACAAGGCCAGGCTCACGTGCGCTGCATAACCGACAGCCATCGCCTCGGATTCGGCGGTGAACGCGTTCGGGGTCGTGGCGTACATGTTCAGCGCACCGAGCTTGTCGCGCTGGGTGGCGAGGCGGCAGGCCAGCATGCTGCGCACACCCTGGTCGGCGGCGCCCTCGGCGAATCGTGGCCACCGGGTATCGCTCGTGACGTCGTCGATACGGATGATGTCGGCCTCGAGCAGCGCTGTGATGCAAGGCCCCTCGCCCAGCTGCTCCTGCAACTTGTCGCAGCGTGCGGCGATCTCGCCGAAGCTCGCAGGCGTGTCGATCACCCGGTTCTGCAGCAGCGAGATGCCGGCCTCTTCGCAACCCGGGACGATCTCGACCGCAAGGCCGAGGGCCCTTTCGAGCACTTCCTGCAACGACGGCGTGTCGATCAGTTCAGAAGCAAGATCGGCGACCATCTGCACAGCCGCGGCCGCTGAGAGTCTGGACACCTCAACCATCCGAAACCCCCTCCAAAAGGCTTTCACCCGGGTGAGTGACGGGGCTCGAACCCGCGACATCCTGGACCACAACCAGGTGCTCTACCTGCTGAGCTACACCCACCATCGCCGCGCCGGGCGAGATCGTCTCACCGTGGCGCAGCCGCGTCAGTCTACCCGTCGCTGTCCGGCATCGATAACTGCGTGGGCAGCAGCCTGAGCCTGTTCTTGGGTGGGTCCGGGCGGCTCGACGAACAGCGTCTGCCGGTAGTAGGCGAGCTCGCGGATGCTCTCGAGGATGTCGGCCAGCGCGCGGTGGGCGAGGCCTTTCGGCGGCTGTGACTGGTAAACGCGTGGGTACCACCGCTTGGACAGTTCCTTGATCGACGACACGTCGATCATGCGGTAGTGCAGGTGTTCGTCCAGGCGGGGCATATCGCGGGCGAGGAATCCGCGATCGGTGGCGATCGAGTTGCCGCACAGCGGAGCCGTGCGTGCCTCGGGGACGTGGCTACGCACGTAGTCGAGCACCATGGTCTCGGCGTCGCCGAGCGTGATCGTGGACGCGCGCACGGCCTCGGTGAGCCCCGACGACTCATGCATGTCGTGGACGAACGGGATCATCGTGTCGAGCACGTCGTCGGCGACGTTGATCACGACGTCGAGCCCGTCGTCGACCGGGACCAGATCGGCGTCGGTCACGACGACCGCAACCTCGATCAGCGCGTCCCGCGCCAGATCGAGCCCGGTCATCTCACAGTCGACCCACACCAATCGCTCTGCCATGCGCTGAAGGCTATCTCCCTGCGCGCGCTATCCCGTCCACACGGTCGTCGTTACGGTGGACTGATGAGCGCGCAGGTACTGGATCAGAGCGCAGTCGACGCCGGACTCGAGCCGCTGCACGCCGACTGGGCGGGGAATACGGAGCAGCTGTCGCGATCGATCGAGTTCGCCGACTTCCCGACGGCCGTCGAGTTCGTCAACCGCCTCGCACCGCGATGCGAGGAACTCGACCACCATCCTGATCTGTCGATCCGGTGGCGCTGGGTCGATGTGACCCTGTCGACCCACAGCGCGGGTGGTGTCACCGACAAGGACCTCACCCTCGCCGGCATCGTCGACGAAACCGCTGCTGGTCTGCCGCTGGCGTAAGCGGCGTGGCGAGTGCTACTTGCTGCGCCACTCGCTCATGCCGAGCGCGATCAGGCGCAGCTGCCGCGTCCCCCGCTCGAGCACAGCCGCTTCCTTGACGCGGCGGCTGGCCGGACGCGGGTCGAGCTCGAGCAGATCCATGATCGCCTTGAGCATCGCGGCGACCATCAGGTCGGCTGTCATTTCGAGATCGTCGGAGCTCCAGTCGTACCCCGCCGTCAGCCGGGCCAGGTCGACGGCCAGTTCGCTCGTGAACAAGGTCAGCTCGGTGTCGATCGCACGTCGTACGTGCCGGATGCCGCCGTAACGTTCGCGCACCAGGAACCGGAACTGGTCGGGATGCTCGCGCACCTGGTGGCTGAGCACATCGATCGTCCCGGCGATGATGTCGCCGTGGTTGGCGACGCCGCGGCGCGCGTCACGGATCATCTGGCGTAGCGGCCGCATGCACTCGTCGACCAGTTCGACTCCGAGTTGGTCCATCGAGTCGAAGTGGCGGTAGAAGGCCGTGGGCACTATGCCTGCCTCGCGCGCGACCTCGCGCAGGCTGATGCTGTCGAGGCCCCGGCTGGTGATCAGGGACAGCGTGACGTCCAGCAGGCGTTGGCGGGTCGCCTCCTTGCGCTCAGCGCGGGTGCGACCGTCCGCCATGCCCGAAACGGTACGCCCGTTCACCCCGTTGCACCCCGAAGCGACGCCCGTCACGACGTACCCGGCGTCACACGCATAGGTGTTGACACTGCTGCGCGCCCTCCGAAGACTGATTGGTGTACAACTGTTCACCGAAATTGAGGATGCCATGACCACCTTTGCGCGGTCACCGCTGAAACTGCTGGAGGCCCTCGCGACGCCGCACGGCGTCGACCGGTATCTCGAGCTGATCAACCCGATGCTCACCGTCCGCGAATTGCGGGCCGAGGTGACGCGAGTCGTTCGTACAACGCCCGACACGCTCGTGCTGACGCTCAAGCCGACGCGGCAGTGGCAAGGGTTCCGCGCCGGCCAGTTCGTCCAGGTCACCGCAGTGATCGACGGCGTGCGCCGCACGAGGTGCTACTCGCCGAGCTGTTCACAGTTTCGCTCGGACGGGCAGTTCGAGCTCACCGTCAAGGCGCACCCGGACGGTTGTTCTCGCAATGGCTGCATGCCAACCGCGTGTAGGCCTCGTGCTGGATCTCGGGCAGGCCACGGCACGTTCACACTTCCGGACACCCGTCCTGCGCAGACGCTGCTCGTCAGCGGAGGAAGTGGCATCACACCCGTCCTGTCGATGCTTCGCACGCTGTGCGATGAGGGTCATCGCGGCGAGATCGTGTTCCTGCACTACGCCGACGACGCGGCACACGTCCCGCATCGTGCAGAAATCGAGCGCATCGCGGCCGAACACGACAACGTGCGAGTCGTCCTCGCCTACACCGCGAACGACGACGGCGACCTGAGCGGTTCTTCGGCGCCGAGCATCTAGAGTCGGCCGCACCATGGCACGCCGACGCGGACACCTTCGTGTGCGGGCCGCC
>CAVWSE010000004.1:0-483202 GCA_963757455.1 uncultured Actinomycetota bacterium
TCATCGCGAACGTGCGTGGTCAGCGGCGCGAACCGCCGCGAAGCTGACCACGTGAGCGCTGACTACGACCCGTTCAGGTCCGGACGATTGCCCGTGCGGACGCAGACGTTCACCGTCCGCGACGACCACCGGGATCGCGACTTCGCGACCACCGTGTGGCGCTCGCCGCAGACTTCGGCCGACGCCGCTCTAGTGCTCTACTCACACCACAGCTTCGGTGACCGGAACGCGGCAAGCTACCTGTGCACCTGGCTGGCGGGTCACGGGTTCGTCGTCGCGGCGCTCGACCACAGCGAACGAACCGCGCCACGACCTCCTGCCGCGGACGAGTCTGCTGACGAGCGGGCTGCGCGGGTCGCCCGCGTCGTCGCCGACCGGGTGCCCGACCTGCAGGTGTTGCTCGACGGCGTACGCGATCGTCTCGGCGGCGCGTCGCCGGCAATCGGCGCGGTCGGCCACAGCTTCGGCGGCTGGACCGCGCTGAATGCGGCCGACGTCGACGAGCGCATCCGGTCGATCGTGGCGATCACACCCGGCGGCAGTGCCTCGCCACGGCCGGGAGTGCTCGACGCGCCGCTGTATCCGCAGCGCACCGTGCCGACGTTGTTCATCGCGGCCGAGTACGACGTCCCGATCCCGCCGAACGACGTCCGTGACGTTGCCGCGCGAACTCCCGGCGCAACGCTGCTGGTGACCGTGCGCGACGCCGACCACTTCCACTTCATCGACGACGCCGAAGATGTGCACGAGCAGGTGCGGACGACGCCGATCGACGGCCCCGCGGCGTGGATGCCCGCGGCGATGAGGCCGTTCGCGCGACTGCGCCGGGCCGACGGCGTCCACGAGCTGACTTGTGCGCTGACCCTCGCCCACTTCGATGCGAGCTTGCGTTCGGACGAGCGCGCGGCCGCATTCCTGGCGGGCGATCTCGAGGTGGCGCTCGCCGCCCACAACGTCGACCTCGAGCGCCTCGGTTCCCCTTGACTTCGCCTCAGCCCATCGACTTCGCGCCGTCGATCGACTCGCGGATGATGTCGGCGTGCCCGCTGTGTTGGGCGAGCTCGGCAAGGATGTGCAGCGCCACGCGCCGTGCCGTCCACGACGCGCCGGGCTGGAACCACGGCGCCTCCGGCAACGGCTGCGTCGCGTCGAGGTCGGCAGCCACGATGACCGCGTTGGTGTCGCGCGCCACCGCGTCGTAATCGGCCAGGATCGCGTCGATCGTCTCGTCCGAGGTCATGTCGAAGGCGCTCGCCCATCGGATCCGAGCCGCCTCGTCGAAGCCACCGGCCATCGCTGACGGCCCGACCGTGATGAACTTCGCCCACTGTCCCTCGGTCATCGCAACGTGCTTGATCAATCCGCCGAGGCACAGTTCGCTCGCGCTCGGCCTCAGCCGCGCCTGGTCGTCGGTCAGGCCACGCAGCGTGTTGCGCAGCAGATAGCGCTGCTGTTCGAGCGCCTGCACGAGGTCGTCATGTTCAGCCATGCCAGCGAGTATTGCGCGACCTCAGCAGGTGTCGAGGGCTTGAACGGGAATGCGCGCATACCGCGTACCGCCGGAGGTCCGCATTGCCAGGACAGCATTGACACTGTCGACCTGGATCAGGCTCACGCCCGTTGGCAGTTCGATGACACGGTTGGCGCGCGCATCGACGATCTGCTGCTGACCGCTTGACGGCGTCGCAGCCGCGAAGCGGCCAGCTGCATGGATGGGCGCGAACCCGTCCGGGAGCGCGCGCCCCGTCGGCGACGCCGCACCGGGCGTCCACTGCCAGAGGGTGTGGTGGCCGGCAACGGTGCTGAGCCAGGTCAGGGTCGTGTTGTCGCTGGTGAAGGAGTATCCGTTGCGCACTGCAGGTGGCAGGGTTGACGGTCGGTACTGCGGCTGGTCGAAGTCGGCAACGGCTGCACCGTTCGCGAGCTTGCGGATCGTGACGACGTTGCCGCCGACGGCCAGGAGCACGGTCACCCGCGAGGTCGCAGTGCGGATCGCCGCCACATTCGGCGCCGAGTCGACATACAGCTCCGCGACACGCTGGACGTGTGAATCGGTGAGAGAGGTCTCCAGCATGTCGACCGCGTCGTCCATCGCGAGCGGCGCGGCCGGCGCATCGATGCTCACGCGGAAGCCGGAGTCGATCGGCACGGTCGCGAGCGAGTGGTGGTAGATGTCCGCGACCTGCACCCGCGGCGTACCCGCACCGTCGGTCGGCACCAGCACGAACGTGGCCCACGTGTCGTTGATCGCGCCCGACGGGTTCGCCACGGCCCGCACGCGATCACCCGGGCGAGCCGTCCAGAGCGTCGACATCGTCCCGTCCGGGCTCATCGTCTGCACGGCAGACGCCACTCCGTCGCGTTCGACGGCGATGAGCAACCTGCCGTCGTGCGCGGCAGACAGCACCACGTCGCCGACCGGGAGTGCGCCATCGCGTAGTGCGGTCACAAATCGACTGGACGTGGCAGCGACGCAGCTCGCCGACGGCGGAGTCGGGTGCCGATCACCGAGCAGCCCGATCCGCGCTCCGACGATGCCTGCCGCGATCAGCGCCCCTACCGCCGCGCCGGACACGATCAGCGTCCAGGGCCGCCCGGAGGCGGATCGCCTGCCGCGACGCGCACCGTTCCTGACGTCAGTCGGTTCTGGTTCGAGCCGGTAGTCCGGCAGCACGTCGACCGACGCTGCGCGCTCGCGCAGCACGCGGGCGAGTTCTTGCTCCATCGGCGTGTTCACCGCGCCACCTCGTCGCTCGTGTCGGCGGGTCGCAGGACGGGCCGCAAGATCTTGAATGCGCGCGTGGCGAGGCTGCGCACCGTTCCCTCGCGGCAGTCGAGCAGCGCAGCGATGTCGCGGTCGCTGTAGCCGAGGTAGTAGCGCAGGACGAGAACGGTGCGCTGCCGCGCCGGCAAGGTCGCCAACAACTCCCAGGTCTGATCGGCCACGACATCGAAGTCGGTGGTGTCCGCGCACGGTTGCTCGGGCACGTGCTCCGACGGCAGCTCGAGCAGACGCCGCCGACGCAACCAACTCAGATGTGCGTTGACGACCGCTCGGCGGGCATATGCGCCCGGATCGTCCACGTCGAGGACCGGACCGAAGCGGCGATGCATGGCCAGCAACACGTCCTGCACCAGGTCCTCCGCGCGACCCCGGTCACCGGTGATCAAGTAGGCAAAGCGGGTCAAATCCAGGCCACGGTCGCGTACGAAATCCGCCAGCCCCACGGGCCGGTGAACGCTCACGGCAGCCCCCTGTCCCACACCGGTACAGACGCGCATTCGACCGAATCCGCTGCGAAAGAGGTTCTACATATCACCCGGCTCGCGGAGGGTGTCGCCATGGCGGTGGGCAACCTTCCACTCGCCACCTTCGCGCCGGTAGACCTGGGTTGCCCGCAGCGTGTAGGTGCGCGGCCGGCCGTCGATCGACAGTGATGAGTGTTCGAGGCCGACCGTGTAGGCCATGTCGCCGACGACGTCGTAGGCGAGCACCTCGAAGCGGTAGTCGGTGCAGTCGGAGAAGCTGCGCGCGAGATAGGCGAACAGCTCCTCGATCTCGCGCTGGCCGTGCGCGTTGCGCCACGCCCCGAACACGCTCACCGGTTCGTTGCGCGACCAGATCGCCCGGCGCGGCGCCGCATCGCCGTTGTGGAGGGCGACTTCGGCGTCGTGCAGGACGGTGGTGACCCACGTAAGGAAGACATCGCGATCGGTCATGGCGACATGGTCCTCCCCCATTGCGGCTATGTGACCAGTTCACCGGCCAGGTCGAGCACTGCGTCCGCGACAGATTCGGGATCGGCGAGCATCTGCAGGTGGTTGCCGGGCAGGTGCCGGGTCGTCCAGCCGCGGGCTGCCGCCAGTTTCGGCGGTGGTGTCG
Source organism: uncultured Actinomycetota bacterium (assembly GCA_963757455.1). Lineage (GTDB taxonomy): Bacteria > Actinomycetota > Actinomycetes > Mycobacteriales > Jatrophihabitantaceae > RYN-133. The sequence goes on from CAVWSE010000004.1 coordinate 3,884, forward strand.
TAGGGCTCGCCGAACCACAGGTAGGCGCACGGCGGCCGGTCCCACCCGTGCGTCGTGGGCGGCAGGTTGTCGTAGTAGGCCAGCGGCAGCCGCGGCTGCTCGGCCTCGATGCGAGCACGCACCTCGGCGGTCGGGAACAACGTGGCCACGTCCGCGTCGTCCCACCAGCTCGTCCACGGTGGGAGCAGGCCGTCCGATCCGACGAGCGTCGCGAGGAAGTCGCGCGGTGCGACGGCGCCGGTTCCGGGGAGCGCCGCGTCGACGAACACGACGCCCTGCACTCGCTCGCCGAGCGCGTCCACGACGGCCGGGACGAACAGCCCCGCGTTGCTGTGCGGAACGAGAACGACCGGTCCATCGCCGGCCGACCGGGCGACGGCGTCGACCCCGGCCGGCCAATACGGCGCCTCGCTCGTCGCAACGCCCTGCAAGCTCGCCACTGCAACGTCGCGGCCACGGCGCTCGAGCGACGCGGCCGACGACTCCCACGTCGCCGGCCCGAGCAACGGGCTCGGAATCAGGACGAGGGTCGGCTCCACATCCGTCAGCGTTTCAGATCAACTGCGCCGCCGGACAGGTCGTTCGCGCAGAGCGTGACCGATCCTCGCGGCACACCGACAGACGACGAGGGGCGGGACCCGTTCAGGTCCCGCCCCTCGTTGCAATCAGGTCAGCTGCAGCCGCTGGTGCTGCCGCAGCCTTCGCAGACGAAGCAGCTACCGGCCGGACGCATCTTCGTGCCGCAGTTCATGCACAGCGGGGCGTCGGCGCTGCTGCCGGTGATGATCTCGAGCAGTTCGGTCGAGCTGTGCGCACCGGACGGGGCGGGCAGCTCGGCGGCGTCGTCGTCATCGACCACGTCGGTTGCCTTGCGCTCGACCGGTGCCGACTGGGCCAGCGACTCGAGATCCTCGACGGACTCTTCGACCGGGGTGTACGAACCGGTCTCGAGCTGACGGGTGCGCTCTTCGGCGGTGTGGATGCCGAGCGACGAACGGGTGTCGAAGTCGAGGTAGTCGAGGGCCAGGCGCCGGAAGATGTAGTCGAGGATCGACTGCGCCATCCGGATGTCCGGGTCGTCGGTGAGTCCGGCGGGCTCGAAGCGCATGTTGGTGAACTTCTGCACGTAGGTCTCGAGCGGCACGCCGTACTGCAGTGCGATCGAGATCGCGATCGAGAAGGCGTCCATCACGCCGGCCAGCGTCGAGCCCTGCTTGCCCAGCTTCAGGAACACCTCGCCGAGACCGTCGTCCGGGTAGGAACCCGCCGTCATGTAACCCTCGGCGCCACCGACCGTGAACGACGTCGTCGCCGACGGCCGAGACTTCGGCAGGCGCTTGCGGGTCGGCCGGTACTCGACGACCGTGTCCGCCACCTTGGCCTCGGCGCCTTCGTTCTTGCCCTTGCCCGCCGACAGCGGCTGGCCCACCTTGCAGTTGTCGCGGTAGACCGCAAGCGCCTTGAGGCCGAGCCGCCAACCCTGGAAGTAGACGTCCTCGATGTCCTCGACGGTCGCGCTCTCGGGCAGGTTGACCGTCTTGCTGATCGCGCCGGACAGGAACGGCTGGGCTGCTGCCATCATCCGCACGTGGCCCATCGGCTTGATGGCCCGCGCGCCCATTGCGCAGTCGAACACCTCGTAGTGTTCGGTGCGCAGCCCGGGAGCGTCGACCACGTGGCCGTGCTCGGCGATGTACTCGACGATCGCCTCGACCTGCTCGTCCTGGTAGCCGAGTGCACGCAGCGCGCGCGGCACGGTCTGGTTGACGATCTGCATCGACCCGCCACCGACGAGCTTCTTGAACTTCACCAGCGCGAGGTCGGGCTCGACCCCGGTGGTGTCGCAGTCCATCATCAGGCCGATCGTGCCGGTCGGGGCGAGTACCGAGGCCTGCGCGTTGCGCCAGCCGTTCTTCTCACCGATCTTGTTGCCGAGCGTCCACTCCTCGGTGGCCGCCGCGTAGACCTCGCGGTCATGGGCGTGCTGCGGACGTGCCGCATCGTTGGCCGCGGCGTGCTTGCGCATCACCCGGGCGTGCGCCTTCGCGTTGCGGGCGAAGCCGGCGTACGGGCCGACGACGCCGGCGAGTTCGGCCGAGCGGCGGTACGCGGTGCCGGTCATCAGCGAGGTGATCGCACCGGCCATCGCCCGTCCGCCGTCGGAGTCGTAGGCCAGGCCCGAGGCCATGAGCAGCGCACCGAGGTTCGCGTAGCCGATACCCAGCTGGCGGTAGTCGCGGGTGTTCACGCCGATCGACTCGGTCGGGAAATCGGCGAAGCAGATCGAGATGTCCATCGCGGTGATGATCAGCTCGACGGCCTTGACGAACTTGTCGGTGGCGAAGCGGTTGTCGTCACCGAGGAACTTGAGCAGGTTCAGCGAGGCCAGGTTGCACGAGGTGTTGTCGAGGCTCATGTACTCCGAGCACGGGTTGGACGCGGTGATCCGTCCGGTCTCGGGGTTGGTGTGCCAGTCGTTGATCGTGTCGTCGTACTGGATGCCGGGGTCGGCACACTCCCACGCAGCCTGTGCAACCTTGCGGAACAGCGTCTTGGCGTCGACGGTCTCGATGACCTCGTGCGTCTTGCGGCCACGCAGCCCGAAGTCGGTGCCCTCGTCGACCGCTCGCATGAACTCGTCGGAGACGCGGACGGAGTTGTTCGCGTTCTGGTACTGGACCGAGGTGATGTCGGAGCCGCCGAGGTCCATGTCGAAACCGGCGTCACGCAGCACGCGGATCTTGTCTTCCTCGCGTGCCTTGGTCTCGACGAACTCTTCGATGTCGGGGTGGTCGATGTCGAGCACGACCATCTTCGCCGCGCGCCGTGTCGCACCGCCGGACTTGATCGTGCCGGCCGACGCGTCGGCGCCGCGCATGAAGCTGACCGGCCCGGACGCCGTGCCGCCGGAGCTCAGCAGTTCCTTCGAGCTGCGGATGCGCGACAGGTTCAGGCCCGCACCCGAGCCGCCCTTGAAGATCAGTCCCTCTTCGCGGTACCAGTTCAGGATCGAGTCCATCGTGTCGTCGACGGCCAGGATGAAGCAGGCGCTGACCTGCTGCGGCGAGGTCGTGCCCACGTTGAACCACACCGGGGAGTTGAAGCTGAACACCTGGTGCAACAGCATCCAGGTCAGCTCGTGCTCGAACAGCTCAGCGTCCTCGAACGAGCGGAAGTAGCCGTTCTCACGCCCCGCAGCGGCGTACTTGTGCACGACGCGGTCGATGAGCTGCTTGAGCGACCACTCGCGCGCCTCGGTGCCGACCGCGCCGCGGAAGTACTTCGTGGTGACGATGTTGGCTGCGTTGACCGACCAGAAATCCGGGAACTCGACCCCCCGCTGCTCGAAGTTGATCGAGCCGTCGCGCCAGTTGGTCATGACGACGTCGCGCCGTTCCCAATTGACCTCGTCGTAGGGGTGCACGCCGGCGCTGGTGTACACGCGCTCGACCTGCAGGCCGTTGCGCGGGTAGACCGGGCTCGGGTCAGCCGGCGCTGCCGATGCTCGTGGCGCTGTCGCGTGCTGGTCCGACTTGTGTCCCGTTTCCTGGGCTGCCTCGGTCATCTGGTTCCTTCCCTGCTGGATCAGCGGTGTCGTGAGGGGTGTGGGGGTGGTTCTCAGTCGATGGGTGGCGTGCGGGTGTCGTTGCGCAGGTCGGTGATCGCCTTTTCGAAGTCGTCGATCGAGCTGAACGCCTGGTAGACCGACGCGAAGCGCAGGTAGGCGACCTCGTCGAGTTCGCGCAGCGGGCCGAGGATGGCCAGGCCGACCTCGTCGCTGGGCACCTCGGCCACCCCGGTGGCCCGCACGGCCTCTTCGACCCGCTGGGCCAGCTGAGCGAGCGCGTCCTCGTCCACGGGCCGACCCTGGCACGCGCGTCGGACACCGCTGACGACCTTCTGCCGGCTGAACGGCTCGGTCACGCCGCTGCGCTTGATGACCGCCAGCGTCGCCTCTTCGACCGTCGTGAACCGCTTGCCGCACTCTTGGCAGGAGCGGCGACGCCGGATGACCTGGCCCTCGTCGACCTCACGCGAGTCGACCACTCGGGAGTCGGGGTTTCGGCAGTACGGGCACCGCATGCCAATCCCTCTCCTTCAGGTCGAGACGCCGGGTGGTGACAGGGTTGTCCACCGCTTCTGGGGACGAGCCGGTGGACAGAACCAGGTTTTGTTGTGGATGACTTGGGGACGGCGTGTGGACCGCCAACCCCAAGCTGTGGACGAAACACATCGGTGTAACTACTACATCTAGGGGTGCAACCGTAGATCGCACACGAATGTTCCGCAAGAGCGCCACACCGGCGTGTCGAGAAGTTTTCCCGTCACATCCGGTCAGCGGGTGGTCTGTCAGGGTTGGTCAGTCAGTGCGTGCGCAGCACCTGACCGGGCACCAGGCCGGCCGCGCCGAGCCGGTTGAGCCGCTGCAGGTCGGCAACTTCCGCGCCGGGGTCGCGTTCGGGCGCCAGCCGCGAGGCGATCGACCACAGCGTGTCGCCTGCGCGGACGGTGACTGTGGCGGGCACCGGTCGCGACGGCGCCGCCGGCGCGCCCGGAGCGGATGCGCGGGCCAGCAGCACCAGCCCGAGGGCGACCAGCACGAGCGCCGCGGCCACCGCGTGAACGCCGCGGCGGGTCAGTCGCAGGGGCGGCGCGACGGTGTCGGCCCGCGGTCGGTGCAGCGTCGTGACGCTTGCCAGCCGCTGCGGCGGGCCGGCCGGTCGGGCCACGGTCTGGGTGCGACGGGCCCGCTCCGGGATGTCGAAGATCGGCTCGAACTCGGTTGCGACGGACATCGCAGCCTCCTCATTTCTCGCTCGGCGATCACCTTCGTGATCGAACGCGCGTTCTATCGAACGCCTATTCGAAGGTGTACCAGCGGGGTCTGACAATATCCAGATCGGACGGCGTGTCGTTCGAACACGTGTTTGAGATTGTTATCAACCCGCGCTACGGTCTGCGATATCGAACAAATGACAGGAGTGACGCATGGCCACCCAGAAGAAGGCGGCATCGCGCGCGGCCAAGTCCGCGGCTAAAGCGACGACGAAACCGAGCGCCAGGTCCGCAGCCGGTTCAGCAGCTGGTTCAGCCGAGATACCGGCGGCGACACCGGCGGCGAAGACCAATACCGCTGCCAAGACTGCGGCCAAGGTCGGCGCGAAAGCCGTGGCCAAGCGCAGCTCGGCAGGCGCGGCACAGCCGCAGCGGCGCGGGCCGGGGCGACCGAAGGTCACCGAACTGCCCGACCCCAAGACGGGGCTGACCCGGCGTCAACAGGCCATTCTCGACGTGATCCGCGATTCGGTCGAACGGCGCGGCTACCCGCCGAGCATCCGCGAGATCTGCGAGTCGGCAGGGCTCGCGTCGACCTCGAGCGTCGCGCACCAGTTGGCGATGCTCGAGCGCAAAGGGTTCCTACGGCGCGATCCCAACCGCCCTCGCGCGGTCGACATGCGGTTGGGCTCCGACGGCGAACGGCCCAAGGCCGTTCGGCGGGCTGTGGCCGTCAGCGACGATGCACCGCGCGGTGATGCGCCGGTGTTCGTGCCGGTTGTCGGACGGATCGCCGCGGGCGGCCCGATCCTCGCCGAGCAGATGATCGAGGACGTCTTCCCGCTGCCCAAGACGCTGGTCGGGGACGGCTCGCTGTTCCTGCTCAAGGTCGTCGGCGACTCGATGATCGATGCGGCGATCTCCGACGGCGACTGGGTGGTCGTGCGTCAGCAGCAGACCGCCGAGAACGGCGACATCGTGGCGGCGATGATCGACGGCGAGGCGACCGTCAAGACGCTGCAGCGGCGCAGCGGGCACGTCTGGCTGCTCCCCCACAACACCGCCTACCAGCCGATCGACGGCGACGAGGCGACCGTGCTCGGGAAGGTCACCGCCGTCCTGCGCAAGGTCTGACGACAAGCAGACGACAAGCAGATGGCAAGCTGATGACAACACGACGGCCCGCGCGTTATGCCGCGGGCCGTCATGTTGCTTGAGTGGTGACTACTCGAACGGCTTGGTGACCGGCTGCGCCTCGCGCACCGGTTCGGGTGCCTGACTCGGGACCTGCGGCACGGGCGGGACGGGCGCCTGCGCCTGGGCCGACGTCGGCGCAGACGGCGGGGCACCCGCGCCATTGGCCTCGAGCGCGGGCGGCGCGGCGGCCTCGCGGGCCTCGGCCCGCTTCTTGTCGTCCTCGCTCATGCCCTTGATCTCGGTCTTGAAGATCCGCAGCGAGCGTCCGAGCGAGCGCGCCATATCGGGCAACTGCTTCCAGCCGAAGAACAGCACGGCAACGACGATCGCCAGGATGATCAAGTGCCCGGGGCTGAAAAACTCCATGAGAAGGCCTCCTCCTAACAGCGGGTGTGGCGGCGCTTCGTTACCGCCAGCCTACGCCAGAGCGAGGAGCGGAGGCGATGACGGACCCGAGAACAGCACCGGTGCCTGCACTGAACACTTCGAGCCGAGTGGCACGCTCGGATCCGTGGTCACGCTCGCGCGAAGGGAGCCAGTGCCGCGGCCAGATCGGGGCTGACCCGTGCTCGTAGCCGCGTGCCGTGCGCGGTGTGCTCGGTGTCGAGCACCTCGGCGTCGTCGTGCACGCGGGCAACGAGGTCGCCGCGGGTGTAGGGCACCAGCAGGTCGACCTCGACAGCCGGACGAGGCAGCAGGTCCTCGATCCGGGAGCGCAGCTTGTCGATGCCCTCCCCCGTCCGCGCCGAGACGAACAGCGCCTCGGGCGCCAGGTGCCGCAGCCGCAGCAACGTGTCCGCGTCGGCCGCATCGACCTTGTTGAAGACCAGCTGCTCGGGCACGTGCAGTGCGTCGATCTCACCGAACACCTCGTGCACAGCGCGGATCTGCGCCTCCGGGTCGGCATCGGAGGCGTCCACGACGTGCAGGATCAGGTCGGCGTCGGCGACTTCCTCGAGCGTCGAGCGGAAGGCCTCGACGAGTTGGGTCGGCAGGTGACGCACGAACCCGACAGTGTCGGCGAGGGTGAACACCCGGCCGTCGCTGGCCTGGCAGCGGCGCACGGTCGGGTCGAGTGTCGCGAACAGCGCATTCTCCACGAGCACGCCCGCGTCGGTGAGCCGGTTGAGCAACGAGGATTTGCCCGCGTTGGTGTAGCCGGCCAGCGCTATGGACGGGACCTGGCGCGAGCGGCGTCGGGCCCGCTTGACGTCGCGCGCGGTCTTCATCGCGGCGAGTTCCTTGCGCAGCCGGGCCATGCGTGAGGTGATGCGGCGCCGGTCGATCTCGATCTTCGTCTCGCCCGGGCCGCGGCCGCCGATGCCGACGCCGCCCGCTGCCCGTCCGCCGACCTGGCGTGAGAGCGACTCGCCCCAGCCGCGCAGGCGGGGCTTGAGATAGGCGAGCTGGGCGAGTTCGACCTGCGCCTTGCCCTCTTTCGAGCTGGCGTGCTGGGCGAAGATGTCCAGGATCAGCGCGGTGCGGTCGACGACCTTCACCTTCACGACCTGCTCCAGTTGCTGCAGCTGGCCCGGAGTCAACTCGCCGTCGCAGATGACTGTGTCCGCGCCGGCCGCTTCGACGACGTCGCGCAGTTCCTTCGCCTTGCCCGAGCCGATGTAGGTCGCGGCGTCGGGTTTGTCGCGGCGTTGGATCAGGCCGTCGAGCACCTGCGAGCCCGCCGTCTCGGCGAGGCGGGCCAGCTCGGCCAGCGAGTTCTCGGCTTCGGCGAGGGTGCCGGTCGTCCACACGCCGACCAGGACGACGCGTTCGAGGCGCAGCTGGCGGTACTCGACCTCGGTGACGTCCTGGAGTTCGGTCGAAAGGCCCGCGACGCGACGCAGCGCCTGGCGTTCCTCGAGTTCGTAGCCTCCGAGTGCTCGGTCGGCGAGCTGGTCACTGAGTTCGGTCATCGTGTCATCCATGGTGACACGGGCCGGCCACTCGATTCACGCGCTGACGGTGCCGATCACCGCGGTGTCCGCGCCGGCCACCGATGCCAGCCACTGCTCGTCCAGGTCCATTTCGGCGACGATGACGGCCGGTCCGATCAGTTCGATCGTCCCGTCCTCATGCCAGACGACCCGGCAGGTACCGCCCGGGACGTCGACGCGCCACGTCCCGCCATCTGCCGGTGAACCGGCTGCGGTGGCCGCGGCGACCACGGCGGCGCAGATCCCGGTTCCGCAGGATCGGGTCTCGCCGACGCCGCGCTCGTACACGCGCATGCGCAGGTGACCCGGGCCGAGCGCGACGACGAACTCGACGTTCTGCCCGTCCGGCAGCGGCGCAACGACGACCGGCGCGCGGGTGAGATCGAGCGTGTCGAGTTCGTCCGCCTCGACTTGGACGACGACGTGCGGGTTGGGCATCCGCACCGCGGCGATCGCGGGCTTGGACGTAGGCGCAGCGGTGGCGACCGGCCGGTCGGCAAGGACCAGGGGCAGCCCCATATGCACGCTGATGTCGCCATCGGTGCAGGACCGCACTCGCGTGATCCCGCCGCGTGTCGCCACCGCTGCTGACTCTGTAACGAGGTGGGACCGCATTAGGTATCGCAGAAATACACGAATTCCATTTCCGCACATCTCGGCGAGGCTGCCGTCGGCGTTGCGGTAGTCCATGAAGTACTCGGCGTCGCCCTCGAACTCCCTGCCTTCGGGGTCGTTTTCGCTGCGAACGACGCGAAGCACGCCGTCGGCTCCGAGGCCGCTGTGCCGGTCGCACAGGGCGCGCACGAGCTCGGGCGTGAGGTCGATCGCGCCCTCGAGGTCCGGGATCACGACGAAGTCGTTCTCGGTGCCGTGGCCCTTCAGGACGTGCATCAGACCAGGGTAAGTGCTCGCTCGACGAGGCCACCGTCAGCGCCGTCGAGCCAGTGGATGCGTGGGTCGCGACGAAACCAGGATCGCTGCCGTCGCACGAAGCGGCGGGTGGCCCGCACGGTGATGGCAACGGCTTCGTCGAGGTCGCCGTCGACCACGCCGTCGTCGGACAGCACGGCGAGCAGTTGGGCATAGCCCAACGCCTTTGCAGCGGTCGGGCTCGAGCGCAGCCCCGCTGGCAAGAGCGCGCGGATCTCGTCCAGGAAGCCGAGTTCCATCATCCGGTGGACGCGGCGCTCGACCCGCTCGTCCAGGTCGTCGCGGTCGAGGCCGAGGTAGACGGTGTCGTAGATCGACTCGAAACCGGGCATCGTGGCGAGGAACGGCCTGCCGGTGAGTTCGATCACCTCGAGCGCGCGGACGATACGGCGCGCGTTGCTCGCCAGGATCGACGCTGCTGCCGCAGGATCTGCTTCGGCCAGGCGGCGATGCAGTTCGGCGGGTCCGTGCTCGTCCAGTTCCGCGTACAGGCGGGCGCGTAGCTCGGGCGACTCGCCGGGAAACTCGAGGCGATCGAGCGCGCCGCGCAGGTAGAGCCCCGATCCCCCCACCAGGACCGGGACGCGCCCGCGGGCGGCGATCTCGTCGATCTTCGCGCGCGCCAGCTCCTGGTACTCCGCGACCGCCGCCGATTTCGGCACCGGCCACACATCGAGCAGGTGGTGCGCGATGCCCCCGCGCTCGGCGACCGGCAGCTTGGCGGTGCCGATGTCCATGCCCGCGTAGAGCTGCATCGAGTCGGCGTTGACGATCTCGCCGCCCAGCTGCTGGGCGAGCGCCACGGCCAGGTCGGACTTGCCGGTCGCAGTCGGGCCGACCACTGCGACGACGCGAGTCATTCCCATAGGGCGACGAAGTACTCGACGCCGAACGGATCGCCCGCATAGCGGACCTCGGCATGGAAGGTGCGGTCGAGGAGCGGGGCCACGGCATGCCAGACCGGCGCGCCGGCGGCGAGCAGGTCGGCACCGAGCTGTGGGTCCAGCGCAGCGAGCCGAGCGGGATCGCCCGAGCCGATCGCAGCGCGAACCGCTTCGTCGTAATCGGCGGCGCGCTCGTCGAGGTAGCCCGGCGCCTTCTCGGTGCGCCGCGCGCTGCCATCGCCGAGAACGACGAGGGTCGTCGGGCCGTCCTCGCGAATGTCGGGCGTGCCGCCGTCCGGCCCGATCGCCCACGCGCGGGCCGCCGTCCTGGCGAAGTAGGCGCCAACCGCCAGGGCGGACGGCATGGCCGCGCTACCGCCGGCACCGCGCAGAGTGACGTCGAGATCGACGCCGAAGCCTGCGAAGCTGCCTCGGTCGCCAGGTCCGTATGCGGCCGAGGTCGGCCCCGGACCGACGAGGACCAGCCGATGTGGCGGGTCACTGCTGTCGGCGATCGACTGCTTGACGATGTCCCGAACTCCGAGCACCGATGCAACAGCTGCCCGCACGTCACCGAGTTCCGCGTCCAGCCCGGTGCCCACCTCGGGCACCAGCGCGGGCGCGCACGGGATGAAGCACACGCCGGAGATCACGACTCAGAAGGCTAGTGGCGACACATCGAGGTACTGGCATCGTGTTCAATGCTTGCGTGAGTTCGCAATCGGAGTGGGGACGGATCGCCGACGACGGCACCGTCTTCGTCAAGACTGCCGACGGCGAGCGTGAGATCGGCTCGTGGCAAGCGGGCGACGCCGAGGCCGGGATGCAGTTCTACGTGCGCCGCTACGAAGACCTCGCGACCGAGGTCGACCTGCTCGAGAAGCGGCTGGCATCCGGCAGCGGCGACCCGGCGCACACCCGCGCGCACGCGCAGGAGATGAAGGAGCACCTGACGACCGCTGCGGTCATCGGCGATCTCGGCGCGCTCGAAACCCGTCTCGACGCCGTGTCGACCGCGGCCGACGCACGCGCCGGCGAGGTGCAAGCCGCCCGCGAGCAGGCACGCGCCGACGCGGTGGCCGCCAAGGAGGCGCTTGCCGTCGAGGCCGAGCAGATCGCCGAGTCGGCGACCTCGTGGAAGGTCTCGGGCGATCGGCTGCGCGCGATCGTCGAGGAATGGAAGGCGATCCGGGGCGTCGACCGCCGCACCGACGACGCGCTGTGGAAGCGGTTTGCCGCCGCACGCGACGCGTTCGGACGCCGGCGCGGGCAGCATTTCGCTCAACTCGACGCCGAGCGCGGGACGGCGAAGGTCGCCAAGGAGGCGCTCGTCACGCGCGCCGAGGAGCTGTCCGGCTCGAGTGACTGGCGCGAGACCGCGGCCGCGATGCGCGACCTCATGCAGCAGTGGAAGGCCACGCCGCGGGCCTCACGCGACGTCGAGGACGGGTTGTGGGCCCGGTTCCGCGCTGCACAGGACGCCTTCTTCGCCCGCCGCTCGGAGACCTTCGCCGAACGCGACGCCGAGCAGGTCGAGAACCAGCGCAAGAAGGAAGCGATCATCGAGAAGGCCGCAGCGCTCGACATCAGCGACCCGAAGGCAGCTCAGTCGGCGTTGCGCGAGCTGCAGGCCGAGTACGACGACATCGGGCACGTTCCGCGCGAGGCGATGCGCCGCGTCGACGACCGCATGCGCGCCGCGGAGCAGCGCGTGCGTGACGCCGTCGACGCGGGCTGGCGTGCCGCGAGCGTCGAGTCGAACCCGTTCCTCGCCGAACTGCGGGCTCGGCTCGTCGAGGCCGAGCAGAAGCTCGAGCGGGCTCGCAAGGCGGGCGACGCCGCTCGGATCAAGCGGGCCGAAGAAGACGTCGCTTCGCGCAAGGCCCTGCTGCCGGACTAAACAGCCGGCCGGGTACCGATCGTCAGCAGTTGCTTCGGTGCGTGGCCCGCGTCGGGTTGCCCGCGCCACGGGCGGCGCGTGGTGATGCCGCCGTCGGCGACCAGGTGGTGCGGTGCGGCGTAGGTGACTGTCGCCGTGATGATGTCGCCCGGGTCGGCCTCGCCGGTGATGTGGACGAGCCGCCCGTCCCTGGCCCGTCCGGACACCCGGCCGGTGGCGCCGTCCTTGCGACCCGATGACGACACGAGTACCTCGACCTCGGTGCCGACGAGCTCGCGTGCGGCGTCCCACGAAAGCTGTTCCTGCACCTCGACGAGTCGCTCGTAACGCCGCTGGACGACGTCCTTCGGCACCTGGTCGGCCATGGTCGCCGCCGGCGTGCCCGGACGGGGTGAGTACTGGAACGTGTAGGCACTGGCGAACCGCGCTGCGCGCATCGCGTCGAGGGTCTGCTCGAAGTCGGCCTCGGTCTCGCCGGGGAAGCCGACGATGACGTCGGTCGTGATCGCGGCGTCGGGCATCGCGGCGCGCACGTCCGCGATGATCTGCAGGTAACGCGCCTGCCGGTACGAGCGGCGCATCGCCTTGAGCACGGTGTCCGACCCCGACTGCATCGGCATGTGCAGCTGCGGCATCACATTGGGCGTCTCGGCCATCGCGGCGATGACGTCGGCGGTGAAGTCACGCGGGTGCGGGCTGGTGAAGCGCACGCGCTCGAGCCCGTCGATCTCGCCGCACGCGCGCAGCAGCTTGCCGAAGGCGAATCGGTCGCCGAAGGAGCGGCCGTAGCTGTTGACGTTCTGCCCGAGCAGCGTCACCTCGACCACGCCGGACTCGACCAACGCGCGGATCTCGGCGAGGACGTCGCCCGGACGGCGATCGGTCTCCTTGCCGCGCAGCGACGGGACGATGCAGAAGGTGCAGGTGTTGTCGCACCCGACCGAGACGGAGACCCACGCGCTGAACGGCGACTCGCGCCGTGTCGGCAGGTCGGACGGGAAGTTCTGAAGTGCGTCGACGATCTCGACCTCGGCGCTCTTGTTGTGGCGGGCTCGTTCGAGAAGTACGGGCAGGGCGGCCAGGTTGTGCGTGCCGAACACGACGTCGACCCAGGGCGCCTTCTCGACGATGCGGCCGCGGTCCTTCTGCGCGAGGCATCCGCCGACCGCGATCTGCATGTCGGGGTTGGCCGCCTTGGCCGGGTACAGGTGGCCGAGGTTGCCGTAGAGGCGGTTGTCGGCGTTCTCGCGCACCGCGCAGGTGTTGAAAACGACGAGATCGGCGCCCTCGCCCGCCGCGCGCTCGTAGCCGGCGTCCTCGAGCAGCCCGGCGAGTCGCTCGGAGTCGTGGACGTTCATCTGGCACCCGTAGGTGCGGATCTGGTACGTGCGCGTCATAACCAGTCGAGGATACGGGCTCGCGTCTGGTGCAATCGGCACATGAGTCTCACCGACAGCGAGGTGGCCACGCTCGCGCGCCAGGCCGTCGACCGCCGCGATCCCGAGCTCGACATCCGCATCGAGCCCGCCGATCCGGTCGATCCGTACCGCCGCGAGAGTGCCGCCTGGCTCGTCCATGTCGGCGATGCCAGCAGCTACATCGTCGCGTCGATGACCGCACAAGAGGCGTTGGAGAAGTTGGTCCGCGACCTGGGCACATGAGCCTCGAGGTCGCCGACGACTTCAGCGGCGTGATCTCGATCAGTTCCGGCGATGAGGTCAGCTTCGAGCAGGCATACGGATTCGCCGATCGCGCGCACGGTATCGCCATGTCGACCGGCGCGCAGCTCGCGATGGGCAGCGGGTCGAAGGCGTTCACTGCGGCAACGGTGCTGGCGCTGATCGACGACGGAGTGCTGACTCTCGACACGACAGCGCGGTCGCTGCTCGGCAACGACCTGCCACTCATCGCCAACGACGTGACGGTCGAGCACCTACTGACCCACCGGTCGGGCATCGGCGACTACGTCGACGAAGAGCTCGGCGAGGACGTGCTGCCCACGGTGCCCGTGTCGACGCTCGAGAACACCGAGGCCTATGTCCCGGCGCTGGACGGGTTCGCGACGAAGTTCGCTGCGGGCACCAGGTTCACTTATTGCAACAGCGGCTATGTCGTCCTCGCGCTGCTTGCCGAACGAGCGTCCGGCGTCCCGTTCGCCGACCTCGTTCGTCGACACGTGTGCGAACCGGCCGCCATGACCGACACCGCGTATCTGCGTTCGGACCGCCTACCCGGACGGGCAGCGGTCGGCTACCTCGACGACGGACGCACGAACGTGTTCGCGCTCCCCGTGGTGGGCAGCGGGGACGGCGGCGCGTACACGACCGTCGCCGATCTCCGGAAGTTCTGGGCGGCGCTGCCCGGGCTGCCCGGTGCGGGCGCGATGACGCAGCCGAGCACTATCGAGACCGGCGAACGGTTCGCATATGGCATGGGGCTCTGGATGAGTCCGGACGCGGCGGTCGTGTTCGCCGAGGGTGCCGATCATGGCGTGTCGCTCCGCAGCATCCACGTCCCGCGGACGTCGTGGACGGGAACGGTCGTGAGCAATACGTCGGATGGAGCATGGCCGGTCGCACGGGAACTCACGCGGCGCGCGACCTCAGCCGGGTAGGTGCAGACCGCAGGCCGCGGGGTTGCGCGCACGCTCGCCTCGTCGCACTGCTGCGAGCCGTTGCGCCGTCGTGCCGTGCGAGCGGCGCTCCCAGGCGCTGTCGACGATCGTGAGCACCGTCGCGTTCGCCTGTAGGAACGCGGCCGTGGCGATACCGACCGACGCCGCCCACACCCCGGCCAGGCAATCGGCCTGTTGCTCGATGAACCGCGACTGCGCCCAGGTGTGGCGGCGTCCGGTCATCGACTCGTGCACTGCGAACTGCACTATGTGACCCATTTCGTGGCCGAGCGTTGTCGCGATACGCACCCACGCCAGACCGGGCGGCCCCGTCGTGCGCATCTCACGCAGGAACGGCGCCGTCAGATACACGGTGTCATCGGTGGGACAGCTGAAAGCGGTGTGCAGCCGCAATGCCGAGCGGCATTCGGCGGGAACCTCGGCCGCGCTCGGGCCGACGACAGCGCGCAGCTGCACCGCGCGGTGCAACTGCGCCGTCCAGAACCTCGAGAGCGAATCACGCAGGCACGCGACGACTTGATCGCTCGTCGGCCGTGCACAGTCCAGCGGTGCGGACGCCACGCCCGTCGGTGTGCCGGCGACCGTGCGCACGCACCCGGTGAGCAGCATGCACACGAGAGCGAGCACCGCGCCTGTTCGCGCGCGCATCAGAAGTCAGTGGGCGATCTCGGTCGCCCGCGACTCGCGCACGACGGTGACCCGGATCTGACCGGGATAGGTCAGCTCGTCCTCGATCTGCTTGGCGATCTCACGGGCGAGGACGGACGCGGCGAGGTCGTCGATCTCGCTCGGCTGGACCATCACCCGCACCTCGCGGCCGGACTGCATCGCGAACACCTTCTCGACGCCCACCTTCTGCGTCGCGATCTCTTCGATGCGAGCCAGCCGCTTGACGTAGGCCTCGAGCGACTCGCGCCGCGCACCCGGGCGAGCGGCGGAGCAGGTATCGGAGGCCTGCGTGAGCACGGCCTCGATCGTCTTGGGCGCCACTTCGTTGTGGTGCGCCTCGACGGCGTGCGCGACCGCTTCGTCCTCGCCGTACTTGCGCAGCAACTCGGCCCCGACGATCGCGTGGCTGCCCTCGACCTCGTGCGTGAGCGCCTTGCCGATGTCGTGCAGGAACGCACAGCGCTTGATCAGCGTCGGCTCCAGGCCCAGCTCGGCGGCCATGACGCCGGCGATGTGGGCGGTCTCGATGAGGTGGCCGAGCACGTTCTGCCCGTAGCTGGTGCGGTACTTGAGCCGGCCGAGGGTCGGCAGCAATCGCTCGTCGAGGTCGGTGATGCCGACATCGGCGAGGGCGTCACGGGCGGCGCGCAGGCACAGCTCATCGACTTCGACCTTGCTCTGCTCGTAGGCCTCTTCGATGCGGTGCGGGTGGATGCGCCCGTCGAGGACGAGGCGCTCGAGGGTGAGCCGGCCGACCTCGCGTCGCACCGGGTCGAAGCACGACAGCAGCACGGCTTCGGGAGTGTCGTCGATGATCAGGTTGACGCCGGTGACGGTTTCGTACGCGCGGATGTTGCGGCCCTCGCGGCCGATGATGCGGCCCTTCATGTCGTCGCTGGGCAGGTGCATCACGCTGACGACCGTCTCGGTCGTCTGCTCGCTGGCGACCCGCTGGACAGCCTCGACGACGATCTCGCGGGCCTTGGCAGTGCCTTCGGAGCGGGCCTCGTTCTCGATCGTGCGCACGAGCACGGCCGCCTCGCGGCGAGCGTTGGCTTCGACGCCGGACATCAGCTCGGCCTTCGCCTCATCGGCGGTCAGGCCGGCGACGCGTTCGAGTTCGCGGTCGAACTCGCCGACCCGCTCGTCGAGGGCGGCGGCGCGGGTGTCGAGTTCGGCAGCGCGGTGGCGCAGGTCTGCTTCGAGGGCGTCGAGGTCACGTTGCCGCGCATTGAGCGCCGCGATGGACGTGTCGAGCCCGGCCAGTTCGGACTGCAGGCGACGTTCGTCGGCGTCGAGGCGGGTTTCGAGCTCGGCCGCGCGCCGGTCGCGATCACCGAGCTCGGCCCCGAGACGCCGGGCATCCTCGGTCAGGCGCGCAATCTCTTGCGTAGCCGCGGTGCGGGCCTCGGCCAGGATCTCGCCGGCCTCGGCGTCGGCCCGGGTGCGTGTGGCGTGCGCTTCGAGGGTGGCCGACTGCGCCTCGGCGCGGGCGGCCCGCAGGGTCGCCTCGGCCTCTGCCTCGGCGGCATGGCGCAGCGCCTCGGTCTCGGCGTGCACCTGGGCGCGGTGCGCCACGGCGTCAGCGTCGTAGGAGCGGGTGGGCGCTACGTCGGCTCGCGCATCGGCGCCGGGCGCGTTCTCCGCACGCGCAACGATCTCGACCGGGGTCGGTGCGCTGTGCCGGGCTGTACCGGTCGGGCGCCGGGAGTAGGCGCGTACGAACAACAATCCGACCAGGAGAGCGGCCCCGATGGCGGCGTACAAGACCCCGATCATGGCCTGCGCCTCCTGTCTCGTTGTCCGCGGCACATCGGGCCGCGCCGGCGCGGTGCGCCGGCTTCCAGGAGGTGCGCGCGTGCACCTGTGCCGAGCCTTGCGGGTCGTGCCCGCAATACAGAACGCCGGTGCGCGACAGCCGAGATCGTCGGCTGGTCGAGACGGCCACCTTTCGAGTCGAGACGTCACTGCTATGGACGACGCGGCGGCAAGCCGTCGTATCGCGCTCCGTCGGGTGCTCGAGGGTTCGAGTTCCCCGGCAGAATCTGGAAATTAGCGCTACTCCTGGTACCTGCGAGGTTAGGAATGCGCCCCGCACAAATCAAGTCAGTGCGGTTGCTGACACTCGGCGTGTCGCGCGCGAGCCGGATCGCCGGCCGGCTCCGTCACACCCGCAGCCGCGGGCCTGCCAGGCCCTGTGTCTCCGCCGCTGCGGATCAGAGCTGGTCGTCATCGGCGCGCAGGACGCTACGCACCACGTCATGGGCCAGGCCCGGCGAGTAGCCCTTGCGCGCGAGCAGGCCGACCAGGCGCCGTGCCTGTACGTGCGGCTCGAGACCGGCCAGGGACCGCAGCCGTCGCTCGGCCAGCGCGCGCGCCGTGGCCGACTCGCTGTCGCGCCCGATCTGCTCGACGGCGGCGTCGACATCGGCCTGGTCGACGCCGCGCTGGCGCAGTTTCAGCGCAACCGCACGTCCGGCCAACCCGCGCTCGCGGTGGGCGGCCAATGCGTAGCCGGCAGCCAGCGCCTGGTCGTCGATAAGGCGCAACTCGGTGAACCGGTCGAGCACCCTCGCGCCGGCATCGTCGGGCACGCCGCGCTTGCGCAGCGCCGCTTCCAGTTCGCTACGGGTGTAGGCCCGGCGATCGAGCAGCCGTAGCACCACGATCCGGGCGACCTCCTCCGGGTCGCCCGGCGGCCCGTCTTCTTCGGTTCCAGCGGATCGCACCTTCGCGCGAGCGCCCATCGCTAAAAGTCCACCTGCGCGGGAGCGAGGTCGATCGGGGCGCTGTCGTCGACGTGGGCGCCGACCCCGAGCTTCTCTTTGATCTTCTTCTCGATCTCGTCCGCGAGGTCGGGGTTGTCGCGCAGGAAGTTGCGGACGTTCTCTTTGCCCTGGCCGAGCTGGTCGGCGTCGTAGGTGTACCAGGCGCCGGACTTCTTGATGATCGCCTGTTCGACGCCGACGTCGATCAGCGAGCCTTCGCGGCTGATGCCCTGGCCGTAGACGATGTCGAACTCGGCCTGCTTGAACGGCGGGGCCACCTTGTTCTTCACGACCTTCACCCGGGTGCGGTTGCCGACCGCGTCGGTGCCGTCTTTCAGCGTCTCGATGCGGCGCACGTCGAGACGCACCGAGGCGTAGAACTTCAGCGCGCGGCCACCGGTCGTCGTCTCGGGCGAGCCGAACATCACGCCGATCTTCTCGCGCAGCTGGTTGATGAAGATCGCGGTCGTGCCGGTGTTGTTCAGCGCGCCGGTGATCTTGCGCAGCGCCTGGCTCATCAGCCGGGCCTGCAGGCCCACGTGGCTGTCGCCCATCTCGCCCTCGATCTCGGCGCGCGGCACCAGGGCGGCGACCGAGTCGATGACGATGACGTCGATCGCGCCGGAGCGGATCAGCATGTCGGCGATCTCGAGGGCTTGCTCACCGGTGTCGGGCTGGCTGACCAGCAGCGCATCGGTGTCGACCCCGAGGGCGCGGGCGTATTCGGGATCGAGCGCGTGCTCGGCGTCGATGAACGCCGCGACGCCGCCGGCAGCCTGCGCGTTGGCGACCGCGTGCAGCGCGACAGTGGTCTTGCCGGACGATTCCGGGCCGTAGATCTCGACGACCCGCCCGCGCGGCAGACCGCCGATGCCGAGCGCGACGTCGAGCGCGATCGAGCCGGTCGGAATGACCTCGATCGGCGCGGCCACGCGGTCGCCGAGGCGCATGACGGCACCCTTGCCGTGTTGCTTGTCGATCTGCGCCAAGGCGACTTCGAGCGCCTTGTCACGGTCCATGCCTGCCATCGCCGGTCCCCTTCGAAAGTCTGTCGTGTGTCTTCGCTGCCGACGCTAGATCGGGTCACCGACAACTTCGGCGCGAATCGCCGGGCTGTGGACGAACCTGCTCGCCGTCCACACAGGCTAGCGAACACCTGTTCGAAGGGTTAGCACCCGCGCGGCGTGTCGCGCAGGGTGAATGCAGGGTGGATTTCGGCGCCGACTCAGACCAGGTGCGAGGGCATCGCGAACTCGGTGCACACGGCCCGCCAGATCTCCTTGGCCTCGACGCCGGCGAGCAGCGCCTCGTCGATCGTCGATCCCAGCACCGGCAGCCGATAGTCGGCGGCAACGCTGCGGGAGTAGGACGGGCCGAAGCGCTCGTCCATCCGTCGCCAGAACTCCGTCAATCGCACTCGTACAGCCTACGGACCGGTCCGACAGCGCTAGCTGCGTGACCGGATCCGTCCGCCCCTGGTCGCGATCGGGACTGTTGCCGGCGCCGCACAGAGAGCACGATCAGGGCATGAGCAGAGCACTCCTCGTCATCGACGTCCAGGACTCCTTCCGCAGCCGGCCCGATTGGGAGGACATGCAGAACCCACAGATCGCCGAGCCGGTGGGCCGGCTGGTCGAAGCGGCGCGGACGGCGGGTGATCACGTGGTGTGGGTGCTGCACGCCGAGCCCGGCAGCGACACGGTGTTCGACCCGGTGCAGGGCTATGTGCAGGTGATCTCCGATCTCAAACCCGCCGCCGACGAACCGGTCGTCGTGAAGACGTCGATCAACGCGTTCACCACGACGAACCTGCAGCAGCAACTCGTCCAGCAGGGCGTACGCGAAGTCGTCATCTGCGGCATCCGCACCGAGCAGTGTTGCGAGACCACCGCACGGGTCGCTGGCGATCTCGGCTTCGACGTGACCTTCGTGACCGACGCGACCACGACGTCGGGAATCGAGGGCCTGTCCGCCGAGGCAATCATCGATCGCACCGAACGCGTGTTGCGTGAACGCGAGTTCGCGACCATCGCCACCACCGAGTCGATGATCGCCACGATGACCGGATCGTGACCACGGTCGTCTTCGTCCTGGCGCCCGGTGTGCACCTGCTCGACCTCGCCGGGCCGGCCCAGGTGTTCTCGACCGGACTCGGGTACGAACTGCGCTACGTCGCGGCGGCACCGACGGTGCTCAGCGCGCAGCAGCTTCCCGTGCAGGCCGAGACGTCGTTGCCGGAGCTCGGCCCGGACGATCTGATGCTGGTGCCCGGCTGGCGAAGCGACACGCTCGCCGAGCACGGCCCGCTCCCCCGTCGCCTGCTGGACGCGCTCGCCCGCCACCATGCCGGCGGCGGCACCGTCGCGAGCGTGTGCGCCGGTGCCGATGCGCTCGGCCAGGCGGGACTGCTCGACGGACGGCGCTGCACGACCCATCACGAGCACCAGGACGAGCTGGCCCGGCGCTATCCCCGTGCGCAGGTCGTGCGGGACGTGCTGTTCACCGTCGATGATCGCGTGGTCACATCCGCCGGGATCGCCAGCGGAATCGACCTGGCGCTGCATCTCGTGGCCGCCCGCCACGGCCCGGCGGAGGCTGCGCGCATCGCGCGCGCGATGGTCGTGTTCGCGCGCCGCAACGGTGCCGCGACGCAGGAGAGCGCGATGTTGCGCCACCGGGTGCATCTGTCCGATCAAGTGCACCGCGCGCAAGACCTCATCGACGCCCGCTATGCGTCTGCACTGCGGTTGTCCGATCTCGCGCGCTCGGTCGGGATCAGCGAGCGCACCTTGACGCGGCGGTTCGTGGCAGCGACCGGGCTGACCCCGCTGCGCTACCAGCAGACGCTGCGGGTCGAGCAGGCGGAGACCCTGATCGCGCAGGGCAGCACCGTCGAGTCGGCCGCGCGCCGCGTCGGGTTCGAGGACGCCCGGATGCTGCGTCGGCTGCGGGCCGCTTCACGCTGATCGGCCCGTCCGGTCGCGTGGGCCCTGCTGCAAGGATCGCGGACGTGACCACGCCCGACGACTGGTACGCGCTGCCCGTCCACACCGGCCGACTGATCCGCCTCGAGCCGCTCACCGCCGAGCACGCCCGCGCCTATCTGGACGCCGCCGGCGCACCCGAGGATGCCGAGCAGGTGTTCCGCTGGTTGACCGAGTGGCCCCCGGCGACGGTCGAGGACGCAGCGGGCCAGATCGCTCGGGCCCTGTCGGCGCGGGCGCACGGCTCGAGGTTCGCGTACGCGCAGTTCGACGTGGCCAGCGGCGCGCTGATCGGGTCCACATCTCTGTATGAGGTCTCACCGGCATTGCGCACGCTCGCGATCGGGTTCACGTGGCTCGGACGGCCGTGGTGGCGTACCGGCCACAACACCGAGTCGAAGCTCCTGCTGCTGCGCTATGCCTTCGACGAGCTCGGCTGTGTGCGCGTCGTCTGGCACACCGACATCTACAACGAGCGCTCGCAGGCGGCGATCGCCCGGCTCGGGGCGACGCATGAAGGCGTGCTGCGCAAGCACCGGCTGCGCCGCGACGGGACCTGGCGCGACACCGTCCAGTACTCGATGACCAACGACGACTGGCCCGAGGTGCGTGACCGGCTGACGGCCCGCCTCGCCGCCGGCTGACCCCTGTCGGAACGGCGCGGCAGACTGGGAGGTATGACGCGGTTCTCCCCGGCCACCCAGGCCTGGCTCGAGGGCGCGTTCGACGCACCCACGCCGGCCCAGGACGGCGCGTGGGACGCGATCGCGCGCGGCGAGCACACGCTCGTCGTCGCTCCGACCGGCAGCGGTAAGACGCTCGCCGCGTTCCTGTCGGCGCTCGACCGGCTGGCCGCGCTGCCGATGCCTGACGACCCGAAGCGCCGGTGCCGGGTGCTGTACGTCAGCCCGCTCAAGGCCTTGGCCGTCGACGTCGAACGCAACCTCCGCTCGCCACTGGCCGGCATCCGCCAGGCTGCCGCTCGACTGCGCCTGCCCGAGCCCGACGTCACCGTCGCGATGCGCTCGGGCGACACCCCGGCAGACGAGCGACGTGCGTTCGCCCGTACGCCCGCCGACATCTTGATCACCACGCCCGAGTCGTTGTTCCTGCTGCTCACCTCGGCCGCGCGCGAGTCGTTGCGCGGCATCGACACGGTGATCATCGACGAGGTGCACGCCGTGTGCTCGACCAAGCGCGGCTCGCATCTCGCGCTCACCCTCGAGCGGCTCGATGCGCTGCTCGACCAACCCGCCCAGCGCATCGGCCTGTCCGCGACAGTGCGTCCGGTCGACGAGGTCGCCACGTTCCTGGCCGGCGGCCGTCCGGTGACGGTCGTGCAGCCTCCCATCGAGAAGACGTTCGATCTCCAGGTCGTCGTCCCGATCGAGGACATGAGCAACCTCGGCGAACTCACCGAAGACCTCTCCGGCCCGGCCGCGGGAGCCGGCAACCGCGCGAGCATCTGGCCGCACGTGGAAGAGCGTGTGCTCGATCTGATCGAGCAGCACCGGTCGACGATCGTGTTCGCCAACTCTCGTCGCCTGGCCGAGCGCCTTACCGCGCGACTCAACGAGTTGGCATCCGAGCGCGCAGGCATGCAGCGCCTCGACGACACGCCGCCGGCGCAATTGATGGCACAAAGCGGCGCAGGTGCACCGGCCGAGCAGGTCGTCATCGCCCGAGCCCACCACGGGTCGGTCTCGCGCGAGCAGCGGGCGCTCGTCGAGGAAGACCTGAAGGCCGGCCGCCTGCCGGCGGTAGTCGCGACCTCGAGCCTCGAACTCGGCATCGACATGGGCGCGGTCGATCTCGTCGTCCAGGTCGAGTCGCCGCCCTCGGTCGCGTCCGGGTTGCAACGTGTCGGACGCGCCGGGCACCAGGTCGGTGCAGTCAGCCGGGGTGTCATCTTCCCGAAGTTCCGCGGCGACCTGCTCGAATGCGCCGTGGTCGCCGAGCGCATGCGCGACGGCGCGATCGAGTCGATGCGTTACCCGCGCAATCCGCTCGACGTGCTCGCGCAACAGATCGTGGCGATCGTTGCGCTCGAACCGGTCAACATCGACGACATCGAGGCGCTGGTGCACCGAGCCGCGCCGTTCGCCGGGCTGCCGCGCTCGGCGCTCGAGGCAACCCTCGACATGCTCGCGGGTCGCTACCCGTCCGACGCGTTCGCCGAGCTGCGTCCCCGCCTGATCTGGGATCGCGTCACGGGCGAGCTCACCGCGCGCCGCGGCGCCCAGCGCCTCGCGGTCACCAGCGGCGGCACGATTCCGGACCGCGGCCTGTTCGGCGTCTTCCTCGCCAGCGGTGACGGCCCCGGCCGGCGCGTGGGCGAGCTCGATGAAGAGATGGTCTACGAGTCGCGCGTCGGCGACGTGTTCCTGCTCGGGTCGTCGTCGTGGCGTATCGAGGACATCACGCACGACCGCGTGCTCGTCACGCCCGCGCCCGGCCAGATCGGCCGCATGCCGTTCTGGAAGGGCGACTCCCCCGGACGCCCCGTCGAGCTCGGACGTGCGCTCGGCGCGTTCCTGCGCGAGGTCGCCGAGTCCGGGCCGGCCGAGGCCCGCGCCAGAGCGCAGCGTGCCGGGCTGGACGAGTGGGGCGCCGACAACCTGATCGCCTATCTCGCCGAGCAGCGCGAAGCCACGCGGCACCTTCCCGATGACCGCACTGTGCTCGTCGAGCGGTTCCGTGACGAGCTCGGCGACTGGCGCCTGGTCGTGCACTCCCCGTTCGGCGCACCGGTCAACGCGCCATGGGCGCTGGCGATCGGCGCGCGGCTGCGCGAGCGGTTCGGGCTCGACGTGTCGTCGATGCACTCCGACGACGGCATCGTGCTGCGGCTGCCCGACACCGACGGTGAAGTGCCCGGCGCCGACCTCGCGATCTTCGAGGCAGACGAGCTCGAGGCGATGATCACGTCCGAACTCGGCGGATCGGCTCTGTTCGCGTCGCGATTCCGTGAGTGCGCTGCCCGGTCGCTGCTGTTGCCCCGCCGCGATCCCCGCAGACGCACCCCGCTGTGGCAGCAGCGCCAGCGCGCGAACCAGCTGCTGCAGGTCGCCTCCGAATTCGGCGAGTTCCCAGTCGTCCTCGAGGCGATGCGCGAATGCCTGCAGGACGTGTACGACGTCCCTGGTCTCATCGGCCTCATGCGTGACCTGTCGTCGCGGCGGGTCAAGCTCGTCGAGGTCGAGACACCGAGCGCATCCCCGTTCGCGCGGTCATTGCTGTTCGGCTACGTCGGCATGTTCCTGTACGAGGGCGACGCACCGCTGGCCGAACGCCGAGCGCAGGCCCTCTCGCTCGATTCGGCGATGCTGGCCGAACTTCTCGGCGCCACCGAACTGCGCGAACTGCTCGACGCCGACGCGCTCGCCGAGGTCGAACGCGAGGTCGCCCGGCTCGCTCCCGACCGGCACGCCAACGGTCCTGACGGCGTCCACGACCTGCTCCGCGCCGTCGGCGACCTGACGACCGACGAGGCGATCGCTCGCGGCGCGAGCGCCGCCGACCTCGCCGCGCTGGAAGAGTCGCGCCGCGCCATCCGGGTGCGCATCGCCGGCGAGCAACGCTGGCTCGCGATCGAGGACGCCGGGCGCGTGCGCGATGCTCTCGGCGCGGCTGTCCCGGTCGGGGTGCCCGAAGCATTCACCGAGCCGGTCAAGGATCCGCTCGGCGACCTGGTGTCGCGCTTCGCCCGCACGCACGGCCCGTTCCATCCGGCCGATGTCGCCGCACGGCTCGGTCTCGGCGTCGCCGTCGTCGCGACCGCGCTCGCCCGGCTGGCCACCGCCGGGCGGCTCGTCCAGGGCGAGTTCAGGCCGGACGGCGTCGGCACCGAGTGGTGCGACGCCGAGGTGCTGCGCATGGTGCGCCGACGCTCGCTCGCAGCCCTGCGCAAAGAGGTCGAGCCCGTGCCGCCCGACGCGTTGGCTCGGTTCATCCCATCGTGGCAAGGCATCGGCGCACGGTCGTCACGCGGCGTCGACGGTGTGCTGCGCGCCGTCGAGCAGCTGGCCGGCGTGCCGGTGCCGGCGAGCGCGCTCGAATCGCTGATCCTGCCGGCGCGGGTCGCCGACTACGCACCGACGATGCTCGACGAGCTGACGCTGGCCGGCGAGGTCGTCTGGACGGGCGCCGGCGCCCTGGCCGGCAACGACGGCTGGGTCGCCCTCGCGCCGGCCGAGGTCGCCCCGCTGCTGCTGCCACCGCTCGAACCCGTCGACGGCCTGGCTGCGAGCCTGCTCAGCGCACTCGGGCCGGGTTCGGCGATGTTCTTCCGCGCGCTGGCCGAACGAGTCGCCGATGCCTGCGACGACGCCGCCTCCAACAACGCCGCCTCTAACAACGCCGCCTCCGACGACGACGTCAGCGCGGCCGTCTGGGAGCTGATCTGGGCCGGCGCGCTCACCAACGACACGCTCGCGCCGTTGCGGGCTCGTCTCGACGGCTCGGCCCGCACCGCCCACGCGCGACGGCCGCGGGCGCCGCGCACCCGCTATGGCCGCTACGGCGGTCTCGCAGGCATTCCGACCACCGCAGCCTCGCGCAGCGGCGTGCCGTACACGATGTCCGGACGCTGGTCGGCCCTCGCCGCCCGCGACGTCGACCCCACCCGGCGTGCGCTCGCAGCGGCCGACACTCTGCTCGACCGCTACGGACTCGTCACGCGTGGCTCGGTGGCCGCCGAGCGGATCAGCGGCGGCTTCGCCGGCGTCTACCCCGTGCTCAAAGCCGCCGAGGAGTCGGGGCGCGCCCGCCGCGGCTACTTCGTCGACGGGCTCGGCGCGGCTCAGTTCGCACTGCCCGGGGCGGTCGACCGGCTGCGCGGGCAGGCCCGTCCGAGCGACGTGCGTGATCCCGCACCGGCCCTCGTGCTCGCCGCGACCGACCCCGCGAACCCGTTCGGTGCCGCGCTGCCGTGGCCAACCGCGCCCGCACCCGAAGGCGGCGGGCGCGGACACCAACCGGCCCGCAAGGCGGGCGCACTCGTCGTCCTGCTCGACGGCAGCTGCGTGCTGTACGTCGAGCGCGGCGGCCGCAGCCTGCTCTCGTTCACCGACGACACCGCCGTGCTGCAGCCGGCCGCCGACGCCCTTGCGCTCGCTGTGCGCGACGGTGCGCTCGGCAAACTCGCAGTCGAACGCGCCGACGGTGTGCCGATCGTGGCGTCGCCACTGGGCGATGCGTTGGCCTCTGCCGGCTTCCGGCCGACGCCGCGTGGACTGCGGCTGCGGGGCTGACCCGCCGTGTCCGATGCCTGAGGGCGACACGGTCTGGCTCACCGCGCACCGACTCGACGCGGCGCTGTCCGGCCGAGCCCTGACTGTTGCTGAATTGCGCGTACCGCAGCTGGCCACGTCCGAGCTCGCGGGTGAAACGGTGCGCGAGGTGATCGCGCGCGGCAAGCATGTCCTGACCCGGTTCGAGTCCGGCCTGACGTTGCACAGCCACCTGCGCATGGACGGCACGTGGCAGCTGACCCGGGCCGGTGTACGGGCGCGGCGGCATCCGGACCACATGATCCGGGTGCTGCTCGGCAACGCCGACTGGACGGCAACCGGCTACCGCATCCACGACCTGCGGCTCGTCCCGACCGCGCGCGAGGACGAGCTGGTCGGTCATCTCGGCCCCGACCTGCTCGGTCCGGACTGGGACCTCGAGACAGCGCTCGCCAACCTCGGCCGGGTGCCCGACGTGGCGATCGGCGAGGCGCTGCTCGACCAGCGCAACCTGGCCGGCATCGGCAACATGTACAAGTGCGAGGCGCTGTTCGCGACACGGGTCGATCCGTGGACGCCGACCGGCGACGTCGCGAATCTCGACGCGGTCGTCGTCACGGCGCACCGGTTCCTGCGGGCCAACCGTGACCATCCCGAGCAGTCGACCACCGGACGCACGGGGCGGGGCCAGGAGCATTGGGTCTACGGGCGCGCGGGCGAACCGTGTTTGCGCTGCCGCACGCCGATCTCGCTCGCACAACAGGGCGCGCAGCCGTACCAGCGGCCGACCTACTGGTGCCCGCGCTGCCAACCGCGGGCGATGTCAGGCTGAGGCGGCGACCTCGGCTGTTGCCTGCACGTCGGGCAGCGCGGCGACAAGCACTGCCAGATCTGCAGCGATTGCGGCCGGACGGGCCGGGGTGAGCACGAAGGACGCGAGCCAGCGCAGCACGAACTCGGCGCCGCCCCGTCCCTCGGCTGCCAGCGCGGCATCGACGGCGGTGCGAGCACGCTGCCAGCCGTTCGCAGTGCGGTCGATGCGCCCGAGCGCGGCGACGGTGGCCGGCTCGACGCGGGCCAGGGTGCGCAGCAACGGACTGTCGGACACGGCCGCGGCTGTCGTGGCCAGCGCGTCGGCCAGCGGCAACCCGCCGGCGCGCTCGGACAGGCGCGCGACCTCGTCGAGCACGAGCGCGTCGAGCACCGCCTCGCGGGTGCGGAAGTGGTTGTAGAGGGTCGCCTTGGCGACGCCGGCGGCCGCGGCCACCTGGGCCATCGTGATCTTGGTGCCACTGTTCTCGACGGCGCGGCGCGCACCGTCCAGCAGCGCGGCGCGGGTGCGGTTCATCGCGTTGCCGGCCCTCGTGCGTGTGCCGGTCTCGCGGACCGGTGCTGCCGACGCGATCGGCGGCGGCCCGGACGGGCGTGCGGTGGACCGGAACAGCGTGTCGAACAGTGGATCGACCATGGACCGGACGCTAGCCGCGGCAAGCACACAATCCGTGGCGGCGCGCGCAGACTCGCCGGGATCTGTGACGGATGTTGCGGATGTGACCGATGCAGGTCTCAGGCTGCGGCGACCGAGACGGTCCGCACCGCAACGCCACCGGCGCCTTCGGCCGGCGCAGCCGGCGTGATCCGCGCGGATCCGGCACCAGGAACGGCAGCGAGGCGGCCACCGCCGATGATGCCCACCGACGCAAGCTTCTCTTCACGGCGCAGTACCGAGGCGACCTCGGCGAACAGATCGGACAGCTCGACCTCGAGCGCCGCGGCAATCGCGGCGAGCAACTCCGACGAGGGTTCCTTCTGGCCACGCTCGACCTCGGACAGATAGCCGAGGCTCACCCGCGCGCTGGCCGAGACCTCACGCAGGGTGCGGCGCTGACGCAGGCGCAACGCACGGAGGGTGTCGCCGACCACTTGACGAAGCACTGGCATGACATCGACCTCCTCATTGCTGGGCATTCAGCACCACGCAGCAGGCTGCGTGTCGTTCACCGTACCGGCAGGCTCTGACTCCGCCAGCGGGTTGGACGCGGTGTCCGCTCTGGGCGAACACCGTTACAACCGACGGCGGGCGACTCGGATTCCCGCCTCAGGCCTGCGCGCGGGCTGCCAATGAGCCTCGGCGCAATCGCAGCGCCCGGCCGACGTAGTCGAACCCCGTGACGAGCGCGACGACGATCGCCGCGACCATGACCACCCACGCGATGTCTCGCAGCCAGCCCCATTCGGGCAATACGAACAGCCCGATCGCGACGGCCTGCAGCAGGGTCTTGAGCTTCCCGCCTCGGCTGGCGGCAAGCACGCCGTGGCGAATCACCCAGAACCGCAGCACGGTCACACCGACCTCGCGCACCAGGATCACCACCGTCACCCACCAGGGCAGGTCGTGCAGCAACGACAGGCCGATCAGCGCCGCACCGACCAGCGCCTTGTCGGCAATCGGGTCGGCGAGCTTGCCGAACTCGGTCACCGAATTGCGCTTGCGGGCCAGTTCGCCGTCGATGCGATCGGTGATCGATGCGATACCGAAGATCACGCACGCGCCGATGCGCCAGCTCGTCAGGTGCCCGGTGCCCCAGAACAGGGCCACCAGGAACACCGGGACGAGCACCAGCCGGAACACGGTGAGCGCGTTGGCAAGGTTCCACGCCGACACCTCATCCGGCGTCGCCGAGATCGGATCCGGCTCACCGGCCTCGAGGTCGAGGCGCGCCGGCGTCTTCACCACGTGGTCACCACGCGATCACCACGCCGGACCCTTGACGTCGGCGACAAGATCGACGCCTTCGCTGTCGATGATGACCGCGGGGACGAACCGGCCGCGCTCGACCGGGCCGGTCAGTCGCGTGATCCCGTCGGTCTCCGGCCCCTGGTGCATCGCGCGTCCGATCGACTCCTCGGCGTCCTCGACCAGCACGTCCACGGATTCGCCGACGCGATCCTCGGCCCGCTGGCTCATCAGTTCGTCGACGAGCGCGGTGATGTGTTCGACCCGCGCCGCGATCTCGTCCTCGGACAGCTTGTCGTCGAATTTCTCGGCGTCCGTGCCGTCCTCGTCCGAATACCCGAACACCCCGACGACGTCGAGCCGCGCGGCAGTCAGGAACCGTTCGAGCTCGGCAACGTCCTCCTCGGTCTCGCCGGGGAACCCGACGATCACATTCGACCGCGCGCCCGCCTCGGGGACGAACCCGCGCGCCCGCTCGAGGATGTCGAGGAACGCGTCGGTCGAGCCGAACCGCTTCATCCGGCGCAGCACGGTCGGGGACGCATGCTGGAACGACAGGTCGAAGTACGGTGCGACGCCTGGCGTTGTGGCGATCGCCTCCAGCAGGGACGGCCGGAGTTCGGCCGGCTGCAGGTAGCTCACCCGGATGCGTTCGATGCCGTCGACCGCGCCGAGCTGCGGCAGCAGGGTCTCGAGAGCGCGTAAGTCGCCGAGGTCCTTGCCGTAGGACGTCGAGTTCTCGCTGACCAGCACCAGTTCGCGCGCGCCCTGTCCGGCCAGCCACTGCGCCTCGGCCAGGATGTCGGCCGGCGGCCGTGACACGAACGACCCGCGGAAGGACGGGATCGCGCAGAACGTGCAGCGCCGGTCGCAGCCGGACGCGATCTTCAAGTAGGCCAGCGCCGAGTCGTCGAGACGCTTGCGCATCTGCTTGCCCGGCAGCC
Organism: uncultured Actinomycetota bacterium; assembly: GCA_963757455.1. GTDB lineage: Bacteria > Actinomycetota > Actinomycetes > Mycobacteriales > Jatrophihabitantaceae > RYN-133. The sequence continues at coordinate 33,473 of CAVWSE010000004.1, forward strand.
ACGCGTGGCCCGGCACGGCGACCTCGGCCGATGCGGACGGGCGGTGAACCGGCGTGACGGGCAGCAGCGTGCGCCGATCGCGCGGCGCGTGCGCCTCGATCCGACGCCCGGCCGCCACGTCGTCCAGTCGAGCAGCGATGTCGGCGTAGCTGTCGAACCCGAGCACCGCGTCGGCTTCGGGGAGGTTCTTCGCCAGCTCGTCGCCGTAGCGCTCGGCCAGGCACCCGACCGCCACAACCTTCTTGCCGGTGTCCTTGGCGGCGAGGACCGTGTCGATCGAGTCCTTCTTCGCCGCATCGACGAACCCGCAGGTATTGATCAGGACGACCTCGGCGTCGTCCTCGTCGGTGATCTGCCAGTCACCCGCACCGAGGGTCGCCGCTAGTTCCTCGGAGTCGACCTCGTTACGGGCACATCCGAGGGTCACTACCGCCACCTTGCGCGCGCCCTCACTCACGACGCTCAATCGTAGCCGCCGCGAGCCGGACCTCCCGCCACGACCACAGCCGCAACTAGGCGCAGCAGATCCGGGTGGTCGTAGCGTTCAACCGGATGTGCAACCAACACTGGCCGCGATGCCCGCGCTGACGCTGGCGGCCTTCGCCGAAACGCACTCGATCGGGCTGACGCGCTTTGCCTATGTGCTGTGCGGAGACCGCGGGCTGGCCGAGGACCTCGTCCAAGACGCGTTCACCGCGCTGTACCGACGTTTCGGCGACACGCTCCCGCTCGACGCACCCGTCGCCTACGCGCGGCGCACGATCGTCAACGCACATGTCTCGTACCGCCGCCGCCGCGCCTCGTCGGCGCTGGTGCTCATCGATCCTCCCGACACACCGACGCCGGGACCGGACAGCGGCGAGCAGGATGCGATGTGGCGGGCGCTCGCAACCTTGCCCGAGCGCCAGCGCGCCGTGCTCGTGCTGCGCTACTACCTCGACCTGACCGACGACGACATCGCCGACGCGCTCGGAGCGCGCCGGGGCACTGTCCGCAGCCTCGCTGCGCGCGCCTTCGCAGCATTGCGCACCAATCGCGACCTCATGACGGAGGACGACCGATGAGCCCGACCCGCACCGACGACGACCTCGAGCGCCTGCTGCGCACCACGCTGACCACGCAGGCGAGGACGGTCGACCACGGACCGCACTGGAGCTCGCCGGCCGATGCCGGGCGTCGTCGTTCATCGGCCTCGCGATGGCAATGGGCAGCCGCCGTCGCGGCGGTCTGCGTGCTCGGGCTCGTCGCGACGCTTGCGATCGTCCACGCGGGCCGCCAGCATCGGTCGACACCACCGGGCGGACTGCCGGCCTCGGCGTTCACCTCGTTCGACGTGACCGGGTACAAGATCACCTCGCGCGAGACCCTGGGTGACGGAAGTCGCAGCGTCACGGTGCGCACGCCGAACGGGGAACCGAGCGGTGACGTCGCGGTGACCCTGTGGGCGCCGCACACGTACACCTTCTCCCAACTCACGCATCAGGTGGTCGTGGAGGTGTCAGGACATCGCGGCTACGCAGGTGTCGACGGGACGGAGCAATACCGCGGTCACGATCGGCCGATGCACTCGGTCGTGTGGGAATTCGCCCCCGACCAGTGGGCGGTCGCGCAGCAGATGGGCAACATTCACCGCGTACCCCGGCCGGCGGAGATCCTTGCGGTGGCCCGCGCCACCCGCCCCGGTCAGCATCTCGCACTCACGACGCCGTTCCGCCTGGAGGTGCTGCCTGCCGGGTACCGCCTGGACCAGGTCATCGTGCCGTCGTCGTCGCACATCGTCTTCCTGCTGCTGCACGCCAGTCGAGACCGTTCGCTGGAATTCGTCGCGCAGCCGACGGACGAGCGAAACACCGTTACCGAGCCCGGCACGGTCGTCGTCCGGCATGGCGGCGTGACGGTATCGATCTTCGCCACCGGGCCCGACGCGCGTTCGCAACGTCGAGCACTCGCGACGCAAGCGAGCCGGCAGGTGCGCTGGGGGACGACCGACCTGAGCCGGATCGTGCCGTAGGTTCGACCGGTGCTCGTCCGCCGCGCCCGCACCGCCGACGTCCCCGCGATGAAGGCGCTGATAGACATCTACGCCGGCTCGGGCCGCAAGCTGCTGGCCAAGGAACTCGTCGCGCTCTACGAGGACGTCCAGGACTTCGTCGTGGCCGAGGACGACGGCGTCGTTGTCGCGTGCGGCGCACTGCATGTGCTGTGGGCCGATCTCGGTGAGATCCGCACGCTGGCCGTGCATCCCGATCGGCGCGGAGAACGCATCGGTGCGCTCGTGCTGGACGACCTGCTCGCCACCGCTCGCGAACTCGGATTGTCGCGGCTGTTCGCGCTGACCTTCCACGTCGACTTCTTCGCCCGGCACGGATTTCGCGAGATCGACGGGGCGCCGGTCGACCACGACACCTATGACGCGCTGCGCCAGTCATACGACCCGGGGATCGCCGAGTTCCTCGGCCTCGAATACGTCAAGCCGAACACCCTCGGAAACACGCGAATGCTGCGGGTGCTCTGACTTCGCCGCAAGTGACACCAGTTCCCGCGCGTGTCTGCGCCCTCAAGTGCTACTAGAGGGTTAGCGTTTCCCGGCGAAGGGGGTGTTGCGTCATGGCCACGATCCAGCGGGTTGAACCCGCTTACACACCGTGGGCGCCGTCCGCGTCCGGATTCCCGACCGTTGTCGGCGAATACGCCGGTCGGCACCGCAAGCAGGGCACGCGCGGCCTGCGCATGTTCAAGATGTTCTACACAGGTCGGCACCGCCGACTCTGAGCTCGTCCGACCACAACTTCATCCACGAACCGCACGCGAGTGGTCATTTACGCGTCGAGTGGTCCCTAATCGGTGACCACCCGCGCGATGGATGGCCACTCGCGGTGGTTTAAGGGCCGGCGACGTCGTCCGGCTCGTCCTCGCTCACGAGGTCCTCGGCGGTGCCGCCGTTGCGCAGCGCGTAGAGCAGCCCGGCCATCTCGTCGGGGACGACGAGCACCTCGCGCGCCTTCGAGCCCTCGGACGGGCCGACGATGCCGCGCGACTCCATCAGATCCATCAGGCGCCCGGCCTTGGCGAAGCCCACCCGCAGCTTGCGCTGCAACATGGACGTCGACCCGAACTGCGTCGAGACGACGAGTTCGACAGCGGACAGGAACAGGTCCATGTCGTCGCCGATGTCCTCGTCGATCTCCTTGCGCGCCGCAGGCGCCGCGGTCACGTCCTCGCGGTAGGTCGGCTGCAATTGCTCCTTGCAGTGCGTGACGATCGCGTTGATCTCGGCGTCGGTCACGAAGGCGCCCTGCATACGGGCCGGCTTCGACGCGCCCATCGGCAGGAACAGCGCATCGCCCTTGCCGAGCAGCTTCTCCGCGCCCGGCTGGTCGAGGATGACGCGTGAGTCGGCCAGCGACGAGGTCTTGAACCCGAGCCGCGACGGCACGTTCGCCTTGATCAGACCCGTGACGACATCGACGGACGGACGCTGCGTCGCGACCACCAGGTGAATGCCGGCCGCGCGGGCCAGCTGCGTGATGCGCACGACCGAGTCCTCGACGTCGCGCGGAGCGACCATCATCAGATCGGCGAGCTCGTCGACGATCACCAGCAGATACGGGTACGCCGTGTAGATGCGTTCTGACCCCGGCGGGGCGACCAGCTCGCCGCTGCGCACCTTGCGGTTGAAGTCGTCGATGTGGCGCACGCCCGACGACTCCATGTCCTCGTAACGCATGTCCATCTCGCGCACGACCCACTGCAGCGCGTCGGCGGCCTTCTTCGCGTTCGTGATCACCGGCGTGACGAGGTGCGGAATCCCTTGGTAGGCGGCGAATTCGACCCGCTTGGGGTCGATCAGCACCATGCGCACCTGGTCGGGTGTCGCCCGGGTCAGGATCGACAGGATCAGGGTGTTGATGCAGGACGACTTGCCTGCACCTGTTGCACCGGCGACGAGCAGGTGCGGCATCTTCGTCAGGTTCGCGACGATGAAACCGCCCTCGACGTCCTTGCCCAGCGCAACGAGCATCGGGTGGTGGTCGCGCTGAGCGGCGGGCGAGCGCAGCACGTCGCCGATCATCACGACCTCGGGGTCTGCGTTCGGGATCTCGACGCCCACCGCGCTCATGCCCGGGATCGGCGACAAGATGCGCACCTCGGCGCTCTTGACCGCGTAGGCGATGTTGCGCTGCAGGTTCGTGATGCGCTCGACCTTCACACCCGGGCCGACCTCGACCTGGTAGCGCGTGACCGTCGGACCACGGCTGAAGCCGGTGACCGCACAGTCGACGTCGAACTCGGCGAACACCTGCTGCAGCGCTGCGATCACCTCGTCGTTGGCCTTGGTGTGCTCGAGATGCGGCGTGCCGAGCGCGAGATCCTTCAACGACGGCAGCGTGTACAGGCCGGCGCCGCGGTCGAGTTCGAGCTGCATCGGCCGGTCGATCGGCGGCAGGTCCTCCTCGACCTTCGAAGCTCGTGGCTTGCGTGGCTTGGGCTTCGTGAGCGCGGCCGCGTCGAGCGCGGCGAGCTCGCTCGCTCCCGGTAGCTCAGTAGTGGCCTCGTCGGCAAGCGACGTGTCGAGAGCTGCGTCCACGTCGGCGACGCTGCGTGAGCGGCGCCGACGCTTCGGCGCGACCTCCTCGACCGGCTCGATCGGCTCGACCTCGAAGTCGCCATCGACATTCGGGCGTCCGGTGACGAGTTCACGCAGATATGTGATCAGGACGGGCAGCGGCGTCGCGGTGACGACGAGGATCCCGAAGAACCCGAGGATCGCGAGCAACGGCACGGCGAGCACGGCACCGACACCTCGCGCGAGCGGCGCTCCGATCAGATGGCCGAGGGCTCCACCTGCGTGGGCGCGTCCGTGCGCGGTCGTCGGCGAGCCACCCCACAGGTCGAACATGCCCAGGACGCAGATCGCGAGGGCGAACGTGCCGACGAGAGTACGGCCGCGCGCCTGCGGCAACGGCGCCTGCCGCAACATGTGGGCGGAGACGCCGATCAGCAGCACGGGCAGTAACACCGCGTCGTTGCCGATCAGCGCACGCAGCCCGATCGAGAGGCCGTGCCCGATCGGACCGGCGGCGCCGAACCAGACGGCGATCGCGCTGATCAGGCCGAGGGCGAGCACCCCGAGCGCGATGCCGTCCCGGCGGTGCTCGGGCTCGAGCTCGCGCGCGGTAGCGGCGTTGCGTCCCGCGGCGCGGGCCACCCCGCCGACGATTGCGGCGAGCGCCTTCCACAGTCCGCGCAGCAGGTGGCCCAGCCCGCGAAACGGGGCGAGCAGCGGTGCGGGCCGGCGGGCCTTCTTGCGCGCCGCCGGTCGGCGAGAGGTGGTACGCGACGCGGTCTTGCGCGCGGGCGGACGGGTTCGTGTGGACGAGGCGGGCACGGCGAGAACCCTAACCTTGAGGTCGACGGTTATTGAGGAGGCGCGCTCACAACCCGGCGGCGGCGAGATCCTGCCGCAGATGGCTGATCTCGTGGTCGGTCGCGTCCACGAGCGGTGCCCGGACCGGGCCGACATCGAGACCGCGCAGCTTGAGCCCGGCCTTGACGAGAATGCAGCCCTGGGTACGGAAGATGCCCGAGTAGATCGGCAACAGCGCGCGGTGCAGCGCGCGGGCCGAGGTGACGTCGCCGCGCTCGTACGCCTCGATCATCGCCTTGGTGCCGGGGCCGCTGAAGTGCGTGGACGTCCCCACGACGCCGACCCCGCCGACGGCCAGCATCGGCAGCGTCATGCCGTCGTCGCCGCAGTAGTAGGCAAGGTCGGTCTCGGCGAGCACGCGCGAGGTCGCCATCAGGTCACCCTTCGCGTCCTTGACGGCGACGATGCGCTCGTGCGCGGCGAGCTCGATCATCGTCTCGGTCGCGATCGGCGTCGCGGTCCGTCCGGGGATGTCGTAGAGCATCACCGGCAGTTCGCTGGCGTCGGCGACCGCGCGGAAATGCAGCAGCAGACCCGCCTGAGGCGGCTTGGAGTAGTACGGCGTCACGACCAGCACCCCGGCCGCACCGGCCTTCGCCGCCTGTTCCGCCAGGTGGACGGTGTGCACTGTGTCGAACGTGCCGATGCCGGCGACGATGTGGGCACGGTCGCCGACCGCATCGACGACCGCGGCGATCAGGTCGGCCTTCTCGCCGTCCGACGTGGTCGGCGACTCCCCCGTGGTGCCGTTGACGACGAGCCCGTCGTTGCCCTGCTCGTCGACGAGGTAGGTCGCGAGCCGGGTGGCCGCGGCGAGATCGAGCGATCCGTCGACGCCGAACGGCGTCACCATCGCCGTGAGCAACCGGCCGAACGGCCGGGCCGGGTCCGAGCTGACAGGCATGCCCCCAGGATATCGGCGATTGCCGATCTTCTGGTGAGATTCCGCCATGGCCGATATCGATGCGTCCCACGTCCAGCAGTTGCTCGCGCGCGAGCAAGCCCGGTTCGCCGAGCTGCACCCGCGCTCGGCGGCCGAGTACGAGCGCGCGCACGCTGCGCTGTTCGGCGGCGTGCCGATGACCTGGATGAACAAGGCCGCCGGCGGCTTCCCGCTCTATCTGGACGCGGCGTACGGCGCGAGCGTGCGCGACATCGACGGCGTCGAGTACGTCGACTTCGCACTCGGCGACACGGGCGCGATGGCCGGCCATTCGCCGGAGCCGACAGTGGCTGCGGTGCGCGAGCAACTCGCGAAGGGGATCACCACGATGATGCCGACGGCCGACGCCGCCTGGGTCGGCGGCGAACTCGCGCGGCGCTTCGGTGTCGCCTCCTGGAGTTTCGCGCTCACTGCGACTGACGCGAACCGATGGGCGATCCGCCTGGCGCGCGCGGTAACCGGCAGAGCCAAGATCCTGGTCAACTCGTACTGCTACCACGGCACTGTGGACGAGACGCTGGTGAAGGTCGACGAGCACGGCGCGCAAGTCATCCGCGAGGGCAACGTCGGCGCGGCAGTCGACCCGACGACGACGACGCGCGTCGTCGAGTACAACGACGTGGACGCCCTCGAACGCGAGCTCTCGTACGGCGACGTCGCATGCGTCCTGATGGAACCCGCACTCACCAACATCGGCATCGTCCTGCCCGCGGACGGCTACCTGTCCGCAGTCCGTGAACTCTGCACTCGCACAGGAACGCTGCTGATCGACGACGAGACCCACACCATCTCGGCGGGGCCGGGCGGCGCGACGCAGGCATGGAGTCTGCAGCCGGACATGGTCACGATCGGGAAGGCGATCGGCGGCGGAATCCCCTGCGGTGCCTATGGATTGTCCGCGGCGCTCGCAGAGCGGATCGCCGGCATGCCCGAGCTCGACCTCGTCGACATGGGCGGCGTCGGCGGCACGCTCGCCGGCAACCCGGTCTCGATCGCAGCGATGCGCGCGACCCTGTCGCAGGTGCTCACCGACGATGCGTGGCCGGAGATGATCGCACTCGCCGACCGCTTCGGGGACGCGGTGGACGCGGTGATCGACACCCATGACCTGCCGTGGTCGGTGAGCCGGCTCGGCGCGCGCGTCGAATACCGCTTCTGCAAGCCGGCACCGCGCAACGGCGGCGAGTCGGCTGCCGCAAACGACGCGCCGCTCGAGGACTACCTGCACACCTATCTCGCCAATCGCGGCGTGTTGCTGACGCCGTTCCACAACATGGCGCTGATGTCACCCGCGACAACTGCCGCCGATGTCGACAGACACACCGAGGTCTTCAGCGCTGCGGTTGCAGAGTTGCTCAGCTGACCCTCGTGCGGGCGTAACGGCGTCAGCTGCCCTTCTGAAACGACGCGAAAGCCCGATTGATTGATTCCTTTGGTGATCTGGCGCAAATGTCCGTGTCGTTTTCGTCCGTAGATCCCTATTCTTTCTTCGCCAGCTGTCGATGATCAAGCTGTGCGATGCCGGTCAGGAGAATCACTGTGCGCAAGAGCCTTGCCCTGAAGAACTTTGCCCTGGCGAGCGCCGCTGTCTCGGCCGCAGCCCTTGTTGGTGGCGTCCCTGCGGCGACTGCATCACTCGCCAGGCCGTACGCGTACTTCTCGCACGCCGACCACAGCCTGACGCTGTGCGGCACTCACGACCACACTCCGGTCGGTCCGAGCGACAACTCCGTGCAGGTGCGGAACACGTTCTGGAAGGGCACCGGTCCGACCTGTATTCGCACCCCGTCCGATGGCGGCGCGGGTTTCACCGTGACGAGCACACCGCGCCCGACCAGCCCCCGGCAAATGGTGACGACCTATCCATCCATCTTCCGCGGCTGCATCTGGGACATGTGCACCAAGAACACACCGCTTCCGGCCCGCGCCGACCACCTGCGCACGGTCACGTCCTCGTGGTCGACGATTTCGACGCACCGGGTAACGAAGAACTTCCGCGTCCACGCGACCCGCAGCACCAACTGCTTGCCCGGTAGCCGCCGTACCGTGGTCGTGCGCCACCGACACACCCGCACCAGAACAACGACATGCCTGGTGCGACAAACGCGCAACGTTGCGTTGCCCGGCATGTACAACACGGGCTTCGACCTGTGGTTCGGGAAGCACAGCATGACTCAGGGTCACGCCGACGGTGCCGAACTGATGGTCTGGCTCAACCACCGCGGTGGATGCTGCATCCTGTGGCGCAACGTGCCGATCGTGCGGATCAACGGCGTCCGCTACTACTTCCAACACTGGCGCCCCACGGACCCGGACATTCCGGGCCTGTCGTGGAACTACCTCCAGTTCCGTCGCGTCGTCCAGACGACCCGCGTGACCAACCTCAACCTGATGTCCTTCATCCGGTACGCCGAACAGGCGCACCGGTCTCAGGGGCAACCCACCGCTCTGATCAGTCCGCACTGGTGGTTGGAGAACGCCGGCGGCGGGTTCGAGATCTGGAACGGCGGAGTCGGGCTGCGTACCACCTCGTTCAGCGCCCATATCGCCACCGACTGAATCAACCTGACTGCGGTGTGTCACACGGATCCGGCACTCAGCCCTCGGTGACCACTCACCTCTCGGTGACCACTCAGCCCTCGGTGACGTACGGGCTGGACGCGACCGAGGTGCCGTCCGGCAATGACGTGATCTCGAAGTCGGCGAACACGTTCGGCGCGATGCGCTGCAGTTCGCGCAGGCAGGCGATCGCGAGGGCGCGGATCTCGACGTCGGCGTGCTCGGACGCGCGCATTGCGACGAAGTGGCGCCAGGCGCGGTAGTTGCCGGTGACGACGATGCGGGTCTCCGTCGCGTTCGGCAAGACCGCTCGCGCGGCCTGGCGGGCCTGCTTACGGCGCAGCGTCGGCGTTGCGGTGTCGGCGAACTTCTCCTCGAGCCCGGTGAGCAGGTCGCGGTAGGCGGTCAGGGACGCCTCGGTGGCGGCTTCGAACCGCGCGTGCAGCACCGGGTCCTCGGCGATGACGTCGGGCTCGACCATCTCGGCCTGACCGGACGGTGCGTAGCGCTGCGAGAGCTGCGAGTAGCTGAAGTGCCGGTGCCGGATCAGCTCGTGGGTCAGCGACCGCGAGACCCCGCGCAGGTAGACGGTCACCGTCCCGTGTTCGAGGACGGACAGATGCCCGACCTCGAGGATGTGGCGCAGGTAGCCGGCGTTGGTCGCCGTGGCCGGGTTGGGCTTGTGCCACGACTCGTAGCAGGCCCGGCCGGCGAACTCGGCGAGCGCCTGGCCGCCCTCGGCGTCGGTCGCCCAGTCGACATCGGCCGGGGCCGCGAACTGCGTCCAGGCGATCACATCCACCTGTAGCGCCACGGTGCGCAATCTAACCCGTCGACAGCTCGACATTGCACTGACGCCGTGATGATGTCATAGTGATGTCATGCAGCTGTCACCGTACGTAGCGCAGGTCCAGACCCAGCTTGCCGCTGCGGCGGCCCTCGGCGACGACGCCACGCGCCGGGTCGCCGAGGCCCTGTCGGCGGCGGCCGAGCCCGCCACCAGGCTCGCCATCCTCGCGGCCGTCACCGCCGCGGCCGACGAGGTCACCGCGGCGCTGCTCGACTCCCCCGACGCGCCCGTGCTCGCGGTACGCCTCGACGGCGACGAGCTGCGGATCGAAGTGCGCGCGGCCGAACAGCATCACGAACCGGCCGCCGTTTCGGCCGGCACTGAGGCAGACGCCTCGGCGCGCATCTCGTTGCGGCTGTCCGAAGCACTCAAGTCCGACGTCGAGTCGGCTGCCAAAGCCGACTCGGTGTCGGTCAACACCTGGCTCGTACGCGCCGCGTCGCGCGCGCTCGCCCCGTCCCGCGCTCGTGCCGGGTGGGACACCCGCGCGAGCGGCCACCGCATCACCGGCTGGATCAACGGCTGACCACCACCGTCGAAGGAGCATTTGAAATGACCGAGAAGACCTTTCCCCTGTCCGGGCCGATCAGCCTCGTCGTGCGTATCGGCCACGGCGACGTCGTCGTGACCGCCAAGGACGGGCTCGAGCAGGCAGTCGTCCGACTGACCCCTCGTGACAAGAACAGCGATGTCGCCGAACGCACCGCAGTCGAGATGCGCGGCGGTGCACTGGCCGTCGTCGCCCCGAGCCGCGGCGGGCTGACCGATCTGCTCGGCGGGTGGAAGCGCGACCGCGACGCGATGGACGTCGCCATCGACGTCCCCACCGGTACGGACGTGAAGATCACGACCGCGTCGGCGCCGATCCGAATTGTCGGACGGTGCGGCGATGCCGACCTGATCACCGGCTCGGCCGACATCACCGCGGATGACGTCGACGGAGACCTGCGGCTGCGCACCGGCAGCTCGCACATGCACGTCGGCCCCGTCTCCGGCAGCGTTGTGGCCCGCGCGGGGTCGGGCAGCGTCACGCTCGGCGCGGTCAGCGGCTCCGTGCAGGCCGGCTTCGGCAGCGGCGATCTCTCGGTCGACAGCTGCCGTGGCACGGTCCGCTCCCGGGCCGGGTCCGGCGATGCGCATGTCGGCGTGGCCTGGGGCGACATCGACTTCACCGCCGGCAGCGGCCGCGTCAGTGTCGGCCTCCCTGCAGGAGTGTCAGCCCGCCTCGACGTGACCTCCGGTTCGGGACGAGTGAGCTCCGACCTGCCGATCGAGGACAAGCCCGCGGCCGGCGGCACGACCATCACGGTGCGCGCGCGCACCGGCAGCGGCGACATCCGACTGTTCCGGGCCGGCGACGCCGGTCAGGCAGCCTGAGCGACGGCGGTGGCAAGCATCGGGGCCAGCTCGCCGCGTGGCATCACTGCCACGCCCGACAGGCCCAGCCATTCGGCCGTCACCGCCAGCTCGGCGGCCAGCTCTTCGGCCACGTAATGCGGATCATGTCCGTGTTCCAGATGGGCCGCCTGGACGCGCAACACCCCGGCCTGTCGGTCGGACTTGAGGTCGACGCGGCCGACCAGCGCCTCGCCCAGCAACACGGGCAGCACGTAGTAGCCGTAGATGCGCTTCGGTGCCGGGGTGTAGATCTCGATGCGATAGCGGAAGCCGAACAGCCGCTCGGTGCGGTCGCGGAACCACACGACCGGATCGAACGGTGACAGCAGCGCCCGCGCCGCGACCCGGCGCGGGCGCTTGGCCTCGTGCCAGAGGTACGCCGGAGTCGACCAGCCTTCGACCTCGACCGGCTCCAGCTCGCCCGACTCGACCAGCTCGGCGACGGCCTGCTTGCTCGCCTTGTGCGGCATGCGGAAGTAGTCCCGCAGATCGGCTTCGGTCCCCACACCGTGACAGCGCGCCGCGATGCGGATCAGCTCACGGAAGGCGTCGGCCGGCTCGGGCGTCGGTGCGGCCAGGATCTGCGGCGGCAGCACCCGCTCGGGCAGGTCGTAGTAGCGCTCGAAGTTGATGCGCCGAGCTGACGTCACTCGTCCGGCGTAGAAGAGGTATTCGAGCGCGATCTTGCCGTCGTGCCAGTTCCACATGTGCCCCGGACGTGGCGCGATCGGTGCGATGCCGGTGTCCGAGGACCGGATCGGGCCCTCGTCGCGGATCAGGTCGATGATGTCGTCGAGCAGGTGCGGCTTCTCCTTGGCGATACGACGCACACCAGGCCAGGCCGATTCGGCAGCGCGCGCCATGCGCCACCGCAACAACGGCTGGGTCTCGACCGGCACCAGCGACGCCTCGTGCGCCCAGTACTCGAACAGCTCACGTCGCACCGGTCCGGCGGTGTGCGCGGTGAGCGTGTCGAGCAGGTCGCGCGGGTACGGACCGAGCCGCGCGAGCACTGGCAGGTAGTGCGATCGGCAGAACACGTTGACCGAATCCAGCTGTAGCAGCCCGACCCGGTCGAGCACGCGCCGGATGTGCCGCGCGTCGACCCGGCCGGACGGTCGCGGGTCGCTGAAGCCCTGGGCGGCCAGCGCAATGCGGCGGGCCTGGGCCAGCGACAGCGATGACGGCATACGCCGACCCTAGAGCGACGCTCGGACATGGCTGCTCGTGGGAACATGTGCCGATGTTCGAGCACATCCTGCGCACGATCGGCGATTCGGTGGGGCTGTGGCTCTACGTGATCGCCGGCGGCCTGGCGTTCGCCGAGGCCGCGATCCTGGTCGGGATGGTGTTGCCCGGCGAGACCGCGCTGCTCGTGGCGGGCGTGTTCTGCAACGCGAAGTACGGCAACCTGAACCTCGGCGTCATGATGCTCGTCGCGGTCGTGTGCGCGATCGGCGGCGACTCGGTCGGTTACGAGTTCGGCAAGAAGTTCGGCCCGGCCCTGCGCCGCTCGCGTCTGGGCCGCTGGGTCGGCGAGCGCCGCTGGTCGGCGGTCGACGCGTTCATCCACCGGCACGGGGGTAAGGCGGTGCTGCTCGGACGGCTCACCGCGCTGATGCGCGCGCTCATGCCGTCCATGGCCGGTATGAGCGGCATGCGCTACCGCACGTTCTTGCTGTGGAATGCGATCGGCGGCATCTTCTGGGCGCCCGGATGTGTGCTGCTGGGGTACGCCTTCGCGAGCGCACTGAACGTGATCGGGTCGACCCTGACCTGGGCGCCCTTGGCGATCCTCGCCGTGATCATCGTTGTCGCGGTCGTCCTGCACCTGCGCAAGGAGAAGCGCCAGGAGGACGAGGGCGAGGCGTACGCCGAGGCCGACGCCGCGGGCGAGGGGTGATCCGTCCCGCGGTGCCCGACGACGCAGCGGCAATCATCGACGTCCGCATCGCGTCGTGGAACGCCGCGTATGCCGTGCACCTCCCCGCCGACGCCTGGGCCGACTACGACCCGGATGCCGCGTCGCGACGACTGGCGCAAACGATCAAGATCGGACCGACCCGGGTGCTCGTCGCTGATGACGGCAACCGGATCGTCGGCTTCACGATGTTCGGTGCCGCGCGCGACGACGACGTTCCGCACGGGACGAGCGAGGTGTACTCGATCTATGTCCATCCGGACGCGTGGTCGACCGGTGCCGGGCGCGACCTCATGTCGCACACTCTGGCCGCACTCGACGGCACGCTCGTCGCGCTGTGGGTGCTCGAGGACAACGACCGCGCCCGGCGCTTCTACGAGCTGGCGGGGTTCGTCGCCGACGGCAGCCGCAAGCACGCCGAGATGCCGGGCGGACCGGTCCCCGAGGTGCGGTACCGGCGCGGCTGAGCGCTAGCGCTCGTCGGGCGGGTCCGCCCGACGCTTCGGACGCACCCGGATCGGCCTGGAAGTCTGCGCCTCGTTCGGGTGCTTGGCCGCGGTCGCGATCAGCTCCGGATCGATGCCCAGTGTGCGGAGCACATCGGTCGCTCCGCAGTCGGCGCCGACAAGGCCGGCCAGCAGCGCGGCCGGACCGACGTCGCCGTCACCTGCCGCGCGGAGGCCGAGGTCGAGCGCTCGCTTCGCGTCCGGTGTGAACGGGAAGTGGCCGCGCAGCTCGCGCTTCGACGCTTTCGGGCGGTACGCGGCGACGGCGGCTCGTGCCAGCCCGAGGTCGATGGGCGTTGTGACAAGGACGCCTTGCGCCGACGAGTCCGCCACCACGACGCCCAGCAGCAGGTGTTCGGAGGCGATCACGGCGTGGTCCTGCAGTCGTGCTTCCTCCTGCGCGTACACGACGACGCGCCGACCGAGGTCGCTGAATCTCTCGAACATCGTCCGTTCATCCTCCCCTGCGGGGTGATTCCACAGCACGCGCGTCGTCACGCGGAAACCTGAGAGTTCGCCTACGCTGCGATCATGAGCGGACCCCAGGATCCCAACGATCCGCAGTACCCCCAGGATCCGAACTATCCCCCGCCGGCCGGGCCTTACGGCCCGCCGCAACCGGGCGGGCCGCAGTACGGCGCCCCTCAATACGGCGCCCCTCAACCGGCGCCCTCAACCCGGCGCACCTCAACCCGGCGCACCTCAATACGGCGCACCACAGCAGGGCGCCCCTCAATACGGCGGACCACAGCACGGCCATCCGGGCCAACCGGCGGCGCCCCGCCCGACGCTGTGGCAACGGCTGGGCGAGCGGGCGACGCACCGGGCAGCACCCCGCTTCGGGGTCACGCTCGCCGGCGTCGGTGTCGTCCTCGTCGTCGTCGGCATTCTCGTGTGGAGTTTCACCTACATCATCGACGGCGTCCGCAACGGGCTGATCTCCGGCGGCGGGATCGGGTCGTCCGACTCACGGCACTTCCTCGGATTCGCGCTCGCGCTGATCGTGGTCGCCATCGGGTACGCGCTGGTCGTTATCGCCCGCACCGGGCCGCTCGTCACCGCAGGTATCGCCGCGACGGCCTTGGGGATCCCCGTCGCGATGGAGTTCGCGACCCTCGACCTCAGCAGCGGCTCGGTAGTCAACACCGATGCCGTTGTCTGGGTCAGCATCATCGCGTACTTGATCAGCTATTTCTTCGTTCGCGGCGCTCGCGGGCACACGTTCTATCTCGGCCTGGCCGCGTTCTTCCTGTGGGAGTACGCGGTCGGCAAGGCCGGCCCCGACAGCCGCGTGGTCAGCTCGTCGGTGATCGGTTCGGCCACCGGCGGATCGTCCGGCGTCCCTTCCATCGACACGAAGACGATCGCTGCGGTCTCGTTGATCTTCGCGATCGTCTACTACCTGATCGCGTGGTACCTCGATCGCACCGGACGGCACGGCATGGCAGTGCCATTCGTCGTGGTCGGGATCCCGGCGATGCTGCTGGGGATCATCGGGTTCGCGCCGGACACCAAGCAGATCGGAACGGGGATCCTGCTGCTGCTCTTCGGCCTCGTCCTGTGCCTCTACGGCGCGCGCTACGAGCGGCGGTTCACGGCCTGGTTCTGGGGCCTGGTCAGCGCCGGCGGGGCGGTCACGATCATGACCAAGTTCGCCACCCAGGGAGTGAGCATCGGCATCACGATGATCGTGCTCGGTGCGCTGTTCGCGATCGGCGGCTGGTTCGCGGCCAAAGCCCTCAACGAGCCGGACGACATGACCGCCGCCGGGCCTGACGCCGGGCCTCGAGCATCGGTGCCGACGGGAGCACCCGTCCGCTGAAACCGTAGGGTCGGCGGCATGGCCGATGTCAGCGTGCGCCCCGCCGGCCCTGCAGATGCCGGCGAAGTAGCTCGCATCCAGGTGACCACGTGGCAGCACGGGTACGCGTCCATCCTGCCGGCGGTGGTGCTCGAGCAGGTGACTACCGAGACTGCGCTCGCAGCATGGACCGATGCGTTGACCGCGCCACCCACCCCGCAGCATCGCGTGCTCGTCGCGCTCGAACAGGACAGCGTCGTCGGCTTCGCCGCGCTCGCGCCCGCCGAGCCGCAGGCGGACGAGCCGGACGCGACCGTTGCCGTCGGCCCGATCTTGGTCGAGCCACGGTGGGGACGGCGCGGCCACGGCTCACGCCTCATGGCGGCGGCCGTCGATACGGCCCGTGGCGACGCGATGACGCGAGCGATCAGCTGGATCCCCGAGGCCGACACCGTCACGCGCGAGTTCTTGATCGGTGCCGGTTGGGCGACGGACGGGTTGGTGCGCGCGCTCGACACCGGCGCGGGCGAGCTGCGCGAGGTCCGTCTGCACGTCGCGCTGTAGCCCCTGGCTTCAGCGCGCCCAGTCCGGGCGGAACGCCATCCCACCGTCTGCGCAGATCCGGGCCAGTTCCTGCACGGCATCGTCGAGCCCGGGACGGCGGCTCGGATCAGCGTCGAGCAGTTGCAGCGCGAGGCGTGCGGTGTCGCTGTCGTCGAGCGGTTTGGGTGCGGGCCGGTCGACCGCGGGCACCTCTGGGTCGAAGGCCGGGACGCCGCACAGCGCCTCGTAGAGAACCGTCCCGATGCCGTACAGGTCCATCGCCGGTGACAACGGCGCGCCGTCCTCGAGTTCGGGCGCGGCGTAGCCCGGGCTACCGATCAGCGTGCCGGCCGGTTGGCGCGACCCGACCGGACGAGCCGAGCCGAAGTCGACGAGCACAGGGCGACCCTCACGGATCATGACGTTGTCGGGCTTCACGTCCACATGCACGATGTCGTGGGCGTGGACCGCGCGCAGTCCTGCCAGCAATTGGACGACGAGCAACGCCAGCTCGACCGGTGGGTAGCCGCCGTGTCGGGCCACGTCCTCGTCTAGAGCCCGACCGTCTACGTACTCCAACTCGAGGAACGCGAATGCCTCGTCGCTCGCGTCGCGGTAGAGCCTGGGTAATGCGGGGTGCAGGTTGTCGCGCAGTGCGTTCACCTCGCGGACGAGCGCGCGTCGAGCGCGCCCGCCGCCGATCTGATCGGGACGCGGGAACTTGACCACGACCGGCGCGCACAGGTGCGCCGACCAGGCCAGCCACGTCTCGCAGCGGTAGCCGACACCGAGTCGTTCCCATGCCCGGGCGCCACCCGGCAGGCGGTCCCCGGCCGTCAAGGCGCTGACCGGTCGGCCGTCGTCACCGAGGTTGTCCGAATCGAAGTCGAGTGCGAGCACGGTCGTCCTTCCATGATCCGGGTCCGGCCCGCCGAAGCGGGCCGGACGATCGGTTCAGCCGCGGGAGCGACTGCGGCTGCGGCTCCGGCTGCGGCTACGCGAGCCCTCGCCGTGGTCGTCGCGTCCGTGATGGGTCACTGGCGCGTTCACACGTGTCGTGGTGGTCATTGGTTCACCTCCTCCCGGCTGTTGTGAGGGGCGGAACAGTCGGTGACTCGACGTGGTCGAGGCGCACCACGCGGTCGGCGATCGCGGCGAGCTCGCGATCGTGGGTGACGAGCAGGACGGTGCGGCCGGCGCTTGCGCGGCGAATCGCCGCGACCACTCCCCGGGCCGACGCCGCGTCGAGCGATGCGGTGGGCTCGTCAAGCAGCGAGCACGGGCGCCGCGGACACGACGGCTCGCGCGATCGCGACTCGCCGCCGCTCGCCGCCGGACAGCTGCAGTCCGCCTTCGCCCACGCGGGTCTCGTAGCCGTCGGGCAGCCGGCGGGCGAAGTCGTCGACCAGCGCAGTGCGCGCCGCGACCTCGATGCCGTGCCAGGTCGCGCGGTCCGTGCCGTAGGCGATGTTGTCGGTGATCGATGCGTCGAACAGCCACGGGTCCTGCGGGACGAACGCGATCGAGCGCCGCAGGCTGAGCTGCGTCATCGCTCGGATGTCGACGCCGTCGATCGTGATCGCTCCCGCGTCGACGTCGTACAGGCGCAGCAACAGATGTAGCACCGTGCTCTTGCCGGCACCGCTCGGCCCGAACAGGCACACGGTCTCGCCGGCGTGCAGGTCGAGATCGAACCCGTCCAATACCCGTCGGGTGCCGTAGCCGAAGCCGACTGCGTCGAAGTGGATCGTCTGCGGTTGCACGGGTGCGCAGACCGCGCCCGGCGAGTCGGTGATCCCGTCCGTGCAGTGCAACACGTCGCGCAGGCGCACCGCGCTCGCGGTCGACTTGGCGAGCACGCTCGACAGCCGGCTCAGTCCGCGCACGGGTGAGTAGAGCGCGGCCAGATAGCTCATGACGACGAGCAGTTCGCCGGTGCTCATCCGTCCCTGCACGACGTGGGTTCCGCCGACGACAAGCACGAGACCCGACCCGACCGCGAGCACGACATCGGCGATCGGTGCCCAGCGCGCCGACGTGCTGACAGCGGCAAGGTTGGCGTCGAGCAGCGAGCGGTTGCGACCCGCGAAGACATTGCCCGTGCGGTGCCGTCGTCCGAAGGCCTGGACCGCGCGGACGTTGCGCAACAGGTCGGTGGTGAGCGCGCTCAGGCGACCGGATTGGGTACGTGCCTCGTGCTGCGCGCCGCGCACCCGCCGGCGTTGCCGCAGAGCGAGCACTGCTAGCAACGGGACGACCGCGAGCCCCACGAGCGCGAGCTGCGGATCAATTGTCACGAGCAGCGCGAGCACGACGGCGACGCGGACTGCGTCCGGCACCAGTGTCACGGCGATGGCGACGAGCGCGTCGAGCACCCGTCCGACATCAGTGGTCAGTCGCGACAGGATCTCGCCGGCGCGATTGCGGTCGTGCCAGCGCAGCGACAGCGCCATCGCGTGGTCGAACAGTTCTTGCCGCAGCCGGAACCCGACGCGTTCGGCGGCGCGCTCGGAGCAGAGCTCGGCCGCCATGTCGATCAGTCCGGCAGCAGCCGTCAGGACGACGAGCGTGACTGCGGCGAGGACGAGCACCTTGGTCGCCGACAGGCCCCACAACGGCTGCGCGTCGATCGCGTGGTCGACCGCGATGGCGAGCGGCCAGGGGCGCGCAAGGTCGAGCGCGATCCCCGCGATGCCCAGCACGCCCGCAGCCGCGAACGGCTTGGCGTCGTTGCGCGCGGCTGCTCCGGCGACGGAGATCACGGTCGGTATGGGCACGTGAACACGATCTGTCGCCGGAGGAATTACCGGCAATTGCCCTTAGGTACTACGACCGTAGGCTCGCGACATGACGTTCGCCGGTATCCCTCTCGCTGCGCTCGATTTCTACGAAGATCTCGAGGCGGACAACAGCAAGGCGTTCTGGACCGAGCACAAGCACGTCTACGACGAGCAGGTGAAGGCTCCGCTCGAAGCGCTTGCCGAAGCATTGGCGAAGGACTTCGGCACGCCGAAGTTCTTCCGTCCGTACCGCGATGTGCGGTTCAGCAAGGACAAGACGCCGTACAAGACGCATCAGGGCTTGTGGTTCGGCGAGACGTCGATGTACTTGCACATCGGTGCGGCCGGGCTCTTCGTCGCCGGCGGGTACTGGGACACCGACTCTGCGCAGGTCGATCGGATGCGTCGCGCGGTCGACGACGACGTCCCGGGTAACGCGCTGCAGAAGGCGCTCGCGTCGGTGCGGCGCAAAGGCTTCGAGCTCGGCGGCCATCAGCTCACGCGCGTTCCGTCCGGCTACGACAAGGAACACCCGCGCGCCGACCTGCTGCGCTACAAGACTCTGACGGCGCACCGTGAGTACGGCGCTCCCGATTGGTTGCCGACGTCGAAGACCAAGGCGGAGATCACCAAGGCCTGGAAGGCGATCCGTCCCCTCGTCGACTGGCTCGACACCCACGTCGGCCGCGGCTGAGCTTGTGTTGCAGCCCCGTGTCACCAAAATCGGTGCGTCGATCTGGTCGGACGGGGCTGCAACACAACATCAGGAGAGCGAGTCGAGGAAGTCGGCGAGGTCGCGCCACAGGGCGGCCCGGTGCGGCACCGACATCGCGTTGTTCGCTCCGGACGGTCCGGGTAACACGAACGCCGGGATGCCGACCACCGTCCACGAAAGTGGGCCGTAGTCGCGCGGCAGCCGCTCGTGCGCCTCGCGGGCGTACGAGGTCGCCGCGGTCTTGCTGACGAACGCCACGGCTTCCGGACGGGCCTTGCGCAGCGCGCGGTGCAGTGCGGCGAGATCGGCTGTGTCGTCACGCCAGACGAGATCGGTCAGCCCGAACCCGTACGACGGCAACGTGACGTCGTCGGACGGATCGATGCGCACCGGAGTAAGCCCGCTCAGGTGCAGCAGGTTCCAGAACTGGTTGCCCGCGCCGTCGTAGTAGTGCCGCCCGTGCGGAGAACCGTTGCGTCCGCGCGTGCCGACGAACACCGCACGCAAGTCGGGCGCGAGTAGGTCTTTCACAGATCCCAGCAGGGACTCGATCCCGACGGTGAGCCCCGGGTGCGAGCCGACCGCGCGCACCGCGAGCAGCACACCGGGCATGAAGGACGTGCGGTCGAGCGAGTCGTGCCGGATCGTCAGCGTCTCGCCCTCGGTGCCAAAGATGATCTCCTGGTGCGCGACGAGCCCAGCCACCCGCACCGCGTGCACGCGCACCCCGTCGACATCCGCCCCGCGCGCGCCGTCGAGAGCCTGCGTGGTCGCATCCGGCATCGCCGCCAGGCCCGCTTCGGCACGGGCCGCCGCGATCAGCGCAGCGGTGCGCGCGGCCGTGCCCGACGGGGCATCGACCTTGCCGGCGTGATGCAGTTCGATGACTTCGGCCGAGTCGTAGAACCGGGCTGCGACCTCGGCGAACTTCATCGAGAGCACGGCTCCGATCCCGAAGTTCGGCGCGATGATCACGCCGACCTCGGGACGTTGCGACGTCCACGAGCGCACCATGTCGAGCCGTTCGCCCGTGAAGCCGGTCGTGCCGACGACCGCGTGGATGCCGTTCTCGATCGCGAACCGCAGGTTGTCCATCACGACGTCGGGCTGGGTGAAGTCGACGACCACCTGCGCGACAGCAAGCTCACTCAATGCGTCGCCGACGTCGAGCGTCGCGACCAGGTCGAGATCCGCTGCGGCCTCGACCGCGCGGCACACCTGCCGGCCCATGCGTCCGCGCGCTCCCAGCACACCGACGCGCGTCGTTTCGCTCATCGCGTCCCTCTCAGACCGCGCCGTCGAATTCGTGTGCGGCGAACGGCCCGACCACGGTGAGGCACCGCGGTCGCGCAAGCACCTCAGCAGCGACCTCGGCCACGTCCGCCGGTGTGACCGCGTCGATCTCGCCGAGCAGCTGGTCGAGTCCGAGCACGTCGCCGTAACACAGTTCGCTCTTGCCGATACGTGACATTCGCGCACCGGAGTCCTCGAGGCCGAGCACCACGCTGCCGCGCATCTGTCCCTTGCCGCGCTCGATTTCGACCGCGTCCAAATCTCCGCGCGCGGCGGCGTCGAGCTCGGCCCGCATCAGCGTCAGCACCTCGTCCGCCTTGCCCGGTTGGCACCCGGCATAGACGCCGAACTGGCCGGTGTCGTCGTAAGAATGCGTGAACGAGTACACCGAGTAGGCAAGGCCGCGTTCTTCGCGGATGCGCTGGAACAGCCGTGAACTCATCCCGCCGCCCAGCGTCGCCGACAGCACGCCGAGCGCGAACCGCCGTGGGTCGTGTCGTGACATGCCGTGCATGCCGAGCACCAGGTTCGCCTGTTCGGTGTCCTCGGCCAGCACCGCGACGTCGCGATCGGGACGTGTCGGCACGATCGTCGGTCGGGCCCGCGAAGCGTTGGGCGTACCAACGTTGCCGAACGCGCGGCGGACGAGCCGCACAACCTCGGCGTGCGTCACGTTCCCGGCGACCGACACGACCATCTCACCCGGCTGGTAGCGCCGCGCGTAGTAGCCGTGCACCTGGGCGCGCGTCAGCGCCGCGATCGAGTCGACGGTGCCGAGGATGGGCCGGCCGACCGGACTGTCGCCGTACAGTGCCGAGGAGAACTCGTCGAACACCAGGTCGGACGGGTCGTCGTCGCGCATCGCGATCTCTTCGAGCACGACGCTGCGCTCGACGTCGACGTCCTGCGCGGTGACGGTCGCATGCAGCACTACATCGCTGATGACGTCGATCGCCAGCGGCAGATCGCGATCGAGGACGGTCGCGTAGAAGCACGTGTGCTCCTTCTCGGTGAACGCATTGCATTCACCGCCGACCGCGTCCATCTCGATCGCGATGTCCAGCGCCGACCGCGTCGCCGTGCCCTTGAACAACAGATGCTCGAGGAAGTGGCTGGTGCCGGCCAGCGCGGGCGTCTCGTCACGCGAACCGACGGGAACCCACACGCCGACGCTGACGCTGCGCACGCCGGGCATCGCCTCGCTCACGATGCGCAGGCCGCCGGGCAACACTGTGCGGGTGATCTCGCCGCCGCCCGTCGCGTCGAGCCGCTGGGTGACGGCGCGGGACGGGCTCATTCGACCGATCTTAGGGGCGCACTCCACAGAACGCCCGGGCGCGTGGGATCGCGACGACCGGGAAGTAGCCGGGACGTAGCGCGAGCAGGTAACCACCGCCGGCTACGAGCGCGGCGCGCAGTACCGGCAGCCGTAACAACCAACCCAACAGGCCGAACGCGGGCGCTGCCAGCCATGCTGCCGCGAACAGCAGCAGCCCGACCGATGCGGCACGGCCCGGCAGCTGCGGCCGCGCGAGCACGGTGAGCACCGCGAGCGCGATCCAGCCCAGCGCCGCAGCCCAGGCGACGAGCACTGCGCCGTCGATCAGTCGCCACGGCAGCAGTCCGAGCGCAAGCACCGCAACCACGAACACCGCCAGACCCGCGCGAGTGACCACCGACGGGCGGGTCGGCAGTTCGTAGCAGGGCAGCGTCGAGAGCGGATGCTCGGCGAGCATCGCGTCGCGCTCGCGGTAGACGCGCGCGCTCGGGTAGCGCATCGCGATGCGCATGCTCACCCATTTCGGGACGGACGGGCTGAGCCACAACGCGTCGATGCGCGCGTACTCGGCGCGCACACCCTGTGTGCCGGCGACGACACGTCCCCAGCACGACACGACCGCCTGTACGTAGCGGGTCTGCCGGTTGCGTGCCGCGGCAAGTGCGGACCCGTAGGCGTAGAAGCCGCATTCGCAGTCGTCGGCGACGACCGGGTGCGGCCCGCGTCCGCCACCGGCCGGCGGATCGCAGGTTGCGAGGTTGGCGCCGTCGTACCAGGCCTGCTCGGAGTAGAGCGGCAGCAGCAGCCCCGTCTCGTCGACGCGGAAGGTACGCAGGCCGACAACTTCGCCGACCAGCGGCTCGGTCCCCGAGAACTGCCGGCCCATCGTTACCGGATCGACGAGGGCGGGCCCGGGTCGGGCCCTGGTCCGGGCTCAGGGCTCGGGACGGGCTCGGGGCCGGGGATCGGCTCCGGCATCGGCTCCGGATGCGGAACGGGCATCGGCTCGGGATTCGGCACGGTCTGCGTCAGCGGCAACACCTCGTACTGCGCGCGCACCGGCCCGATATGTCCCACGGCGCCACCCTAACCCGCGAAGTGGCTCAGGTCACGAATTCGATCATCTTCGCGTCGACGGCGAAGCGCACCCCGGGCTCATCTGGGCAGCCAGGCGTCCGGCTCTTCGACCATGCGGCGCACCTGCGAGGGCAGCTTTCCGCTCAGCACCTGGGCGAGGGTGGTCTCGTCCAGCACGCGGCGCAGGCTCGTGCGCACCGCGATCCACACCGCCGGCAGGTGCTCCGCGACCCCGTCGTAGGTGGTCTCGTGCGGGCGCAACCCGCGCACCTCGGCGAGCGGCCCGTCCACGGCGCGGATGACCGCGCCGAGGGTGATCTCGGACGACGGCCGGGCGAGTGCGTAGCCGCCCTCCGCACCGCGCTGGCTGCGCACGATCGACGCGCGCCTGAGTTCACCCAGGATCGCCTCGACGAACTTTCGCGGCAGGCCCTGCTCGCGCACGATCACATCGACCTTCACCAATTCCGGCTCATGCGCCGCGAGATTGAGCAAGGCACGAATGGCGTAGTCCGACTTGGCCGAGATCTGCACCCGACCATTCTCCCAGAAATTACGGAGAATGCTTGCAGCCACCCCGCCGGTTACCCCGCAGCGCGCACCCAGACACTGCCGCCCTCGACGAGTTCAAGGCCCTCGGCCTGGCCGCGGGTCAGCTGCGCCCACGGCTGCTCGTCGCCGACCTGCAACTCGGCGCGCACCTCGAAGCCGATGCGCTGCAGCCGGGTCACCGTGGCCGACGTGGTGCCCTCGACCTGCGTGGTGAACAGCTCGACGTCGTGCGGACGGATCAGCTTTCCGCCGAGTGTCGTCACGGGCCCGAGGAACTCCATGACGAAGTCGTTCGCCGGCTTGTCGTAGAGATCGGCAGGCGAGCCCACCTGTTCGATGCGGCCCTGGTTGATGACGACGATCTCGTCGGAGACCTCGAGCGCCTCTTCCTGGTCGTGCGTGACGAACACGGTCGTCACGTGGACCTCGTCGTGCAAGCGCCGCAGCCAGTCGCGCAGCTCGCGGCGCACTTTCGCATCCAGCGCACCGAACGGCTCGTCCAGCAACAGGACGGACGGCTCGACGGCGAGCGCGCGGGCGAGCGCCATGCGCTGACGCTGTCCGCCGGACAGCTGTGCCGGGAGCCGGTCGGCGAACTGCTCGAGATGGACGAGTTCGAGCAGCTCGTGCACCCGCTTGCGGATCTCGTCCTTGGGCCGCTTACGAATCTCGAGCCCGAACGCGACGTTGCGGAACACCGACAGGTGCTTGAACGCGGCGTAGTGCTGGAACACGAACCCGACGTTGCGTCGCTGTGCGGGCACGCCGGTGATCTCGCGCCCGTCGATGCTCACCTGGCCGGCATCGGGCTCTTCGAGGCCGCCGATGATGCGCAACAGCGTCGACTTACCGCCGCCCGACGGACCGAGCAGCGCGGTCAGCTGACCACTTGCGACATGGAGATCGACACCTTCGAGCGCGACGAAGTCGCCGAACCGCTTGGTGATGCCGGTGGCTTCGATACTCATCCGGAGTGCTCCTTCTTGCGCCGGATCGAGACCACCGCGATCGCGAGGACGGTGATCACAATCAGAACGAACGACAACTGATAGGTGCCCTTGGCGAAGAACTCGCTGTCCTGCTGAATCAGGAGCGGCACCGTCTGGGTCTGCGACGCACCGCCCACGTTGCCGGAAACCACGCGTACCGCACCGAACTCACCGATGCACCGCGCCAGGCTGAGCACGATGCCGTAGGCGAGCGCCGGTCGGATGACGGGCAGGGTGATCCGGCGGAACCGCTGCCAAGCGCTCGCGCCGAGCACCTTCGCAGCCTGCTCCTGGTCGATCCCCTCCTCCTCGAGGACGGGGATCACCTCGCGCAGGACCAACGGCATCGACACGAACGCCGTAGCCATGATCATTCCCGGTAGAGCGAAGATCACCTGGAAGCCGGCGTTTGCCAGGCCCTTTCCGAACCAGCCGCTGAGCGGACCGTAGACGAGCACCAGTGCGAGGCCGACAACGATCGGCGACACCGACACGGACAGGTCGGTGAGCGGGCCGAGCAGCCGCCGTCCCCAGAACCGGTACCGCGTGATCAGCAGCGCGACGCCGACACCGAAAACAGTGTTGATCACAACGGCGGCGATCGCGATCTCGAACGTCAACCGGAACGCAGTGATCGCCTCGGACGATGTCATCGCGTCGACGAACGCGGACCAACCGTCGGAGACGGTCCGGTACGTCACCACGAACAGCGGCACGAGCACGAGCACGCCGACGTACGCGATGACAAGGAGTCGCTGCAGCCACTTGGCTCGAGTGCTAACCACGGCGGGCCGCCTTCCGCTGCAGGACGTCCAGCAAGACGATCACGACGAGGCTGACGACCAACAGCACCGTGGCGATGGCAGCGGCCCCGGTGTAGTCGAAGTTCTCGTATTTCTGGAAGATCAGCACCGATGCAACCGTGGTATTCGCCCGTCCGCCCGAGATGAGCAGCATCGACCCGTACTCACCCATCGCACGCGCGAACGCGAGCGCCGCACCCGAACCGATGGCCGGCATCAGCAAGGGCAGGACGATGCGCCGGAACGTGGTCCATGGCCCGGCGCCGAGGCACCTGGCAGCCAGTTCCGACTCCAGATCGAGCGCACCGAGTACCGGCTGCACCGATCGCACGACGAAGGGCAGCGTCACGAACAGCAACGCGATCACGATTGCTCGGCGCGTGCCGAGCAGGTCGACCCCGATCGGAGTGTCTGTGCCGTATACAGCGAGCAGGACGAGGCCCGCGACGATCGTGGGCAGCGCGAACGGGATGTCGATCACGAAGTCGAGCACCCGTTTGCCGGGGAAGTTGTCTCGCACGAGCACCCACGCGATCAACGTGCCCATCACCGCGTTGATGACGGTGACGATGACCGAACTGACGACCGTGAACTCGAGGACACTCTTGGTCGCCGGGGTCGTCACGTCAGCCCAGAAGGTCGACCAACCGCTTCCGAACGCCTTGGCGATGACCGCGGCCATCGGAAGCAGGACGAGCAGACTCAGCCAGATGACCGCCGTGCCCAGGCCGATGCCCGAGGCGGCGCCGATGCGAAGGCCCGCGGTCGACGTCCCCCGGCCGGCCGGCCGAGTGAGGGCGGTGCCCTCACTCGGCGCGACCGGTTCGGGCGCGTCGAGAACAGCCATCGTCAGCTGCTTCCTTCGATCTTGGTCACGATGCCGCTGTCACCGAAGAACTGATCGTTGACCTTGGTCCAGCCACCGAGATCGTCGATCGTCTTCAACTGCTCCACCTGCGGGTACGGGTTGCTCGGGTCATTGGCACCCTGCACCGTTCCGGGGTTGACGCCGCTCAGCGCCGGACGCCAGCCCTTGCTCGCGAAGATCTTCTGGCCGTCTGCACTCTCGACGAACGACAGGAAGTCCTTCGCTGCGGTCGGCGCGGTCTTCGTGACGGCAACGGGTGTCTGGATGAGGAACGACTGCTTCGGGACGATGTAGTCGAGCTTCTCGCCGGCCTGACGAGCGGTGATCGCTTCGCTCTCGTAGGAGATCAGGACGTCGCCGGTGCCCGACAGGAAGGTCTTCGCGGCGTCCGAGCCGCTGTCGGCCTTCGCGACGGTGTTCTTGAAGAACTTGCCCAGGTAGGCCTCGGCCTGCGCCTGCGTCCCGCCTTCGGAGATGATGTGCTCGTAGGCGGCGAGGATGTTCCACTTGGCCGATCCGGACGACGCCGGGTCAGCGGTGACGATCCCGACGCCAGGCTTGATCAGGTCGTCCCAGCCGGTGATGTGCTTCGGGTTGCCCGGACGAACGCAGATGACGACCACCGAGTCGGCGCCGATGCCCTTGGTCGAACCCTGGTCCCACTTCGTGTCGACGAACTGCGGGACGAGACTCGACATGTCGGAACCGACCGACAGCGCGACGTAGTCGGCCGTCTGGCCTGCGGCGACAGCCTTGGCCTGCGAACCGCTGGGGCCGTACGAGGGTGCGAACTGCACGCCCTTGCCGGCCGAGGTCTTGTTGAACGCCGCGGCGAGCGCGTCGTAGGCGGGCTTGGGGGTCGAGAACCCGATCAGGTTCACCGTCTTGCTGCTGGCACCGCCACCGCCGGAGGACGAGCAGCCGGTGATCGCCAGCGCAACGGCACCGGCGAGGGCCGTAGCGGCGGCCAGTCGGCTCGGGCGCGGCCTGGGCCGCGTCAGGGTCTTCATCAGGCTCTGTTCTCCTCGGGGTTCTATGATCAACACCAGTTCGATGTTGTCTGTTGTCCCGCTAGACATTACCGGATAGAAAGAGAATCTTCCGCCACAACCAGGCGTGTCACAGCTCGAGCGGTCAGTTCGTCGTGCGCGGAATCAGGGTTTCCCGGGCAAACAGGACAAATGGCAGTGGGCTGAGAGCCACCGCGGCGCTGATGGCGAAGGCGAGCCCGTAGCCGTTCGCGTCGGCAGCCGCGCCGGCCGCGATCGGCCCGATCACCGCACCGAGATCGCCGGCCATCTGGAAGACGGCGACAACCGTCCCGCCACGCGACCCGACCACGTCGCCGAGCACCGCGCCCGGGGCCACTGCGTCGGCGGCGGCGGCAACGCCGAGCAGCATCATCGACACGACGAGGCTCAGCACTGTCGTCCAGCTCGGTAGGAGCACGAATCCGACAGCCCCGACGGCGAGCCCGCCCATGATCACCGGACGTCGTCCGCGCGTGTCGGCTATCTGCCCGAACGGCAGCAGCAGTGCACCGCTCACGACACTCGTGATCAGGAACGCGACGTAGACCCAGCCCGTCCCCCGGCCGAGATCGTCGGTGATGAACTGCGGCACGAGCGAGCTGCGCGCGCCGACAACGGCGAAGTCGCCTGCGAAGGACGCGACCAGGGCAGCGATGTATGCCCGATCACGCAGCGCCATTCGCAACGCAAGGGGCGTCGCGACCGTGGTTTGCCGCGCAGCGAACTCGCTGTGTCGCAGCGCGACGAGCGCGATCGTTCCCGCACCCGCGAGCGTGCCCGCATAGAGGAAGAACGGCAGGCGCAGGGAGAAACTCGCGACCGTGCCTACCGCCGGACCGGCGACCAGCCCGATCAGGAACGAACCAGCCCACAGGCCCTGGGCGCGTCCACGCTGGTGGCTCGGCGTCACGCGGATCAGCAGGCTCGCCGCGCTGACGCTGAACATGATCGAGCCGACCCCGCCGGCGCCGCGCAGCACGAGCAGCTGCCAGTACTGCTGCGCGAAGCCGGCCAGGGCGCTCGACACCGCGACCACACCGATGCCGACGGCGAGCATGACTCGCTCCCCCACGGCGTTCACGAGTCGGCCGACGAACGGCGCGGCAACGAGGCGCATCAGCGCGAACGCGCTGATGACCGCGCCGGCCGCCGTCTTGCCGACGCCGAATTCGCGGGCGAACAGCGGGATGGCCGGCGCGACCAGCCCGAAGCCGAGCGCGACCATGAAGCCCACGCCGACGAGCGCGCGCACCTCGGACGGGAGCTCGCGCAGCCCACTCAGTCCCGCGCGCGCCACGTGTCCATCCTGCCTAACCGATTGACTCGGGCCGCACGATGGTGGACGTGTCCAAGCTGGTCAACTTCGCCTCGATCCTCGAGGACCAGACGCGTGCGCAGGCCGAGCGCACCGCGTCGATGCCGTTCGTGCTGCCCCACCTGGCGCTGATGCCGGACGCGCACCTCGGCAAGGGCGCGACGGTCGGCAGCGTGATCCCGAC
The DNA here is from genome assembly GCA_963757455.1 of uncultured Actinomycetota bacterium. Lineage (GTDB taxonomy): Bacteria > Actinomycetota > Actinomycetes > Mycobacteriales > Jatrophihabitantaceae > RYN-133. The sequence goes on from CAVWSE010000004.1 coordinate 62,308, forward strand.
CGTCGGCGCGATCATCCCGGCGGCCGTGGGTGTGGACATCGGCTGCGGGATGATGGCCGTCCGCACGCAGTTCAAGCGCGGTGACCTGCACGGCCACCTCGCCGACCTGCACGCTCGGATCAGCGCGGCCGTCCCACTGTCGGCCGGTAAGTACAACGCGTCGGTGGACGAGCTCGCGCGACCGCGTGTCGACGAGCTCGAGCAGCACGACGGCATCGACCAGGCCGAGGCGATCGCACCGAACTGGCGGCTGCAGCTCGGTTCGCTCGGGTCGGGGAACCACTTCATCGAGGTGAGCGTCGACGAGGACGAGTCGGTCTGGTTGTTCCTGCACTCAGGTTCGCGCGGTGTCGGCAACAAGCTGGCCGGCAAGCACATCAAGATCGCGCAGCAGCAGTGCGAGCGGCGCTGGATCCGCCTGCCCGATCGCGACCTGGCGTACCTCGTCGAGGGCGAGCCGGAGTTCTGGTCGTACCTGTCAGCGTTGCGGTGGGCGCAGCGGTTCGCCTTCCTCAACCGCGAGGAGATGATGCGACGGGTCGTGCTCGCTGTCGAGCAGTGGCAGTGCGAGCCGGTGCAGCGCCTCGAGGAAGTGAACTGCCACCACAACTACACCGCGCGCGAGAACCACTTCGGCAAGGACGTGTGGCTCTCGCGCAAGGGGGCGATCGACGCCCACGACGGAGTGCTCGGGTTGATCCCGGGCTCGATGGGCGACCGGTCGTACGTGGTGCGCGGCCTCGGCCATCCGGGGTCGCTGTGCTCCTCGCCGCACGGCGCCGGGCGCAACTACTCGCGTTCGGCGGCACGAAAGCGGTTCACGCGTGCCGACCTGGACGAGCGGATGACGGGGATCGCGTGGGGGAAGTCCGACGCCTTCCTCGACGAGCACCCCGAGGCGTACAAGCCCATCGACGTCGTCATGCGCGACGCGGCGAAGCTCGTCGAGGTCGTCCACGAGTTGCGCCAGATCGTGAACGTCAAGGGCGATTAACGGTTTTGGCGGCAGGGCCCGATATTTCGGGTCCTGCCGCCAAAAGCAGTCTTACTCGGCCGGAGCGGCTGCCGCCTCGGCCGGGTTCGCGTCGTCATCGACGAGCACGAGGCTGATCTTGCCGCGCTGGTCGATCTCGGCGATCTCGACCTGGATCTTGTCGCCGACGTTCACGACGTCCTCGACCTTGCCGATGCGCTTGCCGCGACCCAGCTTGCTGATGTGGACGAGGCCGTCCTTGCCCGGCAGCAGCGAGACGAACGCGCCGAACGCGGCCGTCTTGACCACCGTGCCCAGGAAGCGCTCGCCGACCTTCGGCATCTGCGGGTTCGCGATCGCGTTGATGCGGTCGACCGCAGCCTGCGCGGACAGCCCGTCCTCGGCACCGACGTAGATCGTGCCGTCGTCCTCGATCGTGATCTGCGCGCCGGTCTCGTCCTGGATCGAGTTGATCATCGCGCCCTTGGGGCCGATGACCGCGCCGATCTTGTCGACAGGAATCTTGACGACCGTCACGCGCGGGGCGTACGGGCTCATCTCGTCCGGGCCGTCGATGGCCTCGGCCATGACGTCCAGGATGTGCAGCCGCGCGTCGCGGGCCTGCTTGAGCGCCGCGCCGAGCACCTCGGACGGAATGCCGTCGAGCTTGGTGTCGAGCTGAAGCGCGGTGACGAACTCCTTCGTGCCGGCGACCTTGAAGTCCATGTCGCCGAACGCGTCCTCGGCACCGAGGATGTCGGTCAGCGCAACGTACTCGGTGGTGCCGTCGACGGTGTCGGACACGAGACCCATCGCGATGCCAGCGACCGGCGCCTTCAGCGGCACGCCGGCGTTGAGCAGACCCAGGGTGGACGCGCAGACCGAGCCCATCGAGGTCGAACCGTTCGAACCCAATGCTTCGGAAACCTGACGAATCGCGTACGGGAACTCGTCACGGCCCGGGAGCACCGGGATCAGCGCACGCTCGGCGAGCGCGCCGTGGCCGATCTCGCGCCGCTTCGGCGACCCGACGCGGCCGGTCTCACCGGTCGAGTACGGCGGGAAGTTGTAGTTGTGCATGTACCGCTTGGTGCGGTTCGGGCTCAACGTGTCGAGCTTCTGCTCGAGCCCCAGCATGTTCAGCGTGGTGACGCCCAGGATCTGCGTCTCGCCGCGCTGGAACAGGGCCGAGCCGTGCACCCGCGGGATGACCTCGACCTCGGCCGAGAGCGTGCGGATGTCGGCCAGGCCGCGACCGTCGATGCGGACCTTGTCGCGCAGGATGCGCTGGCGCACCAGCTTCTTGGTCAGCGCGCGGTAGGCGGGGCTGATCTCGTTGAACCGGTCCTCGAACTTGTCGGCCAACGAGGCCTTGACCTGGTCCTTGAGCTCGTCGAGCTTCGCCTCGCGGTCCTGCTTGTCGGCAATCGTCAAGGCACCGGCCAGCTCGGCCGAGACCTCGGCGTCGACGGCCTCGTAGACCTCGTCGCTGTAGTCGAGGAAGACCGGGAACTCCGCGGTCTCCTTGCCGGCGGACGCGGCGAGTTCCTTCTGAGCCTGGCACAGCGCCGCGATGAACGGCTTGGCAGCCTCGAGGCCCTCGGCGACGACCTCTTCGGTCGGCTTGGTTGCGCCACCTTCGATCAGCTCGATCGTGTTCTCGGTGGCCTCGGCCTCGACCATCATGATCGCCACATCGCCCGAATCGAGCAGGCGACCGGCGACAACCATGTCGAACGTGGCGCGCTCGAGCTCGGAGTGCGTCGGGAAGCCGACCCACTGACCGTCGATGAGCGCGACGCGCGTGCCGCCGACCGGGCCGTTGAACGGCAGGCCGGAGATCTGGGTCGACGCGGACGCCGCGTTGATCGCGAGCACGTCGTAGGCGTGGTCGGGGTTGAGGGCCATGACCGTGATGACGACCTGGACCTCGTTGCGCAGGCCCTTGATGAAGGTCGGGCGCAGCGGGCGGTCGATCAGGCGGCAGGTGAGGATGGCGTCCTCGGAGGGGCGTCCTTCGCGGCGGAAGAACGAGCCGGGGATACGCCCGGCGGCGTACATGCGCTCTTCGACGTCGACCGTCAGCGGGAAGAAGTCGAAGCCCTCGCGGGGGTGCTTGCCGGCCGTCGTGGCCGACAGCAGCATGGTGTCGTCGTCGAGGTAGGCGACGACCGAGCCGGCGGCTTGCTTGGCAAGGCGGCCGGTTTCGAAACGTACGGTGCGCTTGCCGAAGGTGCCGTTGTCGATGACAGCTTCGGTTTCGAAGACACCGGATTCAGTGATGGCATCCGTCATGCGGATAGACCTTTCTCATCGTGCTGGGCGACGCAACGACGAGAGGGTTGGGGTGCCGGTCTTCGATCGAAGCGGACGGAGTGTTCCGGCCGCCACTACCGAGGACCGGCCGTCATTGCTCGTCGGGCCCAGCGGTTGTGGAGTTGTTCTGCGGACGTGCTGTTCTGCGCAACTGCAGAGGGGAGCGACCGAACGGTCGCTCCCCGGTCGAGCTATCGGCGCAGGCCGAGCCGCTCGATGATGGATCGGTAACGGTTGATGTCGACGTCGGAGAGGTAGTTGAGCAACCGGCGGCGGCGTCCGACCAGCAGCAGCAGGCCACGCCGGCTGTGGTGGTCGTGCTTGTGGGTCTTGAGGTGCTCGGTCAGGTCGCTGATGCGACGCGACAGCAGTGCGATCTGCACCTCGGCGGAGCCAGTGTCCCCGTCAGCGGACGAGTACTCGGCGATGATCTGCTTCTTGACGTCGGCGGCCAGCGGCACGGACGGCTCCTCTTCATGTTCGGTGCAGGCGCGGACCACTGGTCTAGGTCACAGTGGAGGACGAAACGCACGCTGCTGCGGGCCACAGCTCGGCGGCCAGCTTTCATGTTACCAGTGTTACCGGCGCGTTCGATCCACAGCCATGCGGCCCGCATTCACGGGGCTGGGACGACTTCGCGGATGCCCTCGACGTCGCGTCGCATCTGCTCGACGAGCGCGTCGACGTCGTCATAACGCTGCTGGCCGCGGATGCGGTGGCTGAACTCGAACCCGAGCGCGTCGCCGTACAAGTCGCCGTCGAAATCGAGGACGTACGCCTCGACGCGGCGCTGGCGCACGTCGAACGTGGGGTTCGTGCCGATCGAGATCGCGCCGATGCCCAGCGGTGGTCCGTCGAGCGTGCGTCCGGCCTCGTCCAGGCGCACGACGTAGCCGCCGTACACGCCGTCCGCCGGAATCGCCGCCCACTCGTCCGTGCGCAGGTTGGCCGTCGGGAACCCGAGCTTGCGGCCACGCTGATCGCCCCGCTCGACAACGCCGTCGACGCGGTGCGGCCGACCGAGCGCCGCGGCCGCAGCTGCGACGTCTCCCGCCTGGACGCACGACCGCACGTAGGTCGCGCTCAGGACGGTGCCCTCGTCGGCGAACAGCTCGACCCCTTCGGCGCGGAACCCGAAGACCCGGCCGAGTTGCTCCAACATCGCGACGTCGCCGGCTGCCTTGTGCCCGAACCGGAAGTTCTCACCGACGATGACGCCGGATGCGTGCAGCCGCTCGACGAGCACTCGGTGGGCGAACTCGTCCGGCGGCAGACGCGAGAAGTCGAGGGTGAACGGCAGGGCGCAGAACACGTCGATACCGAGTTCGGCCACGAGTTCGGCCCGGCGCGGGATCGACGTCAGCACCGGTGGGTGAGTGCCCGGCCGCACGACCTCGGACGGATGCGGGACGAAAGTGATCAGCACGCTCGGCACGCCGCGCTCGCGCGCCCGACCCACCGCCCGGCCGATGATCTCGGCGTGGCCGCGGTGCACACCGTCGAAGACCCCGATGGTGACCACGCAGTGGCCCCAGCCGGGCGGAACCACGTCGAGACCATGCCAGCGCTGCACCCGCCCGAGCCTAGTGGTGTTGCTCGATCCCTCGCGTCAGTCGCGTTCCTCGAACGCGGGCGCGTAGCCGAGCGGTACCTCGCCCCAGCGCCGCACCAGGTCGGCTCGGAGCCGCTCGGCCAACGCCGCCAGCGCGGGCCGATGCGTGTTGCGCCGGGCTGCCCCCAGCCGGTGCAGGATCATCGCGCGCCGCGTCGGCATCACCTTGGACCGATCGGCGGCGGGCGGGTCCGCGTCGAGCGCATCGGCGAGCAGCAAGGCCGTCGAGACGAACTCCCAGGCCAGCGCTGCCAGCACCACGTCGCGCCGGAAGTCGGCGGTGCGCACGTACGGCAAGTCGTCCTCGATCGTGGCGCGGTAGCGCTCGACGGCTCGCTCGGCGACGTCGGCCGGGATCCGCCACGAGCACCAGCACGTCGGCCAGGGCACGGTGAGGTAGGCGACGTCCCACGCGACGTGACGCCATTGCGCGCCCTCGAAATCGACGAGCGACAAGGTGTCGCCGTGGCGAACGTTGTCGTCGGGGCACGCGTCGGACGGCGTCAGAGCGGCCGGTCCGTCATGACGCAGGTCGCGCGGGATCTGCCTCAGCTCGTTGAGCGCGCCACGCGGGACGGTGACACCGAGCCGTCCGCAGTGGGCGTCGAGCAACCCGGTCGCCTCGTCGACGACGGTCGACATGACGTGGTCGGCGATCGGCAGGTCGCCTGCCCGCAGCGCGAGTTCGGCGCGGAACCGGTCGCGGCTCGAGAGCGTGGCCCGGTGCAGCGATGCCATCGCGTCGGCCCAGGTGAGGACGGCGGCACCCGCTGCCGCCGGGTCGTCGCCCAGGAGGGCGTCCGCGACGTTCGGGCCGGTGCCCAGATCGGTCAGTACGAGCAACGGCGGCCTGGCGCCCTCGGCCACGACCCGTCGAGGGGCGCCGTCCGAGGCGATGGTCGCGAATGCTGCCGCTTCGCGAGCCCAGCCTTCGCCTGCGGTCACGAACCGCTTGACGACGACGGACGTGTCGCCACCGTCCGGCCATCTGGCGCGCACCCGGCGCACGTCGCTGCGCTCGCTGCCACGCAGGTGTTCGGCCGCGTCGAGCCGCACGCCGGGCAGCACGAGCCGCACGTCGTCGAGGCCGTCGCTCATCCGTGGTACCTACCCAGCAGGGGCGAAAACGACCACCGGACGGGCTTCGTCGCCCTCGTCACGCATCAATGCGACCACCGCGCCGCCGGCCGTGAGCGCGCCGTGGACGGCGTCGAAGCCGCTTGCCGACAGCGCCTGGCCGTACGAGAGCGCGCGCGCCTCCTCGTCGGTGACGGTGCGTACCGGCATCGCGGCACGCACCGCGTCGGCGAGCGGCAGGACGACCGGGTCGTCGAGCGCGGCGAGTTCGTCGAGGGTGCGGGCCTGGTCGAGATCGAACGGCCCGACGCGGGTGCGGCGCAGCGCAGTCAGGTGACCCCCTGTCCCGAGGTCGGCGCCGAGGTCGCGGGCCAGCGCGCGCACGTACGTCCCGGACGAGCATTCGACGCCGACATCGAGGTCGACCAACTCGCCGGCACGGCGCACCGCGAGCAGCTCGAAGCGAGAGACACGGACCGGGCGGGCGGGGATGGAGACCTGCTCGCCGTCGCGCACCCGACGGTAGGCGCGCTGCCCGTCCACCTTGATGGCGGAAACGGCGCTCGGGACCTGCTCGATGTCGCCCGTGAATCGCGTCATCGCCGTCCGCAGCTGATCGTCGGTGACCGCCGCAGCGGAGGCGCTCGACACGACCTCGCCCTGGGCGTCGTCGGTGACCGTCGCCTGACCGAGCCGGATCGTCGCGGTGTAGGCCTTGTCGGCGAGCACGAGATGGGTGAGCAGCCGAGTCGCCTTGCCCACGCCGAGCACGAGCACTCCGGTCGCCATCGGGTCGAGCGTTCCGGCATGGCCCACCTTGCGGGTGCGGGCGAGGCGGCGGAGCCGGGAGACGACATCGTGCGATGTCATATCGCCCGGTTTGTCGACAATCACGAGCCCGTCGGTCACGACACGACCGTAGTTGGCGTCGGCCGTGACACCCGCACGGCCGTAACCCGGGGTCTGCATGCGTCGTTGAACGCAGCACATCCCGCACCGACCGAAAGGCACGACGGGCATCGGCACTTCCGGACGGCGACAGTCGAACCAGCTGTCGAACCAGCTGTCGAACCAGCTGTCGACGGTGCGCTGACTTGGTGCGGCACCGGTGGCTGAGCAGGGTCAGCCACCGGTGCCGAGTACCACCCAGCGATCACCGCGCGCGCGCCACAACATCCCGACCAGGCGGACGAGGATGAACGCGGTCAGCCCCGCCCACACTCCCCCGATCCCCCAGTGCCAGTGCAGCGCGGCCAGGTTCAGCGGAGCGAAGGCGAACACGCCGGCCACGATCGTGATGTTGCGCAGGAACGCGACGTCGCCGGCGCCGATCAACACCCCGTCCAGTGCAAACACGACGCCGGCGGCGGGCAGCATCCCGACGAACCAAGGCCACAGCACGTGCGCCTGGTGTTGCACGTCGGCGGCCGAGGTGAACGCTTCGGGGATCAGCAGCCAGCCGGCACCGAACACGGCCGCGAACCCGATCCCCGCATAGAGGCCCCAGCGCGACACCTGCCAGGCCATCGCGCGGGCAGCGGCGGCGTCCGATCCGCCGAGCGCAGCGCCGACGAGGGATTGCGCAGCGATGGCGAACGAGTCGAGCAGCAGTGCGGTGAACTCCCACAGCTGCAGGCCGATCTGGTGCGCGCCGATCTCGGCCGACCCGAATCGGGAAGCGACGCCGGCGGCGGTGAGGAAGGCGACCTGGAACGCGGCCGCGCGCACGATCAGGTCTCGTCCGACGACCAGCTGCGCCCGCATCACCGCAGCGTGCGGACGGGCGCTACCGTGCGCCGCGCGGCGCAGCGCGCGCAGGAACAGCGCGGCGCCGATCGCCTGCGCGATGAGGTTCGCGATCGCCGAGCCCTGCAGGCCGAGACCGACCGGGTACACCAACACCGGGCACAGGACGGCACTGACAGCGTTCGCCGCCACCACGATCACGACCGGTTCACGGGTGCGCTGCACTCCGCGCATCCAGCCGTTGCCGGCGAGCACGAGCAGCACGCCGGGCAGGCCGATGACCCCGATGCGGAACCACGACTCGGCAGCGTGCTGGGTGGCGCCGGACCCGCCCGCGAGCAGCGCGGTGAGCGGCCCGGCGAAGATCTCACCGAGCGCGACGATCACGATGCCGATACCGACTGCGAGCCAGGACGCCTGCACACCTTCGTTGATCGCATCCGCCTCGCGTCCCGCGCCGTACCAGCGCGCCGCGCGCGAGGTCGTGCCGTACTCGACGAACGTGCCGACGACGGTGAGCAGAGCCATCAGTGCCGCGGCGATGCCGAGCCCGCCCAGGGCAGTTGAACCGAGGTGCCCGATGACCGCGGTGTCGACCAGCAGGTACAGCGGCTCGGCCGCGAGCACGACCACCGCCGAGGCCGAGAGCGCGAGCAGCCGGCGCGTCAGTTGGCCGCCGGATTCGGTATCTGTCTCGCTCATGCCGACGGCAGCGCGAGGTATTCGCTGACCAACCAACGTCCCTTGACGAACTCGACGCCGACCTCGAAGCGTTCTGTGCCGGACTTCGGCGCCGTGCTGCCGGGCTGGAGCGAGTAGCCCGTCGCGCAGACGAGCAGGAGGACGGAGGATCCGGACGCGCCTTCGACTCCGACCGAGCGCACCTCGCCGGCGTAGTCGGTCTGTGACTGGTTCATCGACTGCTCGAGCCCGGCGCGCAGTTGCACCTGTTGCGTGCGCAGCGGGCCGGTGAGCCCGTCGATGGCTCGGGCGAAATCTGCATCGAAGCTCACGCGCGAGTACGACAGCAGGTTGACGACCTCGCGAGCGCCGGCGCTCACAGCGGCGAGCAGTGCGCCGTTGCCCGGCGGCGAGGCGACGAAGGTGCCCTGGTTGACGAGGTCGGTCGTGTCGCTGATGCGCCAGGCTGTGCCGACGCGCTGCAAGGTGACCCCGGAAGCCAGCGCCATGCTCGTCCCGCTCGGGTTCGTCGCGGTCGTGACGTCGAGTCGTCCGAACACGAGCACGCCGGCGGTGTCGCCGGACAACGCGGTCACCGCGATCTTCTGGACGACCGCTTGCTGCACGGTCTTCGTCTTGCGTGCGGACGCGCTCAGTCCCTGGAGGGCGGTGTCGTAGCGCGTGCGGAACGACCCGGTGATAACGGCGTCGGCGGCCGCCTGCGTCTTGTCGAGGCTGCGGTAGTCGTAACTGTCGACGGTCTGGACGGCGTTGGTCGCAGCGGTGAGCAGCGCCGATGCAGCGCTCGCATCGGTGAACGCGGCATTACCCACCGGCGCCGAGGACGCTCGCGACGGCGATGTCGCGGGTGAGCTGATGGGCAGCGACGCACCGAAAGTCGGTGCTGCCTCGATCGACGTGTTCGCGCCACTTCCCGCGTGGTCGCGGTGAGTGCTGTCGAGCACGACCAACAACGCGGCGGCGAGCGCACCGACGACGAGGATCGCGATCGTGGCGATCGTCGCGCCGCGCGAGGTCCGAGCTTCGCGGGCGGCAGCCCGCGGACCGGGCCGCGGCCGCTCCGGCTCGTCGCTCACGACGCTGTGTCGACTATCCGTCGATATCGTCGTCGTCGACGCGCGGCTTGCGGTACGGGTCGGGTTCGCCGGCCGGCACCTTGCCCTGCCGCACCGCTTCGACCTCGGCGTCGGCCTTGGCCGCGACGGCGAGCAGTTCCTCGATGTGGCGGGCGTCGTCGGCGAGCGAGTCGAGCACGAACGTCAGCGTCGGCGTGAACCGGACGCCGGTCTGGCGGCCGACCTCCGTGCGCAGTACACCCTTGGCCGACTCGATCGCGGCCGCGGTGTCCGCCGCAGCCTCGGCGTCGCCGAACACGGTGTAGAAGATCGTCGCGTCGTGCAGATCGCCCGTGACCCGCACGTCCGTGATCGTCACCATGCCCAGACGTGGGTCCTTGACGTGGGACTCGAGGTGGGTGGCCACGATCTGCTTGATCCGCCCGGCCATGCGGCGGGCGCGTCCGACATCGACCATGACGAACTCCTCTGTTGCGCTGCTGAAGTGAGTGGTCAGTTTCGGCGTCAGTGGTCAGTTATAACTGACCACTGAGCGCGAAACTGACCACTCACGGGGGGGTGTCAGACGCGCGGCTTCTCGCGCAGCTCGAAGGTCTCGATCACGTCGTCGACCTTGATGTCGTTGAACGAGCCGAGCCCGATACCGCACTCGAACCCGTCGCGGACCTCGGTCGCGTCGTCCTTGAACCGCTTCAGTGAGTCGACCGTGAGGTTGTCGGCCACGACCACACCATCGCGGACCAGGCGCGCCTTGCTGTTGCGCCGGATCGTGCCGGAGCGGACGAGCGAACCCGCGACGTTGCCGATGCGCGGCACGCGGAACACCTCGCGGACCTCGGCGGTACCGAGCTGCACCTCTTCGAACTCGGGCTTGAGCATGCCCTTGAGCGCAGCCTCGATCTCGTCGATGGCCTGGTAGATGACCGTGTAGTAGCGGATGTCGACGCCCTCGCGTTCGGCGGCCTCGCGGGCCTTGCCTTCCGGACGGACGTTGAACCCGATCACGACGGCATCCGAGGCGATCGCCAGGTTGACGTCGTTCTCGGTGATCGCACCGACCCCGCGACCGATGACCCGCAGCGACACCTCTTCCTTCGCCTCGCCCAGGTCGATGTTGACCAGGGCGTCCTCGAGGGCTTCGACCGAACCGGACACGTCACCCTTGATGATGAGGTTGAGTTGCTCCACCTCACCGGCAGCAAGTGCCTTGTCGAGGTCGTCGAGCGACACGCGACGCCGCGAGGACGCCAGCTGCGCGTTGCGCTCGCGAGTCGAACGCCGGTCGGCGATCTGGCGGGCGATGCGGTCCTCGTCGACGACGAGGAACGAGTCGCCGGCACCGGGCACGGAGGTCAGACCCAGCACCTGAACCGGACGGGACGGATCGGCCACGTCGACCGTGTCACCGTTCTCGTCGAGCATGGCGCGAACGCGTCCGAACGCGTCGCCCGCGACGACCGAGTCGCCGACGTGCAACGTGCCGCGCTGCACCAGCAGCGTGGCCACCGGGCCGCGGCCACGGTCGAGGCGGGCCTCGATGACGATCCCCTGCGCGTCCTGGTCGGGGTTGGCCCGCAGGTCGAGCGCGGCGTCGGCGGTCAGCAGGATGCCCTCGAGCAGGTCGTCGATGTGCAGGTTCGACCGTGCCGAGACGTCGACGAACAGCGTGTCGCCGCCGTACTCCTCTGCCACCAGGCCGTACTCCGTGAGCTGCTGGCGCACCTTGCTCGGGTTGGCGTCTTCCTTGTCGATCTTGTTGACCGCCACCACGATCGGCACGTTCGCCGCCTGGGCGTGGTTGAGCGCCTCGACGGTCTGCGGCATCACGCCGTCGTCCGCAGCGACGACCAGCACGACGATGTCGGTGGTCGCCGCACCACGGGCACGCATGGCGGTGAACGCCTCGTGACCCGGGGTGTCGATGAAGGTGATCTTGCGGTCCTGGACGCCGTTTCCGCCGTCGTGGTCGACGTGGACCTGGTAGGCACCGATGTGCTGGGTGATGCCGCCTGCTTCGTCGCCCATGACGTTGGTCTTGCGGATCGCGTCGAGCAGTCGCGTCTTACCGTGGTCGACGTGGCCCATGACGGTCACGACCGGCGGGCGGGCCTCGAGGCTGTCGTCCTCACCCTCGTCCTCGCCGAAGCTGAGGTCGAAGGACTCGAGCAGCTCGCGGTCCTCATCCTCCGGGCTGACGACCTGCACCGTGTAGTTCAACTCGGCACCGAGCAACTGCAGGGTGTCCTCGTTGACCGATTCGGTCGCGGTGACCATCTCGCCGAGGTGGAACATCACCTGGACGAGCGACGCCGGGTTCGCGTTGATCTTGTCCGCGAAGTCGGACAGCGAAGCACCACGGGGCAGCCGGACGACATCGCCGTTGCCGCGCGGGACCTGCACGCCGCCGATCGACGGCGCGGACATGTTGTCGAACTCTGCCCTGCGCTGCTTCTTGCTCTTGCGTCCGCGGGTCGGGCCGCCACCACGGCGACCGAAGGCACCGGCAGTGCTGGCGCCACGTCCACCGCGACCGCCACCGCGACCGCCGCCGGGACCGCCACGGTACGGACCACCCGGCGCGCCACCAGGGGCGCCGCCGCCACCGGGGCCACCGCCGCGGTAGCCACCGCCACCGCCGCCGCCGCCACCGCGGCCGGGAGCACCGGCACGACCACCGGGACCGCCGCCGCCAGGGCCGCCGCCGGGACCGCCACGGCCGCCACCAGGGCCGCCGCCGGGACGGGTGCGGCCCGGCATCATGCCGGGGTTCGGTCGGGGCGGCATCATCCCCGGGTTGGGACGAGGTCCACCGGGACCGGCGCTACCGCCGGGACGGCCACCGGGCCGCGGCGGCAGCTGGCCGGGCGCGCCCGGCTGGCCGGCACGCGGAGCGGCCGGGCGGGCGGCAGGGTTGCTGCCGCCGACGCCGAAGGGGTTGTTCGCGATGCGCGGGCCGGGACGCGGACCGGGCTGGGCCGCACCGCCGGGGGCCGCGGGTGCGGCGGGCGTGCCCGATGCAGGAGTGCCCGATGCAGGAGTGTTCGTCGGGGCCGCGGGCGCTGCGGGAGCAGCCGACGCGGCCGGTGCGGCGGCAGCGGCGGGCTCGGGCGCCTGCGGTGCCGGCGGTGCGACCTCGGCCGGCGCCGGTGCCGGTGCCGGCGCAGATGCTGCGGGTGCAGCCGCAGGTGCCTCGGCGGCCGGCGCGGCGGCCGGTGCGCGTGTCGCGGCGGCCTTCTTCGCCGGCGCCTTCTTGGCGGGCTTGGGTGCAGGAGCTGGGAACGCCTCGCGCACCTGGCGCTCGACTGGCGCCTCGACGGTCGAAGAGGCTGACTTCACGTACTCGCCCATTTCCTGCAGTTTGGCGAGTACTTCCTTGCTGGTGACTCCGAGCTCTTTGGCGAGCGCGGAAACGCGGGCCTTGCCTGCCACGTGACTCCTTTGAAAGGGCCGGGCGGCTTCCCGCACGGCCCGCTAGATGGTGGACGTACTCATCGCTGGCGCTTCATCGCACGCTCATCGCTCTGATCACTCCTGCGGTATTCCGCGGGTCGGGTTACTTCGGGTCGAGTCTTTCAACGTACTCACGCACCGGCGCCGGATCGAGTTGACCTGAGACCCGTAGGGCCCGGCCGAACGCCCGGCGCCGCTCGGCGAGATCGACGCACTCCGGGACGGGGTGGATCCAGGCTCCCCGGCCGGGTGCTCGGCGCCGCGGGTCGGGTGCCGCCGTGGCGTCCCCGGCCGCGACTACGCGGAGCAACTCGGTGGCCGGCGCACGCTCCCGGCACCCGATGCACGTCCGGATCGGGCCTTGTCCCTGAGACGGGGAGAGCCCTGACGGAGCGGGATCGTGTGCCGTCGTCGATGAGACGGCCATCGACCAGTCTACCCCTCGCGCTCGGGCGTGTCGCGAGGCGCCGCCTGTGCGGGCGCCGTCCCCTCGCTGTCGCTGTGGATATCGATGCGCCAGCCGGTCAGCCGGGCCGCGAGCCGGGCGTTCTGTCCCTCGCGCCCGATGGCTAGCGAAAGCTGGAAATCGGGGACGACGACGCGCACCGATTGGGCGGCCTCATCGACGATCCTGCTCTGCAGGACGTGGGCCGGTGACAGCGCGTTGCCGACGTACTTGGCGGGATCCTCGGCCCAGTCGACGATGTCGATCTTCTCGCCGTGCAGTTCGGCGACGACGTTGCGCACCCGCTGGCCCATCGGCCCGATGCAGGCACCCTTGGCGTTGAGCCCGGAAACGGACGTGCGGACCGCGATCTTGCTGCGATGGCCGGCCTCGCGGGCCACGTCGACGATCTCGACGCTGCCGTCGGCGATCTCGGGCACCTCGAGGGCGAACAGCTTCTTGACCAGGTTGGGGTGGGTGCGGCTCACCGTCACCTGTGGCCCGCGCATCCCGCGCGCGACCCCGACGACGTAGCAGCGCAGCCGGGTGCCATGGGAGTAGTTCTCGCCGGGCACCTGCTCGGACTGCGGAAGCACCGCCTCGACCTTGCCGATGTCGACGAGCACGAGTCCGCGCTGGGCTGCCTGGGCGTCGGCCTGGATGACGCCGGTGACGATGTCACCCTCGCGGCCGGAGTACTCGCCGTAGGTCTGGTCGTGCTCCGCGTCCCGCAGCCGCTGGAGGATCACCTGGCGGGCGGTCATCGCGGCGACGCGGCCGAAGTCGGTCGGGGTGTCGTCGTACTCCTCTTCGATCTCGCCGTCCGAGCCGATGTCCTGCGCCCAGACGATCACCTCACCGCTCTTGCGATCGATGGAGACCCGGGCATGCGGCATCGAGTGGGCGGTGTGCTTGTAGGCGGTGAGCAGCGCGGTTTCGAGAGCGTCGAGCAAGGTGGTGAAGGGAATCTCTTTCTCACGCTCGATGCTGCGCAACGCGGCGATGTCGACGTTGACCACGTCAGTGCTCACCTCCACGGTTGAACTCGATCTGCACCTTCCCGGCACCGAGTTGGTGCCACGCGATCTCACGCGTCGCGCCGTCGACGTCGACCACCACGCCCGAACCTTCGGCGGCCTGCACCCGGCCGGTCACAGTCTCGCCGTCCGCTCCCCCGACGCGCACCTGGACGAGCCGCCCGACCGCGCGCCGCCAGTGTCGCGGCTCGGTCAGCGGCCGGTCTACGCCCGGCGAGGTCACCTCGAGCACGTACGGCCCGGCGAAAGCCGGCCCGCCCGGCGCGTCGGCGTCCATCGCATCGGACACCACGCGGCTCACGTCGGCGATGGCGTCGAGGTCGACTCCGCCGTCGGCATCGACGACGATGCGGACGAGGCTGCGTCGACCGGCCGAGGTGACGGTGACGTCCTCGAGTTCGTATCCGGTGTCGGCGACGACCGGCGCGAGCACCTCGAGCAGGTGTTGGGCGGCAGCGTTGGCCTGGGCCGGCGGCATCGTGACCCTCCTGCATCTGTTCAGGTGTTCGACTCGCTTGGTGGTGTCGCGCTGATCAGCGTATCGGCTCTGCGAGACTGGCTGCGCCATGGACGAGCGCCCCTTCCCGCACGGTCCGCTGCCCCAGCCCCCGCCCTCGCGCCGTGGGTTCCTCATCGTGGGCGGCCTGGCCGTCCTCGCTGCCGGCGGCGGCGTGGCCTGGGCACTGCGCGACGACGCGACGAAGTCCGCCGCTCCGCCGACCGCGCTCCTTGACCAGCTCGAGGCCGCAAGGACGAGTGAGTACGCGCTGATCGTCGCTCTACAGGTCGCGCTCAGGCGCCCCGGGTCGAGTGCGTCGATGTTGCGCCAGCTGCACTCCGACCACGTCGCCCACGCGACGGCCATCGAGGGCCTGATCGCGGACGAGATGTATCCGGTCAAGGCGTCCCAGGGACCCGTGTCGGTCTACGTGCCGAAGCGGGTACCGCTTGCCGAGGTGCGCTCGGCCGAGTCGGCTGCTGCGCGCACGGCAGCCGCGCGGGCAGCCAACCTGCCGGCGCGCGCCGCGGTGCTGCTCGCCAGCATCGCCGCGTGCGAGGCAACCCACGCGGAGCTGCTCCGATGAGCGCTCGCGCGAAGAGCAGGAAGAACAGCCCGCGACGCCGGAGGGTCGCGGAGCCGACTGGCCCGAGCGCAGCGAGCGGTCACGAGGCGACGCGATGAACGTTGATCCACAAACTCTCGCGGCGTGGCAGGACGCGCTCGCGGCCGAGCAGCAGGCCGCGTTCGGGTATGCCCTGCTCGGCCCGCACCTGCCCGCGTCGCGGCAGGATCTCGCGCGGTCCTGTCAGGCGCTGCACGAGCAATTGCGCGACGACACAGCCGATGCGATCGCCGCAGCGGGTGCGGCCCCGCGTGCTGCTCAGGGCGACTATCCGGCGCTGTACGGCGTCGCGCCGTTGCAGCTCACGGCTCAGCTCGAGGATGCCTGCGCGGTGGGGTGGCGGTTCTTCTACGCAGCCCTGGCCGAATCCGGTGGCGCTGCCGCATTGCGCCGCACCGCGCAGCGCGGCCTCACCTCGAGCGCGGTGCGGGCCACCCGATGGCGAGTGGTGGCGGGCAGCGCGCATGCTGTGGTGGCCTTTCCGGGCACTGCTGCACGCTAGATCAGAAGTAGGTCCCGAACTGCGGTTCGACGTCGGCGAGGAACGCGCGGTCGAGGCGCGCGATCGCGGTCGAGGGTCCGCGCACCTCACCGGCGCGGGCGAGTTCGGCGATCCGGGTGCCGCCCAGCACCGCGGCGCCCAGCGCTGCCACGGTGAGTTCGACCTCGGCCGGTGCGGTCGTCGCCTCGCACGTCGCGCCGTCGGCGCCGCCCGCGAGTCGATAGGTGCCGTCGCCGAGCAGCGGATCGCGTACCTGCAGGGCGACATCGACGTCGACCGCGTAACGGCGGGCCGCCAGCAGTGCGGCGACGTCGAGCGGACGCGTCCACAGTCCGTCGCTCAGCGCGGTCGTGGTCACCTGGCGCGGGTCGGTGAGCAGGTGCCGGAGCGGATCGTCGAGTGGCACCCGGTCGGTCTCGATCTTCGAGCACAGATCGAGCGAGAGCAGCACCTGCCACAGCCCGGCGTGAGCGTCGGGTGAGCAGACGACGTAGTCGACGATCGAGGCCACCTTGCCGTGGCCGTGAACGTCCTCACCACGCCCCATCCGGTAGGAGATGTACCCGTCCGCGTGCACGAGGTGGAACAGGCCCGACCGGCCCTGGCGCGACCAGTCGCGTTCGAGCAGGGCAAGTTGCCACCGGTCGTCGCCGCGGTCGACCACGCCCGGGGTGACACGCCGCCAGCGGTCGTAGAGCTCCGGCAGCACGGCACGCGCCTGATCGGTCGTGCAGCGGGTCACGCCGTGCTCGGCAGGCGGGTGCGCAAGCCGGGCAGCGCGCCGGTCGATCACCGTGGTGGCCGTGCGGGTCGCGACGCCGAAGCCGAAGCGTCCGTAGATCGACGCTTCGCTGGCGATCAGGATCGACGCGGGGATGCCGCGCTCAGCGGCCGAGCGCAGCTGGCCCTCGATCAGCGCGCGCAGGATCCCGCGGCGCCGGTGGGTGACCTCGACCGACACCCACGTCAGACCCATCGCGTCGACGCTGCCGCCGGGCACGGTCATCGTGAACGGCACCTCGCAGCTCGCAGCGACGATGCGGGCCCCATCGTGCGCTCCGTCAACAGCGACGAGCATGCGGTCGACGTCGATGTCGAGCAGCACGTCCTTGACGTCGTCCGGCGTGTAATGGATGCCGAAGCTCGCGCCGTCGAGATCCATCACCGCGGGCAGCTCGTCGCGGTGCGCGTAGCGGATCTCGACGCTCATACCGTGACCGCCTCTTCGGTCGTGGCACTGGTGAACTGGGTGTTGTACAGCTCGAAGTAGGCGCCGTGCGCCGCGAGCAGTTCCTGGTGGTTGCCCTGCTCGACGATGTGGCCGTGATCCATGACCAGGATCAGGTCGGCGTCGCGGATCGTCGACAGGCGGTGCGCGACGACGAAGCTCGTGCGGTTCGTGCGCAGGGCCGCGGTCGCCTTCTGGACGAGCAGTTCGGTGCGCGTGTCGACCGAGCTGGTCGCCTCGTCCAGGATCAGCAGCGCAGGGTCGGCGAGGAACGCGCGCGCGATCGTGATGAGTTGCCGCTGCCCGGCGCTGACATTGCTCGTCTCCTCGTCCAGCACCGTCTCGTAGCCGTCGGGCAGCGATTGCACGAAGCGGTCGACGAACGCGAGCTTCGCGGCTGCCACGATCTCGTCGTCGCTCGCGGCTGGACGTCCGTAGGCGATGTTGTCCCAGATGGTGCCGCTGAACAGCCAGGTGTCCTGCAGCACCATGCCGATACCGCTGCGCAGCACGTCGCGGCGCATCGCCGTGATGTCGACGCCGTCGATGGTGATGCGGCCGCCGTCGAGCTCGTAGAAGCGCATGATCAGGTTGACGAGGGTCGTCTTCCCCGCGCCGGTCGGTCCGACGATCGCGATCGTGTGCCCGGGCTCGGCGACCAGCGAGAGGTCCTCGATGAGCGGCTCGTCCTCGGCGTAGCTGAAGTCGACGTGGTCGAACTCGACGCGGCCGCGGCGCTCGAGTGGCTTCTTCGGTTCGGCCGGGTCGGGCAGCTGCTCGGGCGCGTCGAGCAGGTCGAACACCCGCTCGGCCGAAGCGACACCCGATTGCAGCAGGTTCGCCATGGACGCCACCTGGGTGAGCGGCTGCGTGAACTGCCGCGAGTACTGGATGAAAGCCTGCACGTCGCCGAGCGACAGCGTGCCGGACGCCACCCGCAGCCCGCCGATGACGGCGATGAGGACGTAGTTCAGCGCGCCGATGAACATCATCGACGGCATGATGATGCCGCTGACGAACTGCGCCCCCCAACTGGCCTCGTAGAGCTGGTCGTTGGTCTCGGCGAAGGTCTGCTCGCTCTCGCGCTGGCGTCCGAAGACGCGCACGATCTCGTGGCCGGAGAACGCCTCCTCGATGTGCGCATTGAGTCGCCCGGTCGCCTTCCACTGCATGATGAACTTCGGTTGCGAGCGGCGGGCGATCACCCTCGTGACGAAGATCGTCACCGGGATCGTGACCAGGGCGATGACTGCGAGCAGCGGCGAGATCACGAACATCATCACGACGACGCCGATGATGGTGAGCAACGACGTGAGCAGCTGGCTCATCGTCTGCTGCAGGCTCTGCGTGATGTTGTCGATGTCGTTGGTGACGCGGCTGAGGATCTCGCCACGCGGCTGGCTGTCGACGTAGGGCAGCGGCAGCCGGCCGATCTTGTCCTCGACATCGGTGCGCAGCTGCCGCACGGCGAGGTTGACGGTGCGGGTGAGCAGCACGCCCTGCAGGTACGCGAGCACGTTCGCGACCACGTAGATCGCCAGCGCCCAACCGAGCACCGTACCGAGCGCGCCGAAGTCGATGCCGACGCCAGGAGTCACGTGCGCGCGGGCGAGCAGGTCGGCGTAGTCGCCGTGACCGTGCGCGCGAGCGTCCGCGATGACGCGGTCGAGCGGAACGCCGGACGGCAGCCGTGAGCCGAGGAAGCCGGTGAAGATCACGTCGGTCGCGCGGCCGAGCAGTTCGGGGCCGAGCACGCTCAGGGTCACGCTCACGAGGGCCAGTGCGACCACGATCAGCAGCGTGGCCCGGTGCGGACGCAGCCGTCCCAACAGGCGCTTCGCCGAGGGGACGAAGGTCATCGCCTTCTCCGCCGGCATGGCAGCGGCCATCCATGGCGGTCCACCGCGGCGGCGGGCCTCTCCCCCGGCTGCCGGCAGGCGGGACGGTGTTGTGCCCTTCGGCTGACTCATCGATCCGCTCCTGGACCGCTCGCTCCGCAAGCGTCGCTCATGCTGCCTCTTCGGCGGACAGCTGCGACTCGACGATCTCGGCATAGGTCGGGCAGTTCGCGACGAGCTCGTCGTGGCGGCCGATGCCGACGACACGTCCGCCGTCGAGCACGACGATCTGGTCGGCGTCGACGATGGTCGAGATGCGCGAGGCGACGACGAGCACGGCGGCGTCGCGTGTCACCGGGCGCAGGGCCGCCCGCAATCGGGCGTCGGTGCCGAGGTCGAGCGCCGAGAACGACTCGTCGAACAGGTACACCTCGGGATTGCGCACGAGTGCGCGGGCGATTGCCAGGCGCTGGCGTTGCCCGCCCGACACGTTGGTGCCGCCTTGCGCGATCGGTGCGTCGAGCCCGCCCGGCATGGCGGCGACGAAGTCCTGTGCCTGCGCCGTGCGCAGCGCCGCCCACAGCTCGTCGTCGGTCGCCTCGGGACGGCCGAAGCGCAGGTTGCTCGCGACCGTCCCGGAGAACAGGTACGCCCTCTGCGGCACGAGGGCGACACGTTCGGCGAGGAGCTGGGGATCGAGTTCGCGCACGTCCACGCCGTCGACGAGCACGCTCCCCCCGGTCACGTCGAACAGCCGTGGCACCAGCGAGATCAGCGTCGACTTGCCCGCCCCGGTGCTGCCGACGAACGCGGTCGTGGTGCCGGGCGTCGCGTGCAGCGTGACGTCCTGCACGACCGGCGCGGACGCACCCGGGTAGCAGAACGTGACATCACGGAACTCGACGCTCGCGTGCGCGTTGACCGTCCGCACCGGTTCAGTCGGCGCGGTAAGCGACGACTCGGTACCGAGCACCTCGCCGATGCGGTCGGCGCACACACTGGCACGTGGCCACATCATCAGCATGAAGGTCGCCATCATGACCGACATCAGGATCTGGGCGAGATAGGTCAGGAAGGCTGTCAGTGAGCCGATCTGCGTCGTGCCGGAATTGATGCGGTCGGCACCGACCCAGAGCACGGCGACGCTCGACACGTTCAGCACCAACATGACGGTCGGGAACATCAGTGCCATCAGCCGTCCGGCGCGGATCCCGGTGGCGGTCAACTCGTCGTTCGCGGTGGCGAAACGCGCGCTCTCCTCCGGCTCGCGCACGAACGCCCGCACGACCCGGATCCCGCTGATCTGCTCGCGCAGCACGCGGTTGACGGTGTCGATGCGGGTCTGCATCGTGCGGAACTGCGGCACCAGGCGCGTGACGACGAGTCCGATCGCGACGGCGAGCACCGGCACGCTCACGCCGAGCAGCCAGCCCATGCCGGCGTCCTCGCGCAATGCCATGATCACGCCGCCGATGCACATGATCGGTGCGCCGACCATCAGCGTGCAGGCCATGACCACGAGCATCTGCACCTGCTGCACGTCGTTGGTGGTGCGTGTGATCAACGACGGCGGGCCGAACTGCGACACCTCGCGCGCGCTGAAGCCCAGCACGTGCCCGAACAGCTTGCCGCGCAGGTCGCGTCCGAACGACATCGCCGCCCGGGCGCCGAAGAACACCGCGGCGATGGACGCGGCGATCTGTACGACGCTCACCGCGAGCATCCAGCCGCCGATGCGCATGATGTAGCCGGTGTCACCGCGCGCGACGCCTTGGTCGATGATGTCGGCGTTGAGACTCGGCAGGTACAGCGCGGCCAGCGTGCTGATCAACTGCAGCATGACGACAGCGACCAGCCAGCGCCGGTACGGCGCGAGGTAGCTGATCAGCAGTCGGACGAGCATGAGATCAAGCATCCTCTCCGTCGGCAACTGATTCGCTCCACGCCACGACGATGTCGAACACGTCGCCGAGCCGGTGTGCGACCGCGTCGGGTTCGCCCACGGTATGGCCGATCTGCTCCGCCGGGATGTTGCTGTGCGGGACGAGGATCGTGCGCATGCCGACGCCGGCGGCACCGTGGATGTCGTCGAAGAGTCGGTCGCCGACGAACACTGCACGGGCGGGCTCTGTCACCCCGACCGCGTCGAGGGCGGCGCGGAACGCGTGCGGATGCGGCTTCGTCCACGGGATGTCGGACGTGTAGACCGCGCCGTCGATCAGCTCGGTGAGCTTGTCGCGCTCGAAGATCCGTTCGTGCTCGGCGCGTGGCCAGATCGTGTTCGACAGCACGCCCACCTTGATGCCGCGTTCGCGCAGGGCGGTGAACAGATCGACGGCGTCCGCATCAGCGAACGTGTGCGGCTCCCACCAGCGGTGGTACGCGTCGAGCATCGCGTCGGTGTGCGTGACGCCCGCGAGGCCGAACACCTCGGCAACGGTCGCGCTGCGATGCTCGTCGCGGCTGCGCGCCCACACCTCGTCATTGGCGGCCGCAAGCTTCTGCGCCGCCTCCGGGTCGTCGACCACCTCGCGCCACTGGGCGAGCGCGTCGATGTCGTGCCAGGGGGTTATGGTCCCGCCCCAGTCGAAGATCACTGCGTCGATACGGCCCGGAGTCACTGGACGACGCTATCGCTCACAGCAGAACGGTTTTGAGCGTCGCCACCTGCTCCATGCCTACGTTCGCGTACATGCGGCGGGCGGCCGTGTTGAAGTCGTTCACGTAGAGGCTGACCGACGGTGCGCGGGTCAGCGCGTGCTCGACGACGGCGGCGAGAGCGGCGGTACCGAGGCCACGGCCGCGCAGGTCGGGACGGACCCAGACGCCCTGCAGCTGGCATGTGTGCTCGGTGATCGCACCGATGTCGGCCTTGAACTCGACCCGGCCCTTGCGGTCGACGATGCCGAACGAGCGCCCGGCTGCCAGCAGCGACTCGACCCGGCGGCGGTACGACCCGCCACTGCGCCCGGCGAACGGCGAGATGCCGAGTTCCTCCTCGAACATCGCGGCGGCGGCGGGCAGGTACCGGTCGATGTCGTCGGGATGCATCATGCGCACCCGCCGGTCGGCGCGGGCGATGACCGCGTCGCCGCGGCGCAGCGCCAGCAGCGGTTGCGCGGTTCGGATGGCCCGCGGGCGCCCCCAAGCCGGTTCGAGCACTGCCCACATCGCGGTAACGGCCTCAGCCGCGCCGACGATGGACGTGCACACGCGGCGCACCTGCACGATCTGCTCGGCCAGGGCCGTCCAGTCGTCGTGGTCGCCGCCGATCGGGAGCAGATTCCCGCCGTTGAACGCGGCGCCCGTTAGCTCTCCATCGCGCCGCGAGCCGAGCAGCACGCCGCCGAGGCGGGCGGGTTCGAGCGTCCGGCACGATGCCAGCCGAGCGGTGATGACCGCGTTGACGAGCGGGTCGCCCGCAGCCAGCCGTTCGACCTCGTCACGCCCGGCGGCGCCCAGGACATCGACGTGCGGAGTGCGCGAGGGCGCCGGCCGCACGAACGTCACATCCTCGAAGTTACCGCCCGCACCGGCGCATGCGGCTTTGCCCCGCCAACGGCACCGCCTTGCCCCGCTCCGGCACCGCCTTGCCCCGCTCCGGCGCAGGGGCTTTGCCCCGCCACGGCACCGCCTTGCCCCGCTCCGGCCGGCAAAATCGCGAATTCAGCGTGCCTCTGCGGGGCAAAGCGCAGCGAGGTCGCTTCAGCCCGCTGGCCGTGTGTCGGTCGACCGAGCGACTAGCTGATGGTGACCTCGGGCTTGCCGGACGTGCCGAGCTCGTCGGCCATCCGCAGCGCCTCTTCGATCAGCGTCTCGACGATCTGCGACTCGGGGACGGTCTTGATGACCTCGCCGCGGACGAAGATCTGACCCTTGCCGTTGCCGGACGCAACACCCAGATCGGCCTCACGGGCCTCGCCCGGCCCGTTCACGACGCAGCCCATGACCGCGACGCGCAACGGCACCTCGATGCCCTCTAGGCCGGCGGTCACCTTGTCGGCGAGCGTGTACACGTCGACCTGGGCGCGTCCGCACGACGGGCACGAGACGATCTCGAGTCGGCGCTGGCGCAGGTTCAACGACTCGAGGATCGCGAGCCCGACCTTGACCTCCTCGACCGGAGGTGCGGAGAGCGAGACGCGGATCGTGTCACCGATCCCCCGCGACAGCAGCGCGCCGAAGGCGACGGACGACTTGATCGTGCCCTGGAACGTCGGACCGGCCTCGGTCACGCCGAGGTGCAGCGGATAGTCGCACTGCTCGGCCAACTGCTCGTAAGCACGCACCATGACGACCGGGTCGTTGTGCTTGACCGAGATCTTGAAGTCGCGGAAGCCGTGCTCCTCGAACAGGGACGCTTCCCACAGCGCGGACTCGACGAGCGCCTCCGGGGTGGCCTTGCCGTACTTCTCGAGCAGCCGCTTGTCGAGTGAGCCGGCGTTCACACCGATCCGCAGCGAGACACCGGCATCGGCCGCTGCGCGTGCGATCTCGCCTACCTGGTCGTCGAACTTCTTGATGTTGCCCGGGTTGACGCGCACCGCCGCGCAGCCGGCGTCGATCGCGGCGAACACATACTTCGGCTGGAAGTGGATGTCGGCGATCACCGGTATCTGCGACTTCTTGGCGATCGCCGGCAGCGCCTCGGCGTCGTCGGCCGACGGACAGGCCACGCGGACGATGTCGCAGCCGGCCGCGGTCAGTTCCGCGATCTGCTGCAGCGTCGCATTGATGTCAGCGGTCAGCGTCGTCGTCATCGACTGCACCGAGATCGGTGCATCGCCGCCGACCGCGACCGAGCCGACCTTGATCTGGCGCGACTTGCGCCGCGGGGCCAGGACCGGAGGGGGTGCTGCGGGCATTCCCAGGGCTATTGCCATAACTCCATTATCCGACGTTGATGGGTTTCACGATGTCGGCGTACAGCGTCAGCAAAGTCACCAGGATCAGCACGGACGCAACGGCGTACATGATCGGCAGCATCTGCGCGGTGTCGACGAAGATCTGCGGACGCTTCGTGGCCGACGGATCGCCTCGCGAGCGCAGTCGCCGCCAACCCCGCCGCGTCCCCTCGACCAGGGCGCCCGCCACGTGACCGCCGTCGAGCGGCAGCAGCGGCAGCAGGTTGAAGAAGAACAGCAGCAGATTCACCCCGGCCAGCAGGCTGATCAGCGTGTAGGCCTTGTCCTTGATACCGAGGACGTGCGAATCGGCGATCTGGCCGCCGATGCGCCCGATCCCGACGACGCCGACCGCGCCCTGCGGGTCGCGGGGCTTGCCGTCGAACACCGTCTGCCACAACGACTCGATCTTCTGCGGGTAGCGACCGAGCGCGCTGAGGCCGAAGCCGATCTGATGTCCGAGCTGAGCGGGCACGTCGAGGATGCCCTTGTCGGCGTAGTAGTAGCGGGTCGTCGGTGCGATGCCGACGAACCCGACGTCCTTGGTCTTGGTGGACGTGCTGTTGAGGTACTTCACGTTGCGCACCGGCGTGACGGTCTTCTCGATCGTGTGACCGTTGCGCAGCACGGTCAGGTGCAGCGGCTCGCCGACTGCCGGTTCGATGACGGACGTGAGCTGGTCCCACGACGTGATCTTCGTCCCGTTGATCGCCACGATCTGGTCTCCTGCGCGCAATCCGGCGAGCGCGGCCGGCGAGTTCGTCTGCGTGCAGTTCTTGATCTGCTTCGGAGTCGCATTGGCAGCAACCACGCACTTGACGACCTGCGCCACCTGCGTCGTCGGCGTCGACGCCGGGGTGCCGAACGCGGTCAGCAGGAACACGGTGAGGACGAGGTAGATGATCAGGTTCATCGTCGGCCCGCCGAGCATGACGATCATCTTCTTGCCGGGGCTGAGCCGGTAGAACTGCCGCGGCTCGTCCTCGACGGTCTTGACCTCGTCCCGGCTGACCTGACGGAAGTCCTCGATCGTCGTCGAGATGCGGCGCGGCCACCGCGATCGCTTGCCGTCCGCACGCGCCGGCGGCACCATCCCGATCATCCGGATGTAGCCGCCGAGTGGGATCGCCTTGATGCCGTACTCGGTGTCGCCCCTCTTGCGCGACCACAGCGTCGGGCCGAAGCCGACCATGTACTGCGTGACTTTCACGCCGAACTTCTTGGCGGGCACCATGTGCCCGATCTCGTGCAGCGCGATCGACAGGAGCAGGCCGATGGCGAAGATCAGCACGCCGATGGCGTAGAGCATGCGACCTCCGTCCGTTCAGCCGGCGAGTTGGGCGGCCCGGGCGCGAGCCCAGGCGTCAGCCTGTTCGACATCCTCGACGGTACCTGGGTTCCCTATGTCGCTTTGGTGCTCGCTCAGCCACTCATCGACTACATCGGCCAGGGTGTCGACGATCTGGAGGAATCCGATCGACCCGTCGTGGAACGCGGCGACGAGCGCCTCGTTGGCAGCGTTGTACACGGCGGGCGCACAGCCGCCGGCCGTCCCCACGCGTCGGGCGAGGGCAACGGCCGGGAAAGCGGCGTCGTCGAGCGGTTCGAACGTCAGTTGCTGCGCGGCCGTCCAGTCCATCGGCGCGGCGGCATCCGGGACGCGGTCGGGCCAGCCCAGCGCCAGCGCGATGGTCAGGCGCATGTCCGGCGGCGACAGCTGCGCCAGTGTCGAGCCGTCGGTGAACTCGACCATCGAGTGCACGATCGACTGCGGGTGGACGACGACCTCGATCGAGTCGTAGCCGATGCCGAACAGCAGGTGCGCCTCGATCACCTCGAGGCCCTTGTTCACCAGGGTCGCCGAGTTGGTCGTGATGAGCGTGCCCATGTCCCAGGTCGGGTGGGCGAGCGCCTCGGCCGGCGTGACGTGCTCGAGCTCGGCGCGCGTCCGACCGCGGAACGGCCCGCCGCTCGCGGTCACGACCAGCTTGCGCACCTCGTCCGGACGCCCGCCGCGCAGGCACTGCGCAAGCGCCGAGTGCTCCGAGTCGACGGGGTGCAACTGGCCCGGACGCGCCCGCGAGGTGACCAGCGGCCCGCCCGCGACCAGCGACTCCTTGTTGGCGAGCGCGACCGTGCGTCCGGCGTCGAGGGCCGCGAGCGTGGCCCGCAGGCCGGCCGCACCGGCGATCGCGTTGAGGACGACGTCGCACTCGCCGGCGGCGAGGTCGACCACGCCGTCGCCGGTCACGATGCGCGGATGCGCGTCGAGTGACGCCAGTCGCTCGGACAGCTCCTGCGCGGCCTCCGCGCGTCCTACCCCGACGACCGGGACGGCGAACTCGGCCGCCTGCGTCGCGAGCAGCGCGAGGTCCGAGCCGCCCGCGGCCAGGGCGGCCACGGCGAAGCGGTCGGGGGCGTGCCGGGCGACGTCGAGCGCCTGCGTGCCGATCGACCCGGTCGAACCCAGGACGACGACTCGGCGCTGCTCACCCACCCGGCCAGTGTGTCAGTGCCGGAAGCTCGCGGCGCCCGAGGTCTGGTTGCCCCGCTCGGCCGACTCCTCCAGCTCTTTGACGGCCTGACGCAGGTTCTCCAGGAGCAGGTCGGCCAGGTCGTGCGAGAAACCGTTGCGGCACACGATGCGCAGCACGGCGAGATCGGTGCGGTTGTCGGGGAACGTGTAGGCGGGCACCTGCCAGCCCCGCTCGCGCAGCTTGGCCGAGACCGCGAACACGTCCCACCCCTGCACCGAGTCCGAGGTCGTGAACGCGAACACCGGCAGCTCGTCGCCTTCGGAGATGAGCCGGAACTCCTCGGTGCGACCGACCTCGGCAGCAAGGAACATCGCGACATCGCGCGCGGCCTGATGCACGGCCCGGTAGCCCTCGCGGCCGAGCCGGAAGAACGTGTAGTACTGCGCGATGACCTCAGCGCCGGGTCGAGAGAAGTTCAGCGCGAACGTCGGCATCTGCCCGCCGAGGTAGTTCACGTTGAAGATCAGCTCCTCCGGCAACGAGTCGTGGTCGCGCCACAGCGCCCAGCCGACCCCCGGGTACACGAGCCCGTACTTGTGCCCGGACGTGTTGATCGACACGACCCGCGCCAGCCGGAAGTCCCAGACCAGTTCGGGGTCGAGGAACGGTGCGACCATGCCGCCCGACGCGCCGTCGACGTGCACCGGGATGTGAACGCCCGTGCGTTGCTCGTAGTCATCGAGGGCTGCGGCGATCTCGGCGACCGGTTCGTAGCTGCCGTCGAACGTCGATCCGAGAATCGCGACCACGCCGATGGTGTTCTCGTCGCAATGCGGGATCGCCGATTCGGCGTCCAGGTGATAACGCTCGCCCTCCATCGGCACCAGCCGCGGTTCGACGTCCCAGTAGCGGCAGAACTTCTCCCAGCAGACCTGCACGTTCGCGCCCATCACCAGGTTGGGACGCCGCTCGGGCCCGGCGCCGGTGCGCGCAGCCCACCGTCGTTTGAGGGCCATTCCGGCGAGCATCGCCGCCTCGCTCGAGCCCGTGGTCGAGCACCCGACGGCCTCGGCCGGGTCGGGCGCGTGCCACAGGTCGGCCAGGATCGCCACGCACCGTCGTTCGAGATCGGCGGTCTGCGGGTACTCGTCCTTGTCGATCATGTTCTTGTCGACCGACTCGGCCATCAGGCGGCTCGCCTGCGGCTCCATCCAGGTGGTGACGAACGTGGCCAGGTTGAGCCGGGCGCTGCCGTCGAGCAACAGCTCGTCGTGGATGAGCTGGTAGGCGACCTCGGGTGGCACCGGCTGATCCGCGAGCCGCACGTGCGGCGGGACGACGAGCGAGCCGTAGGCCGGGTTCGCTTCGCCGACGAACGGGTTGGCATCGGTCGAACGGCGGGTGCGGGACGAGTGACGCGGGTGCGGCGCGCGCGCCGAGTGCAGGGCCATGCGCCGCACTATTTCCTATCCGTCGTGCTGGGGCGAGTTCTCCTCCAGGATCGACGCGGTCAATGTGGACGTGCTGTGGTTTCCCGACAGCGCGAGCGACAGGTCGAGGTCGGCGAGCAGCGAGCGCAGCACGTGCCGCACGCCCTGCGTGCCGCCCAGGCCGAGGCCGTAGACCCACGGCCGCCCGACGAGCACTGCGCGTGCGCCGAGCGCCAACGCCTTGATGATGTCCGAGCCCGTCCGGATCCCCGAGTCGAACAGCACTTCGATCTGGTCGCCGACCGCGTCGGCTATGCCCGGCAGCGCGTCGAGTGCGCCGATCGCGCCATCGACCTGCCGGCCACCGTGGTTGGACACGAGCACCCCCGCCATGCCGGCATCGACCGCGCGGCGGGCGTCGTCGGGATGCTGCACCCCCTTGAGCACGATCGGCCCGTCCCAGTGCTCGCGCAGGAAGGCGAGGTCGTCCCACGTGTGGTCCTTGCCGGTGAAGATCGGCAGCCACTGCGCGACGGCGGCACGCAGGTCATCGTCGGGTGCCTTCGCGAGCAGCGCGCAGAAGGCGGGATCGGTGAAGTAGTTCGCAAGCCCGATGCCGCTCAGGAACGGTAGATATCCGTTGTCCAGGTCGTGCGGGCGCCAGCCGAGCAGCCACGTGTCCAGCGTGACGAGCAGCGTCGTGAAGCCGGCGGCTCGAGCGCGTTCGAGCACGCTGACGCACACCGCGTCGTCGTGCGGCCAGTACAGCTGGAACCAGCGCACGCCGTCGCCGTTCTCCTTGGCGACCTCTTCGAGGGTGATCGAGCTGACCGTCGACAACGTCATGCCGAGGCCGAGTTCTGATGCGGCGCGGGCGGCGGCGAGTTCCGCGTCCGGGTGCACGATCGACTGCACGCCGATCGGTGAGGTGATGATCGGCGCCGACAGTTGCGAGCCGAGCACGGTCGTCGTGAGGTCGCGCTCGGTGGCGCCGGTGAGCATGCGCGGGACGATGCGCCATCGGTCGAACGCGGCACGGTTTGCGCGCGCAGTCGCGCCGGATCCGGCCGAACCGGCGACGTACCAGAACGGCTTCGGGTCCAGCACCTCGCGCGCGGCATCCTCGAGGTCCAGTGGGTGCGTCGTGAACGGTGGGACGCCGCCGGTCATGCCGTTCAAGTAGATCTCGTGCGCGTAGGACGAGGGCCGAGTCATACGCGCGAGTCTGTCAGCTGAACAGCACCTTGCCGTAGTAGTCGCCCGGCCCGAGGCCCTTGAGTTCGCGCGAGTGCCGCTTCATCCAGACAGCATCGCCGTCCTCAAGTTTGGTAAGGCTAGCTAACGACCGTAACCGACTAGGTTGTGGACGTGCGGATCGACCTGAACGCCGACCTCGGCGAGGGATTCGGCGCGTGGCGGCTCGGTGACGACGCAGCCCTGCTCGAGGTCGTCACCAGCGCCAACGTGGCGTGCGGCTTCCATGCCGGCGATCCGGCCACAATGGCTCGCGTGTGCACCGCGGCCGCGGCCCGCGGCGTGGCCATCGGCGCCCAGGTCGGCTACCGCGATCTGGCCGGTTTCGGACGGCGGCGCATCGACATCGCTCCCGACGACCTGTACGCCGACGTCCTCTACCAACTCGGCGCACTCGATGGTTTTGCCAAGGCTGCGGGGACGGGGGTGCGCTACGTGAAGCCGCACGGCGCGCTCTACAACACCGCGGCCGACGACGCGACCCAGGCGGCGGCGATCGCGCGGGCGATCGCCGCCTACGACGCGTCGCTGCCGCTGCTCGGACTGCCCGCGTCCGAACTCGAGCGGGCAGCGCAGGCGGCCGGCCTGCCGTTCGTCGCGGAGGCGTTCGCCGACCGCGCCTACACCCCCGCGGGCCGGCTGGTGCCCCGCTCCGAGCCCGGCGCCGTCCACCACGACACAGCGACCGTGGTCGAGCAGGCGGTCGCGCTGGCCCGCGATCGGCACGTGCGTGCGGTCGACGGCAGCGAGGTAGCTGTCGACGCAGCGTCGCTGTGCGTGCACGGGGACACTCCGGGCGCCGTCGACCTGGCCCGCGCCGTGCGCTCTGCCCTGTCCGCCAGCGGCATCGAGCTCGCACCGTTCCGGCCGTGAGGCTCATCGACTACGGCGAGCACGCGATCCTCGCCGAACTCGACGACTCCCGGCTCGTGCCCGCCCTGCGTGCTGCGCTGTCGGCCGAGCCCGGCGTGCTCGACGCCGTGGCCGGCGCATCGACGGTGCTCGCGGTCTTCGCCGACGGTGCGCGCGAGGCTGTACGCGCCGCCCTGGGCCGTGAGGTCACCGCCACGGACCAGGGCGACGAAGCCGTCGTTACGGTGCCGGTCGTCTACGACGGTGACGATCTCGACGAGGTCGCAGCCGAGGTCGGGCTCACTTCGGACGAGGTCGTTGCGCTGCACAGCGGCGCCGACTACATCGTGCGGTTCTGTGGCTTCTCCCCCGGCTTCGCGTATCTGGACGGGCTGCCCGAACAGCTGCGCGTGCCGCGCCGAGCCGAACCGCGGACGGCCGTGCCCGCCGGCGCGGTCGGGGTCGCCGGCGAGTTCACGGGCGTCTACCCGCGGCGCTCCCCCGGCGGCTGGCGCCTGCTGGGCCGCACCGACGTGACGCTGTGGGACGCCACGCAAGCGAGTCCAGCCCTGCTCGTGCCCGGCACCCGCGTGCGGTTCGAGCGCCGATGATCGAGATCCTCGATCCCGGCCCGCTGGCGAGCGTCCAGGATCTCGGGCGGACGGGCTGGGCCGGGATCGGTGTCGCGCGCTCGGGCGCATTCGACCGGGCCGCCGCCCGGCTGGCCAACCGGCTCGTCGGCAACCCCGTCCACGAGGCGGTCCTGGAGTTCACACTCGGTGGGTTGGTGGTCCGTGCGCTCGATGCGGCGACCTTCGCCTGCACCGGCGCGAGCTGCCCCGGCCCGGACTGGGGCGCCGCATTCACCGCGCGCCCCGGCGCAGTCGTCCGGTTCGGTGCGCCCGCGCGCGGCCTGCGCAGTTACCTGGCCGTTCGGGGCGGGTGGAGCGTCGAAGCCGAACTCGGCTCGCGAAGCACCGATCTGCTCAGCGGGCTCGGCCCGGCCCTGCTGCGTTCCGGCGACCGGCTACCGGTCGGGCCGGCGCCGTCCGCGGCGCCGAGCGGCACCGCCGCCGCTCCAGGCCGAACGCCGGGCGAGCTGACCGTGCTGCCCGGACCACGCGTCGACTGGTTCGCCACCGACACCCTCACCCGGCTGACCAGCGAGCCGTGGACCGTCCGCACCGAGTCGGACCGGATCGGCGTGCGACTCGACGGCCGCGCGCTGCTGCGTGAGCGGTCGGGCGAACTGCCCAGCGAGCCGACGCTGCCCGGCGCCGTCCAGGTGCCGGCCGACGGCCGTCCGATCATCTTCGGCCCGGACGCGCCGGTGACCGGCGGCTATCCCGTCCTCGCGGTCCTCACCGACGCCGGCTTCGACGCGGCCGCGCAGCTACGTCCCGGGGACACCGTCCGCTTCGCGCTCAGACGAGGAACGGCCGCAGGATGAACCAGACGAGCGCCGCCACCAGGCCGGCGGCCGGGATCGTCAGGATCCATGCGATCACGATGTTGCCGGCCACGCCCCAGCGGACCGCGGACAGGCGGCGGGTCGCACCGACGCCCATCACCGACGAGCTGATCACGTGCGTCGTCGACACCGGCAGGCCGTAGTGCGCGGTTGCGAGCATCACCGCGCTCGACACGGCCTGCGCGCTGAACCCGCTCGCCGGTGTGAGCGAGATGATCCGCCGACCGAGCGTGCGCATGATGCGCCAGCCGCCCGAGTAGGTGCCGAGCGAGATGGCTGCGGCCGAGCTGCCGATCACCCAGTACGGGATTCCGTCCGAGCTGTTGAGGTGCCCTGACACGACCAGGGTGGCGAAGATGACGCCCATCGTCTTCTGGGCGTCCTGCGTGCCGTGCCCGAAGGCCATCGTCGCGGCCGACGCGATCTGGGCCCAGCGAAAGCCCCGCTGGGTCCGCACCGCGTTCGCCTTCCGG
This sequence comes from uncultured Actinomycetota bacterium, assembly GCA_963757455.1. GTDB lineage: Bacteria > Actinomycetota > Actinomycetes > Mycobacteriales > Jatrophihabitantaceae > RYN-133. The sequence continues at coordinate 94,295 of CAVWSE010000004.1, forward strand.
AAGATCCACAAGATCGCGAGCATGAACATGTACGCCAGGCCGAAACCGACCAGCGGCGAGACCACCATCGGGATCAGCACCTTCTCGGTCACACCCTGCCACTGCACCGACTCGGACGCGGCAAGCGCCGCGCCGATCAGCCCGCCGATCAGCGCGTGCGACGACGAGGACGGGAGCCCGAAGTACCAGGTGCCGAGATTCCAGATGATTGCGCCGACCAGAGCCGCGAGCACCAGGACGAGTCCGGCACGATGCGCGGGCGGCGACACGATTCCGCTGCCGATCGTCTTGGCGACCTCGGTCGAGATGAGCGCTCCGACGACGTTCGCGACAGCGGCCATGGCCAGTGCCACGCGCGGCGTGAGGGCCTTGGTCGAGATCGAGGTGGCGATCGCATTCGCCGAGTCGTGGAAGCCGTTGGTGAAGTCGAAGCCCAGGGCCACCGCGACGATGACCACCACCAGCGCGGTGGAGTCCATCGTGGTCAGGACTCCTTGACGGCGATCGTCTCGACAGCATGGGCGACATGTTCGAGGGCGTCGGCCGCTTCCTCGAACCCGTCCGCGACCTCGCGCAGCTTGACCATCGTCAGCGCGTCGTAGTCGCCGCTGAACAGGCGCGACAGCAGCTTGCGATACACCCGGTCCGCTTCGTTCTCGAGCCGGTTCACCTCGATCCAGTACGGCTCGAGGTCGCGCAGCGTGCGCAGCCGTCCCATTGCGTCGGCCGTCTCGTGCGACGACCGGGCGATCAGCGTGATCTGCTCGCCCATCAGTGCCGGAAGCTTCCCGACGTCGGCGAGGACGATGAAGTCGGCCGTCGCTTCGAGGGCGTCGATGACGTCGTCGAGTGCAGACGCGAGGCGGTAGATGTCCTCGCGGTCGAACGGCGAGACGAAGCTGGTGTTCAGCTGACGCATGATGCGGTGCGTCACCGAGTCGCCCACGTGCTCGCGCTCGCGCAACTGCTTGGCGATCGCCTTGCGGTTGGCGTTGGGGTCGAGGAGCCCGGCCAGGATGTCGGCGCAATCGGCCACGTTCTGGCCCGCCTCGGTGAACATGCCGTAGAACGCGCTGTCGCGCGGAGCGAGACGGAAGGCCACGGTTGGCACACTAGCGAGCGCTTCCGATGAACTCTTGGTTACCTCCCCCTGAACCGCTCAGGAGAAGACGATCGTCTTGTTCTCGAACACCAAGGTGCGGTGCTCGACGTGGGCGCGAACGGCGCGGGCGAGCACGACCGTTTCCAGATCACGTCCCTTGCGCACCATGTCGGTGACCGAGTCCCGGTGGGTCACCGGCTCGACGTCCTGGGCGATGATCGGGCCCTCGTCGAGCTCGGCCGTCGCGTAGTGGGCGGTCGCGCCGATCAGCTTCACGCCACGCTGCTGCGCCTGGTGGTACGGACGGGCCCCCACGAACGCAGGCAGGAACGAGTGGTGGATGTTGATGATCCGGTGCGGGTAGGTGTCGAGGACGACCGGGCCGAGGATCTGCATGTAGCGCGCGAGCACCACGAGATCGACATCGTGGCGCCCGAGTTCGTCCAGCAGGGCGGCGTCACCCAACCCCTTCGCGTCGGGGTCGACCGGCATGTGCCGGTACGGCACGCCGCTGAACTCGGCGAGGGCAGCGTGGTCGGGGTGATTACTGATCACGACGGCGATCTCGGCGGCCAACTCTCCCGCCCGCCAGCGCGCCAGCAGATCGGCCAGGCAGTGCGGCTGCTTCGAGGCGAGGATCGCTACCCGCGGCCGCTCGTCGCTGAAACGAACGACGGCGTCCATCCCGAACCGTTCGGCAACCGGGGCGAACGCAGCAGCGAGGTCGTCGCGCCCGACCCGTCCCTCGTCGATGTCGAACTCGACCCGCTGGAAGAAGACTCCCGCCTCGCGATCGGTGTGCTGCTCGGCGTGCAGGATGTTGCCGCCCACGTCGAGGACGAACGTCGCCACCGCGTGGACGAGGCCCGGCTGGTCACGGCACGAGATCAGCAAGACCGCGGTCGCCGCGCTCAGCGCCTGCCCTTCCGGATGCGCCGCACGATCAGGACGACGACCAGGCCGCCGGCGGCGGCGATGACGGCGCGTCCCTGCGGCGACTGGGCACGCTGCTTCAGACTCACCTTGACGTTCTCGACGACACGCTTCGGGCTGGTCTGATACGCGAGTTGGTCGACCGCGCCCGCGAGCTTGACCCGCGCCTGCTCGATCTCGCGCTGGATCTCGTCCGGTCCACGCTCGGCCACATCAGGTCCTCTCACCGGTTCTGGTCGGCTCCCCACCTTAGTGCCCGGCCCAGTAACGTTCCGCAGCGTGACGCGACTCGAACCCGGCGCCGCCGCACCGGACTTCACCCTGACCGATGCCGATGGCAACACGGTGCGGCTCAAGGACTTCCGCAAGCGCAAGGTGATCGTCTACTTCTATCCCGCCGCGATGACGCCGGGATGCACGAAGCAGGCGTGCGACTTCCGTGACAGCCTCGACTCGCTCTCGGCGGCCGGTTACGCCGTGCTCGGCATCTCGCCGGACAAGCCCGAGAAGCTCGCGAAGTTCCGTGACCGCGATTCGGTGACGTTCCCGTTGCTGTCGGATCCCGACCGGACGACGTTGCAGGCCTACGGCGCGTACGGCGAGAAGACGATGTACGGCAAGAAGGTGACCGGCGTCATCCGCTCGACATTCGTGGTGGATGAGAAGGGCAAGATCGAGGTGGCGCAGTACAACGTCAAGGCCACCGGTCACGTCGCCAAACTGCGCAAGGACCTCGGTCTCGACTGAGGCGCACTGGGGCCGTAGCCCAACTGGCAGAGGCACACGGTTTAGGTCCGTGACAGCGCGGGTTCGAATCCCGCCGGCCCTACTCGATCACTCGTCCTCGTCGTCGTGCTGGCCGTGATGGTCGTGATGCACCACGGCGGGGACGGGTTCGTCCGGCACGGGTTCGCCTGCGTGTGCTGCGCGGATGTCGTGGCCGACCGAGGTGAGGCACTTGCCGTTCGTGAGGTTCCACTTCCAGCCGTGCATCTGACACGTGAGCGTGTCGCCGTCGATCGAGCCGAACCGTGACAGATCGGCCTTCAGGTGCGGGCACCGCTTCTGCAGTTCCCACCCGTCCAGGGTGATCGTCTCCGCAGCCTCGATTTCGTTCTGCTCGGCGAACCAGCCCTCGGCGTAGTTGAGGCGCTCCTCGGACAGGCACTTGAAGAACACGTAGACAAACTCGTTGTACGGGCCGATCCGTTGCGCGGAGAACCGGCAGGACAAGAACAGCGAGTTGACCCAGTCGATCTCGTGTTCGTGGATCAACTGCTCGACGTACGCGCGGCGGGTGCGGAAGCGGTAGCGCACCTTCGATCCGTCGTACTCGCGCACCTCGCGCTTGACGAAGTCGAGCAGCAGATCGACATCGCCGCGTGCCCCGTCATAACCCGAGTCCTCGCAAGTGAACCGCACTCCCCCGTCGATGCCGCCGGCGATGTGATCGGCCTCTTCGAGCAGGGGCGTGAACCACTCGCGCACCTCGGCGAGGATGTCGACCTCGGGGTGCGCCCAGGTCGCCTTCGCCGCCTCGACCTCGGGCATGCGGCGTGCCTGCATCGAGCGCAGGTAGGCGGTCTTGTCGGCGTACACGTCGGCCGGGTCGTAGGGATGCGTGACCGGGCAGCCGGGCTCGGCAAGTTCGGCGACGGTGCCGGGCAGCAGCAGCCGGCCCTCGTCGTGGCCCTGCGTCTGCAGCCAGTCGAGGTACACGGTCTGGTCCGGGAAGATGTTCGACTCGTCGCCGAAGATGTCGTTGAACCCCCAGAGCTCCTCGTCCAGGAAGCACGGCGGCCCGGCCGTGGGGAAGACGAACTTCGCGTCGAGCTCGGTGATGTAGCGCAGCGTGCGGTCGAACTGCCGGTCGCGTTTGGTCGACCCGAGCGCCTGCTTCGCGCGCGCCGGCAGCTCGTAGACCATCGGGAACCAGATCGCTCCGGAGAATTGGATCAGGTAGCCGTCGACGGGTCCGAGCGCCTTGAATGCGTCGAGTTCGGACGGCCGCGCGTCGTTCTGGTTCAAGACGATCTGCTCGCCGTCGTTTACCCACAGCGACGAGTCACCGATCGGGCCGTCGGTCGGTGACACGAGGGCCTGGATCATGACCTGCAGCCCGTCGAGGTCGACGACCTCGCCGGACGTCGGCGTCACGAACGACGTGAACCCGCAATCGCGCAGCGCGTCCTCGAGTTCGGACGTCGGGTATTCGGGCAGTAGGACGGTCGTCTTCTTCGACACGTGCTTCTTCAGCTGTTCGGCGTCGAAGTGGTCGCGATGCAGGTGTGAGACGAACAGGTAGTCGGCGTTGCCGAAGCGGTCCCAGTCGATCCCAGGCTGGCCGTGCGAGTTGTCCGGGAACGGGAACCACGATCCGAAATAGGCCGGGTTCACCCACGGGTCGGTGAGGATCGAGCCGTGTGCGGTCTCGAGAAGGACGCTGGCATGACCGAGACCTGTGATTCGCACACCTCAACGGTATCGACCGCAACCGAGGTGCCAGAATGAGGCCGTGGCACTGAACCCGCACAGCGAGCAGCCCGATCTGGGCTCACCGCCGGACTACGCGTCGCACCACCCGGAGGAGCATCCCGAGGACTGGGGCTGGCACGGCGAGTGGGGTCGCGCCGCCCGCGTCACGGGATGGTTCATCGCGATCCTGCTCGTGGTGATGTTGACCGCGACGCACTACAACCACTCGGGTTCGTTCTGGCTGCTGGCCTTCGCGCTGGGGCTGATCGTGACGCTGGTCTGGGACGTCCAGCGTCGTAAGAACGCCTGGCGCAAGTAGCTCTCAGACCGCGGCGCGCCTGCGCTCCCGCTTCTCGACGAACCGCGTCGCCTGCGCATCGAGCTCGCTCATGAAGGTAGCGAGTTCCTCGCGCGCCTTCTCGCCCTCGGGACCGAGGTCGTCGCGCGTGAACACCTTCCAGAACCGCAGGACGGGCGAGATCACCTCGTCGTGGTGCAGGCGCAGGTCGTAGATCCCCGCCTTGGCGATCGTCACCGAGTTGCGGGCGAACCCAGGCATTCCCGCGCCGGGCATCTGGAAACCGACCACCTCGTCGCGGATCGCGCACATCGTCGCGTCCGGCGCGCGGTCGAGGGCTGCGGCGACGATGTTGCGGTAGAAGACCATGTGCAGGTTCTCGTCGGTCGAGATGCGCGCGAGCAACTGCTCGGCCAGCGGGCAACCCGTCGCAGCGCCGGTGTTCCGGTGCGAAACGCGCGTCGCGAGTTCCTGGAACGAGACGTACGCGACCGCCTGGAGTGCCGTCTTGTCGCCGGAGTCGTAGCCGGCGCTCATGTGCGCCATGCGCAGCCGCTCGAGTTCGACGGGATCGACACCGCGAGTGACGACGAGGTAATCACGCAGCGCGATGCCGTGGCGGCCCTCTTCGGCCGTCCACCGTCCGACCCACTGACCCCACGCGCCGTCGCGGCCGAAGCGGGTCGCGATCTCTCGGTGGTAGGAGGGCAGGTTGTCCTCGGTCAGCAGGTTGACGGTCATCGCCGTCTTCGCGACCGGATCGAGCGGTGAGTCCTCCGGACGCCAGTCCTCGCCGCCGAGGAACGCGAAGTCGCGTCCGCGGCTCCACGGCACGTAGTCGTGCGGGTGCCATTCCTTGGCCAGGCCGAGGTGGCGGTCCAGGTTGGCCGCCACCACGGGCTCGAGCTCGTGGAGCAGTCGCTGTTCGGTGCCGCTTGCGGTGTCCTGCGCGTCGAGCACGAGGTCTCCGTTCGTCGGGAACTTACGGTTACGTCACCGTAGGTCCGTTGGGGGTCCGGATGGAAGGCGTGCTCAGCAGGTTTCCGGCACTGGACGTCACCCGTTCATAGGCGCGACGTCACGCAGCGACGAGCCCGGCGCTCTGCAATCCGCTGCGCGCCGCGTCCGCGTAGCCGTTGCGGGCGACCAGGTCGTAGCGCAGGGCGACGAGCGTGCGGGCAGAAGCGAAGTCACGCGCCCCGCGGGTGGCCGCGTGGCCGATGTAGCCGAACAGCGCGCCCCAGGCCGCTCCGACCATGGCGCCGACCAGCAGCAGTCCGAACCATGAGCCGGCAGTGAAGATGCCGAGCAGCAGCCCGATCATGACACCGAACCAGGCTCCGCTGGCGGCACCTGCGCCGGCCGCGCGTCCCTTGGTGAGCCGTCCGGTCACGCGCTCGACCAGGCGCAGGTCGGACCCGACGATGTCGAGCTGCTCGACCGGGAACCCGTCGTCGGAGAGCTGGTCGACCGCGCGCTGTGCCAGCGCATAGTCGTCATAGCTCGCCACGGTGTTCCAGGCTGTGTAGGCCGCGTCGAAGCGTGGCGGGACGGACGTGAACGGGTTGCGGGCGCCGAACGGGCCGGCTGGGGTGGTCATCGTGAGCCTCCTTGTTGTGTGACTTCACGATGCCCGCCGTTGCTGTACGGACGCTGATTGCTCGCTGTGTGCGGTCTGTGTCTCCAGATCGCTCCGTACGTTGAGTGGCGCATTTGGCCGGTGAGTGGCGCGAAAAATCGCGCCACTCACCACAGGAACGCGCCACTCACCGTTCGAGGAGCGGTGTGCGCGGATCCCAGGTCGTGCCGTCCACGGCGTCGCGGCGGCGCCGGGCGATCCCCGTCAGTGCCTCGAGCACGACTCGGTTCGCGAGGAACGACGTGATCTCTGCGTGGTCGTACGGCGGTGACACCTCGACGACGTCCATCCCGAGCACGGGCAGCTCGTAGGCGATGCGGCGCACCGAGTCGAGCAGCTGTCGGGAGGTGAGCCCGCCGGGTTCGGGCGTGCCCGTCCCCGGCGCGTGGCCGGGGTCGCACACGTCGATGTCGACGGACAGGAACACGCCGTCGCACTCGTCCATCGCGATACCGAACGCCTCGGTGAGGCATTCGTCGAGACCGCGCGACACGATCTCGCTCATCTCGTACGAACGCATCCGCTGTTCGGCCATCCAGTCGAGGGTCTCGGGCGGCGGCCAGTAGCCACGCAACCCGATCTGCAGGAACCGATCGCCGCGTAGCGCACCGGACTCGATCAGGCGCCGCATCGGCTGGCCATGGCCGATGAGCGAGCCGAACTCGATGTTTCCGGTGTCGGCATGCGCGTCGAAGTGGATCATCGAGGTCTTGCCCTGGCCCACGTGCTGCGCGACGCCGGCCGCGTCGGGCCACGCGATCGTGTGGTCACCGCCGAGCACGAGTGGGACGGCGCCGGTGCGCGCGATCGCGTACACCGCTTCCTGCAGGTCGCGCACCGATCGCTCGGCATCGCCGGAGTACATCTCGACATCGCCGGCGTCGAACACATTCAGGTCCTGCAGCCCGTCCACCCGCATTGCCAGCGAGGGACGCGACCCGTCGTGCGGCAGGTAGCACGTCTGCCGGATGTACTGCGGACCGAACCGCGTGCCCGCCCGATGCGACGTCCCGCCGTCGAACGGCGCGCCGAGGATGACGACGTCCGCGCCGTCGAAGCTCGACGCCTCCCCCCAGTCGCAGCGCTCGACACCGAGGAACGTGATGTCCGGACCGAACTGCGCGCCGTACCGTGCCATGTCGCGAACCTATCTGCTCACTGCTCGCGCTGACCCCACGGCGACTCGTATCCGTCCTTGAGCAGGTCGAGGAACGGCACCGCGTCGAAAGCCTCCGGACCGAGTACGCCCGCACCGTCCCAAGAGCCGTTGGCAATCAGCTCGAGCGCGACGATCGGGTTGACGGCGGTCTGCCACACGACGGCCTGTGCGCCGTACTCGCGCATCGACCACTCGTTGTCGACCACGTGGTAGAGGTAGGTCGATCGGGGCTTGCCGTCCTTGCCCGTCCCCCGCACCCACAGGCCCGCGCAGGTCTTTCCCGTCATGCGGTCGCCCAGTTGCGCCGGATCGGGCAAGCACGCCGCAACGACGTCGCGTGGGCTGACTTCGACCGATCCGACCTTCACCTTGTCGGTCTTGTCCAGGCCCAGCTTGTGCAGCGTCTTCAGCACGTCGATGAACTCGTCACCGAGCCCGTACTTGAACGTCACCCGCTTCGCGTCGACCCACCGCGGGATCAACATGACCTCTTCGTGCTCGACGTTCACGCATTCGACCGGGCCGATGCCGTCGGGAAAGTCGAACACTTCGGGTTCGCTGAACGGTTCGGTCGTGAACCAGCCGCGGTCCTTCTCGTAGACGACCGGCGGGTTCAGACACTCTTCGATCGTGGTCCAGATCGAGAAGGACGGCGCGAATTCGTAGCCACTCACCTCGAGGTTCGCGCCGTCGCGCACCCCGGCCTCGTCGATCTCGCTGAACAGATGGTCGGCCGCGTACCGCGCGAACACGTCGGCGAGGCCGGGTTCGACACCCATGCCGACAAGCGCGATCTTTCCGGTGTCGCGCCATTCGTCGGCCAGCTCGAACTGCTCGTCGCCGAGCATCACGCCGGTCTGTTCGTACGGCCGGTCCGGGTGTGGCTTCGACAGCGACATCGCCATGTCGACGTAGTGGATGCGCCGGCTCAGCGCCGCTCGGAAGATCGGCATGGTGAACCGCGGGTCGGTGGCGCCGAGGACGACATCGATTTCCTCGGCGTCGAGTAGCCGTTCGATCGCCTCCTGGTCGGACGCGTCGACCTGAGCGGCGACGAACCGGCCGTCCTTGGTCGCTACTGCGGCCGCTTCCGCGCGCGCCCTGTCGTAGTCGGCGACCACGACATGGGACGGGAAACTGCGGCGGGCCGCGATCAGGGCCGCGGCCGAACCGACGCCGCCGGCGCCGAGAATGAGGATGCGCATTACGGCAGCCTATCCGTTTCTCGGCGACTGATTCCCTGTGGATCGAGCGGGACGGCGAGCGAATCCGTCGCGTCGGCTAGATTCGGCGAATGCGGATCGATCCCGGCTCGCCCGTCCCGCCGTTCGAGCAGGTCCGAGCGCAGTTCGCGGCGCAGATCGCCGACGGAACGCTCGTCGTCGGCACTCGATTGCCGACCGTCCGCGCCCTCGCCGAGCAGCTCGACCTGGCTGTCAACACCGTCGCGCGCGCATACCGCGAGCTCGAAACAGCCGGTCTCGTCGAGACGCGCGGGCGGGCTGGGACGGTCGTGAGCGCAGCCGGCGACCACACGGCACAACGCCTGCTCGCCGCGGCGCAGACCTATGCGAAGGTCGCGCGCGACTGCGGCGCAGATAACGAGCACGCACTCGAGGTCGTCCGGGCCGCGCTGCACATCTGAGCGCGGCACAGCTACGAGCGGCACAGCAAGAAGCGGCACACCTAGGAATCGAAGCCGAGACCGACCCGATCGAGCACCCGCAACCACGGCCCGCGCCGGCCGCCGTTGCGGTCGGCGCGCGCGAGCGCACGCCGGGTCAGCTGGATGCCGGTCCAGCGCAGCGGCTCGGGCGGGAACGGCAGCGGCTTCGAGCGCACGGCCCGCAACGACAGCGCCTCGGACGAGCGGCCGTCGAGCAGATCGAGCATCACCGACGCGCCGAACCGGGTCGCGCCGACGCCGAGCCCGGTGTAGCCCAGGCTGTAGGCGACGCGGCCGCCGAGGGCAGTGCCCTGGAAGGCGAAGAACCGCGTCGACGTGTCGATCGCGCCACCCCAGCGATGGGTGAACCGCAGCCCGTCCAGCTGCGGAAACGTCTCGAAGAATTGTGCCGCCAGCATGTTGAACGTTTCGGGTCGCTGGTCGAGCTCATCGCGCAATCCGCTGCGCCAGTAGTAGATCGCGTCGTAGCCGCCCCACAGGATCCGGTTGTCGTGCGTGAGCCGGAAGTAGTGGAACTGATTGGCCGAATCACCGAGACCCTGCCGGTTGCGCCATCCGATCGAAGCAAGTTGGGCGTCGCTCAGCGGCTCGGTCATCAGTACGTAGTCCCACACCGGCACGACGAACTGGCGCAAGCGACGCACTGGCGACGGGAATGCGTTGGTCGCGAGCGCGACTGCGCCGGCACGCACCGTCGCGTTCCCTCCACACCGGACGAGCACGGCCGCACCGTCGCGCTGCACAGTCTCGACCTCGGTGTCCTCGTAGATCCGCACGCCGAGCCGGCGGCATGCCGCGCGAAGCCCCCACGCGAGTCGCGCCGGATCGACAAGAGCGGCATGGCTGCGATCCCATGCGCCGGCGAGAAACGTCGGCGACGCGACCTCAGCGCGCATCGCATCCTGATCGAGGAAGACCGCGTCGTGCCCGAACTCGACGGCGGCAGCGACCTCCTCGTGCAACCAGTCGACCTGGTGCGGCTCGACGGCCACCGACAACTCGCCCGTGCGCTCGAAGCCGCAGTCGATCGCGTACCGCTGCACCGTCGCTTCGATGGCATCGAGATTCGCGAGCCCGAGCCGGTCGAGCGTCGCCATCTCGTCAGGGAACCTGTCGATTCCGTTCGCGATGCCGTGCGTGAGCGAGGCGACGCAGAACCCGCCGTTGCGCCCGGACGCGGCCCAGCCTGCGCTACGCGCATCGAGCAGGACGACGTCCCTGCTGGGATCGGCCTCCTTCGCCAGCAACGCCGTCCACAGCCCGGTGTAGCCGGCGCCTACTACGACGAGGTCGCCCGTCGTACGTTCGCGCAGGGGCGGTTCGGGCGCCGGTCGATCGGGTGAGTCGAGCCAGAAGCAGGACGGGCTGGCGTCGGCGAGCGCGGCGTGAACAGTGGCTGGTGCGCGGGTCATGCCTTCTTCCGCGCACTGACGGCGGCGCCAACCGCAACCAGCACTCCGAACGCGAAGATCAGCGTGCCCATCACGTTCACCTGCGGCGGCACACTGCCGCCCTGGCGCTGGAACGCGCCGTACACCCAGAGCGGGAACGTCTGCGTCTGCCCGTTGTTGAAGCTGGTGATGATGTAGTCGTCGATCGACATCGCGAACGCGAGCAGGCCACCGGCAAGCACACCGGGCCAGATGATCGGCAACGTCACCCGGAAGAACGTCGCAATCGGACCCGCGCCCAGATCGCGGGCCGCTTCCTCCATCGCCGGGTCGAGCCCGGCCATGCGCGCGCGCACCGTCACGACCACGTACGCCACGCTGAACATCACATGCGCGATGAGGATCGTCCAATAGCCACGCGGGACGTTCAGGGTCAGGAACAGCGTCAGCAGCGCTGCCCCGAGCACAACCTCGGGAGCAGCGATGTTCGCGAACAGCAACAGGTTCACCGACGAGGTACCGCGGAAGCGGTACTTGCCGAGCGCGACTCCCATCATCGTGCCGAGCACAACCGCGATAAGCGTCGTCAGCAGAGCGATCGTGATCGAGTTCTCGATCGCGGTGGTCAGGTCAGGGAAGACGAACAGGTTCTCGTACCACTTGAACGTGAAACCGTTCCACGTCGTGCTCACGGCCTTGCCGTTGCCGTCGTTGAACCCGTAGACGATCATCACGGCGATCGGCGAGATGAGCCAGAGGATGACGAGCCAGCCCCAGATCGGAAGCAGCCACCCGCGCCGGGCCCGCTTGCGCTTCGGCGCAGTGGGACGCGCTTCGTCGACGGCGGCGCCGGGAGTGGTGCCCGCAAGTGCGGTGCTCATGCCGCCGCCATCTCGAGCGCATCGTCCGTGCCGAGGGCTTTCGCGTAGGCGAAGATCCCGACCAGCAACACCGCCATCAAGATGAACGACAACGACGCTGCCATCGGATAGTTGAGATTGGTGAAGTACTCGGTCTGGATCACCGTGCCCACCATCGTCGTCTTGGCCCCGCCGAGGATCTGCGCGTTCACGTAGTCGGAAGCCACCGGCACGAAGGTCAGCAGCACGGCGGCGAACACGCCGGGCAACGACAACGGCAGCACGACCTTGCGGAACGCCATCAGCTTGTTCGCGTAGAGATCGGCGGACGCCTCGAGCAGCGCAGGATCGACGCGTTCGAGCGCCACGTAGATCGGCAGCACGGTGAAGGGCAGGAAGTTGTAGACGAGCCCGCCGACGACCGCGGTCGAGGTCTGCAGGATCTGCCCGCCGCTGCCGAGCAGGCCGATGTTCTCGAGCAAGCCCGCCAGATGCAGCGTGCGCAACGTCCCGAGCACCATGCCGTGGTCGTCGAGCATGAACTCCCACGACTGCGTGCGGATCACGAACGACACGAAGAACGGCAGTAGTAGCAGGAACAACAACGACGACTTGTACCGGCCACCGCGGAACGCGATCCAATAGGCGACGGGGTAGGCGATGATCAGGCACACCACGGTGGCAATGACGCCATATGTCAGTGACCGGATGATCTGGGTGTGGTACTGATTCCACGCGTCGGCGTAGGTGCTGAGATGGAAGGTCTGCTTGAACCCGTTGAGGTCGTCGCCGGTCATCGTCGACACCGACAGCATCGACAACGCGGGCACGACGAAGAAGATCACGAGCCACAGCCAGCCGGGCAGGACAAGGACATAGGGCGTCAGGCGTTGCCTGATGGATCGTGCGCTCATGACTGGTAGATCGGCTCGAAGAGCGCGTTCCATTGGTTCTCTTCGGCCGGAGTCAGCACTCGGTAACGATGGAGCTTTGCGAAGTCGGACGGACTCGGGAAGATCTCGGGGCTGGTCGACAGGTTCGCGTAGTACGCCTTGTCGCTCTTGCTGGTGGCGTCCTTGGCCTCTTTAGCGAAGATCTGCTGGGTCGCGGACACCGGAGTGATGTAGTTGATGTAGTCGGCGAGCATCGCAGCGATAGTCGGCTGGTAGACGAAGTCCATGTAGATCATCGCGTCGAGCGGGTGGCTCGCATGGAGCGGGATGCACATGTTGTCGGTCCAGATCACCGCGCCCTCCTTGGGCACGACGAACTTCAGATCCGGGTTGTCGGCCTGACTCGCGAACACGTCGCCCGACCAGGCCATCGTCGCCCAGAGGTCACCGCGCTTGAGCGCACCGATGTAGGACTGGTCGTAGTACTTGCGCACGTACGGCCGCTGCTTGTTCAACCAGTCGGCCGCCTTCTTCCAGTCGGCCGGCGTCGACGTCTCGGGGTTGATGCCGATGGCGCACAGGGCCGAACACGGCAGATCCTGGTTGTCGGCGAACATGCCGACCTTGCCCTTGAGCTTCGGGTCGAGCAGATCGTTCCAGCTGGTGATCTCCTTGCCGACAAGCTTCGGGTTGTAGCCGATGCCGGTGATGCCCGACTGCCACGGCATCGTGTAGACGTTGCCGCGGTCGTAGCTCGGGTCCTTCGCAAGGTCCGAGGCGTAGGTGTAGAAGTTCGTCATCCGGCTCTGGTCGAGCGGTATCAACCAGTCGCGTTCGAACAGGTTGTCGAGTTCGAAGCCGTTCGTGATCACCATCAGGTCGAAGCCGACGTTCTGCCCGGCCTTGAGCACCGGCGCGATCTTGCCGTAGAACGACGCGTCGTCCTGGATGTCTTCTTTGTAGCTGACGTTGATGCCGGTTTGTTTCGTGAACAGGTCGAGCGACGGATGGTCGCTGCCCTTGCCGACGTCGATGTAGAGGGGCCAGTTCTCGAAATTCAGAGTGTTGGCCTGCTTCTGCTGCGACCAGAACTTGGTGATCTGGTCGCGCCAGGCCTGGCCGCCGAGACTGCCGCCGCTGCTCTTCGAGCCGGGGATGCTGCATGCGGTCAGGCCGAGACCCAGAGCCCCGAGCCCGCCGAGTTGCAGAAATCGCCGACGGTTGAGCCTGGGCTGCGTGAGCCCGCGCTCGAGGTCGGGACCGAGGTGGGCGCTGAAGTCGTCAGTCATCAGACCGCCTCCTCCGTCACGTCCGCCGCGTCGGCCGGATCGACTGCCAGCGCGAGCGAGTGTTCGGGTCGCCACGACAGCCAGATGTCCTGACCACGGTGCGCGACGTCGGCAGAGTCTGCCGAGTTCTGCAGGAACACCAGCAGATCGGTGCCGTTCGTAGTCTGCACGGCGTACTGGGTGGACGTGCCGAGGTAGACCACTTCGGTGACCCGGCCCCGGATCGCACACCGGCCCGCAGCAGGAACATCGGTGCCGATCACGATCTTCTCGGGGCGCACGGTGATGTGCAGCGGCTGGCCGACCGAGGCGTCCGCCTCGTTCGCATCGGCGACGATCAGGGTCTCGTCGGCGGTCGAGGTCTCGAGAATCGCCGACGTGCCGTCCATCTCGCGCACGACGCCGGTCATGATGTTCGACGTTCCGATGAAGCCGGCGACGAAGCGGGTGCGCGGTCGCTCGTAGATCTCGCGCGGTGCGCCGAGTTGCTCGATGCGGCCGGCGTTCATCACGACCAGCCGGTCGCTCATCGTCAGCGCCTCGTTCTGGTCGTGGGTGACGAAGATGAATGTGATGCCGACCTCGCGCTGGATGCGCTTGAGTTCGATCTGCATGGCCTGGCGCAGCTTGAGGTCCAGCGCGGCGAGCGGCTCGTCCAGCAGCAGCGCACGAGGTCGGTTGACGAGCGCGCGTGCCAACGCGACACGCTGCTGCTGGCCGCCGGACAACTCGCGTGGTCGGCGGTCGGACTTGCCCTCGAGCTGGACGAGTTCGAGCATCTCGTCGACGCGCTTCTTCGCCTCGTCCGAGCCGACGCCCTTGCGGCGCAGACCGAATGCGACGTTGTCGAACACCGACATGTGCGGGAACAGCGCGTAGCTCTGGAAGACCATGTTGACGTCACGGTGGTTCGGCGGAACTCCGACGACATCCTTGCCGTGCAGCAGGATCTGCCCCTCAGTCGGCTCCTCGAAGCCGCCGATCATGCGCAGCGTGGTCGTCTTGCCACATCCGGACGGGCCGAGCAGGGAGAAGAATTCGCCCTCGCCGATCACGAGATCGACGCGCTCGACAGCCGTGACAGTGCCGCGGCGGGAGTGGAAGCGCTTGGCTATCCCCACAAGTTCGATGGCGGGCACGGTGGTCGGGTCTGCTGTGGTTTCGGAGCTTTGCGCGGGGGTCGCCGTCGCCACGTCCGACTTCGTCACATCCATGAATTCTGCGCTGCCTCCACCCGGGACCCCTCCCCCGACCTTCGTGGAACGCATCGTGACATGCCGCGCGCCGTGAGACAAGCATCCGAACACGAATTCCGTGCTCAGATGCGCCGTTGTCAACGGATTTGCGCGTCAACCTTGTTTCAGACGCGTAAAACCTCACTGGAACCGCGTGCAAGCTGCGTCCGGTGCCGTCGCCCGGCGGCCCAGAACGCAATCGCGACGGCCAGGAAAATCAGCAGCGGGACGAGCTCGGTGAGCAGGTACGTCAGCTTCTCCGAGGCTACCCAGCCGTCCGGACGCACGGCCTTGCCGAACCACACATCGCCGGCGCCGGGGAACAGGATCTCGAAGGTGCAGAACACGATGAACGCTGTCGAGATGATCGTCATCACCGGGATCAGCGGAGCGCGGTAGGCGTCGTCGCCAGCCGGACGGCGGCCGCGCAGGACCCACGCCGCAGGGAAGATGCCGAGATAGGAGAGCAGCGTCGTCGACACTGCGAGTGACAGGGCGACGTTGAAGAACTTGGCAGCGTCGCCACTCGTGATCAGCAGCGTCGCGATGAACACTGCGCTCGACACCAGCCCGGACAACACGTTCACGCGCAACGGGGTGCCGAAACGTGCCGAGAACCTACCGAAGTAGCGCGGGCCGGCGCCGTCGTAGCAGGACACCGCCAGCGTGCGGTCCGAGCCCATGATCCAGGTCAGCCCGGACGTGAACGCGACGATCGCGATCAGCACGCCGAGCGCCCAGCCCATGAACTCTCCGGACGTGCTCAAGTGCGAAGTCACCGTGCCGTCGTGCGCTGTCACCACGCTGCCGCCGAAGACAGTCAGCGCTTGCTTGATCGCATCGGGGAAACCCGCCAGGCCCGTCGCCTGGCTCACCGGCAGCACGAGGAGGATGCCGAGCACGGGCAATCCGTACAGCAGTGTCGTCGCGATCACCGACTTGGCGATACCGGCGGGGACGTCGTCCTTCGCGTCCTCCATCTCTTCGCCGGCCGCGCTCGGGAGCTCGAAGCCGACGAGGCTGAACAGGATGAGCGGCACGAGCACGACGAAGCTCGAGAAGGTCGGGCTGAAGTCGCCCGCACCGACGCCGTGGAAGCCGTGCTTCACGCCGTAGGCGACCACGATGATGCTGAAGAAGCCGAGCAGCAGGAACCGGGCGAACGCGCCGATCGTGGCGACCCACTTGCCCACGCGGAAGGAGAGGATCGCGAACAGCACGCCTAGCCAGATGAACGGAATGCCGATCAGCGCGAGTGTGGTCGTCGAATAGTCCTTGCCGTTGTTGAAGAACGTGATGAAACCACCCGCCGCCGTGCCGACCAGCGTCCCGCCCATCCACACCGGGTTGGTCACCCAGTAGAAGAAGTTGTTGACCGCCCCGGCGAGATGCCCGAACGCCTGGCGCACCCACACGTACGGCCCGCCCTCGTCTGTGAAGGTCGCACCGAGTTC
The DNA here is from genome assembly GCA_963757455.1 of uncultured Actinomycetota bacterium. Classification (GTDB taxonomy): domain Bacteria; phylum Actinomycetota; class Actinomycetes; order Mycobacteriales; family Jatrophihabitantaceae; genus RYN-133. Next base: position 110,710 of record CAVWSE010000004.1, read on the forward strand.
GGCGAGCAGCATCGCCGAGGGGATCGCGAACAGCACGACGCACGCGATCAACCAGGTGAATCCCGCGCCGCCGAACGTGGCGAGCAGGCCGAGGCCGTCGACGCCGACGAGCGTGCAGACGAGGAAGAAGAAGATGTCGGCGCGGCCGAAGTGTTTCTGCAGCTTGGCTTTCTCGGCGCTGGCCTCGCCGGCGAACAGATCGGTCGGAGTAGCAGCAAGCGCCACGGCTGGCTCCTAGGAAGCGGACGCAGCGGTTTGCGTCGTTCGCTGCACGTTATACTACGGATTCGCTTGCCAAACCATGAACAAGACAGGCAAAATCGTTGTCATGGCTCGTACCCCCGCACGAATCACGACCGACGACGTCAGCCGGGCCATCATCGAACAGCTGCAGGCCGACGGGCGCCGCTCGTACGCGTCGATCGGACAAGCGGTCGGCCTGTCCGAGGCGGCCGTGCGCCAGCGCGTGCAGAAGCTGATCGATTCCGGCGTGATGCAGATCGTCGCGGTGACGGACCCGATGCAGATCGGGTTCGCCCGCCAGGCGATGGTCGGGATCTCCGTGAGCGGGGACATCGAAGCAGTGGCCGCGAAACTCGCGCAGATTCCCGAGGTCGACTACCTCGTGGTGACTGCGGGGTCGTGGGACATCCTCGCCGAAATAGTCGTCGAGGACGACGACCACCTGCTGCAGGTGGTCAACCGAAACATCCGCTCGCTGGACGGCGTCGAGCGGACCGAGTCTTGGCTGTATCTGAAGCTCGCCAAGCAGACCTACAACTGGGGTGCGAAATGAACCAGCCGCTGAACAATCCCGCGGCGTCCGAACTGTCCGACAAGGCCCGTGAGCATCTGTGGATGCACTTCACGAAGCTCTCGTCGTACGCCAACTCGCCGGTGCCGACCATCGTGCGAGGCGACGGCGCGCGCGTCTACGACGTGCACGGCAAGGCATACCTGGACGGGCTGGCCGGCCTGTTCGTGGTGCAGGTGGGCCACGGCCGACGCGAGCTGGCCGAGGCCGCGTTCAAGCAGGCCAACGAACTCGCGTTCTTCCCGCTGTGGAGCTACGCCCACCCGCAGGCCATCGAGCTGGCCGACCGGCTCGCCGACCTGGCCCCTGGCGACCTGAACAAGGTCTTCTTCACCACCGGCGGTGGCGAAGCCGTTGAGACCGCGTGGAAGCTCGCCAAGCAGTACTGGAAGCTCGTCGGCCAGCCGATGAAGACCAAGGTCATCAGCCGCAACATCGCCTATCACGGCACGCCGCAGGGCGCGCTGTCGATCACCGGCATCCCGGACGCGAAGAAGTGGTTCGAACCGCTCGTACCCGGAGCGCACAAGGCGGCGAACACGAACTTCTACCGCGCGCCCGAGCACGGCGACGACTACGACGCGTTCGGCCGGTGGGCCGCTGACCAGATCGACCTGGCCATCGAGATGGAAGGTCCCGACACCGTCGCCGCGGTCTTCGTCGAGCCCGTCCAGAACTCCGGCGGGTGCTTCCCGCCGCCGCCCGGCTACTTCCAGCGGCTGCGCGAGATCTGCGACAAGCACGACGTCCTGATGGTGTCCGACGAGGTCATCTGCGCGTTCGGCCGGCTCGGCACGACCTTCGGTGCCGACAAGTTCGGCTACGTCCCGGACATGATCACGTGTGCCAAGGGCATGACGAGCGGCTACTCCCCCATCGGCGCGTGCCTGATCAGCGACCGCATCGCCGAGCCGTTCTGGAACGGCGACGCGGTGTTCCCGCACGGTTACACGTTCGGCGGTCACCCGGTGTCGTCGGCGGTCGCGATGGCCAACCTCGACATCTTCGACCGTGAGGGTCTCAACCAGCACGTCCTCGACAACGAGGGTGCGTTCCGCGCGACGCTGGAGAAGTTGAACGACCTGCCGATCGTCGGCAACGTGCGCGGCGACGGCTACTTCTACGGCATCGAGCTCGTGAAGGACAAGAACACCAAGGAGACCTTCGAGGGCGAAGAGGCCGACCGGCTCCTGCGCGGCTTCATGTCCAAGGCGCTGTTCGACGCCGGGCTCTACTGTCGCGCCGACGACCGCGGTGATCCGGTCGTGCAGCTCGCGCCGCCGCTGATCATCGGCCAGGCGGAGTTCGACGAGATCGAGCAGATCCTGCGGTCGGTGTTCACCGAGGCCTGGTCGCGCATCTGACGCGAGTACTGATCGTCGGCGCCGGAATCGCCGGCGCAGCGTGCGCACGCGCGCTGCGAGCGTCCGGCGTCGACGTCACCGTGCGCGAGCGCGGCCGCGCCGTCGGCGGCCGGCTGGCGTCACCGCAACTGCACGGACGCCGCGTCGACCTCGGCGCGGCGTACTTCACCGCGAAGGACGACGAGTTCGTCACCGTTGTCGCCGACTGGCTTCGCCGCGGTCTCGTGCATGAGTGGACGGACACGTTCGAGGTGCTCGGTCGCGACGGGCGCTCGACGACGTCGGGCCCGATGCGGTTCGGGACGCCGGACGGGCTGCGCAGTCTCGCCCGCGACCTGCACGGCGAGGTCACTCTCGGCGACGAGGTGCGTGACCTGCCGACCGGCTACGACGTCACCGTGCTCGCGATGCCCGATGCTCAAGCGGCCCGACTAGCAGGTGACCTGATCGAATGGGTTGAGTACGAACCGGTGATAGCCGTTGCGGCCGGGTTCGCTTCGCGGGCGTGGACGCTGGAGCACGCCGCGTTCGTCAACGACGATCCCGACCTCACCTTGATCGCTGACGATGGCGCCCGACGCGGCGACGGTGCTCCGGTGCTCGTCCTGCACACGACGCACGAGCGTGCGCGTGCGCACCTCGACGATCCGGTCGGCGCGATCGCCCCTGTGCTCACCGCGGCACAGCGGCTGCTGCCGGGCATCGGCGAGCCGGCGTGGACGCACGCGCATCGCTGGAGGTTCGCCAAGCCGGCCGGCACGCACGGCGAGGCGTCGTACTGGTGGGACGGGAAGCTCGCGATGTGCGGCGATTCATGGTGCTCGAGCGGTTCCCCGCGCGTGGAGTCGGCGTGGCTGTCCGGACACCGCCTCGGTACGGACATCGGACGCGATCTAGGGTCGGCCGGGTGAGCGAATTCGCCGGGCGTGCGCACCGCGCCACCGACTCCCTGCACTCGATGATCTACTTCGCGCCCGAGGCAGAAGCACAACTCGTCGCCGCGGGGCTACGTCCGGGTCGCATGCCGTACTTCGCGTCGCGTTCTGCGCCGATGGGTGCGGTGACCCCCGGCGTCACGACGGCGACGTTCGTGAACTTCAACCCGGACCTCGTCGCCAAGTACATCCCACGCGCATGGACGCTCGCGACCATCGACGAGATCCTGGCAGCCCGACTGCGCAGCGCCGATCTCGCCCTGCGCCGACTGCTCGGCGACGCCGTCGACTCGCCGGAGGTCTCCGAACTCGCCGAACTCGCGCGCGAGGCGACTACAGCGCTCACGCCCGAAGGACGTCCCTTGTACGCCGGCCATGCCGCGTTGCCGTGGCCGGACGAGCCGCATCTGGCGATGTGGCACGCGGCGACCCTGCTGCGCGAATCTCGCGGCGACGGGCACACGATGGCACTCGCGCGTGCCGGGCTGTCCGGTATCGAGTCGATCGTCACGCACACAGCGACCGGCCGCGGCTTCACCGTCGAGGCCGCCAAGCTGCTGCGCGGCTGGTCGGACGAGCAATGGAGCGCCGCGCTCGCCGCGCTCCAAGACCGCGGGCTGATGGACGGTGCCCAGCTCACCGAGGCGGGCGTCGCGCAGCGGGCGGAGGTCGAGGCCACGACCGACGCGCTCGACGCCGCGCCGTGGGAGCACCTGGGTGCCGAGCGCACGGCCCGGCTGGTCGAGCTCGGCAAGGGCCTGACTCGGATCATCGTCACGAACGGCGCGTTCCCCGGGCAGGGTGTGTTCGCGGGCGGGAAATGACCTAGCCCGAAACGTTGAAGCTGTACGTGTACGTGGTCGAGGTGTTGCCGGCCCCGTCGAGAACGTGCACGTACAGAGTGTTCTGACCCCACTGACTCGGGGTGAATGTGATCGTCGCGGTTCGGTTCATCGTGTCACCGGTCCCGGTGACGTGCGTGCCGCCGTCGCCGGTGAGGTAGCTCCCGTCGACGAAGGAGTAGCCGAAATGGTCGAGCCCGCTAGCAGCACCTGACGCCGGCGCCACCTCGGCGCCCGTCACGGTGAACGTGATCGCCTGGCCCGTGTGGTACGGCCCAGCAGTCGCCGTCACGTTGGTGACCGACGGGGCCTTCGTGTCATAGCCGAAAGTGCATGCTGTGCTCGGCGCGGTCGTAGTGGTGCCGTCATCGCCGATGGCGTCGACCTGATAGGTGTGCCCTTCCGTCAACAGGTCGAACGGAATGAAAGCGTCGACCACACGCTCGCCGGCGCCTGTCGACGTCATGCTCGTCTGCCCGTCAGGGTCCGAGGCGGACACGACGGTGGTCGCCGTGGTGACGTCGCGCAGTTCGAAGTCGGCCCGCATCGGTGTGGACGGCGCGTCCGGGTTGTCGATCGTGGCAAGGAGGTCGAGGTACGAGTCTGTCGTGGCTCCCTGCCATGTCGGTACCGACTGGCACGGACCGATCGCAGGCCGACCCGGCGAGTACCTGATCCCGAGCTCGATCGGTACCGCGGGGCGTGCGGTCGCTTGCGTTGTAGTCGACACCGTCACCGGGTCGGATTCGAAACCCTCCCTTTGAGCAGAGGGAGGCTAACACCCGAAATGATCTAGCTGCACCCGCTAACGGACGATGCCGTCCCACACCGCGTGTGCGCCGGCGTCGCCGATGCGGTAGAGCTGCCACACGATCAGCAGCGACATCGCAACCGACACGACGATGAGGACGGTTGCCCACAGCGTGGGCAGGCGCGTTGCCGGCTGCGTCCGGGTGGCAACAGCCCCGGCTGCGCCGTCGGGTTCCGCGACCGCAGTGCGCGAACCGTGCGAGATCACGCCGAACTCGTACGTGCGTCCGATCCACCACACCGCAACCGAGACCACGAACAGGCCGAGCGCGTACCACCCGAAGCCGCCGGCGAGATTCGCGTGACGCTGGATGCGCGCTTCAAGCGCACCGGAGTAGTGCAGCTGATTCTTGAGCCAACTGCCCGCGCTCACCGCGATCGGCACGAAGATCAGCGCGATCAGGGACGTCAACGGGCTGATGAAGCCGAGCTTGTGCCGCGCCGCCGGCCAGACCGCGGACAGCCCGGTGAACAGCGCGGCCAGCGGTACGAGCACCACCACGACGTGGATCAACAGCACGTGTGCCGGCAAGCCGAAGATCGTGTGGAGCATCAGTGGGTAACTCCCGCTCGAATGTGTTCGAAGATCAGGTTGGTCTCGGTGAGGGCCACGTCCGGATTGCCGCTCAGGTTCACCACAACGAAATCCCGCAGGTTGGTCGTGTTCGTCGCGGCGATGTGCACGAGGAAGTCGTTCGCACCGCCGAGGAAGAAGACGTTGATCACTTCGGGCAGTTCGGCGATCTTCGCCATGAAGTCGGGGATGTGCCCGCGGGCATGCGACTGCAGCCGGACGGCGATCATCGCCTGCAGCGGACGGCCGAGCACGGCCGGGTCGATGTCTGCGTGATAGCCGCGGATCGCGCCGCGGTCTCGCAGCGATCGCACGCGTCCCAGGCAGGTGGACGGGGCGACGCCGGCCAGGGCCGCGAGTGCGTTGTTCGGCATCCGGGCGTCGTCGGCGAGGGCGCGCACGATGCGCCGGTCGATCTCGTCCAGAACATCGTTCGGCGAGACCTTGCGGATCGGCCCCCCGATTGAATCTTCAGCAGCCACAGTAGGAGTTTAGCGAATCATATTCGTAGATCTGGTGATCAACCATCGTTATGTTCCACAATCTCGGCATGAAGGTTGGTATCCCACGCGAAGTCAAGAATCACGAATACCGAGTGGCGATCACTCCGTCCGGCGTGCACGAGCTGGTGCGCAGCGGGCACGAGGTCTTCGTCGAGAAGGACGCCGGCGTCGGCTCGTCGATCCCCAACGACGACTTCGTCGCCGCGGGCGCGCAGATCCTCGACACGGCCGATGACGTCTGGGCGACCGGCGACATGGTGCTCAAGGTCAAGGAGCCCATCGCCGAGGAATACCACCGCATGCGCAAGGACCAGGTGCTGTTCACCTACCTGCACCTGGCGGCTGACCAACCCTGCACCGACGCGTTGCTGGCCGCGGGCACGACCGGCATCGCCTACGAGACGGTGCAACTCCCCGACGGGTCGTTGCCGCTGCTGGCACCGATGTCCGAGGTAGCCGGGCGCCTCGCCCCGCAGGTCGGTTCGTACCACCTGATGCGCCAGGGCGGCGGCCGCGGAACCTTGATGGGCGGCGTCCCCGGGGTGTACGCAGCGAAGGTCGTCGTGATCGGCGCGGGCGTCTCCGGACAGAACGCGGCCGCGATCGCGCTCGGAATGCAGGCCGAGGTGTTGCTTCTCGACCGCAACGTCGCACGCCTGCGCCAGATGGACGCGATCTACCAGGGCCACTGCCAGACGATCGCCTCGAACGCCTACGAGGTCGAAAGGGCAGTCCTCGACGCCGACCTCGTCATCGGCGCAGTGCTCGTCCCCGGCGCGAAGGCACCGAAGATCATCAGCAACGAACTCGTGTCGCGCATGAAGCCGGGCTCGGTGCTCGTCGACATCTCGATCGACCAGGGCGGCTGCTTCGAGGACTCGCGTCCGACCACGCACGCCGACCCGACCTACATGGTTCACGACTCGGTCTTCTACTGCGTCGCGAACATGCCGGGAGCCGTGCCGCACACGTCGACCTACGCGCTGACGAACGTGACGCTCCCGTACGCCGTCGAGCTCGCCAACCGTGGCTGGCGCGAGGCGTTGCGCCGCGACCACGCGCTCGCTCTCGGCCTGAACACCCACGAGGGCCAGCTCACCAACGGCCCTGTCGCCGAGGCGCACGGCTACCAGTCGGTGAGCCTCGACACCGTGTTGAATTGACCGAGCCCTTCGACTACCGCGCACTGTCGCTGTGGTTCGACCAGCTGCCACCGGTCGAAGCGCGCGACGACCTGTACGGCGACACGACGGCTGACGTTGCGATCGTCGGTGCAGGGCTGACCGGACTCTGGACGGCGTACTACCTGCACGAACTCGACCCGAGTCTGCGGATCGCGGTGGTCGAGGCGCGCGTCGCCGGCTTCGGCGCGTCCGGACGCAACGGCGGCTGGTGCTCGGCCCTCTATCCGGTCGGCATCGACACACTCGCCGCCGAGTCCGGGCGAGCCGCCGCCATCGCCCAGTACGCCGCGATGCGCGACTCGGTGCAGGCGGTGGTCGACGCCGCCACCCGCGAGGACATCAAGGCCGATATCGCCGTCGGTGGCACGGTCGTGCTCGCACGCAGCGCGCCACAACTGCATCGCGCAAAGGACGAGGCTCGCGAAGCGGCCGAGTACGGCCTCGATCTCGAGCTGCTCGACGCGGACGCGGCTCGCGCCCGGCTCAACGCCACCCACGTTGCGGGCGGCACGTACACGCCGCACTGCGCTGCGGTGCAACCGGCCAAGCTCGTCCGTGGACTTGCCGAAGTCGTCGAGGCGCGCGGCGTCACGATCTACGAGCAATCGCGCGCCAAGGTCGTCGAGCCCGGAGCGGTGCGCACGCGCCGCGGCACCGTGTACGCCGACACCGTCGTGCGCGCGACCGAGGGCTACACACCGGCGCTGGCAGGGCTGCGCCGTGCGATTGCTCCGGTCTATTCGTTGATCATCGCCACCGAGCCCCTGCCGGACTCGGTCTGGGACGAGATCGGGCTGCGCGAACGCGAAACGTTCAGCGATTTCCGGCACCTGATCATCTACGGGCAGCGCACAGCCGACGGACGCATGGTCTTCGGCGGACGCGGCGCGCCCTACCACTTCCGCTCGCGCATTCGTCCCGACTTCGACCGCAACGACCGGGTGTTCAGCGCGCTCGAGCACACCCTGCACGAGCTGTTCCCGGTGCTGCGGTCGGCCCGCATCACGCATCGGTGGGGCGGTCCGCTCGGCATCGCGCGCGACTGGCATGCCAGTGTCGGAATCGACCGCACGACAAGGCTCGCGTGGGCCGGCGGCTACGTCGGTGACGGGGTGTCGACGACGAACCTCGCCGGCCGCACGCTGGCCGACCTGATCACGGGCCGCGACACCGAGCTCACCGCGTTGCCGTGGGTCGGCCATCGCTCCCCCGATTGGGAGCCGGAGCCGCTGCGCTGGCTCGGCGCGAACGCCGCCCTGCAGGCGATGACGTGGGCCGACCACGCCGAGGGTCGCCACGGCACCCCGTCGCGGATGGCTGCCCTCGTCAACGGTGTAATAGGCCGGTGACACGCACCGACATCACCCGCCTGCGCGAGAAGGCCAGCGTCGAGCGTGCCGACCTGGACGCGTTGCTCGACAGCTGCATCCTCGGTCACTTCGGGCTCGTCGGCGACGACAACCAACCCGTGGTGATCCCGACCGCGATCGTGCGCGACGGCGACCGGGTGCTCGCGCACGGGTCGACCGGCTCGCGCTGGATGCGCCGTCTCGCCGACGGCGCACCGACGTGCCTGACGGTCACGACCGTCGAAGGCGTCCTCGTCGCCCGGTCGGCGTTCGAGTCGTCACTGCACTATCGCAGCGCGGTTCTGTTCGGCGCATGCTCCGTGGCGAATGACGCCGAGGCGGCGCTCGACCTGATCACCGAGCGGCTCATCCCCGGTCGTTCGGCCGAGATCCGACGTCCGCGCAAGTCTGAACTGGCGGCAACGCTCGTGCTCGAACTGCCGATCAGCGAGTGGTCGTTGAAGATCTCGGCCGGTTGGCCGGACGATCCCGACGACGATGTCGCCGGCGACTCGTGGGCGGGCGTCGTTCCGCAGCATGCTGTCTACGACGCGCCACTCGAAGCGCCCGACCTGCGGCCCGGCATCGCGGTGCCGCCGTCAGTCCGCGCCCTCGTCAGCGAGTAGCCGGCGCGCCGTAGCGCAAGCCGTCGACGAGCAGGTCGACCAGCCGGCCGCTGCGCTCGGACCAGCCGGGCGAGTCGGTGGCCATGCAGATCCCGCTCATCGCGCGCAGCAGGTCGTCGCAGTCGACGTCGGAGCGGATCTGTCCGGACGCGACAGCGGCGTCGACGAGCGAACCGAGGGCGTCCTTGATCCGCTTGTGGCTGTAGCTGAACAGTTCGTTGTCAGGGCCGAGCGCCGACTTGAGCGCCATCGCCATGCCACGCTTGCGCGCGACGTAGCCCGCGAAGCGCCGCATCCAGGCCGACAGAGCATCGACCGGGTCGTTGTCGGCAAGCAGCTCGTCGGCGTTGTCGCACAGCGACTCGACCTCGCGGCGATAGACCGCCTCGTTGAGGGAATCGCGGTTCGGGAAGTGGCGGTAGAGCGTGCCGATGCCGACCCCGGCGCGCCGGGCGATTTCTTCCAGCGAGCTCTCGACGCCGCGCTCGGCGTAGACCTCGCCGGCCGCGGCGAGCAGCGCCTCGCGGTTGCGCGCGGCGTCCTTGCGCTGGGCACGCGCGGGAGCGTCGGTGTCGGTGCTCACCCGCGTCACCCTTTCACGAAACTCGTTCGGAAATCGACTTGCATAACCGGAGGCTACCTCCGTATTGTTCTTACCGGAGGATCCTTCCGTTTCACCGATGCTACTACTCCGATCGAGGTTTTGCTCGTGTCTGTGCAAGCTCCGTCCCGAGTGGCGAACCGCGCCACTCACCAGCTGGGACGGCGGACCGGGGCGCGAAACGCCGCCGGACTCGTCCTGGCCCTCATCCTCACCAGCCAGCTGATGGTCGTGCTGGACGCGACCATCGTCAACATCGCGCTGCACGACATCCGTTCGGCCCTCGGCTTCTCCGCCGCGGGCCTCTCGTGGGTCGTCAACGCCTACACCCTGACCTTCGGCGGCCTGTTGCTGCTCGGCGCCCGCGCCGGTGACATTCTCGGCCGCCGCCGCGTGTTCCTGGTCGGCATCGGCCTGTTCACCCTCGCCTCGCTCGTCGGCGGGTTCGCCCAGAACCCGGCCGAACTGCTCATCGCCCGAGCGGTGCAGGGCATCGGCGGCGCGCTCGCCTCGCCGTCGGCCCTCGCACTGCTCATGACGATGTTCGCGCAGGGCCGTGAGCGCACGCGGGCCATCGGCCTCTACACCGCTGTCTCCATCGGTGGCGCCGCTGTCGGCCTGATCGCCGGCGGCATGCTCACCGAGTGGGCGTCGTGGCGCTGGGTGCTGTTCGTGAACGTCCCGATCGGCGCCGCGCTGCTCGTCCTCGGCCGCACCGTCCTGCCGGAGACCGAACGCAACCCCGGCCGGTTCGACCTCGCCGGCGCGCTGACCTCGACCATCGGCATGACCGCGCTCGTCTACGGTTTCGTCCACGCTGCCAGTGACGGCTGGTCGAACGCCGCGACCATCGCGTCCTTCGCGATCGGACTGCTGCTGCTCGCCGCGTTCGTGGTCACCGAGATGCGGGCCGAATCGCCGATCACCCCGTTGCGGCTGTTCGCCAGTCGCAACCGATCGAGTTCCTACATCGCGCGCCTGCTGCTCGTCGCAGGAATGATGGGGATGTTCTTCTTCCTCACCTTGTTCCTGCGCGGCGTGCTCGGGTACAGCGACCTGCGCACCGGGTTCGCGTTCCTGCCACTCACTGCAGTCGTGTTCACCGCGTCGCAGCTGTCGGCACGATGGTTGGTCGACCTGGTCGGCGACCACCGATTGATGATCATCGGGATCACGTTCTCGACGCTCGGCATGCTGTGGTTGACGCAGCTGTCCGAGACGAGCAACTACCTCGATCTGGTCGGTCCGCTGATGGTCTTCGGTCTCGGCAACGGCCTCGCGTTCGTGCCGCTGACGACCGCCGCGTTGGACGGGGTCGAGGCGCAGGACGCCGGCGCCGCATCGGGGCTGGTCAACGTGATGCAGCAGGTCGGCGGGTCGCTCGGCCTCGCGGTGCTTGTCACCGTGTTCGGCACCGCGAGCCAAGACGCGCAGCGGCACCTCGATCCCGGCCTGTCCCGCGCGGCAGCCGCCAAGCACGTGTTCGTGCGGGCCGCCGACACCTCGTTCTGGACGGCGACGATCTTCCTCGCCGCGACGTGGCTGCTGGTGACCTTCGCGATTCGCACGCGCAAGCCGGACCCCATGCCGGTGCTCGAGGTCGAGGCCGCGACGGCCTGATCACACACACCCGTCGATCGGACGGTGGTACTACGACCACCGTCCGATCGACGCTAGTTCTTTGTCAGCCGGAAGCTCTCTCGTGTCACAACCCACTGACCGAGCGGAGCTCACCATGATCACCACCCGCACCACCCTCACCGCCGCCGTCGCCATCACGCTCGGCGCCGGCCTGGTCCTGGCGCCGTCGGCGTCGGCATCCGGCGGGAACGCCGTCCGCGCCGCCGGATCGTGTTCGGCCGGCGCCACCTGGCACGTGAAGGCCAAGCACGACAACAGCCGCATCGAAGTCGAGGGCCAGGTCGACTCGAATCGCGCCGGCCAGGCGTGGAAGTGGACGATCAGCGACAACGGCTCGGTCGTTCGCAGCGGCTCGGCCACCACCACTGCCCGCAGCGGCTCGTTCTCGGTCGTTCGCCGGATCGGCGATCGCACCGGCACCGATCACGTCGTGTTCCGCGCAATCCGCCCCTCGAGCGGGCAGACCTGCGTCGGCGCGGTCGACGTCTGACCTCAGAGCAGCGGGGACGGCGTCCACTTCTGCCCGAGCACATGCTGCCCGCAGAAGCCGAGCACCGCGTCGTTCCAGATCTCGACGTTGGCCGGCGAGAGCACCCAGTGGTTCTCGCCGGTCAACTGCAGGAACCGGTGCGGCAGGTCGTCGGGGTCGCCGTCCCAACCGCTGACCAGGTCCCACCACAACCGCAACGCTTCGCTGATCGGTACGCGGTAGTCGCGGTTGCCGTGGATGACCAGCATCGGCGTTTCACCGACCACTCCGTAGTGCGGTGAGTTGGCGCGGTACCAGTCCGGGTGCTCGGCGGGTTCGCCGAAGATGCCGTTCTTGAACATCGCCAGGTCGGTCGTCTTGTGCTGCTGGTCGAGCGCGTACAGCCCGGCGTGCGTCACGATCGCGCCGAAGCGCTCGGCCGCGTGCCCGGCCACCCAGTTGGTCATGTAGCCGCCGAAGGACGCACCGAGGCAGGCAACACGTGATCGGTCGACATCGGGCAGGTCGAGCACCGAATCCAACACTGCAGTGCAGTCGGCGAAGACCTCGGCCGCGTTGTACGGCCACGCGCGGTCGAGCCAACGCTGGCCGTATCCGGTGGACAGGGCCGGGTCGGGCATGACGACCGCCCACCCACGCGCCACCGCGAGCCACGGGTTCCAGCGCCAGCTCCAGGCGTTGAACGAGGCCATCGGGCCGCCGTGGATCCACAGCATCACCGGCGCCGGGCCGTCGGAACCCGGCGGGAGACACAACCAGCCGTGCACCGATTCTTCATCGCCGGTCGTTGCAGTGAGCTCGACGAGGTCACCGGGCAGTTCCGGGATGGTCCCCGGCGCCGAGAGCACGGACGGCGACTGGTCCTCGAGGCTCGTGTCGATCACGACCGGACGCGGCGGCGAGTCGATCGCCGAGCGCAGGGCGTAGATCCTTGCGCCGTCCGGCGTGACGCACAGGCTCGAGTAGGACGCATCGGCAACGAGCCGCCGCTCGACGAAGCCGGTGGCCGGGTCGACCGCCAGCACCGCGCCTCGTCCGTGTAGGTCGCCGGCCACGTAGAGGACGTCGCCGCGCGGCGACCACACCCATTCGGTGGCGTACAGATCGCCGAGGTCGGCAACGACCGGCGTGTGGTCGGGCGACGCGAACACCAGTTCCTCGCGCCACGGCCGGTCAAAGCGCGCTTCGATGTAGCGCTGCGCTGCGACGGTCGCGCCGTCCGGGCTGATCTTCGGGTGCGAGTAGTCGGTGTCGGCGTCCGATGCCAGCAGCACGCGCCGATCGCCGGACGCCACGTCGATCAGGACGATCGAGCCAGGGGCCCGTCCGTCCGGTGCCCGAGTCATCCACGTGGTCGCAACCTGCGCGCCGTCGGCGCTGATCGAGAACGCCGCTTCGGTGAGCTCGATGCCTGCGTCGGGAGCGAGGTCACGCAACTCGCTGTCGCGAGGGTCGAGCACCAGCAGCCGCGCCGACTCGATGTCGAGTTCGTGATCCCAATACCGGATCGGCATACCTCGGTGCAGGATCGCCGAGACGTTGCGGTCCTTGCGGACAGTGCGCCGCTCAGCATCGTCGTTCTCGTTCGAGAACGTCAGCCGTGTGCCGGTGAGCACGACGTGCCCCGACCGCGCGGCAACAACCGCGCCGGACAGTCCCCCGGCTCGGTGCTGCAGCAGCGCCGGCTCGCCGGCGGTGGGCAGCGTCCACAACCCGGCGTCGTCATCAGCTGCGTCGGCGCCAGGCCGTGCGCGGGAGGAGATGAACGCGAGCCGGCCGTCGACGAGGAACACGGCGCCTGCCTCGCCTTGCGGGGAGTTCGTGAGCCGATGCGACGCTTCGCCGGTCAGATCCAGCTCCCACAAGGCACTGACGTAGCGCGCGCTCTTCGCGTCGGGCTGCTGCACCGTAGCGACGAGCCGCCGGCCGTCACCGCTCAACGTCAGCGCGGTGACACGGGGCAATGCAGCGAACGCACCAAGATCATCGAAGGCACTCACGGCGCGACCGTACTACCAGCTCCTGGGGAGTTCGCGCCGAGCCGTCGCCGCAACCCCGCAACCAACGTGTCGATGCCGTCGGCGAGGCGATCGGTGGCGTCGGCAAGTGCGGCAACCGTCTCGGGCGCGGTGTCCGAACTCGCGCGGAGCTCGAGGAACACCTGCTCCTGCAGCTCGCGCAACCGCGGGATCGCGCGCGGTGTCGTCTCTGCGCGCAGCGCGCGTTCACACGCGGCCAGCGCCTCCGAACAGGCCCGCAGAAATTCGCGCAGGCGAACGGTTTCGTGTGCGATCGAACGCAGCGTGTCCATCGTCATGAGGGCGTGCACGATCCGGTGCGAGTTTGCCAGCACGCTCTCGGCGAGCTCGACCGCGCTGCGCGCGACGACTGGCTCCGATCGAGCGCGATCGAGCGAGGCAAGGGCGTTCGTCCGCGCAAGGCGCGATCCGGCGCGAGCGCGTTGCCGAACCTCCGCCGTCACTTCGGGATCGGCGAGTGCGTCCAGATACCGGCGGTAGGCGGCGACGAGGTCGGCAAGGCGCGAGGAGACGCGATCGCGTTCCCACACGGGCAACAGCAGGGCCGCGAGCATCGCAAGCACGCCGCCGGCGAGGGTCGCCGCCGACCGGTCGACGAGGGTCTGATGCGGCGCGACGCCGTTGAGGGCAAGCAGCACGACGACGAGCGCGCTCAGCGACACTGCAGTCAGCCCGACGTTGCCCGGCCCGGCGAGGCGCACGCCGAAGTACGCCACGGCGACGAGCGAGATGAGGTACCAGGTGCCGCCCGGAATCCAGTGCAGCAATTCGGTCGCGACCACGAGCCCGACAACTGTGCCGAGCACTCGCAGCACCGCGCGCTGAAACGTGGAGGCAAAGTCCGGACGGAGTACGACGAGCACGGTCAGCGATACCCAGTACCCGTGCGTGAACCCGGCGAGCCGCACGACCAGGTCGGAACCGGCGACCATGACGGCCGTCCGGACCGCATGGCGCAGCACTTCGGAGTCAGGCGTGAGGTTGGCGCGCAGCGCGGCGATCGGGTCACGCAGCACGGGTGCTCCGCGGACATCTTCCGGCTCCGCCCGGCGCCCCTCAGCTGCTCCGGTCGCGGTCGATTCGACGACAGCGCGAAGCTGCCCCGCGAGCGAGCGCACCCTGGCACCGGCTGCGCGCCGGGTCAGGTCGTCGGCGCCGTCGAGGCGGGCAAGTGCATGGTTCACGGCCTGGCGGGCGGGTCCCAGACGCTCGTCCGGCACCGCCCGTCCCGCGGTCAACGCGGCGGCGACTGCTGCGAGCACGTCACCCGCACTCCCGAGTGCCGCGCGCACCAGGCCGGCGTCGACTGCGGCACCCGCTGCGCCCAGCCGCTCGACCAACGCGGCGAGCGCGGCGACCTCGCGTCGAATGCGCTCGGCCTCGTCGAGCAGTACGCGATATGCCTCGACGCTCGGCCCGTGGTCGTGGCCGAGTCCGTAGAGCGTCTCGCGCACCAACCCGACCGTCGCCGTCGCGGCCGGCGCGGCGCCAGGGCCTGCCGGCCGATGGGCTTCGGCGGCGAGGTCGGTGTACAGCCCGGCCAATGCCGCTCGCTCTGGCGCGTGCCGGCCGAGCGGCCAGGCCGCGACGGCCAGCAACGCCTGCCCGGCGCCGCCTGCGAGCACGAGCAGGCCGACGTGTACGGCCGCGCCCGGCGGTTCGGGCAGGTGGCCGAGGATGATCGCTGCGGCGGTTGCAGCCACCCCGACCTGGGTCGCGCTCGGGCCGGCGGTTACGAGCAGTCCCGCGCCGAATGCGAGCACCAGGACCAGCACCACCGACGCGGCGTCGCTGCGCGAGCAGAGCACGGCAAGCCCGCTCGTGACGGCGGCGGCGAACGCCGTCCCGACCATCCGCAACGCCCGCAGCCGGTAGGGCCCCGGCCGGTCGGCGAGTCCGGTCTGCAACGCGCCGATCGTCGACGGGAGCCCTGCCGACACCGCACCGGTCGCGGCGGCGATGATCAGTGGAGCGGCGATACCGACGGCGTTGCGCAGCGCTACGAGCGGGTCGGACTGGGTGCGGTCGAGGCGCAAGCCACCGCGCAGCAGCGTGCCGAGATCGCGCAGCGCCATTGCCGGCGCGCTACTCGGCGGCAGCGAGCTGACCGCAGGCGCCGTCGATCTCGCGACCCCGTGTGTCGCGCACGGTCACGGTGACGCCGCGCGCCTCGAGGCGGCGGACGAACTCGCGCTCGACCGGCTTGGGCGAGGCGTCCCACTCCGAGCCGGGTGTGGGGTTGAGCGGGATGAGGTTCACGTGCGCCAGGCGTGGTGCGAGCAGGTCGCCGAGCAGGTCGGCGCGCCAACCCTGGTCGTTCACGTCGCGGATCATCGCGTACTCGATCGAGTAGCGCCGACCTGTGCGCGCGGCGTAGCCGTCCGCGGCGGCGAGCACCTCGGCGACCTTCCAGCGCGTGTTGACGGGGACGAGGGTGTCGCGCAGTTCGTCGTCCGGGGCGTGCAGCGACACGGCCAGGGTGACGTTGAGTCCTTCGTCGGTGAGCTTGCCGATCGCCGGGACGAGCCCCACCGTCGAAACAGTCACCGAGCGCTGCGACAGGCCGAGCCCGTCCGGCGCGGGGTCGATCAGCCGGTGCAACGCGGTGGCCAGCCGGGCGTAGTTGGCCAACGGCTCGCCCATGCCCATGAACACGACGTTCGACAGCCGGGCGCCGAAGCGGTCTCGTGCGATACGCGCCGCGGCGACGACCTGGTCGACGATCTCGGCAGTCGACAGGTTGCGGGTCAAACCACCTTGGCCGGTCGCGCAGAACGGGCACGCCATCCCGCAGCCGGCCTGGCTGGACACACACACGGTGACCCGGTCGGGATAGCGCATCAGCACGGACTCGACGAGCGCACCGTCGTGCAGGCGCCACAGCGTCTTGCGCGTAGTGCCGGAGTCGGTTTCGAGCGTGCGCACCTCGCGCAGCAGCGGCGGCAGCAACGCATCGCGCACCTGCTCACGCAAACCCGTCGGCAGGTCGGTCATCGCGGACGGATCGCTCTCGAAGCGCGTGAAGTAATGCCGGCTGAGCTGGTCGGCGCGAAAAGCGGGGAGGCCGAGCGAGGTCACCGCGGCGCGGCGCGCGGACGAGTCGAGGTCGGCGAGATGGGCCGGCGGCTTGCCGCGGCGGGGGGCGTCGAAGACTAACGGGAGTGCGGTCATGTCAATCACCAGTGTCCCAGAACTGGACGGTCACGCGGGCTGCAGGCCGTCCCAGCCCCAGTGCGGCATCGCGAGCCCGGACGGGACGACAGCCTCGACCGGCGAGTAGGTGAGCACGTCGTCGACCGCCCACACCATGTACGCGTGCATCGCGGCGCGGAACTCGGCGTCGGCGGGCAGGCCCGCGTCGTCCATCGCCTGGTCGAAGCAGGCGACGAACCGCCGGCCGAGGTCGGTCATGTCACCGTTGTGCGCATGCATTTGCGCAACGGTCGGATTGCGTGCCGCACGACCGGGAGTACACCGGTGGCCCGCCGAGTACCTCGGCCCAGTACGCCGCCAGCCGTTCGACGTGCTGCGGATGCTGGCCCGGATGTGAGAACGGGTGGTTCAGTTCGGGATCGGCCACGCAGCGTTCGTGATGCGCGCGGGCGAGTGCGAGGAACGCGTCGTCACCGCCGGCGAATTGATACAACGGCTCGCGCATGGCCACAGCGTGCCACCTCAGCAGCCGGGGACGACGAGATCGATCCAGCCGAGCGGGTGAGCCCTCGCGGCCCAGGCCTGCTCGCTCGGCATCCAGTCGTCCAACCAGCGCGGCATCAGGTCGGGACCGTCGCGGTCGAGTGCGCGTTGCAGCCGCACGTCGCGGGGCGCCTCGACCCAGACCGTGAGCGCCCAGGGCACGCCGGTTTCCGGACGCGTCGACGACACTCCTTCGCTCACGACCACCTGGCCGGGTAGCAGCTCGTTCCACTCGGCGAGCGTCTCGGTGGGCCAGTCGAAGCGTTGGTAGCGGGCCGGCTGTCCGGCGAGCAGCGGGGTGACCACTTCGGCGCGGAACCGGTCGAAGTCCCACTCGGCGACCCAGGGCCGCGCGAAATCGTCGACGTGGACGACTGTTGCTCGCGGCACTACCTCGGCAATCCGCGCGGCGAAGGTGGTCTTGCCCGCGCCGCCGAATCCGTCGACGCCGATCCAGACGGTGCCGGGTGCGTCCGCGGCGCGGACGACCTCGGCGAGCGCCTCGTCCTGACCGACCCGGCGAACGCTCACTGTTCGGAGTCCCCGCGAAAGTGCGGCGTGCTTGTTGCCGAGCAGTTCCGTGGGGTGGTCATGTCGGGGCGAACGCCGAGAGCAGCAGGTAGGCGACGGCAGCGCAGGGCAGCATCGAATCGAGCCGGTCCATGAGGCCGCCGTGCCCGGGGAGCAGATTGCTCATGTCCTTGACGCCGAGATCGCGTTTGATGACCGATTCGCCGAGGTCGCCGAGGGTCGCGGTGACGACGATTCCGAGACCGAACAGCAACCCAGTCCACCACGCCCGGTGGAAGGTCAACGTCAGGAACAGGACGCCGGCGACGGTGCAGAACAACACCGAACCGGCGAAGCCTTCCCAGGTCTTGGCCTTCGACACGATCGGTGCGAGCGGGTGCCGCCCGAACAGCACGCCGGTCGCGTATCCGCCGGTGTCGCTGCACACGACCGTCGCGGCAAAGGCGAGGATGCGGGCCGCACCGTCGTCCGCGTGCACCGACAAGACGGCGAAGCCGGCCAGCGCCGGCACGTACAACAGGACGAACACCGACGCGCCGACGTCGTCGAGGAAGCGGTGCGCCCCGTCGCCGAGGCGCCACACGATCACTGCGACAGCAGTCAGCAGGATTCCGGCGGCGAGGCCTTCCGGCCCGCGCAGCCAGGCTGCAACCAGCGACGCCGAGCCCCCGATGAGGACGGGGATCAGCACGACGCGCACCTTCGTCACCGCGATAGCCGACGCCAACTCGTAGCTCGCGTACCCCGACGCCAGCCCGACGATGATCGCGAAGCTCGGCCGGTAGACGAACAGCGACGTGATGATCACCGCGCCGAGGGCGAGCCCGACGCCGATCGCGGCCGGGAGGTTCCGTCCGGCCTTCGAGGACCGGGCGACCTCGGCGGCGAGTGGCGGCTGGTCGCCGGCGTCCTCGGGCGGCGGAACATGCCGCGGCGGCTCGGGGACGGGACGTCCGCCGATGCGGCGGGCGCGGATCAAGCCGCGTGAAACGGCAGGCCCCGGCGGGGTGTCCTCAGCCATGGCGGTCGGTGGTCGGCTCGATCAGATCTCGAGCAGTTCGGCTTCCTTGGCCCTGACGTGCTCGTCCACCTGATCGGTGTACTTGTGCGTCATCTTCTCGAGCTCGCTTTCCGCACGGTGCACGTCGTCCTCACCGGCCTCGCCGTCCTTGGCGAGCTTGTCGAGGGCGTCCTTGGCGTGGCGGCGCACCGATCGGATCGACACCTTGGCGTCTTCGCCCTTGCCGCGCGCGACCTTGACCAGGTCACGGCGCCGCTCCTCGGTGAGCTGCGGGAAGACGATGCGGATGATCATTCCGTCGTTGGTCGGATTGACACCCAGATCGCTGTCGCGGATCGCCTTCTCGATCGCGCCGAGCTGGGACGGGTCGTAGGGCTTGATCACGGCCATGCGTGCTTCGGGGACATTGACGGTGGCCATCTGCGGAATCGGTGTCGGGGCGCCGTAGTAGTCGACGACGAGCCGGGCGAAGGCACTGGCGTTCGCGCGGCCGGTGCGCAGGCCGCCGAGCTCGTCGCGCGCGACATGCACGGCCTTTTCCATCTTTTCTTCGGCCTCGAACATCGTTTCGTCAATCATGTCTCGCTCCGCAAGCCTCGCTCGTCGATCATGTCTCGTCCCCTACCTCAGCCTGCCGCGCTGACGAGCGTGCCGATCTTCTCACCGCGCACGACGCGGGCGATGTTTCCGTCCGCGAGCTCGAACACGACGATCGGCATGTTGTTGTCGCGGCACAGGCTGAACGCCGTCTGGTCGGCGACCTTGAGGCCGCGCCGCATCACCTCGTCGTAGCTGATGTTGTCGAACTTCACCGCGCCGGCGACCTCGCGCGGGTCGGCGTCGTACACGCCGTCGACGCCGCTCTTGCCCAGCAACAGGACGTCGCAGCCGATCTCGAGCGCGCGTTGCGCGGCGACGGTGTCGGTCGAGAAGTACGGCAGCCCGGCACCTGCGCCGAAGATGACCACGCGGCCCTTCTCGAGGTGCCGCTCGGCCCGGCGCGGGATGTAGGGCTCGGCGACCTGGCCCATGGTGATGGCCGTCTGCACGCGGGTCGGGACGCCGGTCTTCTCCAGGAAGTCCTGCAGCGCGAGGCAGTTCATCACGGTGCCGAGCATGCCCATGTAGTCGGCGCGGTCGCGGTCCATGCCGCGCTGCGAGAGCTCGGCGCCGCGGAAGAAGTTGCCACCGCCGACGACGAGCGCGACCTGCGTGCCGGAATGCACGACCTCGGCGATCTGCATCGCAAGCGAGTGCGCGACGTCGGGGTCGACGCCGATCTTGCCGCCGCCGAACACCTCGCCCGACAGCTTCAGCAACACCCGCCGGTACGGCGAAGGGGCCGCCTCGAAGTCAGTCATCGTGGCGGCCCCTCTCGTCGTGTGCGCTGGTCTCGGAAACCCTATCGGGTCAGGCTGCTCCGACCTCGAAGTGCGCGAACTTGGTGACCGTGACGCCGGCGTTGGCCAGCACCTGCTTGACGGTCGTCTTCGGCTCGCGCACCGACTCCTGCTCGAGCAGCACGTTGTCGGCGTAGAACGCGTTGAGCCGGCCCTCGACGATCTTGGCGATCGCCTGCTCGGGCTTGCCCTCGGCGCGGGTCTTCTCCTCGAGCACGCGGCGCTCGCCGTCGACCACGTCGGCCGGCACCTCGTCGCGGGTCAGGAACCGCGCGCGCAGCGCGGCAACCTGCATCGCGGCACCGCGGGCTGCATCGACGTCGTCGCCGTCGAACTGGACGAGCACGCCGACCTGCGGCGGCAGGTCAGACGCCTTGCGGTGCAGGTAGGTCGCGACCTTGCCGTCGAGCTTGACGGCACGGCGCAGCTCGAGCTTCTCACCGATGACCGCGGCCAGCGCCGAAACGCTGTCCTCGACCGTCTTGCCGTCCTTGAGCGTCTCGCCCTTCAGCGACTCGACATCGGTCGCGGCGGAGTTCGCGAAGTGCGTGACGATGTCCTGCGCCAGGGTCTGGAACTGCTCGTTCTTGGCGACGAAGTCGGTCTCGGACGCGAGTTCGATCATCGCGCCCTCGGCCGCGGCGACCAGCCCGTTGCTGGCCTCGCGCGAACCCGCGCGCTTCTCGGCCTTCGCCTCGCCCTTGACGCGGAGGATCTCGACGGCACGCTCGTACTCGCCGTCGGCCTCTTCCAGCGCCTTCTTGCAGTCCATCATCCCGGCGCCGGTGGCGTCGCGGAGCTTCTTCACGTCAGCGGCGGAAAAATTCGCCATCGTCGTTGTTTCTCTTTCGTTCGAGTGTGGTGTGAATCAGGCGGACGGGGTGGCTGCAGCCGCGTCCGGGGTCGTTTCCGGGGTGGATTCCGGGGTCGCTTCCGCAGTCGCTTCCGCAGTCGCTTCCGGAGTCGCTTCCGGGGTCGCGTCCGGGGTGGTCGGTGCCTCGGCACCGGCCTCACCGGTGGTGCCGGCGGGCTGCAGCAACTCGCGCTCCCACTCCGGCATCGGCTCGTCGACGGCGAGCTGCCCGGACGTCGCCGCGCCCTCGGCCGGCTTCTCGTCGCGGCCGGCGTTCGCGGCAGCGGCCGAACGGGCGACCAGGCCCTCGGCCACGGCGTCGGCGACCACACGGGTCAGCAGCGCAGCGCTGCGGATGGCGTCGTCGTTGCCCGGGATCTTGTACTGGACCTCGTCCGGGTCGCAGTTGGTGTCGAGGATCGCGATGACCGGGATGCCCAGCTTGTGGGCCTCGCCGACCGCGATGTGTTCCTTCTTGGTGTCGACGACCCAGATGGCGCTCGGCACCTTGTTCATGTCGCGGATGCCGCCCAGGGTGCGCTCGAGCTTGTCCTTCTCGCGCTGGAGCATGAGCTGCTCCTTCTTGGTGGCGGTGCCTTCCCAGCCGCTCTGGTCCATGGCTTCCAGTTCCTTCATGCGCTGAAGGCGCTTGTGGACGGTCTGGAAGTTGGTGAGCATGCCGCCGAGCCAACGCTGGTTGACATAGGGCATGCCGACGCGGGTGGCCTGCTCGGCGATCGAGCCCTGGGCCTGCTTCTTCGTGCCGACGAACAGGATCGACCCGCCGTGGGCGACGGTCTCCTTGACGAACTCGAAGGCGCTGTCGACGTAGGTCAGCGTCTGGTGCAGATCGATGATGTAGAGCCCGTTGCGCTCGGTGAGGATGAAGCGCTTCATCTTCGGGTTCCAGCGCCGGGTCTGGTGTCCGAAGTGGACACCGGCCTCGAGCATTTCCTTCATGGTGACGACGGGCATGCCGACGTCCTCCTCTGTACTTGTCCGCAGCCTCGGCCGCGGTTCTCGGTTTGTCGTCCACGGGCCGGGTGGCTCGAAGACCCTGGTGCCCGGGGTCGTGAGCCGGCTTGCCATGACACTGTCGTGTCAGCGGACCGAGGCCGGCCACCGAGCCACCTTCGACAGGAGGCGGGGCACGCGAAGTCAGCCCGATTGCTCAGGCTGCCCGTCCAGTGTATCGCGTAGCGTCACGTGCCGTGGTCGCACCCGCACTCGTCAACGCGAACGGTCTGCAGTTCAGCGCTCTGGAGTGGGGTCCCTCGTCCGGCCCGTTGGTGCTGGCCCTGCACGGGTTTCCACAGCGCTCGACGTCCTGGACGGGCGTCGCCGAGCGGCTCGAGGCCGCCGGAGTGCGGACGGTTGCTGTGGACCAGCGCGGCTACTCCCCCGGCGCCCGCCCGGTCGAGGTCGGCGCGTACGCGATCGCGAACCTGGTCGCGGACGTCGTCGGGGTCATCGATGCGCTCGGCGGGCGCGTGCATCTGGTCGGACACGACTGGGGCGGGGTCGTCGGGTGGCAGGTCGCCGCACGCCGGCCGGACCTGCTCGCGAGCTGGACGGCGGTGTCGACGCCGAACCAGCTCGCGCTCAACGAGGTGCTCGCCGGCGATCCGGCTGAGCGCGCGCGGTTCGGCTACATCCTGGGCCTGCGCGATCCCGGTGCCGAACAACGGCTAGCTGCCGACAACTGGTCGGCGTTCACCGCCTTCTACCAGAGCCGTGTCGCCGAGGACCGGGTGCACGACGACGTCGCGTTCTTCGCCCAGCCGGGCGTCCTGACGGCAGCCCTGAACTGGTACCGGGCGATGTCAGTCACCGATGCGGCCGACCTCGGGCCGGTGACGGTGCCGACGACCTATGTCTGGGGAAGCGAGGACGCCGCGTTCGGCCGGGCTGCAGCCGAGCTGACCGCTCGGCACGTGACCGGGCCGTACCGGTTCGTGCCGCTGGAGGGCGCCAGCCATTGGCTGCCCGACGAGGCGCCGGACGCGCTGGCGGAGGCGATCGCCCAGCAGGTGCTGGATGGCTGAAATCGTCGCGCGGTCGGTGACGGTGCGCGGGCAGGTGCAGGGCGTGTTCTTCCGAGACACGACCCGTAAGGTCGCCCGCTCGTTGGACCTCGCCGGTTGGGTGTCGAACGAGCCGGACGGGTCGGTGCGAGCGTGGTTCGAGGGTGCCCCGGACGCCGTCGAGCAGGCGCTTCGGTTCGTCCGCACCGGCCCGCCGGAGGCGACCGTGACCGACGTCGAGGTGGCCGAGACCGTGCCGAACGGCCTGGATCGATTCGAGGTCAGGTGAGCGGGTCGCGGCGGGCGAGTGCGGCGGCCTCGGCGCGGCTGCGAACGCCGAGCTTGGCCAGGATGTTCGACACGTGGACGCTGACGGTCTTCTCGGAGATGTAGAGCCGGGACGCGATTTGGCGGTTCGTGCGGGCCTCGACCAGCAGGGCGAGCACGTCACGTTCGCGGTCGGTCAGCGCTCCGAGTCCGCCGGCGACGCTGTTGCTGTTGCGCGCCGGCGTGCCGAGCGCGCGCAACTCGTCGAGCAGCGGTCGGGCGCCCATCGCCCGGGCCGCGGTACGGGCGAGCGCTGCCTGCTCGGCCGCTTCGGCAGTACGTCCCGCGCCGCGCAACACTGCGGCCAAGCGGGCTCGACTGCGTGAGAGCTGCAGCTCGTTGCCGTAGTCGAAGGCTGCCGTCGTCTCGGTCCACTGGCGCACGAGGTCGTCCGGATCCGGAGCATCGATGCCGGTGAGCCAGCGCAGCCGGGCGTACTCGGCGTGCAGTCGCTTGACCCACGCGCGTCCCTCGATGCCCATCTCGCGGCCGGCGGGCAGGCCTCGCTCGGACGCGGTCACGCCGCGGGTGAACAATTCCGCGCCGCGCGCCGCGAGGTCGGCGTACTTCGAATCGGGGACGGCCGTGCTCGCGACGCACAGGCAGGCGATCACCTGTGCGGACATCTGGGTCAGTGCGAGCGGCCACGGGTCGGTCCAGATCTTGGCGAGGACGGCGAGTGACTCCTCGGTGACGGCGAGGGCCGGTTCGTGCTCGCCGGTGAACTCGTAGACGTCGAGGCAGGCGAGCGTGAAGTGCAGCGCGATGCGTCCCTCGCGTTCCCAGTCGGGGCGCAGCGCCCGGGCCAGATCGATGACCGCGCGATCGCCGCGTCCGGCGCGTACGAGCGCCGCCGTCGACAGCAGTACCGCACGGGCGACCTCGGGGGTGCGTTCGCGCGAGATGTCGAGCAGGGCGAGAGCTTCGTCCCAGTCGCCCTGCGCGAAACGGACCACACCGGCGCTCGCCCTGGCGTGCATGCCGAACAGGTCGAACTGCCGGCCGGTCTCGCGCGCGCGGGTGCGGGCCTCGTCGAATGCGGTGCGGGCCTGTTCGAGGTCGCCGATCTCGAGGTAGAGCGCACCGAGGCTGTACCGGCTGCGCACTTCCGCGCCGGCGTCGCCCAGCGCCTGCGCATCGGCGGCCAGCGTCCGCAACCGGGCCATTACCGCTTCGGGCTCGCTCGCGCGTCGAGCCGCCGCCAGCAGCGTGGCACGCGCGTCGTTCGCCCCGATCCGCGCGCCGATGCGATCACCGACCTCGATCGCCTCACGTGCCGATCGCTCGGCCTCGACGTCGCGTCCCAGAATCAAGGCGACCCGGGCGTGCTGGGCGAGCACGCGAACCCGGAATGCGGACGGTGGGTCAGCCGGGACGAGCCGGAGGGCTTCGTTCGCCGCGTCGAGCGTCTGCTCGTCGATCTCCTCGCCGAGCGCGGCGCGGACGAGCGCGAACAGCACCCGCCCTCGCTGCAACGGCGGCGCATCCGGAGGCAGTTCGGCCAGCGCGTGCCGGGCCAGCCGCAGCCCGCGAGCGGAGTGACCTGCGGCGTCAGCGGCGTCGACGGTGGAGACGACGAGTTCGGACCGGTCCGGATCGGCGCTCGCGGCTCGAGGCGCCAGTTCGAGGGCAACCTCGTAGTGCTGCATCGCCTCCTGTGGGGCAGCGACCCGCATCGCCTCGTCGCCGGCGCGGACGCTCGCGATGTAGGCGGTGTCGAGATCGTGTGACGCGCGCGCATGTCGCGCCAACTCCGCGGCCCCGACGTTGTCGTCGCGGGCAGCGAGCGCGGTGGCGTACGCGGCGTGCAGCCGCACCACCTCGCCCGGGAGCAGGTCGTCGTACACCGCCTCGGCGAGCAGCGCGTGACGGAAGATGTAGCCGCGTCCGCTGCTCGTCAGCTGCAGCACGTGGGCATCGATGGCTTCGCGCAGCGCGGCGTCGAGGCGATCGGGCGGCAGGTCGACCACGTCGGCGAGCATCGTGTGCGCCACCCGTCGGCCGCCGACCGCCGCGACCCGGACGACCTCACGCGCGTCGTCGGACAAGCCTTCGAGTCGCACGAGCAGGAGGTCGGCGAGCTGCCACGGCAGGTGCCCGGCGTCGTTGCACTGGTCAGCGGCGTCGACGAGTTCTTCGGCGAAGAAGGCGTTGCCGTCGGCGCGGGAGACGATGTCGTTGACGGCCGCGTCGCTGATCGGTTCGGGATGAATGGCACGGACGAGGCTGCGCACTTCGTCGGCGGCGAGCGGGTCGAGCTGAACTCGCGTCACCGCGGGCAGCCGCGCCCACTGCGCGAGGGTCGGACGCAGGGGGTGCCGTCGGTGCAGGTCGTCGCTGCGGTAGCTCACGATGATCGCGAGCCGTTCGGCGCCGACGCGGGTGAACAGGAATCCGAGCAGGTCGCGAGTGGCCTGGTCGGCCCAGTGCGCGTCCTCGATCACGAGTAGCACCGGACGCCGGCCGGCGAGGTCGCCGAGCGCGCCCAGCACGGCTTCGAACAGCTCACCGCGGTCGAGACGGTCTTCGGCACCACGGGCGCCGCGTCCCGGGAGCAGACTCGCGACCTGGGGATGGGTGCGCAGCAGTTCTTCGATCTGTTCGGGGTCGGCTGCCGCGAGCCGCACGAACGCCTCGCTGATGGCGAGGTAGGGCGGCGGGGTGTCGCCGAGGTCGACACAGTGCCCGAGCAGGATCGTCATGTCCCGCGAGGTCGCTTCGGCGACCGTCTCGGTGAGCAGTCGGGTCTTGCCGACGCCGGCGTCGCCGCCGAGCACCGCCACGGCGGCTGTCGCGTCGGCGGCGCTGTCGAGGACGCCTACCAGCGCGGCGAGCTCGCTCGAGCGGCCGACGAGTGCGGCGACGGTACGGGGCACCTGGACATCATCGTCCGGTCCCCCGACACCGTCGCCGCGGGTCGTCGCCCCGATCGTCGTGGGATCGTCGTCGGGATCGTTGCCGCTGCCGTCATCGGCGGCGGTCAGTCGGTGCTCTGCGGACGCCGCTTCCACCAACGGCCTCGAGGCTGGGCCTGGCCGACCCGATTGCCGACCAGCTGGTGGCGGCGGTAGGCGAGCTCGGCGTGGATCGCGTCGGGATTCAGTGCGCGGATCTCGTACATGTCCCCTCCTGGGTGTGCTGCGGTACTGCAGACCTTCTTGATGACACCGATGAGATTCGTCGTCTGAGGGGTCCTCAGGCATCGGGAGAAGTCCCTATCTCGAGCGGGCGCCTGGGACTTAGGGCTGTGGACGAACAACGCCGGTTGTCCACAACGGCCGAAGCGTGTGCCCAGTCCGAGCTGCAGATAGGTCACCGTCGGGGTCATGAGGCGCAGCTGCGGTGTGGTCGCGATATTCGGCACGGTCGTGGTGACCGCGGCCTCGGCCGCACCGCCCGCCCGTCGCACGGCCCCGCCGGCCGGCCCGGCGGTGTCCGCGTATGTCGCACCGGTCGCCGAGGTGAGCGTCGTCCGGCCCTTCGAGGCGCCTGCGACGCCGTTCGGCCCGGGACACCGCGGGGTCGATCTCGCCACCCGGTCGGGCCAGGCGGTGCACGCGGCCGGAACGGGGGTCGTCAGCTTTGCAGGCTCGGTTGCCGGACGGGGCGTCGTAGTCGTCCAGCATGCAGACTCTGTGAGCACCGAGTACGAGCCCGTCGCGCCCACAGTCGCTCGTGGTCAGCGCGTGCACATCGGCGCGGTGATCGGTCACGTGCAGGGTCGGCACGGCAGCTGCGCGCCCGGCGGCTGCCTGCACTGGGGTGCGCGCCGAGGCACCGCGTACTTCGACCCGTTGCTGCTGCTGCGGCCGCTGGGACCGGTGCGGCTGTTGCCATGGCGTCCGGATTAGTGGCCTCAGGCGCGCGGGTGTGCCTTCGCGTAGGTCTGGCGCAGCCGTTCGACGGAGATGTGCGTGTAGAGCTGCGTCGTCGCCAGGCTGGCGTGGCCGAGCAGTTCTTGGACCGAGCGCAGGTCCGCACCGCCGTCGAGCAGGTGGGTGGCGGCCGAGTGCCGCAGCCCGTGCGGACCGATGTCCGGCGCGCCGTCGACGGCGGCCACGGCGCGGTGCACGACCGTCCGCACCGTGCGCGGGTCGATGCGCCGGCCCCGCAGCCCGAGCAGCAGCGCGGGTCCGCTGTCGGCGGTGACCAGCACCCCGCGCGCCTGGTCGAGCCATGGCGCGAGGGCCCGCTCGGCGGCGACGCCGTACGGGACGGTGCGTTGCTTTGTTGCCCTTGCCGAGCACGCGCGCGACGCGGCGTGAGCGGTCGAGGTCGTCGATGTCGAGGCCGGTCAGCTCGGAGACCCGGATGCCGGTCGCGTAGAGCAGCTCGAGCACGAGCCGATCTCGCACGGCGACCGCACTCGAGGTGTCGTCACCTGCGCTGGCATCGGCGGTGGGGGCGGTCATCGCGGTCGCTGCCTCGCGAGCGTCGAGCACCGGCGGCAGTGTGCGCAAGGCACGCGGGCTGGCCAGGAGAGCGCCGGCGTCGATCTCGGCACGCTGCGACCGATGGGCCCAGGCAGTGAACGTGCGCAGCGCGGCGGCCCGGCGGGCAAGCGAGGTGCGGGCCGCGCCGCGGTCACGCAGGATGGCCAGCCAGCCGCGCAGCATCGGCAGGTCGACGTCGTCGAGGTTCGCGCCCCCGAGTTGGGTGAGGTGGTCGAGGAAGGCGATCACGTCGCCGAGATAGGCGCGCACGGTGTGCGGCGAGCGGTTGACCTCGAGTCGAAGGTGGCGTTCGTACGCGTCGACGACGGCACCCAGGTCGCGAGGAAGCTCTGCCCTGGCGGCGGCGACGTCGAAGCTCACACGTGCGACGGTGCGCGCAGCGCCGGTGCGATGCAAGCCGCCACGCGCGACGCCGCGCAGGCAGCCGAACGACAGTCGGCCGAGAACCGGTCGTCGGTGCCTGGTCAGCGGGTGTTGGCCACGGACCGATCGCCGCGCAGCATGCGCGCAATCGTCCGGCGCACGCCTTCGCCGGCGAGGACGAACGGCGGCGCCGCCACAACGAAGACCATCGCAACCTGCATGACTCGTAAGAGCGCCCCGCGCGATTGCTGATACCCGACTCAGCCGGGTCGCGCCATCGCCCGCACTCGCGCCGAGATCCGCAGGCCGCTGCCGTCACGCTCAACCAACCCGGCCTCGTCGAGCGCCGGCAGCGAGCGGATGACGTCGAGCGCGCTGACGCCGCTGCGCGCAGCGACCTCGTCGGGACGGGCGTACCGCCGCGCCGGAAGCCCGTCGAACACGGTGCGCGCCATCGGGTCGAGCAGGTCGAGTTCCGAGCGGACGTCGGCGACCGGCGCGCTGTCCCCGCGCAATCCCTCACCGACCGACCCGACCACAGCAAGCACGTCGTCGACCGAGGTCACCAGCAACGCCGGCTCTTCCTCGCGGCGCAGCAGGTCGTGGCAGCCCGTCGACATCGCCGAGGTCACCGGGCCGGGAACCGCCATGAGCGGCCGGCCGAGGGTGCGGGCATGCGTAGCGGTGTTCGTCGCTCCCGAGCGGGCTGCGGCCTCGACCACCACGACCCCGGTCGAGAACGCGGCGATGAGCCTGTTGCGGGTGAGGAAGCGTCTGCGTTGCGGTGCGCACCCGGGCGGGCTCTCCGAGATCAGGAGGCCCTCCGCCGCGACCTTCTCGAACAGTGCGGCGTTGCCCGGCGGGTAGGGCCGATCCAGCCCGGCGGCCGAAACGAGCACCGTGGTGCCCTGCGCCGCGAGGGCAGCGCGATGCGCGGCAGCGTCGATGCCGTACGCGCCACCCGAGACCACGACGACGCCGGCACCGGCCAGTCCGTAGCCGAGTTCGGCACTCACGTGATTGCCGTAGGTCGTCGCCGCCCGCGCCCCGACGATGCCTGCCGACCGCACAGCGAGGACCGTCAGGTCGGCGGGACCACGCACCCACAGCGCCAGCGGCGGGACCGGGTCACCTGATTCGTTGCGGCGAAATCGTCGCTCGGCGTGCGCAGCTGCGATCGGGAGCACCGCCTGCTCGAGACATCCGAGTGCGAAGTGCGGCCACTCGACCGATTCGGGCACGACCAGGCGCACACCGTGCCTGTCCGCGGCGGCCAGGTCGGCGTGCGGGTCGGCCTCGCCGCGCCGCGACGCGGTCTCGGCGAGCAGGGACGGCCACGCCCGCTCGCCGCGGATCTCGCGCATGGCCTGCACCGGCCCGACCGCCTCGACGTAACGCCACATGCCGATGCTTGCCGGCTCGCCGACGCGGCTCAGGTACGCCCGCGCCAACAGCACCTCGTCGTCCGGATCCGTCACGCGGCACGCCCCTCGTTGACACCGGTGCGAAGGAACAACGCCTCGGCGACGTCGACCGCGGCGGGCACGGTGCGTCCCGACAGGTCGGCGAGCGTCCACGACAACCGCAGGACGCGATCGAACCCACGCGCACTGAGCTCACCGCGCCGCAGATAGCCCTCGGCCGGTGCCATCGTCGCCGACGGCAGCGACCACGGACGGCGTCGCAACGCCGCGCCGGGCACGTCCGCGTTGCACCGCCACGGCGTCCCGTCCCAGCGCTCGGTCGCCGCAGCGCGAGCTGCAGCCACGCGTTCCGCGGCGCGTGCCGTGGTTTCGCGGCTGCCGCCCTCGGTGTCGAGCAACTCTGCGTGGGCGACGGGGTCGACCTGCACCCGGACATCGATGCGATCCAACAACGGACCCGACAGCCGTTGCTGGTAGCGGCGGCGAACCTGCGCGGGACAGACGCAGTCGTTGGCCCGGGCGGCACACGGGCACGGGTTCGCCGCGAGCACGAGCAGGAACCGTGCCGGGTAGGTGATCGCGCCGCCGCTGCGGTGCAGCACGACCCGGCCACCCTCGAGCGGTTGCCGCAGCGCCTCGAGCGCGCGCGGCGCGAATTCGGGTGCCTCGTCGAGGAACAGGACGCCACGATGGGCGAGTGAGATCGCGCCCGGTTGTGCCAAGTGCGATCCGCCGCCGACCAACGACGCGACCGACGCACTGTGGTGCGGCGCCTGGAACGGCGGGCGGCGCACGAGCCCGGACGGCTCCCTCAGCAGACCGGCGACCGAGTGGACAGCGCTCACCTCGAGCGCGGCGCGGTCGTCGAGCTCGGGCAGCAGCCCGGGCAGTCGCTCGGCGAGCATCGTCTTGCCGGCGCCGGGCGCTCCCTCGAGGAACAGGTGGTGACTCCCGGCGGCGGCGACCTCGATGGCGCGCTTCGCGACGGGTTGCCCGGCGACCTCGGCGAGGTCCGGCCACGACCGAGCGGGCGCTTCGACGCCCGCAGGTGGCGTTGGCGGTGGCGGCCCGTCGCCGTCGAGCCACGCCACCAGCTGTCCGATGTCATCGGCGATCCGAACGTCGACACCAGGGACGAGCGCGGCCTCGGCACCGTTCGCCGGCGCAACGACGACACGGCGCACGTCCTCATCGCGAGCGGCGACAACCGACGGCAGGACGCCGCGCACGGGGCGCAGCCGACCGTCGAGTCCGAGCTCTGCGATCCACACGACATTCCCGCACGGCGTCGGCGCGGATGCGTTCGCTCGCGGCCAGCACTGCCATCGCAACAGCGAGGTCGAACCGCGAGCCGCTCTTGCGCAGATCGGCGGGCAACAGCGCGATCGTGATCTTGCGGTTGGGCCACTCGATGCCGCAGTTCTGGATCGCGGCACGGATCCGGTCGCGCGATTCGACGACCGAGGTGTCGGCCAGTCCCGTGAAGCCGAGCCCGGGCAGTCCCTGCCCGAGATCGGCCTGGACCTCGACGAGCTGGGCGCGCAGGCCGGTCAGCGCGACGGCTCGAGTGCGGGCCAGCGACATCGTCAGAACGCTCCGCGCAGATGCCGCACGGACAGTCCGTCCGGGCCGCGGCGCACGACGGCGACCACGTCGAAGCGCACCTGCTGCCAGTGCGGGTCGGGGTGCTCGACCAGCCAGCGAACAGCCAGTCGCCGCAGCCGCGTGGCCTTCACCCGGCTCACCGCCTCGGCGGGATCGCCGAACGCGACCGAACTGCGCGTCTTCACCTCGACGAAGGCCAGCGTGTCGCCCTCACGAGCGATGATGTCGATCTCGCCGTCGGCGCAGCGCCAATTGCGCTCGATCACCGTCAACCCGTCGGCGACCAGGCGCTCGGCAGCCAATTGCTCGCCGTACCGGCCCACCGCGTCCTTCACCCGCATGGTTCGCAGCCAAGCCGATGATGAGCACCCGATCGGCTCGATCGCGCAATATGTGGACGACCGCGGCGACTGTGGACAGCGCACAACGTAGCGGCGCACCACGACGTGTACAGGGTGTGGGTGTGACGAGCTTCGAGCAATTCACTGACAGCTGCTTGGTACGGCTGTTGCGCCTGGCCAGGGCGGTCAGCGGCGACCGCGTGCTCGCCGAAGACCTTGTCCAGGACGTCATGCTCAAGGCGCAACGACGTTGGTCGCACATCGCGACGCTCGACGTCCCCGAGGCGTACGTACGGCGCATGCTGATCAACGAGTATCTGTCGTGGCGCCGCAAGTTCAGCCGCATCCAACTGGTCGCCGAGCTCGACGACGCCGCTGTCGCAGACACCACGAACCAGCACGCGCTACGCGACGAGCTGCGCCATCACCTGCAAGAGCTGCCCCGTCAGCAACAGGTCGTGCTTGCGCTGAGGTACTACCTCGGCCTCGCCGACGCCGAAATCGCACGAACCCTGGGTTGCACCGAAGGCACCGTGCGCGGTTACGCCTCACGCGGTCTCGCGACGCTGCGCCAGTCGATGCGAACGCAGTCCCCCGAGCCGAACGGAGCGCGGTCATGATCGACCTCGAAAGCGAACTACGTCGCGTGTACGCGGACGTCGACGACAGCGACATCGACGCCGACCACGCCGCCGCGGAACGGGTTCGCCTGGCGCTGACCTCGCACAGCCATCGCCGCTCACCGGTGTGGGCGGCGGGCGCTGCTGCCGTGGCGGCCGCCTGCCTCGCGGTCAGTGTCATTGCACTGCGCTCGGACCGCACGACGACCGCCGCCGGCGTCCCGAGCCCGACCTGCGCTGCCGCGCTCCCGGCCCAGTGGCAGCAGGCTCTCGACACGACACCGATCACGGTGCAGGGCGCTCCCGCCTACCCCATCGCCATGACGGCAACAGACGACGTGATCGTCTCGTGGAAGCCGCACGGCGACGCTGCGCGGCTCGGTGTCACCGGCTCGGACGGCACCACGAGAACCCTCATCGCCCTCGGGCCCCAGCTCGGCGGCGGCTACGCGCTCGAGGGCAACACCCTGGTGGTTGGTCCGACGCAGTGGGGCGACTCGATGTCGGTGGTCGACGTCCGGTCGGGTGTGACGCGAGAGGTGTCCCTCGGGCCGGCCATGCCCGCCGGCTACCTCGCGAGCGACGGTGTCGCGCTCCTCGACGGTGTCGTCTACTTCGGTGCGTCCCCGAGTCACGACGGCATCGGGGGCGTGATCATCGGCTACGACCTCACGACGAACAGGTCGCGCGTTGTCGCGCACACCGATGGACCGGTTTTCGTGCGGCAGGACCCGCGCGGCGCGCTCTGGCAGGGCGGCAGCGTCCCTGCGGCCGGCGTCCCGGCGGCGGTGCCCGCAGGCGGCGCGGTCCGCACGGTGTACTCCGACGGCGTCGACTACGCGTGGAACGTCGGCTGGCGCACGAACCACAACATCGGGTGGACGGACAGCGATGGGCGTGTTCGGTCGTTCACCGTCGCAATCCCGGGCCATCCGGCCGCGACGCCCATCGTCATGGCCGTGTCCGGTCCGTATGTGTTGCTCAGCCCCTATTCGGGACGTGCTCCGCTGCCGGGCGGCCGCGCCCAGCTCGCCGTACTCGACACTCGCACGGGCGCGATCGCGGATCTCGGCGTACCGATGGTCGACGACAGCGCAGCAGGCCGCCCCACGGCCCTCGCATTCACCAACCGCCACGACGCGACACTCCGGATCAGCACATCGGGACTGCCGGGGCTCCGGTGCTGACACGCTGACCCGAGTCAGTTCGGCAGCAGGGTGATCCACACCGGACGCCACAGCGCGGCTGCCCGACAACCCCACACCCGACGCACGAGCGCCGGCGACTCACGCCAACCGCCACATACACAGCGGACACGCACCTGAAACAGACCGCCGTCACGATGAGGTTTGAGATGACTACTTCTGAGGTATTGTCGATGCGACATATAGAATTAATGGAGGACGCTCGTGGCTCTCCCAGACTTCCTCGTCATCGGCGCGCCGAAAGCCGGCTCGACGGCCGTCCACGAGGCCCTCGTCCAGCACCCACAACTGTTCCTTTCGACGCCCAAGGAACCCAAGTACTTCCTGACCGGCGGCACCCGACCGGGTCGCGACCGCCAGCGCGGCCCGGGCGACGCGCACAGCGCCCGCGAGTGGGTGTGGCAGCGCGAGCGCTACGAGGCGCTCTTCGACGGGGCACCCGCCGGCCAACTGCGCGGCGAGAGCACGCCCTTCTACCTGTGGGACAAAGCCGCCCACGTGCGCATCCGGCAGGCGATGCCGAACGTCAAGCTCATTGCGATCATCAGAGATCCTGTCGATCGCGCCTACTCGAACTGGACGCACCTGTGGTGTGACGGCCTCGAGTACGAGGAGGACTTCGTCACCGCATGCAGGGAGGAACCCACGCGCATCGCCGCGGGTTTCGCACCCT
The DNA here is from genome assembly GCA_963757455.1 of uncultured Actinomycetota bacterium. Lineage (GTDB taxonomy): Bacteria > Actinomycetota > Actinomycetes > Mycobacteriales > Jatrophihabitantaceae > RYN-133. The sequence goes on from CAVWSE010000004.1 coordinate 145,019, forward strand.
TCTGGCGCTATCTCGAGCTCGGCAAGTACGGCGAGCAGTTCGAGCACCTGTTCCGCATCTTCAGCCGCGAGCAGGTGCACGTGCTGCGCTACAAGGACCTGGTGGACGAGCCGGCCAAGAGCATCGACTCGATCTGCGAGTTCCTCGGCGTCCAGCCCGGAATCGTTGACACCATCCCGCACTCGAACCCGTCCGGATGGGCCGACGCCGGTGCGGTGAACTCGGCCCTGCGTGGCGTCGTGCGTGGCGGCGCGGCAGTCGGCTCGTTCCTGCCTCCGCAGGTGTGGCGTCGTGCGCACGCTCCGCTGATCAAGGCGTTGCGCCGCAACAAGACCCACCGTCCGCACCTGCAGGTCGAGCAGCGCCGCGAACTGGTCGGCCACTTCCGCGAGGACATCGGCCTGCTCGAGGAGTTACTGCACCAGCCGTATCACGACTGGCTCAGCGACTCCGGTCGCGGAACGTACGCAGTGCGCAAGTCGTGAGCGCCGTCGACGCGTGAGGCCTCCCAGTACAGCCGGTAGCCGTCGGACAACTCGACGACACTGACGTAGCGCACCGTCTGGCCGACCGGAGTCGGCGGGCCGTCGGCCGTGAACGAGTTCGGGCCCGCACCGAACGCAACACCGGTGCGCTCGTGCCAGTTCTCCTGAGCGCTCGCCCGGCCGTCGTAGAACGCCAGCCAGGCGCCGTCGACGCTGACCACGCTTGCGATGCGCGTGCCGCGCGAGTCCCAGCGTCCGGGTGTCGGCACGAGGGCGGCCCCCTGCCATTGCCACTCGATCCCGTCGTCGCTGGTCGCGTACCAGCTCGTCATGCGGTCGGCCTCGTTGTCGCCGTCGTCGAGCGGATGCCGGCACGCCCACATCTGCCACTCGGTGCCGGTGCGGCGGACGACGACGTCCTTCCACGCCGTGGCGTCGTCGCCCGGCAGCACCATCGTGCGCGCGCCGACCTGCCCGTCGGTGCTGATGTCGACGGCCTCGACCCACCAGTGCTTCGAGTTCCAGGTCGAGCAGCTCACGTACATCCGGAACCCGCCACCGTCGAGCGGGACGATGGCCGGACGCTCGAGCGACGCACACTCGAACTCTTCGCTGGTCACGGTCGCGACGGGCTCGAAGTGCACCGCGTCGGACGAGCGCGCGAGCACGTTGGCGAACCCGCGACCCTGGTCGACCGGACGGCGTAGCCGGTAGGCGAGCCAGAACGTCCCGTCCTCGGCGTGGACGGCCGACGGGCCGCCGGCCCAGAACCCGACGCCCGATCCTGGCGGCTCGATGGCGGTCTCGACCCCGTGCTCGGAATCGTTGGCGGCAAGGACGGTGGTGATGGCGGCGCCGAGATCCGCGCCGCGGGCAACAGTAGACATTGCTACAAAGTCTATCTAAAAACCCTGTTTACCGTCGGGAAGCTCCAGGTCCGGCTTGTCGAGCTCCTCGATGTTCACGTCCTTGAAGGTCAGCACCCGGACGGTCTTCACGAACCGCGCGGGCCGGTACATGTCCCAGACCCAGGCGTCGCGCATGGTCACCTCGAAGTAGACCTCGCCGTCGGCGTTACGCGGCTGAAGGTCGACGTCGTTGGTCAGGTAGAAGCGCCGCTCGGTCTCGACGACATAGGAGAACTGCGCCGCGATGTCCTTGTATTCGCGGTAGAGCTGCAGTTCCATGTCGGTCTCGTAGTTCTCGAGATCCTCAGCGCTCACTGGTGCGGTCCGTCCTCATGCAATTTCGGCTCCTACCTCGTCCAGCACATTGTCCCCCATCAACTCGCCACCCCGCATCGCGCGCCGCACGTTGACGTAGCGGCGGCGGTGCTGTGCGCAGGGACCCCACTCGATCAGCGCCTCGGCGTGCGAGGAGGTGACGTAGCCCTTGTGCCTGGCGAAGTCGTACTGCGGCCACTGCTCGTGCATCTCGGCCATGATCGCGTCGCGAGTGACCTTCGCGAGGATGGACGCCGCGGCGATGCACGCAACTGTCGCGTCGCCCTTCCAGACCGCGGTCGACGGGACGGCCAGCCCGGACACCGGGAACCCGTCGGTGAGCGCGTACTGCGGCGTCGGGCCGAGGCGTCCGATCGCGCGGCGCATGCCGGCCAGATTCGCGACATGCAACCCGTAGGCGTCGATCTCGTCGGCGGAGACCACGACGATCGAGTACGACACGGCCCGTCGCACGACCTCGCCGTACAGCCGTTCCCGGCGCGCCGCAGTGAGCAGTTTCGAGTCGGTCAGTCCGTCGATCTCGCCGCGGCGTCCGCGCGGCAGCACGCAGGCAGCGACGACGAGCGGGCCGGCGCACGCGCCGCGGCCGGCCTCGTCCGCGCCGGCGACCAGGCCGAAGCCGGCGCGAGCCAACGCCGCCTCGTACGCCCCGAGGCCGGTGTCGCGACGCACGATCAGCCGCGGCGGTGTTATCGCGGTGGAACCAGGCATGACGCTGCCGAGATTACCGATGCCACCGCACGAGGAGCCAGGTCACTCGGACAGCAATTCACTCGGACAGCAATGCGGCCATGACGTCGCCGAGATCGGGCGGAACGAGCAGTTCGTCGGTCTCGCGCAGCTCGGCGACCGTCCACCAGCGAAAGCCCAGCCAGGTCTCCTGCTCGACCTCGGTCAGCGATTGCGGTTGCACCTCGAGGCCGTCGGCGACGCGCGCGAGGAAGAAGTGGTCGACCTGGTCGAAGTCGGTGTCGTTCCACGACCAGTTGCGGCGCGTCGTCAGCACGGCCTCGGCGTCGGCCGGCAGGTCGACCTCGAGCCCGGTCTCTTCGATGGTCTCGCGGCGGGCTGCCTCGCGCGGGTGCTCGCCGTCCTCGACGCCGCCGCCCGGCGTGAGCCAGTGGGTGCCGCCGTGCTCGAGTCGTTCGTGGATGAGCAGCACGCGGTGCTCGGGGTCGACGAGCAGCATCCGTCCGCCGACCCGGGCGACGGTCACCGTCGCTTGCGCCGACGGCGCAGGACGAAGAACACCGGCGCTACCACGGCCACGGGGACGAGTCCGCTGCCGGCGAGCCCGGCCGACGCACTCTCGAACGTCTTCGGGGTTCCGAGCGTGGTCCACCGCGACGGCGGCCATGCGATCAGAACTGCCTTTCCGATCACGTCGTCGATCGGGACGGTGGCCGCGGTCGGATCGGGGCAGCGGCCGGGGCCGGAGTCCTGCCCGCCGTCGCCGCAGTGATAGCGCGAATCGGCCGACTCGTCGCGGTGATCGCCCATCACCCACAGGCGTCCCTTGGGCACCGTGATCGGGCCGAATTTCGCCCGCGGATCCGGGCCGGACTCGTACACGTAGGTCTCGTCGAGCTTGCGGTACGGACCGTTCGTCCCGTGGTCGCTGATGTAGACGTGGCCGGCGGCATCGCCCTTGACCGTCTGCCCGCCGACCGCGATGACGCGCTTCACGAGCACGAGACCGTCCGGTGGCACGAAGCCGACCAGCTGACCGAAGCCGCGGATGACCCGCAGGACCGGGTTGCTCGGCGGCTGCTGGGGCGGTTCGTCGTCCCAGCCGGGCGGGGCGTTGAACACGACGATGTCGCCCGGGTGCGGATCACGGAAGTCGTAGACGATCTTGCTGACGAGGATGCGGTCGCCGGAACAGCCGGGGCACCCGTGCAGCGTCTTTTCCATCGACTGCGAGGGGATGTAGAACGGCTGCACCAGGAACGTCTTGACGAGGATCGCGATGAGGATCGCGAGCGCCACCAACGCCGGGAGTTCCCACCACGGCGCCTTGCGCCGCTGCTTGCGTCGCCGACGACCCGGTGCTGGCACCGACTGACCGGATTCGGGGCCCGAATCCGGCGTTTCGGTACCAGAAGGCGAGTTCAAAGCCGCGGACGGAGCGGGGTCCGGCGTCGGGGGTGGGACCGAACCGTGGCGTGGCCGGTGGGCAGCGGCCTCGTCGATGTCGAACGAGTCGCGTAGGTCGTCAGACTCGGCATGCCGTTCGTGGTGCGCGTCTTCGGAAGCTTCGTCGGACTCGCCGGACGGGTCGCCCGGACGGTTCGATCCAGTCATTCAGCGGCCGGCGCCGCGTCAGCGGGCGACGGATTCCCGCTTCTCCTTGATCTTGGCCTTCTTGCCACGAAGATCGCGCAGGTAGTAGAGCTTCGCGCGCCGGACGTCACCGCGGGTGACGACCTCGATCTTCTCGATGATCGGCGTGTGCACCGGGAAGGTGCGCTCGACACCGACGCCGAAGCTGACCTTGCGCACGGTGAAGGTCTCGCGGATGCCGCCGCCCTGGCGCCGGATGACGGCGCCCTGGAAGACCTGGATCCGGGAGCGGTTGCCCTCGACCACCCGAACGTGCACCTTGAGGGTGTCGCCGGGACGGAAGTCGGGCACATCGGTGCGCAGCGACTCGGCATCCAGGGTGTCGAGGGTGTTCATGGCGAATTCGCTTTCTTCATCGGCTTCAGATCAGGGCGTGCACCGTGGCACGCGGGAGGCCCGGCACTCTGGCGGGCAACCCCTCGATGATGCCACAGCACACCGTCTGGAGTCGCATCGCCCTCAGTGCGCCCCCCTCAATCCAGCAGGTCGGGACGACGCGCGGCGGTGCGCTCGCGCGACTGCTCGGCCCGCCACCGCGCGATCTCGCCGTGATGGCCCGACAGCAGCACCGCCGGCACGTCCAAACCGCGCCAGCTCGCCGGCTTCGTGTACGCCGGCGCCTCGAGCAGCCCGGCGGGGCCGGCGCCGAACGAATCGTCGGGAGCCGACGCTGCGTTGCCCAGCACGCCGGGCAGCAGCCGAGCGATCGCCTCGACGATGACGAGGACGGCCGCCTCCCCGCCGGCGAGCACGTAGTCGCCGAGGCTCACCTCGTCCACGGGCATCCGCGCGCCGGCGTAGTCGAGCACCCGGGCGTCGATGCCTTCGTAGCGTCCACACGCGAACAGCAGCCACTGCTCGCCGGCCAGCTGCTCGGCCATCGCCTGGGTGAACGGTCGCCCGGCGGGTGTGGGGACGATCAGCCGCGGCTGCGGCCCGTCGGACGGGGCCAGCTCGTCGAGCGCGCGTCCCCACGGCTCGGGGAGCATGACCATCCCCGGTCCGCCGCCGTAGGGCGTGTCGTCGACGGTGCGGTGCACGTCGTCGGTCCACCTACGCAGGTCGTGCACACCGAGTTCGAGCTGGCCGCGCTCGATCGCCCGTCCGAGCAGCGAGTGGCGCAGCGGGTCGAGGTAGTCGGGAAAGATCGTGACAACGTCAAGTCTCATCGCGCGCCGCTACAGCTCGAGCAGGCCGTCGGGCGCATCGATGACGACCGCTCCGCCTGCGAGGTCGACCGTCGGCACGATGGCGCGGACGAACGGGACGAGCACTTCCCGTCCCTCCAGGTCCAGCACGAGGTAGTCGGCTCCTCCGGCGTGCAGGACGTCGCGCACCGGGCCGAGGTCTGCGCCGGCCACCGTCCGCGCGGCGAGGCCGATCAGGTCGGTGTCGTAGAAGTCGTCCGGATCGTCGAGGACGGGACGCTCCGACACGGGCAGCAGCAGCCGCACGCCGCGCAGCGCCTCGGCGCCTTCGCGGTCGTCGACCGAGGCGAACGAGACGACGAGCTTGCCGCCCGCGGTGCTCGACGACTCGACGGTGAGCGGGCCGGCCTCGGGCGGGTCGGTCGACAGCACCACGCCGGCGGCGAAGCGCTCGTCGGGGTCGTCGGTCCAGGGCTCGACGAACGTGGCGCCGCGAACCCCGCGCGGCCGGCCGATGCGGCCGACCGCGACGAGATTGTCTGCGGTCATTACGAGGCGCGGGTCAGCGCAGGTCAGCGCCGGTCGACGTCGATGACGTCGACGCGGATGCCCTTGCCGCCCACTCCGTGGATGACCTGACGCAGCGCCTTGGCGGTGCGGCCGTTGCGGCCGATCACGCGACCGAGGTCATCGGGGTGCACGCGCACCTCGAGCCGCTTGCCGCGGCGGTTGTCGACGAGGTCGACCCGAACGTCGTCGGGGTGGTCGACTATGCCGCGGACGAGGTGCTCGAGGGCTTCCTCGAGCACGTCAGCCTTCCGCTGGGGTCTCGGCCGAAGCCTCGGCCGGTGCCTCGGCGGTTTCGGCCGGCGCGCTCGCCTCAGCGGGTGCGCTCGCCTCAGCAGGTGCGCTCGCCTCGGCGGGAGCATCGGCCTTCTTCTTGGCGGGCGCCCGCTTCTTCGGCGTGGTCGCCTCACCGCCGGTGTCGCCGGACACCTCGGCAAGGGCTGCGTTGAACGCGGCCTGCTTGTCGGGCTTGGGCTCGGCGACCTTCATCGGCTCCGGGGCCGGCTCGCCCTTGAACTTCTGCCAGTCGCCGGTGACCCTGAGGATGGCGGCGACGGCTTCGGTCGGCTGCGCGCCGACGCCGAGCCAGTAGGCGGCCCGATCGCCGTCGACCTTGATGACCGACGGGTCGTTCTTCGGGTGGTACTCGCCGATGGTCTCGATCGCCCGGCCGTCCCGCTTGGTGCGGGAGTCGGCGACCACGATGCGGTAGTGCGGCTCACGCATCTTGCCCAGACGCATCAGCTTGATCTTCGTTGCCACGAGAGAGGGTGCTCCAGTTTCGCTACGGGTTGGACGGCGCGCGTCGGCGTGGGGACACCGAATCGGTTCGTCCGGATGGACTGGGTGCGGCATGGTTGAGAGGGACCAGCCGACGCCCGGTACTCAACCCGACATTGTGCCAGACCCGGCGGCGGGTCCCTAAATTCGCACCCTCGGTACGGTCGGGACATGACCCGAACCTTCCCGCCGGAATTCGTCTGGGGCACTGCGACCGCCTCGTACCAGATCGAGGGTGCTGTCAACGAGGACGGGCGCGGTCCGTCCATCTGGGACACCTTCAGTCACACTCCGGGCAAGACCCGCGACGGTGACACCGGTGATGTGGCGTGCGATCACTACCACCGCATGCCGGCGGACGTCGCGCTCATGGCCGAGTTGGGTCTGCACGCCTACCGGTTCTCGATCGCGTGGTCGCGGGTCATCCCGACCGGCTCCGGCGAGGTGAACCCGGCCGGCCTCGACTTCTATTCGCGACTGGTCGACGAACTGCTCGCCAAGGGCATCTCGCCCGTCGCGACGCTGTACCACTGGGACCTGCCGCAGCCGCTCGACGACGACGGCGGGTGGACGAACCGGGCTACGGCCGAACGGTTCGCCGAGTACGCGAGCGTGGTCGCACGCGCGCTCGGCGACCGGGTCGGCGTGTTCACGACTCTCAACGAGCCGTGGTGCTCGGCCTATCTCGGTTACTCGGCGGGTGTGCACGCGCCGGGGCACACGAGCAATGCCGAATCGCTCGCCGCCGTGCACCACCTGAACCTCGCGCACGGTCTCGGTGTTCAGGCGCTGCGCAGCGAAGTCCCCGAGGGCACGCGGATATCGATCACGCTCAACCTCGCCAACGTGCGCGGCGCGAGCGCTGCCGACGCCGATGCGGTGCGCCATGTCGACGGTCTCAGCAACCGGGTCTTCCTCGACCCGATCCTGCGCGGCAGCTATCCCGCCGACGTCCTCGACGACCTGCGTCACATCACCGACTGGAACTTCATCAAGGACGGCGATACCGACGCGATCAACGCGCCCATCGACGTCCTGGGCATCAACTACTACTCCCCCGCCCTCGTGACGGCGGCGACGCCCGAACTGCTCGCCGAGGCCAATTCGCGCACCGCGAACGATCCGCACGCCACCGCGGGCCCGGCGTCCTTCCCCGGCACCGACCTCGCGGTCTCCCTTCCGCAGGAGGGGCCGTATACCGAAATGGGCTGGCGGATCGAGCCCGGCAGCTTCACCGAGTTGCTCGAGCGCGTGCACCGTGACTATCCGGGCACGCCGCTGATGATCACCGAGAACGGTGCCGCGTTCGACGATGTCGTCGCCGCCGACGGCAGCGTCCACGACGACGATCGCATCGCCTATCTGGACGGGCACATCGGTGCGGTGCTCGACGCGATCGAGTCCGGCGCGGACGTGCGCGGGTACTTCTGCTGGTCGCTGATGGACAACTTCGAGTGGGCGCACGGATTCTCGAAGCGGTTCGGGATCGTGCGCGTCGACTACCCGACCGGCGAGCGCACGGTGAAGGACTCGGGGCGCTGGTACCACGACGTGATCGCGCGCAACGGACTCGCCTGACCGTCCGAACGGCAGTGGTCGGTTACGGCCGGAGTAGTCAGCCACAACGAACCACTGTGGCCGTAACTGACCACTGTCGTTAACTCGGTGTTCGCGCGCCCGATCGTGGGGTACGCCACGATGGGCGGCGTGCCTACCGCTCGCGGCGGGTACACCTTGCTAGAAAAGGTGTGGGCCTCGGCGAAGTATGAGTTCGCCGAGGCCCACGGTCAGCTCAGGCGTGACGTCCTGTGCCGACACGAACTCTCCCCGATCCCCGCGATCGTCACCTGCGGCTGCCTCGGGTTTGACCCCGTGGCTCGTACCGGTTCTTGTCCGTGCCCCGCCCCTCTTTGGTGTTACCCGCTGAGTGGCGTAAGGAATTTCTACAGGGTCTGATGAACGCCCGCAAGCCCCAATATCCAGACCTCTGGTGGAGGTTTAATCCCTTTAGCTCGCAGCGGATTCCGGCCAGCGTCCGTCCCAGAAGAAGTGCCTGCGGACGCGCACGGGGACGGCGATGCCCTCGCGCTGCTGCGCGGCGAGCATGGCGCGCAGTCGACGCACCCAGACCACTACGCGCATGGTCCCGAAGGCCTGCACGGCAATCGGCACGAGCAGTGCCCACCGCAGTGTCGAAGCGGACGTCCCGCCGAGCATCGTGAGCACCTGCCCGAAGACCATCGCGACGATCGCAGTGGCGACGAAGCCGCCGACATTGACCACGCCGGACGCGGTGCCGATGATGCGAGGGTTGTTGTAGTCGCGGGCGAGCGCGAAAGCGACCATCGACGCCGGAGCGCCGATCGCGGTGAACACGAACAACGCCGCGACGTAAGCCTGCGGCGGGTTGTTGCCGAGGACGAACACGATCGCCAGCCAGCCGGCGATCGTGACTGCGCAGACGCTGAACACCAGGGTCACCCGCAGGTTCGCGCGCCGACCGATCGCCCAGCCGACCAGCGGACCGGTGAGGCCGCCGAACAGCACGCTGGCCATCAGCACCGCTCCCGCGGCCGAAGTCGAGAAGCCGGCGCCGCGCTCGAGATACGGAATGCCCCAGAGCAAGCCGAGCGCGGGCGCGGTCGACATGGACGCGAAGTGGACCCAGAAGCCGACCCGGGTGCCGGGCTGCGCCCACGCGGTCGCGACTCGGTGAGACACGGCCGCGATGCCGGCGCGCAGTTCGTGTGCGCGACGAAGTCGGCGCGGCGGGACTGCGCCGTCGTCGAGCAGCAACCACACGGCCACGGCGCTGACCACCGACAAGCTGCCGGCTGCGCTGAATCCGGCGGTCCAGCCGACGCCGTGCAGCACGGCGGCGAGCGGGAGGGTGGCGAACAGGTTGCCCACCGTCCCGACGGTGCCGGTCAGCGCGACCAGCACCGGATAGCGCCGGGCGCTGAACCGCGCGGCGACATACCGAAGCACGCTGACGAAGGTCATCGCGTCGCCGCAGCCGAGCAACACGCGCGCGAGCAGGGCGACCGGGTAGGACGGAGCGAGCGCGAAGGTCAGCTGGCCCAGCGCCATCAGCCCGGCGGCCGAGGCGAGCATCCGGCGCGGGCCGTAGCGATCGACAAGCACGCCGGTCGGGATCTGCATCGCGGCGTAGACGCCGATCTGGAGGAACACGAAGACACCGAGTTGCGCGTCGGTGATCCCGAAACGTTGTTCGGCAAGCAGCCCGGCGACCCCGAGCGAGCTGCGGTGGAAGACCGCCAGGAAGTACACGGCGACGGCGAGCATCCAGCCGCGGACGTGGGGGCGGGCTGCGGTGTCGCGCAGCGTGGCCGCTGCGGCGAAGGTGGTCATCAGGAGATCTCGCTCGGGTTTGGGCTTGGGCGGGTGAGGTCGGAGGCGGCGGATCTCTACCGGCGCAGCTGCTCGGCGGCGCGATCGAGGTGAGCGGTGACGGCGACCTCGCCCGCGCGGATCGCGCGCGTCGAGATGCCGGCGAGAATCGCCTCGTGGTCGGCGATGTTGGCCCGCATTCGGGCGACTCCGGCGTGATCGAGTTCGCCGGTGCGCTCTTCGAGCAGGTTCACCACGCCCATACGCAGCTGCCGGTCTCGCAGCGAGCGGTAGAGCGTCGTCAAGATCGTGTTGCCCGTGGCCGCGACGATCGATTCGTGGAAGTCGCGGTCGGCTTCGGCGTACGCGCGGGCATCGCGCTCGCGCATCGCCGTCCGCATCTCGGTCAGGTGGGTCTCGAGCGCGTCGACCAGGCCGGCACCGGCCGGTGCGGTGATCGCCTTGCGGACTGCGAACGTCTCGACCAGGCGCCGCGTCTCGAGCACGTCCGCGACTTCGTCCGGGGTCACCGGGAGTACCAGCGCGCCGCGCTTGGGGAGCAGTCGCACGAGTCCGTCCGCCTGCAGCCGCAGCAGCGCCTCGCGCACCGGAGTGCGTGACACCCCGACCGCGTCGGCCAGTTCGCCCTCGGTGAGCAGATCGTGCACGCCGAGTCGCCGCGCCAGGATCGCGTCCTTGGCATAGCCGTAAACGCGGTCGGCCGCGCTCACGGTATCTATCATGTATCTATCCTAACCGGCGCGGCTTCCGCTTTGCCCCGCGGCCGTCCCGCCTTGTCCCCCGCCGACACGCAGATTGCGCCGGATCACCGGCCGGGGCGGGGCAAAGCAGGGGGCGAGAGCGATCACGTCTTCCTCCGCCGTGCCCGGCGCGCCTGGCGCCAAGCGGGCAGAACAGAGGAGCAGCTGATCGACTCGCCGCCGTCCGTGCCACCCGCTTTGCCCCGGGCAGGCACCGCCTTGCCCCCCGCCGACACGCAAATTGGGCCGGATCACCGGCCGGGGCGGGGCAAAGCGGGACCGGGGCGGGGCAAAGCGGGACCGGGGCGGGGCAAAGCGGGACCGGAGCGGGGCAAAGCGGGACCGGGGCGGGGCAAAGCGGGACCGGAGCGGGGCAAAGCGGGACGGGGCGGGGCAAGGCGGCAGCCGCGGCGGGGTGAAGCGGCGGCCGCAGTCAGGCGACGACAGTGCCGTTGAGGACGATGCGCTGCGGGTCGAAGATCGCGTTCAGGTCCGAGCGCGGGTCGGTGTCGAAGACGATCAGATCGGCGAATGCCCCCTCGTCCAAGCCGGGCAGGCCGAGCCAGTCACGCCCGCGCCACGAGGCCTGTGCGATCACGTCCGGCTGCGGGATGCCGGCACCGATCAGCGCGCGGATCTCGTCGCGGATCAATCCGTGCGGCAGCGAACCGCCGGCGTCGGTGCCGGTGTAGATCGGCACGCCGGCCTCCCAGGCGTGTCGGATTCGGTCGCGCGAGGTCGAGAACAGCGCACGCATGTGCGCGGCGTAGGTCGGGAACTTCGCGTCGGCGCTGGCGGCGATCGATGGGTTGTTGTCGATGTTGATCAGTGTGGGGACGACGCAGGCGCCGCTCTCGGCAGCGAGCTCGATCAGGTCGTCAGTGAGCCCGGTGCCGTGCTCGATGGAGTCGAGTCCGGCGGCGATGAGCCCAGGTAGCGCGTCCTCGCCGAACACGTGGGCCGCGACGCGGGCGCCGAGTTCGTGCGCGCGTCCGATCGCCTCGGCGAGCACGTCGTCCGGCCACACGGGTGCCAGATCGCCGAGCTCGCGGTCGATCCAGTCAGCGGCGATCTTGACCCAGCCGTCGCCGGCGGCCACCTGGCGTTCGACCTCGGCGACCAGCCCGTCCGGTTCGACCTCGATGCCGAGCCCGCGGATGTAACGCTTGGGACGGGCGATGTGCCGGCCCGCGCGGATCAGTCGCGGCAGGTCCTCGCGCGACTGCACCGAGCGGTTGTCGACCGGCGAGCCCGCATCACGCAACAGCAGCGCGCCGGCGTCCCGATCCATCCGCGCCTGCCTCGCCTGCCCCTCGGGATCGGGCTCGTGGCCCGTCGGTGACAGCCCGATGTGACAGTGCGCGTCGACGAAGCCCGGTAGCACCCAACCACCACTCGCGATCGTGTCGGCGTCGCCGCTCGGCCGGTCGAAGGTGAGCCGGCCGTCGATCAGCCAGGCGTCACGCTCGGTCTCGTCGGGCAGGAACACACCACGCACGTGCAGCGCCATGCGCCCAAACCTAGTGGGGCCAGTTGTCGGCGATCGTGGCGCGCGCGTCGGACAGCAACTCGGGCAGCACCCGCGTGTGCGCGACCACCGGCATGAAGTTCGTGTCGCCGCCCCAGCGCGGGACGACGTGCTGGTGCAGGTGCGCGGCAATGCCTGCGCCTGCCACGACGCCCTGGTTCATGCCGATGTTGAACCCGTGCGGCGTCATCACCGCGCGCAATGTCGTCATCGCCGTCTGCGTGAACGCACCGAACTCGGCGGTCTCGTCGGCGTCAAGATCGGTGTAGTCGGACACATGCCGATAGGGCACCACCATCAGGTGTCCTGAGTTGTACGGATACAGATTGAGGACGGCGTACACCAACGAGCCGCGCGCGACGATCAACCCGTCCTCGTCCGAACGCTTCGGCGCCGAGCAGAACGGGCAGTCGTGCTCCTCGTCGCTCGACGGCTTGTCCTGCCCCTTGATGTAGACCATCCGATGCGGGGTCCACAGCCGGCCGAACCCGTCCGGTTCGCCGGCGAAGTCGTCACTGGACTCAGTCATACAACTCCGCGGACGGGGACGCGTTGAGACGCCGCGCGATCACGTCCGCGATCTCGTTGATGGCCTGGTCGATCGCGATGCCGTTGCGCTGCGACCCGTCGCGATAGCGGAACGACACCGCGCCCGCTTCGGCGTCGGTCGCGCCGGCGATCACCATGAACGGCACCTTCGCCTTCTGCGCCGATCGGATCTTCTTCTGCATTCGGTCGTCCGACGTGTCGACCTCGACGCGGATGCCACGCGCCTTCATCTGCGCGGCTACCTCGTAGAGATAGTCGTCCTGATCGTCGGTTACCGGGATGCCGATCACCTGCACCGGCGACAGCCACGCCGGGAACGCACCCGCGTAGTGCTCGGTGAGCACGCCGATGAAACGTTCGACCGAGCCGAACTTCGCCGAGTGGATCATGACCGGACGGTGCCGCTCACCGTCCGCGCCCTGGTACTCGAGTTCGAAGCCGCGCGGCTGGTTGAAGTCGTACTGCACGGTCGACATCTGCCAGGTGCGCCCGATCGCGTCGCGGGCCTGAACGGAGATCTTCGGGCCGTAGAACGCGGCGCCGCCCGGGTCGGGGACGAGCTCGAGACCCGACTCGAGCGCGACCTGCTCGAGGATCGCGGTCGCCGCCGCCCACTCCTCGTCGGTGCCGATGAACTTCTCGGTGTTCGAGTCGTCGCGGGTCGACAGTTCGAGATAGAAGTCGTCGAGGCCGAAGTCGCGGAACAGGCTCAGGCAGAAGTTCAGCAGGTGCTTGATCTCGTCCGGCGCCTGTTCCGGGGTCACGTACGAGTGCGAGTCGTCCATCTCGAGCCCGCGCACGCGGGTGAGCCCGTGCACGACACCGGACTTCTCGTACCGGTACACGTGCCCGAACTCGAACAGCCGCAGCGGCAGTTCGCGGTAGGAGCGGTTTCGTGAGCGGTAGATCAGGTTGTGCATCGGGCAGTTCATGGCCTTGAGGTACATGCGCCCGGCGTCGGCCTCGATCGGCGGGAACATGGTGTCGGCGTAGTACGGCAGGTGCCCGGAGGTGTGGAACAAACCCTCCTTCGAGATGTGCGGGGTGCCGACGTAGTCGAAGCCCTCGGCGATGTGGCGCTGGCGCACGTAGTCCTCGAGCTCGCGCTTGAGCACCCCGCCCTTCGGGTGGAACACCGGCAGTCCCGAGCCGATCTCATCAGGAAAGCTGAACAGGTCGAGTTCGGCGCCGAGCTTGCGGTGATCGCGCTTGGCTGCCTCTTCGAGCCGGTACAGGTAGTCCTTCATGTCATCGCGCGAGGCCCACGCGGTGCCGTAGATGCGCTGCAGCTGCGGGTTCTTCTCGTTGCCGCGCCAGTACGCAGCGGCGCTGCGCATCAGCTTGAACGCCGGGATGCGCTTGGTGGTCGGCAGGTGCGGCCCCCGGCACAGGTCGGTCCAGACCCGATCACCGGTACGTCCGTCGAGGTTGTCGTACATGGTCAGCCCGCCGGCACCGACCTCGGTCGCCTCTTCGTCGGTCGCGTTCGGACTTGAGGCCGATCAGTTCGAGTTTGAACTTCTCGTCGGCAAGTTCGTTACGCGCGTCGTCGTCGTCGATCGGACGGCGCGAAAAGCGCTGCGCAGCCTTGACGATGTCGTTCATCTTCTTCTCGATCGCCGCGAGGTCGTCCGGGGTGAACGGGCGTGACGGCAGGAAGTCGTAGTAGAACCCGTCGGTGATCGGCGGGCCGATGCCGAGCAGGGTGCCGGGGAACAGATCTTGGACGGCCTGCGCCATCACGTGCGCGGTCGAGTGCCGCAGTACGGCAAGACCGTCGGGCGAGGACGCGGGCACGGCTTCGACATCGGTGTCCTGCTCGGGCGCCCAAGCAAGATCCTTCAGCACGCCGTCGGGGTCGCGGACGACCACCGCGCCGTCGCGGCCGTTCAGGCTGACGCCGGCCTCGCGCAGCGCGTCGGCCGCCGTCGTCCCGGCCGCGACCCGGATGGGCAGGGCTGGGGTGGACGGGACGGTGCTGGCGGACACGCAAGGCTCCTTGTGCTGAGGTCGACGGGCCGGTCGGCCGGTCATGAGGAATGCTAGTGCGGTGCACGTCGGCCCCCGATTGGTTATCGCCACCCTCACGGCCGTCGCCGCAGGCCTGGCCGGATGCACGTCCTCGGGCTCGCCCGACAATCCGACGGTGTCGCAGCCCGGTTCGCTCAGCGCACCTCACTCGTCCGGGACGAACAGCACGCCGTCGGTGATCACCCACGGCGGCCCGCCCGCTCCCCCCTCCGGCCGGTTCACGATCGCGTTCGCCGGCGACGTGAACTTCATGGACCGCACCCGCGCAGCGGCTCGACCGAAACCCAGCCACCGTCTTCGCCCAGGCGACGCCGGGACTGCGCCGCGCCGACCTGACGATGGTGAATCTCGAGACGGCGGTGACCAACGGCGGCGTGCAGCAGAGCAAGGAGTTCACCTTCCGTGCCCCGCCCGTCGCGCTCGCCGCGCTGCGGGACGCCGGAATCGACGTTGCGACCATGGCAAACAATCACGGCGCCGACTACGGCCTGCCGGGGCTGCGCGACACCTTCAGCGCGATCAAGCGGTACCACTTCCCCGTCATCGGCATCGGCCCGGACGAGAACGCTGCGTTCGCGCCGTACCGCACCACGTTGCACGGTGTGAAGGTCGCGATCTTCGCCGCCGACCAGGTCAAGGACGAGACGACGTTGTCGCTGTTCTCGGCCGGTCCCGGCAAGCCTGGCGTCGCGAACGCCTACTACCCGCGCCTCGAGCAGGACGTGCGCGCCGCCAAGCGGGCGGGCTACGTCGTGATCGTTTATGTGCACTGGGGCATCGAGTACACGACGTGCCCGTCGTCCGACCAGACCGCCCTGTCGCAGGAGCTCGCCCAGGCCGGCGCGAGCGCTGTCATCGGCACGCATGCCCATGTGCTGCAGGGCGCGGGCTGGAAGCCGAACGGCACGTACGTCGCATACGGGCTCGGCAACTACTACTGGTGGATGTCGTTCAACAACAACCAGGACGACAACGGCGTCCTGACCTTGACGTTCGACCGCAGCAAGGTCGTCCGCGCGCACTTCGCGGCCTCACACCTCGACGACCGCGGCGTGCCGATGCCCGCGACCGGCGCTACCAAGCAGCGCATCGACGCCGAGTGGAGGGCCGACCGCGGTTGCGCCGACCTGTCTGCCCAACCGCCGCACTGACGACCTGCAGAAGGGGAGAGCCGATGCCGCTGTTCGAGTACGAGGGCCGTCGCCCGTCCATCGCCGAGGACGCGTTCGTGGCGCCGACCGCGACGATCGTGGGCGACGTGACCATCGAGGCGGGTGCGTCGGTCTGGTACGGCGCGGTGATCCGCGGCGACGACGGACCGATCGTGCTGCGCGAACGGTGCAACGTGCAGGACGGGTCGGTGATCCACACGACGCCGGACGTCACCACCGAGATCGGGGTGGGTGCGACGGTCGCGCACCAGTGCATCGTCCACGGCGCGGTGCTCGAGGAAGAAGCGCTGGTCGGCAACGGCTGCGTCGTCCTCGATGGCGCACGGATCGGAGCCCGGTCGATGGTGGCTGCGCTGTCGCTGGTCTCGGCCGGGATGCAGATCCCGCCGGGGATGTTCGTCGCCGGCGTCCCGGCGGTGGTCAAGCGCCCGGTCGAGGGAACGCCCGCCCAGAAGTGGGTGCAGCTGAACCCGACCTACTACCCCGCGCTGGCCCAGCGGCACCGCTCCGGAATCCGTCCGATTTGACCCAGGCGAGCGCCGCGCGCGGCCTTTAGGATCACCGCCATGACGAGCTACGGACCGCCCCAGCAACCGCAGAGCGCGCCAGGTACACCGGCGGGTTGGTACGCCGACCCGCTCGGACGGCACCAGATGCGCTACTACGACGGCGCGCAGTGGACCGAACACGTCTCGTCCAACGGCCAGACGTCCATCGACCCGCCGGTCGGACAGGGCCACGTCCCGACCGTCGACCGCGCACCCGAGAAGGTGATGCGCGACGTGCAGCGCGCCGGCCAGGCGGGGGTGTCGGCGTTCCAGGGCGGCGGGTCGATCTTCACCGAGCCGATCCTGGTCGTGAACCAGAAGGCCAAGCTGATCGAGATCAACAACGAGTACGCCATCTACGACCAGAACGCGCGCCAGCTCGCCGCGGTGCGCGAGGTGGGCCAGAGCCAGCTCAAGAAGGCCGCGCGGTTCCTGACGTCACTCGACCAGTACATGACTCATCAGCTGCAGATCGTCGACATGAACGGCAACGTGCTGCTCGGTCTCACCCGTCCCGCGAAGCTCGTCAAGTCGCGGATCATCGTCAATGACCCGAGCGGCAACGAGGTCGGTCAGATCGTGCAGCAGAACGCGATCGGGAAGATCCGGTTCGGGCTCGAGTCCGGCGGACGCACCTACGGGATGATCCAGGGCGAGAACTGGCGGGCCTGGAACTTCCGCATCGAGGATCACACCGGGACCGAGGTCGCGCGCATCACCAAGACGTGGGAGGGCCTTGCCAAGACCATGTTCACGACTGCGGACAACTACGTCGTGCAGATGCACCGGCCGCTGGAGGACCCCCTGCGGCTGCTGGTGGTTGCGTCGGCGCTCAGCGTCGACACGGCGCTGAAGCAGGACTCTCGCGGCTTCGGCTGAGCAGATCACGCCGCGGCGGGTTCCTACTCAAGGACGTCCGTCGGGCCGACCTTGCCCACGCCGTGCGAACCCGACACGACCGTCAAGACGCACGTCACACGCATTCTCGCCAAGTTGGGTTTGCGCGTTCGGGTGCAGGCTGTCGTGCCGGCGTACGAATCGGGGCCGGTCCGACCTGGTGCGCAAGAGCCGTGAAGAACGCCGACTGGAAGACGAGTTGGCCCCAGAGCATCGCGGTGTCGTAGCCGAGCACCGACGTGAAACACACGAAGCCACTGACGAACTCGATCGCCAACAGCAAGGCGTAGCTGCGTTCGCGAGTGCGGACCGCGATCAGCAACGTCCAGAGGATCTGCGCGACGAACAGCGTCGACCCCACGGTCATGTGTACGGCGTTGAAGGCCCCGCTGACGGTGTAGGGCGTCAGCGTGAGACCGACGAACAACGGTGCCATCAGCCTCAGCAACAATCGGGTAGCTCCGTCGGTGGATGCCGAGGCGTGGATGAACAAGACGGCGGCGGCCAGCATGCTCAGCGTGTACGGCACGACGGTCGCCTTCTGGGTACCGAACCAGCTGTACCCGTTCTCGGTGCTGACCCTGCCGAGCGTGTGTGCGATCGAGATGGCTACGCCGCCCGCGAGGGCGGCTGCTGCGGTGACGACGTCGATGCGGGGTGCATCGCCGTAGACATCACTGTCCATGCCTTCCATGGTGCTCCCACCGAGCAAGGTCGTCGGGGGTGTCGAGGTCTGCGGAATCGCCGATGACATCGACCTCGTCGACCAGGTACGGCTTGGTGCGCATGAGCAATCGAGCGCCTGCATCCGGAACGCTGAACTCGAGCGCCGCGCGCCACAGGTCGCGTCCCATGACGGTCGGATGCCCCCGTCGCCGCCCGGCATAGCGACCGACCGCGATGCGTCCGGGCTGCCAGCCCGCGATCACCGTCCGCACCGCTTCGGACCCGATGCCCGGGGTGTCGACGAGCAGCACCGCGAGTGCCTCGCTGCCGGCCGCCGCGTCGACGGCGAGCTCGAGCGACGACCGCATCCCACGGTCGGGATCGGGATTGACCACCGCGTGCGCGCCGGCCACGCGGGTGCCGTCCCGGACGACCGCGATGACCGGGTCGCATCCCGCCTCGCGCAGCACGCCGACGGCGCGATCCAGCAATCGCACACCGTTGACGACGAGGTCTGCCTTCGGCTCGCCCATCCGCTTTCCGGACCCTGCGGCGAGCACCGCACCGGCAACCGTCCGAGGGGTGAGTGGCACAACCACGAGTATGCGGGGGATGCTCGGTGTTATGACCTTCGCCGATCCCGCTGCAGTGGCCACCGCGTTGAACGACGCGGGCTACCTGCCCGACGACGGTCTCGCGACCGCTGCGTATCTCGCAATGCGGCTGTCTCGGCCGCTGTTCCTCGAAGGCGATCCGGGCGTCGGCAAGACCGCGCTCGCGCAGGCGCTCGCGGCGATCACGGACGCGCCGCTCGTCCGGCTGCAGTGCTACGAGGGCATCGACGCGAGCCAGGCGCTCTACGACTGGGACTTTCCGCGGCAGGTGCTGCACCTGCGCGCGGCCGGCGACGCGCTCTCGTCGGGCGACCGCGCTGAGTTGGAGGCGTCGCTGTACGACCGGCGCTTTCTCGTCGCGCGTCCGATCCTGGCTGCACTCGAGACCACACCGTCGGTGTTGCTCATCGACGAGATCGACCGCGCCGACGACGAGTTCGAGGCGTTCCTGCTGGAGGTGCTCGCCGATTACGCGGTCACCGTCCCCGAACTCGGCACGATCAGGGCCGGCACTCCCCCGCTGGTCGTCCTCACGTCCAACCGCACGCGTGAGGTGCACGACGCGCTCAAGCGGCGGTGTCTGTACCACTGGGTCGCGCACCCGTCCTTCGAGCGCGAGGTCGAGATCGTCATGCGGCACATCCCGGAGGTGAGCGAGCGGCTCGCGCGCGATGTCGCGGCGGTCGTCGGCAGCTTGCGCACGGCCGACCTGCTCAAGCCTCCCGGT
The DNA here is from genome assembly GCA_963757455.1 of uncultured Actinomycetota bacterium. GTDB lineage: Bacteria > Actinomycetota > Actinomycetes > Mycobacteriales > Jatrophihabitantaceae > RYN-133. The sequence goes on from CAVWSE010000004.1 coordinate 164,430, forward strand.
GTCGCCGAGACCATCGACTGGACGCAGGCACTGCACGTGCTCGGCGCCAACCGTCTTGACGGCACGCGCGCGATCGCCACGCTCGGCACCGCGGTCAAGTACCACGAGGATCAGCTGCGCGTCGAGCGCGATCTCCTTCCCGACCTCATGGCCCGGCTCGGTTGAGCGACGCTTGCGGAGCGAACCAGACAGATCGTCCGCGCCGCCAGGCGCGGATGTCGGTGCCGACCGGCCCGAGCGCAGCGAGTGGCCACGAGGCGACGGCATGAACGCCGCGAGCGCAGCGGACGTGATCGGCTCGCTCACCGGCTTCGCCCGCGCACTGCGGGCAGCCGGCGTCAACGCCGACCGGTCGCGGCTCACGACCGCGCTCGCCGCGCTCGACCAAGTCGACCTCGGCCGCGCCGACGACGTCTACTGGGCTACCCGCGTCTCGCTGTGCTCGGAGCCGGACGACCTGCCACGCTTCGATGCGTTGTTCGACATGTGGTTCCGCGGGGTGCGCCCGGCGATGCCGACTGCGACGCGCGAGGTCTCGCCCAAGCAGGACCTCAGCCCGGTGGCCACCCTCGACCGGAACGACCAGAGCGATCAGCCCGTCGACGATGAGGACGACGTGCTGCGCACTGCGGCCAGCGAGGCCGAGATCCTGCGCCATCGCGATCTTGGCGAACTGACCGGCGCCGAGCGCGACGAGATCCACCGGCTCATCGCATTGCTCGCGCCCCGGGTCGGCAGGCGCCGCACCCTGCGCCGAACGCCGCGCGGGAACGATCGAGTCGATGTGCGGCGGACGGTACGACGGCTGCTGCGCGACGGCGGCGAGCCCGGCGAACTGCGCTACACGGGACGGCGTGAGAAGCCGCGCCGGCTGGTGGTGCTGCTCGACGTGAGCGGGTCGATGGCGCCGTACGCCGACGCGCTGCTGCGATTCGGGCATGCCGCCGTCCGCGCAGCACCGGCGACGACCGAGGTGTTCACCCTCGGCACGCGGTTGACGCGAGTCACCCGCCAGTTGCGGTTGCGCGATCCCGATCTCGCTCTCGCCGCAGCGGGAAACGCGATCCCCGACTGGAGTGGCGGCACCCGGCTGGGCGAGGCGCTGCGCGCATTCCTCGACCTGTGGGGACAGCGCGGGACGGCCCGCCGCTCGGTCGTCGTGATCGCGAGCGACGGCTGGGAACGGGGCGATGCCCGCCTGCTCGGCGAGCAGATGCAGCGGCTCGCCCGCCTCGCGCACCTGGTGGTCTGGGTGAACCCGCATCGCGGCAAGCGCGGCTTCGCGCCGATCACCGGAGGTATGGTGGCGGCCCTGCCGCATTTGGACGAACTCATCGCCGGACACTCGCTCGACTCGCTGCGGCAGCTGGTGGAGGTGATCGGCCGTGCGTGACGTGATTGAGGACCTGGCCCGCTGGTGGGCCGCCGGCGAGAGCGTCGGCCTCGGCACCGTCGTCGGCACGTGGAAGTCGTCACCGCGCCAGCCGGGTGCCGCCATGCTCGTCGGCCAGGACGGCACCGCCGTCGGGAGCGTGTCCGGCGGGTGCGTCGAAGGCGCGGTCTACGCGCTGGCCGAGACCACGCGGGACGACGGCAAACCCGTCCTGCAGAGATATGGCGTCAGCGACGACGACGCCTTCGCGGTCGGCCTCACGTGCGGCGGGATCATCGACATCTTCGTCGAGCAGGTCAGCCGCGAGACCTTCCCGCAGTTGGGCGCGATCGCCGAGGACATCCAGCACGGCCGCCCGGTCGCGGTCGCGACGGTGATCAGCGGCGACGACGGGCTGGTCGGACGCCGGCTGGTCGTCCGACCGGATTCGCTCGAGGGGACGTTGGGCAGCGATCGGCTCGACGACGCGGTGCGCGACGACGCGCGCGGCCTGCTCGTGCAGGGCACCACGGCGACCGTCCACTACGGCCCGCACGGCGAGCGACGCCTCGACGACATCGCTGTGTTCGTGGCGTCGTACGCGCCGAAGCCACGCATGATCGTGTTCGGCGCGATCGACTTCGCCGCGGCGGTGGCACGGGTCGGCGCGTTCCTCGGCTATTTCGTGACCGTCTGCGATGCCCGCGAGACGTTTGCCACCGCCAAGCGATTCCCGGACGCCGACGAGGTGATCGTCGAGTGGCCGCATCGCTATCTCGCCCAGACCGAGGTCGACGAGCGCACCGTCTTGTGCGTCCTCACGCACGACCCGAAATTCGATGTGCCGCTCCTCGAGATCGCGCTGCGCAAGCCGGTGGCCTACGTAGGGGCGATGGGATCGCGGCGCACCCACGACGACAGGGTCAAGCGGCTGCGCGAACTCGGGGTCAGCGAGCAAGAGCTGGCACGGCTGCACGCACCGATCGGCCTCGACGTGGGTGCTCGCACGCCCGAAGAGACCGCGGTGTCGATCGCAGCTGAGATCGTCGCGGCGCGCTGGGGCGGCTCCGGTGCGCAATTGCGGAGAACCGATGGCCCAATCCACCGCAATAGCGGATCGCCAGCCGCGTAAGCAAGTTCTCCGTCGCTGCAGCGTGAATGCAGCGTCGTAATCGACGTCACATGGCGATAGCGTCCGGGGTGATGACCGGCCCGGCCATGGAGGCGCGATGACCAAGATCAATGTCACTGTCGACGGCGTGCAGTACACCGACGAGGTCGAGCCGCGGACGCTGCTCGTCCACTATCTGCGCGAGCAATTGGGCAAGGTCGGGACGGTCGTCGGCTGCGACACGAGCAACTGCGGCGCATGCACCGTCGACCTCGACGGCCGCAGCGCGAAGAGCTGCACCGTCCTCGCCGTGCAAGCCGACGGGAGCAGCGTCACGACCATCGAGGGCCTTGCCGAGAACGGCACGCTGCACCCGATGCAGCAGGCCTTCCACGACAAGCACGCGCTGCAGTGCGGCTTCTGCACTCCGGGGATGATCATGGCGGCGCGCGACCTGCTGCAGAACAACCCGAACCCGACCGAGGAAGAAATCCGTGAGGGCATCGAGGGCAACCTCTGCCGTTGCACGGGTTACGTCAACATCGTCCGAGCGGTCCAGGCAAGCGGCCGGAGCGACCGTCATGACGGCCGTGGAGGAGCGGCGCGAGGTCGAGCCCGAGATCGGCAAGTCGCGGCGGCGCAAGGAAGACCAGCACCTGATCACCGGCGCCACGACGTGGGTCGACAACATCACGCTGCCCGGCATGCTGCATCTGGCGGTGCTGCGCAGCCCCATGGCCCACGCCAAGATCACCTCGATAGACACGACCGAGGCCAAGGGGCGCCCCGGCGTCGTCGCGGTGTTCACCGGCCAGGACTTCAAGAGACGGCAGGGCAACCTGCCGTGCGCATGGCCCGTCACGCCGGACATGGTCAACCCGGGTACGCCGAGCATCGCCGTCGACCAGGTCAACTTCGTCGGCGAGATCGTCGCCGTCATCGCCGCCCGCGCACGCAAGGCCGAGGCACAGGACGCGCTCGAGGCCATCGACGATCGAGTACGACCCGCTGCCGCCGTGATGAATATGGCGGAGGCCTCAAGGACGGTGCGGACCTCGTCCACCCCAGCACCGAGTTCGAACCACGTCTACACCTGGACTTCGAGTCGGGTGCGGCAGGCACCGGCGAGCCGATCGAGGAGGCGCTCGACAACGCCGAGGTGACGGTCAAGCGCAGTTTCATCCAGCAGCGGCTGATACCCGCGTTCATGGAGCCGCGCGCCGACCTCGTCCAGCCGGTCGGCGAGCGGCATGACGATGTGGACGTCGACGCAGACCCCGCACATCCTGCGCACCATTCTCGCGGTCACCGTCGGCATCGCCGAGCACAAGGTGCGCGTGATCGCGCCGGACGTCGGCGGCGGGTTCGGCGGCAAGATCCTGCTGATGCCCGAAGAGGTGCTCTGACCACCCTCGTCGCGCGCAAGCTGAACAAGCCGGCGAAGTGCACCGAGTCGCGGTCCGAGTCGCTGATGGCGGCGCACCACGGGCGGGACCAGATCCAGGACATCACGATCACCGCCAAGAAGGACGGCACGGTCACCGGGCTCGACGTCCACCTGTACGCCGACATGGGCGCCTACAACTGCGCCTCGTCGGCCCGGGCGTCCCGGTGCTCGGCGCGTTCATGTTCAACGCGATCTACAAGTTCTCCTTCCTATCGCTTCGTCTGTGACGGCGTCTTCACCACGAAGACGCCGACCGACGCCTACCGCGGCGCCGGCCGCCCGGAGGCGACCTTCGCGATCGAGCGGATGATGGACGAGCTCGCCGCACGAGCTCGGCATGGACCCGATGGAGCTGCGCCGCAAGAACTGGATCAAGCACGAGGAGTTCCCGTTCACCACGGTCTGCGGGCTGACCTATGACACCGGCAACTACGAGGAAGCGACCGCCAAGGCGCTCGAGCTGATCGGGTGGGACGAACTCCGCCGCGAGCAGCAGGAGCGCCGTGACCGCAAGGACCCCGTGCAGCTGGGCCTGGGCATCTCGACCTTCACCGAGATGTGCGGCCTCGCGCCGTCGCGGGTGCTCGGCTCGCTCGACTACGGCGCGGGCGGCTGGGAGAACGCGTCCATCCGCATGCTCGCCACCGGCAAGGTCGAGGTCGTGACCGGGTCGAGCGCGCACGGCCAGGGACACGAGACGGCGTTCTCGCAGATCGTCGCCGACAAGCTGGGCGTGGCCTGGGAGGACGTCGAGATCATCCACGGCGACACGCAGTCCTCGCCCAAGGGACTCGACACCTACGGTTCGCGCTCGCTGGCCGTCGGCGGCATCGCGATCGTCAAGGCGGCCGAGAAGGTAGTGGCGAAGGCCAAGACGATCGCCGCGCACCTGCTCGAGGCCAACGAGGACGACCTCGAGTTCGAGAACGGATCCTTCTCCGTCAAGGGCTCACCCGGCTCGTCGATGGCGATCGGTGAGGTCGCCTTCGCGGCGTTCATGGCGCACAACTTGCCCGACGGTGTCGAGCCCTCGCTGGACTCGGACGCGACCTACGACCCAGAGAACTTCTCCTTCCCGCACGGCACGCACCTGTGCGCGATCGAGGTCGACACCGAGACCGGTTTCTCGAAGATCCGCAAGTATGTGTGCGTCGACGACGTGGGCACGCCGATCAACCCGCTGATCATCGAGGGCCAGGTGCATGGCGGGCTGGCCCAGGGCATCGCTCAGGCGATGTTCGAGGAGGCCGTGTTCGACGATGCGGGCAACCTGACGACCGGCACGTTCGTCGACTACACGTTGCCCTCGGCAGCCGACCTGCCGACGTTCACCACCGAGCGCACCGAGTCGCCGTCCACGAGCAACCCGCTCGGCGTCAAGGGGGTCGGCGAGGCGGGCACGATCGCGTCCACGCCGGCCGTGGTCAACGCGGTCGTCGATGCGCTGCGGCAGTTCGGCGTGAACGACGTCCAGATGCCGATGACCCCCGAACGCGTGTGGCGTGCGATCCACGGTGCGGAGAAGTCCGACCGTGCCGAGGAGGGCACCAACGCCTACGGCGGCGCGACGACCGACGGAGGTTCGCTGTGATACCCGCTGCTTTCGACTACGTGCGTCCGTCCTCGGTCGCCGAGGCTGTCACGGCGATCGGCGAGGCAGGCGAGGACGGGAAGGTCCTTGCGGGCGGCCAGTCGCTGATCCCGGTGCTGCGGCTGCGGCTCGCGTACCCGTCCACGATCGTGGACGTCGGCCGCATCGACGACCTGCGGGGTGTCCGCGACGACGGCGACGCGATCGTCATCGGGGCGATGACCACCCACGACGACGTCATGCACGACTCGCTCGTCCAGCAACACGCGCCGCTCATCGCGAAGGCGACGGCGACGGTCGCCGACCCGCAGGTGCGGCACCGCGGCACGTTCGGCGGCGCGCTCGCGCATGCCGATCCCGCCGGCGATCTCGGTGCGGTCGCGTTGACGCTCGACTGCGAGTTCGTCGCGTCCGGCCCGTCCGGCGAGCGGCGCATTGCGGCGGCCGACTTCTTCCAGGACTACCTGACCACAGCCCTGTCGCCGGAGGAGATCCTGACCGCCATCCGCGTGCCGAAGCTCGGGGACGGCTGGAGCTCGCACTACGAGAAGTTCAATCGGGTCGCGCAGGCATGGTCGATCGTCGCGGTCGCGGCGGTGGTCAAGCGCTCCAACGGCACGATCGAGCAGGCTCGGGTCGGGCTGACCAACATGGGGTCGACGCCGTTGCGAGCGAGCGCCGTCGAGTCGGCGCTGGCCGGTTCGGACGCCTCGGCCGAGGCGATCGGCGCCGCCGCCGAACACGCCGCGGAAGGCACCAGCGCCCCCAGTGACCTGTCGGGCAAGGCCGACTACCGTGAGCACTTGGCTCGCGTTCTGACGAAGCGGGCCATCCTTACGGCGTCTGGAGTCTAGGTTGCAGCTCGAGCATTCCTTCACCGTTCCCGTCGGCATCGATGATGCCTGGAAGGTGCTGCTCGACATCGAGCGCATCGCGCCGTGCATGCCGGGTGCCGCCCTCGAGACCATCGACGGCGACAACTTCACCGGGACGGTGAAGGTCAAGCTCGGGCCGATCGGGCTCACATACAAGGGCAAGGCCAGCTTCGTCGAGAAGGACGAAGCGGCGCACCGCGCGACGATCAACGCACAGGGCCGCGATGCGCGGGGCAACGGCACGGCATCGGCGAACGTCACGGCGACGCTGACCGATCAGGGCGGCGGTGACACGAAGGTCGATGTGGTCACCGATCTCGACATCACCGGCAAGCCGGCCCAGTTCGGCCGTGGCGTCATGGTCGACGTCGGCAACAAGCTGATCGGACAGTTCGCCGACTGCCTGGCCGGCAAGTTGAGCGGCGGCGGCGCACCCGCTGACGCTGCTCCGGCCGACGCTGCTCCGGCCGACGCTGCTCCGGCCGACGCTGACCAGGCTCCGAAGCCCGGTCCGGCCAAGAAGGCCGCACCGGCCAAGGCGACCAAGGCCGCCGCGAAGTCGACCGCCAAGGCGACGACGGCGAAGCCAACCCCGGCGAAGCAAACTGCCGCAGCCAAGGAGGGCACCCCGGCCGCCACGGCCCCGGTCGCGCAGACGGCGCCGGCCGCGTCCGAGCCGGCGTCGGCGAACGGTGCGTCCGAGCCGGTGTCAGCGTCCGAGCCGGCACCGGCGACCGAGCCGACACCGGCCCGGTCCGGCCCGCGTCAGATCGCACCGTCCGAGGTGGAACCGATCGACCTGCTCGAGCACGCCGGCCCGGCTGTCGCCAAGCGGCTCGTGCCAGTGGCGGCGGCCCTCGTCCTGCTGCTGATCATCCTGCGCCTGCGTAAGCGCTGACCTTCGGACTTTCACGGCGGTTGCGGCGCACGGACGAGATGAGCGCCGCGCCGATGAAGCCGACACCGAGACCGCCCGTCACCCATTCCGGCACCTCGTGCTCGATCGAGACGACGAGAACCGCGGCCAGGGCGCCGATCGCCCACATCGCCCCGTGCTCGAGGTACACGTAGCGGGCAAGCGAGCCGGTGCGCACGAGGTAGATCGTGATCGACCGGATGAAGAACGCGCCCACTCCCAGCCCGAGCGCGATGATCACCGGGTCGGACGTGATCGCGAAGGCGCCGACGACGCCGTCGAAGCTGAACGACGCGTCGATCACCTCGAGATAGAGGAACAGGAAGAACGCCGCCTTGCCCGTGGCCTGGGCAAGCTTGGACGGCCCCGCAGCGTCGTCGTCCATCCGGTTCTCGAAGTAGCTGCCGAGCCCGTTGACCGCGAGGTAGACGCCGAGGCCGAGGAGCCCGCTGAACAGGACGGTCGAGGTCTTGTCGGCGGGCGCCAGCGCGTACCCGGCCACCGCGAGCGTCACGATCGCGACGAGCACCGAAACGTTCGCCAGCCGGCCGGCCCGGGTCAGCAGCCGCTCGACAGGCTTGATCCACTGCACGTCGCGTTCGGCGAACACGAAGTCGAGAAAGAGCATCAGCAGGAAGACCCCGCCGAACGCCGCGATGGCCGGATGCGCCTCGTGCAGCAGGTAGCCGTAGGTGCCCGGTGTGTTCGGGTCGCCCTTCTCGAGCGCGAGCTGGACCGCCTCGATCGGTCCGAGCGATGCCGTGACCCCGACGATGAGCAGCGGGAAGACCAACCGCATGCCGAAGACCGCGATCAGCACGCCGACGGTCAAGAAGATCTGCTGCCAGAACCGGCTCATGCGCTGCAGGATCGTCGCGTTCACGACCGCGTTGTCGAACGAGATCGACACCTCCAGCACGACGAGCACGGCGGTCAACACCAGCGCGGTCGCGCCGCCGTAGAGCGCGCCGGCTGCCAGGCCGAGCACCGCGACGAGCACGGACACACCGAAGATTCGCAGCATCATGCGGGTTGAACGAATGCTGAGAGGGCGTCTCTCCCGATCGTCAGGTCTGCACAGCCGATGCTGCAGTCACGCTGAACCAATGCACGATCTCGGCACCCGCGGCGATGCCGCTGGCGGTCGTCGTCGTAACGGTCGGTGCCGTCCAGCCTCGGTCGTAGAGCTCGCCGTGCCGCGGGTGGATACCGCGGTCGGCGGCGAGCAACAGATCGACGTCGAGCAAGGAGTCTCCCGCTGCGAGCACGCATCCGGCGTCGAGGCGTTCGGCGACCTCGCGCACGGCCGTGCTCTTGCGCAGCCGCTCCGGCACCCAGTAGAGCTTGCGGCCCTGCAACGACGTGCGCCAGCCGCGCTCGGCGGCCCATGCGGTGAGTTCGGCGACGAATCCGTCGGGGACGCGCGCCGGATGGACGACCGCGTAGCAGAACAGGTCGGACGCGTTGCGCACCTTGACGGTGAACTCCGGGAGGCAGACCTGCGCGACATGCGTCCACACCTCGTCGAGCGGGATCGAGACTGCCAGGTCGCGAGCCACGCGACGCGACCAGTCGCGATCCACGGCACCGTCGACGAGCAGCACTCCCCCGTTGGCCACGACTGCGAACCTCGGCAGCGGTCCGGGTAGCCGGACCCGGCGGTATTGCTCGAGCACCCGGGTCGTGACCGGCACGACCGGGACGCGCAGGGCGAGCTCGCTCAACTCGTCGGCGGCCGCGGCCGTCATGAACGACGCCTGCTTGCCGTCGTGCACCTCGACACAGCGTGCTGCTTCGCCATCGGCGCCGAGTTCGCGGGCCTTGCGTGAATAGATCAGGGTGCGGTCGAGGTCCGACGCGACGAGGACAGTCACTGTGTGAGCCGATGCAATGGATGGATCAGGCCGACACAGCTGTAGGCGAGGTCCGGCACCTCGTCGACCGGTACGCCGCGCTGTTCGGCCAGCAGCAGCACGTGCCCCAGTTCGGCGCGGGCCTCGGGTCGGACGAGCACGCGCCACGGCACCCGCCGAAGCAGCACGCGGGTGGTCTCACCGACACCTGGTTTGACGAGGTTGACGTTGCCGATGTCGTAGCGCGCCGCGATGCGCTCGACCTCGGCCCAGCCCGTCCAGGTCGGCGTGCGGTCGCTGTCGCGCAGCACCTGCCAGTCGCGCGCGACATCGCCGGCGACGTCAGCGAAGCACGCCGCCACCGCGTCGAGGAATTCGCCCGACACGTCGGCCGGCGCGAGGTCTTTGTAGAACTTCGCGCCGTGGAACTGTCCCGGCGCGAGAATGCGCTCGTTCAGCACCGTGCGCGACACCAGACCGGAAACCGTCGAGTTGAGGCACGCGGACGGGATCAGATAGTCGGCGCGCGTCCCGTAGAGCTCGACGCACGAGCCTGTGTCGGCAAGCACCGCGAGGTCGGCTGAGAACGGGCTGCCCTCGAGCGCGGCCGCGAGTTCCCGCGCGATCGCACCCTTGCCCGTCCACCCGTCGACGAACATGACACCGGACGCATCGTGGTTCGCAGCGAGGTAGCGCAGCGCCACCACGTCGATGCCTCGGCCGCGCACGATCGACACGGCATAGTGCGGCACGTCGAGTTGGTGCGCGAAGTGAGCCCACCGCCGCATGAGAATCCCGACCGGTGTGCCGGCGCGCGCCAGCGAGGCGAGCACGACGTCCGGGCCGCGGCGGTCGAGCACCAACTCGGTGACGACGCCGACCGCATGCGCCAGCCGCGGCGCCGACTCGTGCAGCGCCGCCGCGAACAGCTGCTGGTACTCCGGTGTGGGCTGGTACTCGATCGGCAGGGACTCCGCATAGTGCGCGCCGCCCGATTGCACGGCTTCCTCGCGTTCCTCGGTGGGCGCCTCGAGTTCGACGTCGGACAGATCGGTCAGCAGCCAACTCACTTCGTCGCCCGCGTAGCTGCCGAACGCGGGGCCGCGCAACGGGCTCGGCAGCACCGGCCGATAACTCGGCAGCCGCACCACGTGCACGCGATCGGTCACTGCGCGCAACGCTTCGACGAGCTCGGACGACTCGGTGTCGGTGACAACGACGATGTCGTCGAACGCGGACGCCACGTTGTACGCGTAGCGCTCGCCCTCGGGGCCGTCGAACGTCAGCGCGGTGCGGATCGGGTAGCCAGGTTCGTCGACGGCCAGGACGGGTGATCGCGTCGTCGACGAGAACAGCACCTCGCCGGCGACGCGCTTGGCGAGCGCGAGGGCGATGAGCAAGGGCGCATACATCAGCTCTTCGGTGCCGAGGACGAGCACGCGATCTCCGTGGGCGGCGATCAGCGCCGCCTGCGCGGCCGCGGCCTCGACGGCCGCGCCCTGGTCGGCGGGTGAGAAGCCGTGCCGGCCGCCGTCGCGCACGACGCGAGGCCAACCGGCAGGCACCGCGATCACCTCTGCCGGCCGGCGATCGTCGCGGCGCGGCGGGTCGTAGCCGGCGACGAACTCGGCCGCGAGGTGCGGGAAGTCCGGCGGCCAGCTCGCGCTGCCCTGCGCGAGCGCGACCACGTCGACCGCCGTGCCGAGCTCATCGGCGCGCTGATCCATCGCCGCGCGATCGGCGGCCGAACGCAGGTCGACCAGTGCGGCGATCACGTAGCGCCGACGCGGGCACAACCGCTCCAGCTCGGCGATCGTGTTCAGCGCGGTCGCGCCGGTGGAGAGTTCGTCGTCGACGAGGACGATCGGGCCGGGACGGGCGAGCAAGGCCGGATCCTCCGGCGACAGCAGGTGCCCCGTCGCATGGCTGTGCTGCTCCTCGAACGCCCCGCTGGTCACGACCGAATCGACGACCCGGCGCGTCGAATGCAAGTAGTGCGCGCCGAGTGCCTCGGCGACGCAGTGGCCCAGGCCGGTCGCTGTCTCGGCGTAGCCGATCACGAGAGCCGGCTCGACGATCGCGGCCACCGCCCGTCCCAACCGCAGACCTGCGTCGTGCACGACCCGCGGGTCGGTCGGGATGTGCTTGCCCAGCACTGTCGACACAAGCAGGTGTGCGCGCCGCGGATTGCGCCTCAGGGCGAGTTCGACCAGCCCGTCGGCGCCACGCACCTCGACACCGAACCTGTCTTCGACCCAGCTCATCACGCTTATTGGTGCAAACTTGCCGCGAGCAGATCGACGAAAGATACCTTCGGCTGCGCCACTCCGAACACGCGGGCGCGCAGCAGGGTGCGGCGGGCCCATGCGGTGTGCGGCTTGCTCTCGTTCATCTTGTTCCGGTACGCCGAGGACGACACCCCGCCGGCCTGCGAGGTGTCGAGGATGTCGGTGGCGTCGAGGAATTCTTCGTGCGAGACGACCGACAGCGCATTGACCGCGGCGACATGACTGGGATGGATGACGGTCTTGCCGGTCAGGCCGTTCGCGCGATCGAGGGTCACCTCGCGGATCAGCCCGTCCAGATCCTTGGCGATCAGTTCGGCACGCAACGTGCGCTCGTCGCCGCGGGCGAACGGCGACTCGCGCAGCAGCGGCTTGAAGATCCGCTCGCTGCCGGAGAAGTACTCCCACACGGGGCCGGTGATCACATAGCCGCTGTCGGCGCGTCCGAGCATGTTGACGACATCGCCGATGACCGCGGCCAGCACAGCGACGTCGTAGACGGTGTGCTCGCGCAGGCGCCGCAGGCCGTACTGTCCGGACAGATCGGTCGCGCCCAGCCGCACCGCGAGCACGAAATCCCGATAATCGCCGAGCACTTGGCGCAGCGCGGTGAGCGTGTCGAAGCGGGTCTCGGCGCGTCCGATCTCCGGAGCCTCGAGCACCGGCATCGCATAGATGCGGCGTCCGGCGCGCTGTCCCGCGTCGACCACTGCATTCAGGTACGGACGGGCGTTGCTGGGATCGAACTTCGGCAACACGAAGCCGGTGACCACGTCACTGTCCGTGCCGAGTCCCGAAATGATCATCGGGATCTGCTCGGGATAGCGCACACGGACGAACACGAGCGGCCCGTCGGGACCGGTGCCGGCGTAGTGGCGCAGTTGGCTGATCGCATTGCGTTCGCCCTCGATCAGGGCGTGGTCCGGGATCGAGTCCTCGAGGCACACGACGGTGCTCGTGACGCCCTGGCGTGCGCGGCGGGCGATGTCGTCGGCGAGTTTGGGCCGGGTGGCCGGGCTGTAGAGAGTGGCGCCGAGTGCGACCGCCAAGAACTCGCGCTCGGTGCGCGCGTCGAACGACTCCGGGGCATTAAGGAACAACCGCCCACGGTCGTCGTCGTCGAGGAAGTCGAAGTGCCGCATCGGGCCCATGTTTGCATGCCCAGTCCGGTCTCGTCTCTGGCACGATCCAGGAATGACCTCGATGTCAAAGGGTGGAAACCTGCCGGTAACCGCGAGCCTCGTACGGGCCACCTTGTTCTGGACCGGCGGCGACGCAGTGCCGGACGTGGACGCGTCGGCCCTGCTGCTGCACGCCAACGGGAAGGTCGGCTCCGACGCCGACTTCGTGTTCTACAACCAGCCCGAGCACGCGTCCGGTCGCGTGAAGCACGCCGGCAAGCAGACCGGCCCAACCAGCTACGACGTCATCGACATCGACCTGACGGGACTGCCGGTCGACGTCGAGCGGGTCGCCCTGGCCGCATCGACCGACGGCGGCCCGTTCGGACAGGTGCCAGGGCTGCGACTGGTCATCTCCGACCTGAACTCCGGTAGCGACATCGCCCAGTTCCCAATGACCGCCTCGGACGAGACGGCGTTCGTCACCGGCGAGCTGTACCGCCGTGACGGCGCCTGGAAGTTCCGCGCGGTCGGACAGGGCTGGACGAGCGGACTGGCCGGGCTCGCCACCGACTTCGGGATCGATGTCGGCGGCGGCACCGACCTCGAGTCCGAGCCTGAAGCTCCACCCGAGCCTGAGGCAGCGGCAACCGCGGCGCCGGCGTTGCCGCCGCCGTTCGTTCGGTGCACCGGCCGCGCAGCCCGCTGCCCAGCCCGCTGCCCAGCCCGCTGCCCCACCCGCTGCCCCACCCGCTGCGCAACCTGCTGTCGCGGCGGCCGACACGTCCCTCGATCTCGGCGCACCCGCCCCGGCCGCTCCCCTGGAGCCCCCGACGGTCGCAGCGCCGACGCCGGCACCGCCGACTGCCGAACCCGTAGCCGACCCACTCGAGCTCGGCCAGCCGGCGGCCGCGGCGCCGGAGCCGACCGCACCGCCGGCACCGGCGCAAGCACCCGCACCGGCCGCGCCGCCCAGCGCCGAGCAATGGGCCGCCCCGCCGCCGTCCTGGGACCAGCCCGCGGCTGCACCGCCGCCCGCTCCGCCCGCGCCACCCGAGCAGTGGGCCCCGCCGTCGCCTCCGCCGCCGCCGCCGGGTCCGCCTGCGCCGCAACCGATGCCGGCCATGGCGCCCATGCCTGCCGGGCAGCAGCCGCAGCCGGCCGGAATTGCGCCGAACCTCGACCTGGCTTCGGTGCCGAGCTCCGGACCGGTGCTGCTCAAGCGCAACGAGCGGATCACCCTGGCCGGTCCGGCCGGCCCGCTGCGGCGCATCATGCTCGACCTGGCCTGGGAGCCTGCGCCGGGCCGGCTCAGCGTCGACCTCGACGCGTCGGTGATCGCCTTCGACTCGTCGGCGAAGAAACTCGCGATCGTCTGGTACCAGCACCAGAACGACTTCACCGGCGCGCTGCAGCACACCGGCGACGCCCGCGGTGAGGGCACCCAGGGTGCCAGCGAACGCATCCTCGTCGACCTCGGCCGGATGCCCGCCGAGGTCGACTCGCTCGTCTTCACGATCAACTCCTTCCACGGCCACACCTTCACCGACCTCAGCCGCGCCTCGTCCACGCTCAGCGACGACACCGGACGCCAGATCGTCATCTACGACCTCACCGACACGCAGCCGAGCACGGCCGTGCTGATGGCGATCGTGCGGCGCGAGCAGGGCGACGTGTGGCAGATGCGCGCGATCGGCGAGTACCACGACTGCCGCACGGTGAAAAAGCTCGTCGACCCGGCCGCGCGGCAAGTAGGGATTCGATGAGCGAACTTGCCAAGGGCGCGAACGTCGCTGTCGAGTCGTCCACGGTGCGCGCGACGCTGAGCTGGACGGGCGGCCCGGGCGTCCCCGACGTCGATGCGTCCGCGCTCCTGCTCGGCGAGAGCGGACGCGTCGGCTCGGACGACGACTTCGTGTTCTACAACCAGCCGCAGCACGGCAGCGGCGCGGTGCGCCATCTCGGCAAGAACGGCAGCAGCGACGCGCTCGAGGTGCAGCTGTCGGCGCTGCCGGCGGGCGTCGACCGGGTCGTTCTCGCGGCCTCGGCCGACGGCGGGACGTTCGGCCAGGTGCGCGACTTCCGCCTGGTCATCGCCGATGCCACGACCGGAGCCGAACTCGCGAGCTTCCCGATGTCTGCGACCGACGAGACCGCCTTTCACTGCGGCGAGCTCTACCGGCGCGGCGGCGGGTGGAAGTTCCGTGCAGTCGGGCAGGGCTGGACGAGCGGGCTTGCGGGCCTGGCCGCCGACTTCGGCATCTCGGTCGCCGACGAGCCGCCGGCAGCCGCACCGCCGCCACCCCCGGTCACATCGCCGCCGCCACCCCCTCCACCGGCCCCGGTGCCACCGCCACCGATGGCGCCGCCTGCGTCAGCACCGCCGCCCCCGCCGCCGAACGCCGGCTTCGCGACCGGCCCGACGCCACCACCACCGCCGCCGCCAGGTGCGGCACCGGCACCACCGCCGAACGCCGGGTTCGCGACCGGACCCACACCGACCCCGCCGCCGCCACCGAACCTCGACGCCGGCCGCGTGAGCTTGGTCAAGGGCGCTCGCGTAAGCCTGGTCAAGTCCGGCGCCCCGGCCCTGGCCTGGGTGACGATGGGCCTTGGTTGGGATCCCGCGCCCGGGCGTCGCAACATCGACCTCGACGCGTCCGCGATCGGCTTCGACGCGTCCGGCCGCAAGTTGGCGATCGTCTGGTTCACCCACCTCAACGACTTCGGCGGCGCGCTGCGCCACGCGGGCGACAACCTCACCGGCGCCGGCGAGGGCGACGACGAACAGATCCACGTCGACCTGCAACACATGCCGGCCGAGGTGGCCTCGCTCGTCTTCACGATCACCTCGTTCGGAGGGCAGAAGTTCACCGAGGTGGCGCGCGCGTTCTGTCGATTGGTCGATGCCTCGACCGGGCAGGAGCTGGTCCGCTACGACCTGTCCAACGCCGAGCCGCACTCGGCGGTGCTCATGGCGATGCTGCGGCGCACCCCGTCCGGAGCGTGGGAGATGCGGGCCATCGGGGAGTTCCACGACGCCCGCACGGTGAAGAAGCTGGTCGACCCGGCCGCGCGCTGGGCCGTCGCCCCCTGACCGCCCTCAGCCGAGGGATTTGTCGACGAGGCCCTCGACCCAGCTGACGAGCTTGCTCAGCGTGGCGGACTTGGGGACGAATGCGCGCGGGTGCGTGGGCGCGAGCTGCTCGGCACCGAGGGCGCCCTCGCCGAGTTCGGCCAGCGTGGGCGCGTCCAGGGCAGACACCAGCTGTGGGATCAGCGTCGACTCCTGCCGGTTGATGTGCTCGTCGAGCGCGCGCTCGAGCTCGGCGATCGTCGCGTCGACTGGCTGGACATCGTCGTCGTCGAGGCGCCGCAGGATCTTCTCGATGCGCTCGTGCTCGGCGAACTCCTCGTCCGAAACCTGCTCCCCACCGTCCAGGTGTTCGCGCACTGCGGGCAACAAGTACTGCTCCTCGGCTACGAGGTGGCGCACGATGTCGGCGCTCAGCTGCGTGAACCGTTCGCCGGCGCCGGACGGATCGGTGCGCAATGCGGCCAGATCGCGCGTGATCGCTGCATGATCACTGCGCAGCACGGCATCGATCGGGTCCGGATTGGTCGAGGTCATGCACCGAGCCTACGAGCCGCGATCACTCCACCGGCGTGCGGTCGTCGAGCCAGCTGATCCGATCGAACCCGTACGCGCGCGCGGCCTCACGTACGTCGCCGAACAGCGTTTCCATCTCGGCCCGAATGACCAGCTCGCCGCCCACTTGGTAGATCGAGGCGAGCACCGCGATGGTGCCGCCTTGCAGCGCGTCGAGTGAGATCTCGATGCGGCCGCCACCGAAGGTCGTGATGACGAGCGTGCCGCCCCAGTTCAGCGGCTGCCGCTTCTCGGAGAACGCGTAGACGATCATGCGTCGCAGGCCGCGGCACTGCCGAAGGTCGACCTGCACCCGTTCGAAGCGGTCATGCCCACCGACGAGCACGGGGCGCTTCGAGTGCGGTGGCGCGAATCGGTTGCCCTGCGTCATCTGCATAGTCAGTTCGAGGTCGGACGCGAGCTCGTAGGCGCACCCCAGCCGCAGATCGCCGACCTCGTCGGAGGCTGCCGCTTCGAATGTGAGCGTGCCGATGCCGCTCTGCAGGCGGGTCAGCGTGACCGTCGGGTCGGTCGGACTCATCAGGAACCGTTCACCGGTCTTGATGCGCGCGTCCACGCGCCGGCGCCGCGACTCCGGCGCGGATTTCGGCGGGGTGCGCCGGGTCGGTGGCGGTGGTGCGTCCAGGTCGAGGGACGTGGACGGCGCTAGACGGCCCAGAAGGCCCAGAAGGCCCAGAAGGCCCAGACGGCGCAGCCGGCGCGGCCGGTGCATCCAGGTCGAGCGAGGACGACACCGGCGCACGTGGCGGCGTCGGCGCTGGTGTCGGCGCTGCTGTGGGCGCTGGCGTGGGCGCTGGCGTGGGCGCTGCCGTCGGTTGGTGATGGGTGGCGTGGCCGGAGATGAACTCCCCCAACCCGTCCGATGATCTTGCAGTATCCCGTCCCCCGGTGCGCGAAACTGCAAGATCATCGGGAGTGGCGGAGCGGGGTGCCCGGCGCCGGCGCAACCACGGCAGGTCCGACCGCTTCGGCGCGAACCGCGGGTCGGCGATCATGCGGTGTTCACCCGACCCGTCACAGCGTCAGTCCGTAGTCCGACGCGATGCCGGCGATGCCCTTCGAGTAGCCCTGCCCCAGCACCTTGAACTTCCATTCGCCGTTGTGCCGGTACACCTCGCCGAGGGCGAGCGCGGTCTCGGCCTGCAATCCGGCGGCCAGTTCCTCGGACCGGACGAGCTCGGCGTTGCCGTCGAGGTTGAGCACCCGCACGACACACGAGCGCAGCTGACCCAACGCGCGCTTCTGCGCAGGCCCGTCGTTGACGTAGACGAACACGACAATGCGATCGACCTGCTCGGGCACCGAGTTGAGATCGATCTCAATCTGCTCCTGGTCGCCGCCGAGTGCGTCGGTCAGTTGCTGCACCGACAGGTCCGGTGACGTGAGCTGGTTGAAGAAGACGAAATGCTGGTCCGACAGCGCGCGGCCGTCAGTGCCACACAGGATGGTTGCCATCGTCAGGTTGTCGCCGAGTGCGGTCTCGGACCCGACGTTCCACTTCACGCCGACGACCAGCCCCTTGAGGCCCGGCACCTCGCGGCTCAGCGACGCGTTGGCGCCGCGCTTCATCTCTGCCATAGCGGCGTCAACTCTAGAGATCGAGGTCCGAGCCGCTGAACTTCGTCCTCAGGAACGAGCCCTGCGACAGCAACGCGTCCGCATCATGTGCCCGTGCAGCCTCGAGCAGGTCCATCGCCGAGGCCCACAACACGTCCAGTTGCTCGATGAACGATTGCGACGGCGTGCGGCCGCTGGGTCGCTGCTGATCGACCACGGACGGATCGATCGCCAGGTACGCGCGCAGCGTCGTCGGCAAGTAGTCCTCGAGCATGCCGCGGATCGACACCACCGCGTGCACGTCCAGTTCCCGTTCGGCCGAGGTCTCGATCACCTCACGCACCACGTCCAGCACGCGACGCGCGACCACGACTCCCTCGACCGGCAACTTGCCGGCGCTGGCGTTGACCTCATGCGTCAGCGTGAACATCGACGCGAGCAACGCCTCGGGCTTGTCCTTCGGATCGTCCTGCGGGCCAAGCTCGTTCTGCGCGTGCTCGCTCGCACGCCGAAACCACGTCACTCAGGCAACCTCAGGACGGCAGCTGGGTCTGCTCGGAGCCTTCGCCGCGCCGCGTGCGCTCGAGATAGGGCTTGGCGCGCTCGATCTGCCCCTCGAGCGCGGTGACCGTCTGCGACATCGAGTCGACGGCCTGCGCGCGGAAGGTGTCGATCGCGTCCATCGTCTGGAACACGTTGTCGAAGGCCGCTTGCAGTTTCTGGATGTCGATGGTGCTGCTGGCTGCCTGCTGGTTGATCTCGGCACCCTGGATGCGCAGCTGGTTCGACGTCGACTCGATGAGGTTGGACGTCGTCTCGTTCAGCGCGGTGATCTGGTCGAGGACGAGCTTCTGCCGGGCAAGTGCCTGCGACACGATGACCGCCGTGCGCAGGGCCGACACGGTCGTGGTCTGCGCGCGGTCGACACCCTTGATCAGCTCGACGTTGTTCTTGCGGACGAGGTCGAGGGCCATGTAGCCCTGCACCGAGACCGCCATCTGCGTCATGATGTCCTGCCGCCGCTGCCGGATCGCGAACAGCGCGTCGGACTTCAGCGCGGTCGCGTCATCGGCGCGACCGGCTGCCTCGAGTTCGGCGACCTTTTGCGTCACGGCGTCGTCGAGGGCCGCGGCGAGCTGCTGGTACTCGCTCAGCTTGCCCATCGTCGTCCACATGTTGGCTTTCTCGGTCTCGATGGACGCGTTGTCCTTGCGCAGCTCGTCCTGACCGGAATCCAGGGCCTTGATGATCGCGTTCAGGTGCGACTGCGCCGACTCGTACTTGGCGAAGTAGCGCTGGATCTTGTCGCCGCCGGGGATCCACTTAAGGATCTTCTTGGCGCCCCCGAGATCGGCGCGGTTCGGGTCGAGCTCGGTCACGGTGGTGCGCAGGTCGACCAGGGTGTTCGCGACCCTGGTCTGCGCGTCGGCGCCACCGCCGCCCTTGTTCGCCTTGATCACCGCGGCCGGACGGTCGAGCATGCGGCTCGACACGTTGGCCGACGCGCGGAGGTCCTTGTCACCCATCGAGGTGATCGACTCGACCTTCTTCGTGAACTCCGGCGAGCGGGTGTCGATCGACGCGAGTTCGTTGGCGAAGGCGGCCGCCTTCTGCTGCAACTCGGTCTTCGTCGCGTCGTCGACAGGGATCGCGCCGGCGGCTTCCTCGTCCTTCACCGCGGGGACGGGTGCCGGCGGTGCGAGCACGAGGCCGCCCGCGGGGGTCGGCGCGGCGGTCGTGGTCGCCGCCGGTGCGGTGGGCGTGGCACCGAGGTCAAGCTCGGACATGGCTATGGCTCCCTTGCAATGCGTGCTTACAGATAACCAGAAATCGTGGGCAACAGATCGTGAAACGTGCGTCCGGACGCGGTCGCGCCGATCGCCGTCATCGTCCAGCCGGTGCCGTCGCGCGACAGCTTCGCCATGACCTGGGCGGTGTGGTGTCCGCTGCCGGACAGGTCGTAGCGGGCGACCTCGGCCTCAGTCGTCTCGTCGATGAGCCGGCAGAACGCATTCTCGATCTGCGAGAAGTCCTGGCCGGTGAACGAGTTGACCGTGAACACGATCGTGCGGACGGCCTGCGAGACGCCGTCGAGATGGACCCGGATCGATTCGTCGTCGCCCTCGCCCTCGCCGGTCAGGTTGTCACCGGTGTGCTGCACCGCACCGTCACGACTGGTCAGCTGCTGGAACCACACCTGGTCGACGAGCTGCCCACCGCCGTCGAACAGCAGCGCGGACGCGTCGAGGTCGATCGTCTGGCTGCGTGAGCCGAACAGGCCGCGCTTCTTGACCGCGTCCCAACCCAGGCCCATGCGCACCTGGGTGAGCCCGCCGCCGCCGGACTTGACCAGCGAGACGCTCTGCCCCTTGCTCAGACTGACACCCACGGTGGCCCTCCTCCTACTTGCGCCCTGCGGTCCAGCGCATGCCCCAGTTGTACGCCTCGTCCAAGGCGCGCTGCCCGCCATTGATGTAACTGACCTCGCGGCGCACCTGCAGCGCACCGCCGCGCGACTCGAGCATCGCGATCGCACAGATACGCGCGCCGTCGCGCGGGTCGTCGAGCCGGATGGTGACCGACGGGCCGACAACCGGGAACAGCGTCGCGACACCGTCGGCCGCTGCCCAGTTCGCGGCGCCCTCATAGATCAGCGCAAAGACCAGGATGCGCTTGATGCGGTCGACGTGTGCGAGATCGATCAGCAGGTTCTCGCCCGCGGCCACGTTGCCCGAGCGGTCGTCGCCGTCGAGCCGGATGATGGTGGAGCGCGTCGTTCGGTCCAGCGCCGCGAACGAATTGCCCAACGCCTGCACGACCCCCTTCGATCCGTCGGTGAACTCGTACAGGCAGCCGAGGTCGAGATCGAGGGTCGGATCGGCCTTCTTGAAGAACCCGCGCGGCTGCGTGGGTCGCGCGTTCCAGTTGAGGTTCACCCGCAGGGTGCCGCCGCTGCTCTTGGCCAGCGACACCGCCGGCGCGGCCTTCGTCAGCACCACCGGGCCGCTCGGGGTCGGCGGCTGTTGCGGTGGTTGCTGTGACGGCTCGGGCTGCTTCGGCCGCTTGGTGTAGTCGATGGGCATCAGGACACCGCCGTCTGCAATTCGGGCTGCTCGTCGCGTTCCGCGCGCCTGTTGCGGTAGATCGACGATGCGAGCGCCGCGCCGATGAAGCCGACTCCGATCAGGCCGGTGACGACCTCGGGCACGTCGTATTTGATGGTGATGAGCAGGAGCACTGCCAATGCCCCGATCGCCCACAACGCGCCGTGTTCGAGATAGACGTACTCGGACAGCGTGCCCTTGCGGACGAGGAAGACGGTCAGCGACCGGATGAACATAGCGCCGACGCCGAGGCCGATCGCGATGATGATCGGGTCGGACGTGATCGCGAAGGCGCCGACGACACCGTCGAAGCTGAACGACGCATCGAGCACTTCGAGGTAGAGGAACAGGAAGAACGCGGCTTTGCCCACGGCGCCGACCACCGCTGCCGCGCCGGGACGCTCGGCCTCGGTGATCTCCTCGGCCGCCTCGTCGTCGGTGTCGAAGAACTGGCCGAGGCCGTTGACGAGCAGGAACGTCGCCATGCCGAGTACACCTGACACGAGCACCGTCGAGACCTTCTTGTCCGGCGCCAGTGTGTAGGCCGACACCACCAGGATCACGAGGGTGAGTACGACAGCGAGCTGATCCAGTTTGCCGATCTTCGCCAGCGGCCTCTCCAGCCAGCTCAACCAGGTGATCTCGCGCTCTTCGAACACGAACTCGAAGAAGATCATCAGGAGGAACACGCCACCGAAGGCGGCGATCGCCGGATGTGCTTGGTGCAGCAGATATCCGTACGTGCCGTGCTTGCTCGGATCACCCTTCTGCAACGCCAGCCGGACCGCCTCGATCGGGCTCAGCTTCGCGGTGATGCCCACGATCAGCAGCGGGAAGACCAGGCGCATGCCGAAGACCGCGATGGCCACCCCGACGGTGAGGAAGATCTTCTGCCAGAACGGATTGAGCCGAACGAGCACCGTCGCGTTCACGACCGCGTTGTCGAACGAGAGCGACACCTCGAGCACGGCAAGGATCGCGGTGACGGCCAGCCCGGTCGCGCCGCCGTAGAGGTAGCCGAGGACGAGGCCGACGGCGGCGACGACCAGCGACCCGCCGAAGGTCTTCAACAACATAGAAGCTGGATCAGCCGACGTTGACGCCGAAGTCGCGCGCGATGCCGGACAGGCCGTTGGTGTAGCCCTGCCCGACGGCGCGGAACTTCCACTCGTTGGCGTTGCGGTACACCTCGCCGAAGATCATCGCGGTCTCGGTGGACGCGTCCTCGGACAGGTCGTAGCGGGCGATCTCGGTGCCGCCGGCCTGGTTCACGATGCGGATGAACGCATTGCGTACCTGCCCGAACGACTGCCCGCGCGACTCGGCGTCGTAGATCGACACCGCGAAGACGATCTTGTCGCACTCGGCCGGCACCGCAGCGAGATTGACCTTGATCATCTCGTCGTCGCCTTCACCCTCGCCGGTCAGGTTGTCGCCGGTGTGCTCGACAGATCCGTCCGGGCTGGTGAGGTTGTTGAAGAAGATGAAGTACTGGTCGGACAGGATCTTGCTGCTCGGATCGACGAGCAAGGCGCTCGCATCCAGGTCGAAGTCCGCGCCGCTGGTAGTGCGCGCGTCCCAGCCGAGACCGACGTTGACCGCAGTCATGCCGGGGGCTTCCTTGGTGAGCGAGACGTTGCCACCCTTGCTCAGGCTGACACTCATACGTGCTTCCTCCTCATGATCGGGCCCGTTCTGGCGGACCCTAGCCGGAAAACGTGCCGGTGGGCTTCGCGGTTCCCGCTAGAGCGGAACGCCGAAATCTGTGGCGATCCCCGCGAGCCCCGAGCTGTAGCCCTGGCCGACCGCACGGAACTTCCAGTCGGCGCCGTTGCGGTAGACCTCGCCGAAGACCATCGCGGTCTCGGTGGACGCGTCCTCGGACAGGTCGTAACGGGCGATCTCGATGTTGTCGTCCTGGTTCACGATGCGGATGAACGCGTTACGTACCTGCCCGAAGTTCTGCCCGGCCGACTCGCCGTTGTAGATCGACACCGGGAACACGATCTTGTCCAGGTCGGCCGGCAGCGCGGCCAGGTTGACCTTGATCTGCTCGTCGTCGCCGGCACCTTCGCCGGTGAGGTTGTCGCCGGTGTGCTGGATCGCGCCGTCCGGGCTCGTGAGGTTGTTGAAGAAGATGAAGTGCTGCGGTGAGTAGACCGTCCCGCCGGCGTTGCATGCGATCGCACTTGAGTCCAGGTCGAAGGCCTGTCCGTCGGTGGTGCGGGCGTCCCAGCCGAGGCCGACCACCACCGCGCGCAGGCCGGGCGCCTCTTTGGTGAGGGAGATGTTGCCGCCCTTGGTCAGGCTGATGCTCATGATGTGCTCACCTCTCGGGAACGTCGTCGTCGCCGCACGCGAGACCGTGCTGGCCGAGCCTAGCGGGCGCCGCGGTGGCCCACTGCCCCGTTTGGGGTGATCGCGGCGTGGGTACGGCGATCAGGTGACGACCGTCGATCCCGTCGTGCTCGACGGCCGGTACGAGCTGGGCGAGCTGCTCGGCAGCGGCGGCATGGCGCAGGTGTTCCGGGCACGCGACACGATGCTCGGCCGCGCGGTCGCTGTGAAGGTCTTCCATACGGGCGGCGTGCTGCCCGATGCCGACGTTCGTCGCGGCGGCGAGGTGCGGCTGCTGGCGGGGTTGAGCCACCCCGGCCTGGTGATGATGTTCGACGCCGGACGTGATGCGTCGGACCCGCTGTCGCCGTTCGCGTACCTGGTCATGGAGTTGGTCGACGGGACGACGCTGGCTCGCGAACTCGATGACGGTCCGCTCGGGATCGGGCGCACAGCCGCGATCGGGGCGCAGCTGGCGAGCGCGCTGGCCTACGTCCACGAACGCGGCGTCGTGCATCGCGACATCAAGCCTGCGAACATCCTGATCTCCGGCCGGGGCTCGCACGTCGCGAAGCTGACCGACTTCGGCGTAGCTCGGCTGGTCGACAGCACCCGTCTCACGGTGCACGGGACGACCCTGGGCACCGCGAACTATCTCAGCCCCGAGCAGACCACCGGCGCGGACGTCGGGCCGCCCAGCGACGTGTATTCGCTCGCGCTCGTCCTGCTCGAGTGCCTCACGGGCCAGGTCGCGTTCCCCGGTTACGGGGTCGAGGCCGCGCTGGCCCGGCTGCACCGCGACCCGGCCGTCCCCGGGTGGCTGGATCCTGACTGGCAGGATCTGCTCGCCGCGATGACGGCCGCAGCGGCTGCTGATCGTCCGGCGGCCGGCGAGGTCGCTAGGCGGCTCAACGAACTGACCGTGCCCGGTACCGGCACTGCGAAGTCGGCGACCACATCGACGGCAACCGCGACGGCAACCGCTACGGCAACCACGACGACATTTGCCCCTCTTGCCGATGCGGCCGTCGCTGCACCCCGCCGCCGCCGCCGCAGGGCCGTCTGGGTCGCGGCCGCCCTCGTCGCCGCTGTCACCGCAGCGACGGTCGGGATCGCAAGCAACAGCGGCACTGCCGCTCCGGCCGCGGCCGTTGTCGACACCACTGCCTATCCGCACGTCGCCGGGAGGCTCGGCCACGACTTGCGCACCCTCGAGTCGGTCGCGCCGGCGGGTCTGCGGCCGGGCGTGACAACCGTCGCGCGGCGCAGCGCCGCGCACGACTTCCACGGCGCCCAGCGGGCCTTGTCGCGCGTGCTCGGTCGACTCGGCGCACTGCATCAGAACGGCGATGTCGACGACGCCCTCAACGCCAGGGCGGCGACAGCGATCGCCGTGGTGTCGGCCGATCTCATGCGCGCACAGGTGGCCGTCGACGCAGCGGCCGGCAAAGCCGCTGCGAGGGCCGCGGCCCGCGCGCGGGCGCGGGCCGCCGCTCGGGCCGCCGCTCGGGCCGCCGCAGTGGCACGGGCCGCCGCGCATCGCGCCGCGCTCGAACGCGCACGTCAGGCCGCCGAACTGGCTGCCGCCCGCGCCGCAGCGGCCGCCCGTCCGCACGCGCACCACCATGGCCACGCGCCGGGACCCGGTCACAAACCCGGGCCCGGACCTGCCCCGAAGCCGGCCCATGGCCCCGGCCCGGGAGGTCCGAAACCGGGCAAGGGCCCCGGTCCGCACTGAGCAGCACCGCCGCACTACTCGCCAGTCAGTGGCCGCGGGCGATCCAGTCGTCCAGATTCGGGGCTTCGTCCGCAATGGTGGTGTCGTCCCCGTGCCCGGTGTGGACGACGGTCTCCCCCGGCAGCGAGAGGAGGCGATCGCGAATCGATTCGATGATCGTCGGGAAGTCCGAGTACGACCGTCCCGTCGCGCCCGGCCCGCCGCGGAACAGCGTGTCGCCGCTGAACACGACGCCGAGATCGGGCGCGTAGAGGCAGACCGCACCGGGCGCGTGGCCGGGCGTGTGCAGCACCTGCAAGGTCGTTCCCGCGACCTCGACCGCCTGGCCGTCGGCCAGTTCGCCGTCGGGCTCACGGTCGGGGTGGGCCAGCTGCCACAGGACGAGATCCGCGCTGTTGAGCAGGATCGGCGCGTCGGTCACCTCTGCGACGGCCGGCGCGACGTTGACGTGGTCGTCGTGTGCGTGGGTACACAGAATCGCCGCAACCCGCCTGCCGTCGACCGCCCGCAAGATCGCGTCGGCGTCATGGGCGGCGTCGATGACCACGCATTCGTCGTCGTCGCCGACGATCCAGACGTTGTTGTCGACGTCCCAGGTGCCGCCGTCGAGGCTGAACGTGCCGGACGTGACGAGGTGATCGATCCGAGCGGTCATGGCTCGATCCTGTCAGGCCGAGCGCCCGCGCGGCCGGGTCAGGTCAGGCGCACCGCGCACTTGCGACACAACCCGGGATGGGCGAGATCCGGTTCGTGCCCGCCGCTCGCGCGGCATCGGGCCGAGAGCTCGTCCAGCTGTCGATGCACCTCGCTGGCCATGCGCATGACCTCGCTGTCGAGCACCTGGTAGCCGGCATCGACGCGCGTCCAGAGCCCGGCGGTTTCCAACTCGAGCGCATCGACGGAGGTCTCGGCGGTCACCGCATCGAGGTAGGCGTCGGTCACGAGGCCGGCGGTGTCGGCTTCGATGCTGGCCAGAACGGCGTAGACATGCAGCCGAAGCGCGCTCCGCGACACCATCGTGTCGGCGCCGGACCCGCGTTCTCCACGGAATCTGACAAACACGGGGTAAGCGGCTTCGTCGCGCCGTCGGTCCACCCGACGAGTGTCCCGCGCCGCCCTGCTGTCGGGCTATGGGTACTTCTCGCCCAAATCAGCACTCATCGGGCGGGCTCCACCCATGTTGTCCTGATGATCAAGTGCGTAGGCTTGCCGTGAGGGGGTGCTGCGATGGCCGGCCGAAAGTCCGACAGAGGGTGGCCGCTGCTGCGCCAACTGTCCGGCTCGGACCGGCTCGGACGCGGCGCCGCCGTCAAATCACCGGCCACCGCCGCGGCGCTTGCCCGCACCGAGACCGCCGATCGCGTCGTCCAGAGCATCTGCCCGTACTGCGCTGTCGGCTGCGGGCAGCGGGTCTTCGTCAAGGGCGAGCGGGTCGTCCAGATCGAGGGCGATCCCGACTCCCCCGTCTCCCGCGGGCGGCTTTGCCCGAAGGGCTCGGCCAGCGAGCAACTGGTCAACTCACCGGGCCGCACCACGCGTGTCCTCTACCGTCGCCCGCACGGGACCGACTGGGAGTCGCTCGATCTCGAGACCGCGACCGACATGGTGGTCGACCGGGTTCTCGAGGCGCGGCGCAACAACTGGCAGGAACGAGACGACCAAGGTCGGTTCCTGCGCCGCACGATGGGCATCGCTGCGCTCGGCGGTGCGACGCTCGACAACGAAGAGAACTACCTGATCAAGAAGCTCTTCACAGCGCTCGGCGCCATCCAGATCGAGAACCAGGCGCGTATTTGACACAGCGCCACCGTTCCCAGTTTGGGGACTTCTTTCGGTCGTGGCGGGGCCACCACCTTCACCCAGGATCTGCAGAACTCCGACTGCATCGTCATCCAGGGTTCCAACATGGCTGAGTGCCATCCCGTCGGCTTCCAGTGGGTGATGGAGGCAAAGGCACGGGGCGCGAAGGTGATCCACATCGACCCGCGTTTCACTCGCACGTCCGCCGTCGCTGATCAGCACGTACCGCTGCGCGCGGGCAGCGACATCGCGTTCCTCGGCGGGATCGTCAATTACATTCTCGAGAACGAGAAGTACTTCCGCGAGTACGTCGTCGCGTACACGAACGCGCCCACGCTCCTGCGCGCCGACTTCCTCGACACGGACGATCTCGACGGCGTCTTCTCCGGCTACAACCCCGAGACGAACACCTACGATCAGGAAACCTGGCAGTACGAGGGCATCGGCCAGATGGCGCCGTCCGGCGAGGACACCGAGAGCGCCGGCCTCGAACACGGCCATCCGGAACGCGACGACACGCTGCAGAACCCGCGTTGCGTGTTCCAGGTGCTCAAGCGGCACTACCGCCGGTACACGCCTGAGATGGTCGCCGAGACGTGCGGCGTCCCGGTCGAGGCATTCCTGAAGGTGTGCGAAGCGGTTACTGCGAACAGCGGACGTGACCGCACGACAGCGTGGGTCTACTCGGTGGGCTGGACGCACCACTCGGTCGGCGTCCAGTACATCCGCGGGTCGGCCATCATCCAGCTGCTGCTCGGCAACATGGGACGGCCGGGCGGCGGCATCCTGGCGCTGCGGGGGCACGCGAGCATCCAGGGGTCGACCGACATCCCGACGCTGTTCAACCTGCTGCCCGGTTACCTGCCGATGCCCAAGGCCGACCAGCACGAGTCACTCGACGACTACATCGAGACGATCACGTCGCCGACACAGAAGGGTTTCTGGGAGAACGCCCGCAAGTTCACGGTGAGCCTGCTCAAGGCGTATTGGGGCGATGCGGCCACGGCCGACAACGACTTCTGCTTCGACTACCTGCCGCGCATCAACGGCGACCACGGCACCTACCGCACGGTCGCCGACATGAACGACGACAAGCTCGACGGCTACTTCCTGCTCGGCCAGAATCCCGCGGTGGGCTCGGCGCACGGACGCATGCAACGTCTCGGGATGGCGCACCTGAAGTGGCTGGTCGTGCGCGATCTCAACCTGATCGAGTCGGCCACGTTCTGGAAGGACGCGCCGGAGATCGCCACCGGTGAGCTCACGACGGCCGACATCGCCACCGAGGTGTTCTTCTTCCCGGCCGCGTCGCACGTCGAGAAGGACGGCACGTTCACCCAGACCCAGCGGATGCTGCAATGGCACCACAAGGCGGTCGAACCGCCGGGGCAGTGTCAGAGCGAGTTGCAGTTCTTCTACCTGCTCGGCAAGAAGATCCGCGAACGGCTGGCCGGATCGACCGACGACCGTGATCGCCCCGTCCTCGATCTCACATGGGACTACCCCGTCACCGAAGACGGCGAGATCGTCGCCGAATCCGTCCTCGGCGAGATCAACGGATTCCATCTCACCGGCGACAAGGCCGGTCAGCATCTGAACTCGTTCCTCGAGATGACCGACGACGGGTCGACCAGCGGCGGCTGCTGGATCTACACCGGTGTCTACGCCGACGGGGTCAACCAGTCGGCGCGGCGCAAGCCCGGGCGCGAGCAATCCTGGGTCGCCCCGGAGTGGGGCTGGGCGTGGCCGGCGAACCGGCGCATCCTCTACAACCGCGCGTCGGCCGACCCCGACGGCAAGCCCTGGAGCGAACGCAAGGCCTACGTCTGGTGGGACGAGGACCAGCAGAAGTGGACGGGGCACGACATTCCCGACTTCGAGGCGACCAAGCCACCGTCCTACCGTCCCGATTCCGACGCCGGCGGTGTCGAGGGCCTGGCCGGTGACGATCCGTTCATCATGCAAAGCGACGGCAAGGGCTGGCTGTTCGCGCCGTCCGGACTGTTGGACGGACCGCTGCCCGCCCACTACGAGCCGGCCGAGTCGCCGGTGCGCAACCCCTTCTACAACCAGCAGGCGAACCCGACGCGGCAGGTGTTCCGCCGCAAGGACAACCCGCAGAACCCGTCGCCACCCGAGCCGGCGTCCGACGTGTTCCCGTACGTGTTCACGACCTACCGGCTGACCGAACACCACACCGCCGGCGGCATGAGCAGATGGTTGCCGTACCTGTCGGAGCTGCAGCCGGAGTTCTTCTGCGAGGTCTCCCCCGAGCTGGCGCGCGAGCGCGGTTTGAGCAACCTCGGTTGGGCCACGATCGTCACCGCACGCACGGCGATCGAGGCGCGCGTGCTCGTCACCGAACGGATGAAGCCGCTGCAGGTCGCCGGCCGCACCGTGCACCAGATCGGACTGCCGTACCACTGGGGTGTCGGCGGATCGGCTCTGAGCACAGGCGATTCGGCCAACGACCTGTTCGGGCTCAGCCTCGATCCGAACGTCCACATCCAAGAGTCGAAGGTGGCGTCGTGCGATATTCGCGCAGGGCGCCGTCCGACCGGCCCGGCGTTGCTGCGCTTCGTCGACGAGTACCGCAGTCGCGCAGGCATCACGGTCGAGACCGGCAACCGGCTGCGGACGGAGGACTAGGTGGGACAACTGAGCGGCCCCGATCCGCACGTCGCGGCCGGCGCCGGATGGCAGGACGCTCCGGCGCGCAAAGGGTTCTTCACCGACACGTCGGTGTGCATCGGGTGCAAGGCGTGCGAGGTCGCGTGCAAGGAGTGGAACGGCGTCCCGGACGACGGGTTCAACCTGCTCGGTTCGTCCTACGACAACACCGGCGCGCTCGGCGCGTCCACATGGCGGCACGTGGCTTTCATCGAGAAGTCGTCACCGGCGGGTGACGTGCGCTGGTTGATGTCCTCGGACGTGTGCAAGCACTGCACGCACGCCGGCTGCCTCGATGTGTGCCCCACCGGATCGCTGTTCCGAACGGAGTTCGGCACCGTCGTCGTGCAGGACGACATCTGCAACGGTTGCGGCTACTGCGTCGCGGCGTGCCCGTTCGGTGTGATCGAGCGACGCACCGGCGACGCCGGGACGAAGAACGTCGGCATCGCACAGAAGTGCACGCTGTGTTACGACCGCCTCGACGTGGGACACATGCCGGCGTGCGCGCAGGCGTGCCCGACCGAGTCGATCCAGTACGGCGACATCGACGAACTGCGCGCTCGCGCAGCGGCGCGGGTCGAGACGCTGCAAGCGCAGGGCGTCACGCAAGCGCGCCTGTACGGCGAGGACCCCAATGACGGAGTCGGCGGCAGCGCAGCGATGTTCCTGCTGCTGGACGAGCCCGAGACCTACGGACTGCCGCCCGACCCGGTCGTCCCGACGCGCGACCTACCGCAGATGTGGACGCATGCGGCAGCGGCGGCCGGCGCCCTCGCGGCGGGCGTCATCGCCACGTTCTTCGGAAGGAAGCGCCTACGTTGACCGAGCGCACCGGGCGCCGGCGGCGGCGCGGAAACTCCGACGGAGCTCCGGTCGTGCCGGATGCTGTCTTCACGTCGTACTACGGGCGGCCGGTGGTCAAGGCATCGCCGTGGGAGAAGGACATCCCGGCATACCTGTTCCTCGGCGGGCTGGCTGCAGGCTCGTCGATGCTCGCGGCCGGCGCCGACCTCACCGATCGCCCGACGCTGCGTCGCAGCGGACGACTCGGCGCGTTGGTCGCGATCACGGCGAGCTTTGCCGCGCTCGTGCACGACCTCGGCAAGCCGAGCCGCTTCGTCAACATGCTGAGGGTGGCCAAGCCGACCTCGCCCATGTCGGTCGGCACCTGGATTCTTACCTTCTACGCACCGGCAGCTGGACTGGCCGCCGCGGCCGAGCTGCCGTTCCTGCCGCGATTCATGCGCCGGCTGCTCGGTCCGTTCGCAAGGCCGTCGGGCATCGGCGCCGCCGTCCTCGCACCCGCGGTGGCCTCGTACACCGCTGTCCTGCTCGCCGACACTGCGACGCCCGCGTGGAACTCAGCGCGCCGCGAGCTTCCCTTCGTCTTCGTGGGTTCCGCCGCATCGGCCGCCGGCGGGCTCGGCATGATCGGGGCCAGCTACGCCGACGCGGGGCCGGCGCGCCGGCTGGCGTTCGCCGGCCTGATCGGTGAGGTGCTGGCGCATCAGGCGATGGAGTCGTCCATGGGCATGACGGCGGAGACATTGCAGGTCGGTACGGCCGGGCGGATCGAGCGGGCAGGAAAGGTCTGCACCGGAGTAGGCGGCATCGGAGCGCTGCTGGCGGAGCTGGGCGGTCGGCGCAATCCGCGTCGAAGCCGGGTCCTCTCCGTCGTCGCCGGACTCGGCCTGCTCGGCGGTTCGGCGTGCACCCGCTTCGCGATCTTCGAAGCCGGTCAGGCATCGGCCCGCGATCCGAAGTACACCGTCGTCCCGCAACGCGAACGACTGGACGCCCGCTGACCGCGCTGATCAGGCGGGGGCGACGACCGCCCGTTTGCCCAGCCGGACGGGCAACTGCGCGTAGCCGCGCAGGATGCGCGTCGTACGTCGTTGTGCGCCTGGGAGCGTGCGCAGGTCGGGGTAACGCTCGAACAGCATCCGTAGACCGACTTCGCCCTCCATGCGCGCGAGTGCGGCGCCGAGGCAGAAGTGCCGTCCGGCTGAGAACGAAACGTGGTCCTTCGCGTTCGCGCGTGTCACGTCGAAGCGGGTCGGGTCGCTGAACACTTCGGGATCGCGGTTGGCAGCCGCGAGCACCGTCGTCACGAGCGTGCCCTGCCTGATCGCCGTCCCGGACACGGTCGTGTCGCGCCGTGCGGTGCGTCCGGTCAGCAGGACGGGCGGATCGAGGCGCAGGATTTCATCGACGGCGTTCGGCCACAGCTCGGGCTGGCTGCGCAGCAGTTCGAGCTGGTCGCGGTGCTTGTCGAACAGCGCGATGCCGTTGCCGAGCAGGTTGACCGTCGTCTCGAATCCCGCGGCGAGGACGAGCCCGGCCGTCGCCTTGAGCTCGCGCTCGTCGAGTCCGACGCCGTCGTCGCGAGCGGCAACGAGCTGGCTGAGCAGGTCGTCGCCGGGACGCTCGCGCAGGGCGTCGAGGTGACCGCCGAGCCAGGCGTCGAACTCGCTCAGCGCAGTCTCGACCGCGCGGAACTGTCGCCACGTCAGCCCGAGGTCGAGGCTGGGGGCGGCTGCCGCGCCGAAGCCGAGGACGCGCTCCCGCTCGCTGGCGGGGACGCCGAGGATCTCGGCGATCACGGTCACGGGCAGCAACGTGCAGTACGCCTCGACGAGGTCGACCGGGTCCGACCCGGCCAGGCCGTCGAGCAGTTCGGCCGCGATCTGTTCGGTGCGGCTGCGCAGGTTCTCGACCGCCCGCACGCTGAACACGCGCGTGACCAGCTTGCGATAACGGGTGTGGTCCGGTGGCTCGGTGACGAGCAACGACGGCGGGACGAGCGGGCCCAGCGCGTCGCTCTCGGCCGCCCACTCGAAGGCACGTCCGATCGGCCCGCTGAGGTCGCCCGGTTCGAAGCCGGTGCGGAAGTCGTTGCTCGACAGCACCTCGCGCACGACCGGCAGGGACGTCGTCACGTAGGCGAACTTGCTGCGGTACAGCGGGCCTTGCGCGCGAATGCGCTCGAGCACAGGGAACGGGTCACCGCCGCGCGGCACGCTGACGAGCTGCCCTTGCAAGTCGCCGCGTCGACCCGCCACGCGCATCACAGTGCGCGGCATGACATGGCCGAGGCCCCATCGCGTCACCTGCCGGACCGAGTTGCGCGTCTTGTCGCGCACCGAGTTACGCGTAGTAACCGTCATGCCTTGCACGCTAGCGTTCGCCGCCGGACAGTGTCGCCACGAGTCGGTCGAGCAACTCGCTCTGGCCCTTGACGAGTTTGGGACGCGCGGCGTCGATGTCGAACCACGCAGCTCGATCGACCTCGGGAAACGACTGCCGGCGTCCTGACCGCGGCGGCCACTCCACCTCGAACGTGTTGCTGACGATGGCGTCGGCGTCCAGGTCACCCTCGACGGCCCACGCCGTGACGACCTTGCCGTTGGCCTGTCGCACTTCGCCGAGTTCGAGATACCCGGTAGCCGGCGGGGTCGACCCGAGCTCCTCGGCGAACTCGCGCTGTGCGGCCGCGAACGCGTCTTCGTCCGTGCCGTACTCGCCCTTCGGGACAGACCACGCGCCGTCGTCCTTGCGTGCCCAGAACGGGCCGCCCATGTGGCCGAGCAGCACCTGCAGCCGTGGCTCGCGACGGAACAGGACGAGCCCGGCACTGGTCCGCGTGGCTGCCACGTAAACACTCTCGCACCCGTGACCAGAATGAGTGCCATGACCTGGACCGCACCGACTGTCGAACGCCTCGATCCCCCGAACGTCGCCGACGAGCGCACAGCGCTCGAGGCGTGGCTGCGTTTCCACCGCGTCACGCTGTTGCAGAAATGCGCGGGCCTGGACGCCGATCAGCTCAAACAGGCGTCCGTACCGCCGTCCATCCTCACGCTGCTCGGGCTCGTGCGGCACATGACCGAGGTCGAGCGGTCGTGGTTCCGCCGTCGGTTCTCGATGGAGCAGATCGATCCCGTCTACTACACCGAGGCGCAGCCGGACGGTGACTTCGAGAACGTCGCGGACGCCGACGCCGAACATGACTATGCGGCCTTCCTCGCCGAGTGCGACGCGGCCGATGGGGTCGCCGCCGGGCACAGCCTCGACGAAGCGTTCGTCCACCCGCGGTTGAACGCGAACATGGATCTGCGCTGGATCTACCTGCACATGATCGAGGAGTACGCGCGGCACAACGGGCATGCCGATCTCATCCGCGAGCGCATCGACGGCGTCGTCGGCGACTGAGCACCCATGCGCGCGGTGGTGATCGACCGGTTCGGCGCTCGACCGCAGGTTCGAGACGTCGACCGTCCGGTGTGCGCGGCCGACGGCGCGCTCGTCCGCGTCGAGGCGAGCGGAGTGTGCCGCAGCGACTGGCACGGCTGGCAGGGGCACGATGCCGACATCTCGCTGCCGCACGTCCCCGGCCATGAGTTCGCCGGCGTCGTTGCCGAAGTCGGTGCGGACGTTCGCGCCGTCACGGTCGGCGCACGCGTGACCGTGCCCTTCGTGTGCGGCTGCGGGACGTGCGAGCAATGCCGCGCCGGCGACGCGCAGGTGTGCCCGAACCAGACCCAGCCCGGCTTCACGCACGCCGGCTCGTTCGCCGAGTTCGTGGCGGTGCGGCACGCCGATTTCAACGTCGTGACGCTGCCGGACGAGATCGATTCCGTGACCGCCGCCGGACTCGGCTGCCGGTTCGCGACCGCCTATCGCGCTGTGGTCCTGCAGGGAAGGGTCGCGCCCGGCGACTGGGTCGCCGTCCACGGGTGCGGCGGCGTAGGTCTGGCAGCGGTGATGATCGCTGCCGCACACGGCGCCCAGGTGATCGCGGTCGATGTCAGCGCTGCGGCACTCGACCTCGCCCGCGCAGTAGGCGCAAGGCACGCGGTGTCGCCGCCATCGGCCGGGGCGATCCAGGAACTCACCGGCGGCGTCCATGTCGGAATCGACGCACTCGGCCGCGCGAGCACATTCGCCGATTCGCTCGCCGGATTACGACGTCGCGGTCGACACGTGCAGGTCGGGTTGCTCGTCGCGGACGATGCGAACCCGCGTGTCGACATGGCGGCGGTGCTCGCGCGCGAACTCGAGATCGTCGGCAGTCACGGGATGGCAGCGTGTGACTATCCGGCGATGCTTGCCGAGATCGCGGCCGGACGGCTCGACCCGCACCGCCTGGTCACCCGCACGATCACGCTCGACGAAGCGCCGGACGCACTCGTAGCGATGTCGTCGGGCAGCGCGCCCGGCACCACGGTGATCACCCTGCTGTAACGGGCTGAGTCATCTCGCCGATCAGGTCGATGTGCGCCGCACCGATGGCTGCGATCATGCGTCGCGCGTACCAGACCGACAACGCGTACGTCACGAGTGCCAGCGCCCCGACGATGACCTCCGCGATCCGCGAACCGATCGCCACGCTGCCCGCTCCGGCGCCGATCACCGTCGAGATCACGTACCACGTCCACCATCGGGCGGCGAGGCGGCGCCGCGGATCGTCCGATGGCAACGCGTCGCGTGCGACTTGGTACGGAAACCACAGGTTCACCACCGGGACGATGAAGCCCAGAATCGCCCAGACCGGATCGCGGCGCGCGTAGATCCCCGCTTTGCGCGCAAGTCCGGCAGCGCGATAGAGCCACACCATGAAAAAGATCTCGAGTAGCAGCGTGGCGACGCCGACCAGGAACGACCACGTAATCGCCGCCGAGCTGAGTTGGGTCCCGTCACCCCTTCGGTTGATGCCGAAGTTGAGCAACAACACGGCAGCTCCCGCACTCAGCACGGCAGACACGACAACCGTCACCATGGCGCGCCGCGCGGCAAGCAACTCGCCGTCGAGATCTGCCTGCGGGTCGGCCGCGTAGAAGCCGCCGAGAGGCATCCCCATCGGCGCAGTGAACGCGGTCCACGTCGCGCCGTCCCACCATCGCAGCGACCCGTCCGTGAACGGGTCGGGGTACCAACCGGGATTCATGCCGGTGAGTGTGCCCGCATTCAGCGGATGGTGATCATCGACAGGCCGTCGGAGGGCACCAGTTCGCCGATCACCGGTGCTCCGGGAATCTCGCCCGCGATGAGCAGGCCGCCGCTGGTCTGCGCGTCGGCGAGCAGCAGCAACTCGTCCTCGTCGACCTGCGTTTCGACGGCCGGACGCACCCAGTCGAGGTTGCGCCGCGTGCCGCCACTGACGTAGCCCTGCGCCAGCGACTCACGTGCGCCGTCGAGGTAAGCAACCGCGGCGGCGTCGATCACTGCCGACACACCCGACGCCCGGACGAGTTTGTACAGATGTCCGAGCAGACCGAATCCGGTCACATCGGTCGCGGCTTTCACGCCGGCGGCCAGCGCGGCCGCGGCAGCATCGGCGTTGAGTGCGGCCATCGTCTCGACCGCCTGCGGAAACACCTCACCGGTCGCTTTGTGCCGGTTGTTCAGAACGCCGACGCCGAGCGGCTTTGTCAACGTCAGCGGCAAGCCTGCAGCCGCCGCATCGTTGCGCAGCAGGCGGCGCGGATCCGCGACCCCCGTGACCGCCATTCCGTACTTCGGCTCGGGGTCGTCGATGCTGTGGCCTCCGCCGACCGGGCAGCCGGCCAGAGTCGCAACGTCCAGACCGCCGCGCAGAACTTCGGTCAGCAGCTCGAGCGGCAACACCTCGCGCGGCCAGCCGACGAGGTTGATCGCGACGACAGGTCGCCCGCCCATCGCGTACACGTCCGACAGCGCGTTCGCCGCCGCGATACGCCCCCAGTCATACGCGTCGTCGACCACCGGCGTGAAGAAGTCCGCCGTGCTGATCACCGCAGTGTCGGGGCCGAGCGCGACGACGGCGGCGTCATCGCCGGCGTCGAGTCCGACGATCAGTGAGGCCTCGTGTTGGCCGCCCAGGCCTGCGACAACCTGCTCCAACTCTCCGGGCGGAATCTTGCATGCGCATCCGCCGCCGTGGGCATACTGCGTGAGCCGGACGGTCATGCTGTGAACGGTACGGTGATGACCGGAGGCGTAAGGGTGCCTGGTGGTCCTCCCGGTCTTCAAAACCGGTGAAGCCGAGTAGCTCGGCTTGGCGGGTTCGATTCCCGTCCGCCTCCGCACAGGTCCGGCCGCGCTGAGGGGAGGGCGTCCGTTGTCAGATCCGCGTCGTCTCGTTCCGCGGACCGACGCCGTGCTCGCCGACCCGCGGCTGACCACCGCGATCGAGCAATTCGGACGTGCGCGGGTCAAGCATGCCGTCGCATCCGGGTTGCAACTAGTGCGCGACGGGCGTCTCGCACCGGACGACGTTGCCGATCAGGTCGTCGCCAGCCTCGGCGATCCCGCGACCTCGTTGCGCCGGGTGATCAACGCGACGGGGGTGGTGCTGCACACCAACCTCGGGCGCGCCCCGTTGTCCGACGCCGCACGCGAGGCGCTGCAATCGGCCGCCGGTTACGTCGACGTCGAGTACGACCTCGAATCCGGACAGCGTGCCGAGCGTGGTCGCGGCGCGCTTGCGGCGCTGACTCGTGCGGTTCCCGCTGCCGGGGATGCGCTCGTGGTCAACAACGGGGCCGCCGCACTCGTGCTCGCGACGACCGCCCTGGCGCGCGACAGAGAGGTCATCGTCAGCCGCGGCGAGCTCGTCGAGATCGGCGACGGGTTCCGACTGCCCGACCTGATCGCCTCGACCGGCGCGCGGCTGCGCGAGGTCGGGACGACGAACCGGGTGACCAGCGACGACTACGCGGCGGCGGTCGGGCCCGACACCGGCTGCATCCTCAAGGTCCATCCCAGCAACTTCCGCATCGAGGGCTTCACGAGCGCCGTCCCGGTGCGCGAGCTGTCGCGACTTGGTGTGCCCGTCGTCGTCGACATCGGCAGCGGACTGCTCGCCGCGCACGCGCTGTTGCCCGACGAACCGGACGCTGCCGCGGCACTCACCGACGGCGCGGACGTCGTGACCGCGAGTGGCGACAAACTGCTCGGCGGCCCGCAGGCAGGCATCGTGCTGGGACGGGCGGAGATCGTCCAGCGCCTGCGGCGACACCCGCTGGCACGCGCGCTGCGGGTGGACAAGCTCACCCTTGCCGCGCTCGAGGCGACGCTCACCGCGCAGGCGACGCCGACCTGGACGGCCATCGAGGCCGACCCCGACATGTTGCGGCGACGGTGTGCGGCGTTGGCCGAGGCGGTCGGCGGCAAGGTGGTTACGAGCAGCGGCGTCGTCGGTGGCGGCGGTGCGCCGGGTGTCGAACTCGACGGCTGGGCCGTCGCGCTCCCCGCCCAGTTCGCCCGCCCGCTGCGCACCGGACGGCCGCCGGTGATCACGCGCGTCGAGCACGAACGATGCCTGCTCGACCTGCGGTGTGTGGACCCCACGGACGACACCCTGGTTCGCGATGCGGTGCTGCTAGCAGTCGACGCATGATGCACGTCATGGCGACCGCCGGTCACGTCGACCACGGCAAATCGGCGCTCGTCCACGCGCTCACCGGAATGGATCCCGATCGGTGGCCGGAGGAGCGGCGCCGTGAGCTGACGATCGATCTGGGCTACGGCTGGACCGAACTGGCCGACGGCAGCGAACTGGCACTCGTCGACGTCCCCGGGCACGAGCGGTTCATCGCGAACACGCTGGCCGGCCTCGGTCCGGTGCCTGCGGTGCTGTTCGTCGTCGCCGCCGACGCCGGATGGTCCGCGCAGTCGGAGGAACATCTCAACGCGATCGACGCACTGCACGTCGAACACGGCGTGCTCGCCGTCACGCGCAGCGACCTCGCCGACCCGCGCGATGCGATGACGCAATCGATCGAGCGGATAAGGCAATCGTCGCTCGGCGACGTACGAGCTGTAGCCGTCTCGGCGACCACCGGAGTCGGACTGCCACAGTTGCGCGCCGCGCTCGGTGCGCTGGTCGCGACGTTGCCGGCACCGGATCCCGACGGGCGAGTGCGGCTTTGGATCGATCGCGCGTTCTCGATCCATGGCACCGGAACGGTCGTCACCGGCACGCTCGGAGCCGGCACCATCGCACCGGGTGATCACTTGCTGCTCGGACGACGCCCGGTCGTCGTGCGCAGCGTGCAGGCATTGGGCCGTGATCGTGACCGCGTGAGTGCGGTCGCCCGTATCGCGGTGAGTCTGCGCGGCATCAGCCGGACAGACGTGGCCCGTGGCGACGTCCTGCTCGCCGATGTGCCGTGGCACCGCACCCGCGTGTTCGATGTGCGGCTGCGGCCCGTCGATCCGGTGATGCGGTGGCCGTCCCGGTTGACGATGCACATCGGCACGCTCGCGATTCCCATCCATGTGCGGCCGCTCGGCGCCGATACCGCGCGGCTCACACTTCAGCGCGAATTGCCTTTGCTGGCAGGCGATCGCGCAGTCTTGCGCGACACTTCGCGGCACACGGTCATCGCCGGCGTAGAGGTGCTCGACGCCGATCCCCCGCCGCTGCGCCGCCGCGGTGCCGCCCGCGACCGAGGCGATGAGCTTGCCGATGGACGTCCCGACGCCTACCACGAGATCACTCGCCGCGGCGCGGTTCGCGAAGACCACCTCGCTGCGCTCGGCATCGACATTCCGGATCGTGACGACCTGCACCGTCACGCCGGTTGGGTGATCGCCGAGGGACAGTGGCAGGACTGGCTCGCCGCGGCGCCGGACGCAGTCGTGCAATGGGCCGCGCAACACCCGCTCGATCCGGCGATGCCGCTCGGCGTACTCACCCAGCGCCTCGTGCTGCCGGACGAGGCGCTGCTCGCTCCCGTGCTCGCTGCTGCCGGGCTGGCCGAGGGCGGCGGACGGGTCGCCGCGTCCCTCGCCGTCACCCTCGGTCCGGCCGAGCGGTCGGTGCGCTCGGTCGAGTCCTGGTTGTTCGAGCACCCCTTCCACGCACCCGACCGCGACGAACTGCGAGCGCTCGAGCTGGGCCGCCGCGAACTCGCCGCCGCCGAGAAGGCGCAACGGCTCGTGTGCATCAGCGACGACATCGTGTTGCTTCCGGATTCGATCGAGCAGGCTGCCGCCCTGCTGCGCGAGTTACCTCAGCCGTTCACTTCGAGCCAGGCCCGGCTGGCGCTCGACAGCACCCGTCGGGTGGTCATCCCGCTCCTCGAATATCTCGACGGGGCCGGGTACACCGTGCGCATCGACGGCACACGACGCACGATGGCTCAGTCGCCGCCGCCGACACCGGACGGCGCGAACGAGCGCACGAAGACCAGCGCCGACTGAATCGACTGGTCGGCCGGTGCGGTGATGGCACCCTGCGCGCGAAGGTCGTCCAGATGATGGGCGAAGTCGTTGATCGGCCCGGACAGATCCGGCGCAGGCGGCCCACCATGCCCCTTCGCCTTGCCGTTGCCGTGGCCGTGGCCGTGCCCGTGGCCGTCGCCCGGCTTGGCGCCAGGGCCCGATCCAGCCGTGCTCATCGAGTCGACGCGGTGGAGCAGATCCTGCGCGCCGGCTGATGACAGGGCGCCGTTCGCCTGCGCGGTCGTGATGGAGTTACGCAGCGCGCTCAGCGCGCTCGGCAGATCCGTCGGGCTCGGTATCGGCGCCGGTGTCGACTCAGGCGTCGACGCAGGTGTCGACCGGGCGGACGCTGCATGTGTGGACGCACGCGCGGGCCGAGTGCTCGACCGAGCACCCGAGTGGCTGCCGCCCGCGACCGGCCTGCCACTGCCGGTCGTGTCGCCGCCGCCCGAGTTGGCGATGACGAGGACGACGGCGAGCAGCGCGAGCGCGAACACGATGCCGACTGCGATCAATCCCGTGCGTGGTTGCCGATCGCTGCGCATCGGCCCGGCAAGCGCAACCGTCGGCGCGAGCGCAGCCGCCGGGGAGCCGTCGATGCGTGCAATCACGTCGGTGGCGCTCGGCCGCGAAGTCGGATCCTTGGCGAGCAGGGCGACGACGAGATCGTCGAGATCTGACGGAACGTCCACCCGAAGTGAAGACGGACGCGGCACCGGCGCGTGCACATGCTGCGCCATCGCAGCCATCATGTCCTCGGCGTCGAACGGCGGCCGGGCGGTCAGCAGCGCGAACAGCACCCCGCCGAGCGCGTAGAGATCCGCGGGCGGTTCGGGCGCCGCGCCGGTGATCACCTCCGGCGCGAGGTAGGGCACCGTGCCGAGAATCGTCCCCGCCTGGGTCAGCGCGGGCTGCGTGGTCGCTGCGCCGTCGAGGCGCGCGATGCCGAGATCGAGCAGCTTGCACGTGCCATCGGCGGCAAGCATGAGATTGGCGGGCTTCACGTCGCGGTGCGTGATGCCGCCAGCGTGCGCCGCGGCGAGCGCACTCGCGCACTGCCGTCCGTAACTGCGCACTTGTGCGATCGGGAGCGACCCGCGGTCGTTGAGCAGCTCCTGCAGCGTCGGCCCGGCCAGCAACTCCATGACCAACCAGGCCCGTACGTCGTCGGCTCCGAAGTCGAAGACCGTCACGACATTCGGATGCGACAGGCCGGCGAGGAACTGCGCTTCACGGCGAAACCGTTCGACGGCGGCTTGCGGAGCCTGCTCGACATCGAGCAGCTTCACCGCGACGTCGCGACCCAGCAACTCGTCGTGCGCGCGGTGGACCGCACCCATCCCACCTCGTCCGAGGACGGGGCCGAGGCGATAACGCTCGGCGAGCAACTCGGGCTGATCCACATAGCCGATTCTTCCGCGCGGCCGCCCGGTATTCACATCGCGCTCAGGTGCTGCGGACGGGCCGCGGCGGCCCGAAATCGCCGCGAAACCGGGACTTCTGCGGCCCGGCGCTACCACCAACGCGGTCCGTGACCAAGCCGCCACGCCGCGGAGGGTTGTGAATCCATGTGTCATGTGTGACGGTTGATGCTTGTGTTGTTTGAGGCTAGCGGTGTGAAGGACGGGACATGAGCCGATATCTGGGGCGTTCGACCCCTGACGCGACCTCGTCGACGTCGTTCTTCAACGAGTGGGCCGCGGACGCCCCGACCGGCGACACCATGGTCGAGGAACGACATGTCGACAGATCGACCAGTCGACCTGTCGAGCTGTGGCAGCGCATCGTCCCGGCGCGGCGCCGCGCCGTCGCCCTCAGCGCGCTGATCGCGAGCGCGGCCGCCGTCGCCGTCTTCGCGCCCGGCCCCGCCGCGAACGCCGATCCGTCCGCGCACACCTGGTACCGGCTGCGGATGTGCGAGTCGAGCAACAACTACAAGATCAACACCGGCAACGGCTACTACGGCGCGTACCAGTTCGACTTGTCGACCTGGCGCAGCGTCGGCGGCAGCGGCTACCCGAACCAGGCCTCCCCGGCCGAGCAGGACGCCCGCGCCCTGATGCTCTACCGCATGCGCGGCTGGCAGCCGTGGACCTGCGCCGGCATCCTCGGCCTGCGCAACGACGCCGATGCAGGTTCTGGTCGCGTCGGCGACATCCACATCCCAGGATCCGGCGGCGGCTCGCGGCGGCGGCTCGGGTGGCGGCTCTGGCGGGCGTTCACACGGCAGCCACGGCATCCCGGCATTCCCTGGCTCGCGCTGGTACTACCTCGGCGACTGGAACAACGACATCAAACGGTTCCAGAACCAGATGCATCGTCGCGGCTTCTTCCCTGCCGGGACCGGCCAGTACGGCCCGCTCACCTTCGCCATGGTCAAGCGGCTGCAGGCGCTCAACGGTCTGCCGGTCACCGGCTACATCGGCCCCAACACGTGGCGCCTGGCGTGGACCGGCAAGTACAGCAACCCGCCGGCGGGGCACCCGAAGCCCGCTCCGCGTCCGGGGTCCAAGCAGAAGGTGCCGGCGTTCCCGAGCCGGACCTTCTTCCACTACGGCCAGCGAAACAACGACATCAAACGGTTCCAGAACCAGATGCACAGCCGCGGTGTGTTCCCGCCCGGCACCGGTCAGTTCGGCCCGCTCACCCTGGCGATGGTGAACAAGCTGCAGCAGGCCAACGGGCTGACCCCTAACGGTGTCATCGGCTCGAGGACCTGGGCACTCGCCTGGACCGGCAAGTACCCGTCCGGCTCGAGCGCCAACCCCACAACCAAGCCCACAACCAAGCCCGGCAGCCACGCCGCCGTCCCGCCGTTCCCCGGCGTGCGGTGGTACCGCTTCGGCGACTGGAGCGCGAAACTCAAGGTGTTCCAGAACGAGATGCATCACCGCGGCTTCTTCCCGGCGGGCACCGGTCAGTACGGGCCCCAGACCCTGCGGATGGTCAAGCAGCTGCAGCGGCTCAACGGGCTCATCCCGAATGGTCTGATCGGGCCGAAGACGTGGCGACTGGCCTGGACGGGCAAATACACCCGACCCTGAACGTGAGGTTCAGTCGTTCGGTACCTGCTTCGTCTGCGGTGCCGCATCGGGCGCCGCCTCCTCGAACAGGGCAAGCAGGCCGCCGATCTCGAGCACCCGGCGCACCGCGGCCGGGACGTCCCGGATGGTCATCCGCTTGCCCAGCGCGGTGGCATGGGTGCGGGTCTCGACCCAGCAGCCGATTCCGGTCGAGTCCAGGAAGGTGAGCTCGCGCAGATCGAGAACGAGCCAACGGCACTCGTCCCGATCGAGTTCGGCCACCGCGAGCGGACCCAGCTGCGACACGGTCGCAATGTCGAGGTCGCCACTCAGGCTCACGACAGTCGTGTCGCCTGCGCGCGTCACCGCCGTGGAGAACATCGGCACGGGCATACTGTGACACACCCCGTGCCGACCGTCCGCAACGCCGGAAGATAGCGGACAGGTTCGGTAAGCCGGCCGGAAGGGTCAGCGGCGGCGCACGGTGAGGACCGTGACG
This sequence comes from uncultured Actinomycetota bacterium, assembly GCA_963757455.1. Lineage (GTDB taxonomy): Bacteria > Actinomycetota > Actinomycetes > Mycobacteriales > Jatrophihabitantaceae > RYN-133. Next base: position 207,611 of record CAVWSE010000004.1, read on the forward strand.
TCGTCGTCGTGATCCGCGCCGCCGATCAGGTCGTCGACCAAGGCTGCGGTGCCAACGGCAAGCGGACCGGACAGGCGCTCGGCCGCTGCGTCGGCCAGCCGGCCCAAGCCGACATCGACGATCTCGTCGCGGCGCTCGACCAACCCGTCGGTGAACAGCACGAGCACGTCCGCGCCGCCGAAGGCGACAGTTGTCGTCGTGCGGTCGTCACCGCCCGCCCCGAGGGGCAGCCGCGGTGCGGTGACCAGCTGCCGGGGCCGGACGCCCGGCGCGACAACCATCGCCGGATAGTGCCCGGCGTTGGTGAAACTCAGCGTGCCGGCGGCGAGGTCCGCGACGGCGTAGAAGATCGTGACCAGCTGTGTGATCGCGAGGCGCGCGAACATGGTGTCGAGGTGACCGACGACCGTGGCGGGGTCCGGGTCGAGACTGAGGAACGCGCGCGTCGCAGCCCGGATCTGCGCCATCGCCGCGGCCGCACGCACGCCGTGGCCCATCACATCACCGATCGCGAACGCGAGGCTTCCGTTCGGGAGCGAGACCGCGTCGTAGAAGTCGCCGCCGACGCCGACGCGCCCGCCGGGTTCGTAGTGCGCGCCGACCTCCCAGTACGGGATGACGTCGACCGCTTCGGGCAGGACGGCACGCTGCAGCTGCAGGGCGACATCCTGGCTCTGGCCGTAGAGCCGCGCGTTCTCGATCGCGACCCCGGCACGGCGCCCGACCTCCTCGGCCAGCACGAGATCGCTGGACGCGTACGGCGCGCTGCCCTCCGTGCGGATCACACTCAGTACGCCCAACGTCGAGTCCCGCCCGGGGATCGGGATGACGATGGCCCCGCGCAGGTTCAGCTCGCGCGACAGGCGCAGGTGTTCCTCGTCGCGCGCACCGGCTACGAGCATCTCGTCGGTGATCTGGGGGTAGAACTCGCTGCGCCCGGTGCGATAGACGTTGCCGGCACCGGTCGACGACTCGTAGTTGGTCGGGTAGCGCTGCTGCAGCTCCCACGCCCAGCGCACCTTGTCCGGGTCGACATGGGCCACGGCCAAGGTGCTGGGGACGCCGTCGGTCACGATGTCGACGGCGCACCAGTCGCCCAGTGCCGGCACGCACAGGTTCGCGACATTGGCCAGAGTCGACTCGTAGTCGAGGCTGCTCGACAGTTCGAGCGACACGTCCGCCAGGAACGCGAGTTCCCAGTCGCGTTTGGCGGCCTCGTCGGCAGCCAGCACCCGGCGCACGGCTTGCCCGCACGCCTCGGCGAAGACGTTGAGCAGGGCGAGCTCGGCCTCGCCGGGCACCCAGCCCTCTTCGAACGTCAGCCCGATCACGCCGACGGCGGGACTGGTGCTGTCGAGCGGCACGCATACAAGAGAGCGCCCGGCCGGGACCTGCGATCGCAGCACCGGGTATTCGCGCTCGACCGTCTCGGGGTCGGCCAGCACGATGGCACGCCCGGTGCGCGCCGCGTCGCTGGCCGGGTTGGCGTCGTCCAGGCCGAAGTCCTGCCACGACTCCTGCACTCCTGGCCGCAGTCCGTGGCCGGCGACCAGTCGCAGTCGATCGCCGTCGGTCAGCATGAGCGTGCTCACCGCCGCACCGACAGCGACCACGGCGTGGTCGACCGCGGCTGCGATGACAGCGTCCATCGTGGACGCTGCGCTCAGCTCGGCGCTGACCCGCGCGATCTGCTCGATGCGGATGGACGCCGGATCGTCGGGCAAGCGAAAGCCGGGCTCGTCCGGCTGCCCGGACGGTCCTACTGAACGCTCCGGCATCGCCGCAGTCTCGCAGTCGACCTGCGCGCTGTCATCTGCACGCGGGCCAGAATCGATCGGCTCAGAGCTTGCGCCAGCGCGCCTCGCAGAAGCCGAAGATCCCGAACATCACCAGGCCGACCGCGACCGCGGCAAGCAGCCACGGCCCGAGCGGCGTGTCGCGAAGCGCTCGCAGCGCGCCGTCAACACCGCGTGCCTGCTTGGGGTCGTACTGGACGGCCGCGGTCGTCAGCAGTACGCCGATCATCGCTACGACAACGCCTCGGGCGCAGGTGCCGGCGACGCCGAAGAAAACGGTCGTCTTGCGAGCGCCCGCACTCATCTGGGCGAGGTCGAAGTGCTTCTCGAACTTTCGTTTCGCGCCGCGGTAACACAGCACTGCGCCGACGACGACCACTGCGACGCCGGCAAGGCCGATCGCCCAGCGTCCGCCGGTGTGCTGCATGATTCGCGCCGTCCAGGTCTGCTGGCTCTTCGACTGGCTGCTCGTGTGCCCGCCGACGACAACGGCGAACGCACTGATTGACAACGCGCCGTAGCCGAGCCCGCGGGCGAGATTCGCCAACCGCTGCTTCGTCTCGTCGTCACCGAATGCGCCGTGGACGAATTGCCACACTGCATACGCGGCGAGACCGATCGCGATGACGAGCAGCAGCGCCCACCCTCCCGTGGTCCGCGCGAGCGTCTGCAGTGCGCCGCTCTGGTCGGTTTCCTTCGACCGATCGCCGAACGCGAGAGCCATTGCGAGCACGCCGATCAGCGCGTAGATCGCGCCGTGCCCTGCCATACCTACTCGGGCCAGCACGCGGAACTTCGAGCTGTGTGTCACGCGGTGCGCGGATGCCGCCGGCCGCGGCATGGCGCGCGTCGTTGCGCTCATGAGGTGGATGTTCCCGACAATTGGGAAGCGCTAACCGTGCTCAGGTCTTGCGCCAGCGTGCCTCACACAGGCCGAACAGGCCGAACATGACGAGGCCCAGCGCCACGATGACCAACAGCCATGGCCCGACCGGCGTGTCACGCAGGGCACGCAAGGCGCCGTCGATTCCCCGCGCCTTCTTCGGGTCGAACTGCACGGCAGCGATCACGAGAAGCACACCGGCAATGCCGAACACGAAGCCGCGCGCAGCCGTGCCGACGGTGCCGAGGAATTCGGTCGCGCGGCGGGCGCCGCTGCTCATCTCGCCCAGCTTGAAGTACTTCTCGAACTTGCGTGTGAGGCCCTCGTACACGAGCACTGCGCCGACGACGACTATGACGACGCCGAGCAGCCCGACCAGCCATCGTCCGGCCGTGTAGTGCATGAACCGCGCGGTGTACGACTGCTGCTGCTTGGCCTGGCTCTGGTCCCGGCCCTGCACGAGAATCGTGAACGCGCTGACGGCGAGGAATGCGTAGACCAGGCCGCGAATCAGCGACTGTGCGCGCGGGCCGGCCTTGTCGCCTTCACCGGCGACGCCGAACGCCGCCTCGCTCAACCGCCATACCGCGTAGCACGCGAGCCCGATCGCGACGATCAGGACGAGCACAAACCCGCCGGTCTGTTGGTCCAGTTGCTGTACCGCGCCGCGCTGATCGGTCTCACCCTGTTTCTTGCCGAAGGCCATCAGGACGGCGAGCACGCCGATCACGAGATAGATCACCGCGCGCGAGACGAGTCCGAGCCGGGCGAGGCGATCCATCCCCTTGCTGTCGGCTGCTCGGCGGGCATTGAACGTCGCGGACGCGGCACTCATCGGCGCTCCTTGCTGGTGGGGGTTTGTCTATCAGGCTGCCCGAATCGTTTCCGGGGCAAACCACGCGATTTTGTGGGGTTTTTGCGGTTCTCTGCGGGAAAGATTCCGGACTGCCCGTGTTTCATGGGCGCGTGCTTGCCCGGATCACCCGCCTGTTCGTTGCCATCGCACTCGCCGTTGGTTCGGTCACCTATGTCGGGCTGCGGCTCGCGGGGACGAGCAACCGCGCCGATGCCGCCACTCCCCCGACGATCGTCATCGGTCACGGTGCTGCAACGCGCGGCTACACGACGAAGCGCCTCGTGATCAACAAAGGCCAGACAGTGCGCGTCGCCAACCACGACACGATGCGGCACACGGTCACGTCGTCCGCACAGAACTCGCATCACCAGCCGCTGTTCACCGCGTACGTGGTGGCAGGGCAGTCGACGACACTGGCGACGTCGAAGCTGCCGGCAGGTCGGTATCCGTTCCACTGCACGTTTCACCCGACGATGCACGGCGTGCTGATCGTGCGTGGCAGCGGCGGCACCGGTGGCGGCCAATCGTTCAACATCCCGTTGCTCGTGCCGCCGGTGCGCACGGCCGCGAACATCACGATCCCCGTCGAGCGCGCTGCGGTTCGCGTGTTCGCCAAGGGCCCGAAGACCATGATGTGGACCTACGGCGGCACGTACCCGGGCCCGACGATCGTGCGGCCCGCCGGCCAGGACACCAAGGTCACCTTCCTCGACAAGCTGCCGAAGTCGACCGGGGCGCTCAGCGTGCACCTGCACGGTGACCATCACGAGTCGCGCTTCGACGGGCAGCCCACGACGGGCCTACTGCAGCCGGGGCACTCGCGCACCTACGACTATCCGCTCACCGACGGCGGCCAGCCCGAGCACGCGAGCTTCTTCTACTACCACGATCACCGCATGCTCGAGACCGGCCGCAACAACTGGATGGGCCTGCAGGGGATGTTCCTCGTGACGCGGCCCGACGAGCAGTTCGGGCTGCCGCGCGGCAAGTACGACGTCCCGCTGGCGGTCTCGGATCGGTCGTTCACCTCGACCAACCAATTGCGCAACCCGTTCCCGGCCCATCCGATGATGGAGATGACCGGACCGTCCGCACCGCCGAACGACGAGACGGTCGGCAACACGATCCTCGTCAACGGGCGGTACTCGCCGTACTTCAACGTCGACACGCATCGCTACCGGCTGCGCCTGCTGAACGCGTCGAACTTCCAGTCCTACGACTTCGAGATGTCCGACGGGCAGTCGTTCACGCAGCTAGGTTCGGGCGACTCGCTGTTCCCGAATCCGGTGCAGCGGAAAGACATTCTGCTCGGGCCGTCACAGCGCGCCGATGTGGTCGTCAACTTCGCAGGCGAACTCGGCAAGCGCATCGTGCTCAAGAGCGTGCCGCGGGTGAACCGTCCGCCGAAGGGCATCGGCTCACCGACCGCGTCCCTGATGCAGTTCCGCGTGACGGGCAATACGGCGTCGGCCGGCAACCCGGTGCCGAGCACGCTTTTGAACCTACCGGCCGTGACTCCGGTGTCGAAGATCTCGAAGGTTTGGGCGATCAGCGTCGGTCACAACGTGCACGGCTCGTACTGGGCGATCAACGGCAAGATGTTCGATCCCAGGCGGACCGACTACACGGTCAAGGCCGGCAGCACCGAGCAGTGGCGGCTGGTCAACAACAGCAACATCACGCACTACTTCCATATCCACGAGGAGCAGTGGCGCACGATCTCCCGCGACGGGCACGCACCGAAGCCGTTCGAGCTGGGTCTGCAGGACACCTGGCGACTTGATCCCGGTGAGAACGTCGTCGTGCAGGCCACGTTCACCAACGACTTTCTCGGGACGTTCATGCTGCACTGTCACATGCTCGACCACGAGGACCACGGGTTGATGGCGCAGTTCAAGGTCGTGCCGTAGCGATCGCGACCGTCGATCCGCGTTCGTCGTCAGCGTCGACGCGTGCGGTCAGTCCGGCAGCGCTCATGAGCGCAAGTGTGCGGTCGGCCTGCTCGTCGCTCGTCTCGACGAGCAGGTGAGCGCCGGGCGCGAGCCAGAGCGGTGCCGCTGCGATCACGCCGCGCTGCGCGTCAAGTCCGTCCCCACCGCCATCGAGAGCGACGCGGTGTTCGTAGTCGCGCGCCTCGGACGGCATGAGCGCGATCGCATCGCTCGGGACGTACGGCGCGTTCGCGACGATGAGGTCGACGCGGCCGTGCAGTCCGTCGGGCAGCGGATCGAACAGATTGCCTTCGTACACGCTCCCGCCGGGGAGATTGCGTCGTGCGCACTCGACGGCAGCCGGGTCGATGTCGATCGCGTGCAGCTGGCCGACGGCGCTGCGTGCGCTGATGGCCGCACCGAGCGCGCCGGTGCCACAACATACGTCCACCACGACGGCGCCCGCACGCAGCGACGCGAGCGCGATTTCTACCAGGAACTCGGTGCGACGCCGCGGCACGAACACTCCGGGCGCGACGACGATCCGCAAACCGCAGAATTCAGCCCATCCGACGATCTGCTCGAGCGGAGTGCCCGACACGCGATCGACGATCAGCGCCTCCAACTCGTCGTCGGAGTGTGCGGCGGCGCGCAGCAGCCGCGCTTCGTCCTCGGCGAACACGCACCCGGCGGCGCGCAGTCGCGCGATCACGGAGTCGTCGAGCACCGCACCAGCCTAATTTCGGCAGCAGGAATACTTCGACGATGGACATCGCCGAGCTCGCTGCCATCCGCACCGTCCTCGGCCGTGCGTACGCCGACGATCCGCTCAGCGCATGGATCTTCACCGACCCGGACGCACGCGTCGACGCCTGCGCAGTCTGGTACGGGCTGTTCGTCGAGACCTACGCGCGCAGTGCACGAGTCACCTGGCTTCCCGACGAACAGGCCGTGTGCCTCTGGTACACCCCGGACGCCTCCGACCTGGCGTGGCCGACGTTCCCGACGATCGCGGGCGTGCTGACCGCGCTGATCGGTGCGGACGATGCAGAACGGGTCGGCAACGCGCTGCATCCCATCGACGGGCTCACGCCGTCCGAACCGCACGTGTACGTGAACTTCCTCGCGGTCGATCCGGAGCGGCAGGGCCGCGGCGCCGGGCAGCACGCGATTGCACCAGCGCTGGAATCCGCACGGTCGGCCGGGCTCGGCGTGCGCCTGGAATCGACCAACCCGCGCAACCTGCCGTTCTACGAGCGGCTGGGGTTCCGGCGTCGTGCCGAACTGCAACTCGGCGACGGCCCGCTGCTCGTATCGCTGTGGCTCGACCCGCAATGACCGGTCAAGCCGGATCGCGCCACATCGGGTAGAGCGGTGGGCAGCCGTCGGGCAGCTCGAGCACGTCGCGGTCGACGAACCCGTGCCGGCGGTAGAGCTCACGATTACGTTCGTTCGTCGCTTCGAGGTACGCGGGCACGCCCTGCTCGTCGCACTCGGCGAGCTTCGCCCGCAACAGCGCGCTCCCTCGTCCGGTGCCCTGCGCCCGCGCCATCGTGCCGATGTAGAGCAGATACCAATGCGGCTCGGCCGGATGGTGCTCGACCATCGTGATCAACACCTTGGTCGCGACCGGCAGCCGGCCTCTGAACACCCACATGGACGCCGGTCCTTGCAGGAACGTCCGCAACATCGGGTCGCGCCATTTGCCGGGCGGGTACCAGACCGCCGCCGCACTGGCGTCGTCGGCGATCCAAGCACCGCCGCAGCGTCGGCTGCGCGGCACCTCGAGCGCGAACAGCGTGCGTAACCGGGCGTCGCGGCTGCGTACGCCGGGCGGGATCAGGTGGCTGATGACCGGATCGTCGGCGAAGGCCTCGCCGAGGGCGCGCGCCATGGCGCTGTGATCGCGGCGGGTCGCCTGCCGCACATCGCCGGGGCTGTTCATGACCTTGTCAGCGTGACATGTCGCGGGGTTGTCGAACTGGGCGGGTCGCGCTCGTCGTGGTAGCAAGGCAGCTACCCGACCGAGGAGAATCTCGCCATGGCTGACAGCATCTGGCCGGTCATCCACGCTGAGCGCCAGGCGCTCATCGACGATCTGTCCGGGATCACCGAAGAGCAGTGGCGCACGCAGTCCCTGTGCACCGACTGGACGGTGCACGACGTACTCGCCCACCTGCTCGCTGCGGCACGCCAGACGCCACCGAGCTTCGTCGCCAAGTTCGCCGGCGCCGGGTTCAACTTCAACCGTTTTGCAGCCAAGGACGTCGCCAAGCAAGGCGCGGGCGGCCCGGCCGTGACCCTCGCCGCGTTCCGCGCCGCGAAGGACCGCACGAGCGCGCCACCCGGGCCCAAGGACACCTGGTACGGCGAGGCGTTCGTCCATGGCGAAGACATCCGGCGTCCACTCGGCATCAAGCACGAATACCCGTTGCCGCAGGTCGCGCAGACGGTCGCGTTCTACTCCAAGAGCAACGCGATCATCCACGGACGCGACCGCGTAGCCGGGCTGACGCTGAAGGCGACCGACACCGACTTCGTCAGCGGGGACGGCCCGCTCGTCGAGGGTCCGGCGATCTCGTTGCTGCTCGCAGCGGCCGGGCGCAAGATCGCGCTCGACGACCTGAGCGGACCGGGCGTCGAGCAGTTGCGATCTCGCGGATGAGTCAGTCGCCGTTCGCGTCGTGTGCGGCCTGCTCGACCCGCGCGCAGTAGTCGGACCACCACGCCCTGTCGCCCGGCGCCATGTTTTCGTTCGTCGGGCGCAGGCCCACGGCGCCGTCGATCAACTCACGCACAATGTCGGCCTGGCCCGCGTGCCGCGACGTCTCGTCGACCATGTGCACGAGGATGCGGTGCAGCGTCACATCGCGATGCTCGGCCGGCCACCACGGCACCTGTCCGGTCGCGTCGAGGTCGAGCGCTTCGATGGTCGCGTCGGCGTGGCCCCACGCGCGCTCCCACAGTGACAGGATGTCCTGCCGCGACTCGTCGGCGGGAACCCACATGTCGGCGTTGGGCTCGGCGTCGTCGGCGAACCACGGGATCGGTATGCCGGACGGACGTGCGAACGTGTCGCCGAAGTAGCCGTCGACAACCGACGCGACGTGCTTCACCAGTCCGAGCAGATTGGTGCCGGTCGGTGTCATCGGCCGGCGCACGTCGTACTCGGACAGCCCGTCGAGCTTCCAGATCATCGCGTCGCGGACGTTCTTCAAGTAGCGGTGCAGGTCGGCCTTGGGGTCGCTCATGCGCCGAACCTAACGCGTGACATGTCCTCAGCAACTGCGTGCGCGCCGTCGCCGGGCTCGGCCCGTAGCCCGGTGATGACGCCGTCCTGGTCCGCCTCGGAGCGGTTCTGGCTCAGCTTGGCCTTGCCCTCGACCCGTTCGAGGGCGATCTCGATCCCGACGATTGCGCGCAGCTGGCCTTCGACGTACTTCTCGGGTGCGTCGGATACCGCCCACGGGTGGGTGCGCGCGTGTTCGTGCTCGCGCGTCAACTCGGTGACCGCCTGGCGTACCCACTCTGGGTCGTCGTGGACAGTGACGCGGCCGGTGAGGTGCACCGCCGAGTAGTTCCAGGTCGGCACGACCTTGCCGTGCTCGCGCTTGCTCGCGTACCAGGACGGTGAGATGTAGGCGTCCGCGCCGGTGCACACGACGAGGGCCGGCGAGTCGGGCGCGATGGTGCGCCAGTGTTCGTTGGCCCGCGCCATGTGGGCGATCACCCGGTCGCCGTGCCACAGCACCGGCAGCAGCGTCGCCGCGGGGTAGCCGTCCGTGCCGACGGTGATCAGCTGCGCGGTGCTCACGGCGGCAACGAGGCGGCGCAGCTCGTCCTCGTCCGTCATCGCGTTGAAGTGCGGTACGTACACGGTGTCAACGCCTCAACTCGAGATCGAGCCACGATGCCAGGCTCGCGATCTCGCGATCGATCGCAGCGGTCATCGTCTTCGTGAACGGGACGTCCTCGTGGACGGCCCGGACCTCGAACACGCCGGCCTTGCGGTCGGCGGTTGCGTCCAGCTTTCCGACGAGGCGATCGGAGTAGAGGATCGGAAGCGCGAAGTACCCCCACTTGCGTTTCGGCGGCGGGCTTGTACATCTCGAGTTGGTAGTCGAACTCGAAGATCTCGGTCGTTCGTCTGCGATCGTGCAGCAGGCGGTCGAACGGTGACAGCAGCGCGGCTCGACCGCGGAACGGTTGGCCGAGATAGGACGGGTCGACGCGCCACTCGCCCTTCACTCCGTCGACAACGGCACTTTCGCCCACGACCTCGCCCACGTCGAGCGGCTCGACGGGGCACTCCGGTCCGCGCGCCCGCGCGATGCCGAGCGCGCGCAGCCGGTGCTCGTTGCGCACGCGTACCGCTTCGTCGACCGGTATCGGCGTGTCGTCGGGATAGACGCGCTCGGCGAGATCCCAGAGCCGCTCGCGGCCGAACCGTCCGGCGACCGCGACCTCGCCCCGTCCGACCATGATCTCGAGCAGTTGCGTGACGTTCTTGTTGTTCGTCCACCCGGTCGACGTCCAGGGCTGCACGCAGGTGTCCGGCAGTTCACGCGACTGCAGCGGGCCGTCCTTCTTCAATCGCTTCAGGATGTCGCGGCGGCATGCGTCGTTTGCAGCGACCCATTTCGCGGTGCCGGTCTGCCAACGGTGCAAATTCTCGCCACGACGCGTCTGTTGCATCCGTGCGCGGTAGAGCGCCATGTGCTCGCTCGGGCGCAGGAATGCTCGCAGTTCGATGAGCTCGCGCGCCTCGAGCGCCTTGACGAGGTCGGCGGGCTGGAACCGCGACCCGAGCCGACTCCAAGCGACGAGATCGGCGTTCGGCGCGATCGCGGCTGTCGGGTCGAGTTGCAACAGCGTCAGCTGCCGCACGGTGTCGAGAAGGTCTGCCGGACGGGCGCTGTCGAGCAGTTGCGCCCGCACCGCGATCCGCCGGGCGTCGGTACGCGAGAGCTCGTGCACGACCATCTCGCCAGGCTAATCCACGCCTACCGGGCAGATGTGACCCATCGCACCTCTACCGATGATCACGGATATCCGCGCTCCGGGTCGGGGAGGCTTGATGCATGCCAGACACACTCCTGCGCAAAGATCCCAGCGAACTCGCCCGCGATGCCGGCGCCGCCGTGGTGACCGCTGGGACGCGCGTGAAGGACGGCATCACGAACAACCGCACCGAGATGCTCATCCTGCTCGGCACGATCGGGTTCGTGTTGGCGATGACGCTGCTCGGCATCGCGTTGCTCAGCGTCGGCTGAGTAACAGCGAAGTACGCGCGCGAGTGCGCGCCGGCTGCCTGCGCCGGGCGTCTGCGCGCCTGATGTCGGGACACGGTGCACCCGATGCCGGGGGGTAACTCGCTAGTAATAGCCCGGACAGTGCACTCTCAAAGGCATGGTGTCGAGCAGCGCAGCTCCTGAACGTCTCACCTTCGATCGCATCGCCGTCGTCAACCGCGGCGAGTCGGCCATGCGCCTGATCCACGCCGTCCGCGATTTCAACGCCGAGAACCGCGACGGCAACCCGATCAGCACCATCGCGCTGTACACCGATGCCGAACCGACCGCGATGTTCGTGCGCGAAGCCGATGCCGCGTACTCGCTCGGCCCGGCAGCGGCTCGTCCGTACCTGAACCACGACCTGCTCGAAACCGCGCTGCTCGCCACCGGCGCCGACGCGGTTTGGGTCGGCTGGGGCTTCGTCGCGGAGGATCCGAAGTTCGCCGACCTGTGCGCGCGACTGGGCATCACCTTCATCGGGCCGTCCGCCGAGGCGATGCGCAAGCTCGGCGACAAGGTCGGTTCGAAGCTGATCGCCGAAGAGGTCGGCGTTCCGGTCGCGCCGTGGAGCCGCGGTTCGGTCGACACGGTCGATGCTGCGGTCGCGGCCGCGAACGAGATCGGTTACCCGGTGATGCTCAAGGCCACGGCCGGCGGCGGCGGGCGCGGCATCCGGGTGATCCACGACGAGGACGAGTTGCGCGACGCCTACCAGCGCACTCGCGACGAGGCCGGACGCGCGTTCGGCAACGACGTGGTGTTCCTCGAACGACTGGTCACCGGCGCGCGGCACGTCGAGGTGCAGGTGATCGCCGACAGCCACGGCACGGCCTGGGCTCTCGGCGTGCGTGACTGCTCGGTGCAGCGACGCAACCAGAAGGTGATCGAGGAGTCGTCGTCGCCGCTGCTCACGTCTGCACAGACCGAGGAGTTGAAGACCTCGGCCGAGCGACTCGCGCAGGCCGTCGGGTATTGCGGCGCCGGCACTGTCGAATTCCTCTACCACCCCGGTGAGAAGTCGTTCGCCTTCCTCGAGGTCAACACCCGCTTGCAGGTCGAGCATCCGATCACCGAGATCACCACCGACACCGACCTCGTCCGGCTCCAGCTGCATGTTGCGTCCGGCGGACGGCTCACCGGCCCCAAGCCGCACGAGGTCGGTCACGCGGTCGAGGCCCGGCTCAACGCCGAGGACGCCGACCGTGACTTCGCGCCGTCGCCCGGACGCATCGAGCTGCTCGAACTGCCGAGCGGGCCGGGCATCCGCGTCGACACCGGCGTGAGCGAAGGCGACACCATCCCGGCCGACTTCGACTCGATGATCGCGAAGATCATCGCATCGGGACGCACGCGCGAAGAGGCGCTCGCACGGCTGCGACGCGCAGTCACCGAGACGGCCGTCGTCATCGAGGGCGGCGCGACGAACAAGAGTTTCGTGCTCGATCTGCTCGACCAGCCCGAAGTCATCGACGCCACCGCCGACACCGGCTGGATCGACCGCGTCCGCGCGCAGGGCCGGCTCATGGAAGACCGCCATTCCGGCGTCGCGCTCGTCGCTGCCGGCATCGAGGCGTACGAGGACGACGAGCAGGTCGAACTCACCCGCCTGCTCGAGACCGCACGGGGCGGACGTCCGCAGGTGCAGCACCGCGTCGCGCGTCCGGTCGATCTCAAGCTGCGCGGGCAGGGCTACAAGGTCGCGGTCGCACGCATCGGACGCGAGCGCTTCCGCGTGACTGTCACCGACAACGGCACGTCGCACGTCGTCAACGCGACGATGCACCGTCTCGGTACGCACCGCACGCGGTTGATCGTGTCCGGACGCCCGTACCGGTTGTTGACCGCGACCCACGGGCCGGTGCACTTCGTCGAGGTCGACGGTGTCGCACATCGGATCAGCCGTGACGAGGGCGGCGTGCTCCGCTCCCCCGCACCCGCGCTGGTCGTGGCGACCCCCGTCGCGGTCGGTGCCGAGGTTGCAGCCGGCGCCCCCGTCCTGGTGCTCGAGTCGATGAAGATGGAGACACGGATCAATGCGCCGTTCGCGGCGACGGTGCGCGAGTTGCACGTGTCGGCCGGCAGCCAGGTCGAGACCGGCGCGCCGCTGATCCGGCTCGAGCCCGTCGGCGATGTCGTCGAAGCGGCAGGCTCCGTCGAGGTCGATCTCGACCTGCCGAACGGCAGCGACGAAACCGCCGAGGCGCTGGCCGATCTGAAGGCCGTATTGCTCGGCTTCGATGTCGATCCCGGCGACGACGGTGGCACGTTGCAGCGCTACCTCGTCGAGCGCGACGCCGCGGCCGAGCGCGGCGAAGACGTCCTGTGCGGCGAGATCGACGTGCTCAGCGTGTTCGCCGACTTCGCCGAGCTGAGCCGCAACCGTCCCGCCGACGAGGAAGCCCGCACCGAGCTACGGGTGCACAGCCCGCGCGAGTACTTCCACAGCTACCTGCAGGGTCTCGACATCGAGCGGAGCGGGCTGCCCGAGCTGTTCAGCATCAAGCTCAAGAGCGTGCTGGGGCACTACGGCGTCACCGATCTCGAGCGCTCACCTGACCTCGAGGGTGCGGTCTTCCGGATCTTCCTCGCGCAGCAGCGGTCGGCGCCTGACCTCGCGATCGTCACCGCGATCCTGCAGCGTTGGCACACCGAACCCGCACCGGACGACGATCGCGCCCTGCAGGTGCGCGAACTGCTCGACCGGTTGGTGCTCGCCACCCAGCTGCGCTTCGCCGCGGTCGGTGATCTCGCCCGCAGCGTGCGGTTCCGCTGGTTCGACCAACCTGTCGTCGACAGCGAGCGCGCCGATGCGCTCGCCGGCGTGCCTACCGAGGTTGCCTACCTGGCGAGCAACCCCGACTCGCCGGATCGAGCAGAGCGTATGGACGCCCTTGCGGCGATCCCGGAACGCATCGTGAGCTTCCTCAGCGATCGCCTCCAGGACGGCATCCCGACGCGGGAGCCGTTGCTCGAGGTACTGATCCGTCGGCACTATCGCGAATACGCGCTGCAGGACCTGCGCTCGCTGCAGGTCGAATCACGTCCGGTCACCGTGGCTGACTACGTGCTCGACGACCGGCCGACGCATCTCGTGTCGACCGTCGGAACCTTCGACGAACTCGCTGCCGGCAGCGGACTGACACGGGCGATCAGTGAGCAGGTCGCCGCGTGCGCGCCCGGCCAGGAGGCCGTGGTCGACCTGTATCTCGCGTGGCCGGACGCCCCGGACGATGCGAACGAGAGCTGCCGCGCGTTGCTCGAACGGCTCGCCACGCTGCCGTTCACGCAGGACGTGCGCCGGGTTGCCGTCGGCGTCTGCTGTCCGGGCCGAGCCGTTTCATACTTCACGGTGCGGCCGCGCAACGGCGCGCTGTACGAGGACGACCTGGTACGCGGGCTGCATCCGATGGTCGGTCGCCGCCTCGACCTGTGGCGACTGCGCGACTTCGACATCACGCGTATCGATGCCCCCGAGGACGTCCTGCTCTATCACTGCATCGCGAAGGACAACGAGGCTGATCAGCGCCTCGTCGCGATGACTCAGGTGCGCGAGCTCACCGTGGTGCGTGATGACGACGACCACGTCAGCTCCCTCCCCCAGGTCGAGCGGGCGATCGCCAACTGCGTCGAAGGGATCCGGCGCGCGCGTGCATTGCGTGCCACCCGCCAGATCGCGCTCGACATGAACCACGTCTGGGTGCACATCTGGCCGCCCATCGAGGCAGATCTCGATCAGTTGACCGCGCTGCGGCGCAGAATCGCGCCGATCACGGCGGGCGCCGGCATCGACGAGGTGCTTGCCCAGGGACGCGTTCCGCTGACGGGCACCGACTTCGCTCCCGTGGCCGGCCGGTTCTACTACCAGCCCGGCACCGGTGTGCAGTTCTCCGTCGGCCCGCCGCCGACCGAGCGGCTCAAGCCGATGGACGACTACGCGCAGAAGGTCGTGCGTGCGCGACGGCGCGGAACGATCTACCCGTACGAGATCCACTCGATGGTCGCCGGCGACCAGGGCTCCGTGGTCGAGCACGACCTCGACGACACCGGCCGGCTCGTGCCGGTCGAGCGTGGACCCGGACTCAACAAGGCCGCGATCGTCGCGGGCGTGGTGACGACGCCGACCGAGGCACACCCCGAGGGCATCAAGCGCGTGCTGTTGAGCGGCGATTCGACGCGCGCACTCGGTGCGTTGTCGGAGGCGGAATGCGCGCGGGTGATCGCTGCGCTCGACCTCGCCGAAGAGTTGCAGGTGCCGGTCGAGTGGTACGCGTTGTCCGCGGGTGCGCGGATAGCGATGAACTCGGGCACCGAGAACATGGACTGGGTGGCGCGCGCGCTCAAACGCATCATCGAGTTCACGCAGGCGGGCGGCGAGATCAACATCGTGGTTGCCGGCATCAACGTCGGCGCCCAGCCGTACTGGAACGCCGAAGCGACAATGCTCATGCACACCAAGGGCATTCTCGTCATGACACCCGAAAGCGCGATGGTGTTGACCGGCAAGCAGTCGCTCGACTTCAGCGGTGGTGTGTCTGCCGAGGACAACTTCGGCATCGGCGGTTACGACCGGGTGATGGGTCCGAACGGGCAGGCGCAGTACTGGGCCCCGGATCTCAAGAGCGCACGCGACATCGTCCTCGCGCACTACGAGCACGCGTACATCGCTCCGGGCGAGTCGACGCCACGTAGCGTGAAGACCCTCGATTCGCCTGATCGCGACATCACGACGGCGCCGCACCACATCCCGGACAGCGACTTCACGACCGTCGGCGACATCTTCTCGCCGACGGCGAATCCGGATCGCAAGAAGGCGTTCGACATCCGCACCGTCATGCGCGCGCTCGCCGACCAGGACCACGCGACGCTCGAACGCTGGGCGGGCATGGCCGACGCCGACACCGCGGTCGTGTTCGACGCGCACCTCGGCGGGCACCCGGTGTGCCTGCTCGGGATCGAGTCACGCACCGTCCCGCGGCGTGGCTATCCGCCGACCGACGGACCGGACACCTACACGGCCGGGACGTTGTTCCCGAAGTCGTCGAAGAAGGCCGCGCGGGCCATCAATGCGGCGAGCGCCAACCGTCCGCTTGTCGTGCTGGCGAACCTTTCCGGCTTCGACGGCTCGCCGGACTCGATGCGCAACTTGCAGCTCGAGTACGGCGCAGAGATCGGCCGCGCGATCGTCAACTTCGAAGGTCCGATCGTGTTCTGCGTGATCTCGCGTTATCACGGCGGCGCGTTCGTGGTGTTCTCGAAGGCGCTCAACCCGCGGATGACGGTGCTCGCGGTCGAAGGCTCGTACGCGTCCGTGATCGGCGGTGCCCCGGCGGCGGCGGTCGTGTTCGCACGTGAGGTCGACACACGGACCGATTCCGATCCGCGCGTGCGCGACCTGCAGCGAGCGCTCCGTTCGGCCGACGAAGCCCACCGCGCACCGCTCGCGGCCCAGCTGCGCGACGTCCGCACTGCGGTGCGCGCCGAGAAGCTGGGCGAGGTCGCCGCCGAGTTCGACCGGATCCACAGCATCCACCGCGCCGTCGACGTCGGCTCGGTCGATGCCGTGATCGGCGCCCACGAACTCCGCAGCCGCATCATCGCCGCGCTCGAGGCCGGCTAGGCGCGACCTCGGCGCGGGGGGCCGCTTTGCCCCGCGCCCGCACCGCCTTGCCCCGCGGCCGACACTGCCTTGCCCCGCGGCGACACTGCCTTGCCCCGCGGCGACACGCTGTCAGCGCGAAATCACCTGCCGCAGCGGGGCAAAGCGCGCGCCCGACACGGCTTCGCCCCGCCGATGTGAGCGATTGGCGCGCCAGCACGTTCACGGGTCAAAGGACTGCCGGCGATCAGCTTTTCCTCCGCTCTGCCCGCCTACCCGCCGGCGAACCGAGCAGTACGGAGGAAAAGCTGATCGACCGTTGCCCGGCGCCCGCACTGCGTTGCCCCGCGCCCGCACCGCGTTGCCCCGCGCCCGCACCGCCTTGCCCCGCGCCCGCACCGCCTTGCCCCGCGGCGACACGCTGTCAGCGCGAAATCACCTGCCGCAGCGGGGCAAAGCAACCGCCCGACACGGCTGCCGATCGTTTGGACGAACGGTCAGGCCTTGTCCTGCATGGACGAGCGGGCGGGATTGCCCTGTTCGGCGGCCTTCGGATCCTTCTCATCGCTCTTGGCCCGCACACCGGACTCGATGCGGTCGCCGAGGTCCTTGTCGACGTTGCGCCAGTACTCGAACGCGCGGGCCAGGATGGGCTCGCTGACGCCGTTGAGCAGGTGCCCGACGATGTTGTCGACCAAGCGCGAGCGCTGCTCGTCGTTGAGCACGTCGCGCACCATCGTGCCCGCCTGGCCCCAGTCGTCGTCCTCGTCGTGCGAGACATAGGCCGAGCGCACCATCTCACCGTCGGCGTACCAGAGACCGCCGTCGTCGGTGAGTTCCGGCTGCGCGGCCGGTCCGCCGTAGGAGTTCGGCGCGTACACCGGGTCCGATACGTTCTTGACCCGCATCGCGCCGTCCTTCGAGTAGCTGTGCGTCTCGACGTGCGGCGAGTTGACCGGGATCTGCTTGTAATTCACGCCGAGCCGGGCGCGGTGCGCATCCGAGTAGGAGAACCCGCGCGCGAGCAACATGCGGTCGGGCGACAGGCCGGTGCCGGCGACGATGTTGTTGGGCTCGAAGGCCGCCTGCTCCATCTCGGTGTGGTAGTCGGCCACGTTGCGGTTCAGCGTCAGCGTCCCGACCCGCTGCAACGGATAGTCGCCGTGCGGCCACACCTTCGTCAGATCGAACGGGTTGAACCGATACGTCTTCGCTTCCTCGAACGGCATGATCTGCACGTACAACGTCCAGGACGGGAACTCGCCGCCGGCGATGTGATCGAACAAGTCGCGCTGGTGGTAATCGGTGTCGGCCGAGGCCATCTGGTCGGCCTCGTCCTGGGTGAAGCACTCAATGCCTTGGTCGGTCTTGAAGTGGTACTTCACCCAGAACCGCTCGCCCTCGGCGTTGATCCACATGTACGTGTGGCTGCCATAGCCGTTCATGTGTCGCCACGTGCGCGGGATCCCGCGGTCACCCATCAGCCAGGTCACCTGGTGTGCCGACTCCGGCGACAGCGTCCAGAAGTCCCACTGCATGTCGTGATCACGCAGGTTGTTGTCGGCACGGCGCTTCTGCGACCGGATGAAGTGCTGGAACTTCATCGGGTCCTTGATGAAGAACACCGGCGTGTTGTTGCCGACCAGGTCGAAGTTCCCCTCACGGGTGTAGAACTTCAGCGCGAAACCGCGCGGGTCGCGCCACGTGTCGGGGCTGCCACGCTCGCCGGCAACCGTTGAGAACCGGGCGAGGACGTCGGTCTGCTCGCCGGGCGCGAAGACGGCCGCCCGGGTGTATGCGCTGACGTCGTCAGTCACCTCGAACGTGCCGAATGCGCCGCCGCCCTTGGCGTGCGGCTGCCGCTCGGGAATGCGCTCGCGGTTGAAGGCGGCCATCTGCTCGATCAGGTAATGGTCTTGGAGCAGGATCGGCCCGCCCGGGCCGACGGTGAGCGAGTGTTCATCGCTGGCGACCGGCACACCGCCGTCTGTCGTTGTCGGAGGGACTTGCTGATCTGTCACTACGTCTCCCATGCATCGAGAGGCGAAATCGGTTCATAACGCCCTGCAATTGGCATACCCGGCCAGTGGCGTCTCAAACGTCGAATCGAGCGGTTCAGCGCACGCGCTAAGAAAGCGGATCACGGTGCCGATCGGATAGTCAGGGTGTGCCGGCCGTACTGTCACCCCGATCGCTACGGTCCGGTACACCCGTACTCGTGCCGGTCCTTGCGATCGTCTTACCGATCAGCGGTCGAACCTTCGGCGGACGTGGTCGACGATTAGCGTCGGCGCCATGGTGCGTCGGTCTGCGTGGCTGCACACCTGGCCCGGACGTGGCCTGGTCGCGGTCACCGCCCTCGTGCTGGCCGGCCTGCTCATCCCGGCGATCTTTCAATGGCACGTCCATGCCAACGCGTTCGCTCCACTCACGGCGCATTGGCACCCCCGCTTCGGGCCGGGCACCGTTCCCTCGGTCCTGATCGCCGCCGCTGCCTGGCGTTGGGGTCCGGCACTGTGCCGCCGGCTGAGGTGGCGCACGCTCATGTTCGCCGCGTTCGCGGCCGCGTTCGCCTGGCTCATTGCCCTCGCTGTCGTCGACGGACGGGCCGGCCTGGCCACAAGTATCGAAACCCCGGGCGAATATCTCGTTACCGCGCGCCGCGTACACGACGTGGCAGCACTGCTGCACCACTTCGTCGCACACATCGGAGCGAATGCGCCTGATTCATGGCCGACCCATGTCGCCGGGCATCCGCCCGGTGCGCTGTTGTTCTTCGTGCTGCTCGTGCGGCTGCACCTCGGCGGTGCGCTGGCCGCCGCTTTGGTGGTGACCGTCATCGCAGCGACGACGCCCGTCGCCGTGGCGCTCACGCTGCGGCTGCTGGGTGCCGAGCAGTCAGCCCGCCGGGTTCTGCCGTTGCTCGTGTTCGGACCGTCGGCAGTCTGGCTGGCGGTTTCGGGCGATGCGGTGTTCAGCGCCGTCGCGGCGTGGGGGCTGTGCGCGCTGGCCGCTTCGACGCACGGTGGACGGCGAACCGGCTGGGCCGTGCTCGGCGGGGCGTTGCTCGGCTGCTGTGCCTATCTGTCGTACGGGCTGGTCCTCGTCGCACTATTGGCGATGGCAGTGCTGGTGGCAGCACGGAGGTGGCGTCCGCTCCCCTATTCGCTTGTCGGTGTCGCTGCAGTCGTCGTGGCGTTCACTGTCAGCGGGTTCGCGTGGTGGCAGGCGTTGCCGGTCGTCAAGGCCCGTTACTACGCGGGCATCGCCTCGACCCGTCCCGCGAGCTACTGGCTGTGGGGCGATCTCGCCGCGCTGGCGATCAGCGGCGGGCTCGCGATCGGCCCCTCACTCGGGGCAGCCGCGGCACGGGTGCGCGGACTCGTCCGCAGCCGGCTCGAATCGCGTCCGGTTGCGGTGCTCAGCATTGCCGCGGCGCTTTGTGTCACCGCGGCGGACGCATCGTTGCTGAGCCGAGCCGAGGTGGAGCGCATCTGGCTGCCGTTCGTGCCGTGGCTGCTGCTCGGCGCGGCGCTACTACCCACCCGCTGGCGGCGGCGCCTGCTCGCAACACAACTCGTTACCGCGCTGCTCATCCAGACGCTGCTCTACACGCGCTGGTGAATCAGCTCCCGGACGCGACGAGATCGGCAAGCCCGTCGACGAATTCGACCTGCGGACGCCACGCGAAATGCTGACGCAGCAGCGTCGAGTCGGCGGTGATGTGTCGTACGTCCCCCAGGCGGAACTGGCCGGTCACTATCGGTGCCGGGCCGCCGGTGACGCGCGAGAGTGCGCTTGCCAGCTCGCCGACCGTGCGCGCAGTGCCGGAACCGACATTGACCGCGATCACTCCCGCATCGTGCTGTTCGAGTGCGGCGACAGTCGCGCTCGCGACGTCGCGGACGTGGACGAAGTCGCGGCGCTGGCCGCCGTCCTCGAAGACCCGCGGCGCTCGGCCGTTGTGCAACTCGGACCGGAAGATCGCAGCGACACCCGCGTACGGGGTGTCGCGTGGCATCCCGGGCCCGTACACGTTGTGGAACCGCAGCGCGCTGACGCTGCCGCCTGTCGCGCGTGCCCACGACCCGGCAAACTGCTCCTGCGCGACCTTGCTGGCCGCATATCCATTGCGTGGGTCGAGCGCGGCGTCTTCGGTCACGACCTCGGGCGCGAGCGGGGCGTGGCAGGTCGGGCACGGCGCCTCGAACTGACCGCGTTCGAGCTCGACCGCGTTGCGCGGGCCGGGCGCCACGCGACCATGTTCGGCGCAGCGGCCGACACCTTCGCCGTAGACGACCATCGAGCTGGCCAGGACGAGCCGGCGAACGCCGGCGCGCGCCATCGCCGCGAGAACGATCGCCGTCCCGGTGACGTTGACGTCGGCGTAGTCGGGCAGGTCGTCGACGTCGACCCCCAGCCCGACCTTCGCGGCCAAGTGACAGACGGCGTCGACTCCGGTCAGCGCACGCTGAACGACATCGACGGCGCGGACGTCACCGATCACCGTGTCGATGTCGAGCGCGGACCGCTGCACATCGAGGGCACGGACCTCGTGGCCGGCCGCGAGCAATTGCCGGCACACCTCGGATCCGATGAACCCGGCACCACCGGTGACCAAGATCCGCATCCATCCACACTCACACGCAGCGCGCGGTTCCTCTACCTTGCGGCGCTTACGAAACAATGACCACCTCGGCGATAACGGGCTCAGCGTCAGCGAACGCAACTAGCGTCCGAAACTGTGATCGACACCCACATCGTCATCGCGAAGCGGCCCGTGCCCGGCCGGGTGAAGACCCGGCTGACCCCGCCGCTCACGCCTGCCGAGGCGGCAGCCCTTGCCGAAGCAGCGTTGACCGACACGATCGCCGCGGTTGATTCCGCGGCAGCGGCGACGCGGATGTTGTACTTCGACGGCGACGCGGCCGACTGGCTGCCGCCGACCTGGACGTACCGCCGGCAGCGGCCAGGCGGTCTCGACGTGCGGCTCGCCGACGCAATCGGCGCTGCAGCCGGTCCGGCGATGGTCGTCGGCATGGACACGCCGCAACTCGACGCGCGACTGCTCGACGGCTTCGATGCGGAACGCTTCGACGCCTGCGTCGGCCCAACAGCGGACGGCGGTTACTGGACGATCGGCCTGCGCGATCCCGCACACGCACAGGCCGCGCTGCTCGGCGTGCCGATGTCGACCGAGCACACGTACGCAGATCAGGTCGGACGGTTACGTTCGCTGGGCCTGTCGGTACAGGTGCTCGACGGGCTCGTCGACGTCGACACCTTCGACGACGCGGTCGACGTCGCCCGTGAGGCGCCGCAGACGTGCTTCGCTGCAGCCTTCGCCGAGCTGGACGCCGGAGCCGCCTGATGGAGATCGGCGCCCTTGCCCCGTACGAGCGATCGCTGTCGACCGGCGCGCCGCTCCAGCTGCGCCACGGCGACGGCCGCACGATCACCCTCGACGTCGCGCGCTGGCTTGCTCCGGCCGACACGACCGATCTCGACGTGATCGCCCGCGCATGCGGACCAGCGCTCGACGTCGGGTGCGGCCCCGGTCGGATCGTCGCCGCGCTGACCGAGCAAGGACGATTCGCGCTCGGCATCGACATCGCCGAGCAGGCCGTCACGATGACCCGCGACCGAGGCATGAATGCGTTGCGGCGCAACGTCTTCGATCGGTTGCCGGGCGAGGGGCGGTGGGCCACCGTCGTGCTGCTGGACGGGAACATCGGCATCGGCGGCGACCTCGACGCGCTGTTGGAGCGAGTGTGGGAACTGCTCGCGCCCGGCGGCCGGGTGCTGGTCGAGGTCGACCCCGACGACGCGGTCGACGAGTCGACCTCCGCCCGGTTCGCCATCGGCGACGAACCCCTCGGACCGCCGTTCCAGTGGTGCTTCGCCGGCCTGCGCTCGCTGCGCGTCAGCGCGCGACGGTGCGGACTGGACGTGGTCGACGACTGGATCCGCGGCGGCCGTCGCTTCGCGGAGCTGCGGATGAGGTCGGCACGGTGAGAACCCGTCCGGAGCGGTGGCCGCACTTCGCCAGTCCGTTGCGATCGACTGCGGTGACGGCCCGGCTCGGACGGGTGCTCGGAATCTGCTTCGGGATCTGCTTCGTCACCGGGTTGCTGAGCCACTACCAGTACCACCCGTGGACGTGGTTGCCCGAGCCGGCGAATCCGGTGTGGCTCTACCGCGTGACACAGGGCGTGCACGTCGCAACCGGGGTCGCGAGCATCCCGCTGCTGCTCGTCAAGCTGTGGTCGGTCTATCCGAACCTGTTCCGCTGGCCGCCGGTGCGCTCGATGCGACACGCGGCCGAGCGGTTCTCGGTCTTCGTGCTCGTGTCCTCGGCGCTCGTCCAGGTCTTCACCGGGTTCTTGAACACTCTCGACTGGTACCCGTGGCCGTGGAGCTTCGTGCCCGTGCACCGGTTCCTCGCCTACGTGGTCATCGGGTCGGTGCTGCTGCACATCGGGATCAAGCTGCCCGACATCAAGTACGGGCTCCAGGCGAAGCTGCGCGACGCCGACGTGCTCACCGAGATCCCGTGGAGCGAGAACCCGCAGGCGCACAGCAACGCCGGCGACGTCGCGCCGCCGCCGACCCGTGCCATCAGCCGGCGGGGTCTGCTCGTCGCGACCGGTGCCGGAATCGGGACGATCGTGGTCACCACGATCGGGCAGACGCTCACACCGCTCGCACCGATCGGGCTGCTTGCGACCCGGCAGGCGAGCAAAGGCCCGCAGGGCGTTCCGGTGAACAAGACCGCGACCCAGGCCGGTGTCATCGCGGCGGCGACAGCCCCGACCTGGCGATTGCACGTGGTCGGTCCGCAGCCCTTCGATCTCACTCTGGATGACCTTGCAACCCTCGCCCGTGCCGAGGGCGATCTGCCGATCACGTGCGTCGAAGGGTGGAGCGTGGGCGCGCACTGGCGCGGCATCGCCCTGCTCGACCTCGTCGAACGGGCCGGCGGGACTGCCGACTCGCACGTGCATTTCGCGTCGCTCGAGACCGGCAGCCAGTACGGCCAGAGCGACCTCGAGGGTCCGCAGGTGTCAGCAGCGTTGCTCGCCACGCATCTCAACGGCGATCGACTTGACATCGACCACGGCTACCCGCTGAGGCTGATCGCCCCCAACCGGCCAGGCGTGCTGAACACCAAGTGGCTGACGCGGATCGAGGTGACCTGAGGTGCGGCGCTGGCGAATCGCATTAGCCACAGCGGGAATCGGCCTCGGCCTGTTCGGCGCATTCCGACTGTTGACGCAGATACCGATCACGAGCGTGCTTCTACTCGGAGGTTGGATGATCGGAGCGGTTGTCATCCACGACGGCGTGCTGTCGCCACTAGTGATCGGTGTCGGCGCTCTGGTCGGACGCGTCCCGCCGCGCGCCCGCCGGTACCTGCAGACCGCGCTGATCGTCGCCGGTTGCGTAGCGTTGATCGCGTTGCCGCTGATCGTGAGGCGCGGCTCGCAACCGTCGGTGAAGGCGATTCTGCAGCGCAACTACGCAGGGAACCTGACCATCATTGTCGCGGTCGTGGCCGCGCTGTCGCTGGTCTTGTACGCGGTCCATGTCGCCCGCGACTTGGCGCGCGGACGACATTCCGATGATGCCGAGCCGAAGTGACACCTACAGTGGAACGCATGCCATGCGTGCTGGTCGTCGACGACGACGACACGCTCGGATCGGTGGTGGCCGACTACCTCGAGCGGGCCGGGCATCGTGCTCGTCGCGTCAGTGACGGCGAGAGCGCGTTGCGGGTCTTGATGACGGACCCGGTCGACCTGATGATCCTCGACATCATGCTGCCTGCGATGGACGGGTTGGAGGTCTGCCGCCGTGCTCGGGTGAGCTGGCCGCACCTGCCGATCGTCATGCTGACCGCGCTCGGCGAGGCCGAGGACCGCATCGCTGGCCTCGAATTAGGCGCCGACGACTACGTGACCAAGCCGTTCTCGCCGCGCGAGCTCATGTTGCGGGTCGATTCCGTGCTGCGGCGCGTGCAGCGCACCGATTCGCGCCCGGCCGGCACCGCTCGGTTGCGGGCAGGCCGGATCGAACTCGACGAGCCCGGCCGGCGGGCCTACCGCGACGGCGTCGCGCTGAACCTGACGGTCCGCGAGTTCGACCTGCTCGCCTACCTGCTCGCCCGGCCCAACACCGCGTTCTCGCGCGAGCAGCTCATGCACGAGGTCTGGGGCTGGACGTTCGGCGACACGTCGACCGTCACCGTCCACGTGCGAAGGCTGCGCGAGAAGATCGAGGACGACCCGGCGCAGCCGACTCTGATCCGGACCGTGTGGGGAGTCGGCTACCTGCTCGAACCGCCGGAGTCGACACTGTGAACGACATCATGACGTCGATCCTGTGGGCCGCGATCGCCGCCGCGCTGACCTGGATCGTCACGTGGCCGCTGCGGCGCCGCTCGGTGGGCGCGTTGCTGTTGTCACTCACGCTCACCTGCACCGCGGCCTCGGCCGGCGCGATGCTGGGCGCGGTGCGCTCGATGCTCGTGCCGATGGGGCACGAGACGGCCGTCCTCGTCGTCTCGGTCGCCGCAGGGCTGCTCACGGCGGTGGCCGCGGTGGCCGCGGCGCGCCGCATCAGCAAGCAACACGCGGTGCTGCGCGCGACCGTCGTCGAACTGAGCGAGTCGCGTGAGCGCGAACAGGCACTCGAACGCTCGCGCCGCGAGCTGGTCGCATGGATGAGCCACGACCTGCGCACCCCGCTCGCCGGTCTCCGCGCGATGGCCGAAGCCCTCGAGGACGGCGTGCCGGACGATCCGAGCACGTACTACAAGCAGATCGGCGCTGCGGTCGACCGCCTCGACAACATGGTCGACGACCTGTTCGACCTGTCGCGCATCCACGCGGGCTCACTCGGACCGCTGAGCCACCGCGTCGTCGTCGACGAGGTCGTCGACGAGGTCGTGACGACTCTGGCACCACTCGCCGAAGCGCGCGGCGTGAACCTGACCTGTCACCGCGCCGGCGAGACGACTGTCGTTCGCGGCGACGGCGCCATCCTCGATCGCGCCGTGACCAATCTGGTCGCCAATGCGATCCGGTACACCGGCGACGGCGGCCGCGTCGACGTGCGCGTCAGCGTCGAGCCGGCGCAGATAGTGGTCGATGTCGACGACGAGTGCGGCGGCATCAGCGCCGAGGTCCTCCCCCGCGTGTTCGACCTGGGCTACCGCGGCGCTCCCGGGCGTCCCGCCGACTCCCGCACGGGCGGCGCAGGGCTCGGCCTCGCGATCACCCGCGGCATCATCGAGGCGCATCACGGCAACGTCGGCGTCGTGAACACCAATTGTGGCTGCCGATTCCGCGCCACGTTGCCGCGAGAGTGATCTGTTCGCAGACTCGCGTGTGGGCGCACCAGCGTGGGTAGTGACTTGGTATGACCACTGTCGAACGCACCTTCTCGGTCGATCTCGCCCCTGACGCCGTACTCGGTTACCTCAAGGACTTCGCCAACGCCGAGGAATGGGATCCAGGTACGGAGCACTGCGTGCGCACCGACGACGGGCCCATCCGGGTCGGATCGACCTGGCACAACACGTCCAAGATCGCGGGTGTCACGACCGAGCTGACGTACACGCTCGACGAGCTGACCGCCGACACGGTCGTGTTCGCGGGCAAGAACGACTCGGCAACCACCCGCGACACGATCAGCGTGCGTCCCGCCGGCGCCGGCAGCGAAATCACCTACCACGCGGAGATCACCATCTCCGGGTTGCTCGGCACGCTCGCCGCGCCTGCGACGAAACTGCTGTTCGAGAAGCTCGGCCACGACACCGAGCGGCAGCTGACCGAGGTCCTCAACAGTCGCGTGTGATCGAGCGCATGACGGCGCTCAGCTCCAGTTGTCGATGTGGACGTCGTTGGGTGTCGGTGCGCCGGTGCCGGTCTCGAGGAGTTGCTTGAGACTCACCATGAACACGCCCCACTTGGTGCTGCAGTGGTGCATGAACTCGATCGGCTCGGCCCAGCCTGCGTGTTTGAAAAGGACGACGGTGTAGTTGCCGTCCTGCTTGATGTCGAAGTCGATGTGCGTGTCGAGCCATTCGTCGGGGCCTTCGGTCACGCGCCAGCTGACCCGCTCGTCCGGACGCCGCTCGACGACCTCGGCGGCAAGACCTTCCCCGAAGCGCAGCGTTGCGCCGACGGCGCCGTCTCCGGTCGTGCCGCCGATCCACCACGATGCGACTCCGTCGCCGGTTGCGAGGGCATCGAATACCTCGCTCGGCGCTACGTCCTTGGCTGCGATGCGGTGCAGGATGTCGACCATTTCTTCGTCTCCTTTATCGGGGTGAGTTCTTCTTCTCGATCGCCTCGGCGATCCGCTTGATGCGGCGCATCCGCGCGTCCCATGCGGAGCCGACCGCGGCAAGTTGGGCAACGGCGCGGGCGAACTGTGCGTCGTCGAGTTGGTAGCGCACCTCGCGCCCGGCGGGTGCACCGTGGACGAGCCCGGCCCGGTCGAGCACGGTGAGGTGCTTGGCGACCGCTTGGCGCGTGACCGGCAGGTCGGTGCTGAGCGAGGTCGCGGTCGCCGGTCCGTCGGCGAGCAGGCGGTCGAGGATGCGCCGGCGCGTCGGGTCGCCGAGGGCCGACCACAGCGTGTCGTCGACCGCCGTCGTCCGCGTACTCATCGCGCTCGGCTCTCGGCGCGCGCCTGCAGGCGGGGCAGGTAGAACGCCCAGCCCTGCAGGTGGTCGTTGTAGTGCGCCTCGAGGACGGCGGCTTCCCAACCCTGCTCGCGGAAGCCGGTCTCGGTCATCCGCAGCACTGTGCTGTCGCCGTCGGGTGTCAGTTCGAAGGTGACGAGCATCGAGTTGGACGCGTGCAGCGGCCCGTCCGCGTCGTGCGTCCAGCGGAAGGAGAACAGGCGGGGCGGTTGGGCGTCAGCGACTTCGATGCGGGCGACATCGCGGCGGCCGGTCTCGGCGTCGGTCCAGACGAGTTCGCCCGTACTGCCGGTCGTCGCCTCGATGCGTGTGTCGGCGGACCACCAATCGGCAATGTGCTCCGGGCTGCTGACAACGTCGAACACCACGTCGGGCGTGGCCTCGATGCGCAGTTCCCGCTGAATGCTGCCGTGCTCCATGTCAAATGCCCTTTCGCAACCTTTGGTTGCATGAACCGTAGCCGATGCCATCGTCATCACGCAACCTTTGGTTGCAATGAACTGCCAGTTCGCCCGACGGCGTCCCGCCGGCGACGCGGCAGCCCGACGAACGCGACGAACGCGGTCGCGACCATCACCCACGACATGACCATCAGGACGCTGCTCGTCGCCGCGGCGAAGTCGACCTGCACGAACCGCGGGATGGCCGTCGAGCCGCTCCCCTTGAGCTGGGCGATGTCGGCGGCGATCTGGTGCGCGCGGTCGGTCGGGACGCCCTTCGCGATCAGGGACGACGTCAGGTGGCTGCGCAGCTGGGTGACCAGGACCGTGCCGGTCGCCGCGAGTCCGAGGCTCGACCCGAAATTGCGGACGGTCTGCGTGATACCGGTTGCCTCGCCGTAGGCCGTGCTGGGCGCGTGGTTGAGCGCGTCGGTGTTCGCCTGACCGAGCAGCAGACCCATGCCGGCGCCGGCCATGATGATGAAGGTGACCTGCGCTCCGACTGACAGCGACGTGACGTGCGCGGCCCACAGGTTCAGACCGACGGCGGCGAGCACGCAGCCGAGAACGACCGGTCGACGAGCACCGATCTGGTCGAGCATCCGACCACCGAACTGTGCTGCGACCACGAAGCCGGAGAAGAAGTACAGCAGCATCAAGCTTGCCTTGGACGGCGTCTGAGCGAGTGAGATCTGGCCGTATTCGCTGGCGAAGAAGAACACCGGGACGAAGACGATCATCGCTGCGAACAGGACGATGTTGTCGACGCGGAACGACCGGTTGCGGAAGATCGACACATCCATCAAGGGAGCAGCTGCCCGGAGTTCGACGAGCACGAACGCCACGAGTAGCGCCGCAGCGATCGCGAGCGATCCCACGGTGAGCGGGTTCGTCCAGCCCCAGGCCGCGCTCTGCTGCAAGCCGAACACGCTGAGCCCGACACCCGCGGTGATCAGGACGAGGCCAGGGACGTCGAGGCGGGCCGGGCGGCGCTCGTTGCGCGGCTGTGCGACGGCGATCAGGACGAGCGCGATGATCGCGACGGGGATGTTGATCCAGAAGATCGAGCGCCACGTCCATGCGGTCAGGTAGCCGCCCACGGTCGGGCCGACGGCGGTGAGCCCGCCGGCGATGCCGAAGAACATCGCGAGCGCCTTGCCACGTTGCTTTGCGGCGTAGGAGTTGACGACGATCGCGAGTGCGGCCGGGTACATCAACGCACCGCCGACACCCTGCAGCGCGCGGAACGTGATGAGCCAGGCCTCTGCCAGCGGCCCGGTCGGCGTCAGCCCGCACAGCGCGGACGCAGCAGCGAAGACACCGATGCCGATGGTGACCATGCGGCGATGACCGGCTGTGTCAGCGAGGCGGCCGCCGAAGGCGAACAGTGCGGCCATCGCGAGCAGATACGCGTTCACGCCCCATTGCAAGCCGGTGCTGGTGAGACCGAGGTCGCCCTGGATCTGCGGTGCGGCGACCGACACGATCGTCTGGTCGATGAAGGTCATGGCGACGGCGAAGATCATCGCGGCGAGAGTGACTCCGCGGCGGTTGATGCTGGCGGTCATGGCGGATCTCCTGTTCTTGGGTCCTTGGTGATCTGACCGTCGCGCAACGATGGGTTGCCCAGTAGGCGGGTCGACTGTGGTCATATACAAGTCGCCTTTGTAACTGCCGCTACGATTCACTCATGGCGTTGAGCGGTCACGTGCCCGAACTGTCCGCGATCGAGGTGCTGCTCGCCGTTGCTCATGCCGGCAGCTTCAACGCCGCCGCGGCCGAAGTCGGAGTCAGCCAGCAGGCGATCTCTGCGCGCATCCGGTCGATCGAGGCACAGACGGGCGTCGTGTTGGTCCGCCGCGGCCCACGCGGTTCCGAGCTCACCGACGATGGAATCGTGGTCGCCGAGTGGGCGGCCCGGCTGCTGGACGTGGCCGCCGAGTTCGATGCCGGCCTCGCGTCGCTGCGACAAGTGCGGCGGCAGAGACTGCGTGTGAGCGCGAGCCTCACGATCGCCGAGCAGTTGCTCCCGGGCTGGCTCGTCGCGTTTCGCGCGATGGGCGCACGGCGTACCGGGCACCCCACCGAGATCGAACTCACCGCTGTCAACACCGACACCGTCATCACCCACGTCCGCGACGGGTCGGCCGACGTCGGATTCGTGGAGGGCCCACGCGTGTCGTCCACCCTGCGCACGCGCGTCGTCGCGCACGACGAGTTGGTCGTCGTTGTCGCGCCGGATCATCCGTGGACGCGGCGGCGCAGCGCGCTCACCGCCGCCGAACTGGCCGCGACGTCGCTCGTCACCCGCGAACACGGCTCCGGTACCCGCGACGCCCTCGATGCCGCGCTGCGTGCCGTGCTCGGCACGTCTTATGAGCAGGCGGAGCCCGCCATCTCGTTGTCGACGGCCACGGCCATCCGCGCTGCCGTCGCGGCCGGCGCAGGTCCGGCCGTGCTGAGCTCGCTCACTGTGCGCGACGACATCAGTCGCGGCCACCTGGCCCGAATCCCTATCGCGGAGCTCGATCTGCGACGCAGTCTGCGCGCTGTGTGGCTGGGCGACCGGCAGCCACCGGCTGGCGCGGCCCGCGATCTGATCGGTCACATCACCAGCTACCAAGCGGGGTTGTAGCTCGACAACCGCAACACCACTACTGGCCGGGCCTCGAGGCACGCAGTGTGGTGGGTATGACCAACGGCCTGCTCGATCGTCTCGCGGACACCCGGACACCTCAATCCACGTCACCGGCGCGGCGACGGATCACTCCGAACCTGTTCGCAATCAGCTTCGGCCTCGCCGGTCTTGCCCAGACCTGGTCGACTGCCGCGCGGCTGGCTTCCGCGCCGCCCGCGGTCGCGGACGCGCTGTGGATCATCGACGGCGCGGTCTGGCTGGCGACACTCGCGTTCTACCTGCGCTCGCTGTACGTCGGGCACCGCTGGCGCACCGAGCTGTCCGACCACATCTTCGGCCCGTTCGTCAGCGTCCCGGCCATCGTCGGCATGTTGCTGGCCGGCGGCCTGGTCCCCCACGCACACGTCGCCGGGTTGGCCCTCTACTTCGTCTCGCTGGCGGTCGCGCTCGCCCTCGCCGGGCACTTGATCGCGGTCTGGGCGCTCGACGACGCGCCGTCCACGCACTGGCATCCGGGGTACTACCTGCCGTCGGTCGGTGCGCCGATCGTCGGGGCGGCGGAGGCGGCCGCGTTCGGGTACGGGAGCCTCGCGCGACTGCTCTTCGGCTTCGGCGTCATCAGCTGGGTGCTGATCGGCGGGATCCTGCTGCACCATCTCGTCGGGAAGGAGCGTCTGCCCGAACCACTGCTGCCCACCATGGCGATCCTGGTCGCACCACCGGTCGTCGCCGGCAACGCCTGGTTCGCGATCAACGGCGTTCGCGTCGACGACCTGGCGCTGGGCCTCGCGGGTTACGCCGTGCTGATGGTCATCGTCCAAGTCAGCCTGATCCCGGCCTACCGCACCGCGCCGTTCGGGCCCGGCTGGTGGTCGTTCTCGTTCCCCTACGCAACGACCGTCGGCAACGCGATCCTCTGGCTCGCCGCCGAGCACGTCGCCGGTCAGGCGGCCTGGACCTGTCTGCTGCTCGCGGCGATCACCGCGTTCATCGGGTACCTCGCGGTCCGGACGGTGCGAGCCATGGTTCACGACACGTTCCTGCCGCGACCGGCTCGCTAACCGGCTTCGGCGACCTCGTCGTGCAATCCGTCCAGATAGCTGGCGAAACCCTGCGGCGCGCGGCCGGTCAGCCGCGCGCTCGTCACGACAGGGTTCGCGCCACTGCGGGTGATCACGAGGCCGGCGGCGATCGCGCGCTCGACGAGATCGGTGTCCTCGTGCACCGCGAGGTCGGCCCACCCACCGATACGGACGTAGGCCGCTCCCGCGATCGCCAGGTTCGCCCCGTGTACGTGCGGATGTCCGTCCGCGAGGTCGTGACGGGCGTACCAGGCCTGCTCGACGGGAGCCGCCAATCCGGGCGCGAGGCGAAGCGTGCCGAGCACGAGGTCGGTGCCGCCTGCCGCTGTCACCGCCTGCTGCGTCAGCCAGGACGGCGGCACGCGGCAATCGGCGTCGGTGCTCGCCAGCCACAACCGGTCGGCCGGCCCGAATTCGCTGAGTGCGTAGGCGGCCGCAGCGCGACGAGCCGCGCCCACGCGACGGGCGCGGCATTCGATCATTCGCACGTGGGGAAAGCCGGCGACGACCGCCGCGGTGTCGTCGCGACAGTCGTCGAGGGCGACGACCACGTGGCCTCGCAGCGACGTGTGCGCGTGCAGCTCGGCGATCGCGGCCTCGATCGTCGTGAGGCACTCGCCGATGTCGTCCTGCTCGTCCGCGGCCGGGATCGTCACGACGATGTGGCCGATCACGCGGTGGCCTCCGGGACTAGGCCGGTCTCGACGGCGACAGATTGCCCGGTTCCGGTCCACACGTGGAGCAGGAAATCGGCCTCGACGTGGGCGACCACCGGTTCGCGACCGCGACCCAGCGCATCGTGGACAGCGTCTGCGGTGTGCGGATGGAGGACGGCGGGATGGCGCCAGTGGCAGGCGACGAGCGTGGCGTCGGGAGCGAGGCTGTCCCACGCCCTGCGCGCAAGCTGATCGAGATCTGCGCAGTAGTAGCCCACTTCGGACACGACGACGAGATCGAAGACCCCGTCAGGCCACTCGTCCGGTACTGCGCCGCGTTCCACTCGGACGTTCGGCGCGTGCGCGAGTCGTGCCGAGGTCTGATCGAGAGCGCGTTGGGCTACGTCCCAGGCGATGACTTCGTCGCATCGCGACGCCAGCGCGGTCGTGATCAGACCGGTCGCGCAGCCGGGCTCGAACGCGCGGCCGAAGCGCGGCCGCGGCAGGGCGTCGATCAGCAATGACCGCTTGCGCACTTCGTAGAAGCGGGTGTCGAGACCCCAGGGATCGTCGTCACGCGAGTAGAGCCGTTCGAAGAATCCCGGTGTCGTGACGTCGTCTGCCTCAACGACCACGAAGGTCTCGAACGGCCGGTCGAAGTGGGCGACCATGCCGGGGTCGAGGATCGCTTCGTCGCCGGGACGGCTCGACAGCGCGCTGTGCTGGCTGACATGCGCGGCGATCGCGCGACGCTTCACGGCTTGTTCGGCAGGCGCAATCGGGACGAGACGCGTCGCTGCCCATGGCAGCGGGCCGTCTGATGCCGGATCGCCCCAATGCCACGCCCAGATCGGGTACTGCCAGCACCGTAGGCGGTGGCGCCCGGCCGCCAGCGTCGCCGCGTGGGCGCACGCCTCGTGATCGGGATGGCGATCGTGCTCCCACGGGGCGAGGATGTGCGTCGCGTTGCGGGCGAAGTATTCGACCTGGGCCTGAAGCGCCTCGCCGAACTCGTCGAGACGCCCGTCCGGCAGTCCGAGGAAATGCACGTCGGTCGTCACGCCGAGCTCGCTGAGCGCGGCCTGCACCTCGGCTCGGCGCCGCCGCGCGAGCATCTGCGGCGTGTGCGTGGGAGACACCGGATGCGAGGCGTCACCGTCGGTGGCAACAACGATCGTGACGTGGGCGTCGCGACGCACGGCACTCGCAATGAGGCCACCTGCACCGAGCGTCTCGTCGTCGGGATGTGCGGCGAGTACGAGGACGTGGTCGTCGGCTCCCGGCGTGTCGAGCCAGGCGCAATCGGCGAGTCGCCCGCCGAGCCACGCATCGTCCGGTGGCCCGTCTTCGCTGTGCCGGAACGCGTTCACGACCGGGCCACCCGTTCGCCGATGGCGGCGAGGTCTCGCTCACCGTGGTGCTGCCGCACGTAGATCGTCAGGTCGGCGACCCGCGCGGCGTGATCGGCATCGAAGCCGAGCGGTGCCGGACCGAGCGCTCGTCCGGCCTGATGCAGAACACGCTCCGCGGCTTCGGCCACGACGGTGCGGGCTCGAAGCGCGAGCAGCTCGGGATCATCGACCTTCTCGGAGTCGATCGCGTCAGCGGCGTCGCGGAGCACCGCGTACGCGGCGTGGAGCGCGACATCGACGACGCCGGCATGCAGCGCCGCCAGGTCGCCGGGTCGCCTTGCCGCGGAGCGGAACACCGCCGCGGCGAGGCTTACGCTCGCGCCGTACCAACACGCGGCGACGCCGATGCCGCCCCAGGCGAATCCGTTGCGCTGCAGATACCAGCCCGGCTCACCGACGGGTGTCGCCGGCGCGTGGTCGAACTCGATCGGCACGCTCACGACGGTGCGCAGCCCACGCGCGACCCACCGCTCAGGAGGGTGCACACGGACCTGCGGCTGGGTCAGGTCGACCTGATAGAGCCCACGGTCGTCGCCGACGTGCGCGGTGACCAACGCGCGGTCGACCTCGCCACCGAGTGAGCACCACGGCTTGACGCCGGTGAGGATCGTCGAACCGTCGCGCTGCTCGGCGCGCACGACACTGCCCGGTGCCTCGGCGGCGTAGACGCCCCACGTGCTGCCGGGCTCGGCAGCCACGCCTGCTTCGGCGAGAATCGCGAGCGCGTCGGTGTGTGCCTCGACTACCCGTGCCACAGTGAGATTCGCCTCGGCCACGCGGGCTAGGACGCTCCAACGCTCGAGCGTCTGGCCCGAGCCGGGAAGCGGGAGCAGGACGCCGAACTCGCGCGCTAGGGCCAGGGCCGCGGGGATGTCCTCACCGGCCTGAACCGCGCGTTCGACGAAGTCGGAGATCCAGGTGGGGCCGGCCGCTACGTCGAAGCCGAGCATGAATACGCGGATCGGAACACGATGATCCTTGAGTTGTCGAGCTGAAGGCGGTTGCTCCACCTCCAGCCAACGTAGCCGACGCCACCGACACCGCCGTCACTACCGGATAACTGGCGCCACCTACGGGAAGAATGCTCCTCGGACAACATCCCCCGGTCCGACAACAGCAGAGGAACAACTCCATGACCAGATCCGCCACGCAACCGGTGCGCCGCGGGTTCATCCAGAAGTGGAACGAGAGCCGCCTCGGGCGGCACATCAACGAGGCCCGCGAGAAGGACCTCGGCGCCCACTTCCTGGCCATCAGCGCACAACAACTCCTGTGCACGGCGCCACTCGCGATCGCGCTCGCCGCGGTCGGAAAGCGGGTCACGGGCGTCTCGTTCGCCAACTCCATCACGCACGTGCTGCAGCTGTCGCCGCCAGCCCGAAAGGAGATCATCGAGGCGTTCGACGGGTCTCCGCATGTGAGCCTCGGGGCACTGCTCATCAACCTCGGCCTCGCCGTCGCGTTCGGTGTGAGCCTGGCCGCCACGTTGCAACGCGGTCTCGAACTGATCTGGCGGTTGCCGCGCGCGCCCTACCTGCGCAGCTTGCTGCGCCAGTCGATCTGGGCCGTCGCCCTGCCGGTGATGATCAGCGCTCTCGTGCTGCTGAGTCGTGCCGGACACTTCCTGGGCCGCCACACGACCGGTGTCGTCCAACTCGGATTCAGCGTTCAGGTGGTCCTGATCGCCGCGTTCATGTGGTGGACGCAGCGCATGTTGCTGGCCGGGCGCGTGCAGTGGCGCCGGCTGTGGCTGCCGACACTGCTGAGCACGCTCGGCATCGCGATCGTGGTCGTTGCCGGTCGGCATCTGATCTCGGGCCAGATCATTCCGGCCTACCGCGCCTACGGCTCTGTCGGCATCGGGATCGTGCTGTCCGCCTGGGTCGCGATCGCGTCGAGTGCGTCCAGTGCAGGCCTGGCACTGGGCTGCTGGCTCGGCGGCCGACGGCGTCCCGACACGAGACTGGACGAGCGCCCCCCAAACCCCCGCTCGGGTGGCGCCCGTCCTAGTCAGTCGTGGCCGGCCGGCTCCAGCGAAGTGGCCCCCACAACCACTGCGGAGCTCGATGCCCGGCCGGATCCGCTCCCCCGAACCCCCGCTCGGTGAAACGTCTTCCTAGGAAGAAGTTAGCTCGGCGTAAAGTTCCGCGCAACTTGAACACGCGCCATTTCCGAAGATCGTGCAAGTCGTAGCAGCGCCTCCGGTTGATCCGCGTATCGAAGGAGCGCGCTGTCTCGTTCACCTGTACACGAGATGACTTCACCCCGTGTCGGTTCGGTCCATCGATCGACTGAGGTCATCCGGGTTGGAGGTCCGCCATGCGCGGAGCTGTTGCACTCCACGTTCCGCTCGTCGATGTCCGATCCGTCGACCAGCTCGCCGCAGAGTTCCCGGGCGTGCCGGAACGCATCGTGATCTCCGTCCTGGCGGCCTACCGGCGCCGGGGAGTCGCGCGCGACGACGCGGTCGACTTTGCGCGCCACCGACTTGTGGACGCCTGCGCCACCTGACTGCCGGACCGGCCCGGTCAGGTGGCAGTGCGACCTGACTACGGCGTCGGTTGCGCCTCGCGAGCGCTTCGGGCGCTCGCGAGGTCGATGCCGATCATGGCGAGCAGGTCGCGGCATTCCGCCGCGTCTGCCGCGTGGTTGGCGACCGCGTAAACGGCACGGCGCAGCCCATCACGCTGCGCTGCGACCTTCTCGGCGTTGCGCTCGACGTCGACCGCAGACAGGGTGGTGCCGTCGATGCACGCAGTGCCGACCTGTTCGGCCGACAGTTGCGGGCGTGTTGGCCGTACGGCCGATGAAGGGTCACTTGCAATTGCAGGTTGGGAAGTCAAACGCTCGCTCGCACTCAGGGGGTTCCGTAGCTGCCGGGTTCAGCCACGTCAATTGTCCCCCTCGCCACAAACGCTTCCATCGGCAGGGCTCGGCGCTCAGCCGCCCAGGCCGCGTCCCACTGCCGCGATACGCAACCGCTGCACGAGCTCCAGCTGCGCTTCGGCACGCTGAATGAGCACGTCGAGTTCGGCCACGTCGAGTTCGGCTCGGCCTGGCGCCAGCTCGCGCAGCGATAGCCAGCCAGAGTGTTTACCGGTGATGCCGAGCGTCAACATCTCGTATTCGACGACGTCCGACAGCGGTGATCGACGCAGGACGCTGCCGTTGGTCTTCCAGCGCCCAGCGCGCTCGGCAAGCACGGCGAACGGCTCCTTGTAGAACGTTCGACGCACGCCGAGACGCCCCATGATCGCGATGAGCGAATCGCGATCCTCCGCGATTTCCTGCGCGAGTCGTCGAGTCTGCTCGCCTTCTGATCCCGTTCGGGAACCCGCGACGCGACGGGCCAGCGCGACGCCGCCCGCCGCGCCGGCCAGATGGTCGTTGAGATAGATGCCGAGCAGATCCGAAGCCACAGGCCGGCCGTTCGCGATCAGTTCTCGCGCGGCACGTCGCCGCGCCACGCCCCGGTCTCGGTGCCCCGCGCCTCGATGAATTCCTTGAATCGGTCGAGGTCGTTGGCCACCTGGTGGTCGTCGGCGTTGACGGCCGAGGCGGCCTTCTCCAGTGCCCCGTCCGGCTCCCAGTCGAGTTGCACCGTCACGCGAGTCGTGGCGTCGCTGAGCTTGTGGAATGTCACCACGCCGGCGTGCGTGATGCCGTCCAAGCTCTTCCACGCGACGCGCTCTTCCGGATGCTGCTCGGTGATCTGCGCGTCGAAAGTGCGCTTCACGCCGGCCACGTTCACGTGCCAGACCAACTTCTGGTCGTCCACTTGCTCGATCTTGTCCACGCCGCCCATGAACTCGGGGAACGTCTCGAACTGGGTCCACTGGTTGTATGCCGTCGCGATCGGGACATCGACGTCGACAGACTTCGTGATGGTTGTCATGGATACCTCCGGGTTACTTGCTGAACAGGTCGGTGAGCGCATCGTTGAATGCGCCGAGGTCGTCGGGCTTGCGGCTGGTTACGAGCGGGAAACCGCTCGCATCGGAGGTCACGACCTCGCGGTCCTCCCAGGTGCCACCGGCATTACGTATGTCCGTCTGCAGGCTCGGCCAGCTCGTGAGGGTCTTGCCGTCGACGACGCCGGCTTCGATGAGCGTCCACGGGCCGTGGCAGATCGCGGCGATCGGCTTGCCCGCCGACGCGAATGACTTGACGAACGCCACTGCGTCGCCGTCGGTGCGCAACTTGTCGGGGTTGGCCACCCCGCCGGGCAGGACGAGGCCGTCGAAGTCGGCGGCGTCGGCATCGGCGACGGCGAGATCTGGCTGGAACGTGTCGCCCTTGTCGACGTCGCCGTTCATCGCCTGGACCTCGGCCTTCTCCAGGGCGACGAGCACCGGCTGGCCACCGGCGTCCTGCACGTGTTGCCACGGGCTGGTCAGCTCGACTTGCTCGACGCCCGAGTTCGCAACGAGGAACGCGATGCGCTTTCCGTTCAGGTTTGCAGTCACTTCTTTGACACCTCCACCGGCTGTGCACACGGGGTCGCGCGTGCCGCTGCGGCTCGAGATCGGGGGGCGGTCGATCGGCTGTTGGTTTAGCGCGACCGCCTGTTATCGGCCTACCCGGCTGACGATTTCCGAAACTTCGCAATGACCCGGGAACAGGCGCGCAAACACGGGTAGCCAGTTCGTATGACGAAGTACGGCTACACGCTGATGACAGAACAATCCGGCCCGCTCGACCTCGTCCGTGACGCGCAAGCTGCCGAAAACGCGGGCTTCGACTTCGAAGTGATGAGTGATCACTTCTCGCCATGGCTGGACAGCCAAGGCCATGCGCCGAACGCCTGGGCGACGTTGGGTGCGGTTGCTCACGCGACCGAGCGCGTGGAGTTGATGACCTATGTCACCTGCCCGATCATGCGGTATCACCCCGCGGTCGTCGCACAGCAGGCCGCGACGATCGGTTTGCTGAGCGAAGGCCGGTTCCTGCTCGGCCTGGGTGCAGGCGAAAACCTCAACGAGCACGTTGTCGGGCGCGGATGGCCCTCGGCCAACGTTCGGCACGAAATGTTCGACGAGGCGGTGCAGATCATCCGCGAGCTGTTCGGCGGCGGGTACGTCAACTTCACCGGCGACCACTTCCGCGTCGACAGCGCGAAGCTGTGGGACATTGCCGACGAGCCGCCGCCCTTGGCGCTGGCCATCTCGGGCGCGCAGTCGGCGCAGCTCGCCGGCGAACTTGCCGACGCCATGATCGCGGTCGAGCCCGATCCGGACCTGGTACGCGAGTTCGACGAGCGTGGCGGGCGCGGCAAGCGCCGCATCGCGCAGGTGCCGATCTGTTGGGATCCGTCGAAGGACGCGGCGATCAAGCGTGCACATGATCAGTTCCGTTGGTTCGGCGGCGGCTGGAAGGTGAATGCGGAGCTGCCCGGAACGGCGGGCTTTGCCGGCGCTAGCCAGTTCGTCCGTCCCGAGGATGTCGCTGAATCGATCCCGTGCGGTCCGGACGTCAGCGTGCACGTCGACGCGGTACGCGAGTTCGAGGAGGCAGGCTTCACGGACGTGGCGGTGGTCCAGGTCGGCGGCGACACGCAGCCTGCGTTCCTCGAATGGGCTGAGCAGGAACTGCTACCGGCGCTGCGGGGCTGACGTGCCCACCGGTGTGATCTTCGATGTCGACGGCACGCTCGTCGACACGACATTCGTCCACACGGTGTGCTGGGCCGACGCGCTCGCGACGGCGGGACATATCGTGCCGATGGCCAGCGTCCATCACACGATCGGGATGGGATCGAGCGAGTTGCTCGACCACCTGCTGCCCGATCGCGACACGAGCGATGACGAGAGGATCGTCACGGCGCACCTCGCGCTGTATCGCCAGTACTGGGGCCGGTTGTGCGCGTTCGACGGTGCCGCGGACCTGTTGCGAGATTGTGCGCAACGCGGGCACAAGATCGTGCTCGCATCGTCGGCGTCAACGGATGAACTCGCTGCACTCAGACGTGCGCTCGACGCCGACGACGTGATCGATGTTGCGACCAGCTCGGCCGATGCCGAGAGCGGGAAGCCGGATCCGGACATTCTCACGGCTGCCCTGGATCGGGCGGGCCTGGACCGGGACTCGACGGTCTTCGTCGGCGACTCGGTGTGGGATGCCGAAGCGGCCGCCAAGACCGGCGTGACCTTCGTCGCCCTCGCGTGCGGAGGCACGCCCGCGCGTGAGCTGCGGGACGCAGGCGCGATCGAGACCTGGCGCGACCCGGCCGAGCTCCGGGCTCATCTCGACGACAGCATCATCGATCGACTCGGGACGCGCAGCGACTCGTCCTGAGCGGATGAGGAGTGACCAAGCAGCCGATACAGGGCGATGGAGTCGGGGTAGGGCAACTGTGTAGAGGCACAAGACTCTGAACCCACAGAGTGCAACTGTCGACTCTGGGGAGCACATGGCTGGACAACACGCGGCCGGACGACTCGATGACGATCAACCTTCTACCGGCGACTTGATCTCGCAGCTGTCGGAGCAGACCACGCGACTGATCCGTGACGAGCTGCGTCTCGCGCAGCTGGAGCTGACGGCGAAGGGCAAGCGCGCAGGCGCCGGCGCAGGGCTGTTCGGCGGCGCGGGCATGTTCGCCCTGTACGGCTTGGCCTGCCTGGTCGCGGCAGCCGTCCTCGCGCTGGCGAACCCGCTACCGGGCTGGGCTGCGGCGCTGATCGTCGGTGCGGCGCTGTTCGCCGTTGCCGGGGTAGCAGCGTTACTCGGCAAGCGGAAGATCTCGTCGGCGACTCCTCCGTTGCCGCAGGAAGCCATCGCCGGGCTCAAGCAAGACGCGCAGACACTCAACCCCAGGGGCAACTGATGACCGATCCGCAGCACAGCGACGACGCCGACGCAGTCCGCGCGGACATCGTCCAGACCCGCGCCGAACTCGCCGACACCGTCGATGCACTGACCGAGAAGCTCGACGTCAAGCAACACGCTGCCGACAAGGTCGCGGATGCGAAGGACAAGGTCGTCGAGACGGCGAGTCGCGCGAAGCAATCCGCGCCCGAACCCGTTCAACACGCGCTTGATACTGCGGCTGCCAAGACCGGCCCCGCGGTCCATCGGATCGCGTCGACGGCGAGGCCGCACCGCAGCAAGATCATCGCCGCGCTCGTGGTCGGCACCGTCGCCCTGGTCGTCATCCGGCGCAAGCGGGCCGAACGGTGAAGGTCCTGTATCAGCCGATCGGCTTGTTGTTCAGCGTCCTTGGCGGTGTTGTTGCCGGCGCGCTGTTCAAGCGCGTATGGCGCACCATTGCCGGCGAGGACGATGCGCCCGACGCGAAGGACCGCGAGCGTAGCTGGGGCGAGATCCTGACAGCCGCCGCGTTGCAAGGCGCGGTGTTCGCCACGGTCAAGGCCGTCGTCGACCGGGCGGGCGCCACCGGATTCGAACGCGCCACCGGCACATGGCCCGGCAACACGACGAAGCCGTGAGTTCTGCATCGTCGGACCTGCGCGACTTCACGTCGCGGTTCGGCGCCGACACGGGCAGGTCGACATCCACGCATGCGCGACCCGTCGGCTTGAACGACGCGACCGTCGAAGCGCTGGGTCGGCTGTCCGCGGCGTTGGAGACGGCTGAGGACGCCCGCGGGCATCTGTACGCGTTTCACCGGCTCTCGGGCCGGGCGGATCTGGATCTTCAGGACGCCGTCGAGGCCTTGCGCGCTGCCGGGCACCAAGAGCTCGCCGATGCCATCGACACCGTGATGACCGGGCGAAATGTGATCGCCGACCGATGGACGTTCGAGCTGGTCGAGGACTACGACGCCAACTACATGACGCCCTTCCGTGCGGCTGAGCAGGTTGCCAGAGGACAGTTCGACGCGCCGCCGCACCTGGCCGAAGCCGAGATGAAGGCACGCGAACAAGACCGCGGCTGACCCGCGGTTGTCGGCGGTCACACGTCGGATCGCGAATAGGCGCTGTCGGGTAGGTGTTGCATCAGGTGAAAGGGGGCGACCATGACTTCCACGGGACGCCATCAGGTGGTCGTGATCGGTTCTGGCTTCGGCGGTTTGATGGCCGCGAAGAAGCTTCGGCGGGCCAACGTCGACGTCACGATGATCAGCCGCACCACCCACCACCTCTTCCAGCCGCTGCTCTACCAAGTCGCGACCGGGATCCTGTCCGAAGGTGAGATCGCGCCTGCCACGCGCGAGATCCTGCACCGCCAGCGCAACGTCCGGGTCGTGCTGGGCGACGTCGAGGACATCGACCTGTCGGCACGCACGGTCACTTCCTACGTCGGCACCGACCGCACGGTGACGCCGTACGACTCGCTGATCGTCGCGGCCGGGGCGCAGACGTCCTACTTCGGCAACGACCGGTTCGAGACCTACGCCCCTGGTCTCAAGTCGGTCGACGACGCGCTCGAGCTGCGCGGTCGAATCCTTTCGGCGTTCGAGTTCGCCGAGCTGGCGGCCAGCGAGAACGACGAGCAGGCGGCGCGTGACTGGCTGACGTTCGTCGTTGTCGGCGCCGGCGCCACCGGCGTCGAGATGGCCGGCCAGATCGCCGAACTGGCACACCGCACGCTCAAGCGTGATTACCGGGCGATCAGTTCACGCACGGCCCGGATCGTGCTCGTCGACGCGGCTGACGCGGTACTGGGCAACTTCGGCACGAAGCTGGCCGCGGGTGCCGCTGATCAACTGAAACGCCTCGGCGTCGAGGTATGGCTCGATGAGAAGGTCGTCGACGTCGACGACCGCGGCATCACCGTCGAGGACAGCTCTGCCAAACGCAACCGGATCGAGACCCGCACGATCGTGTGGGCGGCCGGCGTTCGAGCCTCGGCGTTGGGCGCGACTC
Organism: uncultured Actinomycetota bacterium; assembly: GCA_963757455.1. Taxonomy (GTDB): domain Bacteria; phylum Actinomycetota; class Actinomycetes; order Mycobacteriales; family Jatrophihabitantaceae; genus RYN-133. The sequence continues at coordinate 249,734 of CAVWSE010000004.1, forward strand.
TGGCGAACCAATCCGGCGCCGAGATCGATCGCGCCGGCCGCATCGCCGTCCGTCCGGACTGCACCCTGCCCAACCACCCGGAGGTGTTCGTCATCGGCGACATGATGACGCTCAACAACTACCCGGGTGTCGCACAGGTGGCGATGCAGCAGGCCTCGTACGCCGCGCAAGAAATTCGTCGGCGACTGCGTGGCCAAGCGCCGCAGAAGCCGTTCGCCTACTTCGACAAGGGCAGCATGGCGACCGTCTCGCGGTTCAAGGCCGTAGCCAGCGTCGGGCCGTTCCGGTTCGGGGGATTCATCGCCTGGTTGCTCTGGCTGGCTGTCCACCTGCTCTACCTGGTCGGGTTCAAGAACCGGGTCACCACGGTCTTCCATTGGGCAGTGAGCTTCCTCGGTCGGGGACGCTCGGAGCGCACCCTCACCAACCATCAGCTCTACGTGCGGACGGGGTCGCCGGCGCCGGAGCATCTGACGGTCGCCGATCCTCCATTGGCGCCCACCACCTATGCGCAGAAGAACTCCGGGTGACTCATCACAGCTACGGTTCGGCGACTCGGGCGCTGGGTACGAACTGATCATGAGTGAGGACAAGAAGGCCGGCGACGGCGTCACAGACGAAGAGCTGGTCGAGCAGGTCAATCGCCAGACCGACAGCGAACTGCAGCAGAAGGACTTCTTCGAGCGCGAGTCCGACGGCACAACGACCGAAACCGAGGCAGCGGAGGCTGACGCCGATGAAGTCGCGCAGAAATAACCGCCGAGTGGTCGATGTGGTTCGCAGTTCGTCGTGGGGTAAATAGACGTCCTGCAACTTCATGAGCGCGAACGGGTTGCGCGCTCGGATGTCCCGCTAGTGGCGCGCGACGTCGAACCAGACGATCTTGCCCTCGTCCATCTGCACAATGCCCCAGGCCGCCGCCAACGTGTCGACGAGATGGAGCCCCCGGCCCGAGGATTCGTCGATGCCCGCCTGATGCGCAGCGACGGCGATGGGGTCCGGATCGGAGACCTCGACGTGCACGAAGTCGGGATGCAGGCTCACGCGCACGTCAGGCGTGCCGGGGGTGTGGACGATGACGTTCGTGACCAGTTCGCTCACCAGCAGTTGGATGGTTTCGATCGGGTCGACGGTCCCCCACGACGCGAGGGTGGACGCGATGAAGCGCCGTGCTTCGGATGGCGTGCCGAGGTCGCGCGAGAACGTCGTCCGCGCGGACGCTGCCAACGATTCGGCGACCGCTTCGAGCAGGTCAGCACCGCGCAGCAGTTCGTCGAGTATCTCGGTGATCGGCGTGCTCTTCTCGACGTAGGCGACCGCGCCCGCGCTCAACGCCGTGTGGGCGTGCACGCTGGCGGGAAAGGCCGACAAGATCACGATGCGCGTGTCCGGCGCGACGGCTTGCAGTTGTGGCAGCGCGGACAGCCCGTCGAGCACCGGCATCTCGAGGTCGAGAATCAACAGGTCGGGACGCAGCCCCGCGGCCAGTTCGATGGCCACTGCGCCGTCGCCTGCTTCGCCGACCAGTTGTAGATCGGGACGGCCGGCCAACGCCGTTCGAAGCAATAGCCGCATGTCGGACGTATCGTCCACGATCACCACGCGCAACGGCCGTTGCGCGATGGCATCGTCCACGTGTCGTCTCCGAGGTTGGGCTGGAAAGACAGGAAACCCTTACTTTCTGGTCGTACTGCATCGGCCGTTGCCAAGCAACCACCGCGGCATCTGCGGCGTGTTATCGGCGTCACCGGGGCCGCTCCTGGCGAAGGCGCGACAGCTCGCCGACTATGCGCGAGCCCGACCGCATGCATCGGCAACCGTGGCTGCGTTGTTGATCAACGCTCCCCGCATGCTGCGGTATCGGAAGCTGCTGAGTCAGCTGTGTGCGCCGCTCGGGCTGACGTGAATGGTGGCTGCGGTCAGTCGGCGAACGTAGTGGAGCAGGTGCTCTTCGGCGTGGTGGGCGAGGTCATGTGCTTCGGCGACGCTGAGCGTGGGTTCGACGGTGATGTCGGCCTCGGCGCGCAGGGTGTGGCCGATCCAGCGGATGCGTAGTTCTCGGACTTCGATCACTCCGTCCACGGTGGCGATGGCGGCGGTGGCGTCGTCCACGAGGTCGGCGTCTACTGCGTCCATGAGTCGGGCTCCCACCTGCCTTACGGCCGAACGCAGCACGCCGAGGATGGCTACGGTGATCAGCAGTCCGACCATCGGGTCGGCCCAGTTCCAGCCCAGGGCGACGCCGCCGGCACCCAGCAGTACGGCCAGGCTGGTGAAGCCGTCGGTGCGCGCGTGGAGGCCGTCTGCGACCAGCGCAGCCGAACCGATGCGGTTACCAACCTGAATGCGGTAGCGCGCGACCCACTCGTTGCCGATGAACCCGACCAGTGCAGCACCGGCGACAGCCCACAGATGTGTGACCGGTTGCGGGCTGATCAACCTACGGATCGACTCATAAGCCGCAAGCACGGATGACAATGCGATCATCGCGACAACGAACAGGCCGCCTAGGTCTTCAGCCCGGCCGTAGCCGTAGGTAAACCGCTTGGTGGGTGCCCTACGCGCAAGGCCGAACGCTACGAGCAGCGGAACGGCGGTGAGGGCATCGGCAAAGTTGTGCAGTGTGTCGCCGAGCAGAGCAACCGAGCTGGACACCACCACCACCGCCAGCTGCACCACTGCCGTGACACCGAGACCGACCAGGCTGATCAGCAGCGCCCGCCGTCCGCTTCGGTCCGCTTCGAGCGCGTCGTCGATCTGATCAGCCGCATCGTGGCTGTGACCACCGAACATCTCCGACAGCGCGTGCAGTAGCCGCGTCCACGCCGTCCCGCCATGGTCGTGACCGTGCGCTTCGCGATCGTGCTCGTCGTGATCAAGACCGTGTTCGTGGTCGTGGTCGGCGCGTCGAGGAAGTGGACGCGTGCTGGTCTTGTGGCTCACGCCCTCACGGTAACCAAAGCAGGCACAGACGTTCTAATTGCCAACCACTGGCAATTGGATGTCGTCCGACGGGATCTGCCGCGTCCGTGCGTGGGATCTGCTGCTCGGTCGAATCAGGACCGAGACGTCAGCCGATCTCGCGCCGCATCCGATCGCGCTCTTCAGCGATTCGGTTGCGTTCCAGCTGTGCGAAGCGTCGCCATTGAAGGTCGAGGACGGCCGTGGCACCGAGTTCGGAGACACCGAGCAATTGCGCTACTCGTTGTCTCGCATCGTCGGCCGACGGGCTGGACGCGATCAACTCCAAAACTTCGACGCGGCGCTCAAGCGCGGCGGTAGTGGCGTCCAGAATCTCCAAGCGTTGGCGGGCAGCGTCGCGGCGCCATTCCTCCTTCTCTTCGCCGCTGGGCTCAGGACGATCGACCATGGCGTCATCTTCGCAGGCTGCCGGTCTCCCCCACCGGCTCTGTCGCGGTACACGCCCTTTGGCTATTCGGTAGTGGCTCACGTCAACACGATCGACAATCACGATGCTCTGGAAACGGCGAGACCCGTCCGTGGCTCGAGTGGCGAACGACCGGGATCACTCTCGTTACAGGCTGATCCGGGCCCTCCGAATTGCGGGGCAAAGTACACAAACAGGTGATCGCCACCGCCTACGACAACACTTCTTGTCTTCCTGCCTCAACTTAAGATCGTCGCCGTCGATGATGTGGTCCGCGTGGCTACCATCGGCCACCGCCTTATGAGAGGCAATCCATGACGCTCAGCCCTGATGTGAACAGTCCGGTCCAGAACGGTCAGCCGGGTGCTCAGGCATACCCGCAGCAGTCGCCACAGTCGCCACAGCCGGCCGGCCGGAAGGTCTCCGTACCGTGGACCGGAGCGCTGTTGGCGCTCGGTGCACTTGCGGGCGCCATCGCGACGTTCCTCCCGTTCGAGAAGATCATCGTCTTCCGTGCGGGAACGCCCTTCTCGACCATGACCTTCACCGGGTTCGGTTCGCGGTCGGATACCGGCAGGCAGGTCCTCAACGTGGCCGCCGCGAACGGCGGCAAGATCATCCTCGCTGCGGCAGTCGTCGGGCTCGTCTGCGGCCTGGTCATCATGGCCGGCAAGGGCAGGCTCTGGGCGAGCATCATCGGGCTGATCGCCGTGCTCGTCGGTGGCGCTTTGAGTGCGGTGGAGTTCAGCGCCGTCAAGGACGACCAGAAGACGCTCAACAAGGGCGCGCCCCAAGGCTGGTTGATCCACGCGATCACGAAGATCGGTGTCGACGTCGCTTCGATCGGTCTCGGTGTCGCCGTGATCGCCGCAATCCTCGCGATCTGCATTCGTCGCCGCCGCGCCGCGTAGCAAGAACCGCGACCTGACCACGGGGGCCGTCCTGCGTTGAATGAACAGCAGGACCGCAACCAGGGAACCAGGCAGGCACGAGTGCACTGAACCCCCGCTCTGTGCACCCGTGCCTGCCCAGCGTTCTGAGCGTGCGCTCGGCGACGTAGTCCCTGAGGGCTACGGCGAGCGTTCCCCTTGGTGGCGGTAACTCGGCGTTCCCCCGAACCCCGAATTACCTTCCTAGGAAGACGTTAGCTGGACGTAAAGAGAATCGCAAACGTTGCGCGAAATTTCTTAGACCGACCCCCGCACGCTGGCCGCCCCGGCTCGTAAGCGAGCAGGACCGCCACATCTGTCATGCCCAACCGAGCGACGGAATCACTGGCTGACGCGCGTTCCGGTCGGAGAATCTCTCAGCCGGCGCCGCAAAGCAAAGTCAACTAGACCTCTCCGGTTACAGATGATTTGGTCGAAGGGCGGCGACCCGGCCCGCAGGGAGTGGGGAGGGGGACGGGCCGCCGCCCATCAAGGGTTTACCCACAAGCGCCTGTCAAGTCGCGATGTGCCCTGGCCTGGCGCGCGCCGCGCCGCCGCGCGAGGATCACGACAGGTTGACGATGCCCGGTCTCCCGCACCAGCCCAGGACCGCGGCGTCAGGAAATCTCGGACGCGGAGATCGGTCGGAGGTCCAAACGGCACTATCTCGGCACCCGTCAGGGTGACATCGTTTGGAAGCGTGCGGCCAAAGTCTGCGCGAGCAAAGCCGGCTCCAGCCAGGCCGCACCCCATCCAGCCATACGTGGTGTGGTCCGCCGGCTCGTCTCGAGCCAGACGTGGGCATCAGATACCGACCGCTCCGACCAGTTGGCCGATACCGAATGTGACCAGCATGGCCAGCGCCCCACCGAGCACGACCCGGGCAACGGCCCGGTTGCGCGGTGCACCGCCGAGACGGGCGCTGATCGTGCCCGTCATCGCCAACGCGAGCAGCACCACAAGGAAAGTCACGGGGATCCGGACGGCGGCTGGGAGCAGGATCGCCAGCACTGGCAACAACGCACCCAGCGTGAACGACACTGCGGACGCGGCAGCCGCGTGCCAGGGGCTCGTGAGCTCACCCGGGTCGATCCCGAGTTCGGCGTGGACGTGCGCGGCGAACGCGTCATGCGCGGTGAGTTCACGCGCCACCAGATCAGCCGTCGCAGGTGTCAGACCCTTGGCTTGATAGATCCCAGCCAGTTCAGCAAGTTCCCGTTCGGGTTCCTCGGCCAGTTCCGTGCGTTCCTTGGCCAGCAACGCGCGTTCGGTGTCGCGCTGGCTACTCACCGACACGTACTCACCCAGCGCCATCGCCACTGCCCCCGCTGCGAGACCGGCGATACCAGCCGTGATGATCGGTGACCGCGCTGTCGTTGCGGCCGCAACGCCGACCACGAGGCCAGCGGTGGAGACGATGCCGTCATTGGCCCCTAAGACGCCAGCACGCAGCCAGTTCAGTCGGGCAGCCAACCCGCCGCTGTGCGGCTCGTTCACGTGCCCTCTCGCAACGCGCGGGTCGTTTGGTTTCGTCGACGGTGCAGCAGAATCGCCGAAGCTCGCCATGCACCGGACGCTACGGAGTTCCATCACCGGCCCCGTAGTGCCGAAAGCCCTTCTCGCCGAGGTGACCCGGTCAGGCGGCCCGACCGGATGGTGTGCCCTGCCAGGATCAGAAGTCCGACATCGGCCGGTGATCGTGGTCATGGACCACCACCACCGGGAGCAGGGCGTGACGTGCGACCTTCTGACTAACTGACCCCAGCAACCGGCTCGCGAGCGCCCAGCTCCCATGGTTGCCGACCACGATCATGTCGGCGGACCTCGCGGACTCGACGAGAACCTGCGCCTGATTGCCGAGACAGACGTGCGCACTCACACTCACGCCGTCCAGTGACGGGGCGTGTTCGAGCACGTCTGCGATGACCTGTTCGGCCCACTGCTGCGGAGTCGCTCAGGACTCGTAGGGCGGCATGATTGATCAACTGCCCGAAGAGCAGATGATTTCCCGCTCCATGACACGCAACGCGATCCTCGGCAGGTCGACTGCCGATGACCAGGCAGGCCGGGTGATTGATGCCGCCGGCAACCACGCAGCGACCGGTAGTTCGTGGGCTTGCTCGCCACCGAGGACACGCTGCCGGAACTGGACGCACCCCCACCACGCGTCGGGTGCGCGACCCCACACGACGAGGAACGCCTGGTGAGGCGATCGATCGATGTAGACCGCCATGCCGGGCATGATCTATTAGAACATATATCGAACGTATGGCTTGAGGTGCGCTCACTAACCGTCGATGCGACGATCTCGAGCATGGCCCGTCATCCGTCGACCTGGACCGACCCGCGACCAAAGTACGGCCCGACGGCGGACTACGGCGGATGCGAAGCCGCCTCGTGTCGAGCCGACGCGCGTGTCACATGCATCAGTGCAAGGCGCACGTTTGCTTCGGTCACGCTGATCACGCGAGCCACGAGCAAGCGGTTCAGTAGCCAGGTTGGTCGATTAGGCACGCGCGCGCTGATTTCTTGCCGAGCCCCGCACGCTCGTTGCCCCCCGCTCCAAAGCGTGCGGGGCTGGCATCCAAGTCATGCCCGACACCAGCAAGAAAATCACCCCGCGTCAGCGTCCCCAGCCGACACCTCTAAGCGCGGTCAATTCGGTGGGACGAGGATCCGACCGAGAGCCGCCTGCGGGCAGCAAGTTGTGTGGCGCCGCGGGGCTGCCGGTCGTAGAGTTCGCGACGGTGGCCGGGCACCGTGACGGTGACCAGGGCGTCATTATCGGCTCTCTCGCACGTCGTGTCGGGCCGACGACTGAACGATGGCGGCCCTCAAGGTGTGCGAAGGAGTCCGATGCCTCGTTTTCCCGGCAACGCGCAGCGACTCATCTCTGCAGGTCTGCTGATCCTGGCTGCCGGAACTTCGCTCGCCGCGACGCCAGCGGCCGCCACTGCCCCGCACAAACTGTTGGTGATCATCGAGGAGAACCACAGTCAGGCCCAGGCGCTAAGCCAGATGCCCTACCTCGACTCGCTGGCGAACCAGTACGGCAAGGCCACCGCGTACACAGCGGTGGCGCATCCCTCGCTCCCGAACTATCTCGCCATCGCCGGCGGCTCGACCTACGGCGTCACTGACGACAAGGGTCCGACGGTCCACCCGATCAGCGGGCCGTCGGTATTTGGGCAAACCCTTGCGCTCGGGCTGACCGCCAAGACCTACGCCGAGTCAATGCCGAGCAATTGCAAGATGCCCGGTGGCACCACCTACGCAATCCGGCATAACGAATGGACCTATTTCACCGACGAACGCACGCAGTGCAAAGCAAACGATGTGCCGCTGGGCACTCTCTCGGCGGGAGCCCTCAGCGACGACGCCCGCCTGGGTCACCTCCCAGTGACCGGGCAGATCACTCCCAACATCTGCAACGACGCTCACAACTGCTCGCTCGCCACGGCCGACACCTGGCTCCGGGGTTGGATGCCACGTCTGCTCGCCGGCCCCGATTACACCTCGGGCAACCTCACGATCATCGTCACCTTCGACGAAGACGACCACGCGTCGGGCAACAACGTCGCCTTCGTCGTCATCGACCCGCGCCTGTCCGGCAAGGTAGTTACACTTCCCGCCACCCACTACTCCCTCACGCGCTGGTATGAGGACAACGCCGGCGCTGCGTACCTCAACAACGCTGCTACTGCGCCAGACCTGAAAGGGGCGTTCGGGCTGTAACCACTCCTGGACGCAGGCGTCCCCTCAGTCGCACCTCAGCATGATCAATTAGATCGAGGCGACCACGGATGCTTTGGTTGACGAAGCGGCGGCTCGACCTCGGGAGGGAGGGATGAGGCCGAGCCGCCGCGCAAGACCCTACGCAGCCAAGCTGGCAAGATCACTTCTGGCTCGCGGGCCGAGGCTTTATTTCCACTCTGCGACGTGATAGTGATCTTGGCGGTGCGTCCCGGCCTTAGACAGTCATGGAGCGACCTCACGATTGGGTTCCGGGGCGTGCCGCACTTTTTTGTCACGGCTTGGACGGCTGGGCAGCTCGCCGGTGACGATCACGTCTTCGGCGACGTCACGCAGTTTGCGATGGGTGGTCTGGCTGAGGACGCGGAGTAAGTCGAACGCCTGCTCGTCTGTGATGACATGCCGGGCCATGAGAATGCCAATTGCTGCGCCGATCCGTCGCGCGCTGGTCAACGCCAATTCGAGGTTCGTGACCTGCTCTTCTGCTACCCGCAGTGCGTCCAACAGGTGAGCGATCAGCGCGAGATCAGACTCGTGCTGCGATTCAAGTTGGCAGATGCGACTCCGTAGCTCTGCGTCGCTGGCCGTCGCCTGTCTCGACATGGTCACGCCGAACCCCTTTCTGCACGCGGACGGGCCGTGTGCTCGTTCGGCCTACACGCCATTAGCAACACCCCAGTGCTTAGGGCCCGCGCAGCGTCTACTGGTGCGCTAGGACCCACAACTTCTGCGTCACCGCTCCGGGCACGGCGTGACCGTCCGGACAGTGGAAGTCGAAGGTGAAATGACGCTCGTCCAAGGCGTGCATCGAGACCGTGGCGGGCCGACCGCACTTCGGGCAGGCCACCGTGATGGTGCTGCTCTCCATGGCCGAAGTCTAGGCACGGTCGGCGAGGATTCAGACCACCCCAAAGGGTGGTAAATGCCATCCCAAGGTGCGACCGCTGTCGAACTACGCGCCGTCCCATCTGCGGTCACCGGGACGCTGCCCCGGCGCAGCCGACAGCCCAACCGCGTCAGTTCACGTTGACGGCGATGATGTAGGCAAGTAGACCGAAGAATGTGATCACGAACCAGAACAAGATGACGTTCTTGATGGTTGAGATGTCGTTACGCATGTCGACGAGAAGTCGCGTCTGTTCGTTGAAGATGCGGGTCTGATCCTCGGCGGCTGCCACGAGTCGAGGCCGCACCCGGTCGTCCCATCCATATCCGTCCCACCAGCGAAACATGTGTGGGTCGTCCGGGTCGACCGCCCAGCCGGCGGGCGCATGCTCCCCCGCTCGCTGCCGGCATCTCTTCGGCAGTCATTCGATCGCCCCCTTGATCAGTGGTGCGTGAGTATCCGCGCGATCTTGTTGGTACCGCAATAACGGAGCCCACCCTTAGCTGAGGAACTCCCGCACTCCGCCGTCATAGGAGCACATGCCCTGGTGGTGAGCGGCGTAGGAGTAAGTGCCGTCGTTGCAGATCCCAGTAGCCCCGGGCGGCGCAGCCGGTGCTGTCGTCGGCCCCGGCGCGGGCCTGGTGTGTCTGACTATCGGCGTGACGGCGACGGCGCCGTTTTGGTGCGCCCAGGCTGGCCGTACCTCAGATCCAGGGTGGCGTGACGGGACGGTACCGAACTATTTCCGTGTCCAACTTCGGCCCGGAAGTATTCCCGATCGGGGACAGGCGTCCGTGCCGACCGGCGTGAAATAGAGCTTGCCGTTGTCGATATTCCAGCGATACGTCCCCGCGCCGACGCAGGTGTCGCTGCCGGAGAACGTGATGTCGCGGCCGTGAATCGACACGACACCGACAGCCTCGTCGCTGGGGTCGGTGTAGATCCGGTAGGTCGAATGGCTCAGCGACACCTTCTGGTCGAGGCGGTCGATCTTGGCGTGCCAAATCCCGGTGAGCTCGCGTGGAAACGGCGTCGCGGTCCTTGACGGCGCGGTCTTGGTCGCGACGGAGGTCGCTGAGCTGGCCGCTGGCTCGGTCGATGACGTTACTTGCTGCGTCTCAGCAGAGGAGGAGCGTGGCTGTGACGAGGATGTGCAAGCCGACATTGCAAGCGTCGCAACGCACACGAGCCAAATGACCCCGGCCTCGCGTGCACGCGCAGCGATAGTTCGGCTCCCGTGTCGATTCATCGCAGTCCTACCTCTAGGTGACGGCACTGCGTGCCAATAGGCGGCGCGTGCCGGACGTAGTGCGAATTCTGATCGCAGATCTACTACCGGTAGACCTGTCGCGCGGCGCAGCGGCATTCTGGCCGGGCCGCACAACGGACTACCTCGCGGTGCCAGTGCGCAGCCGTCCCAAATGTCCTCGGCGGCTCGGGTGACCGAGGGGTGAGCGTTTCCTAGTGCGGCGGGTCAGACGGACGCGGTCGTTCGCTGTTGTAGACGAACGTGAATAGCGAGCGGGTCTGCGACACTCCGAGGTATCGCACCGTTCCGGTTGCATTCGCTAGGTCCCGGTGCCGCCGGTGATGCGCCCTGCACCATGGCCCAAGCCGTCCACGGTGAGGTGGACGGAGGTGACCCCCGGACTCGTGAGAAGGCCGAGTCGCAGTGGGTTCTGTCCACAGTCGCCGCTGCTGTGCTGCCTGCGGCGATCACGGTGCCGGTCAGAACGCCGGCTGCGACACACCCCTGCTACCCGCGTCACCGTGTTCATTGTCCCTCCTCGGACCGATTGCATGGGTTTAGCGCTGCGGCCACCCAGTAGTGCGTCGCGCCGTTGTCAGCGCGCTGGCCGATATCACGGCTCCCAGCGTGCGTGCGGAATTGCCGTTCCACCATTAGCAGATCGTCGTATTCTGGCCACGTGTCAGGGTTGGGCAGGGCCGACCTTCGGGCAGCCTTGGACGTCGTCGGGATGCTCGCGGCCGACGCGGGACCTGAGCCGTTTCCGGTTCCGGTATTGGCGAGACTTCAGGAACTCATCGGGGCCGGCGTCGCTGCGGGCTACGTGGAGGCAGGCACGAACAGCGTGTGTGAAAACCACGAGGTCGTGACCCGAGCAAAGCCCCCGTGGCTTGTCCCCGCGCTACAACGTGTGGGACAGCAGGACCCCACTCACGTCATCAATTGTGGCGCCGTCGTCGCGCCGGTCGCGATCTCCGACTTTCTCACGGTCAAGGAGTTTCGCCGACTCAGCCTGTACGAGATGGTGTGCGAACCGCTCGGCACAGCCGACAGCCTGCGCCTGTATCTCCCCGCCCCGGCCGGTGTCTCACGGTTCTTCTTCTTCGACAGCTCCACCCGCGGCTTTCCGATCCGCGCTCGGGAGTTGCTTATCGTCCTGCGACCTCACCTCGCCTCCGCTCGCGCACGACGATCCGGGGTCCTTCGTACAGCCGAAGCGTCTCGACTCACACCCAGGGAAGCCGCTGTGATGCGACTCGTCGCGGCCGGACACAGCAATGCCGCAATCGCGACCGAGCTGTGGATCTCCGAACACACCGTGCGCAAACATCTCGAGAACGTCTTCACAAAACTCGGCGCCCACACCCGGACCGCCGCCACAGCACTGCTACGAGACCCCACCGAGCGACCCCCGATGACACATCGCCGGCGTCTCGACATGACCGAACCCGAACGGCAAACAAGGTGATCGGGCCTGTCCAACCACACCCACCGGCAGACAGGGTTGGGCTGACCCGTTGCGGGAACACGGTCGCGCATCGCCGCGGACCGCGTGAGTAGCGGAGAGTGCCGCCGCTCGCGCCGATTGCTGGCGAGCCGTGTCGAGGCGCGAAGCGGATCCGCGCACGTCGCCATCGGCCACCCTCATGGTCAGCGGGGCGACCTGCGTCATCGCCGCGCAAACCCAGCCGGCTTTCGGCGGATCCGGTCGTTGATCATGGTCTTTGGCTGCGCCGCGCTGGTGGCGAGTGGCCGGCTTTGGCAGGTGTGGGTGCCATCGCGGCGAATAGCAGCGCGCGCCACTCGACAGACGCAGGCGGCGACAAGCCAGGGGCTTCTATGCTCTGGCAAGCGGTGGCTTTAGGTATTGGTAGATCGTCTTGCGGGTGACTCCGAACTCTCGCGCGAGGTCTGCTTTTGACTCGCCGCGGGCTGCGCGCTCGCGGATACGTTCCGCCTGCTCGTGAGAGAACGCGGGCTTACGACCGACGTAGGCCCCACGCTGCCTCGCCTTCTCGATCCCTTCCCGCTGCCGGGCACGGATCATGGCTAATTCGAACTCTCAGATTCGCGATCTTCAGAGATCATCTTGAGAGGGCTACAACCCCCGGATTTACTGGGCTATGGTGGTGGGCGATACTGGGATCGAACCAGTGACCCCTGCCGTGTGAAGGCGTGCCGTGTTGCGTTTGCTGGCGTTGGATCGGCATGGCCCCCCCGCATTTCGGGGCTTCCGCGTGTTGACTGCGTTGGTCGGAAAGGGTCGCCTCTGAAGCTCGCGTTGCCCCTCTGTTGCCCAGGCAAGATCAGCATCCACCGCTTGCACGCGTGGTCTGACCGCTTGCTGGCTGGGATCGGGCTGGTGCCAGGCCAGCGCGGCGAACAGCGCGTCGTTGCGGACACGGCCGTGTGGAGAATGACGCCATGGCTTGGGAGCGCTGACCGGACCGATGCCAAGCCGGGCGGTGAGCGCCGGTGCGATCTGGTCGACCCGCCCGTGAAACTCCCGGCGGTTGGCCTTCAACGCTTGCGGCACCGCAAGATGCGTGGGTTCGACCACCAGTACGTCACGCCACTCGAAACGCCTCGAAGGACTTCTGCAGGCCCGAGTTGGAGCCCGGCGACCGGTTCAGCCCTGGCAATGGCAAGCCGAGCGAGCGGTTCCCCGCGGCCGAATTGGTCTCGCTGGTGTGGCACGGCTACCGCTCAACATGAACAGCAACGCCGCCGCGCAGGCGATCGCCGACGGGACGCGCGCGCCGGAGCGTGACCCAACTGACCACCAGCCGGGCCGCTGCGCCGGACCATCGCCCCACGGACGCCCGCTCGCGCGCCCGGCCAGGCTGCCTAGAGCGGCACGGCGCCTTCAGTATGTCGGCCGCTCAAACGGTGCCATATCCTCTCCGTCAAAGGTCCACGGAACGACGCCGAGCGCCACGCCCTCATTGGTCGGATCGGCAATCCAACCAGGTGGTTGTTCTTTTGGCGGATCTTCGCGGAAACCGTAGCTGACTGTCATGCCCGGACGATAATAGTCGGGCTTCGCCGTATAGAACGGTTGCTTCGTTTCCCTTCCATCGTCGGGAACGACTTCCTTCAACAATACCGCAAATCGGTCGGTTCGACGTGCGAGCTGCTCATCCTCAAACACGGGAAGCCGCGATGCGACGACAACGTGCTTTGACATCTGAATCGAAGCCACGAGGCCAAGCACCGTAAGCCCCTGGTCGATTAGCTTCTGCAAGTCCGCATCCGTCAGCTGCAGGCCCTCGTTCAAAACGGCGTCATTCAAGATCGCGAAAATCAGGACGAATGCTGTCACGTCGACCGACCAACCCACGTTACTAGCAAGGTTCAGCACTCGGCGCCACGGTTCGTTGGGATCCAACGCTCGGAACCAGTTTCCAGACAGCGCTATGTAGCGCAAGTTGCGTTCTAGCTCCCAATTCAGAAGACTCAAAGCTCCATGGGGGTCACTTTTAGCGAGGGATGTTAGTTTATCCTCAAGATCGCGAGGAACGGCTTCCGGTCGAGTATCCGAAAGGGGAATTGACCGGAGAAGAATTTGCGACCGATCCAACGTCGCCGCTATGAACTCCTGACCCCCAACGCGGACTTTGGTAAGGCGTCCGGCGAAGTCGCGCAACTCTCCCCGAAATGCGAAACCTGCGCCGACTAGTACCGCCGGCCATATGAACGCTCGAACATAGTCGAGTGTTAGTGCTGCCGCCGACATCGCCGTCCCCCTGTCGTCTCGTCGCGCCGCACACTACGACAACCGAACGGAGGGGCGTGATCTGGGGCCACTATTGCCGAAGCCCTCGCGCCCCTGCTCTACCGACATAGCGCCTGACAGTGCGCACGGTTCCCACAATCTGGGTCCGACCATCGCGGACATGGCGGCCAAACTGGTAACGCCTGTCATCGGCCGATCCGGTCGTTATTGTCGCTGGCTATCGTGACTCACCAATCCGGCGTTGCTTGCGTCGATGTTTTGAACTATCCGCGACGTACGGAAACCTTGGGATGGGTCCTGGCGCAGTGCGCGTTAGGGGGTACCTCCCCCGGGTCGTTTCAAGATCGGTTTTCGCTGCGACGCTAGGACAGATGTGGCCGTCAAGATCAAGCGACCGGATCTGCCGAGATCCGAATATTGCCGACGATCTCGACGCTGCACCTTCGTTCTTCGAGTCCTGCCACTTCCTCGGGGTGTTGGATCGTCTAGTGGGTATGGACCCGGTCGAGCCCGAGTACGCGGCCTTCGTGCGAGAGCACGCTCGGTCGCTGTTCGGAACGGCGTACTTGTTGTGCGGTGACGCGGCATCGGCCGAGGATCTGGTTCAGGACACGCTCGTCGCGACGTTCGAGCGGTGGCGCATGATCGGCGGAACCACATCCCCGCTCGGATATGTCCGCCGGATGCTGGTCAATCGCTTCATCGACCGCACCCGGGGCCCACGCGGACGGGTGACACTCGTCGATGCGGTTCCGGACAGACCGACTCGCGGCGACATCGCCGATGATGTGATGGCCAAGGAGGCGGTGCGGGAGCTGCTCGCCGCCCTGGACGAACGCCCCCGCGCTGCGGTCGTCCTGAAGTACCTCTACGACTGGCCAGACGACCAGATCGCAGCAGCGATCGGGTGCCGCCCGGCCACGGTTCGCAGCTTGACCCGCCGAGCACTACTCAAGCTTCGAGCGAGCGCACTCTCAGATCCGGAGGCGACGGCATGATCGAGCAGACCGACGAAGCGGACCTGCGCGCAGGCCTGAGCGCCCTGGAACATGAGGCCGAACTCCCGGACCACCTCATCGACCGAGCCCTGGCTGCCGCTCAAACCTCGACAAGCGGCAGGGCCGCGCACACGACGCATATTGGTATTAGCTCGCCAACACGCGACGCGCCGACACGCCGATGGGGGCTTCTCGCGTCGGCGGTCGCCCTCGTGGCTGCTGCGGTCATCGGCATCGGACTATTGGTCGGCCCCTTCGGATCCGCCCTGCACAGCACGAACCAGCGCAGCACTCCACCTGCCTCGGCGAGGGCGTGGCACAGCTGGTTTAGCGTGCATTTCCCCGTACCCGCCGGTTGGACCGTCAAGCCAGCCACATTCCTCACCGGCGCGATGCACTCACCACAGGCCTACATCACCAACCAGCCGATCGGTCCGGAGTGCGACGGACACAGCTGCGGACCGCCGCTGAAAACGCACGCCATCGGCAGGGGCGGAATCCTGATCTCCATCACGGCCGGATTGATCTTCGAGCAGCGCGCAGGCCGCTTCCGTGCGAACACGACGATCGCGGGTCTCCCAGCCATCCGCACAGACATGCAGTGTGGACAGCACAGTTGCTTGCCGGGCGGAGTCCGCAATTTGGGCTTCACCATCAAGCTGCCCCCAACGAGCGCCAGCCAGCACAGCACACTGCCACTCGGCCTGTTCCTCGACATCACCATCGGTGCCAACGGCGGGCACGCCATGCATCAAGTCATTCGGATGCTGAAGGACGCGACATACCCCTGACGGATCGAGACCCAACCGGACATGCCGCTGACTTGCCCGGCCGAACCGCTTTTCGACTGGCTCGCGATGGCCGGGGATTACTGATTTGCTGAGCATCGTGGCGATCTTCAATTGGCGCCGTCGCAGGGCGCTCGAATTTGATCTGCTCGCTGGCACACCGAGTACCGCACCGCCACGCCCTGCGCCCCCACCGCCACCGGTTACCGTCCCGAATGGATGGGTCGCGCCGCTCAGCGGACCGTACGACGGGCCGTTTCATGTCTCCGGAACCTCTTACAGGCAGGACGCGCTGGTCCGTGTTGGGAGCGGGAGCCGACTGTTTCACCTCGTCCGGGAACCGACCAATCCCCACGACCCTTACGCGGTGCAAGTGATATGCGAGGGCGTCCACATCGGCTACATCACCGCCAAGAACGCGGCGCGGTACAGCGCGGCGATCACGCGGATCGAGGCGACCGGCCGCCAAGTGTTTGTGCAAGGTCAGGTTCGCAAACGCGGCAATCAGCACTCGACACGATGGGTTGCGCTAATCGACTGTGCGTGGCCTGAAGACTTCTAACGCTCGGCACTAAGCGCTCGGGCACTCCGTGTCCTCGCGCTGGCTGATCGGACTGCCGCTGACATCACAGGCCACGTCCGATGTACCCGCCATCCGGCCGACCACGCCGCTGGATGTGCGGCGTGGTCGGCCGGGCGCGCATCGGCTAGCTGGTCGTGTCCGCAGCGGCCGCGCCTGCAGCGAGGATCGCGTCTCCGACCTTGCGGTCATGCTCGGTGGCGAGGTTGTCGATCACGCGCCTCGTGTGCCTGTCGAGGGCGTCGGCGAACGAGTGCCTTCCGGTCATGTCGCTGATATCGCGTCGCAGGTCGTCGCAGTCGGGGTCGGCCTGCCGCATGAAGGAGTTGACCGTTCCGACGACCGCTGCGCGCGTTGCCGATGCGGCACGGGCGTCGACGAACAGTGCCCATAGGTCGGCGAGGTTGACTGTTGGATCACCGATCGCGGCGACGAGTTTGGCGCGGGCGGCGCGTTCGGCGGGGACGAACACGTCGTCGATGTGCGTGCTCTGTCGTCGAGCTTCATCAGCGACTGCGGTGCTTCGTACGTCGGCTCGCCGGATTGCGAGGTCACGCTGGGTGCGCTCGGTTTCGTCGGCCATGCGTCGCAGCTCTGCCGCGCTGAGGTTCGTGGCGCTCTTGATCATGTCGTGTGGTCCGTTCGTCAGTGGGTGTTGGTGCGTGAGTTGTGCAGCGCGGCTGCACGTCTTGCATCGGCCGCGACGCTGCGCTCGGTCATCGCGCGTGCTTCATCGGCGGCCGGTCGGTTCGGTCCTGCGTTGCTACCGGCGGCGACGTAGTCGCGCATGGCTGCGGCGATTCGCTCGCGGGTGTTGGGAATGTGGCCGGGGTCGTTACTGCGGTCGACGAATCGAGTTGTGCCGGTCATCGGGTCCTCCGTGGTGTGTTTGGTTGCGGCGTTGTGCCGCGGGTTGGGTGACGGTCACGCTGCGGCGTAGTCGTCGAGGTCGTCGTCGTCCAGGTCGTCGACGTCGTCTGGGTGTTGGCGGCGTGCGGTGTTGGGCCGGCCAAAGTCGGCGGTGCTGAATCCGGCGGCCTTGATTGCGACTCGGTCGTCGAGGCCGAGGCAGAGTGAGCAGGTCGAGCGGCCGTTGAGGATCAACATGTCGTGTCGACAGCGCGCCTCGAATATGTGCATGGGGTTGTCCTGTCCTGCGTGGGCATGGCCGATCGCGGCCGCGTCGTCGACGTGGAGCGACGATCACAGCCGGGTAGGTGATGTGGAGAGGCCTCGGCCGGTGGTGGGCCCGCCGAAGGCGGAATGAGGACGTGTAAACGGTCCTCGCAGCCGCTTCCAACTTGAAGCGGCGCCGTGCCAAGAGGTGCTTCACGGTGACATTCAGACATGGCTGGCCGACCTCAGCCGCATCGGGGCAGTCCGGGGCGTCAGTGCGCAAGGCGTACGGCGTTCTGTCGGCCGTGCTCGGCGCTCGCAGTTAAGGATCGTCGCCTACCGTCCAACCCGGCCAGACGGCGTTGACCTCCCCCGTGTCGTCGAACGAGGCAAGAAATACCTCACGGCCGTGCAGGTTGAGCAGCTCGCCGACGCGGCCGCGACGCTGCCAACCAACCGGCCACGACGCGCCAGCGACGCGGCGTTCGCTCAGTACCGACTCGTTGTGCTCGTGCTCGCGTACTCCGGCCTGCGGTGGTCGGAGGTGGCGGCGCTGCGTGTCGGCCGGGTCGACATCATGCGACGGCGCATCGATGTCGCCGAGGCCGTGACCGAGGTCGACGGCGCGCGCCTCGCGTGGGGCACGCCGAAGTCACACGAGGCACGGTCGGTGCCGCTCCCTCGGTTCCTCGTCGACGACCTCGCGCGGCACGTCGTGGGCAAGTCGGCGAGCGACCTCGTGTTCACCTCGCCGGACGGCGAGGTCATGCGGAACCGCAACGCCCGGCGAGCGTGGTTCGACCGTGCGGCGGCTGCGATCGGCGAGCGGGGACTCACACCTCACGAGCTGCGACACACGGCAGCAGTCGCTGGCGGTCAGCGCAGGGGCGAACGTGAAGGCAGTCCAGCGGATGCTCGGGCACGCGTCGGCGGTCAATGACGTTGGACCGGTATGCCGACCTGTTCGACGACGACCTCGACGCGGTCGCTGAGCGGTTGGACGCCATGCGCGCGGCTGGTGTTGCCCGAGCGTTGCCCGACGCTCGAAATCGTTGATCTTGGCGCAGCACGCAGAGGGGCTCTAGGGCAATGAATCCAGGGCCTGTAGGTGGTGGGCGATACTGGGATCGAACCAGTGACCCCTGCCGTGTGAAGGCAGTGCTCTCCCGCTGAGCTAATCGCCCGAAGCGGGGCGACCCGCTGCGGCCTTGACAGATTACACGGGACGCAGGACGGGCTTCCGCTCGCTGACCGACGAGCGCAAGACTCGCAGGTATGCCCGAGCCGCAGCCGGTCCTGACCCCGCTCACCCAGTCCGCGATCTTCCTTGTCGTCACGATCCGCGCAGGCGCGGAGCAGCAGACCAAGGACGTGCTTGCCGATGTCCCGGGCATCGGGCGGTCGGTCGGGTTTCGCGAGCCGGACGGCGAACTGAAAGCAGTCGTCGGCATCGGGTCCGAGCTGTGGGACCGCATCATCGACGGGCCGCGGCCGCCGGCCCTTCATCCGTTCCGCGAACTGCACGGGCCGAATCATCATGCACCGAGCACGCCGGGCGATCTGCTGTTCCACATCCGCGCGCGACGCATGGATCTTTGTTTCGAGTTCGCCGCCCAGGTCATGCACCGCCTGCACGGGGCGGCCGATGTCGTCGACGAGGTGCACGGCTTCAAGTACTTCGACGAGCGCGATCTGCTCGGGTTCGTCGACGGCACCGAGAACCCGACCGGTTCGTCAGCGGCCAACGCCGCGATCATCAGCGACGGCGAATTCGCCGGCGGCAGCTACGTGATCATCCAGAAGTACCTGCACGACCTGGACGCGTGGAACGCACTTACCGTCGAAGAGCAAGAGCGTGCGATCGGACGGTCGAAGCTCGACGACATGGAGCAGCCCGACGACGTCAAGGCGCCCGACGCACACATCGCGCTCAACGTGATCGAGGACGACGACGGCAACGAGCTCAAGATCGTCCGCGACAACATGCCGTTCGGTCGCGTCGGCGACAAGGAGTTCGGCACGTACTTCATCGGCTACGCGGCCGATCCGGCGATCACCGAGCGGATGCTGCACAACATGTTCCTCGGTGACCCGCCCGGCACGACCGACCGCATCCTCGACTTCTCGACGGCGCACACCGGTTGCCTGTTCTTCGTCCCGTCGCAGGACTGGCTCGACGCCCTCTAACGCGTGTAGTACCACCACGCCGCTGCGAGCAACGCGGCCAGCACCAGTAGGCCGGCCAGCCAGATCAGTGCCTGCATCGGACGCGATCGCGTGGCGACCCAGCGCGTCCACTCGGAGACCTTCGCCCGCGCGAACCGCAACAACCGCGCGGCCCACTCGTACTCGGTCGCGAGAATCCCGAGCCCGGCGAAGATGATCAACCAGCCCGGTCCGGGCAGCGGCAACAGCACGATGCCGATGACGACGACCGCGACGCCGACCAGCGTCGCGCCTATCCGCCACGCGATGCGTCCGCCCGGTTTCGAGCGCACCCGCTCCCGCAACGACGTCACGGAGGCAACCGTACGGAGCGCGGCTATGCGCGACCCTCAGCCGAGTGGTTCACCTGCCAGCCCGTCGCGGCACGCAAGCAGGTAGCGGCGCAGATCGGCTGCCTGCCGCGCTGTCAGCGTGTCGAGCATCTGCTTCTCGAGCGCGGCCACCTTCGGGCGGTACCGCTCGAGCAGCCGCCGTCCGCGTGCGGTCAGCGAGAGCACCAAGCGGCGCCGATCCGCTGGGTCGCGACGGCGAGTGATGACGCCTTGCGCCTCGAGCGAGGTCACCATGTCGGCCATCGACTGCGCCGTGACGAACGAGGTGCGGGCCAGTTGCGCCGACGTGAGGTCCGGCTCGCGTTCCAGCACGGTCAGCACCGTGTACTGGGACGTGGTCAGTGCGGCCGGACGAAGCAGCTCGTCGAGCTGTGCGCGCAGCGCGAGTTCGACCTGCTTGACCAGGTACAGCAGGGTCGCAATCGGACGATCGGTGCTGTTGCTGCGGCTGGCCACCTCGCCAGTGTGCGGGTAGGCAAATCGATACTCAAGACACGAAAGTCATCAGGGCACCGATGAGTCGGAACTGTAAGAATCCGCCCATGGATTACAAGCTCGAGGCCATCCCACTGCCCGTCGCAGACATCGATCGCGCGAAATCGTTCTATGCCGACCAACTCGGCTTCGCGGTCGACGTCGACCACAGTGCCGGCGACAGTTTCCGCGTCGTGCAGCTGACCCCGCCCGGCTCGGCCTGTTCGGTGATGGTCGGCCGCGGGATCATCGATTCCGAGCCCGGCACCGTGAAGGGCCTGCATCTCGTCGTCACCGACATCGAGGCGGCTCACACCGAACTGACCGGGCGCGGGGTCGAGGTCGATCCCGTCCGGCACATGACATCCAACGGCTGGGCCGACGGAGTCGATCCGACGCACGCCGAGTACAACTCGATCAGCGGATTCAGCGACCCGGACGGGAACGTATGGGTGTTGCAGGAGCGCGGCTACACCGCTTAGTCAGGCGAGCGCTGACGCGAGGTTGTCGTGGATCTCGAAAATCTCGTTGAGCCGTGAAATCTCGAACAACTTGCGAAGCTGTGGACGCGGGCAGACGAGCGTCAGCGCACTCGCGTCGGAGTGCTCCTTGCTAGCGCCCACCAGCGCGCCGAGGCCGGACGAATCCAAGAACTCGGTGTCGGTCAGGTCGACAACGACCCGTTGAACGCCGTCGCCGAATGCAGCGGTGATGGCATCGCGCAGCTGCGGCGCCGTGTCGTTGTCGACGTCCCCGCCGACCGAGATGACCGCCGCGTCGCCCTCCCGACGCGTCGCCAACTGCAAATCCATGAGACCAGTCCTTGTCTCGGCGGCATCCGGGCTGCTGCCTGCTGCCAGTACGCTAGCGTCGCGAGGACGGTGACGCACTAGCAGCCCGGCGGTCGGAGGGTATCGGGTCGCATGGACCAGAGCGACGAGACGGCGCACTACGACAGTTCGCCGGGAATTCCCTTCGATCTCGACACCGAGTTGGGACGCGATCTCGCCGCTGTCGACTGGGCGAGCACCGGCGTCGGCCCCTGGCAGAGCTGGTCAGCCAGCCTGACCAACAGCGTCCAGCTGATAACAGCATCCCGCTTCTCGATGTGGATGGCCTGGGGCGACGAACTCACGTTCTTCTGCAACGACGCCTATCGCCGCGACACCCTCGGCGCGAAGTACCCATGGGCGTTGGGCAAGCGGGCCGACCAGGTCTGGTCAGAGATCTGGGACGAGATCGGTCCGCTGATCGACTCGGTCATCACGACCGGGGTCGCGACCTGGGACGAGCGACTGCTGCTCTTCCTCGAACGCAGCGGCTACACCGAGGAGACCTACCACACCTTCTCGTACAGCCCACTGCGCGGCGATCGCGGCGAGATCGCCGGAATGCTGTGCGTCGTCAGCGAGGACACCCCCCGGGTCATCAGCGAGCGGCGCATCGCGCTCGTCCGCGACCTGAGTTCGGGGCTGTCGAGTGCCTCGACTCTGGACGAGGTCGGGTTCGCCGCGCAGCGTCAGATCTCGACCGACCCGTTCGATCTGCCGTTCGCGATGTCCTACCTGCTCGACGCGGACGGCACCGCGCGGCTGCAGTGGGCGGCGGGCCTGACGCTGGGTAGCACCGCAGCCGTCCCGATGCTCGCGCCGCAGAGCTCGGACCTGCTGTGGCACGACGCCGTATTCAACAGCGGGGGCGAGCCGAGCCTCGTCGACCTGTCCACTGTGCCGGGGCTGCCGACCGGAGGGTGGACGGCTCCCCCGGTGCAAGCCCGGTCGGTGCCGCTTCGCCAGATAGGTGCGCCGGAACCGTACGGCTACCTGATCGTCGGTCTGAACCCGTTCCGCGTGCTCGACGACGACTACCGCAGCTTCGTCGATCTGATCGGCGGGCAGCTGTCGGCGGCCATCGCGCGCGCGATGGCCTTCGAGCAGGAACGAGACCGCGTCGAGCAGCTCGCCGAGCTCGACCGGGCGAAGACGACGTTCTTCACCAACGTCAGCCACGAGCTGCGCACGCCGTTGACGCTGCTGCTCGGCCCGGCCGAGGACGCGCTGCACGACCAGGAGCACGAACTCCCGCCCGAGCAACGCCGGCGGTTCGAGGTCGTCCAACGCAACGGCGAGCGGCTGCTCAAGCTCGTGAACACGCTGCTCGACTTCTCGCGGCTCGAGTCGGGACGGGTGCAGGCCACGTACGAACCGATCGACCTGACTCGCTACACCGCGGAGCTCGCGAGCATGTTCGAGTCGGCCTATGACCGCTCGCAGCTGACGCTGACGATCGACTGCGATCCGCTGCCGTCCCGGCTGTACATCGATCGCGAGATGTGGGCGAAGATCGTCCTGAACCTGTTGTCGAACGCATTGAAAGCGACCTTCTCCGGCGGCGTCCGGGTTCGCCTGTCAGACGGTGGCGATGTCGCCGTTCTCGAGGTCAGCGATACCGGCGTCGGCATCCCGGTCTCGGAGCAGTCGCGGCTGTTCGAGCGATTCCATCGCGTCAGCGGCGCCGAGCTCCGCACGTACGAAGGATCGGGAATCGGCCTCGCGCTCGTGTCTGAGCTCGCGAGCTTGCACGGCGGCCAGGTCGGGGTCGAGAGCGAGGTCGGCGTCGGCAGTACCTTCCGCGTCACCATGCCGTACGGACGAGATCACCTCGACGCGGACCACGTCGTCGAGCACGTCGTCGACGAGATCCCCGAGGTAACCCGTTTCAGCGCCGGCTATCTCGCCGAAGCGCAACGTTGGTTGGGGACGGACCCTGCAGCAGCGGAAACCACGTCCGCACAACGTGATCTGCCGAGTGTGCTCGTCGTCGACGACAACACCGACATGCGTGAGTACGTCCGTGCGCTGCTCGCTGACGACTATGTCGTCACCACGGCGAGCGACGGCGCTGCCGCGTTGCGCCAACTTCGCGTACAGCAGCCGGATCTGGTTCTCACCGACGTCATGATGCCCGTGCTCGACGGGTTCGGGCTGCTCACCGCGATCCGCGACGACCCGGAGCTGTCGCACATCCCCGTCGTCATGTTGTCGGCACGATCGGGCGACGAGGCAACGATCGAGGGACTCGAGGCCGGCGCAGACGACTATCTCGTCAAGCCGTTCTCGGCGCGCGAACTGCTGGCCCGGGTGCGCGCCAATCTCGAACTCGAACGCGTCCGGCAACTCGTCACCGAGCTGGAGCGCTACCGCGAGATCCTCGATCACGCCGAGGGTCTCGCGCACGTGGGCAGCTGGGAGGCCGACGTGCGACGCAACACCGTTCGTTTGTCTACCGAGGTGCGTCGCATCGGTGGCCTTCCGGACAACGAGGTGATGCCGTTCGACGCAGCGATGGCGATGGCCATACCGGAAGACCAGGCGATGTTCGAGGAAGTGATGAACGCCGCGGTCGCCGCGAACGAGCCGTTCGACCTCGTCGTACGCGGCCGGCGTCCAGGAGGTGAGGCGACGCTGCTGCGCGTGCGCGGTGCGGGCATTCTCGGGCCGGACGGCGAGGTGGCGTTCGTCCGCGGCAGCACGCAGGACATCACTGAGCAGCGTGCGACCGAGATCGCGATGGCGAGCGCGCAGGCCGACCGCGAGGCGGCAGCGCGCGAGCACGCGATCGCAACCGAGCTCCAGCAGAGCCTGCTCCCGCCGCCGACGTTCTCTGCCGACCAGCTCGAGATCGCGGCCTATTACCGTCCCGGCGTCGCCGGCACCCAGGTCGGCGGCGACTGGCACGACGTGATCGACCTCGGCGACGGCCGCACGGCCGTCGTGATCGGCGACGTGATGGGACGCGGTGTCCGGGCTGCGGCGGTGATGGGTCAGCTGCGCGCTGCCGGACGTGCGTACGCGCGGCTCGATCTGCCGCCTGCTGAGCTGATTCGACTGCTCGACGACACCGTCCGTGAGATCAGCGAAGACACGATCGTCACGTGTGTCTATGCGGTGTACGACCCGGGCGAGCAGGTGTTGACGTATGCGAACGCCGGGCATCTGCCGCCGTTGGTAGTCGAACCGGGTCAGCGCGCGCGGCGACTTGTTGCCGGCGGACCGCCGCTCGGTGCCGGGACCCACGGCGACAACGCCGAGACCGTCCCCTTGCGAGCGGGGTCGACGCTCGCGCTTTACACCGACGGGCTCGTCGAGCGACGCGGGTCGGACCTCGACAGCGGCATCGAGAACCTTGCCGACGTGCTCACCGAGACCAACGCGGCCCTCATCGACATCCCGTCACTACTGGTCGCGCGATTGCTGCCGGACGGACCGGAAGACGACGTCGCCATCCTGGTGTGCCGGGCGACCGACGAGGCGATCACCGAGGACCGCGTTGCCCGGCACGACGTCGGCCATGAGGTCGGTGCGCTCTCGGAAGCGCGACGCTTCGTCGCCCGAACTTTGGACGGCTGGCTGGTCACCGATGCGTTGAGGTTCGACATCCTGCTTGCTGTCAGCGAGCTTGCGACCAACGCGATGAACCATGGCGCGCGGCCGATCCAGTTGCGCATTCGCAAGCAGCGCGAGCACCTGCTGCTCGAAGTCCGTGACAGCGGTGCTGGTGTGCCGTCGATCCAGCGGTCGCTTCCCGACGATGTCAGCGGACGCGGCTTGCTGATCGTGTCGAGGTTGGCCGAGCGGTGGGGTATCCGGCCTGGGCCGGCTGGAAAGACCGTCTGGGCGCAGTTCCGGATGTCCGTCGCGGACGGTGACGAGCTCGCGGTTTAGCGGCTTCTCTGAATGTTCACCTTCGGCGAATCCTCATATATTTCTGCGGATTCTCTGTTCACAGGGTCTGGTATTTCTTCCTCGGAAGAGATAGAATCGAACACGTGAGCAGCTCGCAGTTGTCCGGCACGGCGGTGCTGGATCGGTTGCGTGAGCTGGAGGCCGCTGAAGCAGGCGATCGAGGTCGAGCAGCTCGGTCTGATCGCGCAGGTCGAGGCCGAGGGTCTGGCTCATGATCTGGGTGCGAAGAGCACGGCGGTGTTGTTGCGGCAGGTCTTGAGGATCGGTGCCCGTGATGCGGCGGGACGGGTGCGGTTGGCTGCCGCGGTCACTCCGCGGCGCACGTTGACCGGGGAGCTGGTCGAGGCGGCGCATCCACAGACCGCGGCCGCGTTGGCCGAGCGGGGCGATCTCGACCCGGCACGCGGTCACGGTCGTGGCGACTGACGGACCGGATCGACGACTTCGTCGCCGACACAGTCGGCCCGTTGTTCGAGAGCGCGCTGCTCGACTTCGCGGCTGAGCACGACCCGGACATGCTGGCCCGCTTCGCCAACGGCCTCTACACCGCGGTCGATCAAGACGGCGCTTTCCGCGACATCGAAGCCGCGCACCGGCGCCGCAGGTGTCGCTGCACCGCCGCCCGGACGGGTCAGGCATCGATCGCCGGCGAACTGACCTGCGAGGCGGCCGAATACCTCGAGACCCTGTTCGACACCCTGGCCAAACCCCACCAAGGCCCCGACGGTGAACGCGACCCGCGCACGCCGGGTCAGCGGCGCCACGACGCGCTGCTCGGCGGGTTCAAAATCCTCTACTCCTCCGGCTCGTTGCCGAGTGCGAACGGCTGCGCCACCACCCTGGTCCTCACCGCGACCGTCGACGAGTACGCGAACGGCACCGGCATCGCCCAGACCGCCCACGGGTTCGCCGTTCCCGCCGCGGTCGCCGACCGGTGGCTCGACCCGAAAGCCAAAGCCATCCTCGTCCTGCTGTCCAAGACCAGAGGGATCGTCGCCTACTCCGACAAGCACCGCCTGTTCACCGAACAACAACGACTAGCCATGTTCGCCAGAGACAAAGGCTGCAGCTACCCCGGCTGTGATGCACCGCTGTCGTGGACCCAAGCTCATCACGTCACCGACTACGCCAAGACCGAAACGCACCCGCGTCGACGACGGCACCCTTGTCTGCACCGCCAACCACGCCCTGTTCGAACGCATGGGCTGGGAATCGATCATGCTCAACGACGCTACCCCACTGGGTCCCACCCGCCTGGGTCGATCCCGAACAGCGACCACAACGCAACCGCATGCACGACCGACCCCAACTGACCCGAGTCTGACCAGCGGCTGAAGCACACCTTGCCAGCGCAACCGCACCTACCAGCGAGGACTCCCCGGTCTCTCACTCCGTTCGGACCGGACCGAACAACGCAACTCAACTCCCGCGAAACTCACCTTCGCCGCGCACTCAGGTTCTTGGTCTTTCGGTTTGGTATTTCTCGCGTCAGTGGCGCGCTACCTGGTTCGAGGCTTCGTCGTGCACGGATAGACCAGGGTTACGCACGCAGATTTCTAGTCGAAGGTCACTGGCCGGCGTCGGGCATGGGCGGTGGCATCGGGTCGTAGCCGTCCGGGCCGCGCTTGCTCGAGCCGCGAACTCGCCCGCAGCGGGTACATAGCTGATACGGCCCCGCCTCGTCCTGCTTCGGCGGACCCCATGAGTGCAGATGCAATAGGCACAACACTCGTCCCATGACCTATCCCCTCGCCCTGTCATATGGCACCAATAGATCTTCTCACCCGCTCGCAGCGGGACACTCGACAAACTGATCAGGTCACGAGCCGATATCCAACCGCTGCGAGTAAATATCTCTGACGATTGGGACGTCGAAGGGGTGTGATGGACTTCGACACGTACGCACGCGGCGCGCGGGTGCCGCTGCTGCGTTTTGCCGTCGTCCTCACCGACGACCCGGAACTGGCTCAGGATCTTGTCCACGATGTCCTGCTCAAGGCGCAGAAATCGTGGAGTTCGGTCGTCGCGGCTGACTACCCGCACGCCTACGTGCGGCGGATGCTGGTCAACCAGGTCATTTCGTGGCGACGCAAGTGGGGTCGGGTGCAACCTCGGCCCGACCGCGATCTCGATCGCACGGTCGACGACCCAACTGAGGTTATCGATCGACGCGACGAACTCTTACGAAGCCTGTCCCGCCTACCCGCACGGCAGCGTGCCGCGATCGTCATGCGCTACCTCGAGGACATGGCCGACGACGACATCGCCGAGACGTTGGGATGCAGTGTGAGCACGGTGCGCGTGCACATCCATCGCGGGCTCGCAGCATTGCGCGTCGC
Organism: uncultured Actinomycetota bacterium; assembly: GCA_963757455.1. Taxonomy (GTDB): domain Bacteria; phylum Actinomycetota; class Actinomycetes; order Mycobacteriales; family Jatrophihabitantaceae; genus RYN-133. The sequence continues at coordinate 277,273 of CAVWSE010000004.1, forward strand.
GCAGTCGGCGCCTGTCGGGAAGGACTCCTGATGTACACCGAGACCGAACTTCGCGAGGCGCTGGAACACTCCGCGTCGCGAGCCGGCGCGCTCGCCGACCGCCCGACGCGCAGTCGTCCGAAGCGTCATTTCCTGCCCGCTCTTGCCGCGGCCGCAGTGATCGTCGCCGTCGTTGCCGGCGCAGTTGCTCTGCACGGGTTCCACCAGTCGCCACCGCCGGCCCAGCACACGCACACATCTGGACACGTCCCGGTCGACCTCACTAACGCGATTGACCAGATGCAGTCGCGCAATCACCCCGTGGTGACGATGGGCGGGCCTGGCATTCCCGGCATCGGCGTGCCCGTCGAGACCATTGAGAAATCGCTGCCGATCCAGCGCGTGGTCGTGGTTACGCTCGTGGATTCGAAGGCTCTCGACCCGGCACGCATCCCGCGCGATCACCCGGTCCCGATCGCCGGGACAACCGGCTATTTCTCGGAGTTCAAGCTCTACCCGCTCGACGGAAGCACCGGATCCGGCTTTGACAAATCGACGCCGACCTGGACGATCGCATTCCAAGACCCCGCCGGCAAATGGGTCTTCGTAACGATTTTGAGCGACTTCAGGGCCCACGGCATCGACGACCCCGCTGAGATCGCCGCGGAGTACGCGAAGCTGAACATCGACTTCGTCAACGGACAGACGCGGCTGCCCTTCCGCACCGGCTACGTTCCCCGTGGCTACCGGTTGATCAACCTGACAGTCGCGTACGGCAGCATTTCGGTGGCGCTCACCAACGGCGACAAGACGATCGAGATCGCCGTGATCTACAACCGTCGGACGAGCAACTGCGTGACCGCCTGCCGGACCACCCGACGTATCGGCGACTACACGATCGCCGTCGGCGCGCGCGACAAGGTGAGGCGCGACGGGGGCCAGAAAGAAGATGTCAGGCTCGCCGCTCGCGTATTCGACTCGCTCACCATCGCGTCGAAACTCGGCGACCCCGCGACCTACTGGACCATCGCCGATGCGCTGGGCTGACCACGCCTCGAAGCGACTTTCCCCGCAGCGGAGTACTGATTCGTCTGGCTAGAGCTCGAAGTACGTACTCAGACCCAGCGAGTCGATCAGCACGCGGGCGCGTGGCGGAACGGCGTGCATCGTGAGGTCGATGCCGCGCTCGTCGCACCGGCCTTTGAGATAGACCAGCACCGACAGACCGCTCGAGTCGATGAACGTGATCCCGGACAGGTCGATCACGAGCCGCTCGACCCCGTGGTCGGACAGCAGGTCGACACCCTGCTTCTGCACGTCGGGCGCGCTCAAGAAGTCGACGACGCCCCGCATGTGCAGCGTGCGCTGCTTGGCGTCGTCCTCGGATGTCACGGGCAGAGCGTACGACTTGCTTACGCGATCAGCGCAGCGCGCCCACCCGGCGGCGCAGATCTCCGTGCGCCGACTCCGCCAGCCCGTGCGAGGCCAGCCAGCCGGTCATCCACGGCCGATCCGGATGCGAGTCGGGGACGACGTTGTAGATGTAGTTCAAGCCGCGCTTGCGGGCCTCCTCTTCGAGGTGATCGAGGACGAACTCGCCGATGCCGTCGCCGCGGCGGGCGGGATCGACGAAGAACGTGATCTGGGCATCGCCCCATTCGCTGTCGAGCCAGCCGTAGCCGGCGACCGCACCGTCAGCACCGACGACGTGCCACCACTCATCCGCCAGCGAAGCACCGTCAGCAGGACGATCCATCCCGACCGAGAGCAACGCGACGTCGTCGAACATCCGCTGCTTGTCCGCGTCCCAGCGCGGCAGGTCTTCCTTCACCCAATCCATCGTCACGCCAGATGCACGTAGTCGTAGTCGAACGGCTGGCCGTTGATGCCCTGCCGCGGCGGCGCGATCCACGATGCGATCTTGCCGCGCTCGTATACCGGACGCATGAGCGAGCGCACGTGCGTCTTGTCGACGTCGGTCGGCAGCCACGCATCCTTGCGGCGGTCCCATTCGTCCGTCGACAGCTTCTCCCCTGTCGGCGACGCTTCGATGCTCGAGTACGCGCCGACCTTGCGGTTGAACGCGATGTGCGGCAGGTACAACCGCTGCGACAGCCCAGCGCTGTCGAGGATCTTGTTCCAGCGCTTGACGCCGCCCTCGCAGTCGCTGATGTACTCGCGGCGCAGGTCGGTGTTCAACCCCACCAGCGCGGACACCTCGTTCTGCCCGATCTCGCCGTCCACCAGCGCGTCGACGTTGATCGCATCGTCGCCGAGCTTGTGGTCGTCCTTGCGGCGATCTTCGAGCCAGCGGCCCTTCAGGCCGGCCGTGTAGTAGTTGGCGACGTTCGTCGACGTCTCGGAGCCGAACAAGTCGAGCGACACGGAGTAGTGGAAGTTCAGGTACTTCTGGATCACCGCCAGCGGGATGCCGCCGCGCGCAGCGACTTCCTCGTCGTCGTGCTCGAGGATCAACTCCACCGTGCGCTGCACGACGCGGTCGATGCCGGTCGTGCCCACCATCATGTGGTGCGCTTCTTCTTTGAGCATGAACTCGCACGTGCGTGACAGCGGATCGAACGCCGACTCCTTCAACGTGCCGAGCTGGTACTTGCCGTCGCGGTCGGTGAAGTAGGTGAACATGAAGAACGACAGCCAGTCGGGCGTCTCTTCGTTGAAGGCGCCGAGGATGCGCGGCGCATCGTCACTACCCGAGTTGCGATGAAGCAATTCTTCGGCCTCCTCGCGTCCCTCACGACCGAAGTACGCGTGCAGCAGGTACACCATCGCCCATAGATGGCGTCCTTCCTCGACGTTGACCTGGAACAGGTTGCGCAGGTCATAGAGGGACGGGGCCGTCGCGCCGAGATTGCGTTGCTGCTCAACGGACGCGGGCTCGGTGTCGCCCTGGATGACGATCAGCCGCTGCAGGTCGGCGCGGTACTCCCCCGGCACCTTCTGCCATGCCGGATCGCCCTTGTGCTGGCCGAAGCCGATCATGCGATCGTGCTCTCGCTCGGCGAGGAAGATTCCCCAGCGATAGTCACGCATCGCGACGTGACCGAAGTGCGCCCAACCCTCGCGACCGACGTTGACTGCCGTGCGCAGGTAGACGTCCTCGGTCGGCAACGTCGGTCCCATCGATTCCCACCAGTCGAGGAAGTTCGGCTGCCACGACTCGAGCGCGCGCTGCAGGCGCCGGTCTTCGTGCAGCTCGACGTTGTTCGGGATCTTCTCGCTGTAGTCAGCGGTCGTCATCGCTCACACTCTCTTTCTGTCGAATGAGGCCCGCTGTCCGGTGCCGAACTTGCGCAGAGCGCCGTCCGCGCCGGCCGCGTTGGGACGAGTGAAGATCCAGTTCTGCCACGCCGTCAGTCGTCCGAAGATCTTCGTCTCCATCGTCTCGGGGCCGGCGAAGCGGTAGTTCGCCTCGAGTCCGGTCAACGCGTCCGGGCTGAACGACGCGCGTTCCTCGAGCGTGATGCGTACCTCGTCGTCCCAGTCGATGTCGTCGGGGGCGAACGTGATCAACCCCAGCTCGCGCGACGCGTCGGCGTCGAGCGCCTCGCCTGCGCGCTTTTCGATCTCGGCGACAGCGTTCTCGTCGCCGAAGAACCGGGTCTGCAGCCTGGTCAGGCCGTTGCCCATCGGCAGCGGTCCGAGATTCATCGCACCGACCGTGATGGTCGCCGGCGCCGCGTCCGGATCGACCTCTTCGAACACGCCGAACAGCTGGAAGCTGCGATCAGCAGCGAGCGCGAGCTCGAGCAACGAACCGGCGAAGCACGAGCCCGGCTCGATCAGCGCAAGCAGACTGCGACTCGTGACATCGAGGCGTTTCAACGTCCGCTTGAGGTAGTGCACGATCTCGTTCGCCCGCCAGTCGTCGGCGTGGTCGAGCAGGTACTGGTCGTGCGCCAACACCTTGGCCGCGTCGCCTTCGGTGCGGAACACCCATGTGCCCAGCTCGGGCTCGTTCGTGCGCAGGTCGAGGATCAGATCGTCGAGCTCGCGAGTCAGTGCCAGCGTCCAGTACGTCGCGTCGAGTTCACCGGGATCGCCGGACGGCCCGCGCACGGTGATCTGGACGGCGCGCGCATCGCGATCGAGCTTCGCGCCGACATGCCCGTACTCGATCGCCTCGTCGGTGCGGGTCTTCTCGAGCTCGGGCAGCGCGATGCCGGTTGCGTCACTCGGACGATGCGAGCGCTCGGCCAACTCGTTCGCGCGCAACGACACGGTCTCTTGCCACTTCGCCCGCGGCACCGCCTCGTCGACGAGCTTCCAGTCGACGGCCTTCTTGCCGCCCAGACCTTCGGACTTCGTCGAGAAGTAGTCGGCCAGGTCGCGCCGCACGTGCCGTTTGTCGACAACGCGCGTCAGGCCGCCCGTCCCCGGCAAGACGGCGAGCAGCGGTAGTTCCGGCAGCGAGACGTTGGACGAGCGGTCGTCGATCAGCATGATGTGGTCGCACGCGAGAGCGAGTTCGTAGCCGCCGCCGCTCGCCGTGCCGTTGACCGCAGCGAGGTAGGTCTGGCCGGAGTTGGTCGGTGGCGTCCTCGATGCCGTTGCGCGTCTCGTTGGTGAACTTGCAGAAGTTCACCTTCCACGGGTGCGGGCTGCCGGCAAGCATGCGGATGTTCGCGCCCGCGCAGAAGATCTTGTCCTTGGCGGAGGTGAGCACGACCGTGCGCACCTCGGGATGTTCGAACCGCAGCCGCTGCACCGCGTCGTACAACTCGATGTCGACGCCGAGGTCGTAGGAGTTGAGCTTGAGCTCGTACCCGTCGACGAGCCCGCCGTCCTCATCGACGTCCATCGCGAGGGTGGCCACGGCGCCGTCGGTCGACAGCTGCCAGTGCCGGTAGCGACTCGGATCGGTACGGAACTCGACGCGTTCGGCCATGCCCTATTGTCTACAAAAACCTGACCTGACTGCAAGACTTCGTAGCATATTTATCGCTGCCACCGCAGCCGCGGGACTGTCGAGGTCGTCGTTGGCCACGACGACGGCTGCCGACTCGACCGGACGGACTTCTCGCAAATAGCGTCGGCACGCCGCGTGATAGCGCAATTCATAGGCCTCGCGCACCTCCTCGGGGCCGCCGAAGAGCTGCTCGTCGCGATGCAGTGCCCGATCGAGCGCCGTCGCGAAGCTCGTGTCGAGCCAGACGACCGCGTCCCAGTGCGGCGCCAGCTCCGGCCGCTGGAGGAAGCTGCCGTCGACGACGATCACGTCGTCGATCCGCGGCCGTGACCGGAGCTTCGTCGAGAAGCGCGTCGGTGTCGAGGTCGTGATGCCGCGCTTGGTAGCGGCGGTCGCCGCCGGGGCCGAGCGGGACGAGCACGCGGTCGCGAAACGCATCGAGGTCGTACGCGTCCTCGTAGTAACCGTCGGCCGACAACCGGCCCTGGCGCCGGCGCCGGTCGCGCTGGTGGTGGTAGTCGTCGGTGCTCAGGTGCACGCCCTGCCGCCCGCTGATCGCCGCTGCGAGCTCACCGGCGAAGGTCGTCTTCCCCGCCGCGGTGATGCCGTCGACTGCCACCCGCACGGGATGGTCGAGCTGCATTGCGGCCAACCACGCAGCGATCTCGTCGATGACATCGGTACGTGCGCTCACGTCGGGCGACAGACGACGAAGATTCGCTCGATCTCCTTGTCGGGGATGTCGTAGCCGACCCGATCGACGAGATAAGGACGTCCGTGCAAGCGCACGTTGTCACCGCGCGCCGGCACGAAGTGCGTGTCGGCCACAACCGCGAGTTCGCGGTTGTCCTCGTCGGTGAACACGAGCGTCGGGGGCGTGCGGAACAGAGCGGCCACGTCGCCGATGCTCGCACAAGCTCAGGTGCGCGCGGGCCAGCCTGCGCCGGCGACCTCGACCTCGGTCGCGAGCAATCGCCCGTTGAACGGCTTGGCGCCGGTCATCGACTCCATCCCGTGCCACTCGGCCGCTACGACATACAGCGTGCGTCCGTCGTCGCCGCCGAGCATGCACGCGAACCCGCCGAGTCCGTCGAGGTCGACGGTGTCGAGCACTTCGCCGCCGGCCCGCACGCGTTGCACCCATTGGTTCGGCACGTCGGCGTACCAGCACGCGTCCTCGGCGTCGAGGCAGATGCCGTCCGGTGTACCAGGGCCGAGGTCGGCCCACACGTGGCGATTGCTCAACCCGCCGTCGGCGTCGATGTCGAAGCCGACGAGGCAGTGCCGGTACGAATCCGCGACCACGAGGGTCGCGTTGTCGGCGGTCACGGCCATGCCGTTGGGGAACGAGACGTCATCGGCGACAACCGTCGCCGACGCGTCCGGACGGACCAGCGCGACGAAGCCAGGAGCAACAGGCGCTGTCGGGTGGGCCGGACTGGAAGTCGAAGTTCGGGCTGTTGACGTAGGCGTTGCCACGACCGTCGACGACGATGTCGTTGCAGCCATGCACCGAGAGCGGCGCCAAGTCGGCGTAGCGCGTCAGCGAACCGTCTGTCTCGACCGCGAGCAGCGCGTGTTCGGAGTTCGACACGAGCACCGCACGGCCGTCAGGCAGGCGGTCGAAGCACAACGGCAACGACGCGTGCCGCACGACGACCTCGCACGCACCGTCCGCAGTCACGGCGAGGATCTCGCCGTTGGTCCAGTCGGCGAACCACAGTCGGCCGTCGTGCCAGCGCGGCGACTCGACCAGGCCGCGATCGCCGACGAGCTGACGCAGTCGGCTCACTGCTGGCTCTCGTCCGCCGAATCGTCGTCGTTGTCGGACTTCTCGCCGTCGGAGTTCTCGCCGTCGGACTCTCGCCGTCGGACTTCTCGCCGTCGGACTTCTCGCCGTCGGAGTTCTCAGCCTCAGAGCCCGCAGCATCGGACGGTTCGTCGGGAATGTCGCTCGTACCGTCGATCGCAGTGCCCGACAGCAATCCTTCGTCCGGATCGAAATCGACCTCGTCCCGCGGGACGTAGATCTGTCCGTCGTCCTCACGGATGTCGTCCAGCGACTCTTCCAGTGGCTTCTCTTTGGCCATTCGTCCCCCATAGCGCGGCGTCGGCGTCCGTGATGACCTACCCAGACTGCGTGCGCGATCTCACTCCCGAACGGCTCGGGACTCACTAAGCTTGGCGCGGCACAGGGCGACTGGCGAGGGTGTGGAGGTTCCTGGGACGTGCAGGTCGCGACAATGGGCGTCAGGGCCGCGAGCCGCATCCGGCGCTGGATGCTCGGGGCCGCGATGCGCCTTCCGGGCGCAGGTGGATCGACCAACATCGAAACACTGCTGGCACGGTTTCCCGACGAAGCGCTGGTCCCGTTACGCCGCAACGGGCTCGACCCCGTGCCCGCGATGGGTGAGCGGCCGGCCGTCAGCCGGTTGAAGATGCCGCTCGGACTGCGCGGCTGGCTCGTGACCGGCTACGCCGAGTCGCGGACGGTGCTTGCTGCCGACACGGACACGTTCAGCAACGACTTCGGGCACATGGTCGGCAAGGTAGGCATCGCGGCCGAGCAGGACCCGGGCGGCCTCGGCTTCGCCGACCCGCCGGCACACACGCGGCTGCGACGCATGTTGACGCCGCACTTCACCACCCGCGCGCTGGCACGTCGCGCGCCGCGGGTGCACGAGATCATCGAAGAAGCTCTCGACGACATCGAGCGGCGCGGCGCGGGCGGTGAGCCGGTCGATCTCCAGAAGCACTTCGCCGTACCGATCCCATCTCGCGTGATCATGGAACTGCTCGGTGTTCCCGACACCGACCAGGAAGAGTTCCAGCGACTGAGCGCCGCCCGGTTCGACTTCTCGGCGGGGGCGTCGAGTTCACTCGACCCGATCCAGCAGGCGATCGAGCTGCTGGCCGAGATCGTCGCGCGGCAGCGCGTCGAACCCGTGCCCGGATTGATCTCGACCGTGCTCGCCGAGTACGGCGACGACATCAGTGACATCGAACTCGGCGGCCTCGCCGACGGAGTGTTGACCGGTGGGCTCGAAACGACAGTGAGCATGCTGTCCCTCGGCGCCATCGTGCTGATGGAGGACGCCGAAGCTGCCACGTCGCTGCGCGACGGTGAGGCCGACGTCGATCATTTCGTCGAAGAGCTGCTCCGATATCTCAGCGTGGTGCAGGTCGGCTTCCCGCGCTTCGCCGTCGAGGACACGACGCTCGGCGGCAAGCACATCCTGCGCGGCGATGCGGTGATGTGCTCGCTCAGCGTCGCCAACCGCGATCCGCGCCATGGTTCGGACATGGGTCACGTCGACCCGCACCGCGTACCTGCCGGACATCTTGCGTTCGGACACGGGCTGCACCGTTGCGTCGGGGCCGAGCTGGCACGGTTGGAGCTGCGGATGGCCTATCCGGCGCTGGTGCGCCGCTTCCCGAACCTGCGTCTTGCCGTGCCTGCCCGCGAGTTGTCCTACCGCGACCTGTCGATCGTGTACGGGCTCACTTCGCTGCCGGTGCTCGTCAACTGACTCACTTCCACCGGGGCAACCGCTGCTTGTTCAGTGCGATGGCGCGGAACGGATCGGGGCGTGCGGCCAACCGATCGAGGACGGTGCGGATCGTCCACCGGCCTGACCGAAGAGACTCGTCGTCGAGTTCGTCCCACTCGAGCGGTGCCGCGACAGGTGCCCGCGGCAGCCCGCGTGGGCTGTACGGCGCAAGAACGGTGTCGGCACTATTGCCGACCTTCCAGACACGGCTGATCTCGTCGGGGACGACCTCGGCGACGGTGCCGATGAGCGCGGCCGTCCAGTCATCGGACGCGCTGCCGTCGGTCGGCACCCAGATCGACAGCGCGTGCGCGCCGGTGAGCATCGGACGCGCAGTAACGCCGAGGTGTTCGAGCGCAGCGCGATACAGGCGGGCGACCACGAGCACGTCGGCCCAGCGCACGCGGCCCGGCGGATCGAGTCCGATCACGGCGAAGGCGGGTGAGGCGTCGATCTGCCACTCGACCGTGCCGAAGTTGACCGCCCAGATGAGCGCCGCGGCTTCGGAGAGCACGAGGTGTCCGTCCCGCCGCTCGATCCAGTCCGGCGCACGCCCAGCCGGCACGGCGAACGAACGCCGTTCGAGGTAGGACACCGCGACCGGCGCGATGCGCGCGGCGTAGCGGACGAGGTCGCGTTTGGTCACCGGCGACCGGCCGGCGACGACCTCGCGGTCGAGATTGCTCAGCCGGATCGTGCGGTCATAGACGTGCCACGTACCGCTCGCGCCGAACGCGTCGAGTTCGGCCAGTTCGTCACCGGACAGCGCGTCCGGCTTGAGCGCGATCGACGCGCGCTCGGCGGGCAGGTCCGAGCGCCACAGCCGGTCGGGGTCGGCCCTGACCTCGTCGTTGGTGCGACCACTGATCGCCGACTTCGGGTGATCCTCGGCGTCGTAGCCGGTCACTGCGAAGTCGTCGTGCTTGTGCAGCAGCAGCCACTGCTGCTTGTCGACGTCCGGCGGGCTCGTGCGGATGAAGATGAATCGCCCGCGCAGCTTCGTACCGAACAGATCGACGTGCAGTTCGCCGCGCGCAAGCGCCTGCCCTGCGTCCGGCTTCTTCTCGTCGGGTTGCCACGTACCCGTGTCCCACACGATCACGTCCCCGCCGCCGTACTCGCGCGACGGGATCACGCCCTCGAACAGCAAGTACTCGATCGGGTGGTCCTCGGTGCGGAACGCGCCGCGTCGCACCTTGGGATCAAGCGTCGGGCCCTTGGGCACCGCCCAGCTGACGAGCACGCCGTCGATCTCGAGCCGGAGGTCGTAGTGCAACCTGCTTGCGCGATGGCGCTGCACGACAAAGCGCTGGGCACCGCTCTCGGCCGCCGGGTCGCCGGCGGGTTCCGGCGTGCGGGCGAAGTCGCGTTTGCGACGGTAGGTGTCGAGCCGGTCGCTCACATGAATTGGAGCTCGTCTGTGCCGAGATCGAGGGTTTCCCACAACCGACGCAGGGTCGGGTGCACGCCGCGCAATCGCACTGGCCTGGACTTGCGAGCCCACCGCGCGAACTCCTGCAGTGTGCGATGGTCGATGAACGTCGCCCGGTCGAGATCGACGACCAACCCGGCCGGCCCGACGGGCAGCCCGCCAAGCACGCGGTGCAGCATTGCAATCGTCTCGTTGTCGACCTCGCCGGTCAGCACGACGGCGCCGTTGTCGACGAAAAGTCGGAACGAAGCAGTCATGTCATGGGCGACCGGGTGCACCGCGCCGAGCACGGTGAGCCGGTCGTCGGCGATTCGCGTGCGATCGAAGAAACACATGCCCAGCACTTCGCGAGCGTCCTGAAAACCATCGGTGACCTGTTCCCACGCCAGCCAACGCGCGAAACTGTCGTCGTCACCGCAGACCAACGACGTGTTGTCTGCGACGACCCGGATCCCCGTGTACCCGGCCGCGAGTGCCTCGTCGAGCGCACCGCCGAACACCTCGAGCTGATCGGCCGCATCGAAGGCGGACGTGCTGCCGTACACCTCGTCGGTGCTCGCTGCGGTCAGCGCACTCGTGTCGAGCGCCCGATCAAGAACGTCGCTCACACGAAGGCGCTCAGCGTCCGGGTCGTCGCAGATGAACATCATCCGCTCGTTGCGCTCGGCCCCGACAGTGAACGCGTCGATCGCCACCTGCACCAGGTCATCAGTGCCCTCGCCGCACCACGCAACATGGTCGTGCAGCGTGAGCACGGCCGGGTCGTCGACGATGCAGGTGTTGCGCAAGGAATGACTTTCGGGTCGGTACAAAACGGCGAGGGCTCTCCATATTCGCACGCGGAACCGATTCCCGTAACCATGTCCCGATTGTGCGGCTTCGCCTTACCTGGTAGGTAATCGACGCCATGACGTCGGGCTGGTTCGCTGGATGCATGACAACCAGCCGCCGCTACGACCGCATCATCCGCACCGTCATGTGGCTCGACGCGTTCTTGTCGTTGGCGATGGTGATCGCCGCGCTGATCGCCGTTCCGCTAGTGGCCGGTCTTGGCATGCCGCGCTCGATCGTGCGATCGGTCGGCATCGCCTCGATCGCGTGCGGTGTACTGCTCGCGGCGTTCGGTGCGGTCACCGCTGTCGTGTTGATGATGCGCATGCGGCAGGGCAACTATCTGCTTCCGCACAACCTGCGCCTGCCGCTGCCCGGCCCGATGCGGCCGAGCGGAGTGCTCTCGCCGTCAGGACGACCGTCGGCGCAGCGCGGCGCGTAGCGCGAGGTCGGCAACGCGCGTCGGGAGGAAGTGCAGCGCGGTCCGCCGCCGATCCGCGCCGATCGAATACGCCGTCCTGGGACGGGTGGCCGTGACGGCCGTCCAGATCACCTCGGCAAGCGCGGCGGGATCGCGCGCGTGCTCGTTCTCGTTCGCAGCGAGCGCACCGACGCGGCGAACCAGCCATCGCAGGTCACCCGCTGTCTGTTCGGCCCTGGCGAACGCGTCCGGGATGCCGCTGATCATGTCGGTGCGGAACGGCCCGGGTTGGATCTTGATCACGCGGACGCCGAGAAACATCAGTTCGCGGCGCAGTGCGTCGGAGTAGGCCTCGATCGCGTGCTTGCTCATCGCGTACGGACCGTTGAGCATCAGCGCGCTCTGCCAGCCCGTCTCGGAACTGATGTTCACGATGCGCCCGTGCCCGAGCCGGACCGACTCGAAGAGCGCCTTGTTGACCCGATAGGTGCCGAGGACATTGATGTCGAGCACGCGGCGCAGGTCGTCCTCGGGCATTCCGACGAGAACTCCGACAGTCATCACGCCGGCGAAGTTGACGACCGCAGCGATGCCGTCCGGCGCAAGCTCACGCACTCGCTCCGCGAGCGCATCGACAGAATCGCCATCGGTCACATCGACCTGCACTGCAGTCGTCCCGGGTTGCGTATCGGACAGGCTCACGTCGGCCGCGATGACGTGCCAGCCGCGCGCCGCGAACAGGCGTGCCGTCGCTGCGCCGAGGCCGCCGGACGCACCAGTGATCACGATGTGTCGCTTCACGTCGTCCACGGCGTGCACCACCTTCCCGCTCGACCGAGGCAACGAGGCACGCAGAGTCAAGTAACGCGAATTCGGTGTTATGTGCCTGAAACGGACTATTGACGCGTTCGTCACCTTCTGGTTACGTAACCGGTTACGTAAGTAAGCGGTTACGCACATCACAACGAAGGACGGTCCGTGGTCGAACGCTCGACGATCTACGAGGTGGCCCGCCGCAGCGGCGTGTCCACCGCGACGGTCTCGCGCGTGATGGACAACGGCACCGGCTTCTCCGCGGCAACCCGCGATCGCGTGCTTGCCGTCGCCAATGAACTCGGCTGGGTACCCAGCGGCTCGGCGCGCGGCCTCGCGCGGCGGCGTACCGGGATCGTCGGCCTCCTGTTCCCCGACTTCGCCGATATCGGCGAGGGTGAGCAGGAATCGCCCCTGTACGTCGACCAGGTCATCCGTGGCGCTGAGCGCGCCGCTGCCTCGGCCGGCCACGCCGTGTTGATCGCGGCGACGCGCAGCGCGAGCGGCCGCGACCTGGCGTTCTCGGTGGCGAGCAAGGTCGACGGCCTCGTCGTGATGGCGCGCAGCCTCACCGACCACGACCTCGCCACGATCGCCCACACCGTGCCGGTCGTGTCCCTCGCAAGCCGGCCCGCCCGCGGGTCGGACCTCGATCGCATCAGCGCGGACAACCGCGGCGGCACACGTGCACTCGTCGAGCATTTGATCGAGCAGCACCGTTGCCGCGACCTCGTCTTCGTCGGCGGCCCGCAACGTTCGCCCGACTCGATGGAGCGCTTCGCCGGTTTCTGTGAGGCGCTCTCATCAGCCGACCTTGCCGCTCCGGAAAACCCCGACGCGGGCGGTGGATTCACCGAGACCGGCGGAGCCAGGGCGGTCGGCGAGCTGCTCGATCAGCGCGAGCTCCCCGACGCGATCGTCTGCGGCAACGACGAGATGGCGATCGGCGCGCTTTCCGTGCTCAAGCGCACGAAGGTCAAGGTTCCTGCCGATGTCGCAGTCACGGGATTCGACGACATCGCCGCGACGCGGCACCTCGCTCCCCCGCTCACCACCGTCCGGCAGCCGATGTACGACCTCGGTCAGCACGCGGTGCAGGCAGTCCTCGAGCGCGTCAGCAACCGCAGCGCCGGACGCCGCGAAGTCCTCCTGCCCACGCAACTGGTCGTCCGGCGTAGCTGTGGCTGCCGACTCCGCACCGAATCCGTGATCACCAGCGAACAGAAGGGCAATGCCGCATGACCCGTGCTCCCGACATCGACGAGCAGCAGCGTGAACGCGACGCGCGAGCTGACTGGGAACGGCGCATCTATCGCCGGCTCACCGATACCAGTTCAGCTGACGCATCGCTCGCACTGCCCGCGCCGACGGGTGTGCGCGCGGACGCCGCGGTCGGTCACGTGCGGCTCGCGTGGGACGAGGTCGAGGGTGCCGCCGGTTACCTCATCGAGCGCACCGACCCCGACGGCGAGGCGCGGCTGCTGCAACACGGCGGCAGCGACGTGCCCGCCGTCCCGTCGGCGCCCTTCGCCGACACCGGGCTCGACGACGGCGTCGACTATCAGTACCGGATCGCGGCCGTGGTCGGCGCCGAGTACCCGGGCTGGAACTGGTCGGAGTCCGTCACCGGCCGCACCAGCAGCGACCCGGTCGAGCCCGTTGCCGTGCACGTCGACGCCGCCGACACAGTCGACACGTTGCACCGCGTGTGGGAGATGGTCGGCAGCGAGCGACTGACCCAGCTGCGCTTCGGCGACGACGGCCATGGCAACGACATCGGACGTGAATTCGCCGAGTCGTTGCGCATCGCGCACGAAGACCTCGGCGCGACCTACGTCCGGGCGCACGCGATCCTGCACGACGACAACCACGTCGTTACCCGTGCCGCCGACGGCACGCTCGCCTACGACTTCACCGAGGTCGACGCACTGTACGACGAGATCCGCGAGCTCGGGTTCAAGCCGATCGTCGAGCTCTCGTTCATGCCAGCGGCGATTGCACGCGACCCGCATGAGACGGTGTTCGAGTACCGCGGCATCATCTCGCCGCCGCGCGAATGGTCCGACTGGTACGAGGTCGTCCGCGCCCTCACCGAGCATCTCGTCGAGCGATACGGGCTGGATGAGGTCGCGACGTGGGCGTTCGAGGTCTGGAACGAACCCAACCTCGAGGTCTTCTGGACGGGCACGCAGCAGGATTACCTGCGCCTGTATGACGAATCGGCGCGTGCGGTCAAGCACGTCCATCCGAGCCTGCGGGTCGGCGGCCCGTCGACGGCTGCCGCCGAGTGGGTCGAGACCCTCGCCGCGCACGCCGAGGACGCCGGCGTCCCCCTCGACTTCGTCACGAGCCACACCTACGGCAACCTTCCGCTCGACACCAACCCCTCGATCGACCGGCACGGGTTCGGCGGCATCCCGACGTGGTGGACGGAGTGGGGCGTCGGCTCGACGCACTACGGACCGATCCACGACGGAGTCATCGGCGCGCCATTCGCACTGAGCGGATTCCACGAGGTCCAGGGCCGGATGGAAGCCGTGTCGTACTGGGTGATCAGCGACCACTTCGAAGAGCTCGGGCGCGGACCGCGCCTGTTCCATAACGGTTTCGGGCTACTGACCGTTGGCAACCTGCGCAAGCCGCGCTACTGGGCCGTGCATCTCGCTGCACACCAGGGTGACGACGTGCTGGCCACCGACGTCAGGGGCGACGGCGCACAGGTGCTCGTGCGTACGTGGGCAACCAAGCACCAAGACGGCACCGTCGACGTCCTCATGTGGAACGGAACGATCAACGGCGCGCTGATGGACGGCGACCCGCGACTCGACCGCGAGGTCAGCGTCACGGTCGACGGTCTCGACGCCGCGCCGTACCGCGCCGACCTTGCGCGAATCGACTCGCACCACTCCAACATCCTCGACGGCTTCCCGACCGACGTCGATTGGCCGGACGCGCAGCAATGGCAGCAGTTGCACGCTGCCGACCGGCTCCATGAAGAGCCGCTGTCCGACACCGCGACATCCGGCCCGACCGCGCAGTTCCGCATCTCGCTCCCCATGCCCGGCGTCGCCCGGGTTCGGCTCGTCCCGTCCACCTCGGCGGGTAATGAACAGGAAGGTTCACGATGACTCGCGTATCCCGGGTCCGCACCGCGTTGGTGTGCACCTCGATCGCAGCCCTCACCACGCTCGGCGTCTCGGCGTGTCAGGGCCACGCCAACGACACGACCAGTGCCGCCGGCACACTCACGATCCAAGGTGATGCCGGCGATCCCACGCTGACCGAGAACTTCAACCCGTTCTCGACGACGCAACTCGAGGGCACGCGCCTTATCTACGAGCCGCTCGAGATCGCGAGTTCGGTCGACGGATCGTTCACGCCGTACTTGGCGACGGGCCACACGTTCACCGACTCGAAGACACTGGTCTTCACGCTGCGCAGCGGCGTGAAGTGGAGCGACGGCCAGCCGTTCTCCGCCAAGGACGTGCTCTTCACGTTCAACCTGCTGAAGAAGAACTCGGCGCTGGACACGACAGGCGTCTGGTCGCAGATGGCCGGTATCACCGCGTCCGGCAACAAGGTCACCGTCACCTTCAAGCAGCCCAGCGTGCCGTTCGCCCAGATCGTCGCCGGCGTCCCGATCGTGCCCGAGCACATCTGGTCGAAGGTGACAGGTGATCTGACCAAGTACACCAACACCAAGCCGGTCGGCACGGGGCCGTTCGAGCTCGACAAGTTCGCGCCCACTCAGTACACGGAGAAGAAGAATTCCTCGTACTGGCAGGCGGACAAGGTCGCGCCGAGCGAGGTCAAGTTCCCGGCCCAGTCGAGCAACCAGAGCACGAACCAGCTCGACATCACCAGCGGGAAGTTCGACTGGTCGTACAACTACCTGCCGAACGTGAAGCAGACCTTCGTCTCGAAGAACTCGCACAACACGTACTGGTTCCCGCCGGGCGGCACGATCGGCCTGTTCCTCAACCTGACCAAGGCGCCGTACACAGACGTCAACTTCCGGCAGGGCATCTCACTGGCGCTCAACCGGCAGACGATCGCGCAGAAGGCGGTCAACGGTTACACCGGGCCGGCCAGCCTGTCCGGCCTGATCCTGCCGAACCTGAAGCAGTACCTCGACCCGTCGTTGCCGAACCAGGGCTTGATCACGCAAAGCGCGTCGGCGGCCAAGTCTGCGTTCCAGAAAGCCGGTTTCACCTACAGCGGCAACAAGCTGACCAAGGACGGCAAGCAGGTCTCGATGACGATCGAGATGCCGAACAACTTCACTGACTGGGTCGCTGCCGCGACCGAGGTCAAGTCGGAGCTGAGCGCCGTCGGTATCAACGTGACGCTGAACGAGCCGCAGTACGCGCAGTACGAGAAGGACATCGGCGCCGGCTCGTTCGACGCGGCGATGGGCGGCTTCGGTGGCAGCGGTTCGCCGTACATCGACTTCAACAACGCGCTGAACAGCAAGTTCGCGACGCCGCTGAACACGCCGACAGTCAACAACTTCGAGCGGTTCAAGAGCCCGCAGGTCGACCAGGCGCTCGCGCAACTCGCCGGGGCTGTCGGCAAGGACGCGCAGAACCAGGCGACGTACAAGCTCGAGCAGGTCATGTACAAGCAGGTGCCGATCGTCCTCATGTACTACGGCGGCAGCTGGGGCCTGTTCTCGACGAAGAACTTCACCGGATGGCCGTCGGAGAGCGATCCGTACATGCTCCCGACCACTTACAACAACGCGATGTTGCAGGTCGTCACCCACATCAAGAAGGCCTGACCACCAACCGGAGCTGGAAGGAGGTGATCGCGATGCCCTATGTGCTCAAGAAGCTCGGACTGTTCGTGCTCACGTTGTGGGCCGCCGTCACGCTGAACTTCATCCTGCCCCGGATCATGCCCGGGTCGCCGCTTGACGCCGCGCTGGCGAAAATAGCGGCGTCCGGGCAGCAGGTCACCAATGCCGAGCGCTCGGCCATCGAGGCCCAACTCGGCGGCGGTCCGCACGGCAGCACGCTGAGCCAGTACTGGACCTATCTCGGCGACGTCGCGCACTTCAGGTTCGGTCGCTCGTTCACCGATCCAACGCAGACGGTGGCCGGCTCGATCGGCAAGGCGCTGCCGTGGACCCTCGTCCTGGTCGGTGTGACCACGATCTTCGCGTTCGTGGTCGGAACACTGCTCGGGGTCTATGCGGGTTGGCGACGCGGTCGCAAGTCCGACACGACCATCACGGTGGGCGCGACGTTCTTCGCGGCTTTCCCGCCGTTCTGGCTCGGCCTGATCCTGCTCTACGTGTTCGCGTTCAAGCTGAACTGGTTCGCGATCAAGGGTGGCTACAGCGAGGGGCTCACACCGAACCTCAGTCCGTCGTTCCTGTCGGACGCGTTCATGCACAGCGTGCTGCCGGCGCTGACGCTGGTCGTCACCACGCTGTCGGGCTGGGTGTTCGGCATGCGCAACAACATGATCAACACCCTCGGCGAGGACTACATCACCTTCGCCGAGGCGAACGGGTTGCGCAGCCGTACCGTCGCGTTGCGCTACGCAGCGCGTAACGCGCTGCTGCCCAACGTGACTGCGTTCGGGCTGACGCTCGGCGCGGTCGTCGGCGGATCGGTGCTGGTCGAGGGCGTCTACAGCTACCCCGGCATCGGCCATCTGCTGTACGAGGCAGTCAGCAACCACGACTACCCGCTGATGCAGGCACTGTTCCTGGTCATCACCGTGAGCATGTTGACCGCGATCTTCATCGTCGACCTGCTCTACAGCCGACTCGACCCGAGGGTGCGCAACACATGACAGCCCTGACAACCGCCCAACCGCCCTCGGAGGCGCCCGGCAAGGGCGCTGAGGTCAAGAGTGGTGGCCCGAGTTCCGTCCCCGGCCCGTTGCTGTTCGTCGGACGTGCCGTTCGCACGATCTGGGGCAGCGGCAAGGCCAGGATCGGCATGGTCCTCCTGAGCATCTTCATCCTGCTCTCGTTGCTCGCGCCGGTCATCGCGCCGCACGATCCGGCCGCGACGAACTTCCAGCCCTATCTCGGCCCGAGTGGCACGAACTGGTTCGGGACGACCGGCAACGGGCAGGACGTGTTCTCGCAGTTCCTCTACGGCGGGCGAGTCTCGCTGCTCGTGGGGTTGGTGGCCGGCCTCGCGGCGACCATCATCGCCGTCACGCTCGGCCTGGTCGCGGGCTACCGGCCGGGGCTCGTCGACAGCGTGCTGAGCTTCTTCACCAACCTCGCCTTGGTGTTGCCCGGCATCCCGCTGATGATCATCCTGGCGGCGTACTTCACGTCGCACTCGATCTGGACGATCGTCTTCGTCGTCGCGGTCACGTCGTGGGCAACGGGCGCACGGGTGATCCGCAGCCAGGCGGTCACGCTGCGCACGCGCGAGTTCGTGACGTCCGCGCAGTTCTCCGGCGAGCGGCTGTTCCGCGTCGTGTTCCGCGAGATCCTGCCGAACATGACCTCGCTGGTCGCGGCGAGCTTCTTCGCTACGGCGACAGCAGCGGTCATGGCCGAGGCGAGTCTCGAATTCCTCGGGCTCGGCAATCCGGCAACGATCAGTTGGGGCACGATCCTTTACCAGGCCCAGCAGCAGAACGCGCTGCTCACCGGCCAATGGCTGATGGTCTTCGCGCCCGGCCTGGCGATCGCCTTGCTGGCCCTGTCGTTCACGCTGATCAACTTCGGGATCGACGCGCTGTCGAACCCGCGACTGCGGGAGAAGGCAGCATGAGCGACGCTTGCGGAGCGAATCAAAGCAATCGTCTCCGCCGCAAGGCGGATATGGCGGCTCCGACCGGCCCGAGCGTAGCGAGTGGTCGCGAGGAGATGTCATGAGCGACGCTCCACTACTTTCCGCGCGCGGCGTCAACGTCGTGTACGAGCCGAACCGCGGCACGCGGATCTGGTCGGTGCGCGATGTCGATCTCGATCTGGCGGCCGGCGAATTCGTCGGGCTGGTCGGCGAGTCCGGATGCGGTAAGTCGACCCTGGGCTACGCGCTGACACGCATGCAGCGTCCACCCGCGCGCCTGGACGGCGGCAGCATCACCTTCGACGGCGTCGACATCGCCGACCTCGACGGTGAGCAGCTTCGCCAGCAGCGACGCAACGGCTTCGCGCTCGTGCTGCAGAGCGGGATGAACGCGCTCAATCCCGTCCGGACGGTCGAGCATCACTTCGGCGACATCCTGCGAGCGCACGCACGCGACGGCGAGAAGGTCGACCGGCAGTCGATTCGCCGGCGCGGTGCCGAACTGCTCGACAACGTCAGCCTCGACGAGGATGTACTCCGCCGGTATCCGCACGAGCTGTCGGGCGGCATGCGGCAACGTGTCGCCATCGCGCTCGCGCTGTCGCTCGAGCCACGCCTGATCGTGTTCGACGAGCCGACGACCGCACTGGACGTCATCGTGCAGAACGCGGTCATGGACACGATCAAGCAACTGCAACGCGAGCAGCAGTTCACCGCGCTGCTGATCAGCCACGACCTCGGCGTGGTGCTGGAGGCGACCGACCGGGTGCTCGTCATGTATGCCGGCGAGATCGTCGAGGACCAGCCGTCCGACGCGCTGTTGCGCGGTCCGCACCACCCGTACACCGAGGCGTTGCTCGACTGCTACGCCGATCCGCGCGCGGACGAGGTTCGCCTCGGCGGCATCGGTGGCTCGCCACCGGACCTGTCCCTCGACCTGCCGGGCTGCCCGTTCGCCCCACGCTGCTAGCGCCGTCGAGGACGTGTGCCGGCAGCAGAATCCGCCGCTCACCCCGCTCGGCAAGGGCACCGCAGCCTGCCTCGTCCGGGCTCGCGAGCACGAGGAGGCCACGCATGTCTGAGGCGACGAAGGCAGGCACCAGTTCGGTGCCGCCATTGGTTGTCGACCACGTCACGAAGACCTTCCGGGTACGTGGTCGCGGCCGCGGCAGCCTGACCGCGGTCGACGACGCGTCGTTCACCATCAATCCGGGCGCGGCCGTCGCACTCGTCGGTGCCAGCGGCAGCGGCAAGTCGACGATCGCCGGGATGATCACGGGCTCGGCACGACCTACCTCGGGCTCGATCAAGTTCGGTGAGCTGAACGTCGGCAAGCTGCGCTCGCGCGGGCTGCGCAAGTACCACCGCAATGTGCAGATGGTGTTCCAGGATCCGTACGGTGCGCTCAACCCGTTGCACACCGTCGGCTACACCGTCGCCCGTCCGTGCCAGAACTTCCTCGGTCTGTCGGCGCGTGAGACCACCGCGCGGGTGAACGAACTGCTCGACACGGTCGGTCTGACTCCACCCGAGCAGTTCGCCGCCAAATTGCCGCACCAACTCAGCGGCGGTCAGCGGCAGCGTGTCGTGATCGCCCGCGCGCTGGCTTGCAATCCAGAGTTGATCGTCGCCGACGAACCGGTGTCGATGCTCGACGTGTCGCTGCGCGCCGGAGTGTTGCGGCTGCTTTCCCAGCTGCGGGTCGAACGCGGCCTGAGCCTGCTCTACATCACCCACGACCTGCTCAGCGCGCGCGTCGTGACCGACGAGATCCTCGTGCTCAACAAGGGCCGTCTCGTCGAGTCCGGTGCAACGAAGGACGTGCTGCAGCACCCGAGTGACCCGTACACCGTCCAACTGCTCGACGCGGTCCCGAACCCGTTCGCCGCATCGGCCTAGGAGGAAACCCATGTCCCTTTCCCGAATCATGCGACGCGCCGGGGCCGCAGTGACGACCGCGGTGCTCGCGGTCGGCCTCGCCGCGGCGCCGTCGGCGCACGCCCGGCCGCCGGGCAGACTCCGGCCTGACCGGACCGCAGCGCGCCAACCTGCTCGCGATCGCGCGTGACACCTGGCGCTTCTACGGTCCCGACGTCGATCCCAAGACCCATCTCCCACTGGACAATCTCGGCCCCGGCAACACGCGTGGGAACTACACGTCCGCGGCCAACATCGGCGTGTACCTCTGGGCAGTCACGTCGGCCTACGACCTGCACATCATCAACAAACGAGAAGCCGACCAGCGCCTGCAGCAGACGCTGACCGCGGTGCAAGGTCTGCAGCGCAGCCACGGCTTCCTCTACCAGTGGTACGACACCGACAACGGCAAGACGCTGCTCAATCCGGGTCAGGGCGACTGCGCCGAGACGACGCCGAGCCAGGACAACTGCTGGTTCCTGTCAGCGGTGGACAACGGCTGGTACGCCAGCGGCCTGATCGTGGTCAAGCATGCGTTCCCCGAGATCGCGGGCCTGGCTGACAAGCTGCTGGCGCCGATGGACTTCTCGATCTTCTACGACAACCGCCCACAGACCGCGTGCAACACGAACGCGAACATCGCGGGCAACCAACCGACCGGTCAGATGTACGGCGGCTACTACGTCGACCAGGGTCCGGCCGGCTACCACAACGGCGCGATCTACTCGCGACCCGCGCATCGCGATGTACATCGGCATGGGCCGGCACCAGATGCCCGGCGACGTGTGGTGGCGCACCTGGCGGGTGCTCCCGCCGAAGCAGTGCGACACCGACCCGGACTTCTCGTGGCAGGGTCAGCCGCAGCCGCAGGGCTACTGGGTGAACCAGAAGGATCCGCTGTCGGGTAAGACCTTCCGCGTGTGGGAGGGCCATTACACCTACCCGGGAACGTCCCTGAAGTTCCTGCCGACGTTCGGCGGTGGCATGTTCGAGGGTCTGATGGCCAACGAGGTCGTGCCGGAGACGTCGTGGGGCAAGCAGAGCTTCGGTCTGGCCGACCAGCGCACGGTCGACGTGCAGGTCAAGTACGCGACCGACAAGCTCGGCTACCCCGTCTGGGGCATGTCGCCGTCGAGCACGGCTGATGACACCGGCGGCTACGGCGGCTTCGGCGTTGAGGGCCTCGCGTTCCCGAAGGGCCAGCACCTGTCGCAGTGCGACACCTGCGCGACAGAGTCGACGGTGACTCCGCACGCCTCCTTCATCGCGCTGAACGTCTCACCGCAGGTCGCGTACGCGAACATCCAGAAACTCCGTTCGCTGTACCCGGACATCTACACCCACGACGGCGGGTTCTACGACGCGGTGAATCCCTCGACCGGCCAGGTCGGCCACCGCCGCCTCGTCCTCGACCAGTCGATGATCATGGCCGGCGCTGGACAACGCGCTGAACAACGGCCAGCTGCAGCATTGGTTCGCCATGGACCCGACGGCGGACGCCGCACGGCAGGTGCTGCAGGCCGAGCACATGTCGCTCTGACCCACCGCGGTGGACGCTCAGCTGCTGACGTCCTTGGTGGTCAACCTCGACCAAGCGAGACTGAGGAAGATCGCCGCATAGGCAAGATGCAGCAGCGTCCACCGCAGCAGGTCGGAGGTGCTGATCGACGTGCGGAGCAGTTCGCCGTAGCCGAGCCAGTGGTCGGTCAGCAGCGCGGGATGGATCGCGGACAGCTGCGGGACGGCGTCGAGCAGGGCCGAGAAGACGGCGATGCTCACGGCGCTTGCCATCGCGGCGATGGCGTTCTCGGTCAGCGTCGAGATGAGCAGTCCGCCTGCAGCGAGCGCGAACAGCGCGATCGTCACGTAGGCGACGACACCGAGCGTGCGGAGCAGTCCGTCGCCGAGTGACACCGTGTCGCCCGACAGCAGCACGAGCGAATGCAGGCCGAACAGTGCAGCCCCGGCGACCAGCCCGACGATCGCGACAACGAGGACTGCGATCGCGGTGAACGTCGCGACCGCGAGACTCTTCACGGTCAGCAGGCGACCGCGCCCGACGGGAACGGTCAGTATGTAGCGCAGCGTGCCGAGTCCCGCTTCGCCGGCGATCGAGTCGCCGGCGACGACGCTGATGATCAGCGGCAGGAAGAACGGGATCGCGACCGTGATCGCGGTGAAGACGAGGAACAGGCCGTTTCCGGTGATGCGCCCGATGAACTGCGGACCGTCGCCGTTCTGCGGCGCGCTGATCTT
Source organism: uncultured Actinomycetota bacterium (assembly GCA_963757455.1). GTDB lineage: Bacteria > Actinomycetota > Actinomycetes > Mycobacteriales > Jatrophihabitantaceae > RYN-133. The sequence continues at coordinate 300,167 of CAVWSE010000004.1, forward strand.
CACGGCGACACCGATGAAGATCGGGATCACGGCGAGCACTGCGAGCAGGATCTGGTTGCGGCGCCGGCGGAGCAGCAGCCACACCTCGGAGCGATACAGCCGCAGGAACGCGCCGCGATAGCGCTTCGTCCGCGGCGGTGCGAGTTCAGTTGACGACATCGAAGCCCTCGCCGGTGATCGATACGAACAAGTCCTCGAGATCGGGACGGTCGACCGAGAGCCCACGCAGCCGGACGCCGCCATGCACGAGTTCGCGCGCAACCTCTTCGACCGGCACGGAGTCCAGGCGAGCCTGCACCGTCTCGTGTTCCTTGTCGACCGTCGGTACAGCCAGACCCAGGCGTTGCAGCACAGCGGCGGCGACATCGAGATCTGGCGTGCTGACGCGCAGCTGTGCGGCGCCGTCGGCAAGCACCTCGTCCAGGGTGCCTTGGCGCACGAGCCGGCCCGCGGACATCATGCCGACGTGCGTTGCGATCTGCTCGATCTCGCTGAGCAGATGGCTCGACACCAGCACTGTCGTGCCGTCGGTGGCCAGGTCGCGGACGAGCTTGCGAACCTCGCGCGTGCCCTGCGGGTCGAGGCCGTTGGTCGGTTCGTCGAGGATCAGCAGATCACGTGGCTGCAGCAGGGCGGCCGCCAGGCCGAGCCGTTGCTTCATGCCGAGTGAGTAGTTGCGGTACTTCTTCCCTGCCGCCGCGGTGAGTCCCACGCGCGCGAGCGCGCCGTCGATCCGCGTGCGCGACGACGCAGGGTTCGCCGTCGCATCACTCACGTCCAGGCGCCGCAGGTTCTGCAGACCGGTGAGGTACGGGTGGAACGCCGGGCCCTCGATCAGCGCGCCGACGCGCGGGAGCACCCGCGAACTGTCGCGGGGCATCGGCGACCCCAACAGTTCGATCTCGCCGGCATCGGCCCCGATGAGTCCGAGCAGCATGCGGATTGTCGTCGTCTTGCCCGACCCGTTCGGTCCGAGGAAGCCATAGACGGCACCGCTCGGAACGTCCAGATCGATGGCGTCGACGGCGACCTGCGCACCGAATCGACGGGTCAGTCCCGCCGTGCGTACCGCGACGGCCACGTGCGGCTCAGTGCGCGGTGGTCGCGGCGATGTGCTCGAGAGCCGCGGGCCGCATCGCTGCGACGAACGCACGCCCGTCAGGAAGCAGCACTGCATTCACCAGCGCGGTGTGCAACAGCCGCATCCCGGACGTGCCGACCTGAGTCGTGAGCTGCGAGACCGGACCCGACGCACCCATGAGTTGGTCGGCGCCGTGTACCTCGATCACCGACGTCCAGCCCGAGCCGATGACGCGCGGCCGAAGCGTGCCCGCGTGCCCCTGCATCGGCGCGGGTGCTGCGTGTTCCCCGTCATGCGACGGGCCGGCGGTGAAGGGGTTCTTCGACACGGTCGCACCGGCCGGGGCATGGAAGTTGAACGTCGAGGGCGAGGGTGTCGCGAACGAGATGTCGGTGAAACCGACCTTGATAGCCGGAGTCGACGATGCACCGAAGACTTCAACCTGCAGCGGGACGAAGTGTGTGCTGTCCACGGCGATGGTGATCTTGCGAATGGTCGAGCGAGCGTCGCGCGGCGAGATCACCAGCGTGTATGCCGCCCGGTCGGCAACCATCTGGGTCGGCCCGAGCGTGACCGACGTCGTCGGCGAGATCGCCTTCAACACGCGGGCGGTCGCGGCGGCGGGTGTCAGTACCGCGTGCGTCTGGTCCATCGGGTCGCTCTTGCGCGCACGAGCGGGCAGGACGCGGTGGCTCACCGAGTTCGAGTCGGAGGTGTAGGTCCAGACGTCACGGCCGTTGTGCACGACGTCGGCCTCGGACAGTTCGCCGATCACCGCGAGGCGCTGCCTGGCCGCGCCGTCCACCCACACCCGGACCGAATGTGAACCGGTGAGGAAGGACTGCCACGAGAGCGACGCGGCGTTGGCGGGCCCGGGGAGTTCGGGAATGCCGAGGCTGGTGCTCTCGGTGATCTTTCCGGACAGTGCGGTCGTCGTCGTCTTCGCGATCGCCGTCAGCAGCTGCGCCGGCGAGCGCGGCGCGAGACGTGGCGCAGCGGACGCGCCGGACGATTCGATCGCCGCGCCGATGCCGACAGCGGCGACCACAACCACGGGGACGAGCCATGCGGCCCGGCGACGGCCAAGCCCAAACGATCGCACCATGAGCCCATCATCCTCCTCGGCTGCTGAGATCGTTCTTACCGATGGTGGCGCTGTTGCCAGGTCAGGCACCGAGTCGGACCGCCGCACCGATGGCCCGGAGAGCATCGCCGTCGCCCGTCCGTGCGTAGGTCTCCAGCGCTGTGTCGGCGAACTTGATCATGTGCTCGCTACCGGCGGACACCGTTTCCTCGAACGCGTCCGCGTCAGTCGGGCCCAGCTCCGGATCGCGGTCGGATGCCGGACGGTATGCGGCAACCACCGCTGTGGACGCCGACCACGCTGCCTCGTAGGACGGCAGCCACAGCTCGACCGGCAGGCTGGGCAGCGTTCGCAGCACCGCGTTCGGCGCGGTCGCCGCATGGACGAGCATCGTCGGGTTGCCCTGTGCCCACCGCGCGTAACGCAGCACGACCGCGTCGACGAGCGCTTGGAGATCCTGCTGGACGTCGGTCGGCGGCGCCAGCGACTCGGCCGCGTCGACATAGCCCGCGGTCGATGCGAGCTGAGCCAGTCGCGGCCGGATGCCGCCGCTCTGGTCGGCAACGGCGGGCACGGTGGCGAGGATCTCGGCCGGACCTCCGGTTCCGCGTGGTGCAACGACTGGTACGGGCTGCCAACGCATCGCCCAATATCCGAGCGCATGCGCAAGCTCTGCAACGCGTGGCTCGGTCTCCTCCGCGCGCAGCGACAGCACCGCGTGCCCGACACGGATGACGCCGTGGGTCGCGCCGGCCGCAATGCCCGGCAGCAGTCGCGGCCACCACTGCGACAGGACCGACTGCCAGCTCGACTCGACGAGCTGGGCGCGAAATGTCGCCAGCCAGTCACCAGCGAGTCGCGGATCGCCGAGCGCCGCAGCTACCTCGTCATCGGCGAGCACCCGGCCTCGGCCCGGCGCAGCGTCGAGCCGTTTGACGTACTCGTCGGTCCATCCGGTGATCCGGGATTCGTGGCCGCGCCGGCCCATCGCCTCGACCGCCATCGGTCCGTGGTTGCTCAGCCAACCCTCGAACTCGGGGCCGTACCGATGCAGCCGGAGCAGCGTTTCGTCCACTGTTGTCGTTTCAGGCATGAGTCCAGCTAACAAGCTCAAGTCGACTTGAGGTCAAAAGCAGAGGTCCCCGGCCGAAACGGCCGGGGACCTCTGTTGCGAACTGGTGGATCGTCAGGCCTTCTTGACGACCCGCTCGACCGAGCTGGCGATCAAGGCGTGGCCGCCGAGGCTCGGGTGGATACCGCAGTTGCCGTTGGGCGGCGTGCTGGCGGTCAGGATCGTCTCGAGTCCTGCAGCACACGTGTCGCTGCCCGCAGCGTTCAGCGATGCCTGTGCGAACCGCGAGTACGAGTCCGCGATCGTGACGTTCTTGTAGTTCTTCGCAACCGACGCCTCTGCCGCGTTGAGCAACTGGCTGTTGTCGTTCGCGTCCGTGCTCGCGGAGTTGATCGAGTAGTAGTTCACGAGCACCAGTTGGCCGTGGTAGCCGCCCTTCTTCGTGATCGCGCTCAGGATCGTGTTCAGTCGTCGCTCGACCTTCGCGGCCAGGGCGGCCTTCTGCTGGATCGTGTTGCAGTTGCCCAACTCGATGCAGCGCAGACCGTCGTTCGCGCCGATCTGCAGGGTGACCAGCTTCGTGCCGGGGTACTTCTTCAGGAACGCGATCGCGAACTGCAGCTGCGACTCGCTCGGCGAGGTGTACTTCGCGTGCAGCGGGAAGTTCGTCCGGTAGCCGGCGGCGGACACGCCGTTTTCATCGGCGGAGCAGCCGTGGTCGAGATTTCCGGCGGTGATGAAGCTTGCTGCCGTCTCACCCGGGCAGGACGCGTTCGTCACCTTGAGTCCGAGGTCCTGACCGACGAGGTACGGGTACCCGTGGAAGGTGGCCGGCTTCGGGTAGTTGGGCGTCTGGACCGCGTTCGACTCGCGGTACCCGAAAGCGATCGAGTCGCCGAGTGCGAGATAGCGGGAGCCCTGGGTTACGGGCGCGGGTGTCGTCGCGCCGGTGGCCGATGCAGCACCGGCCGTCGTCACGGCGGCGACCGCGGCACCGACTGCCGCGAGGATTGCGATCTTCTTACCTGGCTTCATTGCCGAACGAAACATGCAGAACGCCTTTCTGGGCGGTCGAGGCTGTGAACACCGCGTGAACGGTGGTGCACAACGTTTCGCAGTCCGGAAGCGCAGTCAAGCTTCTGGGTACTCCCGCGTAGTGATCACGTGTCGCGACCCGGGACGAATCACCCGAAGTGGACACCCGGACCCGCTGCGGTCTCCCGCGTGCGGGTGGTTCAGGCGTCCAGCTTGACGAGGTCGCGCTCGGGCGCGCCGTCGCCGTCATTCGGACCGGCATCACGCGCCAGCGTGGGCCGGATCTTCGCGTCTCGCGCGGCACGCAGTGGGGCACCAAGCCCGTGCAGGTAGCGCAACACGATCACGTACGACGAACCGAGGCTTGTCTCGGCGTACGCGATGCGATGGGTCTCGCAATAACTGCGCACGAGGTGTCGAGCGCGCCGAAGGTTGGCGCGCGGCATGCTCGGGAACAGGTGGTGCTCGATCTGGTAGTTGAGGCCGCCGAGCAGTTCGTCGACCAGCCAACCGCCACGCACATTGCGCGACGTGAGAACCTGCCGGCGCAGGTAATCGATCTTCTCGTCGGGACCGATCGTCAGCATGCCCTTGTGGTTGGGCGCGAACGAACACCCCATGTACAGACCGAAGACGGCCTGATGCACAGCGATGAACGCGACCCCGTGCACCGGCCCGAGCACCGCCAGGATCGCGCCGACATACGCGACCGTGTGCACGAGCAACAACGCGATCTCGGTACGACGCAGCTTCGCCGAGCGCGTCCGCCGCAGGAAGTCGACGCTGGCGACGTGCAGATTCAGGCCTTCCAGCGTGAGCAGCGGGAAGAACAAGAACGCCTGGTTGCGCGTGATGGCTCTGGCGATCGGACCGCGGCGATTGGCTGCGGCCGACGTAGTGAAAGCTAGGACGCCCTCGCCGATGTCGGGATCGTGCTGTTCCTTGTTGGGGTTGGCGTGGTGCCGATTGTGCTTATCTGCCCACCAGGCAGTACTCAGCCCGGTGAGCAGATTTCCCGCGATCAGGCTGACCAGAAGGTTGCCTGTGCGGGTCGACGCGATCTGCTGATGCCCGCCGTCATGGCCGAGAAAAGCGACCTGCGTCGAGGCCAGCCCCAATGCGCCAGCGGCGATCAGGGCCAGCCAAGACGAACCGACGAAGGCCAGCAGCCACCAGCACGCAGCAAAGAATGCGAGTGTCAGAGTCGCACGAAGGCCATAGAGCCACGGTGTGCGTTCCAACAGCCGCGCGTTGCGTACGAGGCGGCTGAGGCCGGCGTAGTCACTGCCCTGCTGGGCGGACACGGTCGTCGTCAAATCAGATTGCGCGAACGTTCTCCGCCTGCGGACCCTTTTGTCCCTGGGTCGTGTCGAACTCAACGCGCTGGTTGTCTTCGAGGCTCTTGTAGCCATCGCCGCTGATCGCGGAGAAGTGAACGAAGACGTCCTTGGTGCCGTCGTCGGGGCTGATGAAACCGAAGCCCTTCTCGCTGTTGAACCACTTCACGGTGCCTTGTGCCATTACCATTCACCTTCAAATTCGCCGAACTCCCGTCGCACACCGTGTGCATCGGGTGGTCTGCGGTGTCGACTCTCGATCGCGCTGAAAGGCGGCCCACGCAACTGCAACAACTCCTGCGTCGCGCAATGGGGCCGAGGTAGGAAGTGCTGAATAACCGGTGCCCACGCTAGCAGAGCTTTGCGCTTCAACCGCCATCGCGACTCAGGCAGGCAACACATGCGCACGACGAAGTGCCCCGCGCAAGACGGGAGCGATGGTTCGCATGTACGCCCGTGTGGCATGCGTTGCGTCGTACATCGTCGGAACGCCGTCGACGAATGCCGGGCAATACCCCGCCGGCGAGCAGAACCAATTTCGCGGATCGATGAACGTGTCGCGGGAGCCTTTGGCCGCCCCTCGCTCGGCATTCGCGAGATCGAGCCAGGTCCGCGACGGCCGAACGACACAGTGCACCGGTGCTGCGTCCGGCCGGTAACAGTCCTGCAGGTCTGCGCCGCCCGGTGGCGGCGCGAGCAGCACGACAGTCGCGACGTCTGAGCGAACCTGGGCCAGCTCGCGATCCATGTCAGCAATCTGCGCTTTCGCGGAAACCGCCGACGTGGCACCCGCAGGGATCTGTTGGCGGAACTCGTTCGTCACGACGAGGACGTCGGGCCGGAGCCGCTCGATCTCGCGCACCACCGTGTCGTTGTGGCTGCTGCACGCGCCTTGAGCGCCGTCCACCTGCTGGTAAACGGCTGCGGAGAACGGGCAACCGAATCCGCTGCGGATGATCAACCGCCAGTCGGGCATCGACTCGACGATCGGACTGAACGCCTCGGCGTACACAGCCGAGGTCGAGTCGCCCGTGACGTAGATCGTGTGCGTTGCGTGACGCGGGCCGACCGTGCACGAAGCGAGCGGCGCGAGCGCGTCCTGCCCGCACGCAATGATGCGACCGGACGCGAAGTCGCCGCTCGTCGCATCGTCCATGCTCGGGTGCAGCGTCGGATACGTCGTTGCGCGCAAGGCGATCGCGATCTGTTTCTGCAATGCCGCGAGCTGCATCGGCACCGTTGTCGGCGTTCGTGGCGTCCCGGAGTTGATCGCCTGATATTCCTTGGCGAACGCGGCGTCAGGGTCGGGCCGCAGACCGATCGTCACCAGCCCCGCGATGCCCGCAACGACCGCGACGATGACCCACCGTTTCATGCCGACCGCATCGCTCGTACGCGTTCTGCGATCGCGCGAATCGCCTTTCGGACGAAGCCAATTCGAGTCGAGAACGGGACGCTCGACAAGCGCGTACAGCGCGCACGATCCGGCGAGCGTCAGCAAAATCGCGGCGGTGTAGAAGGCTGCGCCGTGGTCGGACATCGCCGCCGTGAGCAACACGATGACTGGGAAGTGGACGAGATACAGCGAGTAGGAGAGGTCGCCGACGAGTCCGGCAATCCAGTTGGTGAGCAGTGGATTCCACGTTGCCTGCGCGGAGCCGGCGGCGATGACGAGTGCACACCCGACGCAAGCCGCCGCTACCCCGGTCAGCGGGAACGCGCCGACCGGATCGGTGCCGAACACGGCCGCGAGGATGAGGATCGTGCCGAGCCACGACACGGCCGTCAGCACGGGCCTCGATGCTGCGATCGTCGGCACGCAGGCCAGCAGCGCACCGACGCCCAGCTCCCAGGCGCGGGTGAACGACGAGAAGTACGTCGTGGTCGGCTCGGACGCGCTGTGCGCTGCAGCGACTGCCGATGACACGGCGCCGATCAGGATCGCCGCAGCACCTATCGACGCACGGCGCAGCCGTTTGCCGACCATGAGGGCCACGAGCAGCGTCACGACGGGCCACACGAGGTAGAACTGCTCCTCGACCGCGAGTGACCAGAAGTGCTCGAAGGGCGAAACCGGTCCACTCGCCGTGAAGTAGTTCGTCTTGACGTCGATGAAGTGCCAGTTGGCCCAGAAGATGAACGACCACCACGCATCGCCACGCGTTGTGGCGAACCGGTTCGTCCCGAAGACCGAGTGCGCAGCGAGCAGCGTCAGGGCGATCACCACGACCGCTGCCGGCAGGATGCGGCGCACCCGGCGGCGGTAGAACGCGGCAAGATAGCCGACCGCCCCACCCTCGGAGTCGAGCCCACGCAGCAGGACGCCAGTGATCAGGTAGCCCGAGATCACGAAGAACACGTCGACGCCGACGAAGCCGCCGCCGGGATGACCGGTCAAATGATTCGCGACGACAGCAACGACTGCCAGTGCGCGCAGTCCTTGGATGTCGCGCCGCTTCACCGCGCGGCCGGTGCCCCGTTCGCGCACCACCGCCTGCGTCACAGCCGCTCCGTCCACGAGGATCGACACCGATCCTAGGCGGCCAGGGCGTGCGGACCCGCGTGTTCCGAGGTCAGGCGGCGTCGACCTTCGGCATGATTTCCTCGGTCAGGCGCGCGCGGGCGCCGAGGTCGTGCGTGTGGACCTGATCGCGTTCGTCAAGCAACGCATCGGATCGGTCATGGCGCCGAAGCAGCTCGATATCTGGCCAGGGGCACACGTTCACCGTCAACCTGTACATGCAGAACGACCCGAACAGCTGCTTCGTCGAGGCCCAGATCTCGCAAAGCTCCTGACGCTGATCAGTGCCCGGTCCGGCGACCACGGAGGACCGGCGAGCAACAGCCACAGCGGACTGATCGATGCCTTTTGGTGGGCGATACTGGGATTGAACCAGTGACCCCTACCGTGTCAAGGTAGTGCTCTCCCACTGAGCTAATCGCCCTTATGCACCGCTTTGCGCGGTGGTTTGTCGGTCTTGCAACCTACGAGGCGGCGGCGGGAATCGAACCCGCGTACAGGGCTTTGCAGGCCCTTGCCTAAGCCACTCGGCCACGCCGCCGTGTGGGTCGGCTTGGCCCCGGATTTCGCCGGAGTGATCGCCGAGGCGGTGCCTCGAGCGGACGACGGGATTCGAACCCGCGACCCTCACCTTGGCAAGGTGATGCGCTACCAGCTGCGCTACGTCCGCAGTTCGCGGGGCGTTTTTGCGCCTTCGCGTACGGGCGATGACTCTATCTGATCGGGATCGGGCGATCCAAACCGCCTACCTGGCGGCCAGTCGTTCCCACAGCGCGTCCACTGCCGCATCGAGGTCGTGCGTCGAGCCGTCGTTTTCGACGATCTCGTCGGCCATTGCTCGGCGCTGCTCGTCGCTCGCCTGGGCCGCCATCCGGGCTTCGGCGTCCGCACGGGGCATGCCGCGGCCCGCGAGGCGTTCCAGGCGCGTCTCGCGGTCGGCGAGCACCATGACGACGACGTCGAAGCCCTCGCGCGAGCCCTTCTCCGCGAGCAGCGGAACGTCGTAGACGAGCACGGCGTCGTCGGGCGCCGCTGCAGTCAGCTCGGCGACGCGTTCGCCGACACGTGGATGGACGATCTTGTTCAGGTCGGCCAACGCGTCCTTGTCGTTGAACACGATCTTGGCCACTGCGGCGCGATCGAGGCGACCGTCCGCGACCACCTCGTCGCCGAACCGCGCCACCACTTCGTCGAAGCCGGACGTACCGGGCTCGACGACCTCGCGCGCGATCGCGTCCGCGTCGATGACCACCGCGCCGTGGTGTTCCAACCGGCGGGCGACGGTGCTCTTGCCGGACCCGACTCCCCCGCTCAGCGCCACCCGCACGATTCAGACCGTACCGACATGACGAAAGGCCCGGGACAACAGTCCCGGGCCTCTCGCGAACGAACTGGTTACCGGCCGGCCAGCTTCTCGCGAAGGGCCGCCAGCGCCTCGTCCGAAGCGAGCGAACCGCCAGACTCCGGAGCCTCCGAGGTGTAGGACGACGCGTCGCCGGTCTCGACCGCAGCATCGGCATCGGCCTTCTGGGCGTCCTAGCTGCTGCTTCTTGTGCGCCTCGAAACGCTCGCGCGCGGACGCGTAACGCTTCTCCCACGCCTCACGCTGGTCGTCGTAGCCGGGCAGCCACTCCTGGGTCTCGGGATCGAAACCGTCGGGATAGATGTAGTTGCCCTTGTCGTCGTACTGGGCCTCCATGCCGTACTGCGCCGGGTCGAACGAGTCCTCGGTCAGCGCGCCCTCGTTCGCCTGCTTCAGCGACAGCGAGATGCGGCGCCGCTCGAGGTCGATGTCGATGACCTTGACCAGCAGGTCGTCGCCGACGTTGACGACCTGCTCGGGGATCTCGACGTGACGCTCGGCCAGCTCGGAGATGTGCACCAGGCCCTCGATGCCGTCCTGGACGCGGACGAACGCGCCGAACGGAACCAGCTTGGTGACCTTGCCCGGGACGACCTGCCCGATCTGGTGGGTACGGGCGAACTGACGCCACGGGTCTTCCTGGGTGGCCTTGAGCGACAGCGAGACGCGCTCGCGGTCGAGGTCGATGTCGAGAACCTCGACGGTGACCTCCTGGCCGACCTCGACGACCTCGGACGGGTGGTCGATGTGCTTCCAGGACAGCTCGGAAACGTGCACCAGACCGTCGACCCCGCCGAGATCGACGAACGCGCCGAAGTTGACGATCGAGCTGACGACACCGGTACGGACCTGGCCCTTGGCGAGCTTGTTCAGGAACTCGCTGCGCACCTCGGACTGGGTCTGCTCGAGCCACGCACGCCGCGACAGCACGACGTTGTTGCGGTTCTTGTCGAGCTCGATGATCTTGGCCTCGAGCGTCTTGCCGACATACGGCTGCAGGTCGCGGACGCGGCGCATCTCGACCAGCGACGCGGGCAGGAAGCCACGCAGACCGATGTCGATGATCAGGCCGCCCTTGACGACCTCGATGACGGTGCCTTCGACGACCTCGTCGCGCTCCTTCTTCTCCTCGATCGTGCCCCAGGCGCGCTCGTACTGGGCGCGCTTCTTGGACAGGATGAGCCGGCCTTCCTTGTCCTCCTTCTGGAGAACCAGGGCCTCGATCTCATCGCCGACGGTAACGACCTCGTTCGGGTCGACGTCGTGCTTGATGGAGAGTTCGCGGGACGGAATGACACCTTCGGTCTTGTAGCCGATGTCGAGAAGGACCTCGTCGCGGTCAACCTTGACGATGGTGCCTTCGACGATGTCGCCGTCGTTGAAGTACTTGATTGTGCTGTCGATCGCGGCGAGGAAGTCATCGGCAGTGCCGATGTCGTTCACGGCGACCTGTGGGGTGGTGCTCGGTGCGGTTTGGGTGGACGTCATTGAGTCGGTGGGTCCTGACAGTTGATCGAAGGTCGCGGGGCAGCCCTCGGACCGAAGTCCATCGACATTTCCGTTGCGGATTTGACGAGCGGCCTACTCCATGTCGAGGCCACAGACCTGTCCCACCAGGTTCAACCCTACTCCAGACCCTTCTGTTCCCGGTAATCCGGGCCCTGCACGCTAGCGGGCGAACGCGTCGCCGAACGCCGCAACGGCCTCGGCCAACGCCTGCCGAGCGACCGGCACCACACCCGGCAGGGACGCGTACCCGTGCACAGCGTCGACGTAGTTCGTCAGCCGGACGTCGACGCCGGCCTTGCGCAGTGCGTCGGCGTACACCCGGCCCTGATCGCGCAGCGGATCGTGTTGGGCCGTCTGGATCAGCGCCGGCGGCAGCCCCTCGTGCTCGCCGAACAGCGGCGAGGCATACGGCTCGTCCTCGTGGCCGGGGCAGTAGATGTCGCTCACGTTGAGGTCGGCCTTGCCCAGGATCGGCGCGAACTCGTTCTCGTCCTCGGACGGGTAGGCGTTGACCATGTCGACAGCGGGATAGAGCAACACCTGCAGCGCGATCTGGGGGCCGCCGCGGTCGCGGGCCATCAGCGACACCACCGCTGCGAGGTTGCCGCCCGCGCTGTCGCCCATGACCCCGATGCGGGACGCGTCGATGCCGAGTTCGGACGCGTGCTCGGCGCACCACACCGTGGTCGCGTAACAGTCCTCCGGCGCAGCCGGGTACGGGTGCTCGGGGGCCAAGCGGTACTCGACCGACACGACGACGGCACGGGCGTCGTGGGCGATCGAGCTGCACCACCACTGTGACTGCTGCGAATCTCCGGTGATGAAGCCGCCGCCGTGGAAGTTCATGATCAGCGGCAGCGGGTCGCTGACACCGGACGGCCGGAAGATGCGGACCGGGATCCCGCCCAAGGTCGTGTCCTCGACGTCGACGTCGCGGTGCGTGCGTCCGACGAGGAGCGAGGCACCGGGCATCAGGATGAGCTTTTGCCGACTCGCCCGTCCCGCCGGGATCTCGTCGGGTGGCAGCTGCAGCACCGGGGTGCCGCCGACTCGCGACAGCACGGCCCACAACAGTCGCATCGGGACGGGAATCGCCACGTCAGCTCCCTTGCATCTCGGTCAGGTTCGCCAGTACTTGTGCTACCCGTTGAGCAGGCACTCCCCACGGGTGTTCGACGCCGACCTGCTCGTCGAGGTCCCACAGCACGCACGACTCGTCAGTATCAGCAACGATCGACCAGGCGACAACGGTGCGCCCGAGCTGCCGGGCGGGGTCGTCGACTGCCGCGCCACCGCCACCTTCGGGATGGTGGTGCAGGAACCGTCCGTAAGCACGATGGCAGAAGTCGGCGTACTGCGCGGTGCACAGGATGAAGCCGTGCCACGCCTCGTCGACTGCGTGTGACGGCATGCCGATGACCTTGTCGTCGCGCAGCGCGGCACCTGCACAACGCAACCACTGCCGCAGCCCGGTCTCGACGAGCCCACGCGGCTGCCATGGACACGTCTTGTAGACGGCCTCGGGCAGGACGAGGCCCGCCACCGCAGCGTTCATCCGCTGCAGGTCGACTCGTCCACGCCGGCGAAGCTGTGCCATCGCCTTGAGCGTAGGTGGCGCCTACGCTCGTCCCATGCCCGCCGTGATCCTGGTCGTCGCCGCCGTTGTGGTGCTCGGCCTGATCGTGCGCCTCGGCGCGACGAAGGGCGGCCCGCGGCGGCGGCGTCCGGGCGGCGACTCGACGTGGTGGGCGGCCGGCGGCGACGGCGGTTCCGGTGGCCATCACGGCGGCCACCACGGCTGTGGTGGCGGATCGTCGTGCGGAGGCGGATCGTCATGTGGCGGCGGGTCCTCGTGCGGAGGCGGGTCTTCGTGCGGCGGTGGCGGCGGGTGCGGTGGCGGCGGAAGCAGCTGACTCGCCCGCGCCCGTCGGTGTCGGCAGGCAACCGGCAGGCGATCAGGCCACCGTCCGGGCCAACCGGCGCTGGTGGGACGCCGAGGCCGACGACTACCACCGCGAGCACGGCGAATTCCTCGGCGTCGCCGACTTCGTCTGGTGTCCGGAGAACCTGCGCGAACAGGATGCGCGGCTGCTGGGCTCGGACGTACGCGGTAAACGAATCCTCGAGGTCGGCTGCGGCTCGGCGATGTGTTCGCGCTGGCTCGTCGGGCAGGGCGCGCACGTAGTCGCTTCGGACATCTCGGCCGGCATGCTGCGGCACGCCCGCGACGGCGCAGTGCGCACCGGTGTCGACGTGCCGCTCGTACAGGCCGACGCGCAGCATCTGCCGTTGCGCGACGCATCCTTCGACCTGGCGTTCACTGCATTCGGTGCGGTGCCGTTTGTCGCCGACTCGGCGGCGGTGATGCGCGAGGTCGCACGCGTCCTGCGCCCAGGTGGACTGTGGGTGTTCGCGACGACACACCCGATCCGCTGGGCGTTCCCGGACGACCCGGGACCGGACGGGCTGCGCGCGACCATGCCGTACTGGGACCGCACTCCGTACGTCGAGTTCGCCGTCGACCGCACACCCACCTACGTCGAGCACCACCGCACGCTCGGCGATCGCGTTCGCGAGATCGCGGCCGCCGGTTTTCGGCTCGTCGATCTCGTCGAGCCGGAATGGCCCGCGGGCCACACGCAGGAGTGGGGCCAGTGGTCGCCGCTGCGCGGGGCGATCCTGCCCGGCACCGCCATCTACGTTTGTGAATTGACCTGACGCGGCACGATGAGGGAATGCAGAGCCGTCCAGCCACGAGAGACGACATCGCCGCCACCGCCGAACTCGTCGCGCGCGCAGAGACGTTCTGGTTCGGCGCTCCCGAGGAGGACGAGCAAGAGGTAGGCGAACACTTCGACCACGTCGCTGCCTTCGAGACCGACAGCCGGATCTTCACCGACGGCGACCGCTTGGTCGCCGTTGCCATGCACAACACGCACGACTCGTGGTTCGTCACCGATCCCGACCAGGACGTCACGCGCGCCGTCGCGAACGACCTGATCAGCTGGTATTCCTCGTTCGAAAACGCTCACATCGATGTGCTCGACCGTGACGGAGCAATGCGTGCCGCCCTCGCGGCTCGCGGCTGGCGGCACGCTCGATCCAGCTTCGAGCTCGTTCGTCCCGTGTCCGCGGACTGGACGATCGCCGAGCCCCGCTATCCCGACGGTGTCGAGCTGCGCCCGTTCGCGTCCGACGATGCCCGAGCGATGTACCAGCTCATCTACGTCGACGCCGGATGGGCGGAAGTCCCGGGACACCCACAACGCGAGTTCGACGACTGGCGTGACCTGTTCATCACCGACACGACCGTGCCCGACCTGCAAGTCCTTGCCTGGCGCGGCGACCGCCTGGTCGGTGTCTCGACCGGACGCATCTTCTCCGACGGCACGGGTTGGATCGCCCAGCTCGCCGTCGCCGAGGACGAGCGAGGCAACGGCCTCGGCCGCGCGGTCCTGTTGGAGGGCCTGCGCCGCCGCCGCGACGCCGGCGCCACAGTGCTCGGCCTCGCCGTCCAGGCAGAGAACCGCAACGCCCTCCACCTCTATCTGAACGTCGGCCTCGAGATCGACCGAGAATGGATGGAGTACCGGCCTTCGTAACCGGCGGCGTTCTGCCGCTGCGATCGAGGGATGGCGTCCGCTCGCAACCACCCTCCTCGCAAGCTCGGAGGGGGCCAGGCCCATCCACGCTCGCCGGACGCCATCCCTCGCTCTCCGCTCCGCTGTCGGCAGCCGGGTTCGAAGGCCCGTGTGGGAGCGAGATGACCCGCCTTCGGCGGGTCAGAGGATCAGTGCGCCGCCTCGTGCCAGGTGCGGCCGAGTCCGACGGACACGTCCAGCGGGACGTCGCCGAGCTTGTAGGCGTTCCCCATCTGGTCACGCACCAGCGCCTCGACCTGCTCGCGCTCGCCCGGGGCGATTTCGAGGACGAGTTCGTCGTGGACCTGCAGCAGCAACCGGGACTTGAGGCCGGCGTCGGCGAGCCCGCGGTGCACGCCGAGCATGGCGACCTTGATGATGTCGGCAGCGCTGCCCTGAATTGGTGCGTTGAGTGCGGCGCGTTCGGCCATCTCGCGCAGGTTGCGGTTCTCGCTGTTCAGGTTCGCGAGGTACCGGCGGCGTCCCATGATCGTCTCGGTGAAGCCGGTCTGCCGGGCGTCCTCGACAACCGAGCGGAGGTAGTCGCGCACACCGCCGAAGCGGGTGAAGTAGGCGTCCATCTGGCCGCGGGCCTCGTCGGGGGTGATCTTCAGCTGCTTCGACAGGCCGAACGCGGACAACCCGTACGCGAGGCCGTACGACATCGCCTTGATGCGGCGGCGCATCTCGGGGTCGACTTCGTCGGTGGGAATGTCGAAGGCGCGCGACGCCACGAAGGTGTGCAGGTCTTCGCCGGTCGTGAACGCCTCGATCAGGCCGGCGTCGCCGGACAGGTGCGCCATGATCCGCATCTCGATCTGGCTGTAGTCGGCGGTCATGAGCGACTCGAAGCCATCGCCGACGACGAACGCCTCGCGGATGCGGCGTCCCTCGGCGGTGCGTACCGGGATGTTCTGCAGGTTCGGGTCGACCGACGACAGCCGACCGGTCGCGGCCACGGTCTGGTTGAACGTCGTGTGGATGCGGTTGTGATCGTCGACGAGCGGCAGCAGGCCGTCGACAACCGTCTTGAGCCTGGCGACCTCGCGGTGGCGCAGGAGTTGCCCGAGCAACTCGTCGCCGGTCTTGGCGAACAGGTCGGTCAGCGAGTCGGCGTCGGTCGTGTAGCCGGTCTTGATCCGCTTGGTCTTGGGCAGCTTGCGTTCATCGAACAGGATCTCTTGCAATTGCTTCGGCGAGCCGAGGTTGAACTCTCGACCGACGAGCTGGTGCGCGTCCTGCTCGACCTGCTTGACCGCGCCGCCGAGTTCGGACTGCAGGTCGACGAGGGCGTCGGTGTCGGTCGCGATGCCGACCGCTTCCATGTCGGCGAGGACGAAGGTCAACGGCAGCTCGAGTTCGGCGAGTAGGCGTGAAGCCCCGCCGGTCTCGAGTTCGGCGTCGAACGCCGTGGCCAGGTCGTTGATGGCTGTCGCCTGCACGGTCTCGATCTCGGCGAGTGCGTCGTCGGACTCGTCGAGTCCGCCGTCGAGGGTCAGTTGACCCGACTCTTCGACATTGCTGCGCAGCTCGCGGCGCAGGTAGCGCAGCGCGAGGTCGGACAGGTCGAACGTGCGCTGGTCGGGACGCAGCAAGTACGCCGCGAGCTGCGTGTCACTGGTGACTCCGGCGATGCGCCAGCCGTGTTCGCGCAGCGCGAGCAACGGCCCCTTGATGTCATGCGTCGCCTTCGGAATCGCCGGTTCGGCCAGCCACGCGGTCAGGGCGGCGTCGTCGTCCGGGCTCATGCGGGACGGGTCGAGGTAGGCCGATGCGCCGTCGGAGCCTGCGAGTGCGAGACCGGTGAGCGAGCCCGTCCCGCGCCCCCACTGGCCGCGGAACGCGACCCCGACTCGGTCGCCGCTGCGCGCGTGCTCGTCGAGCCACTGCTCGACCTCGTCGACGTCGAGGCGCTCGTAACTGACGTCGAAGCCTTCCTCGGCCTCGGGCTCGGCCGCTGCGACCTCTTGGAACAGCCGCTCGCGCAGCACGCGGAACTGCAGGTCGTCGAAGAGCTTGTGCACTTCTTCGCGGTCCCACTGCTGCCGCTCGAGTTCGTCGGGCGTCACATCCAGAGTCACGTCGCGCACGAGCTCGGTGAGCCGGCGATTCATGAGCACGCCCGCCAGGTGCTCGCGCAGCGCGTCGCCCACCTTGCCCTTCACCGTGTCGACGTTGGCGACCAGGTTGTCGAGGTTGCCGTACTCGCGCACCCACTTCGCCGCAGTCTTCTCACCGACGCTCGGGATGCTCGGCAGGTTGTCGCTCGGGTCACCGCGCAGGGCGGCGAAGTCGGGGTATTGCGCCGGGGTGAGGCCGTACTTCTCTTCGACTGCTTCGGGCGTGAAGCGGTTCATGTCGCTGACCCCGCGCCGGGGGTAGAGCACGGTGACGTGGTCGTTGACCAGTTGCAGCGCGTCACGGTCGCCGGTGCAGATGAGCACCTGCATGCCTTCGGCGTCGGCCTGCGTGGTGAGGGTCGCGATCAGGTCGTCGGCCTCGAAACCGTCTACGGCGACGTAGCGGATGCGCAGCGCGTCGAGAACGAGCCGGATGATTTCGACCTGGCCCCGGAAGTCGTCGGGCATGGAGGAGCGACCGGCTTTGTACTCGGCGTACTGCTCGGACCGGAAGGTCTTGCGAGAGACGTCGAAGCACACGCCGATGTGGGTGGGTTGCTCGTCGCGCATCAGGTTGATGAGCATCGAGGTGAACCCGAACACCGCGTTCGTGGGCTGCCCGGTCGTCGTCGACATCTCGACCTCGCGCAGTGCGTAGAACGCGCGGTACGCGAGCGAGTGCCCGTCCAGGAGCAGGAGCCGAGGGGAAGTCGCGGTGTCAGCCACGGCCCCACTCTAGGACTGTGGTCGGACGCGATCTGCGGGTCAGGCGCCTCGTCCGACGCCGCGGCCGACCAGGCCACGTGGGCGGGCACCCGATGCGGCCCGTTGCGTGCGGTTGAGCCGGGCGCGACGCAGCAGCGCGATGCGCTCGGAAACATCCGAGATCCCCAGCGAGCGCCGCAGCGCGGCGGTCGAGGCGACCCGATGGACGACGAGCGGCGCGAAGCCGAGCCGGGAGAGGTAGCGGTTGGCCTCGCGCGATCCAGAGGCTGCGGTGGCGAGCACGCGGTCTACGCCGCGTTCGTCGGCCAGGTGGACGGCCGCGGCCAGCAGGGTGCGGCCGACGCCACGACGGCGATGTGCCGGCGCGACAAGCAGATGCGTGACGTGGACGGCGGGCGTCAGATCGATCGCGCCGATCTCGTCCATCTTCGTGACCAGCAGGCCGACGACGCCGCCGGTCTGGTCGTCGGTCGCGACGAGCAGAGTGCGGGAGGCTTCGGAGAGGATCGCGGTGAGCCGGGTCGCGAGGTGGTCGAGGTCAGGGTCGACCAGGCCGCGTCCGCTGAAGACGCCCGACTTCGTATCCACCGAACTGATGAGGGTGACCAGGGCCGAGACATCGGCGTGGTCAGCAGGGCGTACCCGTACGCTCGCGCGCGTCACTAGAAGGACCCTCCCGGTTGGAGGTGGAGAAGGGGGGATAGCTGCAAGTGCAACCATAGGACCCAGTGCCGGGAGTAGCGCAACCCCCTGGCGCTAAGCGGTGGAAATCTCCTCGCCGAGATACGCAGCGCGCACACGGTCATCGGCGAGCAACTCCTGGCCCGTACCGGAGAGCACGATCTCACCTGTCTCGAGGACGTAGCCGCGATCTGCCAGTCCGAGCGCCTGCGCGGCGTTCTGCTCGACCAGCAACACCGTCACGCCCGTCTCGTTGATCTCGCGCACGATCGAGAAGATCTGCTCGACGATCAGGGGCGCCAGCCCCATAGACGGTTCGTCCAACAGGAGCAGTTCGGGATGCCCCATCAACGCACGGCCGATGGCCAACATCTGTTGCTCGCCACCGGACAGGGTTCCTGCTGGTTGACGGAAGCGTTCCTTCAGGATCGGGAACATCTCGAGCACTCGGTCGACGTCGGCTGGATCGGTGCGACGGAACCGGAACGCTCCCATGTCGAGGTTCTCGGCGACGGTCATGCGCGGGAACACGTGCCGCCCCTCAGGGACGTGGCAGATTCCGCGCCGGATCAGGTTGTGCGCCGCGATGCCGTCGGTGCGGTCGCCGCGGTACACGATCGATCCGTGCGTCGGGCGCAACATGCCCGACACCGCACGTTGCGTGGTCGTCTTGCCCGCGCCGTTGGCGCCGAGCAACGCGACGATCTCACCCTCGTTCACCTGGAACGTCACACTGGTCAGCGCGCGGATGCTCCCGTAGCGGACCTCGATGTCCTGGACATCGAGCATCAAGTCGCCCTTGGCCACGGCTACTCCCCCGTCTCTTCGGGATCCTCGTCGCGCACCTGCACGCCTTCGGTGTCGATCAGATGCAACTCCGGCTGATCAGTCGTCTCGACCTCCTCGGCGGACGTGCCGAGGTAGGCCGCGATGACCGCGGGGTTGCGCTGGATCACGTCCGGAGTGCCCTCGGCGATCTTCTCGCCGAAGTTCAGCACGATGATGCGGTGCGCGATCGACATGACGAGCTTCATGTCGTGCTCGATGAGGAGCACGCTGATGCCACGCTCGACGTTGATGCGCTGGATCAGTTCGGCGAGTTCGCGCTTCTCGACCGGGTTGGTGCCTGCTGCCGGTTCATCGAGCAGCAGCACACCGGGATCGGTGCCGAGGGCGCGGGCGATCTCGAGGCGGCGCTGCTCGCCGTAGGCGAGTGAGTGCGCGAGTTCGTTTGCCTTGCGAGCGAGGCCCACCTCACGCAGCAACGCCATCGATGTGTCGGTGCTTTGTTTCTCTTCGCGGCGCTGCCACGGCATGCCGAGCATCGACGCGATCGGGCCCGATCGCATCCGCGTCTCGACGCCGACCTTGACGTTCTCGATCGTCGTCAGCGCCGGGAACAGCCGGATGTTCTGGAACGTGCGCGCGACACCCATGTGGTTGATGACGTGCGTCTTGCGGCCGAGCACGGTGCGCGGCGTGTCACCGAGGCGGGCAGCGAGCGTGATCTCACCGACCTGCGGCGTGTAGACACCGGTGAGCGAGTTGAACAGCGAGGTCTTGCCGGCCCCGTTCGGGCCGATCACCGCGAGGATCTCGCCGCGATGCATCTGCATCGAGATGTCGTTCAGACTTACGACGCCGCCGAACCGCAGCGTCGCGTGGCTGACGTCGAAGACGATGTCGGGCGTCTCGGTCGCCTCAGGCTGGGTTGCGGTCTCGGTCATTACAGTCCCTCCGACGCCGGAACGGCGGCTACCTCGGCGGACGCGGGTGCATCGAGCCCCTGCAGCTCAGCCTTACGTCTGCGGGCCGGGAGCAGACCGGCCGGCCGGAAGATCATCATGGCGAGGACGAGCGCCCCGACCCACATCTGCCGGTCGTTCTGAGGTACCTGGTCCTTGAGGAACTGCGGCAGCCACGTGAGCGCGGCGGCGCCTGCCATCGCGCCCGCCAGCGAACCCATGCCGCCGAAGACCACGTAGGCCACGATGAGGATCGAGGCCTGCAGCGTGAACAGGCTCGGATCGAAGTAGCCGACCTGGCTGGCGAAGAACGAGCCCGCCAGGGCCGAGGTCGATGCACCGATCGCGAAAGCGAGCAGCTTCACGCGCACGGTGTTGACGCCCGATGCCTGGGCCGCGACTTCATCCTCGCGGATGGCGGCCCACGCGCGCCCGATGCGTGATCCTTCGAGTCGGTAGAACAGGATCAGCACCACGACGAGCATGATCAGCAACAGGTACCAGTACGGCAGGTTGTCCTCGCCGAAAGTGACGTTGATACCCAGCAGGTGTATCGAGGGGTGCGGGATCGTCGGGCCCTGCGGACCGCCGGTGATCCCGCGCGCGTTGATCGCCCAGAGCTGGGTGATCTCACCGAAACCGAGCGTGACGATCGCCAGATAGTCACCGCGAAGGCGCAGCGTAGGAGCGCCCAGAAGCAGCCCGGCGATCAGGCAGGCCAGAATCGCGAACGGGATCGTCTCGAGCGGCTTGAGGTGCAACCAGCTCGGTGGCTTGATCGGCAGTGAACCTGAAAAATACGCCGTCGTGTAGGCGCCGACCTCGTAGAACGCGATGTACCCGAGGTCGAGCAGGCCGGCCCAGCCGACGACGACGTTCAGGCCGAGCGCGAGCAGCACGAACACGCCGATCTGGACGACGAGAACGTTCTGCCACACGACCGGAAGCATCGGCGGGTAGAAGATCGCGATCGCGAGGCCGATGACGAGCACCGCACGCACGTTGCGCGACCCGCTCACTGCACCGACCATCGAGGTCACCGGCAGTTTGCGCTGCCCACTGGTGCGCTTGCCCTTCTTCGCAGCCGACGGCTCTTCTGCCAGCACCGCGGCCGGGGCGACGGCGGGGTCGACCGCTTTCGCCTTCCGACGGCTGAACGCGCCCGCCTGGATCGCACCCGCGATGTAGACGGCGAATGCGAGGCACATGATGAAGCCGCCGACACCGAGGTTCATCCACTCCGCGCCGTTCGTCGACGCCACCTTGGCCACGACTTCGGTCATGGATTTGAGCGTGAAGAACGTCAGCGCGATGCCGACGAGCGAGACCATGGTGCTGAGCAGGCCGAGCACGCGCAGCGGGATGAACACTGTCGCGAGTGCGAGCAACGTCGCCACGATGAACAGCGTCCAGCCCAGCCACGCGAGGTAGTCGCTGCCGAGCGAGCTGATTGCGGTGCCCTTGAAGTCCCGGTTCGAGTCGGCGAAGTCGGCGTTGAGCACCAACGGTCCGGTCCAGCAGTCGTTGAGCAGCGCGAGCAGGCCCATGACGACCGCGATCAGCACGACGAACAGTCCGTTGCGATAGGAGATCGCAGTACGGATGAACCCTTGCGGATCGGCGACGTCCTTCTTCGACAGCGCGGCGATGACGCCTGCGCCGCCGAGGATCAGGAACCCGATCATGTCGGTGTACATGCCGAGCGAGTGGTCGATCTGCTTGGTCAAGTCGATCACGTTGGTGTGTGCGTCGTACGCCGCCGCGGCACCGAGCACACCGACCACCGCTGCGACGTAGCCGGCGATTCGGATCCGCGCCGCGATCGCGATCGCGCAGGCCAACAAGCCCACGGCGACGAGCGTCCAGGCCAGCCAGTCGAAGAACCAGGAGGTCACCTGATTGACGCTCGGTGTCTTGTCGACCGCAGAGCGGAGGTCACCGAACTTGCCACTGCTCACACTCGCCAGCGGGTCGTACCAGTTCATGACCGTCTGCGCGGCGATGATCACGAGGACGCCGGCGCCCGCGCTGGCGACGCCGGGACGCCGGATGTAGGGCCGGACGAGCGGCCAGAACGTGATCATCAGGAAGATCACGACACCGATCGCCAGGAAGATGAAGACCCGCGGGCGCCACAGGGCTTCCCGGAACGCGATCCCGAAGTCGTTGAACGTGCCTTCCTGGTTGCCCACCATGAGTGCGAGAACGACCCCGCCGAACAGGCACGCCAGCAGCCGCTTGACCAGGGCGCTCGTGTTGTCCCTCATGCCGTCACCTCGCGACCGCTCGCTCCGCTCGGGCCGGTCGGCGCCGACAACCGCGCCTGGCGGCGCGGAAGATGTTTTCTATTCGCTCCGCAAGCGTCGCTCATGCCGCCCGTCCCAACCGCTCGCCGAGGATGCCGGTAGGTCGCACGAGGAGGATCAGCACGAGCACGACGAAGCTCACCGCGTCATTCCACTGTGCGCCGACGAATGGCAACGCCGAGATGAGCACCTCGGCCTGACCGAGGATCAGTCCGCCGATCATGGCGCCACGGATGTTGCCGATGCCACCGAGCACTGCGGCGGCGAACGCCTTGACGCCCGGCGTGAAGCCCATCAGGTTGCCGACGCCGAAGGCAGTCCCGAACATGAAGCCTGCGACACCGGCCAGTGCGCCGCCGATCACGAAGGTGCGCGAGATCGTCTTGTCGATGTCGATACCCATCAGCGCCGCCGTCGGAGCGTCTTCGGCAACGGCGCGGATGCCGCGTCCGAGCTTCGTGGCGTTCACGAGCCGGTCGAGGAAAAGCATCATGACCAGCGCGGTGGCAACGATGATCACGACGATCAGCGACACCTTTGCGCTACCGATATTGAACAGCTGGTGGTTGACGTTGAAGTACGTCGGGAACGAGTTGTTCGGTAGTCGGTTGAACAGCTTGCCCGCGAGGTTGGACAAGAACAGCGATGCCCCGATCGCGCTGATCAGGAACGCAAGCTTCGGCGCGCCGTTGCGGCGCAGCGTGCGATAGGCGACCTTCTCCAGCAGCCAGGCGATTGCCGCGCCGCAGATCGCGCCGGACAACACGCCGGCCACGACCGTGAGGGGCACCATCGCCCCGCCCAGATGTCGGTTGCCGACGATGCCGTTCACGACGAGATAGCTACCGAAGGCGCCGGTCATGAAGACCTCGCTGTGCGCGAAGTTGATCAGCTGTAGCACGCCGTAGACGAGCGTGTACCCGAGCGCGATCAGCGAGTACATCGATCCCTGTTCGAGACCGATCACGATGTTCTGCGGTAACTGCTGGAACCAGTCTTGGGATTGGCTCACGCCGATAGCTCCTCGAAACTAGACGCGGCGCCGCGCGCGGCGCACCCGACCTACCAAGGCAGAAATGCGTGCGGGGCGAGCCGGATGCTATCCGACTCGCCCCGTCACGTGGGACTAACTAGCCAACCGACACAAGGTCAGTCTGCGTCACTTGGCGTTGGACTTGTTGATGTCGCCGAGCCCGACGATCTGACCGTTCTTCTGCGTGAACAGGTTCACGATCAGGTTGTTGGCAACGACCTCGCCGTTCTTCGCGAACTTGATCGTCGTCGTGATCCCCTTGAAGTCCTCGGCGTTCAAGGCGGTCAGGAGCGAGGTGCGCGTGACCGGGGTGCCCTGAGCCTTGGAGATCGCATCCATCATCAGGTTCGCGGCGTCGTAGGCCTCCGGCGAGTAGGTCGACGGATCCTGGCCGAACTTCGCCTTGTAGGCCTGGGTGAACGCCTTGGCCGACGGGGCCACGGTCGCGTCCTGGCAACCGCAGGTGAAGAACCAGCCGTTGCCGGCTGCGCCGGCGTTCTTGCTGAAGACTGAGTCCTTCGCGCCGTTGCCCGAGACCATGCGTCCCTTGAAGCCTGCCGCCTGCAGCGCCTTGGCGAGCAACGCCGCCTGCGCGTCGTAGCCGCCGTAGAACATGGCGTCGGCACCACTGGCGGCGATCGTCTGCGCGATCGGGCCGTAGTTCTTCGTCGTGGTTCCGTCGACACCGTTCGTGACGACCTGGACGCCCTTGTTCTTCAGTTCCTTGGCCATCGTCGCGGCGACGCCGGCACCGTAGGTGCTCAGGTCGTTGAGGACGTAGACCTTCTTGGCGCCGGTACGGGCGAGCCAGTCGGCACCCTGGGTTCCCTCGACGTTGTCGTTCGGGATGATGCGGTGCCAGCAGGTGTAGCCCTGGTTCTGCAGCGTTCCGTTGCTGGCCGAGGCCGTGACGATCGGCATCGGCGGCGACGCGTGGCAGAAGCTCGGGTCGACCGCTTCGCTCTCACCGGAGAACGCCGGGCCGACGACGCCGATGACCTTCGGGTCGGAGATCAGGGCAGTAGCTGCGGCCGGCGCCTTGGCCGGGTCGCCTTCACTGTCCTGCGCGTCGAGCTGGATCTTGAACTTGTACTTGCCGGCGCTGTTGGCCTGGTCGATCGCCAGCTGCATGCCGTTCTTCTCGTTGATACCGAGCTGGGCGTTCGGGCCGGACAGGGCGCCGATGAAGCCGAGCTTGTAGGTCTGGGTGGTGGCGCCGCCGCCGCTGCTGCTCTGGACGAGGCCGCCGCCGCCGCCCTGGCTGCTGGACGGGCCGCCCGCGGGGGCACTGCTGGTGCCGCCGCCACTGCTGCTGGAGCACCCGGTGAGCGCGAGGGCTCCCGCCGCCACCGTGGTGATCGCCATGGTGCTGATGGATCTGCGCACTGATTCGCCTTCCTGCGGATGTCTCTCGACACAGTCGATCCGTTTGTGGACGGCACGTTAGCGCATAGCCAACGACAGATGCAGCAGTCGTTACGCGTTGATCGTTGTCGTGACCAAATCTCAACCCGCAAATCATCCAAACCGTGCACACTCAGGTCGATTACTGGTGCGTAACCGCACGGAGATTCCGGCTTGAACGCCGCTATTCGGGCATCTCGCCGGTGAGAACAAGCTCAGCAACCGCGCGCATGGAAGTCCGATTGTCCATGGCGGCGCGCTGGATCCAACGGAAGGCCTGGGGCTCAGTCATCGCATGGGCAGTCATCAGCGCGCCCTTCGCTCGCTCGATGAGCTTGCGCGCTTCGAGGCGTTCGCGTAGTCCCGTGACTTCTTTCTCGAGCGCGGTGATTTCGGCGAATCGTGAGACCGCCATTTCGATCGCCGGGAGCAGGTCGCGCTTTTCGAACGGCTTCACAAGGTAGGCCATCGCGCCGGCGTCGCGCGCGCGCTCGATGAGGTCGCGCTGGCTGAACGCCGTCAGCATGACCACCGGGGCGATGCGGTTGCCGGTGATCTGTGCCGCCGCGGCGATACCGTCCATCTTCGGCATCTTGATGTCGCAGATCACGAGATCCGGATGCAGTTCGCTCGCGAGCGCAACCGCCTGTTCACCGTCGGCCGCCTCACCCACCACCTCGAAGCCCTCGTCGATGAGCATCTCGCGCAGATCAAGACGGATCAGTGCTTCGTCCTCGGCGATGACGACCCGCAAGCGGTCGCCCGCCGGATTGTCCGGCCCGGGATCAACATCGGGGGCCACGGTGCGTCCCTCTCCATCAGACCGACGATCGCGAGCGTCCAGCCTAGCCCGGATACGATGTCCGGGATGTGTCAGGCTCGACCCGGTGCATCGGCCTTGCCCCTGTATCCCAACTGGCAGAGGAAGCGGACTCAAAACCCGCCCAGTGTGGGTTCGAATCCCACCGGGGGCACTCCTGTGGACGGGTTCGCAGAACTGTCTCAAGCACCGGCTATGCACGGTGCATGTACAACGCGGCAGTGCGCGAACGCGCACGACAGCTGCACGTCTCCGGCTGGTCCGTCTCATCGATCGCCCGCGACCTCGGCGTCGCGCGATCGACGGTGCGCGAGTGGTTGATCGAACGTGAAGCGACACCCCGACGCACCAACTGTTTCATCTGCAACGACAAGGTCTGTCCTTGCCCGGACGAGTACTGCTACCTGTTCGGGCAATACCTCGGCGACGGCTACTTGGTCACCCGGATAAGAGTCCCTCGCCTGCGCATCACCTGCTGTCTTGCCTACCCGGACATCGCGGCGGAGGTCGATGCGGCACTGGGCGCCGTCAGCGGAAATCGCGTGGGTTTCGTGACAGCCATCGGCTGCACAGACCGCGGAACGTACTGGAACCACTGGCCGTGCGTTATTCCACAACATGGAGACGGGCGCAAACATCAACGGTCAATCGTGCTGGCATCGTGGCAGCGCGCGCTGATCGTCGATCATCCCTGGTCGTTCCTCAGGGGGCTCATCCATTCGGACGGATGCCGTTCCCTCAATCGCGTGGTGGGCCCGAGCGGTCGCGAGTACACCTACCCGCGGTACTTCTTCGCAAACGAGTCGACGGACATTCTCGCCATCGCGGGGTGGGCCTTGGATCTCGTCGGTGTGCAGTGGCGGTTCAACCGGCGCAACAGCATCTCGGTCGCACGCCGCGCGTCCGTTGCGCTGATGGACGAGCACATCGGACCGAAATCCTGACACACGGTCGCGGCCGATAGTGTCGGCACGTGGCGCACATGAGCCCCGACGAATTCCGCGAGTACGGACGCAAGGCGGTCGACTGGATCGCCGACTATCGCGAACAGGTCGAGTCACTTCCGGTCCTGTCCCCCGCCGAACCAGGAGCGCTGCGCGCGGCCCTGCCGCTAGACCCACCCGAGCGCGGTGAGCCGTTCGACGCGGTCCTGCGCGACATGGACGATCTCGTGCTGCCCGGCATCACGCACTGGCAGCATCCGTCCTTCTTCGCCTACTTCCCGGGCAACGCAAGCGGTCCGTCGATCCTCGGCGATCTGCTCGCGTCCGGACTCGGCGTGCAAGGCATGCTCTGGGCAACCTCGCCCGCGGCGACCGAACTCGAGACACACGTGCTCGATTGGTTCGCAACGCTGCTCGACCTGCCCGAGCAATTCCGCTCGACCGGGACGGGCGGTGGCGTCATCCAGCACACCGCGTCCGACTCGGCTCTCGTCGCGCTGCGCGCCGCCCTGCACCGCGTCAGCGGCGGCGAGACCGAACGCGCCGGTGTTGCCGCGGGCAAGTACGCCGTCTACTGCTCGACCCAGACGCACTCGTCGGTCGAGAAGGCGGTCCGCGTCGCCGGTCTCGGGACGGACGCTCTCCGGAAGATCGACATCGATCCCGCCACCCTGTCAATGAATCCGACGTTGTTGCGCGAGTCCGTCGAGGACGACGTGCGGCGCGGCGTCACACCCACGTTGATCGTCGGAACCATCGGCACCACGAGCACGGGCGCCATCGACCCGATCCGCGACCTCGGCGAGATCGCCCGCGAACACGGGGCGTGGCTGCACGTCGACGCAGCGTGGGCGGGGGTGGCTGCAGTCGCGCCCGAGTTCCGCTGGATCAACGACGGCGTCGAGTTGGCCGACTCCTACGACACCAACCCGCACAAGTGGTTGCTCACGAACTTCGACTGCAGCACGTTCTGGGTCGCCGATCGCGCGCCGTTGATCGACGCGATGTCGATCCTGCCCGAATACCTGCGTAACACCGCCAGCGAATCCGGCGACGTCATCGACTACCGCGACTGGCACGTGCCGCTCGGCCGACGGTTCCGTGCGCTGAAGTTGTGGTCGGTGATCCGCTGGTACGGCGCCGAGGGGCTGCGTGAACACGTGCGCAACGGCGTCGCGCTCGCGCAGGAGTTCGCCGGCTGGGTCGAGGCCGACGACCGATTCGAACTCGCTGCGCCGCGCGAACTCGCTCTGGTCACGTTCCGGCTCACGAGCGGGGACGACGCGTCGCGCGCGTTGATGGAGACAGTGAATGCGTCCGGCGCGATGTACCTGACGCACACAGTCGTCGACGGGAAGTTCGCGCTACGGATGGCCATCGGTGCGACGGCGACGGAAGAGCGGCACGTCCGCGCAGCATGGGAGCTGTTACAGCGCTCCGCTACTTGACTCGGACCATGCCTTCTTGCGCGACACTGCCGAGATGGTGCCCGTCGCGCGAGAAGAACCGGCCGGTCGCGAAGCCTCGTCCGCCGCGTGCGGCCGGTGATTTCATCGAGTACAGGATCCACTCGTCCATACGGAACGGACGCAGGAACCACATCGCGTGATCCAGCGATGCCATCGCGATCTGGGTGTGCTCGTGCGAGAGGCCGTGGTGCACGAGGATCGTGTCGAGCAGCGTGAGATCCGACGCGTACGTGAGCAGGCAGACGTGCAGCAGCGGATCGTCCGGCAGGACACCGTTGGCACGCATCCACAGACTCTGCACGCCCGAGCGGTCGTCCGGGCCGCGGTCCCAGGACGGCCCGTCGACGTACCTGCGTTCGATCGGGTGCGCGCGGCGGGTCAGCTGTGCGTAGATGTCGGGACGATCGCGGAACCGCTCCTCCATCGTCGGCAGGTCCTCGGGGCTCGGCACGTCCGGCATCGGCTGCTCGTGCTCGATGCCGTCCTGCTCGAGCTGGAAGGACGCCGACAGAGTGAAGATGGTCTTCCCGTCCTGGACGGCGACCACGCGGCGCACCGAGAACGAGCGGCCGTCGCGCACCCGGTCGACCTCGTACACGATCGGCTTGTTCGTGTCGCCGGGGCGGATGAAGTACGAGTGCAGCGAGTGGACGGCCCGCTCGGGCGCCACCGTGCGTCCGGCGGCGACGAGCGCCTGCCCAGCAACCTGACCGCCGAACACCCGCTGGATCGGTGTCTGGTGACTCTGGCCGCGGAAGATGTCCGTCTCGATCTGCTCGAGGTCGAGCAATCGGACCAGTGCGTCGAGTTCCGGCTGGCCCGCCTGCTCAGCCGTCATGGCGGACGATGTCGCCGATGTGATGCACCCGGATCGTGTTGGTCGCGCCCGGCGTCGTCGGCGGCGTCCCCGCCACGATGATCACGAGATCGCCGGGGCGACACACGCTGCGGTTGAGCAACGCCGTGTCGACCTGGCGCACCATGTCGTCGGTGGTCTTGACCGTCCACACCAGCTGCGCCTCGGCACCCCAGATCAACGCCATCTGCCGTTGCACCTGCTCGACCGGGGTGAACACCAGCAGGCGCTGGGCAGGCTGCAGCCGCGAGAGACGCTTCGCCGTGTCACCGGTCTGAGTGAACGCGACCAACGCGACGGCACCGAGTGCATCGCCGATGTCGCGCGCTGCCTTGACGATCGCACCGCTCGACGTGCGCGGGTTGTGCATGAGGCCGCGTACTTCCGTCCCGGACGCCTCGACGGAGGTGATGATGCGGCTCATCGTGGCCACGGCCTGTACGGGGTACTTGCCGACGCTCGTCTCGCCCGACAGCATCACCGCGTCGGCACCGTCGATCACCGCGTTCGCGACGTCGGACGCCTCGGCGCGCGTCGGCCTTGAGTGCGTGATCATCGACTCGAGCATCTGCGTGGCGACAATCACGGGCTTGGCGTTGTCGCGGCATACCTGCACGGCGCGCTTCTGCACGACCGGCACAGCCTCGAGCGGCATCTCGACGCCGAGATCGCCGCGCGCCACCATCACGCCGTCGAACGCGAGCACGATCTCTTCCAGCCGTTCGACCGCCTCCGGCTTCTCGATCTTGGCGATGACCGGACGTCGCACGCCGACCTCGTCCATCACCCGGTGCACGAGCTTGACGTCCTCAGGAGCGCGAACGAAGGAGAGTGCGATGAAGTCGACACCGAGGCGCAGCGCGAACTCGAGGTCCTCCGCGTCCTTGTCCGACATCGCCGGAACGCTGACCGCGACACCTGGCAGAGACAAGCCCTTGTTGTTACTGACGACACCGCCTTCGAGCACGTCGCAGACGACGTCGGTGCCGTTCTCTATCTCGACAGCGACCAGCGCGACGTTTCCGTCGTCGACCAGCAGGCGATCACCCGGACGGACGTCGAGCGCCAGTTCCTTGTAGGTGGTGGACACGCGGTCGTGGGTGCCCTCGACGTCCTCGACGGTGATGCGGATCCGTTCGCCGGCCGCCCAGGTCACCGGACCGTCGGCGAAGCGGCCGATCCGGATCTTCGGCCCCTGCAGATCGGCCAGCACCGCGACGTTGCGTCCCGCCGCGGTCGCGGCCTGACGGACTTCGTGGAAGCGGCGGCCGTGGTCGGCGTGCTCGCCGTGGCTGAAGTTCAGCCGCGCAACGTCCATCCCCGCCTCGACGAGCGCACGGCAGCGTTCGACCGTGTCGGTCGCCGGACCGAGCGTGCAGACAATCTTTGCGCGACGCGTCACGGGTTAAGCCTAGGACTGCGTCGTCTGGCCCGGCGGGCCGACCTCCTTTGCGCCACTCGCTTCGCTCGGGCGCATCGTCGGCCGACAGCTCGCTCGCGCTCGCTGGCCGGGCGCTTCGGCCGAAGCCGTCGTCGCCGGCGCTCCTTGGGGCTTGAGCCTCCGTGGTGGTTGCGTTCTAGACCCGCCGTGCTGGGCTATGTCCGCGCCGCGAGCATCACTGCTTTGTCGACGTCCTCGCCGTTGGCCTTGGCGCGAGCGGTGGCTTCGACGACGCGCTGGAAGTCGCGCGGGACGATCACGCGGAAACGTGTCGCTGCCTGCGGCCAATCCGCGAGCAGCCCTGCGGCCACGGCCGAGCCGGTGTACGTGTGGTGCCGCTCGACGATCTCCTTGAGCATCGTGGCGTGCTCACGATCGAGCGGCGCGATGTCGACGAGTTCGGTATTCACCTGCGCGTCATCAAGATCAAGGACGTACGCGTAACCGCCCGACATGCCGGCACCCAGATTGCGGCCGACCTCGCCGAGGATCACCGCCACTCCCCCGGTCATGTACTCCAGCGCGTGATCTCCCGTGCCCTCGGCAACGACGGTCGCGCCCGAGTTGCGAACGCAGAACCGCTCGCCGACGACGCCGCGCAGGAAGATCGACCCGGACGTCGCACCGTAGGCGATGACGTTGCCGGCGATGACGTTCTGCTCGGCGGTGAAGCCCGCGTCCGGATGGGGATGCACTGCGAGCACACCGCCGGACAATCCCTTGCCGACATAGTCGTTCGCGTCGCCGACCAGTCGCAGGGTGAGGCCGCGCGGCACGAATGCTCCGAACGACTGCCCGGCCGACCCGCTGAAGGTGATGTCGATCGTGCCGTCCGGCAGGCCCTGCACGCCGTACCTGCGCGTGACGAGCGAACCGAGCATCGTCCCGACCGTCCGGTTCACGTTGCGCACGGGCAACTCCAGCTTGACCGGCGACCCGTCGAGCAACGCGCCCTCGCACAGCTGGATCAGGGTGTTGTCGAGCGCGGCGTCCAGGCCGTGGTCCTGCTCGCGCACCTTGCGCAGGTCGGGGCTGTACGGCGTCGACGGCGGCGCGAGCATCGGCGTCAGGTCGAGCCCGCCCGCCTTCCAGTGGTCGATCGCCTTGGCGGTGTCGAGGACGCCGACCTGTCCGATCGCCTCCTCGAGCGTGCGGAACCCGAGCGAGGCAAGGATCGCCCTGACCTGTTCGGCGATGTACTGGAAGAACGTGATGACGAACTCGGGCTTGCCGGTGAAGCGATCGCGCAGTTCGGGGTTCTGCGTCGCGACCCCGACGGGGCACGTGTCGAGATGGCAGACCCGCATCATGATGCAGCCGCTGACGATCAGCGGCGCGGTTGAGAAGCCGTACTCCTCCGCGCCGAGCAGCGCGGCGATGACAACGTCGCGTCCGGTCTTCAGCGCGCCGTCGACCTGGACGGTGATGCGGTCGCGCAGGCCGTTGAGCAGCAACGTCTGCTGCGTGTCGGCCAAGCCGAGCTCCCACGGCAGCCCGGCATGCTTGAGGGACGTGAGCGGCGCTGCGCCCGTGCCGCCGTCGTGGCCGGAGATGAGCACGACATCGGCGTGCGCCTTGGACACGCCGGCGGCGACCGTACCGACGCCGGCCTCGCTCACGAGCTTCACGTGCACGCGCGCCTGCGAGTTCGCGTTCTTCAGATCGTGGATCAGCTGCGCGAGGTCCTCGATCGAGTAGATGTCATGGTGCGGGGGCGGCGAGATCAGCCCGACCCCCGGCGTCGAGTGCCGGGTGCGCGCGATCCACGGGTAGACCTTGTAACCCGGCAGCTGCCCGCCCTCGCCGGGCTTGGCGCCCTGCGCGACCTTGATCTGGATGTCGTCGGCGTTCACGAGGTAGTGCGACGTGACACCGAAACGTCCGGACGCGACCTGCTTGACCGCCGACCGGCGTAGGTCGCCGTTCTCGTCGGCGACGAACCTGTCGGCGTCCTCGCCACCCTCACCGCTGTTCGACTTCGCGCCGATGCGGTTCATCGCGATCGCCAGCGTCTCGTGCGCCTCGGCCGAGATCGACCCGTAGGACATCGCCCCCGTTGCGAAGCGCTTCACGATCTCGGCGATCGGTTCGACCTCGTCGATCGGGACGGGCGGACGGTCGGGCGTGAACTCGAACAACCCGCGCAGCGTGCCGCCCTCGCGGTTGAGCCGTTCGACCTTCTCGGTGTACTCCTCGAACAGCTCGAAGCGCCGTTGCCGCGTCGCGTGCTGCAGCAAGAACACGGTCTCCGGATTGAACAGGTGGATCTCGCCCTCGCGGCGCCACTGATACTCGCCGCCGACGTCCAGCCTGCGGTGCGCCTTCGCGGTGGGGACGAGCGGATACGCGGTCGCATGGCGTGCAGCCGCCTCGTCGGCGAGCACGTCGAGCCCGACGCCGCCGAGACGCGAGGCGGTCGCACCGAAGTATTCGTCGACCAGCGGCTTCGCGAGGCCGAACGCCTCGAACACCTGCGCACCCGTGTACGACGCGATCGTGGAGATGCCCATCTTCGACATCACCTTCAAGACGCCCTTAGACAGCGCCTTGACGTAGTTGGCGATCGCCTGTTCCGCGCCTACGCCGCGGATCGCGCCCGACGACACCATGTCGTCGATCGACTCGAAGGCGAGATACGGGTTGACTGCAGCGGCGCCGTAACCGATCAGCAGCGCGATGTGGTGCACCTCGCGCGCCTCACCGGTCTCGACCACCAGACCGACCTGTGTGCGCTGTCCGGTGCGGACGAGGTGTTGGTGCACCGCGGACGTCAGCAGCAACGCCGGGATCGGCGCGTGGTCGGCGTCGCAGTCGCGATCGGAGAGAATGAGGATGCGCGCGCCGGCCGCGATCGCCTGCGAGCACTCGCGACGCACTCGTTCGATCGCTGCTGTCAGTGCCTCGGCACCGCCGAACACGCGGAAGCGTCCGTCGATCAACGCGCACTGGAACCCGGGCAGGTCGCCGTCCTGGTTGACGTGCCAGATCTTGGCCAACTCGTCGTTGTCGAGCACGGGTCGCGGCACGACGATCTGCCGGCACGACGCCGGGCCGGGAGCGAGCAGATTGAGTTCGGGCCCGATCGCGCCCGACAGCGAAGTGACCATCTCCTCGCGGATCGCGTCGAGGGGCGGGTTGGTCACCTGCGCGAACAGTTCGGTGAAGTAGTCGAACAGCAACCGCGGTCGCTTCGACAGCGCGGCCAGCGGCGTATCGGTTCCCATCGAGCCCAGCGGCTCGATGGCTCCGGTGGCCATCGGCGCGAGCAGCAGGCGCAACTCCTCCTCGGTGTAGCCGAAGATCTGCTGGCGCCGCGTCACCGACTCGTGGGTGAAAACGACGTGGTCGCGTTCGGGCAGGTCCTCGAGGCGGATCAGCCCGGCGTGCAACCACTCCTGGTACGGCTGCTCCGCGGCCAGCTCACGCTTCACCTCGTCGTCGGAACGGATCTCGCCGCGTTCGGTGTCGACGAGGAACATCCGCCCGGGCTGCAGCCGACCCTTGGCGACGACGTTCGTCTGGTCGAGGTCGAGCACGCCCGACTCGCTGGCGAGCACGACCAGGCCGTCCTTCGTCTGCCACCAGCGTCCGGGACGCAGCCCGTTGCGGTCGAGCACCGCACCGATGACCGTGCCGTCGGTGAACGTGACACAGGCCGGCCCGTCCCACGCCTCGATCAGCGACGCGTGGAACTGGTAGAACGCGCGGCGGTCAGGGTCCATCGAGGCGTGGTTCTCCCACGCCTCCGGGATCATCATGAGCACCGCGTGCGGCAGGGTGCGCCCCCCGAGGTGCAGCAGTTCGAGGGCTTCGTCGAAGGTGGCCGAGTCGGAGGCGTCCGGTGTGCAGATCGGGAACAGCCGCCGCAGGTCGCCCGGGATGAGGTCGGACTCGAGCAGCGTCTCGCGGGTGCGCATCCAGTTGCGGTTGCCGCGGATGGTGTTGAACTCGCCGTTGTGCGCGATGTAGCGGAACGGGTGCGCGAGCGGCCAGGACGGGAACGTGTTCGTCGAGAACCGGCTGTGCACCAGGGCAAGAGCGCTGGCGAACCGCTCGTCGGTCAGATCGGGGAAGAACTCACCGAGCTGGTCGGTCGTGAGCATGCCCTTGTAGACGATCGTGCGGCACGAGAGCGACGGGAAGTACAGCTCGAGCTCGTTCTCGCGGGCACGACGTTCGCTGACGCGACGGGTCGCGAAGGCGCGCCGCTCGAGGTCGAGGTCGCGCTCGCCTTCCGCGCCGGCGAGGAACAGCTGCCGGAAGCGGGGCATGACGCCCTTCGCGGTCGGCCCGATGGACGAGTCGTCGATCGGCACGTCGCGCCAGCCCAGGACTGTGAGCCCTTCCTCGGCGGCAGTGCTCTCGACGATCTCGACGACGCGGGCTGCGGCGTCCTCGTCCAGCGGCAGGAATGCCATCCCACTGGCGTACGCGCCGGCTTCCGGGAGGTCGATTCCGGCAACCGCGCGCAGGAACTCGTCCGGGAGTTGGAGCGTGATGCCGGCACCGTCACCCGACGACGTCTCGGCGCCGGCCGCGCCACGATGGTCGAGGTTGTGCAGCGCGGTCAGCGCCTGCGCAACGATCGAATGGCTGCGCCGGCCGGCCAGGTCGGCCAGGAAGGCGACGCCGCACGCGTCCTTCTCGTAGGACGGGTCGTACAGTCCCTGCGCAGCGGGCACGGCCGAGAACGGGGGCACGGATCTCCAGTCGATGTGGCCCGGCGGAGCGGGGCGGCGGTCGATCGGGACGGCGTTGGCCCGTGCAGCGTTGCCTAACGTTACCGCCAGGTTTCCGCAGCCCCGAAACGAGACGGCTGTGAGCTTTCTCCTGCTCAGATCCTGCGGAGCTCGATTTCGATGTCGCTGCGCGCTTCGGGGCTGATCGGTCGACCCGAGCGATCAGTCAGGTAGAACGACGCGACCACCGATTTGCCGAGAATCGCCAGCCGCGCACTGCTGACGTCCGCACCGCTGCGCTCCAGGGCAGCGGTGATGCGCGTCAGCAGGCCGATGCTGTCCTCGGTGCGGATCTCGAGCACGGTCGCGTCCGTTGCTTCGCGGTCGAACCAGCGCACTGCCGGTGGTCGCGCCGGACGCAGCTGCGAGTACGCGCGTTCCTTCTCGCGCAGCCGGTCGGCGAGCGGCACTTCGCCGGCGAGCACGCGTGCCAGCTCGGCGCGCAGCAGGGTCGCATCGGGCACGCGTCCGAACCGTGGCTCGACGACGAAGCTGTTCACGGCCATCGTGCGGTGCGTATGGATGGACGCCTGCCGCACGTCGAGCAGGTGCAGCGCGAGCACGCCCGCGGTCCGGTAAAGGACGCCGACGCCGTCAGGAGCGGCGACGATGATCTCGCGGTCGCGCACGACGACGGCGAGCTGACCCGCGTCGGCGAGCGCGCGGCGCTCGTCATCGAGCGGCGGCGTGGGCGGCGGGTCGTCGCCGTGCAACACGGCGCGCGTGCGTGCGGCCAGGTCGGCGATGAGCCCGGCCTTCCACTCGCTCCATGCCTGCGGTCCGGTCGCGGCCGCGTCGGCGATCGACAGCGCGTGCAACAGCTCGAGCACCTCGACCGACTCGCCGACCGCGTCGGTGACGATCTTGATCGTCACCGGGTCGTGCAGGTCGCGGCGCGTGGCCGTGTCGGGCAGCAGCAGATGATGCGCCGCGAGCGCCGCGATGGTCTCGACGTCGTGGTCGGAGAAGCCCATCCGCCCGCTGATCTTGCGAGCGTGCTCGGCGCCGACGAGCGAGTGGTCGCCGCGGTAGCCCTTGCCGATGTCGTGCAGCAGCGCGCCGACGAGCAGCAGGTCCGGACGGTCGACCTCGCGGGTGTGGTCGGCCGCGTGGGCCGCGGTCTCGAGCAGGTGCCGATCGACCGTCCAGCGATGCACCGGGTTGTGCTGTGCGCGGCAGCGCACCGCGTCCCATTCCGGGATCAGCGGGCTCAGCAGTCCGGCGAGATCGAGCGCCTCGAGCACGGGGACGGCCGCAGCACCGGTACCGAGCAGCCCGATGAGGTCGTCGCGGAGCTCTGCCGGCCACGGTTCGGGCACGGGCGCGCTCTCGGCCCGGAGCCGGTCGAGTGTGTAGCCGGCGAACGGCAGCTCGTTCTCGGCGGCGGCCCGTGCGGCTCGCAGCACGAGCCCCGGGTCGGTGGCCGGGTTCGCGTCGCGCGCGAGCACCACCTCGCCGTCCTGCGCGACGACGTCGCGCGCGATCCCCTCGCGCACCGGCCCGGCAGCGCCGCTGAACAGCCGCTGCCGCAGCGACGGACGCGGCGCCGGGGCGACCCGGCGCAAGCGCCGTGTCGAGACTGTGCGCCACGGTGCGGGCCGCGTGGTTGACCCGGCGGAGCACCTCGTCGCGATCAGGCGCGCCGGTCGCGTCCCGCAGGCCGAGCGCGGCCGCGACGGAGTCGTGTTCCTGCAGCCGCAGCACGTCGTCGGGCGCGTCCGAGCAGCCGGTGCAGCTCGCCGCGGATATCGAGCAGCGCGCGGGCCGCGTCCCGCGCGGTCGGCGGCAGGTCGACGAGCTGGGCGAGGGCGAGTGCGTGCAGCAGGCGCACGTCGCGCAGGCAGCCGCGCGAGTCCTTCAGATTCGGTTCGAGCAGGAACGCGCCCTCGCCGGCGAGTTCCCAGCGCCGCTCGCGAGTTCGCGCAGCTCGTCGCTGCGTTTGAGCGCCGTCGCGCGCCACAGCGACGAGGACGTCCGAGCGCAGCGCCGAGCTCAGCCTCTCGTCGCCGGCCAGGTGCCGGACATCCAGCAAGCCGAGCAACGCCTTCAGGTCGTCACCGGCAACTTTCATCGCGTCGTCGGGCGTGCGCACCGAGTGATCGAGCCCGACGCCGCTGTCCCAGACCGGGTACCAGATCGAGTCGGCGAGTTCGGCGACGTCCGCGGTGCGTCCGTCATGCAGCAGCACCAGATCGAGATCGGACGACGGCGACGGTTCGCGGCGGCCGAGGCTGCCGACCGCGACGAGCGCGACGCCCGACGTGCCGGCAGGGAGCGCTTGGCGAGCCAACCGTCGTAGGCGTCGGTCAGTGCCTCCCGCAGGGGCGCGCACACGAGTCCGGGCCGGCGCAATACGCCGGCCCGGACCTCGCTGAACGCATCAGACAGCGTCGGCGCCACGTTCACCGGTCCGCACGCGGACGAGTGTATCGACGGACGTGACCCAGACCTTGCCGTCGCCGATCTTCCGGTGCGCGCGGCCTCGACGATCGAGTCGACGACCTTGTCGGCGTCGCCGTCGTTGACCAGCACGTCGATGTTCACCTTCGGGACGAGGTCGACGGTGTACTCGGCGCCGCGGTACACCTCGGTGTGGCCCTTCTGCCGGCCGAATCCCTGCACCTCGCTCACGGTCAGGCCCTGGATGCCGAGCACCTCGAGCGCCGCCTTGACGTCGTCGAGCTTGAACGGCTTGACGACCGCGGTGACCTGCTTCATGCGGTGACACTCTCCTTCGACGACGACGACGACGCTGACGTCGACAGCGTCGCAGTGCTACCGAGGTGACCGGACGTCCCGATCCCACCCCAGTCGTACGCAGACTCGCCGTGGATCGAGGTGTCGAGACCTTCGAGTTCCTGTTCGTCGGTGACCCGGTTCTTGATGAAGACGTTGACCGCGTAGCCGATGATCAGCGTACCGACGAAGGAGTAGATGGTCACCGCACCCGCTGCGAGGAACTGGTGCAGCACGAGATTCCAGCCACCGAAGTGCCGCCGCCGCCGTAGAGGATGCCGTTGTTGCCGAGCGAGTTCGTCCCCGTGGTGCTGAAGAAGCCGACGCACAGCGTGCCGATCCAACCACCGACGAAGTGCACGCCGACCACGTCGAGCGAGTCGTCGAAGCCGAACTTGTTCTTCAGGCTGATCGCGAAGGCACAGCCGAAGCCGGCGATGAAGCCGATGAAGATCGATCCCATCGGGCTGACCCAGCCGGCACACGGCGTGATCGCGACCAGGCCGGCGACCGCACCGGACGCTGCGCCGAGTGCCGTCGACTTGCCGTAGCGGATCTTCTCCGCCAGCAGCCAGCCGAGCATGGCCGTCGCCGTCGCGGTGTTGGTGTTCACCCACGCCGCGCTGGCGACACCGTCCGCGCCGAGTTCCGATCCGGCGTTGAACCCGAACCAGCCGAACCACAGCAGCCCGGCGCCGAGCAGCACGAACGGGATGTTGTGGCCGCGCATCTGCTCCTGCGGCCAGCCCTTGCGCTTGCCGAGCACGATGCACATCGCCAGGCCGGCGGCACCGGCGTTGATGTGCACGACCGTCCCGCCGGCGAAGTCCTCGGCGAAGAAGTGGTTGCCGGGCTCGATGGCCGAGCGGTTCAGCCAGCCGTACGCGTCGAACACCCAGTGCGCGACCGGGCGCGTAGATGACGACCGACCAGATGGCCACGAACGTCACGAACGCGCCGAACTTCCAGCGGTCCGCGGTCGAGCCGGTGATCAGCGCCGGCGTGATGATCGCGAACGTCAGCTGGAACGCGACGAAGCACATCGTCGGGATCAGCTGCGCCGAGCCGAGCGTCGGCACGACGTCGCCGATGTGGCGCAGGAAGACGAAATGCAGGTCGCCCAGATACTTGCCGTCGCCGCTGAACGCCCAGGTGAACCCGACGAGGATCCAGGTGACGCTGACGACCCCGATCGCGGCGAAGTTCTGCAACAGCATGGCCAGGGTGTGCTTCGCCCGCACCATGCCGCCGTAGAAGAACGCCAGCGCCGGCGTCATCAGCAGCACCAACGCCGAGGACGCGAGGATCCAGGCGGTGGCGCCGGTGTCGAACTTCTTCAGCGTCGGATAGGACGCGGCCAGCTCGTGGGCGAGCATGAGGTGGGACACGTAAGGCTTCCCCTCGTAGGTACGGAGCGCCGCGGTGGCGCTCAGGACGTCGAGGACACCTTCTAGAGAAGGTGTTTCGCGAACAGGTCGGTCCGTGTTTCAGGCATGTAACCAACCACCCGGTACGGTCGCCGCGTGGACACATGGCACGACTACCGGCGGGTCTGGGCGGGGTACCCCTGGGTGCTGTTCTACGCAGTCTTTGTCGTGCTGCTGTTCGTAGTCGCGGTGATCGGCACGATCATGGGGAATGTGCTGGCTATCCTCTTCATCCCCAGCCTGGCCGGGGCGTACCTGCACCACCTGATCGTGGTGCGCAAGCTGGCCTAGCGTCCGACCCGCAGCGTCGTGTTACGAATTGTTTCCTTTCGCGCACAACCCGTCCCGGCCGCAAGCGGCTGACGGAACCGCAGGTCCACGCCCGGTCGCAGCGTCCCGCTTTGCCCCGCGCACGCACCGCCTTGCCCCGCGCACGCACCGCTTTGCCCCGCGCACGCACCGCTTTGCCCCGCGCACGCACCGCTTTGCCCGCGCACGCACCGCTTTGCCCCGCGCACGCACCGCCTTGCCCCGCGCACGCACCGTCCTTGCTCACGCGAACTGCACGTCCACCCCGGCCACGCGACCCGCCTTGCCCCGCGGCCGCACCGCCTTGCCCCGCGCCGCACGCAGATCTGCCCGAAACACCGGCCCGCGCGGGGCAAAGCACGTCCCGAATCCGACCTGCAGCCCCGTATGACCAAATCGAGCACCGTGCACTGGTCACACGGAACTGCACGTCCACCCAGGCCACGCGCACCCGCCTTGCCCCGCGGCACGCACCGCCTTGCCCCGCGCACGCACGCAGATCTGCCGGAAACACCGGCCCGCGCGGGGCAAAGCACGTCCCGAATCCGAGCTGCAGCCCCGTGTGACCAAATCGAGCACCGTGCACTGGTCACACGGAACTGCACGTCCACCCCGGGCCACGCGCACCCGCCTTGCCCCGCGGCCGCACCGCCTTGCCCCGCGTACCCACGCAGATCCGCCGGAAACACCGGCCTGCGCGGGGCAAAGCACGTCCCGAATCCGACCTGCAGCCCCGTGTGACCAACCGAGGACCGCGCACAAACAGGTTGACCCTGACGCGGCGTGAGCCTGCACAGTGGGCGCATGACGTCCGCGAAGTACACCGTCGGCGAGGTAGCCGCGATCGCGCACGTGTCGGTGCGCGCCCTGCACCACTACGACGCCATCGGACTGCTCGTCCCCAGCGGACGCACCGCCGCCGGCTATCGGACTTACTCCGACGACGATCTGAAGCGGCTGCAACAGATCCTCGTCTACCGGGCACTCGAGTTCGGCCTGGATGACATCGCGGCGATACTCGCCGAATCGGGAGCGAGCGCCGACGATCACCTGCGCCGCCAGCACCGGATGCTGCGCGAGCAGATCGACCACCGTCGCGACCTGCTCGCGGCGATCGAGAAGGAGATGGAGGCGCGTGCGATGGGAATCTCGTTGACGCCGCAGGAACAGTTCGAGCTCTTCGGCGACGGCTGGCCCGGTGACGACTACGCCGCGGAGGCAGAGCAGCGTTGGGGCGACACCGAGGCGTGGACGCAGTCACAGACGCGCACCGCCGCGCTGACCAAGCAGGACTGGCTCGAGATCAAGGCCGCGACCGAAGCCAACGAAGCCGGCTTCGCCGCGGCGATGCGAGCCGGCGAACCGGTCGACAGTGCTCACGTCCAGGAACTCGTCGAAGCGCATCGCGCAGGAGTGTGCCGCTTCTGGGACTGCTCCCCCGCCGCGCACAAGAACCTCGCCGACATGTACGTGGCGGACGACCGGTTCCGCAAGCACTACGACGACGTCGCGCCGGGACTCGCCGAGTACCTTCACGACGCGATTTCGTTCGCCGCGAGCTGACCGGGTCTCCTGCGGTCGCTTCGCTCCGGGGGATCCTCCGGCCAGCAGCGCAAGCTCGCTGACGCTCGCGCGTGGCGGCGGCTCTTGACGCAAGCGCTCATCGCGCTCGGCGTCAGGTCACTGACTCCCGTGCCGCGGTAAATGCCCGGACGCAGGTTTCGACGTCCTGCTCCGAGTGCGCGGCCGAGAGCTGGACGCGGATGCGCGCCTTGCCCTGCGGCACGACCGGGTAGCTGAACGCAATCACGTAGACGCCGTGGCGCAGCATCTCGTCTGCGATCTTGCCGGCCACGACCGCGTCACCGAACATCACCGGCGTGATCGGGTGCTCACCCGGCAGTACGTCGAAGCCCTCCTCGCCCATGCGCCGGCGGAACTGCTCGGTGTTCGTGCGCAACTGCGCACGGGCGTCCTCGGAGGTCGCGACGAGATCGAGTGCGGCGAGCGATCCGGCGACCACCGACGGCGCGACCGCATTCGAGAACAGGTACGGGCGCGACCGTTGCCGCAGCAACTCGACGATCTCGGCACGAGCGGAGATGTACCCGCCGGACGCACCGCCTAGCGCCTTGCCGAGCGTGCCGGAAATGACGTCGATGCGGTCCTGGACACCGGCCAGTTCGGGAGTTCCGGCGCCGGTCGCGCCGACGAACCCGACGGCGTGCGAGTCGTCGACCATCACCATCGCGTCGTGCTTCTCGGCGAGATCGCAGATGTCGGCCAGCGGCGCGAGATAGCCGTCCATCGAGAACACGCCATCAGTGACGATCAGCCGGCGGCGCGCGCCAGACGCCGCCTCGAGCTGCTCGGTCAGCGAGGTCATGTCACGGTTCTTGTAGCGGTATCGCTTCGCCTTGCACAGCCGGATCCCGTCGATGATCGACGCGTGGTTCAACTCGTCAGAGATCACCGCGTCGTTCTCGTCGAGCAGCACCTCGAAGACACCGCCGTTGGCGTCGAAGCACGACGAGTACAGGATCGTCGCCTCCTGACCGAGGAACGCCGCCAAGCGCGACTCGAGTTCGGTGTGCTGGGTCTGCGTTCCGCAGATGAAGCGCACGGACGCCATCCCGAAACCCCACCGGTCGAGCGCTGCCTTCGCGGCGGCGACCACGGACGGGTGATCGGCCAGGCCGAGATAGTTGTTGGCGCAGAAGTTCAGCACGTCGGCGCCGCCTGACTGCACGTGCGCCGACTGGGGCGACGTGAGTTGCCGTTCGTTCTTGTACAGGCCGGCGTCGCGGATCTCGGTCAGGGTCGACTTCAGTTGGTCGCGCACCGCTCCGTACATCAGATCGAACTCCAATCCATGACGACCTTGCCGCACTGCCCGCCGCGCGCGGTCTCGAACGCCTCCTGCCACGCCTCGGCCGGCAGCCGGTGCGTAACGACTGCCGAGATGTCGAGTCCCGAACGCAGCATTGCCGACATCGCGTACCAGCTCTCGTACATCTCGCGGCCGTAGATGCCCTTGATCGTGATCATGTGGGTGACCACCTTGCCCCACTCGATTTCGATCGGCTGGCTCGGCAGGCCGAGCATCGCGATGCGGCCGCCGTGGTTGAGGTTCGCGATGATGTCGGGCAGCGCGGACGGGTGGCCGCTCATCTCGAGCGCGACGTCGAATCCCTCGACCATGCCGAGGCGGTCCTGCGCGGACGCAACCGTCTCGCGCGACACGTCGAGCGCCAGGTCCACGCCCATCTTGCGAGCCAGGTCGAGCCGGTACGGCGACACGTCGGTGATGACGACGAACCGCGCACCGATGTGTCGCGCGATCGCCCCCGCCATCAACCCGATCGGGCCCGCACCCGTGATCAGCACGTCCTCGCCGACGAGCGGGAACGACAGCGTGGTGTGCACAGCGTTGCCGAACGGATCGAAGATCGCGCCGAGGTCCGGATCGACAGGATCCCTGTGTACCCAGACGTTCGACTCGGGCAGCACGACGTATTCGGCGAATGCTCCGTCGCGATTCACGCCGACTCCGGACGTGCGGATGCACAGATGGCGACGACCGGCACGGCAGTTGCGGCACGTGCCGCACACCACGTGTCCCTCGCCGGAGACGAGCGCGCCGACATGCACGTCGCGCACACCCGCGCCGATCTCGACGACCTCGCCGCAGAACTCGTGGCCCGGGATGAGCGGGGCGTTGACCGCGGACGCCGCCCAGGCGTCCCACTCGAGGATGTGCAGGTCGGTGCCGCAGATGCCCGTGCGCAGTACCCGGATCTTCACCTCGCCCGGGCCGGGCTCGGGTTCT
Organism: uncultured Actinomycetota bacterium; assembly: GCA_963757455.1. Taxonomy (GTDB): domain Bacteria; phylum Actinomycetota; class Actinomycetes; order Mycobacteriales; family Jatrophihabitantaceae; genus RYN-133. The sequence goes on from CAVWSE010000004.1 coordinate 343,395, forward strand.
GGACGGTCGACCAATTCGAAGCCCGGCGACGCTGCCGGCTTGAAGAGAGCCTTCACGCGTTCAGTCTCCCAGCAATGCGTCGACGAAGACCTCCGGCTCGAACGGGGCGAGGTCGTCGGCGCCCTCGCCGAGCCCGACGAGCTTGACCGGGACGCCCAGTTCGCGCTGCACGCTGATCACGATGCCGCCCCGCGCCGTCCCGTCGAGCTTGGTCAGGACGATGCCGGTGACGTCGACGACCTCGGTGAACACGCGCGCCTGGATCAGCCCGTTCTGGCCGGTCGTCGCATCCAGGACCGAGAGCGTTTCGTCGACCGGCCCCTGCCGCTCGACCACGCGCTTGACCTTGCCGAGCTCGTCCATGAGCCCGACCTTGGTGTGCAACCGGCCGGCGGTGTCGATCAGGACGGTGTCGACCTTGGCCTCGGTGCCCTTCTTGACGGCGTCGAACGCGACCGAGGCCGGGTCGCCGCCCTCGGGTCCGCGCACCGTTTCGGCGCCGACGCGCGATCCCCACGTCTGCAACTGGTCGGCGGCCGCCGCGCGGAACGTGTCGGCGGCCCCGAGCATCACCGTGCGCCCGTCCGCGACCAGGACCCGGGCGAGCTTGCCGCAGGTCGTCGTCTTGCCCGTGCCGTTCACGCCGACCACCAACACCACGGCGGGACGGTCGGACGTCGGTGTGGCGTGCAGCGTGCGGTCGAGGTCGGGCTGCAGCGCGGTGACGAGTTCGTCCGCAAGCAGTGCACGCAGCTCGCCCTGCGAGCGGGTGCCGAGCACCTTGGTCTTCGTGCGGAGCGCTTCGACGATCTCTGTCGTCGGCTTGACCCCGACGTCGGCGCTGAGCAGCGCTTCTTCGATCTCGTCCCAGGCGTCGTCGTCGAGGTTCTCGCGCGACAGCACGCTGAGCAGGCCACGCCCGAGGGCGTTGTGCGAGCGGGCGAGCCGGGCCCGCAGCCGTTGCAGCCGTCCCGCTGTCGGTGCCGGTGTTTCGAGCGCCGGCCCGGCGGGCGCAGCGGGCGCAGCCGTGGTCGGGTCGGCCGTGGTCGCTTCGACCGCGGGCAGTTCGAGCGTGTCCGCCGGCGGCTCGGCGTAGTCGACTCCGGCCCGCGGCGGCGCGTCGAAGCGCGGCCCGCGTCGCGAGCGGGTGACGACGAAGCCGACGACCAGCGCCGCGACGACGACGATGGCAAGGACTATCCAGAGAACAACCACGCGGTCATCCTCTCAGGGGCGACCGTTGCCTCAGCTGGTGCGGTAGAGCCCGCCGAGCAGCCATTGCGGCCAGGACACGTTCCAGTCGCCGTAGCCGTCGCCGATCTGCATCAGCGAGCCGTTGGCGTTGGGGTACTGGATCGGGTCGCCGACATCGAGGAAGTCATAAAGGCGCTTCGCATCGGCGGGCAGCAGGTTGGTGCACCCGTTGGAGGAATCGATGCCGTGGGTGATGTTGTAGATGTTCCACGGCGCCGAGTGCAGATACTCACCGTCATAGGTCAGACGCTGATCCAGCTTGATCCCGCACTCGTAATAGGTGCCGTTGGTGTCATGCATGCACGTGGTCGGGTACTTCTCCATGATCACCTTGATGCCCCGCCGCGTGCGGGTCGCATCAGCACCCAACGACACCGGGAAGGTCCCCCACGGCCGCCCGTCATCAGTGACCGACAACTTGTGGGTGGCCGCATCCACGGTCACGACCCGCGCATCACCGGTCGCGAAATCCAACGTCAAGTCATCCTGGAACGCCAAGTTCTTACCCGCCGACACGCCCTTGACCGGCAGATCCAGGTGAATACGCGAATGCGCCGGCCAATAATGCTGCAACCGGTAATCAGCCTCGATCGGATGACCCGGATCGCCGTACTTACGCTCGAAGTACCAGCCACCGTGCACCACCCGACCATCCACAGTCACCTTCGTCGCCTTCGCAAACCCCGTCGCATCCGTGATCGGCCGCGACAAGAACGCGATGATCGGCATCCCCACACCCAACGTCTGCCCATCACCGAACTTCAACGACACATGCACCGGCTTCGCCGGCTTCGGCGGCTTCGTCTTCGACGGCTTCGCGGACGGGCTCGACGAGGTCGCCGAGCCGGACTGCCCTGCGGTGTGGGTGACCGTCTGCGTCGGGTTCGGTGCCTGCCGGTCGGATCCGCACGCGGCAACCACAAGTGCGGTCACGGACAGCGCTGCGACGAGCTGTGCGGCGCGGAGGGCACGGCGGGGCAAAAGCGAAGATGTCACCCGGACACCCTAGGTGAATCGGGCCGACGCGCCCGGGTCGCAGGCGGATAACTCACAGCTTGCCAACCTGGCGGGGCCGACGCGCGTCCACCTACTGGTGGACGTGTGTCCGCAGCGACGTGCGGCAGGGTTCAGTTCGCCGGCACCCGTTCTTCGACGGCATCGCTGTCGTGCAATCGCTGGCTGATGACCTGGGTCACACCGTCGCCGCGCATCGTGACGCCGTAGAGCGCGTCCGCGATCTCCATCGTGCGTTTCTGGTGCGTGATGATGATGATCTGGCTGTTGCTGCGCAGGGCCGCGATCAGTTCCAGCAGACGGCCCAGGTTGGTGTCGTCGAGGGCCGCTTCGACCTCGTCCATCACGTAGAACGGGCTCGGTCGCGCGCGGAAGATCGCGACCAGCAGCGCCACCGCGGTCAGCGAGCGTTCGCCGCCGGACAGCAGCGAGAGCCGCTTGACCTTCTTGCCAGGTGGACGGGCCTCGACGTCGATGCCGGTCAGCAACATGTCGTCGGGGTCGGTGAGGACGAGGCGCCCCTCGCCGCCAGGGAACAGCGTCGCGAACACGATCTCGAACTCGCGAGCCACGTCGGCGTACGCGCTTGTGAACACCTCGAGGATGCGTTCGTCGACCTCCTTGACGACTGTCATCAGGTCGATCCGGGTCTTCTTCAGGTCCTCGAGCTGGGTCGACAGGAACTGATGACGCTCCTCGAGCGCGGCGAACTCTTCGAGCGCGAGCGGGTTGACCTTGCCCAGGAGGGCGAGATCGCGTTCGGCGCGCGCGGCGCGCTTCTCCTGCGTCGGCCGGTGGTAGGGCCCGGGCTGCGGCGCGACGACCTGGTCGCCGCGCTCGCGCGCCTGCTCGTACTCGGCGATCTCGATCGCCGACGGCGGAGTCGGCTGATCGGGGCCGTATTCGGTGATGAGGGCTTCGATCTCGACGCCGTACTCGTCGACGGCGCGCTCCTCGAGCTGCTCGATGCGCAGGCGCTGTTCGGCCCGCAGCATCTCGTCACGGTGCACGGCGTCGGTGAGGCGGGTGAGCTCCTCGCCGAGCTGGCGGGTCTGGCTGCGCAGCGCCAGCAGCTCACCCTCGCGCACGACGCGGTCCTGCTGGGCAGCGTCGCGTTCGGTTGCCGCTCGGGCCACCGACCCTTCGATGTGGGTGAGGACGTGGCGAGCGGCGTCGCGGACCTGCGCGGCGACAGCGGCCCCGCGAGCACGCGCGGCTCGGGCAGCTTCGTGCCTCGCCCGCGCAGCCCGCTCTATCTCTGCGGCGCGCAACAGCTGCTCGGCCCGGCCGGACACTGCGCGCACGCGTTCTTCGCCCGTGCGCACGGCCAGGCGCGCTTCCATCTCGGCCTGGCGCGCGGCGGCGACCTCGGCCTGCAGCGAGTCGCGCTCGCCGGTGTCGGGCTCGCTGGGTTCGTCGGACTGCGCCTCGGCCAGGTGCAGCCGCTCTTCGAGGTCGGACAGGCCGGCGAGGTCGTGGTCGCGGGCGAGCTCGGCGGCGGCGCGCGCTTCGTCGAGACGCGACGCCTCGCCGGCCGCCTGTCGCGCGGACTCGGCCAACTGGGCCAGCCGCTCGGCCACCGCGGAAAGCTCGGCGTCGGATTCGTGGAGTGCTTCGAGGGCTCGGGTCACCTCGTCCTCGAGCGCGCCCGCCCGCTCGCGGGCCTCGCCGAGCTGGGCGTGCAACCGCTCGTGCCGCGAGGCTGCTTCGTCGGCCTTCTGGGTCGCTTCGTCGACTGCGGCGCGGACCTCGATCGCGCTCGGTGCCGAGCTCGATCCGCCTTCGACCCAGCCATTGCCGAACACATCGCCGTCGCGCGTGACGATGCGGACGAACGGGCTGTCGTCCATCGCCCGCGCCATGATTCGCGCCAGCGCGAGGTCGTCGACGACGACGACGTCCTCGAGCAGCTCGTCGATGCTGCCTCGGTAGGGCTCGGGCACCGTCACCAGATCGGCTGCCCACCGTGCGCCGGGACGCAGACCGGCCGCGGACGGATGCGCGGGCGCACCGTCGACGCCTCCGACGAGCAGCCCGACCCGGCCGCCGTCCTCGGCCTTGAGGTGTTCGAGCGCGGCCACGGCCGTGTCGAGGGTGGTCACCGCGATCGCGTCTGCCGCGGCTCCGAGAGCGGCGGCGATCGCGGTCTCGTATCCGGTCTCGACGACCAGCAGTTCGGCCAGCGATCCGGTCACGCCGGCGAGATCGGCCTGCAGCAGCGCGCCGCCGCCGTCCTTACGGGTGAGCCCCAGCGCGAGCGCCTCCGCCCGCGCAGCCCACGTCGAACGTTCCCGCTCGGCCTCGCGCTCGGCCGCGGTCAGCTCGCGAACGCGTTCCTGCATGGACGTCAGCGCGGCGACGGCATTGTCGTGGCGCTCGTTGAGCCCGAGCTCACCCTCGTCCAGTGCGCCGACCTCGGCCTGAACCCGTTCGAGGTTGCCCCCGGCCGTGGTGGCCCGCTCGCGGGCGGCGGTTGCCGACGCGGACAGGCGCGCGATCTCTTCGCCCGCGGCGCTCGACCGCGCCCGCAGCGCGTTGACCTGCCCGGCGAGCTTGGCGAGGCCTTCACGACGATCGGCGACGGCGCGGGCCGCGGCGACCAGCGCACGCTCGGCCTCGGTGAGGCGGCGTTCGAGGTCTTGCCGCTCGGCGACGACCTCACCCAGCGCCGCCTTGGCGTCGCTCAGGCTGGCTTGCAGCCGCTCCTCCTCGACCCGGATCTGGGCGGCCTCGGCCTCCATCGCCTCGGGTTCGCGTCCGGCGATGCGCTCGTCCTGTTCGACCGACAGCAGCCGGGCACGCTCGGCGGCGAGCGATGCCGTGCCGCGGAAGCGTTCTTCCAGCGCGGACAGGCGGTACCAGGTGTCCTGGCTGCGGGCGACCGACGGCGCGTCGGCAGCGATCGCCTGCTCGAGTTCGCTCTCACGTGCCCGCGCGACGGCGACCTGCTCCTCGACCTCCGTGCGGCGCGCGCGGATCTGCTCCTCGTCGGCGACTTCGCGGCGCAAGTTGTCGCGCAGGGTCACGAGGTCGTCGGCGAGCAGCCGCAGCCGCGAGTCGCGTAGTTCGGCCTGGACGCCCTGGGCGCGCCGGGCGATCTCGGCCTGCTTGCCGAGCGGTTTGAGCTGACGGCGCAGCTCGGCGGTGAGGTCGGTGACGCGGGTCAGGTTGGCCTGCATCGCGTCGAGCTTGCGCAGCGCCTTTTCCTTGCGCTTGCGGTGCTTGAGGACGCCGGCGGCCTCCTCGATGAACCCGCGGCGGTCTTCGGGACGCGCCGACAGCACGGCGTCGAGCTGTCCCTGGCCGACGATGACGTGCATCTCGCGGCCGATGCCGGAGTCGGACAGCAGTTCCTGCACGTCGAGCAGCCGGACGTGCTCGCCGTTGATCTCGTACTCGCTGGTGCCCTCGCGGAACATCCGGCGGGTGATCGAGACCTCGGTGTAGTCGATCGGCAGGGCGCTGTCACTGTTGTCGATGGTCAGCGTGACCTCGGCGCGGCCGAGCGGCGGACGGCCGGCCGTCCCGGCGAAGATGACGTCTTCCATCTTGCCGCCGCGCAACGCCTTCGCGCCCTGCTCGCCGAGCACCCAGGCGATCGCGTCCACGACGTTCGACTTGCCCGAACCGTTGGGCCCCACGACCGCGGTGATGCCCGGCTCGAAGCGCAGCGTCGTGGCGGAGGCGAAGGACTTGAAGCCCCGCAGCGTCAGCGACTTGAGGTGCACGAATCTCCCGATGTCCGACCACGTGTTGGGGAGAACTTACGCGACGTGGCCGACGGTCGGACAGGGGCTCGCCAGTGTCCGATAACCGCGTGATCAAGGTATCGATCGGGTCGAATCACGACCGCATCGATACTTTGATCAAGCATGCAATCCGCCGCTGCGCGGCGATTGCTCAGACCAGTTCGGCTTCGGCAGCCAGCCGGTGCAGATCCAGGTCGATCTCGGCGTGCTGCCGCTCGCGGACGTCGGTCAATTCCGACTCCAGCTCCGACACCCGCCGACGCAGGCGCGCGACCTCAGCGGCCAAGACCTGCTCGTTGCTGTTGCTTCCTACATAGCCGACCAAGGCGCGAGCCATACGGCAGACCCTTCATTTCCCCCGGGGCGACCGGGTTCGGTGTGTCAACACACCGATGTGCGACGAATTGTGTTGTCGACGAGTCGGGGTCTCACCCGTTCAGAACAGGATCCCTCAGGTTCTGGATCGACCGTCTCACGGCCCCGCCAGGTCACTCAATGGTTGCACCGCGATAACGAACGGTCAACATGGGTCTGCTGTTCAGGCACTGTGGATGCGGTCAGCACGGGGCGCGCGCTGGCAGCGCGGACAGAAGAAGCTGGACCGGTTCATGAACGCCGTCCGCCGGATCGCCGTCCCGCACCTCGGGCACGCCTCCCCTTCCCGTCCGTAGACGGCCAACGCCCGGTCGAAGTAGCCGCTCTCGCCGTTGACGTTGACGTACAGCGCATCGAAGGACGTCCCACCCGCGCCCAGCGCGGCGCTGAGCACGTCGCGGACGTGGGCCAGCAGCTGCTCGACCTGGGGTCGGCGCAGGGTGCGGCCGAGCCGTTCGCCGTGCAGTTTGGCGCGCCACAGCGACTCGTCGGCGTAGATGTTGCCGACGCCGGACAGCAGGGTCTGGTCGAGCAGCGCCCGCTTGAGGGCCGAGCTGCGTCGCCGCAGCCGTCGGGAGAAGTCCTCGGCGTCGAAGAACGGGTCGAGCGGGTCGCGGGCGATGTGGGCGATGCCGGCCGGGACCCGCTGTTCGGGACGGTCGAGGGCCGGGACGAGCGTGTCGAGCTGCACACCGCCGAAGGTGCGCTGGTCGACGAAGCGCAGTTCGCGGCCGCGGTCGGCGAACCGGATCCTGACGTGCAGATGCTTCTCGTCCGGCGCGTCCGGTGCCTGCACGAGCAGCTGGCCGGACATGCCCAGGTGCGCGACGAGACACTCGTCGGTAGTGCCGTCGACGGCAGTCAGCGGGAGCCACAGGTACTTGCCGCGCCGCGAGACGGCGTCGATCCGCGCGCCGACGAGGCGGTCGGCGAGGTCTTGCGCTCCGGCGAGGTGTCGACGGACGGCCCGCGCGTGGGTCACGTCGACGGACGCGATCGTGCGGCCCGCGACCCAGCGTTGCAGCCCGTCGCGGACGGTCTCGACCTCGGGAAGTTCGGGCACCGCTCAGCCGGCGGGTGGCGCGGTGGCGAGATCGTCTCGCTCGTCGCCGTGCTCGCGCCCGTCCAGCGCGCGCCAGGCGGTCTCGGCAGCGGACTGCTCGGCTTCCTTCTTGCTGCGCCCGGTGCTCGGCGCGAAGGTCTCACCGGCCACGGTCGCAGCAGCGGTGAAGGTCTTCTGATGGTCCGGGCCGCTGGAGCTCATCGTGTAATCGGGGACGCCGAGCCCGCGCTCGGCGGTCAGTTCCTGCAGGCTGGTCTTCCAGTCGAGCCCGGCGCCGCTCTCGGCGACGTCGGTCATCAGCGTGTCGAACAGGTCGTGCACCACGCGAGCAGCCGTCGGCAGCCCGTGCTCGTAGTGGATCGCGCCGAGCAGGGCCTCGAGCGCGTCGGCCAGGATGCTCGATTTGTCACGTCCACCGGTGGCTTCCTCGCCGCGGCCGAGATACAGGTACGCGCCGAGCCCGGCGGGGCCGATGCCGCGGGCGATCTCGGCCAGCGCGCGCATGTTCACCACCGACGCCCGCAGCTTCGCCAGGCGACCCTCGGGCAGGTCGGGATGGGCTCGATACAGCGTCTCGGTCACGACGATGCCGAGCACCGAGTCGCCGAGGAACTCCAGCCGTTCGTTGTGCGGCAGGCCGCCGTGCTCGTAGGCGTACGAGCGGTGGGTCAGGGCGCGCTGCAACAGCTCGGCGTCGAGATCGACGCCGAGCGCGGCCATGAGGCCGGCCTGATCGGCAGGTTGCGAACGCGGTGGCATGCGGTGGCGAAAGCCGGGCTCAGACCTCGAGCACCTGCTTGCCGTCGTACTGGCCGCAGTTGGCACACGCGGTGTGCGGGAGCTTCAGCTCGCCACACGCACGGTTCGGGCAGGGGACGAGCGTCGGGGCGCTCGTCTTCCACTGCGACCGGCGGGACCGGGTGTTGCTGCGCGAGGTCTTCCGCTTCGGGACGGCCACGTCGGGTACTCCTTCGTCTGGGTCGTGCTCAGGTGTTTTCCCCGTCGACCAGCGCTTGCAGCGCCGCCCATCGGGGGTCGATCCGCTCATGCGAGTGGTCGTCCGGGAGCTGGTCGAGCCGTTCCCCGCAAGTGGGGCACAACCCGGCGCAGTCCGGACGGCACAACGGGGTCCACGGCAAGCCGAGGACGACCGCGTCCCGCACCACCGGTTCGAGATCGAGCAGGTCGCCCTCGAGTCGGTGCACCTCGTCCGCGCTGGTCGTCTCCTCGGTGGCGCTGTCCGGATACGCGAACAGCTCCACGATGTCGACGACCACCTCATCGGTGATCGGGTCAAGGCACCGCGCACACTCGCCGCGCAACGGAGCCGAGACCTGGGCTGTGACGAGCACACCCTCGGTCACCGACTCCAGTCGGACGTCGACTGTGAGCTGTGCACCTGCCGGAACCCCGATGAGTTCACTGCCGAGATTCGCAGGCGCGGGAACCTGACGCCGGTCCGTCCGCATCGAACCGGGACGGCGACCGAGCAGCCGGACGTCGAAGACGTACGGACTGCGCCGGTCTGGACCAGCCGCGGAGCGCGGTTTCGGTGTCAAGTTCTCAGGCATACCAACATCGGCCGTGATCGGTTGAGGCCGTCGTTCAGCTTAGCCGAGAGCCCCGTTCACTCCGAAATCGCAGGTCCGCGTCAGACCGACACCGCGTGTTCGGCGGCTTCGGGCCGGTCTGCCGGCTGCGCAGTGCGGCCTTCGGCCGGGTCGCCCGCGTCGGCTTCATCGGGCGTGTCGTCCGCTGCTTGGGCGTCGTAGACCTCGTCGGCGGCAGCGTCGGCGGGCTCGGCCGTTTCGGCCGGCTCGGCCGGTGCCTGCGGGGCGCCGGCGCGGCGGTGAGCCAGCGCGACCCGGCCCTGATCGGCCGTGGCAGCTGCGCGCTGCAGCGTCATGGCGAGCTCGTAGAGGGTGCGGTCGGCGTAGTCCTCGCTGTCGCCGGCGAGCTTCGCGGCGTAACGCTCGGCGCCCGCGCGGGTGTCGGCCGAGTAGCGATCGGCCTCGGCCATCGTCGAGCTGTGGTACTGATCGGCCTGCTCGTGCAGCCCGCGGGCGTAAGCCTCGGCCTGCTGGCGCACCTCGGCCGCGGCCCGCGCAGCCGATTGGTGGATCGTGGTGGCCGAGACCAGCGTCGCGTGCTCGGCCTTGCCGCGCTCGACGGTGTCGTAGGCCTGCACCTCGGCGTCGTGGACGATGTCGTCGGCGCGGGTCTGGGCGTTCGCGGCGATGGCGTCGGCCTCGGCCGTCGCCTTCTCCCGTACCGAGCTCGCCTCGGCATAGGCGTCGTGCAGCAGCGCGTCCCGGCTCGCGATGACCTTGCGGGCCTCGTCGATCTCGGGCGGCAGCACCTCGCGCAGCTCGTCCAGCAGATCGAGCATGCGCTCACGCGGCAGCACGCAGGACGAGGACATCGGCATCGATCGGGCCGTCTCGACCTGCTCGACCAACTCGGTCAGCAGCTCATCGGCGCGGCGTAGGGACTGGTCGGTCATTCGGCACCTCGCTGTTGCTGGCGGCGCCGCAGTTGCGTTCCTAGGCGCCGTTGGTTCGATCGATGAGGCGTTTGAGCACGTTCGACGGGACGAGTGCGGACACGTCGCCGCCCCATTTGGCTATTTCCTTCACCAGGCTAGATGCGAGGAAGCTGTATTCCGGGTTAGTCGGCATGAACAGCGTGTCGATCCCGGCCAGGCCACGGTTCATCTGCGCCTGCTGGAGCTCGTAGTCGAAGTCGCTGACCGCCCGCAGGCCTTTGACGATCACGGCGATGCCGTGTTCCTTGCAGTAGTCGACAGTCAGGCCGTGGAAGCTGTCGATGCGCACGTTGCTGTACTGCGCAGTCGCTTCTTCGAGCAATTCACGACGCTCTGCGACGGTGAACAAGCTCGACTTCGCCTGGTTGACGAACACGGCGACAGTCAGCTCGTCGTAGAGCTGCGCGGCGCGGCCGATGATGTCGAGGTGGCCGTTGGTCACCGGGTCGAACGAGCCAGGGCACACCGCCCGGCGGATCACGTTGTCAGCCATCTCGGGCGCGACCGTACCAAAGACAACCGTCCCCGTAGCGGCGTTGTGTGACGAGCGCGATGCCCGTCGGCCAGGCCGGTTCGGCTGAGCGTGTCGAGCGTTCGACCACTGTGATCGCCGACCCGGCGAGCCAGCCCTGCGCGACGAGGCTTGCCAGCATCTGCGCCACGTCGGCATCGGGCAGTTCGTACGGCGGATCGGCGAAGACGAGGTCGAACGGTTCGCCGGCTTCGGCGAGCACTGCATCGACCGAACGTCGACGCACCTCGCCGCCGGGCAGCCCGACGGCGCTGAGATTGCGCTGCAGGACGTCGGCCGCGCGGCGGTCGGCTTCGACGAGGACGGCGCGGGCCGCGCCGCGCGAGAGCGCCTCGAGCCCGACGGCGCCGGTGCCGGCGTACAGGTCGAGGACGGCGGCTCCGTCGATGTCGAGATGCGAGCGCAGCGTGTTGAACAGTCCCTCGCGTGCACGTTCGGACGTGGGCCGAGTGCCACGCGGGGGCACGGCCAGTCGGCGCCCCTTTGCCGCCCCGCCGACGATCCGGGTCACGACTTGTCGAGGTAGCGGGCCTGCTCGTCGGCCACGAGCGCAGCGACCTGGGCGGCCAGGGCCGGGTGCCCGGCGAGGTCGGGATCGGCAGCGACAAGTGTGCTGGCCTCGGCACGAGCAGCGATGATCAGGTCCTCGTCGCGCAGCAACGAGAGCAGTTTGAGCTGCGAGCGACCGCCGGACTGCGCGACGCCCAGCACGTCCCCCTCACGCCGTTGCTCGACATCGAGACGCGCGAGCGCGAATCCGTCGGTGGTCGCGGCGACCGCGTCGAGCCGCTCGCGTGCCGGCGCGCCCTCGGGTACGTCGGTGACGAGCAGGCACAGCCCGGGGTGACCGCCCCGGCCGATCCGTCCGCGCAGCTGATGCAGCTGCGAGACGCCGAACCGGTCGGCGTCCAAGACGACCATGACGGTCGCGTTGGGCACGTCGACCCCGACCTCGACGACGGTCGTGGCCACCAGCACGTCGACTGCGCCGGCGGCGAACGAGGTCATCGTGCGGTCCTTCTCGTCCGGCGTCAGCCTGCCGTGCAGCGGCGCCAGGCGCAGGCCCTGCAGCGGCCCGTCGGCGAGCATGGGCAAGACGTCGCTCACCGCCATCGGCGGACGGCGCCCGGCACCCTCCTCGTCCGGAAGCTCGACATCAGCCATGTCGGCCTCGAAGTCGCGCATGTCGGCGCCGATGCGCGGGCACACCACATACGCCTGGTGCCCGGCCTGCACCTCCTCGCGGATGCGCTGCCAGGCCCGTTCGAGCCAGGCCGGCTTCTCACCGACGGGGACGACCGACGTGGAGATCGGTGCCCGCCCGGCCGGCAGCTCGGTCAGCGTCGAGGTCTCGAGGTCGCCGAACACCGTCATCGCAACGGTGCGCGGGATCGGCGTGGCGGTCATGACGAGCAGATGTGGCGGCACCGACGACTTGTTGCGCAACGCGTCGCGCTGCTCGACGCCGAAGCGGTGCTGCTCGTCGACGACGACGAGGCCGAGCTCGGCGAACTGCACATGTTCCTGGATCAGCGCGTGCGTGCCCACCACGATCCCGGCCGCGCCGGACGCCAGGTCGAGCAGCGCCGCCTTGCGCGCGGCCGCGCCGAGCGAGCCCGTCAGCAGCACGACGCGGGTCGCGTTGTCGGCGCCGCCGAGCCGGCCGGCTTGCGCGAGCGGGCCGAGCATGGCCTCGATCGTGCGAGCGTGCTGGGCCGCGAGCACCTCCGTCGGGGCGAGCAGCGCGGCCTGGGCGCCGGCGTCGACCGCCTGCAGCATGGCCCGCAGCGCGACGACGGTCTTGCCCGAGCCGACCTCGCCCTGCAGCAGCCGGTGCATCGGGTGCTCGGCCGACAGTTCAGCGGCGATCGTCTCGCCGATCTCGCGCTGGCCGGCAGTCAGCTCGAACGGCAGTTGCGCGTCGAAGTCGTCGAGCAGGCCGCCGTCGATGCGAGCGCGCGCCGTCGCCGGATTGAGCGAGGCAGAAAGCCGCCGCTGGGCGAGCACGAGTTGCACCGCGAACGCTTCGTCCCACTTCAGGCGTTGCTTGGCCTGCCACCACTGCGACCGGTCGTCGGGCCGGTGCACCTGACGCAACGCTGTGTCGATCCCGAGCAGGTTGTGGCGGGCGCGGATCTCTGACGGGACGGGATCGGGCAGCTCGTCGATCAGGTCGAGGGTGTGCGCGATGGAGTTCGCGATCGTCCACGACCGCACCTCCTTGGTCGCCGGATAGACGGGGATCAGCGCACGCGAGAAGGCATCGGCCTCGTGTTCGGCAAGTGCGTCACGCTGCAGGAGCAGCCATTCGGGGTGGACGAGCTGACGGCGACGGTTGAAGACGCCGACCTTTCCGGAGAACAGGCCGAGCGTCCCCACCACCGCGTTGTTGACACGCCACTCGACACGGCGGCCGCCGAAGAAGACGAGATCGAGTTCGCCGCGACCGTCGCTGACCGTGATCACCGCACGCTGGCCGGGCGGCCTGCCGACCATGGCCGCCTTCTTCACGGTCGCCAGCACCGTGACCTCGTCGTCAACGCGGAGCTCGTCGAGGTTGGTGAGCTCACCCCGCTCGGCCAGCCGGCGCGGATAGTGACGGAGCAAGTCCCCCACCGTGTGCAGGTCGAGACTCTTCTCGAGCGGCTTGGCTGTGCGGCCGCCGACGGCGTCCGCGATCGGTGAATCGAGCGTGATCGTCATTCGACGCCGATGATCAGAGGACGGCCGGTCTGCCCGGCGTCGTAAACGGTGACCTCGGTCAGCGGCGTGCGATCGCGGACGTGGTGGCGCACCACCTCGCCCAGGCCGGGCTGCGCGTCCGCGCCGATGAGGACGGTCATCAGCTCGGCCCCCACCCCCAGCAGCCGGTCGACCACAGCGAGCGCGACCGACAGCACGCCGTGACCGATGTCGACGACCTCACCGTCGATCAGCCCGAGGATGTCGCCGGCCTGGCAGATCCCCGCCGACGTCAGAGATTCGTGCTCGGCGACACTCACCTCGGCGAAGCGGGTCGCGGCAGCGGCCTCGGCCATGGCGACGACGTCGTCGTCGAACCTGCGGCTGATGTCGTGCACCGCGACGGCCGCCAGCCCCTGCACCGGCGATCGGGTCGGGATGACCACGACCCGTACGTCACGCGTGCGCAGTTCGCCGGCGGCGAGTTCGGCGAGCGCCGCGATCTCGGCGTCGTTCGGCAGCAACACCACTTCGCGCGCCCCGGTCGCGATCACCGCCTCGACGACCTCGGCGGGCCCGATCTCGTCACCGGTGACGACCTCAACGCCCTCGCCCGCGAACAGCGCCGCGAGGCCGGTGCCGGGTGTCACCGCGACGACGGCGCTCGGCTTCGCGCCGTGCGGCGACGTCACGATCAGCGGCGACACCGAGATCCGGTACGGCCGGCCGCACGCGATGCCGGCCTCCACCGCTGCACCTGCGTCGTCGGTGTGGACGTGGATCGAGAGCGTGCCGTCGCCCGTGCTGATGACCACGACGGAGTCGCCCAGCCGGGCGAGTGCGCTGCGCAGCGTGTCGGCCGCGCTCTGCGCCGCGCCGGCATCGGTGTCGAGCAGGTACTGCACTTCGAACGCGACACCACCCTGGCTGTACTGGTGCGGAACCGACTCAGGGCTGTGCACCGGCGCGATCGGGACGATGTCGCCGCCGATGCTGCGTACGAGCGCTTCGAGGATCAGCACGAGCCCCTGCCCACCCGCGTCGACGACGCCGGCCCGGGCCAAGGCGGGCAGCTGTTCGGGGGTTCGTCCGAGAGCCTCGTCGGCCGCTGCGAGGGCGATGCCGGCCACCTGGGCCGGGGTGACCGCGTCGTCCGGGACGGCGCCGGCGGCGGCCGCGGCGACGGTGAGAATGGTGCCCTCGACCGGGTCGGCGACGGCGGCCCGCGCCTCGGCGGCGCCGCGGCGCAGACCGGCGCGCAGTGCTCGCGCGTCGCACGTCCCCGCCTCGCTCGCTGCTTCGGCGATCCCGCGAAGCAACTGGGCGACGATATTGCCGGAGTTGCCGCTCGCGCCGAGCACCGCGCCACGCGCCAGGGCCGCGAGGGCAGCGACGCCGTCGCCGGTGGCGGCCTCGACCGCGCGCAGGGCAGCACCCATGGTCGTGGCGAGGTTCGTCCCGGTGTCGCTGTCGTGGACGGGGAACACGTTCAGCAGGTCGATTTCGGCCCGGTGCTCATCGAGGGAGGCGGACGCGGCCCGGGCCCACTCGCACACTGCCGCAGCGTCGAGCGCACCCACCGCGTCTGGCACGTGCACCCCCCTGCTCCCGATCCGCGTGACCATACTTCCTGATGGTGACCACTCCGATCGATCGTCCACGCTGTGGACGCGGCCCGGCCCGTTTTTGCAGCGGCACGAGCGCACCGGTTAGACTGCTCAGGTTGCCTGGAGTGCACCCAGCCCAGGCCCGTTCACCAATCGGCACGTCCAAGGAGGCCAACGTGGCCAGCGTCTGCGATGTCTGCGGCAAGGGGCCCGGCTTCGGCATGTCCGTCTCGCACTCACACCGCCGTACCCACCGCCGGTGGAACCCGAACGTGCAGAAAGTGCGCGCGCTCGTGGCCCCCGGCACCCGTCGGCGGATCACCGTCTGCACGTCCTGCCTGAAGGCCGGCAAGGTCGTGCGCGGCTAACCGCACGTCTACTCGGCAGCCCGTCTCCCCAGCGGAGGCGGGCTGTTGTCGTTCTGCCGCGCCTGACCCGCGAGGTCCTTGACGAAGAAGAACGCGCCGTGGATGTCGGCGTAGTGGCCGTACCTGTCATTCGTGGGGCGGTACCCGTTGGCCTCGTAGAAGCGCATCGCCTCGGTCTGGCGGTAGCCGGTGTTGAGCACGACCTGCTCGACACCGGCCGCCGCTGCGTAGCGTTCGAGTTCGGCGAGCATGGCGCGGGCCAGCCCGGCCCTGCGTACTGATTCGCCTACGTACATCCGCTTGATCTCGACTGAACGCGCATCGCGCCGCCGCCATCCGCCGCAGGCGACGGGTTCGCCGTCCAGGTAGCCGACGAGGAACAGTCCGTTCGGCGGTGCGAACTCGTCGGCGGCCATCAGGTCACCGTCGTGCCCGCCGTAGATCTGCTGGTAGTAGTCCTGCACCTGCCCGATCAGCTCAGCCGCATCGGGGTGGTCGAACAGTCGGGGCTCGATCGTGAACGCCATCAACGGAAGTGTTCGTGCCCGCCGTGCGGCCAGCGGCGTCCGTCGACCCGCACGCCTTCGCCCTCGCCGACGAGGCCGATCGGCGTCCAGGTGTCGGGCAGCCGAGTTCCGTTCGGGAACGTCGCTGCCAGCGCGTAGTCGTCGCCGCCTGTCAGCACCCACACCATCGGGTCGACGTTGAGCGCGGCCCCGACCTCGCGCAGCTTGGCGGGGACGTCGAGCGCGTCGCCACGCACGTCGATGCGCACGCCGCTCGCTTCCGCGATCCGGCTCAGATCGCCGACCAACCCGTCACTGACGTCGGTCATCGCGGTAGCGCCGAGATCGGCGGCTATCGGGCCTTCTTGATACGGCGGTTCGGGACGGCGGTGCGCGGAAACCACTGACACGGGCGAGCGAAAACCACGTCCGAGAACGGCGAAGCCGGCCGCCGCCCACCCGAGCCGTCCGGTGACCGCGACTATGTCGCCGACCTTGGCGCCGTCGATCGTGACGGGTGCGCGGCCCTGCAGGTCGCCGAGTGCGGTGATGCCGAGCATCACATGCTCCGCCTCGGTGACGTCGCCGCCTACGACCGCGGCACCCACTGCGCCACACTCTTCGCGCATGCCGGTGACGAGGCCGTCGACCCACTCGACGGCGAGCGAGCCCGGTGCCGCGAACCCGACCAGCAGTGCGGTCGGCACAGCGCCCATCGCGATGATGTCCGCGAAGTTGCGCGCCGCCGCCTTGTGGCCGATGTCGTTCGCGCTCGACCAGTCACGCCGGAAGTGCCGGTTCTCGATCAGCAGGTCGGTCGAGGCGACCACCCGGCCGTCGGCGGTCGCGACCACGGCCGCGTCGTCGCCGGGCCCGACCAGCGTGGTCTGCGCCGACGCCGCACCGGCGCTCACCGCAGCGGTTACCCGCTTGATGAGCCCGAACTCGCCGAGTTCCGAGACAGTGATGACCCCAACCCCCTTGGTCGTGCGCATGCCACGCTACGTTCTACCGGTCCCGACGAGGTGACGACGAGAGGACACCCCGTGAGCGTCAATGCGTACATATTGATCCAGACCGAGGTCGGCAAGGCGGCCTCTGTCGCCGAGGAGATCGGCCAGTTGCCGGGCGTCACCGTCGCCGAGGATGTCACCGGACCCTACGACGTGATCGTGCGGGCCGAAGCCGAGACCGTCGACGACCTCGGCAAGCTCGTGGTCGCGAACGTCCAGGCGGTGTCAGGTATCACGCGCACGCTGACGTGCCCGGTCGTGCACCTCTAAGCGCTCGAACAGGACCTCCGATCGATTCCGCCACCCGCCGCGCGGCCCTGATCGCGACCGCCGTCACGGTCCCGGTCGTGCTCGTCGCCGGGCTGTTGCTGGGTGGCGCGGGCTCGCACGACGGCGGGTCGTCACCGTCGGCGTCGGGCACCGTGCTGCCTGCCGTCAGCGTGGGCGCACCCTCCGACAGCTCCGGACCGACCGTGTCGACATGCGCCCAGGTCATCAGCGCGCTGCCCCTGCGGCTGGCCGGCCTCGATCTGCGGCGCACGACCTCGAATCCACCGTCGTCGTCGATCGTGGCCTGGGGCGATCCGGCAATCGTGCTGCGCTGCGGGGTCTCGCGACCGGCGAACCTCAACCCGACACTGTCGGCCGAGCTGTTCGAGGTCAACAACGTGCTCGTGCTGCCCGACAAGGGCTCGTCCACCACCACGTTCACCGTCGTCGATCGCTCGGTCTACCTCGACGTGGCGGTCCCGTCCTCGTACGGCCAGCCGCCGCTGGGGCCCATCATGGACGCCGTCAAGAAGGTGCTGCCCAAGCCGGTGTGCGTGCAGGACGCGGCACTGCCGCGCGCCGAGCAATGCACCCGCCGCAAGTAGTCGATCAGGTCGGACGGTCGAGGCCGCGGCGCGCGGCGCGATCGGCTGCACGTCCGAACGCACTGACCAACCCCTGCACGGCCAGTGGACGAAGCCGCGCCAGCATGGCGACGACCTGTTCCGAGTCGAGGTCGCCGCGCTGGTACGGACCCCAGATCGCCCGGATGAACACATCGGTCAGACCCTCGGCGACCGCGGTGGCGTGTTCGTCGATGATCGCGGCCGAGTCGTGCAGCACCGAGGTCGGGACGGGGAGCTTCATCAGTTCCAGTGCGTGGCCGAGCACCGCCGGCGAGGTACGGAAGGCGTCGGCGTCGTCGCCGCCGACCCGCGCGAGCGCACCCACCTGCTCGAGGTAGCCGAGTTCCTCGTCGCTGATTCGGCGGCCGACCCGGCGTTCGAGTCCGGCTCGGTCGTATTGCTCGGCCGCGTCCGGCAGCCACGGCGCGAGGACGGCTGATTGAACCGCGTACTCGGCGGGCTCGGCGTCGAGCCGAACCCGCGCCAGCACCCGTTCGATCGCCGCGAGCGTGTAGCCGTGATCCTGCAGGGCACGGATCAGTTCGAGCCGCAGCCGGTGACCCGGGCCGTAGTACGCGACGCGTCCGCGTCGCTCGGGCGGCGGCAGCAGGCCTTGCGTTGCGTAGAAGCGCACCGTGCGTACGGTCAGACCTGTACGCGCTGCGAGCTGATCGATCGTGAACTCGTCCGCGGTCAGATCGGCGCGCACCGGTACGGCCATAGCCGCCACTGTAGACATACGACACCTTCACTGGCGCGTTATGACTGTGACAGTAATACTGTTGACATCGAATTTCGCCCGAACAGCAAGCTCGATCCCACACCCGGAGGACGGTCAATGACCGAAGCGTTCGTCTATGACGCAATCCGCACCCCACGCGGGCGCGGCAAGAACACCGGATCACTGCACGGCACCAAGCCCGTCTCGCTCGTCGTGGGGCTGCTCGAGGAACTGCGCAAGCGCAACCCCGGCCTCGACCCGTCCGCCGTCGAGGACGTCGTGCTCGGGTGCGTGTCGCCGATCGGCGAGCAGGGCGCCGACATCGCCCGCACCGCCGCCCTGGCCGCGGGGTACGAAACCTCTGCGCCGGGCACCCAGATCAACCGCTTCTGCGCCTCCGGCCTCGAGGCCGTGAACATTGCCGCGCAGAAGGTCCGGTCGGGCTGGGAAGACCTCCTGATCGCCGGTGGCGTCGAGTCGATGTCGCGGGTGCCGATGGGTTCGGACGGCGGCCCCTGGGCCATGGACCCGCAGACCGCGTATGACACGAGCTTCGTGCCGCAGGGTGTCAGCGCCGATCTGATCGCCACCCTCGAGGGCTTCAGCCGCACCGACGTCGACACCTACGCCGCCGAGTCGCAGGACCGCGCCGCCAAGGCCATCGCGAACGGAAACTTCGCCCGCTCGGTCATCCCGGTCGTCGACATCAACGGCCAGACCGTGCTCGAGGTCGACGAGTTCCCGCGCGCAGGCACCACCGTCGAATCACTCGGCGGGCTCAAGCCGTCGTTCGCCGCCATCGGCGACATGGGCGGCTTCGATGCAGTGGCGCTGCAGAAGTACCACTGGGTCGAGAAGATCAACCACGTCCACACGCCCGGCAACTCCTCGGGGATCGTCGACGGCGCCGGCCTGGTGCTCATCGGCAGCGAGCAGGCGGGCTCGGCCAACGGCCTCACGCCCCGGGCACGCATCGTCTCGGTCGGCGTCGCAGCCACCGAGCCGACGATCATGCTCACCGGCCCGACCCCGTCCGCCCAGAAGGCACTCGCCAAGGCAGGCCTCGCCGTCGAGGACATCGACCTGTTCGAACTCAACGAGGCGTTCGCCGCGGTCGTCCTCAAGTTCATGAAGGACCTGAGCATTCCGCACGAGAAGATCAACGTGAACGGCGGCGCGATCGCGCTCGGCCACCCGCTGGGCGCCACCGGCGCGATGATCCTCGGCACGCTCGTCGACGAGCTCGAGGCGCGCGACCTGCGCTACGGCCTCGCGACGTTGTGCGTCGGCGGCGGCATGGGCGTGGCGACGATTGTGGAGCGCATCTGATGACCGACACGATTACTTGGGACCAGGACGCCGACGGCATCGTCACGCTCACGCTGGACGACCCGAATCAGCGTGCGAACACGATGACCGACGACTTCCGCTCGTCGCTCGCATCGACCGTCGACAAGCTTGTCGAGCAGAAGGACTCGATCACCGGCGTGATCATCACCTCGGCGAAGGACACCTTCTTCGCCGGCGGTGACCTCAAGCTGCTCGCACAGGTCAACGACGACAACGCGGCGGAGTTCGCTGCGGGCGTCAAGAAGATCAAGGCCGATCTGCGCCGCCTCGAGACACTGGGCAAGCCGGTCGTCGCCGCGCTCAACGGCGCCGCGCTCGGCGGCGGCCTCGAGATCGCGCTGTCGTGCCACCACCGCGTCGCGCTGAACAACCCGAAGTCGCAGTTCGGCTTCCCCGAGGTCACCCTCGGTCTGCTTCCGGGCGCCGGTGGCGTCGTGCGCACCGTGCGCATGCTCGGCCTCGCGGACGGTCTGATGAAGGTGCTGCTGCAGGGCCAGCGATACAACCCTGCGGACGCAGCCGGGCTCGGCCTCGTCGACGAGGTCGCCGACTCCCCCGAGGCGATGCTCGACGCCGCACGGGCATGGATCAAGGCGAACCCCGAGGCCGTCCAGCCTTGGGACGCGCAGGGCTACCGCATGCCTGGCGGAACGCCCTCCAGCCCGAAGCTCGCGGGCATGTTGCCGGCGTTCCCTGCGAACCTGCGCAAGCAGCTCAAGGGCGCCCCGATGCCCGCGCCGCACCACATCATGTGCGCGGCCGTCGAAGGCGCGAGCGTCGACGTCGACACCGCGTTCGCGATCGAGGGTCGGTACTTCGTCAACCTGGCCAAGGGCCAGGTCGCCAAGAACATGATCCAGGCGTTCTGGTTCGACCTGAACTCGATCAACGCGGGCGGTTCACGCCCGGACGGATTCGACCCGAAGCCGGCGCAGAAGATCGCGGTGCTCGGCGCCGGAATGATGGGCGCCGGCATTGCGTACGTGTCGGCGCGCAACGGCATCGAGGTCGTGCTCAAGGACGTCTCGCTCGAGGCGGCCGAGAAGGGCAAGGGCTATTCGAAGAAGCTGCTCGACAAGGCGATCTCGCGCGGCAAGATGTCGCAGGAAAAGGCCGACGAGATCCTCGCGCGCATCACGCCGACCGACGACTACGACAAGCTCGAAGGCGCCGACATGATCGTCGAGGCCGTCTTCGAGAAGCAGTCGCTCAAGCACGAGGTCTTCGGTGCTGCCGAGGGCATCGTCCTTCCGGACGCAGTGCTCGGCTCCAACACGTCCACGCTGCCGATCACCGGTCTCGCCGAAGGTGTGAAGCGCAAGGAGGACTTCATCGGGCTGCACTTCTTCTCGCCCGTCGACAAGATGCCGCTGCTCGAGATCATTCGAGGCGAGAAGACCTCGGACGCAACCCTTGCTCGTGCGCTCGACTACGCGAAGCAGATCAAGAAGACCCCGATCGTCGTCAACGACAGCCGCGGCTTCTTCACCTCGCGCGTGATCGGCACCTTCGTCAACGAGGCACTCGCGATGCTCGGCGAAGGTGTTGCGCCGATGACGATCGAGCAGGCCACCACGCAGGCCGGCTACCCGGTCGGCGCGTTGCAGCTCGCGGACGAGCTCAACATGGAGCTGTTCCTGAAGATCCGCAACGAGAGCCGCGAGGCGATGGGCGACTCGTACGTGCGGCACCCCGCCGAGGACGTCGTCGAGAAGATGGTCGAACTGGGCCGCCCGGGACGCCTGGCCGGCAAGGGCTTCTTCGACTACGACGAGGCGGGCAAGCGCACCGGGCTGTGGGAGGGGTTGGCCGAGGCCTTCCCGGTCTCCGGCAAGCCCGGCGACGTCGACCTGCACGAGCTGTCCGAGCGCATGCTGGTGATCGAGGCCGTCGAGTCGGCGCGCTGCGTCGAAGAGAACGTCCTGATCACCACCGCCGACGCGAACATCGGCTCGATCATGGGCATCGGCTTCCCGCCGTGGACCGGTGGCGTGCTGCAGTACATCAACGGCTTCCCCGGTGGTGTATCGGCGTTCGTCGCGCGTGCCGAGGAGTTCGCGTCCAAGTACGGGCAGCGCTTCGAGCCCAACCCGCTGCTGCGCAAGAAGGCCGAGAACGGCGAGACCTTCTGAGCGATGCCAGGTCCGCTTGAAGGTGTACGAGTAGTCGAGCTGCCGGCGATCGGGCCGGTCCCGTTCGCCGGCATGCTGCTCGCCGATCTCGGCGCCGAGGTCGTGCGCATCGACAAGCTGACGGCGACCGGTCCGTTCGACGGGTTGCCTGCCGGCCCGCTCGGACGTGGCCGGCGCTCGCTCGCGGTCGACGTGCGCAAACCGGGCGGCGCCGAGATCGTGCTGCGGTTGTGCGATTCGGCCGAGCTGTTGATCGAGGGCTTCCGTCCCGGCGTCGCCGAACGCCTGGGCATCGGCCCGGCAGACGTGCACGCGCGCAACCCGAAACTCGTCTACGGACGGATGACGGGATGGGGCCAGCAAGGTCCCCTCGCGCACACCGCCGGGCACGACATCACCTACCTCGCGATCAGCGGGCTGCTGCACGGCATCGGGACGGCCGACGGGCCGCCGGTGCCGCCGGTGAACTACGTCGCCGACTTCGGCGGCGGCGCGATGTTTCTCGTGACCGGCCTGCTGGCTGCACTCGCTCACGCGCGGACGACCGGCGAGGGTCAGGTCGTCGACACTGCGATGACCGAGGGCGCCGGCTACCTGGGTTCGATGACGCGGACGTTCCTCGCGATGGGCGGCTGGCAGGACAGGCGCGCAGCGAACCTGCTCGACGGTGGCGCGCCCAACTACCGCTGCTACGAGTGCGCGGACGGCCGGTACGTCGCCGTCGGCGCCCTCGAACCGCAGTTCTGGCAGGCGCTGGTCACCGGACTTGGGCTGACCGATCCCCCGTCGGCCCACGACCCGGCCCAATGGAACGCGTGCGCCGACCTGCTGACCGCGACCTTCAAGACGCGTACCCGCGACGAGTGGGCCGAGCGCTTCGCCGACACCGATGCGTGCGTCGCGCCCGTCCTGACGCTCGAAGAGGCACCGAAGCATCCGCACAACGTCGCGCGCCGCTCGTACACGCAGGTCGGTCCGGCGACGATGGTCGACGCGGCACCGAAGTTCTCCGCCACGCCGGGGCGCGCAGGCGACCTGACGAGAATCGGTGCGGACACCGAAGCCCTGCTGGCCGAGCTCGGCTTCGACGACCTGTCCGAATTGCGCTCGGCCGGAACGATCGCGTAGGCCTCGTCCCTCGCCCGTTGAGTGGCGCGATATGCCCTCGGGTGGCGCGATATATCGCGCCACTCACGTGACAACGCGCCACTCAACGTGCGATGGGCGGTTCCCGCCTATCGTTGCGGTCATGCGCGAGATGTCGCTGCGCGACGTGCTCGCGTTCCTCGATCTGACCGACGACCTCGGGATCGTCCCGTGGCTCGCCGGCGGCTGGGGCAACGACGCCGCGCACGGCGAGCAGACACGCTGGCACGAGGACCTCGACGTCTTCATCGCCGCGCGCGACGCCGCGGTGTTCGCCCAGCACCTGACCTTGCGCGGGTTCACCGCCGCGCCGCAGGCGCCCTGGCACACCACGTTCGTCGACCGGCGCGGGCGCGCGATCGATGTCCGGCTGTTCGAGCGCGACGGCGACGAGGTGACTTACGGTCCGGACGAGCGCTGGCCCGGCGAGACGTTGGACGGTTACGGCGTGCTCGGTGAGCGGACGGTCCGCGTTGTCAGACCACACCATTAGCTTTGCCGATATGAGCGATCTCCGGTTGGAACTCGTCATCGTCCCGGTCAGCGACGTCGACCGGGCCAAGGCGTTCTATGTCGACAAGGCCGGGTTCAACGCCGACCACGACCAGCGCGTCAACGATCAGCTGCGGTTCGTCCAGTTGACGCCACCCGGCTCGGCCTGCTCGATCGCTTTCGGCGAGGGCATCACCGACAGCGAGCCGGGATCGGTCAAGGGCCTGCAGCTGGTCACGGCCGACGTCGAGGCCGAGCGTGCAGGCTTCCTCGAGCGCGGCCTCGATGTCGGTGAGGTGCAAGACCTGCCGTGGGGCCGCTTCGTCTACTTCACCGATCCCGACGGCAACGCGTGGAGCGTGCAGCAGATCGTGCGTCCGGGCTGATCAGTCCTCGCGTAGCGGGATGAGCACCCACGCGATCAGGTAGGCGATGAACTGCGGGCCGGGCAGCAGGCACGAGAGCACGGCGAGCACGCGCACTGTCTTGGCCGAGATCCCGAAGTAGTCGGCGATCCCGCCGCACACTCCGGCGATCATCCGGTCACGCCGGCGGCGGGTGAGCCGCGTCGGTTGCAGGACGGGTGGTGGCGATGTCGTCGTTGTCATGCGTCCAGTCTCGGCCGGTCGACGCGCGCCGGCATCGGTGATCGCCCCGACCTGCCACCCTGATTTTTCCGCGCGTACCCGGGTCGAGGACTCAGGAGCCGGCGCGCCGCAGCGCGGCCGCGATCAGCCGGTCGACAAGCTCGGGATAGGCGACACCCGACTCGGCCCACATCCGCGGGAACATCGAGATCGGCGTGAACCCGGGCATGGTGTTGACCTCGTTCACCACGACCGTGTCGTCGTTGGTGATGAAGAAGTCGACCCGCGCAAGCCCGGCACAGTCGAGCGCGACGAACGCCCGGCACGCGGCCTCCTGGACGGCGCGCGTGAGCTGTGGCCCGAGCTTGGCCGGAACGTCGAACTCGCACGCATCGTCGAGGTATTTGGCATCGAAGTCGTACCAGTCGTGCGACCCGGTCAGCCTGATCTCGGCGGGCAGCGACGCTTCGGGCGCACCGTTCGCACTCTCGAGCACTCCGCATTCGACCTCGCGGCCGCTCACCGCCGCCTCGATCAGCACCTTGTTGTCGTGCTCGAACGCGGACGTCAGCGCGTCCGGCAATTGCGCCCAATCGGTGATCTTGGTGATCCCGACGCTCGAACCGGCGCGCGCGGGTTTGACGAAGGCGGGCAGGCCGAGCGTCTCCACATCGATCGGCAATTGATCGCGATGCCGCACGACACGGTAGGTGCCGACGTCCAGGCCCTCGGCCGCCAGGAGCTTCTTCGTGTACTCCTTGTCCATCGCCGCAGCGCTCGCGAACACACCCGGCCCGACGTACGGGACGCCGGCCATCTCGAACAGGCCCTGGATCGTCCCGTCCTCGCCGAAACGGCCGTGCAGAACGGGAAACACCACGTCGACCGTCTCGAGCGCCTGCACCCCGCTGCGCGGCTCGACCGTCACCAGTCCCTTCGCCGTCGGATCAGCGGGCAGTACGACCGCCGTGCCCTCGGAGACCGCGGGCACGGTTCGTCCGGTGATCTGCATGGACGTGGCGTCGCCGGACGTGAGCAGCCACGCTCCCTCGCGGTTGATCCCGATCGGGACGACTTCATAGCGCTCGGGATCGAGCGCCGAGATGACGCTGCCCGCGGAGACGACCGATATCCCGTGCTCGCTGCTGCGGCCGCCATAAATTACAGCCACTCGAATTCTTGACATCACGACCGACTCTATCCGGGGCCCCCGCGGAAGCGTCGAGCGTTCTTTGCGAGTCGCTTTCGTGGGGTGAAACCTAACCGATCGCCCTCAATGGCTTTCGCTCTTCGTCGATCGCGACATCAACAACTCACCCACGGTGCGCGGGCTCAACGAGCGGAAGCACACCGCCTCGACGGCAGCGGTGATCGGCACCTCGACAACGCTGCGATGGGCGAGGTCGAGCACAGCGCGACACGACATGACGCCTTCGGCGACCTGGCCGTGCGCCGCGGCCTGCGCGTCCTGCAGGGTGTCGCCTCGGCCCAGTCGCTCGCCGAACGTGCGGTTGCGCGACAGCGGTGACGCGCAGGTGGCGACGAGGTCGCCCATCCCGGCCAGACCGGCGAACGTGAGCGGGTCGGCGCCCAGCGCTGCACCGAGTCGAGCGGTCTCGGCGAGCCCGCGGGTGATGAGCGTTGCGACGGTGTTGTCGCCGAGCCCCATGCCCTGGGCGATGCCGCACGCGAGCGCGATGACGTTCTTCACCGCGCCGCCGAGCTCGCAACCGATGACGTCGGTGTTGGTGTACGGACGGAAGTAGGACGTGGTGCTCGCCTGTTGCACCGCGGTCGCGGTGTCCTCGTCCGTGCAGGCGACAACGGTCGCCGTCGGCTGCTGCCGGGCGATCTCGAGCGCGAGGTTCGGGCCGGACACCACCGTGACCCGTTCGGCCGCGGCGTTCGCCACCTCGGCGATCACCTCGCTCATCCGCTTCGCCGTACCGAGCTCGACACCCTTCATCAGGCTTACGAGCGTGGCGTCACGTGGCAGCAGGTCGACCCAGCCGCGCAGGTTGTCGCGCAGCGTCTGGGACGGGACGGCGATCGCGACCAGCTCCGCACCGTCGAGCGCCGCCGCGGCGTCGTCGGTGGCGTGCAGCTGCTCCGGTAACTCGATGTCGGGCAGGTAGTCCGGGTTGACGTGCTCGCGATCGACGCTCGCCGCGATCCGCGATCCGCGCGACCACAATGTGACCTCGTTCCCGGCGTCGACGAGGACCTTGGCGTAGGTCGTCCCCCACGAACCGGCACCGAGTACGGCCGCCTTCATGACTTGGCTGATCTCGTCCACTTGAACAGCGGACCGGTCGGGGCGGGTTCGCCGCGCAGCTCTGCGACGTCGTCACGCAACCGGCGCATGATCAGATCGGTGACCTCGCGCAGCGCTGCGCCGTCGGCCGGACGGTTGCGATACGCCGACAGATCGAGCGGGTCGCCGACCGACAGCGTGTGGCGCGGCCGCGGAATGAGCTTCACCCTCTTGCGGTACAGATCGATCTGCTCCTGAACACCCCACTGGGCAACGGGAATCACCGGCACTCCCGGGGCCAGCAGGGCGAGGCGGGCCGCGCCGGTCTTGCCGGTCATCGGCCAGCCGTCCGGGTCACGCGTGACGGTGCCCTCGGGGTGCAGCACGATCAGCCCGCCGTCCTCGAGCGCGCGCACTGCCGCGTCGAACGATTGCCGGGCGTCGGCCGTGCCGCGTTTGACCGGGATGTGACCCATCCCCCGCATCGCTGCGCCGACCGCGAACACGTCGAAGATCGAGTCCTTGGCCAGGAAGCGCGGCCGCCGCGCACCGTCGATGATCATCTTGGCCACGAGGAACGGATCGACGTGCGACACGTGGTTCACGACGATGATCGCGCCGCCACTTTGCGGCAGCTTGGCGAGGTTGCGGTACCGGGTGCGGATCAGCAGCGAGAACGGCGTGTACAAGACGAGCATCACAATTCCCCAAGCGAGCCCCAGCTTCTCGCCGTGGCCCGGCCTGCGCAATTTTGCCGTCGGCAACCGGATCGCCCCTCTCATGAGTCCAGTGCAGTCTGCCAAACCCCCGAACGCCCTTGCGTTAGCGTGGTTCCAATGCGCCCATTTGCGTGCGGGACGTGCCGGAGCCTGGTCTTCTTCGAGAACTTCCGCTGTATGACCTGCAATTCCGAGCTGGCCTATGACCGGGCGGCCACCGACCTCGTCGTGCTCGCCGATGAGGCTTCTCGTTGTGCCAACCACGACCTCGCCGAATGCAACTGGCTCGCCGTGCCTGGTGCACCGTTGTGCGGATGCTGCGCGCTCACCCGCACCCGTCCGGCCGACAACGACAGCGCCGCGCTCGCAGCCTTCGCGACGGCCGAAGCAGCAAAGCGGCGCCTGGTGTTCCAACTGGACGCACTCGGGCTGAGCACCGACGGCCTGACGTTCGACCTGCTGTCGAGCCGATACGACGCGGTGACCACCGGGCACGCCGACGGTGTGGTCACCATCGACCTGGCGGAGGGCAGCGATCCGCATCGGGAGGCGCTGCGCATCCAGCTCGCCGAGCCGTACCGAACGATGCTCGGGCACCTGCGGCACGAGGTAGGGCACTTCTACTGGACGGTGCTCGTCGACGGCACCGATCGCCTCGACCCGTTCCGCGAGATGTTCGGCGACGAACGCGCCGACTACGCCGAGGCTCTCGAGCGGCACTACGACGCCACCGACGACCGGACGTGGACCGACACGCACATCAGTTACTACGCCGCCGCGCATCCGTGGGAGGACTGGGCCGAATCGTTCGCGCACTATCTGCACATCCGCGACACGATGCAGACGGCAAGCGCGTGGGGCATCCACATCGGCGGCCCGAACCTCGACCTGGAGGTTGCCTGGGATGCCCGGCTTTCGGTCAACCCCGTCGCCACCGTGACCGACTTCGACGAAATGGTCCGCGCGTGGATCGCGTTCACGTTCGCGATGAACGCCGTCAACGACAGCATGGGCAACGGGCCGCTCTACCCGTTCGCCCCCAGCCCGACCGCGCTCGAGAAGCTGCGGTTCGTACACGACGCCATCACGGCGCCGATCGGGTCGCCCGTATGAGCTGGACGGTGCTGGTTCCTATCCGCGCCCTGCCGAGCGCGAAGAGCCGGTTGGCCTCGTCCGTCCCGCCCGAGCTGTTCGAGGAACTCGTCACGGCGATCCGGGCGGACACGCTGACCGCCGTGCGCGCGTGCGCGGCCGTGGCGCGCGTGGTCGTCGTCGGCGACGTCCCCGGCGACGGGATCACCCTCGTCCAGCACTCGGTGGGCCTCAACGGCGCCCTGCGCGACGGTGCCGCACTCGCGCGGGAGCGGTGGGGCGAGGACGGCACGGCTGCCTTGGTCGGTGACCTGCCGGCCCTGCGCCCCGACGACCTCGCCGCCGCGCTGGTGGCCGCGGCCGAACACGACGCCGCGTTCGTGCCCGACCGCACAGGCACCGGCACGACCCTGCTGACCGCGCGCGCCGGCGTCGTCCTCGACCCACGCTTCGGTGAGGGATCGGCAGCCCGGCACGGCAGCTTCGCCGCGCGCCTCGCGGCCGGCGCAGGGCTGCGGCACGACGTCGACACCGCCGAGGATCTCGCTGCTGCGGCGGGCGTCGGGCTGGGCGAGCACACGACCGCTGTGATCCGTCCAGACGGCGGCCCTTCCCCGTTCACGCTGACGCGGCATTATGTGCAGCATGGGTGCTCCGATCCAGGCTGAGGACTCGGTCCCGGACGGCGATCTCGTCGGCAAACCCGACATCTCCGCCGACCTGCCATCCGGCCGATTCAACAATCGCGAACTGTCCTGGCTGGCGTTCAACGAACGCGTGCTGGCGCTCGCGGAGGACGACCGGCAACCACTGCTCGAACGGATGAAGTTCCTCGCGATCTTCGCGAGCAACCTCGACGAGTTCTACATGGTGCGCATCGCCGGTCTGAAGCGTCGCGCGGACATGGGGCTGCAAGTCGCCTCACCCGACGGGCTCACCCCGCGCGAGGTGCTCGCCGCGCTCGGCGACCGCACCGCAACCCTCGTCGAGCGGCACGCGCGCTGCTTCCTCGACCAGGTCGAACCGGGCCTCGAGCGCGAAGGCATCCACATCCGACGCTGGGACGCGCTCGACGCCGAGGAGAAGGACCGGCTCGGCGAGTACTTCCGCAGCAAGATCTTCCCGGTGCTCACGCCGCTCGCCGTCGACCCGGCACACCCGTTCCCGTACATCTCCGGGCTCTCGCTCAACCTCGCTGTCCTCGTGCGCGACGCCGAGGGCGTCGGGCCCGACCGGTTCGCCCGGGTGAAGGTGCCGAACAACGTCCCGCGGTTCGTGGTCGTGTCGCAGTCGGCCGTCGAGGCCGAGTATCTGCCGCTGGAAGACCTCATCGCCGCCCACCTCGAGATGCTGTTCCCCGGCATGCAGGTCGTCGAGCACCACCTGTTCCGGGTGACGCGCAACGCCGACTTCGAGGTCGAAGAGGACCGCGACGAAGACCTGTTGCAAGCCCTCGAACGCGAACTCATGCGGCGACGCTTCGGCCCGGCCGTGCGCCTCGAGGTCGAGGACGACATCGACGACGAGGTCGTCGAGTTGCTCGTGAACGAGATCGACGTCGAGATCGAGGACGTGCAGCGACTGCCCGGTCTGCTCGACCTCGGCGCCCTGTGGCAGGTCTACGACATCGACCGTCCCGCGCTGAAGGAGCGTCCGTTCGTCCCCGCCACCAACCCGCGCTTCGCCGAGGGCGAGACGCCGAAGTCGGTGTTCTCGACGATGCGCGACGGCGACGTCCTCGTGCACATGCCGTACGAGTCGTTCGCCACGAGCGTTCAGCGCTTCATCGAACAGGCCGCAGCCGATCCGAACGTGCTCGCGATCAAGCAGACGCTGTACCGCACGTCCGGCGACTCACCGATCATCGACGCGCTGATCGACGCGGCCGAAGCCGGTAAGCAGGTCGTCGCGCTGGTCGAGATCAAGGCGCGTTTCGACGAGCAGGCGAACATCAAGTGGGCCAGGGCGCTGGAACGCGCAGGCTGTCACGTTGTGTACGGCGTCGTCGGGCTGAAGACGCACTGCAAGACCGCGCTGGTCGTGCGCCAGGAGGGCAGCACCATCCGCCGGTACGCACACATCGGCACCGGCAACTACAACCCGAAGACCGCACGCCACTACGAGGACCTCGGGCTGTTCACTGCCGATCCCGACATCTGCGCCGACATCACCGACCTGTTCAACGTGCTCACCGGCTATTCGCGCCAGACCGACTACCGGTCGCTGCTCGTCGCGCCCTACGGCGTGCGGAGCGGACTGATCGACCGCATCGAACGCGAGATCGAGCTCGCCAAGTCGGGACGGCCCGGGCACATCCAGTTCAAGACCAACCACCTGGTCGATGAGCAGGTCATCGACGCGTTGTACCGGGCATCGCTCGCCGGCGTCAGCGTCGACCTGCTCGTGCGCACGTTCTGCACGATCCGCTCGGGCGTCCAAGGGCTGTCGGAGAACATTTCGACGCGCTCGATCCTCGGACGATTCCTCGAACACTCCCGCGTCTATTACTTCGGCAACGACGGCGAGCCCGAGTACTGGATCGGTTCGGCCGACCTGATGCACCGCAACCTCGATCGACGTGTCGAGGTGCTGGTGCAGGTGTCCGATCCGGGTTGCAGCAAGCAGATCCGCGAGCAGCTCGACCTCGCTTTCGCCGCCGAGACGGCGGCGTGGGAACTCGGTCCGGACGGCACTTGGACGCGCACCGGCGACCAGGACTACCAAGAACTGCTCATGCACCAGTTGGTCGACCGAGGTGAGTGAGTGAGCCGACCGACCAAGGGGATTACGGCCGCCGGCGGGGTGGTGTGGCGCCTTCGCGACGGCGCGCCGGAGGTGCAGATCATTCACCGGCCGCGCTACGACGACTGGACGCTCCCGAAAGGCAAACTGCTGCCCGGTGAGCCGGATCTCGCCGCTGCTGTGCGCGAGGTCGGCGAAGAGATCGGCGCGACTGTCGCCGTGCAACGACGGATCGGCACGATCAAGTACCTCGTCGGGGATGCGCGCAAGAAGGTCACCTACTGGTCGATGCGCTACCGCGGCGGCGAGTTCGAACCCAACGACGAGGTCGACAATGTCCAGTGGCTACGGGTCGGGCGCGCATACCAGCGGCTGACCTACAACGTCGATCGCAGCGTGATGCGCGATTTTGCGTCCGCGCCCGTGGGTGACTCGGTCATCGTCCTCGTCCGGCATGCAAAGGCCGGCAAGCGCACCGAATGGCGCGGGGACGACGCCCTGCGTCCGCTCGATTCCGGCGGCCGGCGGCAGGCCGAACTGCTCTCATCGCTGTTGTCGTTCTTCGGGCCGACCCGCATCTATGCAGCAGATCGCACCCGCTGCATCCAGACCGTCGAACCGCTCGCCCACGCGATGGACCTCAAGGTGCGGGTGGAGCCGGCGTTCGCGGACGAGGCGTTCGAACCGGGGGCCGGTGGCACTGCGAATCGCCTGCTGGCGCTGGCGAAACCGGGCAAGGTCAGCGTGGTCTGCAGCCAGGGCTACACGATCCCGACGCTCATCGACCAACTCGGTCCCGGGCTGCGGTCCTCGGACACTCGCAAGGGCGCATGGTGGGTGCTCACCAGCGTCGACGGCGAGATCGTGTCGACCGACCACTACGAAGCGCCCTGACCGCTCGCGTCCCCGACCGTTGAGTGGCGCTTAAACGGTTGAGTGGCGCGGAATTCCGCGCCACTCAACGTCCGAACGCGCCACTCAACGGTGGCGCCTACCCGCGCTAGCGGGACTTCTTCGCCGCGGTCTTCTTGGCCGTGGTCTTCTTGGCGGGCGCCTTCTTGGCCGTGGTCTTCTTGGCGGGCGCCTTCTTCGCGACCGTCTTCTTGGCCGGAGCCTTCTTGGCAGCAGCCTTGGTCGGGGTCGCCTTGGCGACGGCCTTCTTCGCCACCGCGACCGCGCGCTTCGCCGGCGTCTTGGCCAGCTTCTTCGCACCGCTGGTGATCGCCTTGAATTCCGCGCCGGCCTTGAAGGCAGGAACGCTGGTCTTCTTGACCTTCACCGTCGCGCCGGTTGCGGGGTTGCGCGCCGTGCGGGCGGCCCGCTCGCGCTTCTCGAAGACGCCGAAGCCGGTCAGCACGACCCGCTCGCCCTTCGATACTGCGTGATAGACCGTGTCGATCACCGCGTCCAGCGCGGCCTGTGCCTTCTTCTTGTCGCCGTCGAGCCGCTCGGCGAGCAGTTCCACGAACTGAGCCTTGTTTGGCACCTGTCCTCCGTGTCTCTAAGACATGAATGTCCGGCTCCGATAGCCGTTTCAGCCGACACCGTAGGACGATTCTCACGCCACAACAACGAACGCGCCGTGTGTCGCGATGGTTTTTTCTTTGATTTCAGGGGTTTCCGGCTGTCGCGGTGGGTAGCCACGGCTTCCGCGTCGGCTCGTACGCGTCGATCGCATCGAGGTGACGCTCGGTGATGCCGATGTCGTCGAGGCCTTCCATGAGCCGCCAGCGCGTGTAGCTGTCGAGCTCGAAGTCGTGCACCTCGCCGGACCATCTGACCTGCAGGTCGACCACATCGACGGTGACGAGCGTGGACGGATCGTCCTCGATGTCGTCCCACAAACGCTGCACGATCTTCTCGGGCAGCATGACCGTCAGCAGCCCGGCCTTGAGCGAGTTGCCGCGGAAGATGTCGCCGAAGCGCGGCGCGATTACGACGCGGAAGCCGTAGTCGAGCAAGGCCCACACCGCGTGCTCGCGCGAACTGCCCGTCCCGAAGTCAGGTCCGGCGACGAGGATTGTCGCGCCGGCCCATACGTCTTGGTTGAGCACGAATTCGGGTTCGTTGGCTCGCCACGCACTGAACAGGCCGTCCTCGAACCCGGTGCGCGTGATCCGCTTCAGGTACACCGCAGGGATGATCTGGTCGGTGTCGACATTGCTGCGACGCAACGGCACGGCCCGTCCGACATGCTGAGTGAAAGCGTCCATGTCAGTTCTCCAAGTCGCTCGGAGCTGCGAGGTGGCCGGCGATCGCGGTGGCGGCGGCGACGAGCGGGCTGACCAGGTGCGTTCGTCCGCCCTTACCCTGCCGTCCCTCGAAGTTGCGGTTGGACGTCGACGCGCTGCGCTCACCCGATGCGAGTTGATCGGGGTTCATGCCGAGGCACATCGAGCAGCCGGCCTGTCGCCACTCGGCGCCGGCCGCGGTGAAGACCGCGTCCAGGCCTTCCTGCTCGGCCTGCGCCTTCACCTTCATCGACCCTGGGACGACCAGCATGCGCACGCCGTCGGCAACGCGCCGTCCTTCGATGACGGCTGCGGCCGCGCGCAGGTCTTCGATGCGGCCGTTCGTGCACGAGCCGACGAACACCGTGTCGACGGTGATGTCGCGCAACGGCGTGCCGGCCTCGAGACCCATGTACTGCAACGCCTTGCGTGCGGCAACGCGATCGCTCTCGTCCTCGTAGCTGTCCGGGTCGGGGACGGTCTCGCCCAACGGTGCACCCTGACCGGGGTTGGTGCCCCAGGTGACGTAGGGGGTGAGGTCGGCGGGATCGAGCGTGATCTCGGCGTCGAACTCTGCGTCGTCATCGGTGCGCAAGCTCGTCCAGTACTCGACCGCGGCGTCCCAATCGTCGCCGGTCGGCGCGTGCTGGCGTCCGTGCAGATAGTCGAAGGTCGTCTGGTCCGGCGCGATCATGCCGGCGCGCGCACCCCATTCGATGCTCATGTTGCAGACCGTCATACGGCCTTCCATCGACATCTGATCGAAGGCCGTGCCGCGGTACTCGACCATGTAGCCCTGGCCGCCGCCCGTGCCCGTCTTCGCGATGACGGCGAGGATGACGTCCTTCGGGGTGACGCCAGTGCGGCAGGTCTCCGTTGACGTTGACGGCCATCGTCTTCGGACGGTCCATCGGCAGCGTCTGTGTCGCAAGCACGTGCTCGACCTGACTCGTCCCGATGCCGAACGCAAGTGCGCCGAACGCACCATGTGTCGAGGTGTGCGAGTCACCGCAGACGATCGTCATACCCGGCTGGGTGATGGCGAGCTGCGGGCCGATGACGTGCACGATGCCTTGGTCGGCGTCGCCCATCGGGTAGAGCTGGATGCCGTACTCCGCACAGTTGGTACGCAGCGTCTCGACCTGGGTGCGGCTGACGGGATCGGCGATCGGCTTGTCGATGTCGATGGTCGGGACGTTGTGGTCCTCGGTCGCGAGGGTCAGTTCGGGACGGCGCACCGTGCGGTTGTTCAGCCGCAACCCCTCGAAGGCCTGCGGGCTGGTCACCTCGTGGACCAGGTGCATGTCGATGTAGAGCAGGTCGGGCTCGCCGACCGCACTGCGCACGACGTGGGTGTCCCACAGCTTCTCCGCGAGCGTCTTGCCCATCGCTTGCAATCCCATCTCTTGAGATGCGAGTATCGCCTTGTGGGACAGCCTAGCAGCGGGATCGG
The DNA here is from genome assembly GCA_963757455.1 of uncultured Actinomycetota bacterium. Lineage (GTDB taxonomy): Bacteria > Actinomycetota > Actinomycetes > Mycobacteriales > Jatrophihabitantaceae > RYN-133. Next base: position 377,918 of record CAVWSE010000004.1, read on the forward strand.
GGTTCTCGACAAGGGCGCGGCCATCCTGTCTGCCGTCGCCGAACAGCCCTGCACGCTGGCCGACCTGGTGACCGTGACCGGATTGCCGCGGGCCACCGCGCACCGGTTGGCGGTCGCGCTCGAGGTGCATCGACTGGTCGCGCGTGATGTCGACGGCCGCTTCGTCATCGGCCCACGTGTCGGCGAACTGGCGCACACCCGACCCGACGCGCTGGTCGCCGCTGCCGGGCCGGTGCTCGCGTGGGTGCGCGACGAATGCGGTGAGAGCGCGCAGCTCTACCGCCGCGACGGGTCGCAGCGGGTCTGCGTCGCGGCCGCGGAGCGTGCGTCCGGGCTGCGCACGACGGTGCCGGTCGGCACGCGGCTCACCTTGGCTGCCGGTTCCGGTGCGCAGGTGCTGTGCGCGTGGTCGGCGGACGGTTCGACCGACTTCCCGCCACGTCTGCTCGCCGACGTGCGGCGACGCGGCTGGGCGCAATCGATCGCGCAACGCGAGGCCGGCGTCGCGTCCGTCTCCGCGCCCGTCCTCACTTCGGCGGGCGCGCTGCTGGCGGCAATCTCGATCTCGGGGCCGATCGAGCGCCTGGGCCGAACCCCTGGCTCCCGGTTCGCGCCTGTCCTCGTCGCCGGCGCCGAGCGCATCGCGTCCGCCCTCGCCTAGCGCGTCGCGGATTCTCCGCGGCCCCTTTCCGCGAGCCCTAGGGAGCTACCAGGAGGTGGCGACGTAGGTGGTCTCGAGGTACTCGTCGATGCCTTCGAAACCGCCTTCGCGGCCGATGCCGGACTGCTTGACCCCGCCGAACGGGGCGGCGGGGTCGGAGACCAGGCCGCGGTTCAGGCCGACCATGCCGACCTCGAGCCGCTCCGACACCGACAGGCCGCGTGCGAGCGAACCCGAGTACACATAGCCGGTCAGGCCCATCTCGGTGTCGTTCGCGATCGCGAGCGCTTCTTCCTCGTCGGCCACGGAGATGATCGGCGCAACGGGTCCGAACACCTCTTCGGTCGCCGCCGCCGAGTCGCGCGGGACACCGGAGAGCACGGTCGCCGGATAGAAGAACCCCGCACCGGACGGACGTGAGCCGCCGAGCACCACCTCCGCACCCGCGGCGACAGTGCGATCGACCTTGTCGGCGATCCCCTCGACGGCACGAGCGTTGACCATCGGGCCGAGTTGCGTGTCTTCGGCCGTCCCGGGCCCCATTACCAGCGCGCCCATCTTCTCGGCGAGCTTCGCCGCGAAGTCCGCAGCGACCGACGACTGCACGAGGAACCGGTTGGCCGCGGTGCAGGCCTGCCCGCCGTTGCGCATCTTCGCGAGCATCGCGCCTTCGACCGCCGCATCGAGATCGGCGTCGTCGAGCACGATGAACGGGTCGTTGCCGCCCAACTCCATCGACGTGTTCACGATGTGGTCGGCGGCCTGGCGCAGCAACGTCCGGCCGACATTCGTCGACCCGGTGAACGACAGCTTGCGCACCCGCTCGTCCCCCAGCGCGGTCTCGACGAGGTCGCCCGGCTTGTCGGTCGTCAGCACGTTCACGACACCCGCGGGTGCGCCGGCCTCAGCGAGCAACGACGCCAACAGCAGCGCGGTCAGCGGAGTGTCCTCAGCGGGCTTCAGCACGACGGTGCAGCCCGCGGCCAGCGCCGGGCCGATCTTGCGCGTCGCCATCGCGGCCGGGAAGTTCCACGGCGTCAACAGCAGAGAAACGCCAACCGGCTTGCGGAAGGTCAGGATGCGGTTCGCCCCGGACGGCGCTGTGCGCAGCTCGCCGCCGATGCGCACCGCCTGCTCGGAGAACCACCGGAAGAACTCGGCCGCATAGACGACCTCGCCGCGCGCGTCGGTGAGCGACTTGCCCATCTCGAGCGACATGAGGAACGCGAGTTCCTCCTTGCGCTCGATCATGAGGTCGAACGTGCGGCGCAGCACCTCCGAGCGCTCGCGCGGCGGCGCGGCCGCCCACCCGGGCAATGCCGTCGCGGCCGCGGAGACCGCGGCAGCGACGTCGTCGGCGCCGGCTCGCGGCACCGAGGCGATCTCGGTTCCCGTCGACGGGTTCAGCACGGCGAACGATCCGGCCGAGCCTCCCGTCCACTTGCCGTCGACGAACATCTCGGTGGGAGTACCGGCAGGCAGCGTCATGCCTCCAGCTTGCCACTGTGCGGCGAGCCCGTCAGGCAGCCGTGCAGGCTCGCGGCGGGCAGCTCGACCCTGACGCGACGCGCGACCTCAAAACGAGAATTCGCGAACCAATTTCAGTGCACAGGTATTCACTCAACGCGCCGGTTGCCGTTAAAGTCGGATCATGCGCGCGGACGAGATGCGAGACAGCGGGGCACTGCTCGGGACGGCGTTGGACGAGCTGACCGAACTGGCCCGCGACGTGCACAAAGCCTTGGCCGGACGCATCTTCGGGCTGTTCGGCACCGCCGCCCGTCCGGCCCAGGTATTGCACGACGCCATCGCAGCGACCGCGTACGCCGGCAGCCGGATCGCCGTGCGCACCGTCCCCGCGGTAGCCGGTGCCGTCGTCGCCGAGACCGGCAAGGCCACTCTCGATGCGTATGCCGACACTCCGCGGGGGCACTTCACCCTCAGCGCGCTGAGCGGGTTCTGGGGCGATCGTCTCGCCGAGCAACGCGCTGCGCTGGCACCGGTCATGAGCGTGCGCACCCACGACGGACCGTTGCGGCGCATGCCCGGCAACGTCGTCCACGACACCGCGGCTCCCACCGGCAAGCTGGTCGTGTTCCTGCACGGACTCTGCGAGACAGATCGCTACTGGTGGTTCGGCGCCGAACGCGCGTGGGGCGATCGCCAGGTGACCTACGGTTCGCGACTGAATGACGACCGCGCGTGGACGCCGCTGTACATGCACTACAACACCGGCCTGCACATCTCCGAGAACGGCCGGCTGCTCGCCGGCTATCTCGAGACACTGGTCGAGCGCTGGCCCGTGCCGGTCACCGAGATCGCGCTGATCGGCCATTCGATGGGCGGACTCGTCGTGCGCTCGGCCGCACACCTGGCTGCCGAGCGCGAACTCGCCTGGGTCACGGCGCTGCGCCACATCGTCGGCCTCGGCGTGCCCCATCTCGGCGCGCCGCTGGAGCGCTTCGTCAACGCCGGCACGCACGCGATGGCGCGCCTGCCGGAGACGCGGCCCATCGCGACGTGGCTCAACCGGCGCAGTGTCGGCATCAAGGATCTGCGGCACGGCTCGGTGCTCGACGGCGACTGGCACGGCTTCGATCCCGACGACCCGGCCGATCGCGTGGGCGCTGCGACGTTGCTGCCCGGCGTCGCGTACTCGATGGTGTCGGCCACCCTCGCGCAGCGTCCCGACGGCCGGTTCGCGCACGATCTCCTTGTCGAGCACATCAGCGCGCACGGCACTGGCCGTCCGAACGCCGTGCGCCGGATCGACTTCGAGGTCGACCGGCTGTTCCATGTCGGGCGGCGCACGCACTTCCACCTGCTCAACGACCAGGTGGTGTACGAGCGGCTGCGGGACTGGCTCGACGGAGCCGACGGGGCCGCTCCCCCGGCCGCCGCGGCGAACTAGAACACGTTCTCGTTTTGCGGTACGGTCCGGTACGTGCCGAACCTCGACGATGTCCGCGCGATCGAGCAGCTCAAGTACCGCTACACGCGATGCCTGGACCTGAAGCTCTGGGACGACTTCGCCGCCACCCTCACCGATGACATCGCCGCGTCCTACGGCTCATTGACGTTCAACGGACGCGACGCCGTCGTCGACTTCATGCGCACCTCGCTCGTGCCGGCGATCATCACCGTGCACCACGTCCACCATCCCGAGATCACGGTCGACGCCGACCGCGCCACCGGCACTTGGTACCTGCAGGACACCGTGCTGATCACCGAGCAGCGCCTGCTGCTGCGCGGCGCCGCGTTCTACGACGACGAATACGTGCGGACCGAGGCGGGCTGGCGCATCGCCCGCACCGGCTACACGCGCAGCTACGAGTCCATGGAGACGTTGCCGGAGTCGTGGCGGCTGACCGCGAACCGGTGGGCGGCGTGAAGACCAAGCCGAAGGGTCTCGACAGGCCGAGCACCGTCAAGGTGATCAAGGTGATGTCGGCGGCAAACACCTGGCTCTACCGCACGACCGGCGGCCGTGTGGGCCGCACCTGGCGCATCGGCAGCGCGGTTCGCAAGGGCGTTCCGATCTGCCTGCTCACGACCACGGGTCGCACCAGCGGGCAGGCGCGCACCGTCCCGCTGTGCTACCTCGCCGACGACGACCGCATCGTGCTCGTCGCGTCACAGGGCGGCCTCCCGAACGATCCGCAGTGGTACAAGAACCTCGTCGCCGATCCGAAGGTCGAGATCCAGATCGGGACGCGCAGCCGGCGCATGTCTGCGAGGACGGCCGCCGAGTCCGAGCGCGAAGTGCTGTGGCCGCGGCTGCTCGAGCTCTATGCCGACTACGCGTCCTACCAAGAATGGACGGACCGGACGATTCCGGTCGTGATCTGCGAACCGATCGGCGAAGTGGCCTGATCTTGGGTTGTTTTTGCGGCTAGATCAGGTGTTGGACTTGTTATCGTCCGGCGCATGTCGACGCCGCACCAGCCGGCATGGACCCCGCCACCGCCTCGTCCGCGCGAACCCGCGGCGCCGGTGGAGCACGCAGGGGCCGAGCCGGACGACGCCCACGAACACACCCGGCTCGCACTGATCATCGCGCTGTCGATCGCGGTCGTGTCCGTGCTCGGCGCGATCGTAGGTTGGCGCGCAGAGGTGCACGCGTCGAGCGCGAGCCGGTACGAACAGGACTCCGTCGCGACCTCGATCGCGCGCACCGCCGTGCAGGCGCAGGCCGAAGCCGTTGCGGAGAAGGCGGCTTCCGAGTACGAGCACTACCAGCGGCTGGGCGAGAGCGCGGACATCCTGTCCCCCGGCGCGTGCGGACCGCAGGGTTCGCGCAATTCGCTCGCCGACCTCGATGCGGGTTCGCTGTGCCAGACCCAGGTGCAGTTCTCCGACGACTCCGCCAACGCCTACCTCGACGCGAACGGGAACTTCGACATCGAGGCCTATGCGCGCGACTACGTTGCCGCGCAGGCCGAACAAGGACCGTTGAACGCGACCGAATACACCGACAAGGCCGAGCAGGAACGCCACAGCGAGGACAACATGCTCTACCTCTCGCTGTTCCTCGTGCTGGCCCTGGCGCTGCTCACGCTCGCGCGCCTCGGCAAGTCCGTCCCCTCCCGGCTCGTACTCGCCGTCCCGGGCTGGCTGTGTCTGGTCGCCAGCGTCGTCATCCTCGTGTCGGTGGAGGCGTAACGGTGGAGAACCCGCTGCACGAGGCGCACGAGCAGATAGAGCAACTCGAGGAAAAGCCCGAGTCGCGTCTGAAAGCGATCATCACGGTGTCGATCCTGGTCGTCACGATGCTGACCACTGCAGCCGGAGTGCTGGCCGCGATCTGGTCCGCCCACCAGTCGGAGACACAGCGTGAGCGGCAGCAGGCGGCGACCTCGAGCCTGCAGGAATCGGTCACCGCCAACGCCCAGTTGCGCGCCGTCGACACGTTGCGGGACGACATCAAAGAAGACACCTGGCGAAAGACGTTCCTGCACGTCTACACGCTCGAGGTGAGCGACAAGACGATCGACGCCGAGTTGCAGCGCCAGGCGAACAGCGCCGCCGCTATCGCAAAGCAACTCGGCGCTCAGCTCCCGGCCGGTGCCACCGCCGACGACTACTCCGACAAGCTGTACGAGAAGTCGCTCGCCGACTCACAACTCGCGTCCGCGTACGCGCAGGAGAGCTCCGGCTGGCTCGAGAAACACAACGGCGCGCTCGCGGTCGTCAGCATCCTGGCGTTGTCGCTGTTCCTGCTCGGTCTTGCACTCACCCTCGGCAACCGGGCTACCCAACTCGGGTTCACCGGGTTGGCCATCGTGATGACCTTGGTCGGTGGTGCGCGGCTGCTGCAGGTACAGGTAACCGGCATCACGGCACCCACCGAGGACTGCATCAACACTGCGGCGGCAGCCAACGCCGACATGGTCGTGTCACAGTACGTCGCCGCGGCGAAGAAACTGAACACAGCACTACTGGAGTGCCCCGAGTACGGCGAGGCGTGGACCCAACTCGCGAACGCGTATTTCTACTACGGCGTGGCTTCGAACAACCGCACCACCGCGACGCGTGTCTGGCTACAGGCTGAACAGGCCGACAAGTCCGCACTCGGAGCAGCCGATGTGAAGACGGGCGTGCTCTACAACGACCTCGCGTTCATGGAGATCCTCAACCATCAATACGACGCCGCCGCTCAGAACATGGTTCAAGCGCACAGGCTTGCTCCGGAGAGCCATTACGTGCTTGGCACGCTTGCCGAGCTCGCGATCGCTCGTGGCGACGTGACGACCGCGATGCACTACCTGGACGAGGCCGCGCTTCCGCTCAAGGATGCCGGCCCGTACTTCCGCGACCAGTACTTCTTCACGAGCCTGCGTTACGACAGCGGGTATTTCGCCACAGCCGGCATCACCGGGCCCAAGGTCGAGGCATTCTTCGCCAAGGCGCGCGAGTACGAGGCGATGCTCGACGTGAAGAACATGGCGCATCCGCTCGATACGCACGGCGCGGTCATCGACAATCTCGTGTTCCGGAAGTCCGACTCCGTGCTGGGCCGCACCGCCGGCTTCGTCACGATCGGGTTCAGCTACCGCGGCCTCGAAGCCGGCGACGTGCTGTCGTTGCGGTTCTACGGCTACAACGACACCTTCTACGACCCGACCGCATCCCTCACCGTGACAGTCAGCGCCGGTAGCAGCCTGGTCGGCGACGGCACCGAGCAGCCCGACAGCGACTACCGCTTGAAGCTTTCGTACAAGTACGCGACGACGATGGAGGTGTACCTGAACGGGGTGCTCCAGGGCGAGATGGCCTACACACCCTGAGCGGCGAATTCGCAGCAGCGAGATACTCGCCGACGTGCCGACGCCCATGTGGGTCCCCGACCCCGACCATGTCGAGACGACGCAGCTGACCGCGTTCACCCGGTTCGCCGAAGGCCGGGCGGGTCGCGCGTTCGAGTCCTACCGCGATTTGCTGGCGTGGTCGACCGACGATCTCGATGGCTTCTGGGGTTGCGTCTGGGACTTCTTCGACATCGTCGCCGAGACCCGCGGCGAGGCCGTACTCGCCGACGATTCAATGCCTGGAGCGACGTGGTTCCCCGGCGCGCGGCTCAACCTCGTCGACCAGGTCTTCCGCGACCGTCCGGACGACGAGATCGCGATCCACGAACGTGACGAGACCGGCCGCCGCGTCGACATCACGTGGGCCGAACTGCGCGCGGCGGTCGCGTCCGTGAGCGCAACGCTGCGCGAACGCGGCGTCAGCGTCGGCGACCGGGTAGTCGCGTACCTGCCGAACAGCTCGGAAGCCGTGATCGCATTCCTCGCAACGGCGGCGCTCGGCGCGATCTGGTCCGCATGCGGCATGGACTACGCGCCGACTGCGGCCCTCGGCCGCTTCGCCCAGCTCGAGCCGGTCGTTCTTTTCGCGGCCGACGGTTACCGCAACGGCGGACGGGTGCACGATCGCAGCGATGCGGTCGCGGAGGTCCGCGCCGGATTGCCCTCCCTGCGGGCGACCGTCGCAGTCGACCGCCTCGGCACGACGCTGCCGGACGCGATGCCGTGGGCCGACGCCATCAGCAGCCCGGCGGAGCTCGCAACGACTCCCGTCGACTTCGCGCACCCGTTGTGGGTGCTGTTCTCATCGGGCACGACCGGGCTGCCCAAGGGCATCGTGCACGGCCACGGCGGCGTCCTGCTCGAACACCTGAAGGCTGTTGCACTGCAGTGCGACCTCGGCCCCGGCGACCGGTTCTGGTGGTACACCACCCCGAGCTGGATGATGTGGAACTTCCAGGTTGCGGGGCTGCTCGTCGGCGCCACGATCGTGTGTTACGACGGCAGCCCGGCGCATCCGACCACCGACGCGGTGTGGGCGCTCGCCGCCGAGCTCGGCGTGAAGGTGCTCGGTACCTCCCCGGCGTACCTGGCGGCGTGTGCGAAGGCCGGCGTCGACCCCGGAACCGAGCACGACCTGTCGGCGCTGTGCACCCTCGGGGTCACTGGATCGACGCTGCCGACGCCTGCGTACCACTGGGTGGCCGAGCATGTTGGTGCGTCGGTGCAGATCGCGTCGATCACCGGCGGGACCGACGTCGTCACGGCGTTCGCCGGCGGCGCGCCGTCCGTCCCGGTGTGGGCGGGTGAGATTTCGACGGCGTACCTCGGCGCGGCGATCGACTCCCTCGACGAGAACGGTCGCAGCGTGCGTGACGAGGTCGGCGAGCTCGTCATCACCCGTCCGATGCCGTCGATGCCGGTGATGTTCTGGAACGATCCCGACGGCACGAGGTATCACGACGCGTACTTCGCCACGTATCCCGGCATCTGGCGCCACGGCGACTTCGTCACGATCACCGACCGCGGCACGCTCGTGATGCACGGCCGCTCGGACGCGACGCTCAACCGCAACGGCATCCGGATGGGCAGCGCCGACATCTACGAGGCCGTCGAACAGCTCCCCGAGATCACCGAAGCGCTGGTGATCGGCATTGATCAACCCGACGGCGGGTACTGGATGCCGCTGTTCGTGACGCTCGAACCCGGCTGCGAACTCGACGATGGGTTGCGCGCACGGATCCGCCAGACCATCCGCGCCCACGCCTCGCCTCGGCACGTCCCTGACGATGTGTTCGCGGCACCGGGGATCCCGCACACCCGAACCGGCAAGAAACTCGAGGTGCCGGTGAAGCGGCTCCTGACCGGCTCGGTGAGCGGCGCGGCGTTCGACGCCGGCAGCGTCGACGATCCCGATCTGATCGACTGGTACCTCGCAGTCGGCGCTCGGCACGGCAAGCCGGACGCCGAGTAGCCCCGCGCGCGTCCCGCCTCTGCCCCGCGCGCGTCCCGCCTTGCCCCGCGCGCGTTCCGCCTTGCCCCGCGTAGGAGCCGAAATCGCCCGGTTCAGCGTGTGCGAGCGGGGCAAAGCGAAGCCGGCGTGGGCATTCCCCGGCCGGCACGGTGGCGATCACCTCTTCCTCCGCAGTGCCCGGTCTGGGGGCTTGCAGGCGGGCAGTACGGAGGAGAACGTGATCGTCGCCGCACCAGATCGCGGCTTTGCCCCGCCAACGCACGCTGCGGCGCCGTTCCAACGCGCGTCCGCGGGGCAAAGCGAAGCCGGGACGGGCAAAGGGCCCGCGGCGTGCTCACGAGAAAAGTCGGCGCGCCCCGTCGGAGATCGCTGCCGAGATGCGACGTTAAGGATGTGAGCGGGCAACCGGCTGGGGCGGAGCACGGGTTGCTCGAGCTCTACGACCGGGCGCTGCCGCACGTGTACGGCTACCTGCGGGTCCGCTGCGACACGCAGGCGCTCGCCGAGGACCTCAGTGCAGAAACGTTCCTCGCGGCGGTCGACGCGGTGCGCAAGCCCAACCCACCGCCGGTGGACGTGCCGTGGCTGATCGGCGTCGCGCGGCACAAGCTCGCCGACCACTGGCGCCGGCGTGCGCGCGAGACCCGGAACCTGCAGGCGGTGGGCACCGACCCGGCGGTGGACGACCCGTGGGACGTCGAACTGGACGCCCTGCATGCCCGCGACGTGCTCGGCGCACTCGCGCCGCAGCACTGCGCCGTCCTCACCCTGCGCTACCTCGACGACCTGCCGGTCGCCCAGGTGGCCGAACTCGTCGGACGCAGCGTGCATGCGACCGAGGGTCTGCTCGTCCGCGCCCGGGCTGCGTTCCGGCGCGCCTACATCCCTGGAGAGGAGGTCGACCAGTGACAGATCCCTTCGCCGCGCTCCGAGTCACCGACGTCCCGCTCGACCCCGATCCGGACTTCGCCGCGAGGCTGCGCGTCCGGCTCGAGCGCGCTCTCGCCCTGCCGAGAGGAGTCGCACCGATGGCCGCGACCGTCACCACCACCTCCACCACGCTGACGCCCTACCTCGCCGTCGCCGACGCGCGCGCCGCGATCGACTGGTACACCCGCGTGTTCGGCGCGACCGCAGTCGGTGACCCGATCGTCATGCCGGACGGCCGGGTAGGCCACGCCGAACTCGACCTCGGCGGCGCGCATCTGTACCTGTCCGACGCGCATCCCGAGATCGGCGTCGTCGCCCCCGACCCCGACGCGGGCGCGAGCATCACGCTGCACCTCGAACTCGCCGACGTCGACGCCGTGACCGATCGTGCGCGCGCGGAGGCCGGGGTCATCGAACGCGAACCATCCGACAACCCGTACGGACGTATCGCGACAGTGCGCGATCCGTTCGGGCACCGGTGGATGCTCAACGGCCCGGTGTCTGCATCGCGTCACATCACCGGCGACGTCGGTTACTTCGCGCTCTGGGTCGAGGACGTCTCGCGCGCGGCCGACTTCTACGCCACCGTGCTCGGCTGGACCTACGTCGACTCGGACGGTCCGCGTCGCGAGATCGCCGGCGCGCCGTACCGCACCGAACTCGCCTCACTGGCACAGATGCGCGCGCAGGCGTGGCCGGATCGCACGACGCCCACGGCGTTCTGCGCGTTCGAGGTCGCGGACCTCAGTGCGGCGGCCGAGCGCATTCGCGCGGCCGGCGGCACCGCACAGCCTGGCCACAACGACGTGCTGGACTGCACCGACAACCAGGGGCTGCCGTTCTCGGTCTACGTCTGGGACGAAATGCCGGCGAACGACGAACTCGCTTATCTGACCGTCGACGAGCCGTCGATCGACGCGGCGGAAGCGTTCTACGAAGCGGTGTTCGGCTGGACCTTCCGCGGGGGCAGCGTCCCCGAGGGCCGGCAGGTGGACGGCCCGACGCCGATGACGGGATTCCGTGGCGGTGCGGCCGAACCCGCAATCGTGCCGATGTTCGCCGTCGACGACATCGGCGCCGCGGTCGAGCGGGTGCGCGCGGCGGGTGGCACGGCGACCGACCCGGAGCGGCAGCCGTACGGGACGACGAGCGACTGCACCGACGACCAGGGACTGCGCTTCTACCTCGGCGAACTCACCTGATCCGCGCGGCGCGCGGCTCGCGGGCGATCGACGCGTCCGCGAATCCTGTGGCGAGCGCACGCAATCCGGCGTCCAGGTAGCTCCTGAGGTCGGCGTCCGCGCGTGCCGCCCAGCGCTCGTAGGCCGCTCTGCAGGTGGCCAACGTCGCGCGTCCGACAGCAAGCGGGTACAGCGAATCAGCAGGCTGCCGAGAGCGTGCGGCGACAAAGTCGATGACTGCTCGCTCCCACGCGTCGTAGTGCAGCGCGGCGGCAGCAGCGAGCTCAGGAGTCGCGCTGATCAGGGCCATGCGCGTGCGGAGCTCCGGCACATCGTCGGGCCCGTAGTGGTTCACCGCGAGGACGGCGGTGCGCACCGCGTCCATCATTGCCAACGACTTGGGCAGCGTCGCGAGTTCACGGCGCAGATTCGTGACTTCGAGGTCGAACTCGCTCCAGAGCACTTCCGACTTCGACTCGAAGTAGCGGAAGAACGTGCGCCGGCTGACACCCGCCTCGCCGGCGATCTGGTCGACGGTTGTTTCGTCGAAGCCCTGCTCGGCGAACAGGCGCAGTGCGATGACCTCGAGCGCGCGTGCGCTCGTCCCGGGCGGTCGTCCGCGCCGGGTTTCAGCCAAAACCTTGCTTTCCGTCACGCGATGACGTTAACGTACGCGGTCATTCGGCACTCAGTGACGAAATCATTCGATTGGAGTCGAGGATGACCGACGAACCCACCACTCAGACGATCGACGAGGCGACCGACGAGACCGTCGTGGTCGAAGACGTGCTCGTGGAAGAGGTCTCCATCGACGGCATGTGCGGTGTCTACTGAGCTTGCGGCGCCGCCTCGGTTCGACCTCGACTCGCGCTGGACACTGAGCCCGCAGGTCTCGATCCGTCCGGAGCGCTTCGGCGCCCTGCTCTACCACTTCGGCACCCGCCGCCTGTCGTTCTTGAAGAGCCCGCAGCTGCTCTCGGTCGTGCAGGCTCTGCAAACGAGCGAGACCGCTCGCGACGCCTGCTCGGCGTGCGGCGTCGAAGTTGACGAGTTGCCTCGCTACGCGGCCGCGCTGGCGACGCTGGCAACATCTCAGATGATCGAGGAACGCCCGTGACGATGACACCGCTCCCCCTCGTCGAGCAGTTCCAGTACGGCCTCGACGCACCGATCTGCCTGACCTGGGAACTGACCTACGCGTGCAACCTCTCTTGCGTGCACTGCCTGTCGTCGTCGGGACGGCGCGATCCGCGCGAGCTGACGACCGACGAGTGCAAGGCAGTGATCGACGAGCTCGAGCGCATGCAGGTGTTCTACGTGAACATCGGCGGCGGCGAACCGACGGTGCGCTCGGACTTCTGGGAACTCGTCGACTACGCGACCGAGCACCACGTCGGGGTGAAGTTCTCGACGAACGGGGTCAAGATCACGCCCGAGGTGGCGCGCCGGCTCGCGGCCAGTGACTACGTCGACGTGCAGATCTCGCTCGACGGCGCAACCGCCGACGTGAACGACGCGGTGCGCGGTCGCGGCTCGTACGACACCGCGTTGCGCGCGATGCAGAACCTGTGTGACGCGGGTTTCCGCGGCTTCAAGATCTCGGTCGTCATGACGCGGCACAACATCGGCCAGCTCGATGAGTTCAAGGCGATCGCCGACCGTTTCGACGCCCAGCTGCGCATCACGCGGCTACGGCCGTCCGGGCGCGGTGCCGACGTCTGGGACGACCTGCACGTGACGGCGCAGCAACAGCGCGAGCTGTACGACTGGCTCGTACTGCACGGCGAGAACGTCCTCACCGGCGACTCGTTCTTCCACCTGGCCGCCTACGGCGACGCGCTGCCGGGCTTGAACCTGTGCGGCGCGGGCCGGGTGGTCTGCCTGATCGACCCGGTCGGCGACGTGTACGCGTGTCCGTTCGCGATCCACGACAACTTCCTCGCCGGCAACGTGCGCGCCGAGGGCGGGTTCACCGGCGTATGGCGCACCTCGGAGCTGTTCGAGTCACTGCGCTCACCGCAGACCGGCGGTGCGTGCACATCCTGCTCGGCTTTCGATGCTTGCCGCGGCGGCTGCATGGCGGCGAAGTTCTTCACCGGACTGCCGTTGGACGGCCCCGACCCCGAGTGCGTGAAAGGGCACGGCGAGGCCGCGCTGGCCGCAATCGACCGCTCCGGTGCACCGAAACCGTCGCTCGACCACTCGCACCGGTTGCTGCCGCTCACCGTGCGCACCCCGCCCGCGAAGGCCTGTGACGAGAATCCGTTGGCCGGTGTTCGCGTCGCTGGGTGACCTCGCCACGGTCGACGTTCCGGGTGGCGGCGCAGTGCTGGTCGTGCCGCTCGGGTCGACCGAGCAGCACGGTGCGCATCTGCCGCTGTCGACCGACACCGACATCGCAGTGGCGCTGTGTTCGGCATTGGCCGCCGCCAGCGACGACGTCGTCGTCGCACCGGCCGTCCCCTACGGTTCGAGCGGCGAGCATGCGGGATTCGCAGGAACCCTGTCGATCGGGCAGGACGCCGTCGAGCTGCTCGTCGTCGAACTCGCCAGGTCGGCCACCGACACGTTCGACCATGTGCTGTTCGTGTCGGCACACGGCGGCAATGCGCCGCCGGTGACGCGCGCGGTCGCGCGGTTGCGCGCGGAAGGCCGTGACGTCTCGCTGTTCCAACCGATGTGGGATGGCGATCCGCACGCCGGGCATGTCGAGACGTCGCTGCAACTGCTCCTGCGGCCGGACGTCGTGCGGGCGGACCGTGCCGTCGTCGGCGACACCCGCTCACTCGCCGAGCTGATGCCGACCTTGCAAGCCGGCGGCGTGCGCGCCGTGACGCCCACCGGCGTGCTCGGCGATCCGACCTCGGCATCGGTTGAGGCCGGACGCGAGGTGTTCGCCAGGCTCGTCGCCGACCTCGTCGAGCACGTCGCACGCTGGCGGGAGACCGGATGAGCACAGCGATCGTCACCGGGGCCGCGCGCGGGATAGGCGCAGCCACGGTGCGTGCGCTGGCGGCGCAGGGGTGGTCTGTAGTGGCCGTCGATTGCGCGAGCGACGATCCCGTCCTGCCATACCCGTTGGCAACCCGCGCTGATCTCGACGCAATGGCGAGTTCGCAGGTGCATCCGATCGTTGCCGACGTCCGCGATGAGGCAGCCCTTGCCGCCGCAGTCGCCGAAGCCGAAGCGAGCTTCGGCGGGCTCGATGTCGCGATCGCCGCGGCCGGCGTGATCGCCGGCGGCGCGCCTCACTGGGAGATGCCGGTCGCGGCGCAGCAGGCGGTGCTCGACGTGAATCTGGGCGGGGTGCTCACGCTCGCTCGAGTTGCGATTCCCGCGATGTTGCGCCGTCCCGAACCACGCAGCGGACGCTTCCTCGCAGTCGCATCGGCTGCAGCGACCCAGGGCTTGCCGATGCTCGCGGCCTACTGCGCCTCGAAAGCCGGTGTGACCGGCCTCGTGCGCGCGCTCGCCGTCGAACTCGGCGGTACCGGCGTCACCGCGAACGCCGTCAGCCCCGGTTCGACGGCGACCCGGATGCTCGACGAGACGGCCCGGCTGTACGGGCTGACCTCGCCACAGGACTTCGCCGCACAGCAACCACTCGGACGCTTGATCGAACCGGAGGAGGTCGCCGCCGTCCTCACGTTCCTCGCCGGCCCGGGCGGCGCAGCGATGACCGGCGCGGTCGTCCCGGTCGACGGCGGACTCGCGGTATGAGCGACGCGCCGCTGCCGGTCGGATTCGGGCTCACCCTCGACGTGACCGCGAAGCAGTTGCGGGCCGATCTGTGGTTCGGCGGGTCGCCGCCTCGCGCGCTGCGGCTGACCGAGACGGGATGTCGCGCGTGGGACGAACTGCGCAATGGTCGTGTGGGCTCGCGGGCGTCAGCCGTCCTGGCACGCCGGCTGACCGACGCCGGGCTGGCCCACCCCGTCCCGCCAGAAGTCGCAACCGATGACGTGACTGTCGTCGTGCCCGCGCACGACCGCGTAGCCGACCTCGACCGCTGCCTCGCGGCACTCGGCAGCGACGTGCCGATCATCGTCGTCGACGACGCCTCCTCCGACAGCGCCGGCGTCGCTCGGGTGTGCGCCGCCCACGACGCAACCCTCCTGCGACGTCACCGCAACGGCGGTCCCGGCGCCGCGCGTAACACCGCGCTCGCTCACGTGCAGAGCAAGTTCGTCGCGTTCGTCGACAGCGACTGCGCGCCGTCGCCCGGTTGGCTGGCGCCATTACTCGCGCACCTGGCCGATCCGTTGGTCGCGGCCGTGGCACCTCGCATCGTCGGCACGGCGGACGACTCCTGGGCCGGGCGCTACACCCGCGAGCGGGGCAGCCTCGACCTCGGCGACCTCCCCGCGCGGGTGATGCCGCGCTCGCGCATCGCGTACGTGCCGAGTGCCGCGCTCGTCGTCCGTCGGGTCGCCTTGGACGACGTCGGCGTCGCGTTCGACGAAACCCTGCGCGTCGGCGAGGACGTCGATCTGGTCTGGCGATTGGCGGACGCCGGCTGGCGCATCAGGTACGAGCCCTCCGTCCATGTGACCCATCGCGAGCCGGCGACCTGGCCGCAGTTGCTGTTACGGCGATTCCGGTACGGCACATCGGCAGGCCCGCTCGCGCGACGGCATCCGGACGCGATCAGCCCACTGGTGCTGCACCCCTGGCCGGCCCTCACCGTCGCCGCCGCGCTGTCGCGTCGCCCGCTCGTCGCCGCAGGCACGGCCGGCATCGGCGTTGCGGCGATGGCACGCACCCTGCGCACAGCGGACGTCCCGACCAGCGGCCTGCTCCCGGCGATGGCCAACGCCGTACGGCAGACGTGGCTCGGACTCGGCCGCTACCTCACCCAGTTCGCGGCGCCCGTACTGCTCGCCGGGTTGTGCGCGCGGCGCACGCGGTTCGCCGCGGCCGCGTTGTTGCTCGGCCCGCCGCTCGCCGCCTGGGTGCCACGTCGCGCGCTCGATCCCGTCAGGTTCACGCTCGGCTCGCTCGCCGACGAAATCGCGTACGGCACGGGCGTGTGGGTCGGCAGCGCCCGCGCGCGAACCATGCATGCCGTCCGTCCGGTCGTCATGTGGCGACCGCTTCGCATCGACACCCGCAGGAGCTGATCACGATGGCGAACGCTTGGTTCGAAACCGTTGCCGAGGCCCAACGCCGAGCGCGCAAGCGGCTGCCCAAGTCGGTTTACAGCGCGCTGGTCGCCGGCTCCGAGCGGGGCTGGACGATCCAGGACAACCTCGCCGCGTTCGCCGAGCTCGGGTTCGCGCCGCACACCGCGGGCCAGCCTGCAGAGCGCGATCTGGCGACCACGGTGCTGGGGCAGCCGATCTCCATGCCGGTGGTCATCTCCCCGACCGGCGTGCAGGCCGTCCATCCCGATGGTGAGGTTGCCGTCGCGCGCGCCGCCGCCGCTCGGGGCGTGGCGATGGGGTTGAGCTCGTTCGCGAGCAAGCCGGTCGAGGACGTCGTCGAGGCGAACCCGCAGACGTTCTTCCAGGTGTACTGGGTCGGCTCGAAGGAGCAGATCGCGCAGCGACTCGAGCGCGCTCGCAAGGCCGGCGCCGTCGGGGTGATTGCGACGCTCGACTGGTCGTTCTCGATGGGCCGCGACTGGGGCAGTCCGCACATCCCCGAGCGGATCACGCTGAAGGAGGCCGTCCGGTTCGCGCCCGAGGCGTTGTCACATCCGCGGTGGCTGACGACCTATTTGCGCAGCGGACACATCCCGGATCTGACGGTCCCGAACATGCAGGAGCCCGGTGAGCCGGCACCGACATTCTTCGGTGTCTACGGGCAATGGATGCAGACCCCGCCGCCATCGTGGGACGACGTCGCCTGGTTGCGCGAGACCTGGGACGGGCCGTTCATGCTCAAGGGTGTCACCCGCGTGGACGACGCGAAGCGCGCAGTGGACGCAGGCGTCACTGCGATCTCGGTGTCGAACCACGGCGGCAACAATCTCGACGGCACGCCGGCGACGATCCGGGTCCTGCCTGCGATCGCGGAGGCGGTCGGCGACCACCTCGAGGTCCTGCTGGACGGCGGCGTGCGCCGCGGCGGTGACGTCGTGAAGGCGCTCGCGCTCGGCGCCCGCGCGGTGATGATCGGTCGGGCGTACTTGTGGGGCCTCGGCGCCAACGGCCAGGCCGGTGTCGAGAACGTGCTCGACCTGCTTCGGATGGGGATCGACTCGGCGATGCTCGGTCTCGGCAAGAAGTCGGTGCGCGACCTGTCGCCGTCCGATCTGATCGTCCCGGACGGCTTCGCCCGCGCGCTGGGCGTGGGTTGAGCAATACGCTCGACTGGTGAGTGCGCGCGAGGCCGAGATCGCCGACGAGTTGTACGCGCTGGCGCCGGAGGAATTCACCGCTGCCCGTGACAAGGCGGCGAAGGCGGCGCGCGACGACGGTGATCGTGAGCTCGCCGACGCGGTGAAGAAGTTCCGCAAGCCCTCGATCAGCACGTGGCTCGTCAACGTCGTCGCCCGCACTGAGCAATTGGACGACCTGCTCGATCTCGGTGCCGCGCTGCGCGAGGCCCAGCGCACGCTCGACGGCGCCGAGCTGCGGACGATGTCGCGCCAGCGGCATCAAGTCATTCGGAGTCTGTCCGAGCTGGCGCACCAACGGAGCGGGAAGAAGGTCGGCGACTCGGCACAACGCGAGTTCGAGGCGACGCTCGAAGCCGCGCTCGCCGACGATGCAGCTGCGGAAGCGGTCCGCAGCGGTCGGCTGATGCGCGCGCTGACCTCGACCGGTCTGGAGCCGGTCGATCTCACCGACGCGGTGGCCGCGCCAGACCACGCGCCGCCGACCCGTCGTCCGGCAGCGAAGAAGAAGGCGGCGCCCGCGAAGAAGGACGACACCGCGGCACGCAAGAAGCACGCAGCCGAACTCGCCGCGGCGATAACCAAGGCCGAGGACGGCCTCGTGGCCGCCCAGCGCGACCTGGACGACCACGAGCAGACGTTGGCGGCAGCCCGCACCGAGGCCGCCGACGCCCGAGCGCGCGTCAAGGAACTCGAAGCCGAACTGGACGATGCGCGCACCCGGCAGTCCGACGCGGACCGAAGCCGCCGGGAGGCCGAAACCAAGCACAAGGCCGCGGGGCGGGCCCGAGATGCCGCGCAGCGGGCCCTCGACACGGCGCGCAAACGAACCTGAGGACGCACACGAGGTCCACATCACCTTCATGTGTCGGGTCCAGTGCCGATGGGAATGATGTGGATATGACCCGGTTCACAGCCACCAGCGAGTCCGAGGCAATCGTCCCCGCGGCCCGCAAGGACATCTGGGCAGCACTGACCGATCCCGAACTGCTCCCCCGCCTCACGCCCCTGCTACGGCGCATTGACGCCGACGGCGACACGTGGACGTGGCACATGACCAAGATTTCGGCGCTCGGGGTCAGCATCAGCCCCTCGTTCACCGAGCAGATGCGCTTCGACGAAGGTCACCGCATCGAGTACACCCATCAGCCGCCGTCCGGTGCACGTGAGCGTGCCGGCGCCGAGGGCTGGTACGACCTCAGCGACACACCCGAGGGCACAGCGCTCAAGATCAGCCTGACCCTCGAGGTCGAACTGCCGCTGCCGCACCGCGCCGCTCCTGCCGTGCGCCGAGTTATGCAGGCGACGATGAACCGCATGGGCGACAAGTTCTCGACGAATCTGTTGCGCCACCTCGGTCTCGAGGATGACGCAGCGCTGTCTGCCTGAGCGCACTGAGAGATCGGCTTGGGCCGACCGTTTGCCATCCACGCAATGGGGTAAGTCGCTAGTGCAGCGGGTGAACACGCACCCGTCAGGCTGCCTATCGCATTGAGGTCATCGTTGCTCTCGCGCGTCATACCCCCGGTCCTCACCCTTTTCCTTCTTGCCACCCTCGCCGCCGCGCTGTTCTGGAGTCCGGCCTGGTGGGTGGCCGTCGTCGTCTTTGCAGCGCTCACCGCCCTCGCCTGGTACGACGTTGTGCAGCGGCGGCACTCGATCCTGCGCAACTACCCCGTGGCGGGGCACATGCGGTTCCTGCTCGAGAAGATCCGTCCCGAGATCCAGCAGTACTTCATCGAGCGCAACTTCGACGGCCGTCCATTCGACCGCGACACGCGGTCGGTCGTCTACGAGCGAGCCAAGGGCATTCACGGCGAGAAGGCGTACGGCACCGAGCTCGACGTCAACGAAGTCGGCTACGAGTTCGTCGTGCACTCGTCCGCACCGCGCGAGCCCGACAAGGAGCAGCCCCGCGTGCGTATCGGCGGTCCCGACTGCACGAAGCCGTACGACATGGCGCTGCTCAACGTGTCCGCGATGAGCTTCGGGGCGTTGTCGGCCAACGCGATCCGCGCTCTCAACGCCGGCGCCAAGCGTGGCGGCTTCGCGCATGACACCGGCGAGGGCGGCCTGACCGACTACCACCTCGAGAACGGCGGCGACCTGATCTGGGAGATCGGCAGCGGCTACTTCGGAGCACGGACCAAGGACGGCGACTTCGATCCGGACCTGTTCCGTGACAAGGCCGCACAGGACCAGATCAAGTGCGTGTCGCTGAAGCTGAGCCAGGGTGCGAAGCCGGGTATCGGCGGTGTGCTCCCTGCCGCCAAGGTCACTGACGAGATCGCCAAGGCGCGAAACGTGCCGAAGGGCGAGAAGTGCGTCAGCCCGGCAGCGCACAAGGTGTTCTCGACGCCGCGCGAACTCGTCCACTTCGTCGCGCGGATGCGCGAACTGGCCGACGGCAAACCAACCGGTTTCAAGTTGTGTGTGGGATATCGCCACGAGTTGCTGGCGATCTGCAAGGCGATGGCTGAAGAACAGATCACGCCCGACTTCATCGTCGTCGACGGCTCGGAGGGCGGGACGGGCGCTGCACCCATCGAGTACGAGGACCACGTCGGCATGCCGTTGACGGACGGACTGATCACGCTGCACAACGCGTTGGTCGGGACGGGGTTGCGTGACCGCATCAAGATCGGTGCCAGCGGCAAGGTGGCGACAGGAGTCGACATCGTCAAACGCCTCATCCAGGGTGCCGACTACACGAACGCCGCCCGCGCGATGATGCAGGCCGTTGGCTGCATCCAGTCGCAGCGCTGCCACACGAACCAGTGCCCGGTCGGTGTCGCCACTCAGGACCCGAAGCGGGCCCGCGCGCTCGTTGTCGCCGACAAGACCAGCCGCGTGGCTGAGTACCAGGCGGCGACCGTGGCCCAGTCGCAGCAGATGATCGCCTCCCTCGGACTCACCGGACCGCACGAGCTGAACCCGGCCATGCTGATGCGCCGCATCGACCACGTGCACACCAGGACCTACCTCGAGCTCTACGACTGGCTCGGGCCGCGCGAGCTGCTCGATGACGTCCCGGCCGGCTGGGCTGACGACTGGAACGCTGCCAGCCCGGACAGCTTCCGCCGCCAGACCGGAGGGCGAGTCGAATGAATACCCCGCGAAACTGCTCCGCTAAGAACACTCCGCATTTTCGAGGGGACCCCGTATGACCACAACAGTCGCCGAAATGATCGTCAAGACGCTGGCCGATCAGGGTGTCCGAACCATCTGGGGTGTTGTCGGCGACGCGCTGAACCCGGTGACCGACGCGATCCGGCAAGAGGATCGCATCGAGTGGATCGGCGTGCGTCACGAGGAGGCCGGGGCATTCGCCGCCGGCGCGCAGGCGCAGTTGACCGGCACGCTCGGGGTCTGCATGGGGACGGTCGGGCCCGGCTCGATCCATCTGTTGAACGGGCTCTACGACGCGAAGAAGTCGCACGCGCCGGTGCTCGCGATCTGCGGTCAGGTGCCGCTCGCGGAGCTCGGGACCGACTTCTTCCAAGAGGTCGACAACGACATGCTCTTCCGCGATGTCGCGTCCTTCACCCGAACCATCACCTCGCCGGAGCAGGCTCCGACGTTCCTCGAGCAAGCCCTGCAGGCGGCGCTGAACACACCGGGCGTGGCGGTGCTGACGCTCCCCGGCGACGTGGGCGGCCAGGACGTCCCCAAGGGCACAGCGCAGCCGACAGTCGTCGCTGCGCACCCGCCGACAGTGCCCGACACCGAGGCGCTCGATCGCGCCGCCGCTCTGATCAACGAAGCGGACACGGTGACGCTCCTGGCGGGCATCGGTGCGCGTGAGGCGCGCGACGGCGTGCTCGCTCTGGCCGACCGGCTCAAGGCGCCGATGGTGCTGTCGCTCAAGGCCAAGGAAGGTCTCGAGAAGGACAACCCCTTTGAGGTCGGCCAGAGCGGCCTGATCGGCAACCCGGGATCGACGGTCGCCTTCGACGGCGGCGATGTATTGCTGATGATCGGCACCGACTTCCCCTATCGCGACTGGTATCCCGAGGGAAAGACGGTCATCCAGATCGATGCGCGTCCCGAACACATCGGCCGGCGTACGCACGTGACGCTCGGTCTTGTCGGTCACAGCGTGCCGACGGTGCGTGAGCTGCTGGCTCGAGTCACGCCGAAGGAGTCGACCGCGCATCTCGACAAGAGCCGCGACACGTATCGCAGCTGGCGCAACCGCCAGTCGGCGCTCACCGACCCCGACTTCGACAAGAGCCTGATCGGACGCGTGCGCGAGAAGTTCGACAACACGTCCGACCGGATCCGTCCCGAGGCGCTTGCGCAGGCGATCGACAGGCATGCCGCTCCGGACACCGTGTTCACGACCGACACGGGCATGTCCACGGTGTGGTTGTCGCGGTTCGTGACGATGACCAGCCGGCGCCAATTGCTCGGGTCGTTCAACCTCGGGTCGATGGCGAACGCGATGCCGCAGGCTCTCGGCGCACAGGCGCTCAACCGCAAGCGGCAGGTCGTCGCGTTCTGCGGTGACGGTGGCTTGTCGATGCTGCTCGGCGATCTGATGACGGCAGTGGCCTACGACCTGCCGGTGAAGCTGATCGTGTTCGACAACGGTCGGCTCGGCATGGTGAAGCTGGAGCAGGAACAGGGCGGACTGCCGGAGTTCGGCACCGTACTGCAGAACCCCGACTTCGCCGCTGTCGCTCGCGCGATCGGCCTGCATGCGGTGCGCGTCGAGAATCCGGATGACGTCGACGGGGCCGTCCGCGATGCGTTCGCGCACGAAGGGCCGGTGCTGCTCGACGTGCTGACCAATCCGGAGGAGATCTCGATCCCCGGAAAGGTGAAACTCAACCAGGCGTGGGGATTCGCTATCGCCAAGGTCCGCGAGAGCGTGCTCAGCGAAGGGGACAGCTAACCTCGACCCGTGCTGGTGTTGTCACGGGACGAGGTCGTCGAGTTGCTCAATCTGCGCGAGCTTGTCGATGCCCTCAGCCACGCGATGCGGGAGTTCAGTGCGGGGCGAGCGGTCGTCCCGCCGCGGGTGGCGGCGCGTATCGCACCGCAAGAAGCGATGCTGGCCGCGATGCCCGCGTACCTTCCGTCGAAGCGCGCGCTGACGGCGAAACTGGTCACCCAGTTCCCGCACAACACCGACCGGCCGTCGCACCAGGCGTTGGTGTGCTGCTTCGATCCCGACGACGGCACGCCGCTCGCGATCATGGACGGCGAGTACCTGACGAACGCGCGCACGGCCGCCGGCTCAGTCCTGTCGTCGCGGTTGCTGGCGCGCGAGGATGCGCACGACGTCGTGGTGATCGGAACGGGTGCGCTCGCACGAGCGCATGTCACTGCATTCATCCGCGAGTCGGGCGTGCGCTCCATTCGCATCGCCGGCCGCAATGCGGAGCGGGTCGCTCAACTCGCTGCCGAGACCGGAGCAGGAGCTGTTGCGACTATCGAGGAGGCCGTGCGTGCCGCCGACATCGTGTGTTTGTGCACGCACGCGAGCGAGCCTGTGATCGAGCGTGCGTGGCTTCCGCGCGGGGTGCACGTCAGCTCGGTCGGGTACAACCCGGCCGGCACCGGCGAGGTCGATCTCGCAACGATCAAGGATTCGCTCGTCGTTGTCGAGTCGCGCGACTCGGCGCTCGCGCCGCCACCGTCCGGCGCCCCGGAACTGACGGCTGCGATCGCGGCGGGTGCGCTCGACCCGGCAGACGTGCGCGAGATCGGCGAGCTCGGCGACTCGGTCGGGATGCAGTCGTTCACGCTGTACAAGTCCGTCGGGGTGGGCGTGCAGGACGCGGCGGCCGCCGCGCTCGTCCTGCAGGCTGCGGCGGCGTCCGGCGTGGGTACCACGGTCGAGCTCTGAATCGCGAGACACTGCCGAAACACGCCTGACAGCGTTACGCCATACGGATTCGGAGCATGGGGCCATGAGCGATCCGAGGGCCGCGTACACCGCACGATGCGACACCTGTGCCGCCGATGCCGAGTGGACCACTGTCTTGCGCTGCGGACGCAACTTCACGACCGTCACCTGCCCGCAGTGCGGCACGGCCGAGTTCCATGGCGCCACCGTGGTGCCGTTGCCGCCCGGCCCGGCACCTGCTGCGTATCCCACGGCCCATACGTGGGGTCGCGCGAGCGCGTGATCGTCCGCGACGCGACCGCCGACGACGCGGCCGCGTGTGCCGCGATCTACGCGCCGTACGTACGTGACACCGCGATCAGTTTCGAGACCGATCCCCCGACGTCCGAGCAGATGGCCGAGCGCATTGCGCTCGCGCAGCGTACGCACGCCTGGCTCGTGCTCGACGACTCCGGAGTGTGCGGGTATGCCTACGGCAGCCTGTTCAAAGCGCGCGCCGCGTACCGCTTCTCGTGCGAGGTGAGCGTCTATCTCGAACTCGGCCGACGCCGCACAGGTGGTGGCCGGATGTTGTACTCGGCGCTGTTCGAGCGATTGGTCGAGCGTGGCTACCGGATGGCCGTGGCCGGAATGACATTGCCCAACGACGCGAGCGTCGGGCTGCATCGTGCGCTCGGGTTCGAGTCGGTCGGGACGTATCGCAACATCGGTTGGAAGCACGGCGCGTGGCACGACGTGATGTGGATGCAGCGGGCGCTGGTCGACGACATGCAGGATCCACAGACTGAATCCGTCGTAGCGACCTACGGATCCCAGCCATTAGCGCGCGCTGATCGGATCGCGAAAGACGAAAGACCAAAGAGCGCAGCGACGGGAGTAGCGCGGAGGTCGAGTTGCGTTGTTCGGTCCGGTCCGAACGAAGTGAGAGACCGGGTAGTCCTCGCTGGTAGGTGCGGTTGCGCTGCCAAGGCGTGCTTCAGCCAATGCTTCAGCGCCGGGTGAACCGGGGTCGGTCGTGCATCCGGTTGCGTTGCGGTCGCTGTTCGGGGTCGATCCAGGCGGGCGGTACCCAG
Source organism: uncultured Actinomycetota bacterium (assembly GCA_963757455.1). Classification (GTDB taxonomy): domain Bacteria; phylum Actinomycetota; class Actinomycetes; order Mycobacteriales; family Jatrophihabitantaceae; genus RYN-133. Next base: position 402,237 of record CAVWSE010000004.1, read on the forward strand.
TGGGGTAGGTCGTTGAGCATGATCGATTTCCAGCCCATGCGTTCGAACAGGGCGTGGTTGGCGGTGCAGACAAGGGTGCCGTCGTCGACCGATGTTCTTCGGGTGATGGCGTAGTCGGTTACGTGATGAGCTTGGGTCCAGGACAGGGGTGCATCGCAGCCGGGGTAACTGCAGCCTTTGTCTCTGGCGAACATCGCTAGTCGTTGTTGTTCGGTGAACAGGCGGTGCTGGTCGGAGTAGGCGACGATCCCTCTGGTCTTCGACAGCAGGACGAGGATGGCTTTGGCTTTCGGGTCCAGCCACCGGTCGGCGACCGCGGCGGGGATCGCGTAGCCGTGGGCGGTCTGCACGATCCCGGTGCCGTCGCGTACTCGTCGACGGTCGCGGTGAGGACCAGGGTGGTGGCGCAGCCGTTCGCAGTCGGCAACGAGCCGGAGGAGTAGAGGATTTTGAACCCGCCGAGCAGCGCGTCGTGGCGCCGCTGACCGGGCGTGCGCGGGTCACGTTCACCGTCGGGGCCTTGGTGGGGTTTGCCGAGGGTGTCGAACAGCGTCTCGAGGTATTCGGCCGCCTCGCAGGTCAGTTCGCCGGCGATCGCGGCGGACCCGTCCGCGCGGCGGTGCAGCGACACCTCCCGGCGCCGGTGCGCGGCTTCGATGTCGCGGAAGGCGCCGTCCTGATCGACCGCGCTGTAGAGGTCGTGGGCGAAGCGGGCCAGGGTGTCCGGGTCGTGCTCGCGCGCGCAGTCGAGCAGCTGGGTCTCGAACAGCGGGCCGGCGGTGTCGGCCACGAAGTCGCTGATCGATCCGCGGTCGCCACGACCGTGATCGCGTGCCGGGTCGAGATCGCCCCCTCGGCCAACGCGGCCGCAGTCTGCGGATGTGCGGCCTCGACCAGCTCCCCGGTCAGCGTGCGCCGCGGGGTGACCGCGGCAGCCAACCGCACCCGTCCCGCCGCATCACGGGCACCGATCCTCAAGACCTGCCGCAACAACACCGCCGTGCTCTTCGCACCCAGATCATGAGCCAGACACTCGGCCTCGACCTGCGCGATCAGACCGAGCTGCTCGACCTCGATCGCCTGCTTCAACCTCCAGCTCACGCAGCCGATCCAGCACTGCCGTGCCAGTCAACGATGCCGCGCTCACATGTTCGATTCTATCTCTTCCGAGGAAGAAATACCAGAACTTGTGGACGAGAATCCGCAGAAATATATGAAGATTCTCGCGGAACTCGCTTCTTCGGTTGCACGATCTGTGAGCGGACGGAATCTTCTACGAGTGGCCGGCAACGATCCGCGTGCGCTGGTGACCCGGTGCGAACAGTGGCTCGACCACGGGAGAACAACCCGCCCTCGCCACCTGGCTCGCGCGGCTACGACGACGCAACCACGGCGTTCGCAACGAGCTCATCGCGCTACTCCGTTGACGCCTCAGAGCGATCGGACGACGTCCATCGCACGACCCAGCGTGATCAGCCGCTCGGTCAAGGTCTCCCCCGCCGGATACAACCGCACGGTCGTGACGCCGGTGTCGCGCCACACTCGCAACCGCTCGCGCACGCGATCCTCGGTGCCGAGCAGAGTCGTCGCGAGCACCATCTCATCGGTGACCAACGCCGCTGCGTCATCACGACGACCGGCGAGCCACAGGCGGCGAACCTCGGCGGCGACCGAAGCCCAGCCCTGCCGGCTGTACGCGTCGTTGTAGAAGTTCGTCGACGCCGAACCCATCCCGCCGAGACTGAACGCGAGTTCCTTCTTCCGTGCGTCGACCATGCGCACCAGTTCGTCCTCATCCGCAGCGAATGCCACCTCTGCGCCCTGGCAGACATCGAGATCGGCGAGCGTCCGTCCGGACGATTCGAGGCCTTCGCGCAGCGGGTCGAAATACGCGTTCGCACCCTCGGGGACGAAGCTCGTCCCGAGCCAGCCGTCAGCGAGCTCCCCGGTGAGCTGCAACATCCGCGGCGACAACGACGCGACGTAGATCGGCACAGCGACAGGATCAGTCGCGAGCCGCATCGCGCGCGCATCGGCCAGTGGGATGTCGTGCAATGCCCCGTGGAAGTCGATCTTCTCCCCCGCGCACGCGGCCCGCACGATCTCGATCGTCTCGCGCATGCGCGTCAGCGGTCGGTCGAACGCGACGCCGTGCAGTCCCTCGAGCACCTGCGGTCCCGAACTGCCCAGCCCGAGCAGGAATCGCCCGCCGGAAAGGTGCTGCAACGTCATCGCCGCCATCGCGATCGCGACCGGCGTGCGCGTGCCCACCTGCACGACGCCCGACCCGAGCAACAGACGTTCAGTGCGCGCTGCGAGGTAGCCGAGCGGAGCGATGGCGTCGGCGCCCCACGCCTCGGCGACCCAGCAGACGTCGAGTCCGAGGCGTTCGGCTTCGACGACGAAGTCGACCGTGTCCTGCCAATCGGTGCCGAACTCGACGGTCGTCGCGGTACGCATCACCGCGCCTCGGCGCGCTGCTTGATGGTTTCGAGGTTCGTTCGCATCCAGTCGCGGAATTGCGTCATGCGGTTGGCGACGATGCGTTCTTCCTTGTCCGGCATGCGGTCGATGGCGGTGCCGAGCCCGGACGGGCCGGTGCCGAGCTGCATCCACTGCGTGCACCGCGTACCGCCGTCGGTCGCGCTCAGCGTGTACCGCCAGGTCGTGTTCGGGTTCGCGGGATCGCCGACGACCCAGCCGAACACACGCGGCTCGTCGCACTCGATCACCGTCGAGGTGGTCTGCCACCTCCCGTAGTACTGGTTGGTATTCGTGCCGACGAACTGTCGGCCGACGCACGGCGCGTCACCCTCGCCGCTCGCCCACTCGACGCCGATCAGTTCGGGACTCACCCCGACCGACAACGCGATGTCGCTCGCGTAAGGCCAGACCTGTTCCGGCGATGCGGCGATATCTATGTGTTCCTCGATGGTGGGACGGTCTGCGTGGCGCACTTGCTCACTCAATCAAATCCGGCAACCCGCCGGTAACGAGGTAACGTCCGGAATGCGTACAAAGTCCGGAAGAGGAGCCGCCGTGACCCACCATCCCTTATTCGTGCGTATCGCAGCGCTGGCCGGATCCGCCACGCTCGCCGTCCTCGGCCTCGCCGCGTTCGCTGAGTCGAGCGACGGTGCGACCGCCGCGGCGCAGACCCCGACCGCACAAGTGTGGATCACTACGCCGGACGGCACGCAGAAACTGCACCACGCCGCGAGCGCGACGTTCTCGACGAGCGCGCCCCAGAACCTGACGATCACCATCGACCCGACCCGCCAGTTCCAGCGCATGACCGGATTTGGTGCGTCGCTCACCGATTCGTCGGCAACGGTGCTCGACGAATTGTCGCCCGCGGCTCGCGCAGCGACGATGCGCAGCCTGTTCGACCCGCGTTCCGGTGACGGTCTCGACTTCCTGCGTCAGCCGATCGGTGCATCCGACTTCGTCGCGAAACACGACTACACCTTTGACGACATGCCCGCGGGCAGCACCGACTACCAACAGCGTCACTTCACGATCAGCCACGACCGCAAGAAGATCCTGCCGCTGCTGCGAGAGGCACTGCGTATCAACCCCCGCATCGCGATCATGGGTACGCCGTGGAGCCCGCCGGCCTGGATGAAGTCCAACGACTCGCTTGTCGGTGGTCGGCTGATCGATGATCCGCGCGTCTACCGTTCGTACGCGCTATACCTCGTCAAGTTCGTGCAGGCCTACCAGCACGCCGGCGTCCCGGTCGACTATCTGTCGGTGCAAAACGAGCCGCAGAACCGCGCGCCCAGCGGCTACCCCGGCACGGACATGTCTGCGGCGCAGGAGGAGAAGGTCATCCTCCAACTCGGCCCGATGCTTCACAGAGCGCACCTGCGGACGAAGATCCTCGGCTACGACCACAACTGGGCGATGCACCCGAACGACATCGCGAACACCCCGCCGGACGAGAAACAGGACATCAATAACTACCCGCAGGAGCTGCTCGCCTCTTCCGCATCGCGCTACGTCACAGGGACGGCCTACCACTGTTACTACGGCGACCCGTCCGCGATGACCGCTCTGCACAATCAACATCCGGCCAAGCCGATCTTCTTCACGGAGTGCTCCGGCTCGCAGTCAAGCGATCCGACGCAGACGTTCAGCGACACGCTGAAGTTCGATGCGCGGACGCTCGAAGTCGGCACGCCACGCAACTGGGCGAAGTCGGTCGTGAACTGGAACCTTGCGCTCGATCCTCAGGGCGGACCGCATGTCGGCGGCTGCGATACCTGCACAGGTGTCGTCACGATCGCGGCCGACGGCACGGTCACGCGCAATGCCGAGTACTACGCGCTTGGGCACCTCGCTCGATTCGTTCATCCAGGTGCGGTGCACATCGCCAGCACCTCGTTCGGTACCCCCGCTTGGAACGGCCAGGTCACCGATGTCGCATTCCGTAACCCCGACGGCTCGACTGTGCTTGTCGTGCACAACGAGAACGACAGCCCGTCCTCGTTCTCGGTAAGCGAGAACGGCCAGAGCTTCAACTACACGCTGCCCGGCGGAGCGCTCGCAACCTACGTCTGGCCGCACCCGCCGACGCCCGCGCCGGCTGAGACGGCACTCGATCCGTACGGCTGGTCGGCGACCGCGAACCCGACTGGTCCCACCGATCAGTGCTGCACGGACGACGTCGCGAGCCATGCAGTCGATGACGACGCGACAACTCGTTGGTCGACCGGCGCCGCACAGGCACCAGGCCAGTATTTGCAGGTCGATCTCGGTCGCCCGCTCGCGGTGACCCGATTCGTGCTCGACACCGGAGCGAGCACCGGCGACTACCCGCGCGGTTACTCGATCAGCACCAGTAGCGACGGAACGACCTGGACGGACGCAGGCACGGGCACCGGCACGGGACAGCTGACGAGCATTGCCCTCGACGGATCGGCCGTGCGGTACATCAAGGTCACGCTTACCCGTTCGGACGCGAGCTGGTGGAGCGTCGCCGATGTGCGTGCGTACCTGCCGCGCTGAGGCGTCCGCTCAGCGCGCCACCGCCGAGTCGATCCACCCGATGATGTCTGCGGTCACCTCGTCACGATTGGTCTCGTTCAAGATCTCGTGCCGTGCATCGGGGTAGTACTTCTCAGTCACGCTGACACCGGCACCGCGGAGCAACTCGGCCAGCGCCCGGACGTACTCGGTGTTCCCGCCCACCGGGTCGCGTTCACCTGCAGTGAGCAGGACGGGCAACCCGGACGGCACGCGCTCGACCTCGTTGATCTCGTCCCGCAACGTCCCGAACGCAGCCTGCATGTAGCCGTACGTCAGCGGATGCTGCGACCCGCACATCGGATCGGCGAGGTACTTGTCGACCTCGGACGCGTCGCGCGACAGCCAGTCGAACGGCGTGCGGGCCGGCTCGAACGCAGCGTTGTACGCACCGAGCGCATCCATCGGCGCATCGGCCATACCGGCCTGCACCGCGCCGTCGAGCTGCTCGATCAGAGCAGGGACGCCGGGCATGGCTCCGATCGGACCGGACAATGCGAGCGCAGCGAGACCGCCCGCCCGCGCTTCGGCGTAGCGCAGCGCGATGATCGATCCGAGCGAGTGGCCGAATAGCACGACCGAAGCGTCGCCGACCTCGCGGTGGGCACGCTGCACCACCTCGTCGAGATCGTCCAGCGTTCCGTCCATGCCTCGCGGGCCCGGCTTGCCGACCCCGGTCGATTCGGCCGTCAGCCCGTGCGCACGATGGTCAGGCGCGAGAACGGACCAGCGGTCGGCGTTGAGCGCCTGCGCAAACCGCTCGTAGCGTCCCGAATGCTCGGACGCGCCGTGTGCAACGACGACTGCACCGCGCGGGGCGTCCACCGACCACCGCCGCAACGCCACCTCGATGCCGTCGCCGTCGGTGAAGCGCTCCACGACCATGCGCTCGACACTAGGGCCTCGAGCGTGGCAACAATCTGAACTCCGGCCAGCCGGAGGAGTTGATGACGGGAATGCGCCGGTTCTCGGGGAACATCCGCGCGCCGGCAACAGCGCGCGAACGCCCGGGAACGCCACCGACATGCGGCCGAATGACGACGCACCCGCCGAGTTCAGCGTCAGCGTCGGTGCCTGCGTCGTCGTCGACGCCGGCAACGACACCGGACTCGACAAGCAACCACGCTTGAGGTGCAGCGCCCGCGGCGGAACACCGCAGATTCGACGTGAGCCCGGCACGATCGAGCGAATGTCGTAGTGACCGGTCGCGTCGGTTCGGACGTCATTTTGTGGCGACGGTGTCAGCGGATCGTTGAAGTCGTACCCGTTCGAGTAGTCGAAGGCGGCCGACCCACCCACGTGCACGGCCACGTTCGACGCGGGGTGTCCGTGTGAGTCTTGGACGAGTCCGGTTACCGCCGCTCCGGGGTCGAGCGAGATAACAGCAGAACTGCTCGAACCACGCGTCAACGTCAACGAGAACGTCTTGCTCGCGCACTTGTCCGCGAACCCGGTGGCCGGCACCGATGTCGCCGAGGCTGCGTAGTAGCTGAGCGCGCATGCCGTGTAGTGGCCCGGCCGGAGCCCGCGGAAGAATGCCCGGCCCGCAAGGCCCGTCGACTCACTTGCTGCAACCTGGACCGCCTTCGTCGCGCTGAACACAGGCTGTACCGAGCAGAAATTCCGTCCGCATCCGCGCATGATCGCAACGTCGACACCCGCCAACGGATGTGCGCCGCTGTCGGTGACGGACACGGTCAGCGCGGTAACGGACGGGAGCGCAATGCGGGCCGCCCTCGTGACCTTCCTCGCGACAGCAGCAACGCGCTGCGACAGGCAATGCCGGGTGACGGTGCCGATGCTGTAATCCTGCTCGGCGCACACCCGATACAGGCCGGGCGTCAGGCCGTTCATCCGGAAGCGACCGTCGCGTCCCGAGACGGTGCTCACCGTGGTCGAGCTGAAACCATGACCGCGCGAGAAAACGACGCCCGCTCTTGTCGGGTTGCCGTGGCTGTCAGTCACCATCCCCGTGATCGCGCCGGCAGGCGCAAGGGTCTGGTCGACACCGATCCGGTCCGCCTCGGCGACCACACGGAACGTTGTGTGCAGACACGTCGACCGTCCACCCGTCGGATCAGCCGAGCTCGAAGCTCCTTGCGCCGAGATGCACACGGTGTAGACGCCCGGCGCCAGTCCGTTGATCGTCCATGCGCCGTTGAGGTCGGTCGCGCCGTCGTAGGACGAGGTGCTGTGCGCGGTCTGACGGATCGCAGACACCCCGACACTGCCGAGGCGGCGTCCGGACGGTCCGCGCACCAGACCGCTGAGGGCACCCACGGGCGGGAGCCGCAGCTCGACAGTCGCTGTGTGCCGCGGCGCAACCGTGACCTGCCGGCACGCCGTGGAACCGAATCCGCCGCTGGTGCTCCCCGGCGCGGCGCAGACCTGCCACCGTCCGACTGAGAGATCGTGCAGCGTGAACCGTCCACGCCGGTCGGCTCGAGAGATGAATCCCGCTCCCGACCCGGCTTCGCTGGCGAGCACGATCGCACGCGACACGGGATGTGACTTGGCGTCGACGACCGTTCCCGCGATGGTTCCGTGTGGGGTCTTCGCCGCCGAGGCAAGGCTCGTCGTCGACACTTGCGCGACGTGCCCCGCGCGGACTTCGACCGACGTGGTCGCGCATCGCGACACAAAGCCGGACGCGTCGAAGCACGGCACCTCGGCGCCTGGGGACAACCCCTTCACCACGTAGTGACCGGCACGGTTGGTACGCGCGGTGGCAAATGTGCCGAACCCACCGACCGATATCCCGAGATCTGTCCCCAGGTAGGCCGGCGCGACAGAGGGCTCGATCCGTATCCCGGCAAGCGGGCGTCCGTGCGCGTCTGTGACAGACCCTGCGATCGCTGCGGCCGCCGGCAAGGCGAAACTGATCCCGTCGTGAACGTTCCCGGGCCGGACAGTGACCTCCTGCTGGGCGAGCAGATATCCGGTCCGGTCGGAGGATCCGCCTAGCGCATGCGTGCCGATGACCACCATTTGGTAGTGCCCGCCGGGCACCAGCAGGCGGAAGTGACCGGCGGCGTCGGTGCGGCTGCGGAACAGGCGCGCGAACGTCGTGAAGTCGTAGGCGAGCACCATCGCGTTACGGAGCGGGTTGCCGGCGGAGTCGACGACTCCCCCCGCCAGCGCGCTGGTACGGCGCCCCTCGACCGGCTTGGTAGTGAAGCTCGTGGTCTGCTTGCGCGACAGCCGCGACCCGCGCTGCGTCCACACAGACACCGAGAACTGCCGTCCCGCCGGCAACCGGCCCAACTCGGCCTTCGAAGCGCGCGGCGAGCCGAGCTTGATCGAACGTCCGTCATGCACGGTGGCAGGCGCGTCCGGCCCGCGGCTGATGCGCACGACGTCGCGGTCGAGCGTGCGCGGATTCGTCCAACGCAGCACCACAGACCCGTTCTGCTCGAACGGCGCAAGTGCGCTGACCGGCGCCGGAGCACCCGCCCGCGCGGCCGCCGACGAGGCGGACGGGGCAGTCAGCCCGGCAACTCCCAGAACAGCGGCGAACGCCGCAATGCAGACGCGATTGCGCATCGGTCCCTCCCAGATTCGAGCGCACTCTATGTGATCTGGATCTTGTTTGCGAGCGCTGGGGCACCTACGAGTCGTTGGCGCGGCGCGGGGGTAGATATCGTCCAGGAACAGAACGCGACGGGGCGGCACGCGCCCCCTTGAGGGGAGCACGAGAACCATGGCCGACGTCGACGCCGAACTCGATCGGGCTGGGCTGCACAACCCACACGTCCGGGAGTTCGTCCGGTACTGGGCCGCGCTCACCGAACCCGACTCGATCGAGGTGGTCAGCACCGCCGATGACGCACGGCTGATCGAGGAATCGCTGGCCACCGGCGAGATCACCCCGGTCGGCGAGGGCCGCTACTTCTCGCGCAGCCACGCCAAGGACACCGCCCGGTCCGAGGACCGCACCATTGTCGCCACCGCGGACCCGGCCGATGCCGGCGTCTACAACAACTGGCGCCCGTCGAGTGAGATGAAGCCGCTGCTCGAAGAGCGCATGCGTGGCGCGTCGCGCGGCAAGACGATGTACGTCGTCCCCTACCTCATGGCCCCGCCCGGCTCGCCGCTCGAGTCGTACGCGGCTGGAGTCGAGCTCACCGATCACCGCACCGTGGTCCTGCACATGATCCGCATGGCTCGCGTTGGTGTCGCACACGTCGAGAGCCTCGCCGAACCCGCGAGTTTCGTGCGTGGCGTCCATGTCACCGGCGATCTCGAGAACCTCGGCCAGGGCACGCCTGACGACCAGCGCTACTTCGTCACCGTCGCCGACGAGCGCCTCATCCTGCACTTCGGCTCGTCCTACGGCGGCAATGCGTTGCTCGGCAAGATCGCGCACGGACTGCGGCAGGCTGCCTACGACGGTTGGAAGTCGGGCAAGTTCCTCGCCGAGCAGTTCATGCTCATCGGCATCACCGACAAGCAGACCGGGCAGAAATACCACATCTGCGGCGGGTTCCCGAGCGCGTCCGGCAAGACGAACCTCGCGATGATGCTTCCGCCGGACGAGCTGGCCGACCGCTATCACGTCGAGTTCTACGGCGACGACATCGCGTGGCTGCGCGTCGACCCCGAGGACGGGAAGATCTACGCGATCAACCCCGAGAACGGTGTGTTCGGCGTCGCCAAGGACACCAATGAGGTAACCAACCCGACCGCGCTCGGTGCGATTGCCGAGGGCACGGGCACGTTGTTCACGAACGTCGCCTACAACCCGGACACCGGCGAGGTCTGGTGGGAGGGCAAGACGCCGCAGCCACCGAGCGATGTGACCGGCTGGCACGACTGGACGGGCGAGCTGATCGCCGACCGCCCGGCGGGTGCAAACGGTGCTCCGTGGGCACACCCGAACAGCCGATTCACCACGACGCTCGCGAACGTCCCGAACATCGCGCCTGACTACGACGACCCGAAGGGCGTCCCGATCGACGCGATCATCTTCGGTGGCCGCACACGCGACCGCGAGCCGCTGATCCGCGCGATCCTCGACCCGGCCGAGGGCGTTTACGACGGCCTGACGCTCGGCGCCGAGGCAACCTTCGCAGCCGAGGGCGTCGAGGGCCAGCTGCGCTACGACCCGATGTCGATGCGTCCGTTCATGTCCTACCCCGAAGGCCTGTACGCCGCGCACTGGCTGGCGATCATCGGCGCCGCTCGCGAGAAGCCGATCTTCGCGCACGTGAACTGGTTCCAGACCGATCCCGAGGACGGCCACTTCCTGTGGCCCGGCTACCGCGACAACCTACGGCCGCTGCTGTGGCTGCTCGCGGTGCACGCCGGCGAGGTCTCCGGCACGCAGACACCCGTGGGCATCGTCCCGACCGAGAAGGAACTCAACCTCGACGGCGTCGACATCACACCGGACGATCTCGCGACGCTGCTTCGCATCGACACGCGACGCTGGCAGCAAGAGATGCAACTACGCGCCGAACATCTCGCCGAGTTCACCGACCTGCCCGAGGAGATCTGGGAGGCGCACCGCCGCGTCGCCGACGCGCTCGACGAGCTCTGACTGATACCTCAGTCGGTGCGTGGATCGAGAGGTCACGCTCAGACGGGCAGCCACGTCCGTTGATCGGTCATGGACGAACTGATCTTCGTCGACCGGAGAGTTCGCAACGCGGCAGCTGGGTTCAACACGTGGTTGTAGACCCCGATGACCAGCGCTGTGCCGTCCGGCAGGAGGCGCCGTTGCGCCACGAGATCGTCGTGCTTGCTCGTCCTCGGCAGGAATGGGTCGTGCAGGTTGGTCGCCGGTGCCCGACACACATTGACGAGGGTCTGCGGCGCGTCCGGAGTGCGCATACTGCGCAGCGTCGTGAAACCGATGCACGATATGCCGCGAACGGAGTCGACCTCGGTTCGGCGGAACCTGTTTGCGAGCGTGACGTACAAGGGCGCACTCACGTACTGCTTCGAACTCGGCGATCGCACGGCTGCAGCGATACGTAGCAGTTCACGCCTGGCGACCACGTTGTTGAAATCGTAGGTGGCGGGACGGAAGCCGACCGTCCCGCTGAGGATGTTCCAGCTGCCGTCGGCGTTCTTCCAGCGCAGCTGCGGTTGCGGATCGCCGCTCGCTGCGACTGCCGCCCACGGGTGCTTTCGCACCGCCGTCACCAGGTCAGCGGTGTCGACGCGGTGGCCAGGGGCCCACAGCCCCGGCCGACCCGCAACGGTGATCGGATGCGCAGTGCTGAAGTTTCCCGGGTAGGTCTCGGCCGCCGGTTCGCGGCCGTAGGTCACGCGGGCGCGTCCGGACGTAGGCGTGAGTTCAGCGCCCTGCCCCCACCCACCCGCGGAGCCGGTGCTGTTCGACCACCACGACGAATAGGTGCGTTCGACGGTCCAGCCAGAGACCTTGCCGATCGCGAACTGCCACGCGACGTGCCCGGTCGGGGGCAACGCAGCGGGCGGAGCAGAGCGGTGCGTCCGGTTCGACGAGCCTGCGAGCGTGACGGCGCCCACCGCGAGCGCAACGACGGCAGCAGCGGCAAGCCACGGCGTCACGCGTCGCGCCGGCGAGCGTCCGGCGTCGACGGCGCCTTCGACACGGGCCATGACGGCGTGTCGGTCGGGAGCCGCGCTATCGGCGCGCTCGGTGAGCAGTTGCGACAGATCTTCCAAGGTCGGCATGTCAGGTCTCCTTCGTGGCGCGGTCGGAACTGACGACCGCGAGGTCTTTCGAGTGGCGGATGCGCAGCGCGGCAAGGGCGCGACTGGCGTGGGAGCGGACGGTGCCGGACGAGCAGCCGAGGATCTCGGCGATGGCGTCGTCGCCGAGACCTTCGTAGTAGCGCAGTACGAGTACGGCGCGTTGGCGCGGCGGGAGTTCGTCGAGCAACCGATTGAGTGCGTCGCGATCGGCGAGTTGGTCGGTGTGGTCGCTCTCGGCCGGCTCGATCGGCATGACCGCATGCGGTATCAGCCGAGACCACTTGCGTCGCCACGACACATGCTGGTTCACGACCATGCGGCGCAGGTACGCCGGAGCCGCACCGGTTGCCGCGATCTGCGGCCAGCGCGTCGAGGCACGCACAAGAACGTCCTGCACGATCTCCTCGGCCAGGCCTCGATCGCCCGTCAGTGCGCCGGCGAGGCGCAGCAGCGGCGCCAAGCCGTGTGCGAGGTACTGCTCGAACGATTCGTCCACGCGTCCACCTTCTGCGACTACTGCGGAGAGTTGCGTGGAGTAGACGCTTCGGGGGGTCCGGATCGTTGAGTGGTCAGCAGAGCTTCGATGCGATCAGCAAGAAGGGACGGCCGCAGTCGGCCGTCCAGCTCGAGGTCGGCGCTGCGCCGAAGCAGCGGCTCGACCTCGGTGAGATATCGCGCGATCTCGGCACGTTGTTCCGGCAGGCCGCCGTAAGGGTTGTTCGTGCGTCGCGTGACCCGGTCGAGCAGCACCTCGAGCGGCGCGCTCAGCAACACCACGTGGTCGAAGCGGTCGTAGAACCGGCCCTGGTTCGAGACCGTGCCGGACACGACCAGGTCCGGACGATCGTCGAGCAACCGGGCTATCCGCGGCTCGTCCCACGTCCCGTCGGGAAGCTCCCAGCCCCCGTAGTCGGTGTCGACGGTGTCGTGGCCGCGGCGACGCAGTTCGTCGAGCAGGGTCGACTTGCCTGCGCCGGACATTCCGGTGACGAGCACACGAGCCATACCTGGCGAAGGTACGCACCGTTCACGCCGGACGGGCGTAGGCGACGATGTTGTCCTCGTAGTTTCCGGTCGAGCTGTCGAACGGCCCGCCGCACGTGATCAGGACGAGCCGCGCCGGGCCGGTACGTGCGAATACCTCGGACGGTATGCCTGTGGTCTTCGGATAGGTGTGCACGGCGGCGATCGCATAGCGCAATCTTCGATGCGGTTCGGCGATCGTCACGTGATCACCGGGACGCAGTCTCGCGATGGTGGCCAGTACGCCAGTGACGCCCGAGTAGTTCACGTGGCCCACGATCACCGTCGTCCCGAACGAGTCACCGGGTGCGGCGCCGCCCGTCCACCAGCCGACCTGCCGCGGGTCGAGCGGGATCTGCATCGTCGCCCCCCGCACCCGAACCCGCTCAACCGGCGCGGTCTCGCCGGCGAGGCGCAGGGTCGTCCCGTCGGGCAACGTCCTGTGTCGCGACTCGACGTTGCGGTGCCTCGCGGACGTCGTCGCGCCGTGCGTATCGGTCGGCACGCGGCCGACATCCACGACCGGAAGCGCCTGACCGCGTGCCGGAGCGCTGCCGTGCCCGGCCAGCACGATGCCGGCCGTCACGAGCAGTACTCCGGCGAGGACGCAGGCGCCGGACACGAGCAGACGCCTCACGGGCGGCGTCGGGTCGCCACCACCACTCCCCCGCCGGCGAGCAAGACGCCGGACGCGATCAACGTGACGATCTCGGCCGACGACGCACCGCCGGCATTGCTGGTCAGGTCAGCGCGGCCGGCCGGCACAGCGATCACAGGTGCACGAGTAGCGACCGGGCTCGGCGGTGCGAAGGTCGCTGACGGTCGGGTCGTCGGCGGGCGGGTCGTCGGCGGGCGGGTCGCGCTCGACGACGGCACCGGTGTCGCCGATACGGTCGGGCGCTGTTTGGGTGCAGCTGCGGCGGCGACACCGCCGACGGCGCCGGCGATCACGAAGACGGTGCCGGCAATGCCGACGAGGACCGAACTGCGACGAGCTTGCACAAGAGACTCCCGAGGGACGGGCGGCCGTCCCAGAGCCGGCCGCTCGATCTCTACATGCGCGTCACGGCGAAGTTGTTGCATTCGGACGAAGTGTTCGCGGCGGCGCCGGCGGGCGATACCCCGAGACCAACGGTGCACCGCGGGTAAGCACCCTCGACCGCGACGGGACCGCCCGACCCCGCGGCGTTGCGCTGACCGCCGGCGTCGTCGCCGGCTGTGTCGTCAGCTGCGTCGTCGGCTGCGGCCGTTGCGGTGTGGGCGTCGTGGTGCGGTGCGGCACGCGAGGGCGGCGATCGTGCGAGCGCCCCGGCGTCGGCTGTTGCGACAGCGGGCCGACCGAAGTCCCGGGCGCGATCGGGCTCGGTGCCGGACGATGCGCGCGTTCGGGACCGGTGAACACCTGCGGCGCGAGCCCGATCACTGCCACCACGACCGCGGCAACGAGCGCCTGCCCTACTGTGCGACGTCTCGTGCGAACGCGAGCCTCGGCGAGCCCGCGCAGGTCCGCTCCTGACAGGTCGGTCTCGACGGTGTCCGCCTGCGCGTTGAGCACGTTGCGCAGCCGCTGTTCGATGTCAGGCATCGCGCACCTCACTCACCGGCGTGATGGCCGCGCGCAGCGTCGCGAGCCCGCGGCTGATGTGGCCGCGCACGGTGCCCGGACGGCAACCCAGTGCGCAGCCGATCTCGGCGTCGTCCAGCCCTGCGTAGTAGCGCAGCACAACCGCTGCGCGTTGCTGTCGAGGCAGTTGCTGCACCTGCGCCCACAGTTCCGGATCCGGCGGATCCGCCCACGGATCGACGATCTGCTCGGCCAAGACGCCGTCCGGCACCACCCGGATGTGGCGAGTCGACCATCGCCGCCGCCACGAGAGGAACTCGTTGGTGACGCAGCGACGCACGTACGGGAGTGGATCGGCAAGTGTGTCCCACCGCGGGTACAGGCGGATCAGCACGTCCTGCACGAGATCCTCACCCTGTGCGACAGACCCGGAGAGCAAGGCGGCAATGCGCACCAGGCTCGTGCGGTGCTCGGCGACGAAGCGGTCGAACGCGGCCTCGCTCGCGCGCCGCGTGTCGCCGCTCATCGCATCGCGCTCCTGCTCGAGGTACAGCTCGCCCGTCACGTTTCTACACGCCGCTCGACCGCGATCTGTTGCATCGACTCACGAGAACCGAAGAATGATCAGATGGATCAGGAGTGGATCGCCACGCGGATGGCGGTGCTGTGCTCGGATCCCCAGGGTCGCTATCGCGGCCTGCTCTTCCACGATCACGCGATCCGTGCCGCTCTGCTGGTCGATCTCGCATTTCACAAGCGCGTGTCGAGGTCGTACGCGGTGACGAACGTAGATACGTCGCCGCTCGCCTACGCCCCGGCTGACACTTTCCTCGAGTACATCGACACGCATCCCGACAACACCATGGAACGCACCCTGGGCAAGGCGCCGGTCGGCTTGGCGCACGTCCTGACACCGGATTGGCAACGGACCCCGCGCCGTCGTCACACGCGACGGATCTTCGTCCCGGTGGACGATCGGGCGGCCGAATTCGCGCGGGTCGAGAGCGCAGCGGCAGGCACCAGCGATTCGCCGGAGACGGCCGCCCTCGCAATCCTGGCGGCAGCAATGCGATTGATCTCGATCACCGAACCGACAAGCATCCTCGCTGAGTGTGCCGAGGTCGCCTGGCTGGTCGAAGAATGCGCGGGCTACGTCAATTCCGTCCGCATCCGAATGGCGCAGATCAGCCTCGGCGCGGCAAGTGGAAGTGGTGGCTAGGCAGTCATAAGCACGGATCTGACTTCGGATCGCGCCTGATCGCACAGTCGACTACGGTCCGGAGATCATCGACGCTGGGATCACCAGGGGGAACCCATGCACCGTCGCACCGTGAGCACGCTTGCCCTCACCGTCGTCGCGACCGCGAGCGCGGCAACGCTTGTCGGCTTCCAGGTCGCCGGCGCAACGACGGCGCACCGGACGACGTCGCCGACCAGGCAGGCGCAGCGGCCGCAACCGAGGACGGCAGCCGCGAGCTCGCCAGGACGATTGCGCTTCTCGCGCATGGTTGTTGTCGACGAGCAGCGGCCCGGGAACGAGCCGGACGTGAAGGTGAACCCGGCCGGCATCATCTTCTCCAGCGAGCCGTTCGGCTTCTCGACCACGAGCAGCTTCCTGTGGCGCTCGGGCGACCACGGACGCAGCTACCAGCTCGTGCCCGGCAACATCGGATCGGGCAAGCCGAGCACGTGTGCCGGCGGTGGCGACACCGATCTCTACATCGACCCGTCCAACGCGCTGTACTTCTCCGACCTGCAGGGGCTGACCAACATCTCCAACAGCGTGAGCACGAACGGTGGAAAGACGTTCACGACGACCTGCTCAGGTGCACCGAACAGCCCGGTCGACCGCATGTGGTTCGCGGCCAAGGGCAATCTCAAGAAGAACAACCTGAAGCTGTATCAGGACTACGACCAGGTCGGGACTTCGGCCAGCCAGGACAACCCCGGTGGCAACCAGCTGGTCGAGACGGTGTCGACGGATGGCACAACATTCGTCCCCGTGGTGAACCCGAGCGTGAACACCACCAACTGCGCCGGGACGGCCGTCAACTGCGTCACCAACAACGAAGGCATCTCCGGCAATCAGGTCGTGGACCCACACAGCGGCAACGTGTTCATCGCGCACACAGCGATAAATGGGGCGAGCGGCGGCACCGCCGGCGTGCACGTCAGCGAAGGCAAGATCACGTTCAACGGCCCGACGGCGACCGGCGTGTGGCACGAGAGCCCCAACCTCGACGGCGCGCTCTGCCCGAACACGCACGGCACGTGCGTCGACTCGGCCAAGAACCCAACCGAGATCGCCGGCGAGAACTTCGCCAGCATCGCACGTGACAGCGCCGGCTATCTCTACGTGACGTACACCGCGGGACCGGTGAACCACAAGACGGGCGCTGCGAACATCGGTCAGCTCACGCAGGCCGAGCAGATCTATGTCGTGCGCTCGCGCGAGCCGGCCACAATGAGCAACCCGGCGAACGTCACGTGGTCGAAGCCGATGCGCATCACGGGCCCGTCGCGCGGGATCAGCGGCGGCACCAACACCTTCCCGTGGATCACGGCTGGATCGCGCGGACGCATCGCGGTCGCCTGGTACCACACCAACCTCGTCTCGCAGCACGGATCGTGTGCCAAGACAGCGCGCTGCCCCCTTTACGGCGCATCGCAGCTCACCCACGCAGAGTGGACGGTCCAGGTCGCGCAGTCACTCAATGCCACGTCCGCCGCACCGAGCTGGAACCGAACGACGGTGAGCGACGGGCCGATCAAGAACGGCAGCATCTGCACGAACGGGATCGGCTGCGCCACCGGCGGAGACCGCAGCCTTGGCGACTTCCTTCAGGTCTCGCCTGACAAGCAGGGCGCGTTGCTCGTGACCTACGTCGACGACACGAGTGCGAACGTGCAGGGCGGAGAGGACACGGGCCCCGAGGTGATCAGCCGTCAGTTCTCCGGGCCGAGCCTGTTCGCGGGCCACCGGGTCACGCTCGACGGCGGCCCCGGCGCAGCGAACGGCGGCGTCGGCGACCAGCGTGGCGACGCCGCGTACTCGGCAAACGGAACCCGCGTATTCGCCGACAAGCACGGCGGCTCGCAACTCGATCTGCGTGGCGCGTCGATCAGCCAGCCTCGCGGCAAGCCATATCTGGTGGCGCAGCTGCATCTGCGCAGCTTGGCCTCGCTCGCCGGCAGCCCGACGCTGGGCGGCGCCGACGTCAGCTGGATGATGCGCTGGACGCAGGTGCATCGCGGGCATGCCGGCAACGGCACGATCTATTACGTCGGCGCGGACAACGGCGGCGGTGCTCCTGGCACGAAGCCGACCTTCTTCTTCGGTTCGACGAGCTGCATCCCGGCGAACAACCCCGAGGAACACTGCAAGTTCCTCACCTATCCGCAGACCAGCAAGATCGCCGGGCAGATCATCGCCAAGCGTGGACTGATCCGGCTGCGGATCCCGCGTGCCGCGGCACACCTGCACCGCGGAGTGTTACTGCGCTCGGCCACCGCGTTCACCGCCACGGCCGACACACCGCAATCCGCGACGACGCTGTTCAACCTCATCGACGCTGCGGCACCCTTCGACGTCACGGTCCGCCACTGAAATGGCGTCGGTGCCTCGTGCAAGGCTGCCGGTATGGCATCGCGCACAGCGAACTTCTGCATCGACGCACACGACCCGCGCTCCCAGGCCGCCTGGTGGGCGCAGGTGCTCGACGATTTCGTCCCTGACGATGGCTCCGACGACGATGACACAAGCGACGGTGACGCAGGCGACGATGACCCGGACGAGACGGGACTGCGCGGTCCTGGCGGGCGTTGGTTGTTGTTCCTTCGCGTGCCTGAGTCCAAGACCGTGAAGAACCGCATGCACATGTGCCTTGTGCCCGTCGATCGCACCCGCGATGAAGAGGTCGAGCGGCTGCTGACGCTCGGCGCGAGCTTGGTCGACGACCGGCGCAACGGCGACCGTGGCTGGGCGGTGCTCGCCGATCCCGAGGGCAACGAATTCTGCGTACTCGCCCCGCGTGCCGACGCGGCCGGGATCGCGCTAGCGTGACCGACGTGCAGCCGGCCCGGTTCCTCTATGTGCCCTATCGGATCGCGCGCCTGCCGTTAGCGGCCGTCGACCGCCGCCTGGCGCAGCACCTCGGCAGCGAATCGCCGCTGCGGGCAGTCAGCCGCGTCGCGTTGACCACCGTCGATCGTGCCGCGGCCGCCGTGTTCGACGAGGCACCGCTGCGGTCGAACTGACCCGATCAGAAGTTGCCGCGCAGCGCCTGCTCGCGCTCGATCGCCTCGAACAGGGCCTGGAAGTTGCCCTTGCCGAAGCCCAGCGAACCGTGCCGCTCGATGAATTCGAAGAACACGGTCGGGCGGTCGCCGATCGGCTTGGTGAAGATCTGCAGCAGGTAGCCGTCCTCATCGCGGTCGACGAGGATGTCACGCTTCTGCAATTCCTCGATCGGCACGCGCACCTCGCCGATGCGTGAGCGCAGCTCCGCGTCCTCGTAGTACGTCGACGGTGTCGCAAGGAACTCGACGCCACGCGCACGCAGCTCGTCGACGGTGCGCAGGATGTCGTCGGTGGCAAGCGCAATGTGCTGCGCGCCTGCGCCACGGTAGTACTCGAGGTACTCGTCGATCTGGCTCTTCTTCTTACCGACAGCCGGTTCGTTCAGCGGGAACTTGACGCGGTGGTTTCCGCTGGCCACAACCTTGCTCATCAGCGCCGAGTACTCGGTAGCGATGTCGTCGCCGATGAACTCGGCCATGTTGGTGAAGCCCATGACCCGGTTGTAGAACTCGACCCACTCGTCCATGTGGCCGAGCTCGACATTGCCGACCACGTGATCGACGGCTTGGAAGACGCGGTGCTCGGGCGCATCGATCGCCGATTTCCGCGTCACGTACCCGGGCAGGTACGGGCCGGCGTAGTTCGAGCGGTCGACGAGCGTGTGGCGGGTGTCGCCGTAGGTCGCGATCGCGGCGATGCGCACCGTGCCGTGGTCGTCGGTCAGATCGTGCGGCTCGTCGAGTACCGTCGCGCCGACCGACCGCGCGTGCGCGATGCACCGATCGACGTCGGGCACCTCGAGCGCGATGTCGCTGATGCCGTCACCGTGCTTCGACAGCCGCTCGATCAACGGGCTGTCCGGCTCGACCGGTCCGTTGAGCACGAAGCGCGCCGCGCCGCTGTCGAGCACGTAAGAGTGGTGATCACGCAGCCCGGTCGCCGGGCCCGCGTAGGCGACGAGTTCCATGCCGTAGACCAGCTGGTAGTACGCGACGGCCTGCGTGGCGTTACCGACCGTCCAGACCAACGCGTCCCAGCCGGTAATCGGGAACGGGTCGTTGGTGGCGTCGTAGTCGACGAGCCCGACGAGCTGGGTGAGCTCGGTCAGGCTCAGGTTCGCGAGCCGTTCCTGGTCGGTGAGGGTCTGCTCGATCGTCATGGCGTCATCCAATTACTGCGACGCCGATGTGGCAAACGGGCTAGTCTGTACTGCACAATCGGTCCAATCAGCCGACCGATACCCACCATTCGCTGTACAGATTGGCAACCTCGCCATGACTCTCGACGATCTGGACGTGCGGCTGTTGCAGCTGCTCGACGACAACCCCCGCGCCGGCGTGCTCGAGCTCTCGCGACTGGCCGGAGTGGCCCGCGCAACCGTCACGTCGCGGATGCAGCGTTGGGAGCAGGCCGGCGTCGTGCGCGGGTACGGGCCGCAGGTCGACCTCGACGCCGCGGGCTTTCCCGTGCAGGCCCTCGCAACGCTCGAGATCGCGCAAGGCCGCCTCGCCGAGATCGCGGAATTCCTCGCCGCGCTGCCCGGCGTGATCGAGGCGTACGCAACCACGGGAACGGGCGATGTCGTCTGCCGCCTGGCGGCCGCGTCCAACAGTCACCTGCAACAGCTGCTCGTCGAGCTCAACGAGTCAGAGGCCATCGGACGCTCGACGAGCGTCGTGATCCTCTCGACGCTGGTCGCGCCGCGTGCGATGCCGTTGCTCGCGTCGGCGCACTGACGATCAGTCCGTGACGTCCTCGGGGTCGTCGATCGGGAACATGAGGAACGCCATCCGCACCCGGCGCGCGCCGGGCGGACGCGGGCCCCGTCCTCGTGCCTTGGGCTTGTCCTTCTCGAGCATCGCGTCGGCGGCACGGCGGACCTCGGTCGCCTGCTCCTCGGTCAACCAGGTCTCGCGATAGGCCATCACCGCTGAATCGCGCCAGAACTTGGACTCGCCGTGCTGCCGGTCGAGCCAGCGGGCCAGTTGCGTGCGGGTCTGGTCGAAGTAGTGCGAGGCGATGAACGCAGTCGCCGCATCGGCACCCTCATCCGGCGGATCGAAGGTGAGTCCGGAACCGGCACGCTCCCAGCGCCGCTCACGTCCGTCGACGTCAGCGCTCACGTTCGCGTCGCCATCGGCCTCGCGCACGATGCCCCACTTGGCCAACGCCCGAAGGTGATAGCTCATCGCGGACGGGCTCAGCCCCGCGATGTCGGCGGCCTCGGTGGCAGTGAGGTTCGCTCGCTGATTCAACGCGTCGAGGACGGCGAGTCGCGCCGGGTGGGCAAGTGCACGGATGGCGCGCGCGTCTGTAAGCCGCACCGGCTGTTCGGCCGAGCCGTTCTTCGGCTTCGCGTCGGACTTCTTGCTCACCACGAACCGAGCCTAGCCCAAACTGTGCAACATCTGTTTCAGGCCGGGTGCACCAGATCGGCGAAGAGGTTGGCGTCGACGTTGCCGCCGGACAGCACCACGCCGACGCGTCGCCCACTGAACCGGGCCCGGTTCTTCAACACGGCGGCGAAGCCGATCGCACCTGATGGCTCGACGACGAGCTTCACGCGCTCGAACAGCAGCCGCATGGCGTGGACGATCTCGTCGTCGTCGACCAAGCACACCTCGTCGACGAGACCGCGATTGATCGAGAACGTCAGCTCGCCGGGGATGTCGACCTGGAGCCCGTCCGCGATCGTGTGCGGGACGTCGATACGCACCCGCGAGCCGTGTGCCAGCGACTGCTGCGTGTCGTTGCCCGATGTCGGCTCGACGCCGATCAGTTCGATGTGCGGGCTCAGGGCGCGTGCGGCCACTGCGCATCCGGCCATCAGTCCCCCACCACTCATCGGCACTACAAGCGCATCGAGGTCGCGGTGGTCGTGCATGAACTCGAGCGCGGTCGTACCTTGCCCGGCCATGATGCGCCAGTCATCGAACGGCGGTACTGAGACCATGCCCATCTCATCTGCGAGCGCGCGCGCTAGTGCCTCCCGATCCTCGGTGTACCGGTCGTAGCCGCGCACTGTCGCGCCATAGCCCTCGGTGGCCGCGCGCTTGCTGGGCGGCGCGTCGTGCGGCATCAACACGATTGCCTTGGTGCCGATCACCTGCGCGGCGAGCGCTACCGCCTGGGCGTGATTTCCGGACGACCACGCGCACACGCCACGCTCTCGCTCGTCCGGAGTGAGTTGCGAGATGCGGTTGTACGCACCGCGGAACTTGAACGCACCCGCGCGCTGCAGGTTCTCCGCCTTGAAGACGAGGTGTGCGCCGCTGAGCTCGTCCAGCGCGCGCGACGTGAGCGTCGGGGTGCGGTGGGCGACGCCGTCGAGCCTCGCGGCGGCCGCGGTGATGTCGTCGAAGGTGAGGCCGGTCTGTACTTCACTCACAATCGCGAACCTACGCGTCGGCTGCAACGGTTGGCGCGTCGACCGTGATCGTCTCGGGGTAGAGCAAGCCGCTGCCCGTGTTGAGCACGACGACCTCGTCGTCGCGATCCAGCCAGCCCGACTCGCGTAGCTGTCCGACGGCGGCGAAGCACGCCGCGCCCTCCGGGCACACCCAGGTGCCCTCGTCCCCGGCGAGTTCGCGTTGGGCGGCCAGCAGCGCGTCGTCGCTGACCGCGATCGCGGTGCCGCCGGTTGCCCGCACCGCGTCGAGAACGAGGAAGTCGCCGAGTGCCTTGGGCACCGTGATGCCGAAGGCCACCGTATGCGGATCAGCCGGTGCCGTGCTCTCGTCCAGGCCGGCAGCGAACGCTTCGACGATCGGCGCGCACCCTTGCGCCTGCACCGCGACCAGCCGCGGCAGGTCGCCGGTGATCCAGCCCAACTCGCGCAGTTCCAACAGTGCTTTGTAGATCGCGATGATGCCGACTCCCCCACCGGTCGGGTAGAGCAGCACGTCCGGGCAGCGCCAGCCGAGTTGTTCGGCGATCTCGAAGCCCATCGTCTTCTTGCCCTCGATGCGGTACGGCTCGCGCAATGTGGACGTGTCCTGGTACCCGTCGCGCTCGGTCACCATGCGCGCGACGATCCGGCCGGCATCGCCGATCAGGCCGTCGACGAGCAGCAGTTCCGCGCCGGCGGCGACGCACTCACGGCGGGTGATCTCGGGAGCGTCGACCGGCATCGCGATGAGCGCATCAATGCCAGCGCGCGCCGCGTATGACGCCCAGGCCGCCCCTGCGTTTCCGTTGGTGGGCATGGCGATCCCGCGCACACCCAGCTCGACGGCGCGCGATACTCCGACCGCCGCCCCGCGAGCCTTGAACGCACCGGTGGGCAACAGCCCTTCGTCCTTCATCAGCAGGCCGGGTACCCCGAGGCGCGCACCGTGGCGCGGTAGCGGCAGCAACGGCGTCATGCCTTCACCGAGAGTCACGACGTGCGCGAGATCGCGAACGGGCAACAGCTCGTGGTAACGCCACAACGACGGCGGACGCCCAGCGATGTCGTCCCGCGTCACAGTCACCGCGTCGAGGTCATAGCGCGCGAGCAGCGGCGCACCCGTCTCGGACGTTCCTTGGACGACGTCGGCGTCGTACCGCGTACCGGTGCGTGAGCATTCGAGGTGACTGAGCGAGGAGAACGGCATGCCCCGAGATTGCCACTGCCGCCTGCGTGGCAAGCTCGCAGCATGCAGATTGCGGACTCGGTCGCACTGGTCACCGGCGGCGCATCAGGTCTGGGCCTGGCGACCGCACGACGCATCGTCGCCGCGGGCGGCGCAGTGGTGCTGCTCGACCTGCCGTCGTCGGCCGGGGAGGACGTCGCCAAGGAACTCGGTGACGCCGCTCGGTTCTCGGCCGGCGACGTGACGTCGCCCGACGACGTGACGGCCGCGCTCGATGTCGCCGCCCAACTCGGGACGGTCCGCATCGCGGTGAACTGCGCCGGTATCGGCCCAGCGGCGCGGACGGTGGGCAAGAACGGCCCGTTCCCGATCGACGTATTCACGAAGGTCGTCACCGTCAACTTGATCGGAACGTTCAACGTCATCCGGCTCGCCGCCGAGCGCATCGCCGCGGCCGATGAGGTCGACGGCGAGCGCGGTGTCATCGTCAACACCGCGTCGGTTGCCGCCTTCGACGGGCAGATCGGCCAAGCCGCCTACTCCGCGTCGAAGGGCGGCATCGTCGGGATGACGCTGCCGATCGCGCGCGACCTTGCCTCGTTGAAGATCCGCGTGGTCACGATCGCGCCGGGACTGTTCGACACGCCATTGCTCGCCGGGTTGCCGGACGACGCGAAGGCGTCGCTGGGCCAGCAGGTCCCGCACCCCGCCCGGCTCGGCGATCCGTCCGAATACGGTCTGATGGCAACCCAGATCATCGAGAATCCGATGCTCAACGGTGAGACCATCCGCCTCGACGGTGCGATCCGGATGGCCCCGCGCTAGACACCGGCCGGACGACCGCCGAAGCCTGTCCGGCGAGCGTCGCATCATCTAGCCGATACGCTCGATTTCCAGCCAAATCGGCGAGTCGCTCAAGACGAACCCGGACCATCGCGTCTACTACGTCTCACTGGTGGCAGCGCGGCCCGCGGAGTGCTTCACTGATCATGTAAAGGGAGGCCGACATGATGACGGTCCTGCTGTTCATAGGTGTAGTGCTCTGCGTGTCGGCGTTCGTCGCTCTGGGGCTCTGGATGCGCCGCTCGGAGCGCGACATCGACTACACCGCCCTCGAAGCCGATTCGACGCAGACCGACGGTCAGCGTCAGGCCAAACAGGTTGCCATCGGTCTCACGTCCAGCACGTCTAGCTGGGGCCTCTAGCCCTGCTCACGCCCGAGCAGGCCAGCGCGGACGAGGCAGACCTCCAGACAAGCCTCGGCAACCTCGCCGGTCTCGTGACCGGCACACTCGGGCTCACGGAGCTGCTCGCGCGCGTGGCGAGGTTCGCAGCGCACGCGATCCCGGGTGCGGACGGGGCAGGAGTGACACTGCTTCGTCTTGATCAACCGCACAACCTCGTCGAAGCGCTCGCTGCCAGTGACGAGTTCGTGTCCGAGATCGACAAGATCCAGTACGTGACCCTGAACGAGGGGCCGTGCATCACCGCAGCTCGCGAAGAGCGCACAGTGCGCTCGGGATCGCTTGGTGGCGAGAAGATGTGGCCACGGTTCGGGCCACGCGTGGGCCGATTGGGAATCCACAGTGCGCTGTCCTTGCCGTTGCTCGTCCCGGGACAGGTCGTCGGCGCGATCAACGTCTACGCGCGCGACAAGGACGTTTTCGACGACCACGCCGTCGACCTGGGCGAGTCGTTCGCCGCACCGGCCGCAATCGCCGTACACAACGCCAAGATCCTTGCGCAGACGCTCGAGCTGGCAGCCCAGTTGCAGGCAGCGTTGTCGACCAGACCCGTCATCGACCAGGCCATCGGCCTGCTCCGAGGACGCACCGGCGCCAGCGCCGAGGAAGCCTTCGCCAAGCTGCGGGAGATAAGTCAGTCCGAGCACACCAAGCTCGTAGATGTGGCCCAGCGCGTTGTCGACGAGGCGGTTCGTCGTGCGAGAGCTCGCCGTGTCGATAGCTAGCCCCGCGCAGCGTCAGGGATTCGACGCCACCAGGCGCGCCGCGCGCCGGCGGCTGCGAGGCCGGACGACGGTCGCCCACATCAGCTGACCGTCCTCGGTGTCGACGTCTCCCCAAGCATCCGCGACGCAGTCGACCAAAGGCAGGTGTCGGCCGACGGCGGCCCCTGCATGTACTCGCGCGGATCGGTGGGCACTTCGATTGAGGACGCGGATCGAGACGCGGTCTGGTGTTACCGAGAGACCGAGGTCAAGCGGCGCGCGGACCTGCCGGACGCTCACCGCGACGAATTCTCCGGTGATGAACACGAGGGCGCGTTCCGCGGGCAGGGGCACACCAACCTCCGCACACACCCAATGGACCCAGTTGCGGGCCAACGACGGTGCCGCAGCGCTCGGGCGAAGCCAAAGCTCATGCTCGGCCGGCGGGATCCGTAACGGTGCAGGACTCGGAGGCACGATGGCTCATTGCCGACTCGGCGCCACGGCGACGCGTCGCTGAGCGTCTCGTAGCGGTGCGCCCATCGCGTTCAGGTGTCCGAGCATGGCTTGGTAGGACCCGAACAACGATGTCTCCGTGTAGGCCACGCCGAGCTGATCGCAGTGTGCGCGCACGATCGGTTGCGCACGACGAAGAGCGGGACGGGGCATGTTCGGGAACAGGTGGTGCTCGATCTGATAGTTCAGTCCGCCAAGAGCCAAGTCTGTGACGATCCCGCCGCGCACATTGCGTGACGTGAGCACTTGGCGCCGCAGATAGTCGGGATGGTCGTCCGGCCCGATCAACGGCATGCCCTTGTGGTTCGGCGCGAAACTGCATCCCATGTAGATGCCGAAGACGGCCTGATTCACTGCGACGAACGCAATCGCCTTGACCGGCGACATCACCAACAACAGCAAGGCGACATACAGCGCGGCATGCAAGATCAGGCCGATTGCCTCATAGCGCCGGGTTCCGCCACGGCGACTGCGGAACTTGTCGGTAACGACAGCGGCGACGCTGTCGACGTGCATGCTGATGCCTTGCAGCGTCAGGAGCGGGAAGAACAACCAAGCCTGGCGACGTGCGATGAACCTACTGAGCGCACTGGCTCTCTTCGCCGACTGCGCCGGTGTGTAGACAAGGACACCGTCCTCGATGTCGGGGTCGCGGCTGACGTCGTTCGGGTTCGCGTGATGGCGGCTGTGTGTGTCGACCCACCAGCCGTAGCTGAGTCCGACGAGCAGGTTCCCGAACGATCGCCCCAGCGCGTCATTCGCACGGCGACTGGCGAAGATCGCTTGATGGCCCGCGTCGTGGCCGAGGAAGGCGACCTGACCGAACGCGATCGACAGCAACGCCGCCGTGATCAGCTGGAACCACGAATCCCCGATCACAACCATCGCGAGGATGACTGCCGTATAGAGGGTCAGCGCACCTAACGCACACGACGCATAAAAGCCTCGCCGGCGATCCAGCAAGCCGGCATTGCGCACCGTCCTGACCAGCGTCGCGTAGTCACTTCCGCGCGCACCCCGTGCGTCCGGCGATGGTGATGCCGCGTAGCCCGCGGCGTTACTGGTGGTTGTCATGACTACAGATCCGATCGGGGTGTGCGGCCGTGCACGCGACGAGCGAGATTCACCGAAGTGGCCGGCATTGACGGTCATCATGGTTCGGCTCGAGCGGTTGCTCGGCGAGCTCAGCAGCGGACGGCTGAACCTCACCCCGGACCGGCTGTAGTTCCCAGCACCAACGACGCTACACCCGAGCGGACCCGTCCATCAGGACGGCCAACTGTCGCGCGCTCAGGTGAGCGGTACTACTTCGTAGTCGCGGCACCGACCTGGTGCGTGCCGTGTTCGGCATGACCGAAGCAGACGTGCGCTTCGCACCGGATGCACGCCTGCCTGGCACGCGCCCCGCATTCCGGGGCCTCGCAACGGCCGTAGTCGACCGTCGGGCCGTATTTCAGTGCTGGTTCGGTCCATTTCTGCGACGGCATGGAATTCATTCTCGCACTTTTGCAAATTTCGAATGAACGAGCGAATCAAAACGGCCCTGGTACCGCCAGCTCAGCGGAGGAGAATGCTCGCCAGCTGACGCGCGGCGGTGGCTGCTCCGGTACGTGACACGGGGCGTGGCCTCGGCTGCTGGTGAGGCGCCGCCATGATCGCGGTTGCGAGGTCACGTGGGTCGGTGCTCGCGAAATCCATGCGCCGTCCGGCGTTGTAGTGGTCGAGGCGATGAGACACGAAGTGTTGCTGCTCCCAGTGGTTCGCCAGCGGGAAGTAGATGAACGGCCGCCGCGCAGCGACGAGTTCCATCGTCGTCGACAGACCGCCCTGCACGATCGCGACGTCCGCGCACGCAAGGTGCTCGAACAGCGACGGGACGTAACCGAGCTTGTCCATCCCCTCGACGTCGGGCAACTGCGCGGGATTGAGCCGGGGCCCGGTGACCATGACCATGCGTGCATCAGGTTGCTCCTTGCGCACGAGCGCGAACGCCTCGGCAGTCAGTTCGAGCAGGTCGCGCCCGACCGCCGTCCCGCCGACGGCCGCGACGTAAAGCGGGTAACCGGTGCCGTACCCGAGCCGGCGGCGCAGGGCGTTCGTGCGCCGGTACGGCGCAGGGTCGAACGGGATGACGTAGGGCACGGCGGTGTACCACTGCTCGGCCCAGTCGCGGATGTTCGGCAGCCCGGCGCCGAACGACGCGTCCGGCAGTTCGTCGAATCCGCCGATGAACACCGAACGATCGCGCACGTACGGGAAGCGAGCGAGGTGCTCGATCATCTCGGCGTTGTAGTCGGCGCACAGGTCAGCCTCGCGCGGATCGCCGGACGGGTCGACGGGCAGGAATCCGATCACGTCGGTGAGGAACGCGAACGGCGCAATCTTGCGTTCGGGGTTCTCGTGCAGGAAGTGGTCGACCTCCCACGATTCGTCGCCGATCCAGAGGTCGTAGGACGTGTCGCGCACTACGTCGTCGAAGAGCATGTAGTTCGCGCACAGGATCTCGTCCATCCGCCGGAACGCGTAGAACGCATGCAGGTCGTGGTGGGTGGCTTCGCTCTCCCAATGCGCTGCCTCGGATGACAGTTCAGCGCTCGCGGGATGCACGATCTCGCCCTCGGCCTCCAGCACGGCCGTGACAGGCGGCTGCGCCAGCCAGTGGATCTCCAGGTCGTCGACGGTCTCGCGTAGCGATCGCGCGATGGCGATGTCGCGCAGCACATGCCCGAGGCCGATGGGCGAGCTGACCCAGAGTGCGCGGCGTTTGCGTTCGCGGGCGAACAGCCAGCTGCTTCGCTGCGGTGCGGCGGGTGCGTGCATGTCGACGAACTCCTTGATCACGACATTGACCAGGACGGGGTGCCGGCCGTGCGGGATGTGGCCGGCGCCTTCGAGCACGAGCAGGCGGCCGCCGGTTGCCGCAGCGAAGCGACGGCCACGTTCCAGCGGCTGGCAATGGTCGTCGGTGCCGTGAATCACCAGCACCGGGCAGCCCAACGACCCGGACAGGTCGAGCGCCTCGACCTCCTCGGTCGGCCGCAGCGGAGCGTGGGTACGCGAGGCCAGCGTGGCCACGTCCGTCTGCGCCGTCCACTCGACCAGATCGTCATACAGCTTCGACGAATACGGCTCAGGCGTCAGCCGTTCAGAGTGGTAGTCGGTCCATCCGGCGAAGTCGCCCTGCCACCGCGGCGCGTCGACCGGGTCGAGCGGGTTCGGCTGCGGCGCCAGCGGGTGGACGCCCGGCGCGATGGCGACGAGACCACGCACACGGCCGGGGTTGTTGTGTGCAAGCAGGATCGACCACTTGATACCCGAGCACAGCGCGACGAGAAATACGGACTCGGCATCTGTCGCGTCCAGCACGGCAGCGGCGTCGGCTGCGTTGACTTCGTCCGAGTACGCGTCCGGGCCGACCGGGCGACTCGATCCCCCGTTGCCGCGCGGGTCGATCGTGATGACGCGGAAGTGGCGAGCGAGATAGGGGACCTGCGCCTTCCACTGCCGTCCGTCGACGACGGGAAACGTCCCCATCAGCACGATCGTCGTTGCGCCGGAGCCGAACACCTCGTAGTGGATCGAAACGCCGTCGCGGTCGACGTCGCCGACGTGGTCGGGCTCGCGCGCGCGCATCAGCCGCTCACCGTTTCGGCGAAGCGGCGCAACACGAGGTTGAACCGCACGGGATGCCGTGCGTTCACGCAGTGGCCACCGCCGGCGATCACCTCGACGCCGCACCCGAGCGCGTCGGCGAGCAGTTGCGATGTCTGGACGCCGACGATCCGGTCGTCGTCGCCGTGTACGACGAGTGACGGACAGCGCACCAGCCGCGCCAACCGCGCAGCTTCGGGCTCGCCGGACGGACTGTCCTCGACGTCGCCGAGGTACGGCGCCCGCTCGATGGCGATCAGCGTGTCGGCGTCGGTCTGCAGCGTCCACTCGACGGCGTCGTCGAGTTGCCTGGACGAATGCGGTTCGCTGAACACCTCGCCGAAGAAGAACTCGGCGAATCCCCGCAGATCGCGCCGCCAGTACTCGGCGTTGAAGCGTCCCCAACCGACGTCGGTAACGCACGGATCATCGAACTCCTGCACCCAGCAGCTCGGTACCTCTTGTTCCCACCGCACCGAGGTCGCTACGAACACCGCGCCGGCGACACGGTCCGGATGAGCGACGGCGAGTTGAAGCAACACCCGTCCGCCCATCGACAGGCCCACGCACACCGCCGACTGCGTGTCGGTCGCGTCCAGCACCGCAACAGCGTCCTCGATCAGTTCGCTGTCCGCGTGTGCCTGCGGATCCTGCGGACGGTCCGAGCGGCCGTTGCCCCGTGGATCGAAGACGATCACGCGGAAGTGCCGAGCCAGATAGGGCACCTGCAGCTTCCACACGCGTGAGTCGAGCGGTGCCCAGGTCGGCAGGAGCAGGATGGTCTGCGGGCCGGCGCCGTACTCCTCCCAGTACAGGCGCACGCCGGATCGCACGGCATAGCCGCAACGATCCGGCGTCAGCGCCCGCATGCCGCTCACTGTCCCCTGTTCGACGACGCAGCGCAGCCGTCCAGGCTCACGGACGCGCCTCGTACACCAGGTTGAACGGCGTCTCGGCCACCCGCTGGAAGCGGGTGAACCCGGCCCGACGCACGACCTCGCCGATCGCCCGCTCGCCGGCCTGCGCGCCGAGCGAGTAGCCGCCCGGTTGCGAGATCGCGTTCGGGACGCAGAGGAACGTCGAGAAGCCGTAGTACACCCGTCCGACCGGGTTCAGGTTGTCGGCGACCGTGTCGCCGGCGAACGGCTCGACGATCAGCCAGCTGCCGTCGTCGGCGAGGGACTGCCGGATGTGGGTGGCAGCACCGCTCGGGTCGCCCATGTCATGCAGGCAATCGAAGGTCGTCACCAGGTCGTAGCCGGTGCCGGCGAAGGTCTGCGCCGAGGCGACCTCGAACGTGATCCGGTCGCCCACGCCCGCGTCGGCAGCGCGCTTCTCGGCGAGCTCGATCGAACCGTCGTGATAGTCGCATCCGACCAACGTGCTCGCCGGGTACTTCTCGGCCATCAGGATCGTGGACGCGCCGAGCCCGCAGCCCACGTCCGCGACCTTCGCACCGGCCTGCAGCTTCGCCTCGACACCGTCCATCGCCGGGATCCAGCTGGTGGTCAGGTTTGCCAGATAGCCCGGACGGAAGAACTGCTCGCAGCCGACGAAGACGTCGCCGTCGTGCTCGTGCCAGCCGATGCCCGCGCCCGTGCGGAACGCTTCGGTCACGCGGGATTCGGAGCGCAGTGCGCCGAGCGCCAGCACGAACGCTCCCGGTGCGTAGACCGCGCCGTCCGGATCGGCGAGGACGAACGCCTGCTCCTCGCTGAGCGAGTAGGTGTCGTTGTCGGCGTCGTACTGGACGTAGCCACCTGCAGCCTGTCCGCGCAGCCACTCAGCCACGTAGCGCGGATCGGACTCGGTGCGCCGCGCCAACTCGTCCGACGAGCCCGGTGCCGCGGCCAGCGCCTGGTAGAAGCCGAGGCGGTGGCCGATCACCACGTTGCCCGCAGCCATCGTCGCGCCCAGGTCGGTGACGAATCGGCCCAGCATTTCGTTCAACTTGTTCTCGTCCATCGTGCTCTTCCCCCTGAAGATCGACACGTCGACCACGTTCGTGGCCTGCACCCTGTCTAGGAATCGAGGGCGACCGGTGCCATAGGGGGAACCCCTTACGCAGGCGATTCGGGCCGCGTGCTGACCCAGGTGGCCACACCCGCTCGGCTGGGCACGTTCAGCCTGCTCATGATGTTGCTGACGTGGATCTCTGCGGTCTTCTCGCTGATCCCGAGCGAGCGCGCGATCTGACGATTCGTGCATCCTTCTGCGACGAGCGCGGCGACCTCGGCCTGCCTGCGGGTGAGGACGACAGGCGCAGTCTTCGGTGGCGGCGGCGCTGCGACGCTGGCGGCGAGCGTGAGGACGGCAGCACGTCCCGCAGTACGTCCGGTGTGCTTCGCATGATCGGCACCGGCGCGGCCGAGCGCTGCGTTCACTGCTGACTCCACTGCCGCGAGCCGGATCGACTCCGATTCGGTCGGCGTGGTTGCACCGAGCTGTCGATGCGTTTGCGCTGCGCCGAGCAGGCGCCCGGCCGCCGCCAACTGCCCGCGGTCGGCGGCCACGCGAGCAAGCGCCTCGAGGCACTGCGCACTGCCGCGCCGGTCGCCGACGGCATCGTGCAGCACGACGGACCGGTCGAGCAGCGCGGCCGCCTCGTCCGCCGCGCCACGATCGAGCAATGCGGTGGCGAGCGCCCGCATTGTCTGCGCAACCGCCCAGTCGTAGTCGAGGTCTTCGAAGTAGATGAGCGCCTCGCGCAGTAGCGGTTCGGCGCCAGCTCGATCAACTGGATCATCGGCGTCGACCATCAGCACGCCGAGGTCGAAGGCCGACCACGCGGTGCCGCGCACGTTTCCGCGCCGCTGGCAGATCGCGCGCGCGGATCGGTAGTTCCGCGCGGCGTCTTGCCCTCGCCGGAGCCGGCTCGCCACGTGGCCGAGGAACGAGAGCGCGGCCGCCTGGCGCCGTTCGTCGCCGCACGCCTCGCTCAGTCGCACGGCCGAGCGCAGTTCGGCGTCTGCCTCGATCAACTCGTCGAGGCCGAGCGCGGCCACGCCGGCCGCTGTCGACATCGCCGCCCGCGCCCCTACGTCCAGCCCACCCGGCACCTCGACGGACGGAGGGAGCGCGACGATCTCGCGAAACGCTTCGAGCACAGCGGGTGCCTGGACGAGCGAGCCGTGAATGTGGCCGTACCACGCGAGCGCTACCCCGAGCCAGACCTTCGCAAGACTCGGGCCGACGTAGTCGAACGCGACACTCAGATCTGGATGCACTGCCTCGAAGTCGGTCCAGGTCGCGTTCTCCTCGTCCGTGCCGACAGTGGCTTCCCATGCTTGTGCCACCGCGGCGAAGTAGGCGACGTGGCGGTCGCGCGTCGCGTCCTGCTCACCGCTCGACGCAAGCTGCTCGGCGGCGAAGTCACGGATGCTGGCGAGCATCGTGAATCGCGCGGCGCCATCGGTCGCGACCCGTTGCAGCAAGCTCTGTTCGAGCAGCACCTCGATCGCCGTGACGACGACCTGCTCCGGCAGGCCGGCCACCGCCTGCGCGGCCGCCACGGTCCATCCCCCGACCAACACGCTGAGTCGACGGAACACGGTGCGTTCTGCGTCCGGCAGCAGGTCGTGACTCCACTCGATCGCGGTCACCAACGTGCGGTGGCGTGGCGGGGCGTCACGAGGTGCGCCCGACAACGACACCGTCCGATGCTCGAGCCGGAACGCCAGCTCGCTCGGCGTGAAGACCCGCAGCCGGGCCGCAGCCAACTCGAGGGCGAGCGGCAACCCGTCGAGTCGCAAGCACACCTCGGCCAATGGACGTGCCGTGCGCCGGGTGAGCGACACGTGCGCCGGCGCTCGCGCGAGCAGCAGTTCGACCGAAGGATTGCGGGCCAGCTCAGTGACATCGTCGGTATCGGCTTCGGCCGGCAGCGCGAGCGGCGGCACCGGGAACTCGACCTCGGCGACGAGGTGCAGACGTTGCCGGCTCGTCGCAACCACGCGCGCACGAGGGATCCCGTCGAGCACGGCTGCGATCGCCGAAGCGACTCCGGACAAGTGCTCGCAGTTGTCGACGACGAGCAACACCTCGCTGCGTGCGAAGCGGGCTACAAGCGCGTCCACGGTCTGCGCTCCCCCGCGCGGGTCGCCGAGTGCACGGGCAAATTCTGCGAGGACGCTGGCCGAGCTACGGATCGGTCCGAGTTCGACCCACGCCACGCCATCGGCGTAACTGGGTGCGAGCGTCCTCGCGAGCTCTATTGCCAGTCGGGTCTTGCCGACGCCCGGCGGCCCGGTGAGGGTGATCAGGCGCGTTGGTCCGGACAGCAGGTCACGCAGCGTCGACAGCTCGTCAGATCTTCCGACGAGAGTGGACGCCGCGACCGGAAGCGGGCGACCAGCAGCCACTGCGCGATCCTACGGCCGTCCTGGTGATGGTTCGGCGGCAAATTGCGTGGGAGCAAGATGGTTGCGTGATCGAATCGGTGCTTCGCCTTCGCGAGCCGGCCAACCGGGTGAGCCCACGGGCGCGCTCGTATTGGACGGTGCGGGCGCTGGCCGGCTGGATCGTCGTAGCAATTCCTGTGACGGTCGTCGCGGTGCAGGTGCCCGATGGCTGGATCGTCGGCACGGTCGGGGCACTGGTCGCACTCGCGCATCTGATCGTGATGCCTCGCTGGCGCTTTCGGGTGCATCGCTGGGAGGCCACGACCGACGCCGTGTACACGCAGACCGGTTGGTTCAACCAGGAGCGACGCATCGCGCCGATCGCGCGGGTACAGACCGTGGACACCCAGCGCGGGCCGATCGAGCAGCTGTTCGGGCTCGCCAACGTCACCGTCACGACGGCCTCGGCAGCCGGGCCACTCAAGATCCACGGCCTGACGCAGGCCGATGCCGAGGCCCTTGCCAGCGACCTCACCGCTCGGGCGCAGGACAGCCCGGGCGACGGGACGTGACCGCGGTCGAGACGCCGCCCGAGATCGACTGGCGGCGGCTCAACTCGAGGATGCTGCTGGTGCATCCGGTCGTCGAGATCGTCAGGGCGCTACCGGCCATCGTCGCGGCGCTGCTGGCTGGACACGGGACGAACGCCGGCACGGTGACGGCGACCGCGATTGCGGTTGTCGTCGCCGCGATCTCGCTGATCCGCTGGTTCACCACGCGCTACAGGATCACCGTCGATCGCGTCGAATTGCGCCGCGGACTGG
The DNA here is from genome assembly GCA_963757455.1 of uncultured Actinomycetota bacterium. Lineage (GTDB taxonomy): Bacteria > Actinomycetota > Actinomycetes > Mycobacteriales > Jatrophihabitantaceae > RYN-133. Next base: position 436,689 of record CAVWSE010000004.1, read on the forward strand.
TTCGACGTCGCACGCTCACGGCACCGCTGGACCGCGTCCGCACAGTGGACGTGACGTCCCACCTGCTGCACCGGGTGCTCGGCCTGGCGCGGGTCGTGATCGGCACCGGAACCTCCGACCGCAAGGGTGAGGACCGCGTGATCCTGGACGGGCTGACGCTGTCCGAGGCTGCCGGGCTGCGTGGAGAACTGCTGCACCGCAGTCACGTCCGAGTGCCGGACGAGCTCGGCGAGCCCGTCCACGCCGAGCAGGACGTCGAGGCAGAGGAAGAACTGGTTCGCGCCGACCCGCGCTGGCTGCGCTTCGCCCCGTTCACGCTCACCGGCGCTGTGACCGGATTGGCGCTGCTCGGCGTGCTGTGGCGCGTCGTGAACGAGGCCCACGTCAACCTGCGCCGGGTCGGCCTGGTCCGCACGCTGTCGCACCGCCTCGAGCGGTGGCCAGTGGCCGCGGATGTCGTCGTGGTCGCCGCCGGCGTGGTCGCGTTCGTGGTGATCGCGTCGACGGTCGGATACGTGCTGGCCTTCTGGCGGTTCCGGGTCACGCGCCACAGCGGCGGAACATTGCAAGTGACCCGTGGTCTGATCACCACCCGCGCGACAAGCATCGAGCAGCGGCGGCTGCGTGGCGTCGAGGTGTCCGAGCCGCTGTTGCTGCGTTCTGTCCGCGGTGCGCGTTGCCTTGCGATCGCCACCGGGTTGCGGGTCGGACGCGGTGCCGAGCGCGGTGGCGAGATCCTGCTGCCGCCGGCGCCCCGCGCGGACGCAGTCTCGCTGGCCGCGACCGTGATCGGCACGGATGAGCCGTTCACGCAGGCGTTGGCCCGTCATCCGGTCGCGGCCCTGCGCCGCCGACTCACGCGGGCACTTGCCGTGACGCTCGTGCTCGTCGTGGCCACAGCCCTCGGCGTCGGGTTCGCCCACTGGCCGGTGTGGGTGCTGGCCGTCGCCGTCGTGTTGACCGGCGCGGCCGTCCCGCTCGGCGTCGATCGCTACCGCAGTCTTGGCCATGCGCTCACCGGTGAATACCTCGTCGCCCGGTTCGGGACGATCGTGCGGCGCCGCAGCGCGCTGCAGATCGACGGGGTGATCGGCTGGAACATCCGGCGCAGCTTCTTCCAGCGGCGGGCGGGATTGGCATCACTGACCGCGACCACCGCGGCCGGGCGTCAGCAGTACAAGATCACCGACATCAGTGACACCGAAGCGGTCGCATTCGCCAACGCGACGGTCCCGACCCTGCTGACGCAGTTCCTGGCCGATCCATAGCGCTGCCGGCGGCTGCTCAGGCGTTGACGCAGATCGCGTTGGCTTCGAAGTAGGTGTTCCCCTGGTTCGCTGTGACCACCAGGGTCGAGGCCCAGCCCGTCCGCGACTCATCGATGCTCGACTCGGACACGTAGGCCCATTGCGCATTGCCGAGTCCGGGGAACGCGTTGCCGTAATGGGCACCACCGCCGATGGGCACCTGCCCGGACGGGCACTGGACGTCTGCGAGCAGCTGAGTGCCGGTGTTGACCGTGAAGTACCGCGTGACCACGTTGTAGCCGCTGACCCCGGCCGGGCCCTGCGGGCCGGTGTCGCCGCGGGATGCGAGAACGCTCCAGTACCCCGGCGAGGCCGCGGGTGACTTGCCTTGTGATGCCGAGCGGGCGAGATAGGACGAGCCGTTGTTGGTGACAACATCCAGAACGTTGTACGTCGTCGAGACCGACCACGCGCCGCGATAGGCGTAACCCTTCGACCAGTTCAGGGTCGTTTCGCCGGCGTTGCAATGATGTCCGGCCTGAGCGTCGACGATGCGAACGGCACGCGAGGTGTTGTTCACGCAGCCAGTGATGTCGCCCGTTGTGGTCGACGGAACGGACGCGAGCGCCACACTGCCTCCGACAACGGCCGCGGATACGGCACCGCCGAGAAATGCAACGATCCCTGTGCGACGCAACGTCATTCGACCAGCCATGTCGGACCCCTGCGAGTATCGATCTGTCGGGAACCTCTCCCAACGGTCAGGAGCCGCTGTCTCCGGTGCTGATACCCGAACGCGGCCGTACAGGTGACCTCATGGATTGATCATGAGCCGCGGACGTTGTCTTTGACCCGCCGCGCCTAAGAGTTCTGCACGTCCAGATTGCTAGGACGATGCCCGGTTGCGCCGGTAGCTTGTCGTCGTGGGTGACCTCAGTGCTGCCGACCGCGCGGACCTCGCCCGCGCTGCCCGCCATCTGATCCGATACAGCGGCGCCGGGGACTTCGTCCCGTTCATCGCCGACAGAGCTGCCGGTTCGTATGTCTATGACGCGACGGGCCGCGCGATGCTCGACTTCACGAGCGGCCAGATGAGTTCGATCCTCGGGCACTCCCACCCGGCGATCGTCGAGGTCGTGCAGCAAATGGTCGGCCGGCTCGATCATCTGTTCTCCGGAATGCTGTCGCGGCCCGTCATCGACCTCGCCGAGGCGCTCGGGTCGCTGGCTCCGGGACTGGATCGGGTGCTCCTGCTGACGACGGGTGCCGAGTCGAACGAGGCGGCGTTGCGGATGTCCCGTCTGGTCACCGGCGGGTGGGAAATCGTCGGGCTTCAGCCAGTCGTGGCACGGGATGACCGGCGGCGCGGCGTCCGCGACCTACTCGGCAGGCCGCCGCGGTTACGGCCCGGCCGCCGTCGGGTCGATGGCGATCCCCGCTCCCAATGCGTACCGGCCGCGGTTCACCACGCAGTCGGGCGAGCTCGACTGGCAACGAGAACTCGACGACGGCTTCGATCTCCTCGATCGCCAGACCAGCGGCGGCCTCGCTGCCTTCATCGCCGAGCCGATCCTGTCCTCTGGCGGCATCATCGACCTGCCGGTCGGCTACCTGTCGGCCCTGCAGCAGAAGTGCCGCGAGCGCGGCATGCTGCTCGTGCTCGATGAGGCGCAGACGGGCATCGGGCGCACCGGCCGGATGTTCGCCCACGAGCGTGACGAGATCACCCCGGACGTGCTCACCCTGTCGAAGACACTCGGCGCGGGACTCCCGCTGGCGGCCGTCCTCACCACCTCTGAGATCGAGGAGCAGGCACACGAGCGCGGCTTCCTCTTCTACACGACCCACGTCTCCGATCCGCTACCCGCCGCGGTCGGCCTCGCGGTGCTCGACGTCCTTGCCCGCGAACACCTGGTCGACCGAGCAGTCAAGCCGGCGACCGCCTCCGCCGCGGGTTGCTCGAGTTGCAGGAGCGGCACGAGTGCATCGGCGACGTGCGCGGGCGCGGACTGCTGCATGGCGTCGAGATCGTGGCCGACCGCACGTCGCGTAAGCCGGCGCCCGAAACCGGTGCGGCGATCAGCCGTCGATGTTTCGAACTGGGTCTGTCGATGAACATCGTGCAGCTGCCGTCGATGGGCGGCGTGTTCCGTATCGCGCCACCGCTCACCGTCACCGATGCCGAACTCGACCTCGGTATCGACATGCTCGACCGCGCGATCACCGATGTCATCGGCTGATCGACGACCAGGACGGGCCGTGCGCCCGACACCGAGCCAGGTCGACCGGCCATCAGCTCGGGAGCGATCGCGGTAGCCCGAACCACGGCAGCACGCCGGCCTCGAAACGGGTCAAAGCGCTGATCCGGTCGCCGGCAAGGGTGAGCACGTAGAAGCCGGCCGCGTGGCGGATTCCCGTCGGCAGGCGCAAGTAGGTCCCGAACGCGGGCTGGCCGTTGGCTCGGGTCGGCACGAGGTCGAACCTGCGACCTGCGCCGAACTGGCGGGCGCAGTAGCGGGATACGAGGTCACGGCCCTCGTATCCGAATGGCTCCGGAGGCATGGCGATGAAGACGTCGTCGGTCAGCAGGGCGACGAGCGCCTCGAGATCGGACGATTCCCACGCCCTCGCGAACCTGGCGACGATCGCTTCCTCAGCGGGCGAGCCCGCGTCCGGCGGCGGCTGATGACCGGTGGCGGGCTGGCGGCGCCGCAGGCCGGCACGGGCTCGTTTGAGCGCGCTGTTGACCGAATCGAGGCTCACTTCCAGCATGCCGGCCACCTCGCTCGCGTGGAATCCGAGGACGTCGCGCAGGATGAGGACGGCCAGCTGGCGCGGCGGCAGCAGCTGCAGTCCGGTTACGAAGGCCAGCGAGATGGCTTCGCTCTGCTCGTACCGGGCGTCCGGCCCGAACGACTCCGCACCGTCGAGGAACGCGTCAGGAAACGGCTGCAGCCAGACGGGCTCGTCGCGCGGCGTCGGCACGGGCGCTTCGAACTTCGACACGTCCCACTCCCTGACCGGACGCCGGCTCGCCGCGCGACGCGCGTTGAGGCACCGGTTGGTGGCGATCTTGTACAGCCAGGTTCGCAGCGACGCGCGTTCCGCACTGAAGCCGCCGATGCCTTGCCAAGCGGCCAGCATCGTCTCCTGGACGACATCCTCGGCGTCGGCGACAGATCCGAGCATCCGGTAGCAGTGCACCTGCAGCTCCCGCCGATGTGATTCGGCGAGCTCCCGGAACGCCTCTCCGTCCCCAGCCTGCGCTCGTGACAGAAGATCGGCTGCCACCATCCTGGGCTCCTTCCGTCGGCATCACGTCGTACTTCCGCCGGTATATACACCGCCCGCGGTCCGAACTGGGCGGTTCACGGGCGCCCAGTTTGCGGACGCCGCGGTGTATCAACTCCCGACCGCCCGGACAACCCACCCACCGGATCGTGCCGCCGTCTCTTCCATGACCGGCGCAGCCATCCATCCCGCCATGCCACACACCCATGCCGAGGACGTACCTATGTTTCCCGCCAGTTGCACCGCCGAGCTCGCGCGCGCCCACCATCACGAACTGCTCGACCAAGCAGCGCATCGCCGACTGGTCCGCGATGCTCACCACGCACGCCGATCAACGTGCCCACGTCGGTGGGACAAGCTCGCCAGGCTGATCGGCCGGTCCGCACCCACGACGTCCTGTGCGCCCGCACGACCGTGCACATGAGCTGGACGCTCGCGCGCGTGGTCGCCGGCTGGCGGACGGGCTTGCCAAGGCCCGTCCTCGTTCTCCAGGCCGGGACCGCGGTCAACTACTTCGGCACCGGACTGATCCTTCCCTTCGAGATCATCTATCTGCACCAGGCTCGCGGCATCTCGACACCGACAGCAGGACTGGTGCTTGCGGCAGTCATGGGCACAGCCGCAGTCGTAACCCCCTTCTCGGGTGCGTTGCTCGATCGGTTCCGCGCGAAGCCGGTGTTGATCACCGGCAATCTCGCGAACGCATTGGGCTACGCAGGCTTCGCATTCGTCGACCGGCCGTGGCAGGCCTTCTTCTGCGCGGCCGTCGGCGGTGCCGGATTCGGAGCGGCGAACACCGCGAACCAGGTGCTGAGTCTGACCCTCGTGTCAGCCGAGCAGCGCGCCTCCTCGATCGCGCTCCGCCGAGTCGCAGGCAACTTCGGTCTCGGCAGCGGCGCGACGGTTGCCGGTTTCATCGTCGCTTCTGCAAATGACCTCCGCGCGTACCAAGTGCTCTACCTCTTCGACGGCGCCACCTTCGCCGCCTTCGCGCTGGTCGTGCTCGTGGGGATCCCGAATACTCGCCTGGCGAATGCTCCGTCAGCAAGTGACGGCAGAACAGGCTTTCGCGCAGTTGCTCGCGATCGGCTCTTCCTCGTCCTGATCGTCGCCAACATCGTGCTCGTGATGACCGGTGGCGCACTCTTTTCCAACATCCTCGCGCCGTTCGCGAAGGCGCACACGCCTGTCGGTCCGGGCGAGATCGGCGTCGTCATCTTCATCAACACCTTCTTCATCGTCGTCGCCCAGATCCCGGCCACACGGATCGTCAAGCGGATGCGCCGCACACACGCGCTTGCCGCAACCAGCACGCTGTTTGCCATCGGCCTGCTCGGCGTCCTGCTCGCGACGTTCACGAGCTCGACGTTCGCAGCGACCGCCGTCCTGGCCGGGGTCGCGATCGTTATCGCGATCGGTGAGTGCGCGCAGTTCGTGGTGCTCGGCACGATCGTCGCCGACCTCGCACCGCCGCATCTGCTCGGCCGCTACCTGTCGCTCTACGGCCTCAGCTTCACAGCCGGCGTGGCCCTCGGCCCTGCAGTCGGCGGCGCGCTGCTCGCAACGTCGCCAGATGCCGTCTGGTGGGGCGGCGCCCTGGCAGCGGCGCTGACCGGCGCCGGCATGGTGCGACTCGGCGACCGGCTACCTGACCCGCTCCTGCGGGCGCACCGCCCTGCGCCGCACGCCGTCAAAGTGGCCGATCCCGGCTGAGCTTCTGCATTGCAGTCCCTGCCGAACCATCGTCAGGCCTGGACCACCGACAGGGGAAGGATCGTCACCATGGACCACCAAATGTTGCAACAGCGGTTCGCCGGCCTCACCACAGCCCACCTGGCCGACGCCTGTCTGCGCGCCGACGTCCCAGTGCGTTGCGCGCCTGCGCTCCTACGGCCAATAGTTGCCGGCAGCCGCCTGGCCGGTCGTGTCTGTCCGGCCGGGCATGCCGGCAGCGTCGATGCCTTCCTGGAGGCATTCGAAACGGCAGCCCCGGGCGACGTGCTGGTCGTCGACAACGCCGGGCGTCTTGATGAAGCCTGCGTCGGTGACCTGGTGGCTCTGGAGGCCCGGGCAGCCGGGATCGAAGGCATCGTGATCTGGGGACTACACCGCGACACCGCTGACATTCGAGCGATCGGGCTGCCGGTCTTCAGCCTGGGAGCGATCCCCACGGGGCCTCTCCGGCTCGACGCCCGCCCGCCCGATGCGCTGCAGTCCGCCACCGTCGGCGACTGGTCAGTGACGCGCAACGATCTGGTCCTCGGTGACGATGATGGCGTGCTGTTCGTTCCGAGCCGACAGGCAGAAGAGATCTTGACGCTGGCCGAGACGATCCGCGATACCGAGCGGCGCCAGGCCGAGCGGATCCGAGCAGGTGTCTCACTGCGCAACCAGGTGCGATTCGGCGATTACCTTTCGAAACGCGAGCAGACACCCGACCTGACCTTTCGCGAACATCTGCGCGCAGTAGGCGGGGCCATCGAGGAATGACCTCTTGTTCGAGCCGACCCGCAGCTATGCGCGCCTCGGAGGAACGTTTCGCGGTGCCCAGTGCCTCTTAACCTTTGACATGCTGCGCACGTGGAGAGGGAAGGCAATGGCCGAACTGGGTCCACCGGGCTTCGCGGAGTTCATGCGCGCTCGGTACAGCAGGTTGGCTCGGTCGGCGTTCCTGCTCACTGGGGATCGAGGGCATGCCGAGGATCTGGTGCAGACAGCACTCATGGCGACTTTGTCCGCTTGGGACCGGCTGTCTGCGGTAGAGGCTGCCGAGGCTTACACGCGGACGACCCTCGTCCGGCTGGCCCAGCGAGCGTCGCGACGCAGGTGGCGGCATGAGGTTCCGACGCTCTGGGAACAGCTCCGGACTGAGTCCAACGAGGTCGTCGACGTCTCTGGCGACGCAGACCTCGCTCTAGACGTCGGCATCCTGTTGGCCTCCTTGCCGTGGGACCAACGAGCAGTCCTGGTGCTGCGGTTCATCGACGATCTCACCGAACGGCAGACAGCGGCGGCGTTGAAGTGCAGCGAGGGAACGGTGAAGAGCAGGACCAGCCGAGCGCTGGCCAAGCTGCGCGCATCCGGCCTCATCCAGACGGAGGTCCGCAATGGTTGACGAACACGACCAGGTCACCCAACTGCTGTCCCGCGCAGCCGACGTCGCCGGAACGTTCACGCCACCGTCCCCGGACGAGCTCAGCCAACGAACCGCCCCCCGACACGCGGCGCGCACCCTGCTCGCCACCCTCGGCGCGGCAGCAGTCGTGGCAATGATCGCTATCGGATCCGTGATCCTTTCGACGCGCGCCGGCGACACAACCCATCCTGGTACTGAACCACCGGTGACAGTGACCGGGCGCCTGATCACCGTCGGCGGACCCGCCGGGACCAAACCTCGACCGCTGTCCGGAACAGTCACCCTGGAGAACCTCAGGACGCACCAGCAAGTCACCGCCACCGCTGACGCGAACGGGCGATACACCACGACGGTGATCCCCGGCACGTACAACGCCTACGGTCAAAGCGCCGAATACGCAGGCGGACAACCCCGCGCGTGCAGCAGCTACGAAACGACCAAGGTAACCGCACCGGTCACGATCGACGTTTACTGCGAACAGAACTAACGACGGACCGCCAACAGCACATACCGGCCGGAGCGCGCGCTCGTGCCGAGATCCGGTCGGTGGTACCAAGCAGCTACGGCCCGACGCTCGCGTTCAGGTTCGCCTGCTGCCATTCGGATCTGGTGACGGCATATTCGACGCAGCCGTGTTCGGCGCCGGCGCGGTCGTCGGCGGGGTCCTGGAACGTCCGTATGTACTGCAAACCGACTGACGCCATGGTCGCGCGAGATGCAGTGTTGACCGTCATCGTCTGTGCAGACACTCGATCTAGGCCGAGGTCCTCGAACGCGTGCCGTAGCAGCTCACGGGAACCCTCGCTTGCCAAGCCCTGACGCCAATGCCGTCGCAACAGCCGGTAACCGAGCTCGGCCTCCCCTTCAAGGGGCGTCTGGTCGAACCACCCCGGCGCCTCCAGGAGCCACCATCCGACGAACCGCCCATCGACATAGCCGACCCAAAACCCCATGCCCGACACAGCCTCGGCCGTCGCAAGGCGCATCTTGTGAGCAGCGATCACCTGCTCACGCGTCCGCCCAGCACCAGTCAGGTAACGCATGACTTCTGGGTCGGAATCCAACTCCACCTCCAGCTCGAGATGCTCATCGGCCAACGGAACGAGCCTGATTCGGTCGCTGTGCAGCACCACCTGAGTCACCAACAGATCGTCGCACCCGCGCCAAGCTCATTCGTACCGATACGGCCCCCATGAGTTCCGTCAGCAGCGCTGTGCACGCCAGTTCTATAGCTGCTGTGGCGCACACTCGGTTGCGTGGTCGATGTGCAAGGCGGCATAAAGTTCGCCGCGATCGACGAGAGGGAGCGGGCTCGGGACGCTGCCGCTGGACTACTTATGTTCGGTCCGGCCGGGCGTTCTTAGTCGCGCAGGTGCCTACCTCGGCACGGGAGGTGGAGATCGTCGGCGACGATTTCGCGGGTGCGGTCATGCCCCAGCAACGAGAGAAGGACGGTAACTGCGTTGTCGTCCAATCCGTGTCAGCGAACCGGGTTGCCCCTCGCGACGCCGTGGCTTTCGGCGTGCGGGGCATTTGCATTGGCGGCGGTTTCCGACAGATGGGCAAAGGCCATGTGGACCACCATCTTTGCGAATGCCCGTGACATGAAGGTCATGACGGCGGGGTTGTTGTTGCCGAGGTTGTCGCACCAGCGGAACGGATTGTCGACGCAACCGCCGTCAGTGCTCGGGAGGTTGCCTTCGTAGTTGCCGGTGTAGCCGCCGAAGAGGTTGACCTCGTGCTTGGTCTTGCAGCAGTCCTGGCCAGTCAAGACACCGCTTGCCGGGATGCCTGCCTCGTTGAACGTAAACGCATCCGTACCTACGGGCGAGAACAGGATGTGATGCATCCCGTTCGAGTTGAAGTACTGGATCGCCTGGTTACGCGCAATCTTCGACGGGCCGTACACGTTCGACGGGAAGGTTGTGGTCACCGTGCGACCGAAGAAGTCCGGGGCCGCAGGGTCAAGAATTCCGATGTCGTAGTTGGGTGTCGCGGTCACGTCGGCGTCGAGGTCATAGCCGATCTTTCCCAGCGCAGTCGGGCTCAATTGGTTCACGTAGTACGACGAGCCCAGCAGGCCCAGTTCCTCGCCGCCGAACCAGATGAAGCGCATCTTGTTCCGAGGGTGGACCTTGCGCATCATGTGGGCGATGTCGAGAATCGTCGCGGAACCCGAGGCGTTGTCGAGCATGCCCGCGCCGTAGATCGCGTCGAGGTGGGCGTCGACGACCAGGACGTGGTTCGGGTCGCCGCCGGGGGAATCGGCGATCACGTTGTAGTCATCGGCTTTGGGGTTGCTGATGGACTTGATGGCGAGGTTGATCCTCGGCAACGCCGTGTTGGTGCTGACTGCACGGTTGTACTGGCGGTACAGGTTCCGTCCGATGGCGAAGGATGTGAACGCGACCGGGATCGTCGGCGTTATCGGGTTGTTGTTCGCGTCGGACAGGCTGCCGTCGATCACGTCGGTACGGCCGGGATTACCTTCGTTGAAGATGACAACGCCGGACGCTCCCGCCGCCTGCGCGTTGATGACCTTCACCCCGTAGTTGCAGGTTCCCCGCTGGATCAAGGCGATGCGCCCCGCGGTGAAGTCACTGAAGTCGGACGCGGCGCAGCCACTGGCCGAACTCGGCGACGGAGTCGGCGGAATGATGATGCCACCCGCCGGCTGCAGCGCAGCGGTGCTCGTGCCATTGCTCAGGCCGGCGTTCCAATCTTCCACCAACGCATAGCGGTGGGCGGTCGGTGAGACCTCGCGGAAGACCGGGGTGCCGACAAAGGACGAATAGGGGAACTTGTAGGTCTGGAGATGGACCTTGTAGCCCCACTTCGACATCAGATTGGCGACGTAGATCGCGGACGCGAGATAGCCCGGTTCGCCGGAGTTTCGCGACGGGTGCCCGTCGGGGCCCGGATGAGCGTCGGCGATCGCCTGGAACGCCCTCATGTGCTTCCAGAGGTCGTCGGTCCGGATGCACTCCACCAGCTTCGCCGCAGTGTTGTTGACTCGATCCGCGCACTGCGCCGAGCTGATCGCCCCCGCGCCGTTCGGTGCTCCGATGGACGTACCGAGCAAAAGGAGTACGACCGCAACGGGAACGAGCCACAGCTTCAAGCGCCGGTGCCTCATACGAACCTCCACGACGAGGTAAGGGCAATTGGGTATTTCGTCCACATCTCACACCTTGTGCCGTTGGACGGCAATAGGCTCGCCAGATTCCCGCCCGGATTGACCGGCCATGGCGAGCGCGCACATCTGCCGGAACGCCCTTGCCCCGGCGCCACTGGTATGACGGTCTGGACCCAGGCGCCCTACCGGATCTGGCTCGCAGCGGCCGCGTCCGGATCTGGTCCACCGTCGAATTGGCACCCAACGCAGGTCGTTGGTCGCTCGGGCTTGGCCATGGTCATCGCAAACCACAATCACGCGCTTCGGCCGCTGACATTTCACTACCCGGAATGGGTCATTCCGCGTGCGTCAGTCGGCGTTGGCCCAGGGGTGCGGGTCGCGCCCGTCGGTGCCTCATTCGCGGGCGGCGTAACCGAGGTCTGACATGCGAGGTTTGCGAGGTGGATGCTGGGGGCGTGGATGACATCTGTGCCGTGGAGAACCCCCGGCCGTACCGCCACCGTTGGGAGCTGACCGACGCGCGCTGGTATTTCGCCCGGCAGCCGGTGCCGCTATCGGTGTCGGTTCTGGGCGAGCATGCAGATGGGATTCTTGGCTGGCGCGAGATCACCTTCGCGGCCGGCTGTGGGGTCAAGGGATTGGCCACCGTGGTGATGCCGACGTCGAAAGCGGTCACACGGGGGGTGGTGCTGGCTCACGGCGGCAGCGATGACGGACGACAGCTCTTCGTGTCCGAAGCGGCCGCATTGGCCGCCCGGGGTGCGGTGGTCATCGTGCCGGTGACTCGGATCAGGCTGGGCGACGGTGTAGACGCATTCGCCTCGGATGTCAGGAACGCGGTCCTGACTGAGTGCGCTGCGCTGGACGTACTGATCGAGGCCGGGGCGCCACCGGATGCGCTGTCGTTCCTCGGCCACAGCGCCGGAGGCGCGATCGGGGCGATCCTGAGCGCAATGGAACCTCGACTGGCCCGGATCGCGATCTTCGCTAACGGCGCTGGCGCGACGGCGAGGTCAGCTCTGGCTCATGCACTTTCGCACAGCAGCGTCTGCACAGAGGAGCTGGCCGCCGTCACCAACTGGTTCGATCTCGCCCACTTCGTCGGTGTCGACCGGCGCGCACACCTACTTGTCCAACATGGAAGCGCCGATCGAACCGTGCCGGTCGAGGCAGGCAGGGCGCTGTTCGACGCGGCCGCACACCCGAAGCGCTGGGCCGAATACGACTGCGACCACGCGCTGGACGCCGACCCGCAAGCCAGAAGGGACCGTGCCGAATTCGTCATGAGCCCCTGAAGGGCCCGTGTCGGGACGCGGCATTAGAGCTGTTCGCCAAAGCTGAACGCACTCACCTGCCGCGCCGCGGCCTTACCGGATCTAGCCGCACAGCGGCCCCGCCGAACTGAGCGCATCGCCACCGACGCACCCGTAACGTTGGGATGTGGCTTCCGACCTGCCGAGCGTGCACGACCGGATCGCTCACGGGCTGAGGGACCATCCCGCCAAGAAGGGGATGCGCTTCAACATCCTCGTCACGGTGGTCGAGATCGTCGGCAGCATCGCGCTGTTCACCTCGCTCAACGAATGGGCGCCAGCGACGTGGTCAGTTACCTCGCCGGCAGCATCGGCCCAGTCGTGGGCGGGTTGGCGATCTGGGCCAAGGCGCGCAAGTTCAGTGGTGCCTCGGCATCGATCTTCGCCTTCACCGCCATGTCCGCGATCATCGCCCTGATTGCGAGCACGGCCCCGAAGGTGCTCCTCTACAAGGACTGCGCGACGACGGCTCTCATCGGTCTGATCTTCCTCGGCTCCTGCGTCGTGGCCCACAAGCCGGTCGTGTTCTACTTCGCTCAGCGGTACGGCACGGATCGGCACCCACGACGGCATGGCAATCTTCGACATGATGTGGGACACCTACCGTGACTTCCGCGCAGGAATGTATGTCACGAGCTATCTGTGGGCGGGATTGTTTCTCATTCAGGCCGGCGGAACCGCGCTGATCATCCATCAAACGACCTACGCCACCGCATACAACTTCAACCAGATCTTGCCCCTGGTCGCGACTGCGGTGGGCATTGTCGGATCCATCGCGATCGGCCGTTACTTCACCACAAAGGGCAAAGCGCGCGGCGCTGCCCGGCTCTTGCCGCCCTGTGGTCCTCCCGGCTCTCATCCGGATTCCGGGCCCGGTTCAACGACCTCAGGCGCCCTGTTGGGCTGACGCGCGCGGGATTAGGGCGGTAATCGAGGAGCTTCCACTGAGCCGCATCCGGCGGTTGGCGGGATAGGCTTCCTCCAGTCGAGGTCGCCCTCCTGCACACGGTCAGTGTCGCATCGGTCCCCGGTTTCCGTATGGCCGACGTCCTGCAGTGTGCGTCGGTCTGGTGCACGCTGTGACCTCTATCGACGCTCCTCCGGTCCGTCTGACAGGTGAGCTGGACATCGCCACAACAGCGAAGTTGCTCTCCCGCAACCACCTCCGTCATCTCGACGGGGTGGTGTCGATCGACATGTCCGACGTGACCTTCATCGATTGCGCCGCGCTAGGCGCGATCGTGCACCTGCGCAACGACGTCATCGCCGCTGGCGGCAAGCTGCGACTGTCAGCCGTGCCAGCCCACATCGCCACGGTCTTCACCGCGGCCGGACTCGCCACGTTTCTCTGACCTCGACCGCTCGGGGATTCTCCCCGCGGTCAGTGTGCGCACCAGGCCGATGTCCGTTTTGAATGATCGATCAAGCCGCAGCGCGGAGTTGCTACGGTCCTGCCGTGGTCAATCTTCCGGACTCGGAGATCTACCTACTTGTCCGGACCTACTTCGGCGACGACGCCGGCTGGAACTCCTTGCGCGCCGTCATCGATGAAGGGCTGACGTGTCCGTGGCGTCACCGCCGAAAGCGGCAGAGACTGGCAGGCTAGGTCGATGCAAATAGACGTTCATTGGGATCACAATGCGTGGTACCAAGGTCGTCTGTTGCGAGCGTTACCTGATCATCTGAACGAGGTGCTCGACGTCGGGTGCGGTGCCGGCTCGTTCGCAGCTCGCCTGGCGCAGCGCGCTCGTCATGTCGACGCGGTCGACCGGGCACCGCACATGATTGCCCTGGCGCGAGAGCGCGTCCCGCCGAACGTCAGCGTTCGCGTCGAGGACGTGACCACCGCGGATCTGCCGCACACGCATTACGACGCCGTGACAAGCATCAGCGTCTTGCACCACCTCGAGCTCTCGCAGGTATTGCCGCGTCTCGCTAAGGCCCTGCGACCCGGCGGGCTGCTGATCGCCGTGGCGTTGCCGAAGATCGACCTGCCTCGCGATGTACCCATCGAGATGTTGAGTGCGGCAGGACATCGGGTCTTAGGCGCCGCCTTTCGACTCGAGCAGATGCTTACAGGCCGGCGACGCTATTCCTATGACTCGAGCGTGCATGTCATGCCGATGAAGGACGCCGTGCTCACCACGCAGCAGGTCCGAGCGCAGGCCGCTCGCGTACTTCCGAACGTGCGGGTGCGCCGCCTGCCGTTCTGGCGCTACGAGTTGCGGTGGCAACGACCCCGATGATGCCGGGGGCCGCCGCGCGCTTGCGAGCGGGTGCGGCCGCACAAGATCGCGAACTGGTCACTCGAATGCCGATCCTGCTGCCAGGAACCTTTTCCCGAAGTCGGCGTACCCGCGCTTGGAGCACCACGACGCTGCCGCAGACGCGACGAACGACACCGCCAGCGGCATGGCCGCGAGCTCGTCGGCCGACAGGCGAGACTGCGCTTCTAGCGCGTAGCCGGCCAGCAGGGCTTCCCGAAGGTCCGCCGCCTTACTCACGTCGTCGTAGGCGACCGACAGCCAAGTAAAGGCAAGATCAAGGATGCGCGGCGCGTACTGCACGGTCTCCCAGTCAAAGACCACCGAGACGCGGTCGGCCTCCGCAAACACATTGTTAGAGGCGAACTCGCCATGGATTACGGCCATCGGCAGTTCGTAGTCAAACAACGCGCTCGAGACCTCGAGCGAATGCAGCAACGCCGGTCGGACCGCCACAGGCGACGCTTGCGCATCCTGGAGTGCATTGCGTAGGTCGAGCCATTGACCGCTGTTGTAGCTGATCGCGATGTCGTCCTGCGCCAAGGCGTCGTGCACGATGGCAAGCGTGCGGCCGAAATCGGTTATCAGGTCAGAACTGACCGCGGCCGGATGACTGCCGCTGACGTGCCGTGCGACCGTGCAGTCGAATCCGTCGATCGAACCGACGACTTCGCCGTCGGCCTGTGCGAGGTAGAGCGGCGAACCAACGCCGACTTCCAGCAAGCGGCGCTGGATTAGCGCCTCAGCTCGCACGCTCTCTCGGGTCTGCAAGCGGATGAGCCTGACGACGAAACGCTCACCCGAGGCGCACTGCACGAAGTAGGTAGCGTTCGAAATTCCGAGCGTGTCGGCCTCGACATTTACAACCCGCTCGTCGACGTACGCGTCGAGCAGGATCTGTAGACGGTCAGGGTCCATGCCGGTTCGCTACCGATCTTCGTCCATGTGGTGTATTCCGAAGGTCCCCAGCGGTGCTGCGGGCACTAGCATTGCGCAATGTCCGAGGACGTGACCACCGCATCGCCTTTCTTGTTCGGCATCGCCAGCGGAGACGTCACGCACGACTCGATCATCCTGTGGGCGAAGCTCGCCACCTCCGGAGGTACGGCCCGCTGGTACGTCGAACCGGCCGACGGCGACACCGGGTCGCGGACGGGTGAGGCGATTGCCGATCCTGCAACGGGATCGATTCACGTACCGGTGAGCGGGCTCGAGCCGGGGCGGCAGTACCGCTACTGGTTCGAGGCTGCCGGGTCGCGCTCCGACGAGGGATTGTTCAAGACGATCCCGTTGGATCGCGCGGTGCGGTTCGTCGTGATCAGTTGCGCCAAGTACAACTCGGGCTTCTTCAATGCGTACAAGGCCGTCGCAGAGATGGACGACATCGACTTCGTGCTGCACCTCGGCGACTACATCTACGAGGCAGCGCAGATTCCGACCGGCAAGCAGACGCCGGGCGCGGACATAGGCCGGCCGATGGATCCGCTCGGCGACTGCATCACCCGCAGCGACTACGACACCCGATACGCGCTCTACCGCAGCGACGCCGACCTCCTGCGCATGCATGCGCGGCACGCGATCATCGCGACGATCGACGACCACGAACTGAGCGACAACGCCTGGCTCGGCGGCGCCCAGGAGCACGACGATGCGAAGGACGGCCCGTGGATCGACCGCTCGAACGCGGCGATGAGCGTCTGGAGCGACTGGATGCCCACGTTGCGTCACCCGGAGAAGGGCGACCACGTCTGGCAAGAGATCGACCTTGGCGTGGCGGGACGAATCCTGCTCTGCGAGACGCGCCTGGCCCGCACCGACCCGGCCGGCGTCGACGGACCTGACAAGACCGCCCTCGGTCACGCCCAGCGCGAGTGGGCGCTTGAGAAGGTGCGGGCCGGCGCCCCGGGCTGGACGTTCCTCGCGCTGCCCTCGATGATCTCCGACCTCGAGCCGGCCGTTCACGACACCGACGCGCTGTTCGCGCTGCACAAACTGAAGATGGTGGAGCCCGACAGCGACGAGGCGTTCCATGACCTGTGGGACACGTTCGGGTGGGAGCAGGATCAGCTCGTCGAAGCGGTGACCAGCAGCCCCCGCACCGTCGTGCTGAGCGGCGACGTCCACTTCTCGGCCGAGCACGCGCGCAGCGAAACCGACGGCGAGTTCATCGAGTGGACCGTCACGTCGGTGACCTCGCCGAACCTCGATGACAAGATGGGCTGGCCGCGCGGCGCTGAAAGCAAGAACTACGAGGCGGCGCTGCTGAAGGTGCTGCCCGCCATGCAATGGTGCGACCTCGACAGCCACGGGTTCGCCGTGGTCGATGCGAGCACTCAATTGGTCTCGTGCCAATGGTGGTTCGTGGATGGCGTGCTCGAACCGAGCAACAATCTCGCGATGGGCCGCGAGGTCACCGTGCCGATGCACCGAGAGGGCACGGAGCAAGGCCAGGTCTGACGAGGTCAGAGGGTCGATCGAGACCTACTCCCCCGGCGGCCGCTTGACCTTGGACGGGGGCAGTTGCTTGCGATCACTGACGAGCTGAGCGTGGCCGGGGCGTCGCGGCGAGCGGACGTTGGCACCGATCACCGCCAGCACGAGGGTTGCCATCGCGACAGCACACAGCAGCAACGCCACCGCGGTGTCACGGTGCAGCACCGCGGCTGCGGTGAAGCTCGCGACGAAGATGGCCGCCATGACCGCGTAGCGCCGCTGCCGGCGGCTCAACTCCTCCGACGGGCTCTCCGGAGCATTCGTTATCGACGTAGGCCGTTCCGAGTGACTGCGGCGCGTCATGGCTCCATCATCGCCCCGCAGCGCCATCGCCGATCAAGGGTTGTGTCACGCTCAGGACGTGATCGTTCATCTTGTCGACGGCACCTACGAGATCTTCCGCCAGTACTACGCGCCACGACCAGGACATCTGGACGACGACGGCGTCGAGATCGGCGCCACGCGCGGTGTCGTCCAATCCCTGTTCACCATGCTGCAGGACGGCGCCACGCACCTCGGCGTGGCGACCGACCACGTCATCGAGTCGTTCCGCAACGACCTGTGGCCGACGTACAAGTCGAGCGCCGGCATGGATCCCCTCTTGCTGGCGCAATTCGACTGGCTCGAGGACGCTCTGCGTGCGCTTGGCGTAACAGTGTGGCCGATGGTCGACGTCGAGGCCGATGACGGCTTGGCCAGCGCCGCGGCCACCGCCGCTGCCGACCCGAACGTCGAGCAGGTGATCATCTGCACGCCCGACAAGGACCTCGGTCAATGCGTCGGAGGCAAGATCGTTCAGCTCGATCGGCGGCAGAACAAGCTGATCGACGCGGACGGCGTCGTCGAGAAGTTCGGAGTCGGCGCCGACTCGATCCCCGACTGGCTCGCCCTCGTCGGTGACAGCGCCGACGGCTTCCCGGGCCTGCCGGGCTTCGGCGCGAAGTCGGCCGCCACCCTGTTGGCCCGGTACAAGCACCTCGAGGACATCCCGGACGACGCCGCCGACTGGGACGTCACGGTGCGCGGTGCGGCCAAGCTCGCCGCGACGCTCACCAACCAGCGCGAGGACGCCGACCTGTTCAAGGTGCTCGCCACTCTGCGCACGGATGCCGAGGTCGGCACCGTCGACGACTGGCAATGGACCGGCCCGACCGCGGACTTCCCCGCCTGGTGCGAGCGCTTCGGCTGGCCGCAGCTTGCAGACGAAGCCGCCGCGCTAGCCGCCGCTCGCCAAGGTTCGTGACGCTCGGCTAGAACTGGCCCACCACGTCGACGATCAGGGCACTGGCCGGCGCGGCGGGCTGGGCAGCCTGCGTGGCGCTGGCGGGTTGTTGAGCGGTCGGCGGTAACAGCACCAGTACGCGGCTGCCGATCCGCTGTCCGGCCAGCTTCCCCGCGACGTTGAGGACGCTTTGCGCCGACACGCTCTGCGGCGCACGTCCCCAGGTGGCTTGTGTCTTCTTGCCCGTGGCCAGATCGGTCTGGACGAGTTGCAGCACCAGCGTCTTCGCGGTGTCGATCTTCGGTCCGCTTCCGGTCACAAGCAGCGTCGACTCCGGTTTGGTCGGGGTCTTGACGCCGGCGGTGCTGAGGATCTGTGGCTTCTTGCCGGGGACATTGGTGATCTTCGGCAGCCCCTTCGTCGGCAGATTGGGCACCGCTGTACCCGGCGCCGACGCGTTCGGCGAGTAGTCGGCCACGAGGTCGACGACGAAGACGAGCGTGTCCTTACCGGTGATGCCTGCGCTCGGTTGCCCGTTCGCGCCGTAACCGTCGGCCGGCGGCACGGTCAGCAGCACCTGGCTGCCGAGATGCTTGCCGACGAGCGTCTTGTCCCAGCCGGCGATGACGGCACCGGCGCCGATGACGAATGCAGCGGGCGAGCCCCGCTTGAACGAACTGTCGAAGACGTTGGGCTTGCCGGCCTTGGGCGCCCACGTCTCGCCCACGTAGTTCGCGATCAGCGTGTCGCCCTTGGCGACAGTTGTTCCGGTCCCCTGGATCAGCGTCTGCTGGGTGAGCTTCGCCGGCGCCGGCTTGGCGGGAATGGTCAGCCGCGGTGCGACGTCGAACCCACCGGTGACCTTGACGCCCACAGTCGTGCCCGTGCCGCCACCAGCCGATCCCGATGGCGACGGGCCCGACGGCGACGAGGAGCAGGCGGTCAGTGCTGCCGCAGACAGCACAAGTAACACGGCGAAACGCACAAGGATCCCATTCGGTAAAAACTGCAAGAGTCAGGCACCGAGCTTAGTCGGCGCCGGCTCAGGGCCTGAGCCGGAGTCTGAACCACACCGACTTTCCGGAGCCCGACTCGTCGACCGTGGTCCCCCAGCTGTCCGACAGCGCGGAGACGATCACCAATCCGCGGCCGTTGGGGGCACTGAGGTCGGGCGGCCCCTCGGGCGACTTCGGCCGGCCGGGTCCGTAGTCGTGCACGGCGACCTCGACGAGATCCGCGGACAGCCGGGTGCGCAACGTGACCGGCGCGATGTCGAACACGATCGCGTTCGTGATCAGCTCGCTCGCGAGCAGCTCGGCGTTGTCTTGCACGTCGCGCGGGAGGCCTGCCGTGACCATGGCGATGTGACTGCGACCGACCGAGGGTGCGGAGGGGTCGGCGGGCAGCCGCACCAGCGTCTCGCTCACGTCGCTGTTCGACACGGCGGCGCCGACCCTGACCGCCAGTAGCGCGATGTCGTCGCGCAGGTCGGTCTCTGCGACATCGGCCAACAGCTCGTCGAGGAGCGCGTCGAGACTGTCCGACTGGCGACCGGTGACGGCCGCAACCAGGTCATTGAGACCTTCCTCGATGTCGTGGCCGCGGCGCTCGACCAGACCGTCCGTGTAGAGCAGCAGGATCGAACCGGTCGACAGCGTGATGCTGTGATCGTCACGGCGGGTCGGCATCTCGACCCCGAGCGGGATGTTCGCCGGCTCCTCAGCCAGCAGGGTCGCTGTCCCGTCCGGAAGCAAGAGAACCGGTGGGACGTGCCCGGCGTTCGACCACTTCAGGAGCACCGAACCGTCGGGCGCCGGTGCGTCGATCTCGGCCGTGATCGCGGTGGCGAAGGTCTCCGAACCCAGCCCGAAGCTGGCGTGGTCGGTCGCGGCCAGGACCTCGGCCGGCGAGTGCCGCAAAGACCAGGCGCTGGTGCGCATCATCGTCCGCAGTTGGGCCATGCCCGCGATCGCCGCGAGGTCGTGCCCCATGACGTCGCCGATCGAGACGACGGTCGAGCCGCCCGGCAGGCCGAACATGTCGTACCAGTCCCCGCCGACTTCGCGGTCGAGGTGGGCCGGACGGTACCGCGTGGCGACAGTCAGGTTCGCCGCCGGCGTAGTCGTGGTCAGCAGGCTGCGTTGCATCGATTCGGCGAGCGTGCGGGAGCGCTGGGTGACCCGAGCGGCGTCGAGCGCCGGGCCGGCGCGCAGGGCGACGTCGAGGGCGAGCGCCTTCTCGAGTTCGGTGTGCTGGCCGCGATCGCTCGTAGTCACCAGCGTCAGCTCGCCGAAGGTTCGCCCCCGCCCGGTCAGCGGCAGTGCCACGACCCCGTGCGGACGCAGGTGTCGATCGATCTCGGCGTCCGCGCCCCGGTCGCCAGACTCCTCGCGGAGCTCGACAGTCACGGCTGCCGGCGAGTCCGCCCCTAGGACGGGGGTGCGACCCAACGCGTACTCGGCCACGGCCGGCTCGTACGCCGGATCGCGATGTGCCCAGCCGACGGTCCGCTGGTTGCCGTCCTCCTCGACGACGGTGACCATGCTCCAGTCGGCAAGCCACGGCACCACCCGTTGGGCCAGGCGACGCATCGCGGCGTCCGGGTCGGTCAGGCCGGCGAGTTCCTCGGTGAGTTCGGCCAGGAACACGCGGCGGGCGCTTGCTGCCTGGGCCAACTCGGCGAGCTCGGCCGCGCGCCGCGCCTGTTCGGCCTCCAGCCGCTGGGTCTGGTCGACGACGAGCAGGCACAGCGTCGGCTCGCCGGTGTGCGTGCGCACCTCGCGCGCGTACACCCACACCGGCACTTCGTCGTCGACGTCCTGGGCCGGGATGAGGGCGATTGCTGCTTCCCCGATCTCGCCACGCGCCGCGAGCAGATCGGCCAGCCGGGCGCTGTCCGCGTCGGCGACCAGCGTCGTCAGGTTGTGGCCCATCAGCGAGCCGAGCGGCATCCGTAGCAGGTTCGCGAGAGCCTGATTGGCGAACAGGATCGTCCCGTCCGGCTGGACCGCGGCGGCACCCTCACTCATCTGCTCGACGAAGGCGCGATAGAACTCGTCGGCGCCCTGCAGCGTGTAGACCCGGGGACCCGTCGGCGTCGAGATCATCAGCGCGTCCACTTCACCGTGGTGGATCGCGTCGAGCGTCTGTTCGGCCAGGTCCAGCCGGTCTCGGAGCTCCTCGTAGGACGGCACGGGCTCGCTCGGGTCAGCCATGGCGTGTCTCGATGTCAAGGCTGACCAGCACCTTGTCGCGGTCGGACAGATCGCCGACAACACGCGCGACCGGTTCCGGCAGGAGCCGGACGAGCGTCGGCGCGGCGATGATCTGGTCGGTGCTGGCCAGCGCGGGCTGCTGGTAGATGTCGATGATCTCGAGCGAGTGCCGGCCCGGTAGGTACTGCTCGCACAGCGCGGTCAGGTTCGCGATGGCTCGTTGCGACGACGGGGTGGCACCGACGACGTAGAGCTTCAGCACGAAGTGCCGTTCGCCGCGACGACGCACCGCCTCTTCGAAGCGTTCGGTCGCCGCAGGGTCGGTCATCGTGCGAGCAGCTGCAGCCCGACCAGCACCTTTTCGGTGTTGGAGAGGTCGCCGATGATCTTCGTGATGGGTTCCGGCAGGCGGCGGACCAGCGTCGGGACGGCAAGGATGTTGTCGCTCTGCGCGTACTCCGGCTGCTCGCGCAGGTCGATGACCTCGATCTCGTAGCGGCCGGCGAGGTGCTCCTCGCAGATCGCTTTCAGGTTTGCGAAAGCGGCCAGCGAGCGCGGTGTCTGCCCCGCGACGTAGAGGCGCAGCAGCCAGCGTTCCGGATCGCTCATCGGTCACCAGCAGAGTCGGCGTGGCGCGAGACCCTGTTCGCCCCGGTGTCGGCTTCGCGCCGCTCCTGCGCCCGCGCCGCGGCCCGCGCTTCGAGCTCGAGGGCCTCCGTGTCCGATTCGAGTTGCAGTTGCAGAGCGCTGATCTGCGCTTCGATGGAGCTGCGTTGCCGCTCGAGGCGACGGCGACTCGCCTCGATGTTCTCGCTGCGGCGCAGGTCGTCCTCGGCCTGCTGGGCTTCGGCCACCTGCCGCGCACTGCCCATGACCACCGATCCCGCGCCCGAGTAGACATCGACGATCGAGACGCCCTCGGAGGAGATCGCGAACTCGCGCACCTGGTTGGAGTGGTTCGTGCCACGTGCCTTGATCACACGGATGCTTCGGTTGCGCTCACCGTTGTGCTCGACGGCGGCCAGGCTGATCCAGGTGTCGATGATGCTCGAGACTCCGACCTCAGAAGCGTCGTCCTCGCGAATCGTCAGCGTTGTGCACACCGCCGTGATGGAACGGGCCTTGAGCAGGTCGATGAGCCGGAGCAACATCGACTGCCGGTTGCTCGCGAGGTCGGAGAACGCACTGATCGGGTCGACCACGACCAGCTGCGGATCGAAGTCGTCGATCTGGTGCAGGATCGTGGCCAGGTGCGCCTCGAGGCCGTGCGCGGACGGGCGGGTCGACTGGATGCGGAGCAGCCCCGAGTCGACGTACGGCTGCAGATCGATGCCGACCGCGCGCAGGTTGCGGGTCAGCTGCGCGGGCGATTCCTCGAAGGCGAACAACAGGCCGCGCTGGCCGCTCGCGCAGCCTGCGGCGAGGAACGAAGCGCCGAGCGTGGTCTTGCCCGAGCCGGGAGTGCCCGAGATCAGGACACTGCCGCCGCGGAAGTACCCGTCACCGCCCATCATCGCGTCCAGGCGGGGCACGCCCGTGGACACCCGCTCGACGGACGCGTCGTGCTCGAGCCGAATGGATCCGATCGGCATAACCCGAAAGCCGTTGCCGTCGATCATGAACGGCGTCTCATCGGCACTGTGGCTCGACCCGCGGTACTTCACGATCCGCAGTCGCCGGGTGGAGATCTCGTTCTCAACCCGATGATCGAGCAGGATCACGCAATCCGACACGTACTCCTCGAGCCCGTGGCGGGTCAGGGTGCCGTCGCCGCGCTCGGCGGTGATCACCGCCGTCACCCCGCGGTCCTTCAACCACGAGAACAGCCGGCGCAGCTCCGAGCGCAGGTTCGCCTGATCCTGCAATGCCGAGAAGAGCACCTCCAGCGAGTCGATCACCACCCGCTTCGCGCCGACCGCATCGATGGCAGCGCCGAGACGGATGAACAGACCGTCCAACCCGTAGGCGCCGGTCTCTTCGATCTGCGCCGCCTCGACCTGGACGAAGTCGATCGCCAGGCGGCGATCGCGCTGCAGGGAGTCGAGATCCCAGTTCAGACTGGCCACGTTGGCGCTCAACTCGCTGGCGGTCTCCTCGAAGGCGATGAACACGCCCGGCTCGTCGTGGTCGAGCGCGCCGCGAACGAGGAACTGCATGCTCATCAACGTCTTGCCGCAGCCGGCCGAACCGCATACCAGGGTTGGACGGCCGGTGGGCAGACCGCCCTCGGTCATCTCGTCCAGGCCTGGAATGCCGGTCAGGGTCTTCGGTATTGCCGTCAGCACGGCATCTGACGCCATCGCCCCTGCTTCCCCCTGTCCGGGCTTACTCCGGTGGGGAGCGATCGTACCTGGGGTGCCCTCGACGGGGCCGTGGTGGGCGGATCAGCCGAAACGGCCGTTCACGTAGTCGGCCGTACGCAGGTCGACCGGCGCCTCGAACACCTGCCGCGTCTCGCCTTCCTCGACGATGTGACCAGGCGTGTCTGCAGTCGCGAGGAAGAACGCACAGCGGTCCGAGATGCGCGCAGCCTGCTGCATGTTGTGCGTCACGATCACAATCGTGACCTGACCGCGCAGCTCGGTGATCGTGTCCTCTACGCGGCGGGTCGACGTCGGGTCGAGCGCCGAACACGGCTCGTCCATCAACAGCACGTCCGGCGAGACCGCGAGCGAACGCGCGATGCACAGGCGCTGCTGCTGACCACCCGAGAGGGCACCGCCCGGTTGGCGCAGCCGATCGCGCACCTCTACCCACAACCCGGCTCGCGTCAGGCTCCGCTCGACGACCTCGTCCTTGTTCAGGCCCTTGATGCCAGCCAGCTTCAGCCCGCTGGCCACGTTGTCGTAGATCGACATCGTCGGGAAGGGGTTCGGCTTCTGGAACACCATGCCGATGCGCCGACGCACGTCAGCGGGCAGGCGTTTCGATTCGTAGATGTCCGACCCGCCCAGCAACACCTCGCCGGCGAGTGCCGCGCCACGTGTCATCTCGTGCATACGGTTGAGAATGCGCAGGAACGTCGACTTGCCGCAGCCGGACGGCCCGATCAGCGCGGTCACGCCGCCCGGGCGCATGTCGAGCGACACGCGCTCGAGCACCTTGTGCGAACCGAACCAGGCCGAGATCGCCTTCGCCTGGAGTCCGGCGAGCGGCCGCGAAGGCGGCGGCGTCGCTACGGGTGGTGTGTCGGTGGTCATCGGCGCAAATACCTGGGTCGCACCATCTGCATGGCTCGCACCGTTCATCACAAGTCCGTCAGTCATCGAGGTTGCTCTCTCAATACAGGTTGGGTAGTGCGCAGGCAGCGTTTTCGTACAGGTTCCAGACGACGGCGAGCACGAGCGGAGCCGCGCACATGTACGTCCCGATCGGCGACCATCGCACCGCTGCGATGGGGACGAGGATCGCGATGGCGAGCAGCGCCTGCGACCAGAGCAGCGCCGACAGTGCGCTCGCTCCGAGGCCGCCGGCCATGCTGTCCTCGTCGGACGGGATGCCCGGTCGCGCCGGACCGGCCGGTTGCGGTGTCGTCAGCAGATCGGCGCTCACGCTGACGCTCTGGTGCGGCCATCCGGTCGAGTCGGCGGTGGCAAGCACGAGCCGGTTTGCCGAGTTCGCCGGCGCCGGGTGGGTCGCGTCACCGAAGGACGAGACCCGGTAACGCGATACCCCCTGGCCGGTGGTCGCCGTGATCACGTCGCCGACCTGCAGTTGCATCAGGTGCTCGAACGGACCGCCGAAGCTGACCCGCCGTCCGTAGATCACGCTGACGCCGGTCTGGCCGGGCAGGACGGTATCGCGGCGGTGTCCCGGGCCGAGCGTCAGGTCCTGGGCCGAGGTGCCCTCGACCACGACCGTCTGGCTGAGCCCGAGCCGCGGTATCGAGATCGCAGCGACCGGCGTCCCCGGCGATACCGGCCCCACCGGTGCGACGGCCTGCGCGAGCGCGTACTGGAAGCTCTTGCGCAGGTTGGTCTGCGCCCGTTGCTCCGACAGGCTCGACAATCCGTATATATAGCCGAGGAAGCCGACCAACAGCGCGACCAGCAGCGTCACCGCAAGCCAGCTGGTGCGCCGCGGCCGGGTACCGGGCGCCGGCTCGGGCGCGCCCTTGGCCGCACGTGCGAGCGTCGCGCTACTCATTCGACGCTCGCCGTCTTCGCAGCCACGTCAACACGATGCCGGGCAGCGCGATCGCAGCGATGATGTCGAGCGCGGTCAGCAGCGGCAACAGCCAGTTCTTCGAGCTGGACGGTGTCTGCAGCGCGACCGGTACGGCGCCCGGCAGCGCACCGTCTGTCGACCCGGGCGTCGCGACCCCCAGACCGGTTTCCGGGTCCGTCGACGTCGACGCACTCGGAGTTGGCTGCGTGCCGAGCGGTGCTGTCGAGGTCTGTTTGCCAGGCTTCGTCTTGCCCGTCGAAGCCTGGGTCGATCCGGTAGACGTCGCGCCTGTCGGGCCACCCGCCGCGGTGGTCTGTGTGGTCGTCGGCGGCGCGGCCGTCCCGCAGGTCAACGGCTGGCCGACCTTGTCGCACGGGTTCGGTTGCGGCGCATCGACGATCAGGTGGTTCACGCCGTTCGAGTAGGTCGGGTTGTTACAGCCGTTGAGCTGCGCCGTGTCGGGTGTCTTGACGTGGCCCGGAATGTTGTCGACCTGCTGGAAACCACCGACAACGAGGTTCTTCGGCAACGGCGAATAGCCCAGGGCGCCGGCCTTTTGTTGCGCGCCGCACAAGACGTAGTTCAACCACGTCGACAGCGTCGCGCCCTTCGAGGTGTCGAAGCGTGGCGGTGGACCGGCGTTGTTGCCGTTGATCTCACGATGGGCTCGCGGAACGATCAGGTAGCTGTAGCTCGACAGCGGATACGTGCGCGGGTCGGGGTTCGTGTACACCCCGTCCAGATCCTGCATGAGGAACGTCGGACTCGCCGGGTTCTTGTCGATCACGGCCTTCGTCAAGCCGATCGCGACGTTCGACGGTGTGGGCAGCGAGTAGTAGCCGGCCTTGTTGAGCACCTTCACGACCGGGATGTTGTTGTTCAGCGCATACGCGTACTCGTCGTATCCGATCGAACCCTCACCGAAGCTCGGCGAAGAGATGTAGCTGGCCACCTGGTCCGATCCGTTGCGTTGCACCGCACCGTTGAAGCCGGGATAGAACTCGGTCGGCCCGCAGCCCGCACCACCGCCCTGTGCTTGGCAGAACGGCGTCCACAGCGACGGATACTCCTTCCACATCCAGCGTGTGAACATGTAACTCGCGCCGGAGCCGTCCGACCGCGTGATGACGGTGATGTGCTGGCTCGGCAGCGGCGCTCCGTAGTCGTGCGTGATCGCAGGGTCGCTCCAGTCGGTGATCTTGCCGGTGAAGATCTTCGCGAGCGTCTCGCCGGACAGGCGCAGGTTCGTGATGCGCTTGCCACCCACGACGAGGTTGTAGAGGAACGACGTCCCGCCCGCGACGATCGGCACGTACGAGTACGCGTAGGACGACTGCTCCGTGCCGGCACCGAACGGGTCGGGCGAGGTGAGGAACGCGATGTCGGACGCGGCGAAGTCGGCCTGGTTCACGATGTAGTGCTGGCGACCGGCGGCGGAACCGTCACCGCTGAAGTTGATCGTGATGCCGCGCGGGTTGACGTCACGACTCCACTGGTCGATCGCGGGCTGCGCCCACGACGAGCCGTCGCCGGAAAGTGGTACGAAGCTCGTCGCCTGCGCTGCAGGCGCGGAGATCGAGCAACCGAGCGCAGCTAGGACGAAGGTGCACGCCAGCGCCAACCAACGGCGACGCGACGGGTGGGTGATCATCGGGCCTCACTCAACTGGGTTTGCACTTGCTTGGCGGGACGATCGGTCGATCCGGCGGCCTTGCGATGCGCGTCGCGTTCAATGCGCCGCCGCTGGCGCCGGGTCAGCTCGCCCGGGTTCTTGCCACCGAGGAACCGGGCGAGCGCGAACAGCGCGAGCACCATGAGCATCAGGGCGAGCCCGGCGCCGAACGCACGCGACACCATGGTCGCCTGCGGGAATCGCACGTAGCTGTAGATGTAGAGCGGCAGGCTCACCTGCGGTCCCGAGAACGGGTTCGTGTTCATGCCACTGGTGAAGCCTGCGGTCAACAGCACCGGTGAGGTCTCGCCGACCGCGCGGGCCATCGCCAGGATGACCGCGGTCGCGAGACCCGAGCGCGCGGTGGGCAACACGATCGTGAACACGGTGCGTGCCTGGCTCGCACCGAGCGCATACGAGGCTTCGCGCAGACCGCCCGGGACGAGACGCAGGATGACTTCCGAGCTGCGCGTGACGATCGGGATCATCATCACCGTGAGCGCGAGGGCTGCGGCGAAACCACTCTGATCGATACCGAGCGAGAGGATCGCGAACGCGTAGATGAACAGACCCGCGATGATCTCCGGCAGCGCCGTCATCGCCTCGACGATGGTCCGCACCGGTCGCGCCAGCGGCCCGCCGACCTCGACCAGGAACAGTGCGGCGAACACGCCGAGCGGCACTGCAATCACCGTCGAGATCGCCATCTGCTCGAGGGATCCCACCAGCGCGTGCACCATGCCGCCGGACGTAAGTGGGTCGAGCGGGCCGGCCAGCGCCATCGTCTGGCTGAAGAAGTTGCTGTGCCGGATCGCGTCCCAACCACGCAGTACGACGTAGCCGATCTGGTCGAGAACGATCGCGAGGACGAGCAGGCCCGCGCTCGCGACCATCACCCTCACCAGCTTGTCGATGACAACGCGGCCCGGCCACTGCGTGCCGCACACTCCGGCATAGATCAACAGGAAACCTGCGTAACAGCACAGCCAGAAACCCAACGCGCCGGACAACGGGAGCACCCGCTCGTACAGCACCCAGACCAGCCCGAGAGAGCCGAGAACGGCGCCGCCGAGCGAGTAGGCGTCAGCGGCCGACACCGCGCGAACCTGGATTCGGCTCGTGCCGTCATCGCTACCCGGTTTGTCGTCGACCGTCGCGGTATCTACATTCGCTTCGATGCGGTCGGCAGGGACGGCGATGCGGGTTGTGTCGTCGGTACGTGCGCCGACAGTCTCGGTTCCGGCCATGATCAGTCCGTCTGCGATCCGGACCGCGAGCGGCTCACGACGATCGAGGCCAGCGCGTTCACGACCAGCGTGATCACGAACAGGACCAGGCCGGACGCCATGAGTGCCGAGAGCATGTCCGGCGTCGACTCCTGGTAGCGCAGCGCGATGGTCACCGCGATCGAGTTCCCCGAGTTCTCGAGGACGTGCCACGCGAGCCCGTAGGTCGGCGACAGGATCAGCGCGAGGGCGATCGTCTCACCCATCGCCCGCCCGAAGCCGAG
This sequence comes from uncultured Actinomycetota bacterium, assembly GCA_963757455.1. Lineage (GTDB taxonomy): Bacteria > Actinomycetota > Actinomycetes > Mycobacteriales > Jatrophihabitantaceae > RYN-133. Next base: position 465,355 of record CAVWSE010000004.1, read on the forward strand.
CATGATCGCACCGATCATGCCGCCGCGTCCGTAGGGCAGCACGACGGTGCGCACCATCCCCCACCGGCTCGCGCCCAGCGCGTACGCCGCCTCGCGCTCGCCGACCGGTGCGCGTGAGAAGACCTCGCGGCTGATCGACGCGATGATCGGGATGACCATGAGGGAAACGACGACGCCGCCGATGAAGGTGGACGACGTGAACGAGCTCGGCGTGTGGCCGCCGCGCACGGCAAAGAACGGCAGCCACGACAGGTGTTCTGCCATCCAGCGGATGGTGCCGATGATGCGTGGCTGCAGGAAGAACACGCCCCACAGGCCGTAGATGATGCTTGGCACCGCCGCCATCAGGTCGATCAGTGCGATCAGGGGCTTGCGCAGCCGGTACGGCGCGTATTCAGACACGAAGATCGCGGCGGCAAGCGCCACCGGCACAGCGATCACGAGCGCGATCAACGCGATGATGATGCCGTTCGGCAGCGTGGATGCAATGCCGAACCGATTGGCCGCCGGGATCCAGGTCTTCGTCGTGAAGAAGCCCCACCCGGCCTTGCGGAATGCGCTGGCCGAGCGCAGCACGAGGAACAGGGCGATGAGTCCGGTGATCAGCAGCACCGCGCCGCCTGCCGAGCGCAACGCGCCGCGGAACATGCGGTCGCCCGACGAGCGGGTGACCGCGATGACGCGAGGCACGTCGTCGTCGCTCGGCGGCTCGGACGGGACGAGGAACCCATCGAGCGGCGAGGTCGTGTCGGTCACCGGCGCACCAGGCGGCGTAAGCGTGCGCCGGCACGGCGGCCCGACTCGGTACCGCGCAGAGCGACCACGCCGGGTCCGCCCACGAGCAGCGCGAGGATCAGCGCCAGGACGGCAGGGAGCACCCACACCGTGTTCATGCTCTGGTCGGCGTGTTTGTACCCGTACGCGGCCGGCGACGGTGACGGCGTAGGCGTCGACGACGGCGTCGGCGCCGCGGCGTGGGTCTTCGTCGGTTTCGGCGCGGGCGTGCTGCTCGGCTGCACCGGCTGCGGAGTGGTGATCGGTGCGGGCGGCACGACGACCGGAGCCGGTTGCGTGGCCGGTGGGGGTGGCGTGGTGTGGTGCGTCGGCGGGTTGCACGACGCGGTCGTGATCGCACGCGCCGACGCAAGGGTCTTCGCACGCTGCGCACCCGTAAGCGGCTCAGAACCCAGCGCGAGCTGACCAGGAGCGAGGCCAAGTTGCTGCGAGCTGGTCACGAGGTGCAGGAACGAGTTGATCGCCGTCGCTTTCGACGCGGTGATGCCGCACGTCGGCACCATCGCGTAGTCGACGGTCGTCAACGGGTACGCGTACTTGCTCCTGGTCTGCAAGTCGTCCGCCTGTGTCACGCCGTCGTGGTGCGTATGCATCTGCAGCAGTGCGCTGCGCATCGTCGCCGACGTCGCCGCTACGGCCGTCCCCGCGTGATTGATCAGCCGTGCGGTCGGGAACCGGTCAGCAGCGGCATCGACCGACCCGACGATCGCGAAGAGCGCGCGGCGCCCTGGCGACTGTGGGCCGAATCGCTGGTACACGCAGGGCACACCGGTGTTGCTGCCGCACGACGGCAGCGTCGGGTCGATTCCGCTGGGGCGGTCGATGATCAGCGACGACGCGACACTGTCGAGCCCGGTGATCGGGTTCCACGTGACCTGCATCGTCGATTGGCCCGGGACGCCGTTCGACTCCTTTGCGGTGTAGCCGGGATCGAGAACCTGGAACGACGTCTGCGGCATCGGCGCCGCCTTGTAGTAGGTGTTGACGTGCATCCCCCACGGGTCACGCTTGCCGTTGAGGAACGCGCGCGCCGTCGGGTCGGCATGGATCCAGGTCTCCAACTGGGACACCAGATCGCTTTCACCGGCAACCACGAGCGGAAGGAACTGACCGCGGTTAAGCGCACTCAACGGCGGGAAGTCGGACCGCGGGTATTGCGGATTGAGCTTGTGGAACTCGGGGTCGTCGAAGATGTCGCTGGGGTTGCCGCGAACGGCGGGATCACAGGCCGGACCTTGCTTGGTCTTGTCGGTGGCCTGCGAGCAGTCGAACGCGAGCGAGTACGACTGGGTGATCAGCTTCGCGACGAGCCGCGCATCCAAGGTCAGGTGCGTGATCAGCTTTCCGGTTTGTTCGTTGTCGATGTGGTACGCGACGACGATCGCGGAGTTGGCGATGGGTGCGTACGCGAATTTGCGCTGCGTGCCGAGACCGGTCGACGCCGGTTGGTTCACGACCGCCACGTCCGTCGATGAAGTCAGCGCGCCCGAGCCGGACAGGAATGACTGGCGGGCAAGGGATTCGTTGACGCCCGAGTCGAAGTCGAAGTTCACGCCGGAGCTGCCGAGACACCAGGCCGAGCGCCACTGCTGGAACGTCCGAGCAAGCACCGGAGCGCCCTCGGCGACGAAGGAGAAGTTGCGCACCGGGCAGTTCTGCGGCGTCGGTGCGAACGACAGCGGCACCACGATGCGATCGCCCCAGCTGCACGCCTGACCGAGACTCGTGTCCAACGCGTAGTTGCCGAACACCAGGCCGACGTCGCCGCTGTGATCGGCGCAATCGACGCTGCTGCTGCTGGGCTTCGCGCCGGGGTTCTGCACACCGCCCCAGTTCGGGACGACCACGATCGAACACGGCTGTTGCGCGCTGCAGCGCAGGAAGTCGTTCTCGACGCTCGTCTCGACGTGGAAGTAGGCCTCGCCGTCGCCGTTGCGTCCCGTCAGGGTGTACGCCTGGTTACCCACGCCGTGCGCAGCGTTCGCGTCGGCGGCCGTGAAGTTGTAGCAGTCGCGTCCGAAGTCGGGCCACTTCCACAACTTCGGATGATGCGGTTTCGTCCCGCGACACTCGAGCACCGTGACCGCGTAGTAGGTGTTTCCGCCGCTGAAGTACGGGCCGGCTCCGTTGCTGCTCGGCGTGAAGTTCTGCCAGGACACGTGGACGACCTGGTCGGTCAGGTCCTTCGTCTGGTCGACCGTCACCGTCGGCACGGCCTTGTACTGGCGCTTGTGCACGGGGTCCCACGCGTGGCGGCCCGAGACCGTCCCCCGGACTGTGGTCCCCGCCGCCGAGCGGTGCGTGCCGGGAGCTCCGGCCGGAGCTGCCTGGGCGGTGATCGGCCCGAACCCGGCGGCGGTGACGACGAGAGCCACGCACGTCGCGAGCCGGGCCGAGCCGGTGCGGCGTAGAGCAGTCATGGAGCTTTCCTCGAGACGATCGAAAACGTTGTCGACGGCAACAATGCGGTCGGCGCGAGCCTGACACGACCGGCTAACGGGAGGTGATGCTTTGGTTGCCAGCAAGTGAACCGAGCGATGAACATTCCGTGCCGCACGCGCTGTCGGCATGCAGCGGCCGGTCTGTCCACCCGGCAAAGGTGGACAGACCGGCCGTTTGTGCAAACGTCGCGCTACGAACCGACTACTCGGTCGAGCCGCAGCGGTTGGTCGGCAGGAACCCGAAGCTCTGGATCAGCGACTTGGCGGTCGCGCTCTTGCAGATCCAGCCGGTACCCGGCGAGCCGTTGCCGAACAGCGGCCGCAGGTACGTCGGGACCGTCTGGCCACCGTTCCTACCCGCGTTGCGGACGACGTTGTAGACCTCGCGCAGGTACGGGAAGGTCGAGTTGATGATCTTCTTGCCGGTCGCACCGGTCGTCGGTGCGACGTGGTTCACGTTGCGGAGCAGCTGCTTGCCCTGCGTCCCGGTGCCGTGACCGCCCTGCGACTGTGCCAGGTACACCGCCACCGAGTACGGGAACACGATGTTCGGTGCGGCCGCGCTCGAGAAGATCGCGTTGGTGCCCTCGTTCTCCTCAACCGAGTCGTCCTGACCCTGCACGCAGGAGCCAAGCGTGGTGACACCGATCTCCTGCAGGAAGAACTTGCGCGTGCCTGAGCTCGACTGCGGGATGACCGGGACGATGGCTGCGGTGCTGGTGCCACCGACCTCCTTCCAGGTCACGGGGCCCGACAGCTTCGAGTTGAGCAGGCTGGCGTCGCAGCTGTAGATCGCTGTCAGCTGCAGCGTGCTCAGGTTCGTGACGGCGTTGGTGTGACCGGTGTGGTTGTCCGCGCTCCAGGTCACCGCGTCGATCGCGAACGGGATGAACAGGATGCTCGCCGGGTCGGTGCCGGCGGTGCGGCCACGTGAGGAGCGGGCGAAGTCGGCGCAGTGGTCGGTCGTGTCCCCGGACGGGCGCGTGGCGGCCTCGAGCTCGGTGATGCCGGCGCTCGAGCCGTTGGGGCGCGTGATCGCGGTGCAGCCGGTCTTCTCGGTGATGGTCGCGCTGCCGACCGCGTCGAAGCTGTACATCTTGTTGGTCGGGTTCGTCTTGTTGTAGGCGGTCGAGAACGCGTCGACGACGAGCTGGGTGGTGTCCGAACCGGTGCCGACGATGGCGGTGTGTGGGGGCCGCAAGCCCTTGGGCGGGTCGGCGATGGCCGACGACGCGCTCGCAACGCAGATTGCGGCCGTCGCGACGACGCCGCTCGCAGCGAGCATCTTCTGGATCTTGCTCACGCAGGTGCTCCTTAGTGCACTGAGAAAGGACCGCCACGATGCCCGGGCGCCTCACGGGAGATCACTGCGACCCCCGCGGCGGGAACGATTGCCGACTGCTCACAACGGATCAAGACAGACCGCGAACCCGCCTTGAAGTCGCCGTTAGTCGTTAACCTGCGCGCCCCTTGGCGTCCGGTTGCCGGTGGACCGGATGGCTACAAATCCGGACAGTTGGCCCGAAGGGACCGGACGAAGCTGCAGCGGCGAAGTCGATGATGCATTTGCCGGGACCGACGCGGGCGGAGTGAGTGCCGCCGCCACCGTCAATGCGCGGTGTCTCCGGGGCAGAGCCAGGAACCTGGTGCTCGCCTGGCCTCGCTCCCGCGAGTAAGTTCCAGACCGCGAACCGGGATTCCGAGCAAGGGAACAACGCTCGTCGATGTGCGGATTGGGGCTCGCTTGCCGAACGCAGCCGCGGTGCGGAAGTCCGAAGCGATCTACCGCGCGATGTTCGATGCCCTCGACGAGGGCTTCTGCGTTCTCGAGCGGGCGGTCACCGAGATCCCGGGGCAACTCGATTTCCGCTATGTGGCTGCCAACGCGGCGCTCGAGACCCAGTCGGGCGTGACCAACGTTGTCGGCCGCACGATGCGAGAGGTCATACCGGTCGAGCCCGAGGACTGGTACGAGATCTTCGACCAGGTTCTTAAGTCTGGGCAGAGCCGTCGGTTCCAGCAGAGCCTGGGGAGCTACAACCGGGAGCTGGAACTGTTCGCATTCTGCGTTGACCCCGACGCGCGCGACCAACTCGGGATCGTGTTCCGCGACATCACGGCGAACGTGCAGGCCGAGGCGCGGGAGCGGACGCATCTCCAGCAAATAGCGCAGGTCGCGCTCACGCTGCAGCAGGCGATTCTCGGACCGGCAATTCTTCCGGCGCCCTTTGCTGCTCGGTACGAACCGGCAGTCGAGCAAATCGGCGGGGACTGGTACGACGTCGTCTCGCTGTCCGACGGGCGCTACGGCGTGATGGTCGGTGACGTCGTCGGGTCGGGCCTCGAAGCAGCCGCAGTCATGGGCCAACTGCGAAGTGCGGCGCGAGCACTGCTTCTGGAAGACAACGGACCAGGCCACGTCCTGACGTCCCTGGACACCTTCGCCACTCTGCTGCCCGGAGCCCTCGCGACAACCGTCTTCTGCGCGGTGATCGAACCTGCGACCGGACAGCTCGAATACAGCAGTGCCGGACACCCGCCCGCGATCGTCGTCAACCGCACCGGCCGCCAGCAATTTCTCGACCAGGCCGTCGCCGCGCCGCTGGCCGCCGTTCGGTCGCTGAAGCGTCCCTCTGCCACGGCTACCCTGTCGCCCGGAGCGACCCTGCTGCTCTATACCGACGGCGTGGTCGAGCGCCGCACAGAGATCATTGACGTAGGTCTGGCCCGAGCCGCCGATTCCCTTGCGCGCTGTCAGGGCCTTGCGCCGGCCGACATCATCGAGCAGCTCAGCATCGACCTGCTTGCGAAAGGCCACGACGACGACGCCGCCATCTTGGTCTACGCGCAACCCGCATACGCGATCTGACCAACCGCATCATCAACTCGCGGATCCGGTCAGAGATCGACCAGATCGGCGACTCGATCAAGAGTTTGTAGCCCCGACCGGATTCGAACCGGCGCTACCGCCTTGAGAGGGCGGTCGACCCATTGCGTGGCAGTGCACGAAGATCGTTGAAAACTGGGTGCAGCCTTGACGTTTACTGGCCTATACGCGATTCGAAGTCACTGGATGCGGTTGGCAGCGTGCAGACGATTTTGAAATTCTTGCGGACTGCCTGCGGACTGACCATGATCAATTGTTCTGAGTCGCATCCTCGGGTGCCGCGCTCAGCGTGGCGACACGGCATCGGGCCGGCGTCGGTGCCAGTCGTAACGACCGCCATCGCAGCGCGAGCTTCCCGGCGAGGCGGCGTGAAGCGACATCGGAGCTGCCGTGGTTGCGTTGCTTGCGTAGCCAGGCGTGGACGTCCTGGCGGCGGTAGCGGACGTGGCGGCCGATCTTGTAGCTGACCGGTCCCTTGTCGCAGTGGCGCCAGTAGCGCAGGGTCGCGTCGGGGACGCGAAGCAGGTCGGCGACTTCGGTCAGGGTGAGCAGATCGCCGATCTCGTCGTCGTATCGGTCCTCGGCGCGGGTCTTGTCGGTGCTGGTCATGGTGGGCTCCTCTGGGTTGGTGTCACCACTGGAAGGTGACGCGATGGTGGCTGGCGGACATGGTCGAGCGAGATTTCTTCGTTCGTGTTGGTGGGGACGGCGTCGGGGTCCTCTCGGTCGGGCTGGTTGTGGTTGTAGCGCGTGCCTGTGCCACGGCTGGCGGCGAAGATCGTTGGACGGGCAGTGCTCTCATCACTGTCAAGCGGATCGGGCAGGGCGGAACACGACAGCCAGCGTGAGATTTCTTCGGGATCGGCGCGGGCGGTCGCGTTGGCGATGGCCGGCGGGCGTTGGTGGTCGTTGACGGCGTTGGACACGCATGCTGCGATCGGAAAATCTGGCACGGCGGCCAGGCATGGGTCAGCGGCTGATGCCCCGGTCTGGGGCGTCATGGTGAATTTCTAAAACTGTGCCCCTGCCAGCACCACGTGGGCCGATCGTGGCGCGTTCGCGGTCGGCTTGGGCGGCCCAGCGCAGCTCGCGTAGGGCGGCGGCGTGGTCGCGGTCGGCCTGCCAGTCGCCGCGGGCCAGTTTGACGACGTCGCCGGGTTGCGCACGCAGGGCGGGGTCGGCTCGGAGCGCGCTGATCCGGGCGCGCGCGGCGGTGAGGGTCGACTCCTCAGATGCGACTGCGGTCTCCGCGTCGGCGAGCCGCTCGGCCGGGTCGTCGACCTGGCCGAGGCTGCCGTAGTGCTGCAGCGCGATCGAGTAGTGCTGCTCTGCCTGTCGCAGCAACGACCAGGCCGCGGCCTTGGACTGCTCGGCGTGCTGTTCGGCGTCACGGGCGGCGAGGTAGTCCGGGTGGTTGTGCTCCGCGCTCTGGCGGGCGTGGGCGCGCAGGTTTTCGTGGTGTCGGGCTGCGTCGTCGAACCAGCCGGCGAAGGCGACGACCTGACCAGCGTCGCTCGGGATGGCGGGGAGATAGGGGCGCCACGCGGCTGCCCACTCGACGAGGTGGGCGTGGGCCTGGCGGACTGCGGCGCGGCGTTGCCCGAACCGACCGGCACCGTCGCGGACGACCCCGGCTGCGTCGCGGGCGGGCTGGCGTTGCGCGTCCCACGCTGCGGTCAGCGCCGCGGCTTGCTCGTCCGCGCGCGCGGTCACGATCGGTTCGAGCTGGCGCAGGGTCGCCGCGGTGGTCTGGGCGGCCGTGCGCGCGTCGTCGTGGGCGCGACGTAGCGGCGGCAGGTCGGTGTCGCGCCGCTCGGTGAGAGTGACGATGTCGCGCAGCAAGTCGCGGCGACGCAGCAAGCCCTCGAGGCGCGACTCGGCGCCGGCCTGCACGGTCCACGCTGCCCGCAGATCGTCGAGCACATCCTCCAGGGGTGGCAACCGCACGTACCGCTCGGCCTCGGCGGCCGCGAGCCGGGCGGCGTGAGCCGGGCCGAGGTCGGCCCGGTCGCGGGCGAACACCGCGACCCACTGTTCCCGCGCGTCCTCGCGACTGTCGGCGACCAGATGCGCGGTGTTGCACTCGCGTCCACGGGTCATTCCCACGTAGGCGGCGGCCGCGCTGGTGTGCTCACCGACGACCAGGTGCGCGGCGGTCACGGTGTCGCCCTGCACGCCGTGCACCGTCGATGCGTAAGCCAGTTCGACGTTTTCACGCACGTAATCGGCATTGAGCGTGCGCACGCCGCGCTCCCCCGACAGGCTCACCGCGCCGTCCTGGTGCACGCTGCGGACGGTCCAGCTGTCGCGGTTGGCAACATCCAGATCGGTGTCGTTGCGGCGGGTCGCGACCCGGTCACCGACACCGATCCGCTGACCGGACCGGGTGGTCACGGCGTGCGTGTCCTCGACGGCGCTGGCGGTGACGAGCGCGTCTCGGACCGCGGCGTTGAGGGCGGCGACCTGCTCGCGCGTGTCCGCGACCAGCACCGCCCGGGAACCCGTCCGGACCGCGGCGGCCGCGGTCGCGGCCAGCGCCGCGAGGCGTTCCTGCTGGCTCGCGTAAACGACCAGCTGACCTCGAGCGACCAGGGCATCGAACACGCCCGCCGGATCCTCACCGCCGCGCATCGCGAGGCTCAGACGCGCGTACTCGTCGTCGGCCGTCAGCGTGACGGTGCCATCTGGGCGTGTCGTGGTTTGCACGAAGCGGTGCACCGTATCGAGCGTGTGCTGCGCGGCCGGAAGCGCCCACCGCACCGCCAGGTCGAGCACACCGCCGCGCCCGACCGCCGGGAGTTGGTGGCGGTCGCCGAGCAACGCGACCCGGACGTCGTGTTCGTCGGCGAGTGTGAGCAGCGCGCGGGCGCTGTCCTGATCCAGCATCCCGGCCTCGTCGCACAGCAGCACGTCACCGCGACGCAGCCGCGCGGTGACGCTGGGACCGGTGTAGACCGCGCCGGTCGCCGGGTCGATGTCACCGAGTATGAGGCGTGACCAGGTGCCATGCCCGTCCCAGCGGAAACCGTGCTGATGCACCAGCCACGCGGCCGAGAACGCCGACGTGCCCAACTCACCCGCGGCAACCTGAGCCGCCTTCCGGGTCGGGGTGACAACCACCAGCCGACGCCCGTCACACTCGATCGCCACGCGCGCGGCTGCCAGCGTCGCGGTCTTGCCCGCGCCAGCGGCGCCCTCCACCACGACCAGCCGCGCGTCACTAGCCAGCAGGTCGACCGCGCGCTGTTGCGCGAGATCGAGCGCACGCGACTCGTCGGTCGCTGTCGCCGTCGCCGTCGCCGTAGGAGCGGTGCGCGGTGCCGTGCCGCGCGCGGACAGACGTGTGACGACGTCGTGCTCGACCTCGAGCACGTGCGGCGAGGTCATCGCGCGGACGTGTTCCGGGACGCCGCTGCGCTGCAGCAACGGCACGCACCGGGCCACGGTTCGTGCGGTCAGATCCTCGGCCAGCTCGCCCCGCACGGCCGCGCTGGTGACCACGTCGGCGCGCGCGATGAGCTGTTCCACCTCGCCGCGGATGTCGGCGGCGTTCCACCCCGATCGGCGCGCTGCGAGTCTCGCCATCACGTCCTTGACGGCGTTGTCGCGGTCGAGCCGGCCGACACTGTGCGCAAGTAGGAGGAGAGGTTGCGTGGGTGCGCGGAACCCGAGCTCGCGCAGTTCGGTGGACCAACGCCGAGTCAACTCGGCGCCATCACGCGGCACGACCTTGTCCGGGCGCGCGTCCGCCCACGCCCGCGCATCCCATGCCCGATAGAGCCGCGGACCAGGCTCGCGACCAGGATTGGCCGCGCGCCAGCCGGCCTCGTAGCGGTCGACGTTGCGGCCGATCTGCGCGGCGCGGGCGCTGAACGGGCCAACGAAATCGGACAACTGGGCGACCTCGCCGGTGCCGGCATCGAGGGTGTAGCCGTGCTCGGCGAGCGCCGCACGGAACGCCGGATCGGTCATCACCGCGGCGTGCCCAATGCCGTTGATCGCATCGAGCGAGTCGCGCACGCCGACCGTGTGCAGGCCCCGCCACCGTCCCTCGGCGAACACCCGCGCGTTGATTTGCAAGTGCAGATGCCGGTGCGGATCTCCCGCCCGCGACGTCCGGTGACGCACGACCGCGGCCTCCAACTCGGTGACCGGTACCTGGATCTGTGCACCGCGGGGGCCGACCCTCGTGGTCGCGTGACGCGCCAACCAGCCGACGATCTGCTCCGCGGCGCGGTCCTGCGCGGCGTCGTACGCGACGCTGATCTCGGGGTGCAATTCGGCGGCGAGCGACCACGACTTCGGCCCGTTCACCACAACCTCGACGAACCGCACCGCGCTCGCGTCGCGCCGCAGCCGGCCCTTCGCCTCCCCCGTTACCGGGTCGAACCCGGCGACCCACGCCTCGTACTCATCGCCGGACAACGGCGCGAGACGCCGCACCCCGTCGTCCGGCGCCGCGGCGTAGCGCTCGGCGATACCGGCGCCCTCGGCGAGGTAGTAGTCGTCCGCGCGGGCGAGCCCGGCCTCCACATAGGTGCGTGCACCAACCGCCGAACCGCGGTAAGTCTTCATCCCGCCATGCATCGCAATCAACGCCCACCAATAACAACCAACAACCGCCGTAAGAATGCCGAAACGTCACCCCGACGGGGTGACGTTCCTACCAATATTGGTAGCATTCGTGCCGCATTCGGTAAAGGGGTGAATACGGTGAGTTGCGTCAAGTTGGCGGCGGTAATCGTTGGCCGGAGTTACTGGACTGCCTATTATCGACAGTTATTGAGGTGATTCATGGTCGGCGTGTCGGGTCAGGGCCGACGCAGAAAGGTTTCGGTGCCGAGTTCCGGGAGCTCGTCGGTGTCGACGAGTGCAATGAGCGCGGAAACAACGGCGCCGACGAAGGAACGATCCTGAGTGAGGGTCCGCCTGGTCACGTACAGCAGCCCGGCGTGACCCCGACCCGCCGCACGCCAATCGATGGCGATCGCAGCGAAGTCACCGATGTTCGCCGTCAGAAAACCCGCTGCGGCGTCGCAGCGTAGGCGAGCAGGTCCTTATCTGCCGTCCCGACCAGCGCTGGGTCATCGACCACGGCCACAACGTCGATGCCACGAGCGCGCAACTTGCTTGGCGACCGCGCCGCTGAGCATCTCATCGAACAGCAGCGCCACGACCAAACGAGCAGTCCACGCGAAAAGGGCCTGCTGGGGCTCGCACGCCGCGAGCGCTTCCGCCTCGAGGGAGTCGGCGTCGGCGATCCACGCCGCGATCTCCTCCGGATAGCTCGACCAATACCGCACCGCCACATCCACCCCGCTTGCCCTGAATGGGGGGTAGTGCTTCAATCACGCCACATCACCGATTTAGCTTTGGCACGCGGGTGGCCGAATTGTCTGGGCTTGCACACAACCGTCGCAAATGGTCAGTATGCGCCACGATTTCGAGCTTCGTCTTGCTGTCATTTGTGTTCACATCTCGGGCCGAAGCGATGCAGATCGGTGCGGTTTCAGTGGACTCCGGGTACGCCGATAGCACCTCGTCCAAACTGTCTGAGCCTGCAAGTTTCGTCAACGGACAACAGGCGCGGACGTACTGGCTCGCCACAACATTCAACGATGGGATATTCTTTCAGGCTGGTTACGTCGACGCCTCGAACGGATGGGGTTCGGATTCCTGCCAGACCGGATTTGGCACATTCGAAACCGCACTAGATTCATCGGGCTCGGTCTTTCCCGACCTGTATAACCTCGGAAATTGCGGCTTGACAGGCTCGCAGTGGTTTCGGCTTAAAATTGTCGCGGAAGCATCCGGCAATGTGACCTGGCGATGGTGGCACAACAGCACCTATTTCGGCCCTCAACTCGACTTGCCAAACACACAGGACCATTTTCCGCGGGACAAGATAGGACCTATAACCGAGTTTGTGGATACACACAACGCGCCTAGTGCTACCCCATTTCCAACCGAAGTGTACAACTCGGCGATGCTATATGAGCCCGTCAATGGCACACAATTATTCGACACACAGCACGCCAAGTTCCAAGCTACAATGGATCGGACGTGCTTCTATGCACTGAGGGTGCTTGGAGCCGACGCCTTCGAGACTGGAACGCAAAGCAACATAAATCCAACGTACTGCCATACACCAGGGGACTCATTATGGTGATGCGCTGTGTCCTCACGGCGGTCACCCTCCTGCTAATCGCCGGTTGTTCGACGCGAAGTGAGGGGAACCAGAATCGGAACTCGTCGCCGATGGCTGAGAAACCCTCGCTAATAGCTCAACTTCCGGTAGGGGTTCCCACGCCGTTCACCAATTGCAACGGTGTGAGCAATTATAGCGATGCATATCAACTGGTGAACGACGGAGATGCGATTGCTCTTGCTTCGATCACCGTGACCGGAGCCCCATCCGATACCGTCGATCACACCCGTGAGGTCCCTGTCGCGTCAGCAACGGTCGTTGCAGGAAGTCTTCCGGACTTAAACTTGACGCAGATAAGTGAAGACTCGAACGGAACGGATAATGTTCTTGTTCCGGGGAAGTATCTGGTGCTGGTTGGCGGTTCGAATCAAGGCAACTACTACCTAGCGAACGGACTGCCTGGATCTTTTGTCTACGACGGCTCGGTGGCGTATGAGCGCTGCCCGAATTTCGATGCTCCTATGCAGCCACTAATCGTCAATACTGGCGTAATCGACGCGAATCAGCTGGTCGCGCTATTTCAGCAGGCAATATCGAATCATGATCATGACGTTTCCCCCAGCCCGACGAGCTCGAGCTCCTCGCTGACCTCGACGCCACCGAATGAGCCGTCAGGTCAGCCGACCTCGGCACCGGGGGGTTCCTCGGCAATGCCAACGTCCTCCGCCGCAACTCAGTCTCCCTGAGTTTGGGATGCCGACTTGCGAGCCCGTTAAAGTATGATTCGATCACACCGGGTCATCGGTCGGCAATTTCACCTGCTACGCGAGCCTGGAAGGAGCCGCTGGGATGCATTCGACTAACCTCGGTCGGTCCAAAGGCTTGCTAGCTGCAACGGCTGTAGGAATCGGCATGCTCAGCGGGTGCGCGGGTTCCGGGCCTCCCGCAAAGACTGCCACGCACGAAGCTGCGGCCGCGCCGACCCCTTCGCCTAGCCCAACACCGAGTCCCTCAACGTATTGCCGAGGCATCACGGATGAGAGTGATGCCAGACGTCTTGCTGGCTCCGACGCGCCCCAACGTGCTGTGCTGTTGCTCGGCACCATCGTGGACAAGCCGACTGCTGGCCCTCGACCAGGTCCGCGCTTTCGAATCGCCACACGCACCACAGTTGCTGGATCAATGCACAAGCGACCCCTCGGTGAAGTGATCGGTGACCCGGTCCGTGGGAGACACCTACTCCTCTTGAAGTGGGACGGTTCGGCGTGGGAAATCGCTGGTAATCTGGTGGGCGGTGATTTTCTCGTCTCTGCCGCGAGAGCGTATGAGCGCTGTCCGAATTTCAGTCAGCCTAACGTCCCTTCATACGCCCGACGAGGTGTTACTGCGCTATCGGAATTGGAGCACCTCTTCAGGCGAGCGATTGGCTGAAGGCGCGCCGGACGCCACGAACAAGTCGCGCAACATCGCTTGAGCTGTGTGCACGTGTCGAAACCCGGCTTTGGGGCCTCCTCCCCAACGACTGCCCCTACATCTGCCCTACAACAACACGATCACCGCTTGCGGGGCTCCGCCCACACCACTACGCAGTGCACCGTACAGCGACATGAAGGTTCGGTTTTCCCGTCTGCCAGGGGTCCGGATGGTCACGTACACCAGGCCGGCGTGCGTCCGGTCGGCCGCACGCCAATCGGTGGCGATCGCAGCGAACTCACCGATGGTCGCCGTGCCCAACCCGCGCTGTTGCGTCGTGGCGTAGGCGAGCAGAGCCGCCGTCCCGACCAGCGCCGGGGTCCTCGACGACGGCGGCGGCATCGATGCCGCGTGCGCGCAGTGCTCAGCGATGCCGCCGCTGAACATCTCATCGAGCAACAGCGCCGTCAGTGGCGGGCCGTCCCGCGCGAACAGTCACCGCGAGAGCAGGTGTTGGTGCAGCTCCCATGACGCGACTGCCTCAGCTTCGAGCGCGTCGGCGTCGGCGATCCAGGCGTCGATCTCGTGGTAGCTGGACCAGTACTGCACCGCGACTTCGACCAGCCGCGCAGGCACACCTGTGTTCGCCTCGACAAGCGCGACGACCCGAGCGCGTCGGGCTCGGGCTCTGCCCGGCGCGACGACTTCACCGCGAGGATCACTTCACGCAGATCCGCGCCCCCGATGAGCACGGCCCGCCGACCGGTCGGCCGTTCCGGAGCATCACGCCGGGATGTTCGTCCATGCGCAGCGCATCGTCGACAAACCGGTTCGCCGCCGGTGGCCCTGACGAGCCCGGATGCCGCGTGACGTACGGCGACGAGCGGCCGTTCACCTGCGCGTCGAACCGAACATACCGCGGCATTTTGAACTACCCCATGGCTACGGCGTAGCCGTGCGGGCATAACGGGCACTCGATCGATCCGTCTCGGGATCCTTTTGCGGCACGGCCCACCCTCGGTCCTCGCGGCACACACCGCGGGCCGTCCCGCATGGCGGAGGGCAGTGCGGGCGGGCGGCCTTCGGCAGCCGGTCACGGGTGTGCACCGCTGCGTGAGGTTCTGGATGCCGACGACGAAATAGTCGTTAGGCCGCAGACCGGCCGGAATGGCCACGACAGGTGGGTGTCTACGTCGGTGGTGCGGACGGTTTGGCTGGTTCCGATGATGTTCGAATGCGTCAGCATGTCGTCGGGTGCGATAATTTGGTGTGGACCTCGCGTGCGCCGTGCACGTCGGAAAGACCTGTCGCGCCAACACGAACGGACCGGACCGGGAACGGGACCTCGGGCCGGGCGTCAGCGAACGACCCGATCACGGCGTGGACCGTGGCGGCGTGTGCTGGTGTGGTATGGCGAAGAAGACCAAGCCGAGCGGACCGAGCTGACCACCCTCGGACGCATCTTGAAGCTTCGCGCCGCAGACGTGCTCGCCTATCTCGACCGGGCCATGCACCAGCAACGGCCCTAGCGAGCTGCGGCTCGACCCGGGCCGTCAATGGACGCCTCGAATACCTATGCGGCAGCGCCCTGGGCTTCGGCATCCTGACGAACATCGCCAGATCGCTCCTGGACACCGGCGGCTCCAGCCCACGGATAGCACCTTCTCGCGCGACGGGCCCCTTGACGATCAACACAACCGGGTGTAGACCGACCGCGAGTGGACATTTGTGCAGGGAGGTCCACATGCAGACAATCCTGATACTTCGTGTATCGATGGGAACGCTACTCATCGTTGCGGGGTCGATGAAGTTCGTCGAACCTCGGGAAGCGAAGGCCGCGATCTTCGCCTTCCGGTTGGTGCCATACCGCGCTGTGACGGCGATTTACGTCGGTCTCATATCAGCTGAACTCGCCGCAGGAGTATTGCTGCTGACCGGCTTCATGGTCAGCATTGGCGCATACGTTTCTGCAGCATTGTTCTTAACGTTCGGCGTTGCGATTCTGTCTGTGATCGGCAGAGGAATCGTCGCTCCGTGCGGATGCTTTGGGAACTCGGTGGACGAAAAGGCGTCTTGGACGACGATGGCTCGGGCATTTACGCTTGCGGCCGCAGCGCTAACACTAGCGATCATGGAGGGGCACGCCTTTCGTGGATCGCGAGATGTCGTCGCCGCGGTCATCGCCGGCGTAGCGATTGCGGTCACGCTGCGCCTCGTGAGTCTTATCCCCACCGCGTGGTCATTCTTACGGGAAGAGACGGTTGTGGCCCCGGCGCGGGGCAACAGGGTCAGCCTCCGAAGCCTGCCGGTGTTTGCAGAGCTCGGCGACCTGGCCGGTCAAGACGGGAGCGAACGATGTCGCCATTCTGGATTGCAAGCTTTGTGGTTCTGTGGCTTCTCGTCATATGTATGGCTTTTTTGCTTGCCGGTGCTTTACGGGAGCTCGGCCTCATTCGACTTCGCATGGGCGATGACCCTGGCGCACTGATAACTGATGAGGGACTCTTGCGTGGAGCGCTCGCGCCTGATTTCGAAGGCATCGACGTTCTGACCCGCGAGCCTGTTAGGAGTCGGGAGCTCGTGAGGCGTCCTCGTGCCATCGTGTTCCTCTCGACTGGGTGCCTGGCGTGTCGTCAACTTGCGCAACACTTGCATGAGGTCGCAAGAACTCAGCCGAGCTTCGACTACCTGGTCGTCATCTCGGGGGACATTGCGACGGCGACTCAGCTCGCAAACGGATCGGGCCTGGCGAAGCGGATAACGACGTGGGTCGACGTGGGCGGGGTTGCTGCGCACAGCTATCAGGTCGCCTACACACCATTTACGTATGTGGTTGATGAGGATTCGCACGTCCTGATACGTGGAGTCGCCAATGACTGGCGGGGGTTCGAGTCTCTCTTGAACGAGGAAGGCACGCTGCAGGCAGGTAAACCGTGGGTGCCTGTTTCCGAGCCATCGCCTGCTAACAGGTGACGGCGAAAGTTCTTCAACAGAGGAGGCGCTAGCGCTATGACGATTGCTACGAAGCTCGGCGACCGGCTCGGGGCGCTGTCGAGCAGGCGTACGTTCCTGAGGTTGGCGAGTGGGTCGGCGCTCGGTACCGGCCTAGTGCTGTCTGGTGCTGATGTTGCGCTCGCAGACACTCTCGCGCCGTGCTATGGCTGCGGTGGAGGCACAGACTGCTTTTCGCCCGCGCCAGTGTGTAGCAACTGTCCCGACGGTTGCAGCGGGGGTGCCTGCCCGTTCGGATGGTCGATCAGCGGAAGCTGGACGATCTGCAACAGCCTAGGGTGCAAGGTCCGCTGCCTCGAGTGCTGCAAGGGCGGCTCGGGTTGCCATTGTTTCGAGGCCCTTCCCTATGCGTGTGTGACTGGGAAGAGATGCGCCTGTTAGGCGCGGCGAGATGACGAGCGTCGCATTTTCAGCTGTCCTGGTTGGCTACAGTGTGGTGGTCGGCTGGCTAGCTATTGCCAGCCCTTGAGGCGTATCTATGATCGGCCAGATCGCACCCTTGGTCCAAGGGTCACGTATGAGAGTCGCCGCCGTCCATGTGCTTGGCGGGGCGTTCGGTGGCGTCGCCGCCGGAGCCATCCTCGGATGGTTCGCCGTGGCCGTGAACGAGCTTTTCGGTCGGGAATGGACCGTCGTCCGTACGTACACGATGTGTGCTCTTCTGATACTCGGTGCGGCCGTAGACATCGGGGCCTTGAGGCGTGGCTTGTTATCAGGCACAAACCGACAAACTCCTCGATCCTGGAATTGCGCGCTTGGGCCGACTGGCGCGTTGTTCGCTTGGGGAGCCGATCTGTCGCTTGTGATCTCCACACGAATTACGTATCAGGGCATGCTGCTCGTCGTGGCCGCGGCGCTACTGAGCCCAAATTACGTTACGGCGCTGCTGGTCATGTTTGCGTTTGGAACCATGCGAGCGTTGGCCGCAGCGATGTACGCGACGCGCCTGAGAGACGTCGACGAAACGATTCACGTATTGATGCTCGCTACCGGCTTTACGGCCGCTGCATCGCCGGCATTTCTGTGGCTGTCGCCATCGTGTTACCAGCATCATTGATCGCGTGACGAAGGGATAGTGCAATGGCCAACTGCTATCTGTTCTCGAGGACGATCGCGTCGTCGGGAAAATACTACACACAGCAGATTCTGGTT